>NZ_FPKV01000011.1 GCF_900114265.1 Flaviramulus basaltis
TATTCCGGTAATCTTTTTAGTGTTTTTATTGTAAAATGTGCCCATAATTATATTTTTTTTAATGTTTGGAGTGCGTTCATCAATGAATGGCAACGTGTTTGTATATGGTTTGTTGCGTGGTTAAGCACGTAATTTAGCAAATAAAAACCGAATAGAAAATCCGCGAGGATTTTCGTAAGTAGGCTAGAACTAGCAATAAATTATATACGGTGTTCTACACAGTTTTTCTCTATTCAGTTTTATTGTCAATTTCGAAATTATACTATTTGCTTTCGAACTCGTCGTCTTTTCATTGATTATTCTCCATAAGCCAATGCGTCACTGTAATATGCGAATTCATTTATTATTTTTCCGTTTTCATCAAAACTGTTGATGAAATGTATCGGCATTAATATTTCTTTTTGGTCGGATTGACGGATTAAATGAAATACCCACCAAGAAAACACTTCGCCATTGCCCTTATCAAATTCCAAATAAAGAGAAGGACGCTTCATTTCCATACTTACAATCTTAAAACGCTGATGAAATAATTTTCTATATTTCTCTGCTTGTTCTTTTGTGAAAATAGTCCCGGGCTCATCATTTACGCTTGCAAATGTGGCGTCATCTCTATAATAACCAAAAGCGGTATCGAAGTCATTTTGCTCCATCGCTTTTATCACTTTATATTCGGTATCGATGTTTTTGTGAGTATTGTGAATAGTGCCATTGGTTTGACTGGTTTCTTTTTGGCCAAATGCGGTTGTGATACATACAAAAGTGAGTACTAGTAATAAGTTTGTTTTGGTTTTCATTTTATTTAAGTTTTAGTTTGATCTTTTTTTCGATTAATTTATTTCAAATTGTGTAGAACGGTAAATGTATGGAAAGTTGCGAGGTTTGTGTGCGAGGATTTTCCGCAGGAAAATCAGAAGCTAACAAACAGAGCAACAACCATTGGTTTAGGCTAAAACTAGCAATTTTTTATACATAATGTTAGCAAACGTACATTTTTTTTACGCTATGATTTGCCGAAATAAAAATCCGATAAGCGTTTGAGTGGTTTATTTTTCAATTTATCAGTCAGAAATTTTACGTGCTGAAGGTCAGTCGTAAGCAACAGTTGCGTTTTGCTTTGGTCAGAAATTGCGTTTTATAATGCCGTTTTACAATAAGGTTTTAAGATACTTTTTTTGAGTTTTCGTGCGTTTAGATTTGCCGGCGAGATTATGTTTGCTAACGGTCTCGGCTATGATTTCGTTGTGGACATTTCTGGCAGGAAACTGTCCGCCCGAAATCTTGCCTTAGCTTAAAAGTAAGGATTTCCGTTTAGGTAACCCTGCCACAATGAATTATAGCCAATGTTGTAACCAGTTTTTTATTAGTTGGTCGCTTACTTTGTATTGATTCTAAGGTACTGCAAATATATAATTGGGTCATTATTATGATTTAATATTCTAATTTCCAATGGAATACCTGTATATCCTTTTTTTTCAGAATCATAAGCAAGCTTACTTCCTTGAAGTATAATTTCAGCTATTGCTGATTCCCCACTATTTAGCGATTGTTCTGGTATTTTATAATAAAAATATGTGCTAAGTGGATTAGGGGCTTTAAGCAATCTTATTTTATTTTTTGAGTCATTGGTTATTTGAATATTTATTTTGCAACTTTTACCTTTTGAAAACTCTTTTAGATTAATATGATTGTGTAATATTTTAGAATAATAAGAATTAATTTTTTCTTCGGCTGTTGATTTGTCATTTTTATATTTGGAATGTATATATCTTTCATATATTACATCTATTGCCTCGTTATAGGATTCGCTTATTTTTTCAGAACCAGATATGGATAATTTATATGTCTGTTGAGACCATGTTAGTGCAGTATAAAAAACAAATGTCAATGTTAAAAAATTTCTTTTCATATTTTCGGATTTAAAATTGGTTACAGTGTTTTTTGTGTAAGATTAGTTACGTGTTTATGCACGATAATTTTCAGAAGGAACATCAGATATAGGAAAAACGCAACTGTCTTTATTTTGTAAATGAATCATAATTATTATAAGGTGTTGTATGTCTATTCTCTTATCCCTAACTCCTTTTTTCTTTTACTAATTTCTTTTAAAAGTCTTTCTTCAAACTCTAAACATCTTCTTTTATCTAGAGTGTCGTCAAAATGGTCGTAATAAATGTATTTGGCTTTGTGCTCAAATTCGAGATATTCGGACTTTATATATTCAAATTGCTCTTTAGTCCTCGACTTATTTATACGTTTTAGTATTTCATTTTCATTTAATATTAAAAGCTCTAAATGTTGTTTTTTAAACAACGTAATTGTTTTTTCAAAAAATTCAATACCGAGACCGTAATCAATGTAGGTTTTGAAAAACTTTGAAGATTCTGCATCTATTATCTTTAAATCGGAATATTCTGAATATTTTTTATTTTTTTGACTTTGATAGATTGGTTCAATTTCTCGGTTTGCAAGAAGGCTTTGTCTATCCCATATTAATTGGTGTAAATTGTTTTTTTGGGTTGAGTTTAATTTAGATACCAACGAAGCGTTTTTGCTTTTGAAATTTTCTAATTCTGCTAGCTTGAAAACATCGTTAAGTTCATTTAGAAGATTATCATAGTTTTGGTTTATTGAGTTGACTTTTCTTTTTTCAATTTCAGTTTCTAATATTTTGATAAGGGGTTCTATTTTAGAAGGAAAAAGAATGTTGAATTTTTTGTTGATTTGATTTAAATAATTATCTACATCAATTTTAGAAATATCCCCGTTTAAAATTTCTTTCTTCATAACAGTAAATTCTTCTATAAGTTTTCTTCCTTCAATTACAGTTTTTTTTAATTTATAATAGTTAAAAAAGGTACTGTTGAGAAATGATGATTCGGCTTGCCATGTTATCGTAGTTTCATTGTCGCATTTATTAAATCTTTTCCACATAGTTTGGGACATTATGTCTCCCACCATATCATAAGGTTTTTTAAAATACGGAATAAAATACTCATCAGAGAAGAGGTTAAATATAATTCTTTGTCTAAACTTAGAATTAGTTTTGTTATAATCAATATTTGGAAATTCTTCGGATACAACTCTTGTCCATCTCTCTAAAACATCACATTTTTGTGCTCTGACATTCTGTATTGAAAACAGGAGAAATAACGTAAGGGTTATTAATTTGAAATTGTAGTTCATCTTATAGACTTTAATATATTAATCAAAATAACATTCTTCACCTTTAGGTGGTTTGTTTAATTGTTGAATGGAAGATTTATTTTGAGATAATTGATAGAGGTTTTCTTGTAATTGATTTACTTCTTTGCAGTTACATCCTAATTTAGTTATTAACGATTCCATATCATTTAGTAATAAATCCCCATATTGATAATCGGTATATTGCTTACTGAAATAATCAGAAAACCGAACAGGAACATTTATGGAACCCCAATCTTCAACTCTTGAAACATGCTTAATTCCAGCTCCGTTTTCTTTTGTAACGGTATTGGTAAGTTTATAAGTCCTATAATCTACCAAATAGTTTTTGCAATGTTTAGAATATGTAAACAGGAAGGCAAGAACATATTCTTCAATAAAATTTTTCTTTTTTATTTTATTGAAATCACCTTGAAAAATATGTTTTAAAATGGTGGTTCTGGTTTCCATTGCAATTTCATTGGAAGTACTGCTGAAAATTCCTTTATCGGGATAAATCCAAATCCAAGATTTTTTCCAAAAATCATCATCATGATAAATAAAACCTTTCATAATTTGTTGAGGTTTAGCCGAAACAGTATTTGCTGATTTTATGTCTTTAGCAATTTGAGAACTATAAACTTTCCTTCCTTTTTCCAAGGCATGATTTACAGATATTGCAGCATCATAATGAATAGGATTATAAATAAATCGAACTTCACTGACGAGATTCCATTCTGAAGATTCATCTAAAGTCTCTCTTGTAACATAGATGCTACAGATTGGTATGTCACACTTCCAGAAATCTTCTGGATGAGAACCAAAAGCAAAATCCTTAACATATTCATAGATAATGATAAGTTTTGTTTCAGAATGATAGATTGGTTTTATTTCAGCAATTTTTTTTGCAAGGCTTTTGTATAAAACATTTTCTTCGTCATAATTTACAAATACTCCTACTTCTTCGACAATACCAATATAGTCTGTTTTGGAAGTTTTTGTTAAGTTTAAAACAGGAGTGTCTTTAGAAATGTTATTTATTGCTAAAACTCTAGGCCCCCTAGGTTCTTCAGCATAAAAGAAATCGGTTTTCTCATTAGAAGTTAAATACTTATGGTTGACAAAACCTCTATCTTTGATGTTTTTCTTAATATATTCTTCAGAAAAACGTTTTTCTTGACCAAAGGAAATGCTTGTAAATAGCTGTAATACTATTAAAAATACTAGAGCAGCATTTATTTTAAAGCTTTTTTTCATATGTTTAGTTTTAATTGGTTACAACGGTTTTGTATAAGAATAGTTGCGTGTTTGCGTGCGAGGAATTTCCGAAGGAAATTCAGAAGTAGCAAATACGCAACTACCATTATTTAAGCACAAAATAGCAATTATTTTTATACGTTGTTGGCAAACGTATTTTTATTTTCAATAGACTATTTCGGTAATTATTATTCTTTTTATGAAATAGTCGTTTAAATTAACTTTTGATTTAAGCATTCGGTCAGCAATAATTCTTGGGTCAATTGTTCCTGCTGTTTCTCGTATATCGAGATAATCAATTAGAAAATCCGATTTGTCTGATATTGAATTTAATGCTCTCGAATAACTACCAACATAATTTATATCAATCCAGTTTTTATGAGATTCAATTATTGAATCCTCATCGATTGGTTCTTTGTACCGAAAGGATGATTCCGATGTACTGTACTCAAATGTTCCATCTGGCATTAAATATTTCCTTTTGATTTTTAACATCGGAATACTGCTATTGCCTAAAGTCAGTTTTTCTGGGTCACGTTCAATCCAAATTGAATCTGGTACGCTGTAAATTTCTAATCTCAAATTACTTTTTTCAAGATATTCTCTACTACTTTCCGAGATTTTTTTCCAGTATTCAGTTTGTCCTTTTGATAATTCGGTCAGGAATTGTTTGTATGCTTTTTTAGTTTCTAAATTCGGATATTGTCTTTTGAGAAAATCAGACTCGAAATCGTTTACAAGATAAGTCAGAGTTTCACTGTTTTCTTTTCCCAAAACCTTTTCAAATTCCGCGGTTTCTTTTTCGTTTGAACAACTAAAAGTCAGAAGTAAAATTATAATTAGATTGATGAATTTCATTGTTCAGTCATATGTTTGCCAACGTTGAAGCTATGAGTAGTGCGGAGGCAAGGAAACCTTTTTGTTTCCGTCTACGCACGTAGCCAAAGCCTTTTGTTTGCGTTTTATTTTTTAATGTTTTAAATGCCAAATCAAACTGATTTGGCGACCTTATAAATATACACAAACCATTGAATTAAACACAAAGCCCGCATTACTTATAGCTATTGTTAGCAAATGGTTTTTCTTTTTTCCGATCTACTCCACAATCTTTCTTCTTTTATTTCCACACTGTTTTTCAAATCGGTTTACGTAAGAGTTGCGTTTGATTGAGAATTCGGTCTACACAAACTAGCTAAAGTACGTCTTCGTAAGAGTAAATTTTATACACTTCAACTCTTATATTACTTAAAAATTGAATTGTTCTTTGCAAATATGCTTTTTAGTTGAAATTTTTTCACCGTTTGCACCAATGGTATTTTCGATTTTATTTTCACATTCAACATGATCATTGGAAAAATGAATAAAAACTAAAATTAGAAACGTAGTTAAGCTAATTCCTAAAATGTATGTAATAATAGTTTTTCGTTTCATAATATTTATTTTTCAACTATTTGCTAACGTGATTGTGTAAGGAACGTTGCGTGTTTGTGTGCGAGGATTTTCCGGAGGAAAATCAGAAGCTAGCAAACAAAGCAGCGACCAAACGATTAAACTAAAATAAGCAATGTTTTTTACACGGTGTTAGCTGTAGTTTATTTCGTAATTATTTTATTTAAATTCATATCATCTATAAATTCATAGTAATCAAATAATTTTCCATTTTCATCAATTACAATTGTAGTTGGAAATCTTGTAATTGAAAATTTCTCTTGAAAATTCAAACTATTAGGAATTAATTCGAAATTTGAATCTGTTAAATCAAAACCTTGTTTTACATCTGATTCATTTGATGCAAAGAAAATAATAGCCTTGATTTTCTCACTTTTGTTTTTAATTTTATTAATCAAATTGTCAATTTGTTTAATTTCTTGTTTTTTAAACCTAAAACTATTTGCTTCTAATTCAAACCTTAAAATAACAATTTTTCCTCTCAGTTTATTTAATTCAATTTTTCTTTTATTAATCGTTTTTGCGATAAAATTTGGAAATAATTCTCCTTTAAGAATAGCATTTTTTCTATTATTTATTAAGCCATTATTCTGTTTGGATAAGTTCACTAAATATTTTTCTATTTCTCCATCAACTCCAATAATTTCTTCTAATTGGAGATTTGGGTTATTTTCAACCATCTTAATAAAATCTTTTTTCTTTATCTTTTCCCCTGTTTTTTTATTATAAATTTTTGAAAAGTCTATTTTTTCAACTCGAGAAGTTGTGAATTTTCTAGCTATTATTTTGTCTTGACCAAAAGTCATTAATACAGTGAAAAATAATATAGTAATCAGAATCTTCTTTTTCATATCAATGTTTTTATTACAGCTAACGGTTAATGTATGGAATGTTGCGTGTTTGTGTGCGAG
The DNA here is from genome assembly GCF_900114265.1 of Flaviramulus basaltis. GTDB lineage: Bacteria > Bacteroidota > Bacteroidia > Flavobacteriales > Flavobacteriaceae > Flaviramulus > Flaviramulus basaltis. The sequence continues at coordinate 6,798 of NZ_FPKV01000011.1, forward strand.
GATTTTCCGCAGGAAAATCAGAAGCTAACAAACAGAGCAACAACCATTGGTTTAGG
>NZ_FPKV01000015.1 GCF_900114265.1 Flaviramulus basaltis
CCTAAACCAATGGTTGTTGCTCTGTTTGTTAGCTTCTGATTTTCCTGCGGAAAATCCTCGCACACAAACACGCAACATTCCATACATTAACCGTTGTGTTTAATTAAAAACAAACATAGATGAGTAAAGACGAGAAGATAAAGCATTTGGAGAATGGATAATTCAGACTACTGTAAACTGACTAAGGATATTCCTGAAATATCGGATTTATTAAATAAGCGGAATCAATTAAAAACTGACTTAAATAAAGTTTCTCGTAAATTAAAAACAATATCTAAAAAGTATGAGTTTTTAAAAAAGGTTGTTGAGTTAAACTCTAATGATGATGTTTTAGAAGAAAATGTAAAACTGTTATTTAAAGAAATAGGTATTAAAAAAACACATAAAGTTGGTAAGGCTAAAAGGAAAGAGGACTTAAGGATAATACTTGAAGATAAAATTCTATTAATAGAAGTAACTGGAACAAAAAACGTAAACTCAAAAGACGACAAAACAAGGCAAATGACCAAGCATGTTGACGTAGAAAAAAGCAAAGGGTTTAATGTTCAAGGTATGTTTATAGTCAATCACGAAAACAATAAGTATTTTAAAGACAAAACAAAAACACCGTTTACAAAAGACCAAATAAAATATTCTAAAGCAGGTAAATATACTTTAATGACAACCCAAAGTTTAGTAAATGCTTTTATGTTGGTTAAAACCGACCAGTTAAGTTTATCGGATTTTGAAAAAAGAATATGTGAATATGGTGTAGTAGAATTTTAAAAAGAGAGTGGAAAATCCGATAAATATTCTTTTACTTACTTGCGTTTGTCGAGTAGAGCCGTGAGAATAAGTGAATGGAGGGTTCGTAACGCCATTTGCGAGAGATAAACCACTCTCTATTTTTATAAGAAAACGGAATAATCGCTAAATGATTTTAAAACTGCCATAAAATAAAACTAAACACAACACCGTATAAAATTAATGCGCTGTTGAAATTAATGATTAGCGACCTTCTTTTTTGGTTGGCGCACTAATCTTATACCAACCGTTAGCAAACATATAAATGAACATCATCAAGAATTTATTATTAATCCTATTTTTATTACTATCGACAATTAATTTTGCACAAACTACGGCAGATATAAATTGCGCAAGCGAACTTAAAACTATAGATACGGAAATCAAGTCCCAAAGTACAGTTTCTTATAAAATTATTTTCTCTCAAAAACTATATACGGAAAAAAGTTTTGAATTTAGCGAAGCAATTATTGTAATTACTGACATAGATGATAATCTAAATCTTGACGAAACTATCGAAGCCATAGTTGCAATTGGAGTTAAAAATAAGTTGAGTAAAATTCTGGCTTTTAAGACTTGTAAAGCTGTAGAATTTTATTTTAATCAAAACAGGCTTAACTCTAGTCAGACAGATTATTTAGATAAAAATTTACTACCTAAAGTTGAAATTGATCTAAATAAATCTTTAAGTAAGAAGGAGAGAAAAAAGAATAAACGAAAACGCGACTTAATTGAATTAGTTTCAAACAAATCTTGCGAAAAATTTGAACAATTGAAAACAACAAGAATAAGTGCGGAACAGTTTGTACAAATACTGTCAAAAATATCTGCTGATTATGCTAAAAAAACGCAAAAGGTTTACGAAATGTCATTTGAAGAAAGTGCAATTCAATTCATTGACGATTTGACGAAACATTTAGTCGTAAATTGTGGGCCAGTATCAGAATTGAAAAAAAAATAAATACGTTTGCTAACACCGTGTATAATTAATTGCTTTGGCAAGTGCTTATTTGGAAAATTCCTGCGGAATTTTTTCGGGTTAGTGTTTGTTTACTAAATTAGGTGCTAGCCACGCACCTAATCATACACCAAACGTTACCACCAATTTGAAAACAACCGTGAATAAAGATAAAATAGAGTTAACTCAAATTGACAAAGAAAATTGGAGATTCGTACTTTATGAGTCTAAAGAAAAAAAATGGATAGGGGATTTTGTTTATTCACCAATTAGTTTTGTCGATTTATCAATGCTTATTGTTTTGACAAATCAAGAAAAATTGAAAGCGGAACAAAACAGACAATTCTTAATTGAATTATCAGAAAAAATTAGAAACGATTTTAACCGATTTTTATCACGTGCTGAAAATCGAACCGACTACATTTTTATAAAAAAGACAAATCTAAAAGATTAGTTTGCGCAAATGATTTTGAATATTGAAAGAAAAATAAATACGTGGACTGAAATAAAAACTGGTGGTAACATTGTATAAAAATAATGCTTAAATTAGTGCTTAATCAAAGGTTAGTACGCTTTTGTTAGCTTCTGATTTTCCTTCGGAAAATCCTCGCATACAAAACCGCACTATTCTTATACGTAACCGTTGGCGTTCATTTGACCAAGCCTAGAACAAACTGAATATTTTACTTTTTAATTCGGTAATTCCTTCATCATTTAATTTAGAAATCTTCTTAAAGATTGTAGATTTTTCTATGATGAATATTTTATGACACCTGACTTGACTCGCAAGATTTAAAGAATCACTTAGTTTTTCAGTATCTAAAATGTAAGTAAATAAATCTTTTCTAGGTTTAGAAGTGATTTGAGCTAGAATAACGTCTTGAGTTTTATTGACAATAGAATTAGAAACCACTATCGCTGGACGTGGCTTTGAACTAGTTCCCATTGTGAATGGAAAAGGAACTAAAACTATATCTCCTTGCTCATAACTCATTTATAGAAAAGACTCCCAATGTTCATCACTCTCATCATTCCAGTCTTCTGCTAAGCTTGATTGAGCTAAATTCATTGCGTGCTGAGTAAGCTCTGAAGAAGTTTGCTCCTCACTAGTTTGGTCAATTTGAATTGTCACTTCTGGTTCGATATGGTCAATTATTGCACTACTAGTTTCTGAATAACTAATTAAAGACAAACTAGCAAATCCTACAGCAAGATATAAACTTCTTCTGTCTTCAGAGTAAGTTGTAGTACTATTGATGTTATACATAATGTTTTTATTTAGTTAATTTTTCGTATTCCTTAATTTTTTCGTCCATTAAATCTCTAATACTTTTACAAGTATTAACATCCATATGAACTCCAAAATCGTACTCTCTGACTATTCCACTTTTAGAGTCATCCGTAATTCCGACTAACTTTCCTAAACGACCGTCGTTTTCTAATTCAAAAATAGTTCCTTTAGGGATGACATTTCTGTGACTATAAAAACTGATGTTAATAAGTCCAGAAGGAGTAATTCCAGCACTAGCACCATCTGAATGAATTTGACGATACTGATTGCTCTTTATATTGTGTATAGTAATTTGTTTTTTTTCTTCCATTTTTAATGGGTGCAAATGTAGTTTATTTTTAAATAACACACAATACGTTAAAAATAAAGTTTTCTAACGTGTTAAATATATAAATTAAAAAACGAAACGCCAACACCGTATATAAAAAATAACTAAATCCGTGCCAAATTTTATTTGTATCGTTTGTCTAATAACGTTATTTTAGTCGGAAAAGTATTTGTGTACTTACACGCTACTTTCCATATACAATCACGTTGTAGTGCATTTGAGAAAACCGAGAAACTGAATTAATAATTGTGATTGTAATTGAATTTTTAGGAGAAATTATTGGTCGAATATTCGTTGAATTTATTTTCGAGGGAATAATACTTGGAATTTATAGATTGTATAAAAAAACTGTTGAATTTATCCGTGTCAATGTTTTCGGATTTAAAGCAAAACCAATAAAACCGAAAAAAGCACTTGAAAAAAAATTACTATATAAAAAAATTGAATTGACTGAAAATCTGAATTCCAAACTGAAATCCGGACAAAAAGGAGTTGTTTTGGAAGTAATTAATAAAGACAAAGTTTTTGCGGAATTTTATGACCGAAACGGAAAACCAATTGAATTGAATAATGAACTCGTTTTTGAAATCGGAATTAAGCAATTCAAACTGAAAAAATAAAAAACGCACTACAACACCGTATAAAAAAAATTGCTAGTTTTAGCTAAACCAAAGTTAGTTGCCTGTTTGCTAGCTTCTGATTTTCCTTCGGAAAATCCTCGCACACAAACACGCAACTTTCCTTATACAAACACGTTGCCACCAATACGAGAAAAACATTGCGCTAAATGAAAAAACTTTTGATTTTGTTGATTGGACTAAATTTTATTTCGTGTAGCCGATTGACACATTCAGGATTTTGGTTACGATACAAATCTGACCAAATAACCGAACAAAAAAATGACCAAGGACCTTGGGGTGGAGCTTTAGCGATAAACTGGAAAGCAAAACCGAACGCAAGTTTTAAAATATCGGAACTGAAAAAGATTGCGGAAGAAAATGACTGGAAACTGATTGACAGCATATCGCTGAATGAAAATGAATTGAAAAATATGTCGGAACTGAATAAACCGATTATCCGTGTTCCGCTTAAAAATTTCGAGCCGAATGCAAAAAATGCGGATTACAAAAGCCAACCACTTCCTCGTTGGATAAATTCAGATTCTAAACTTTACCGATTTAAAACAAACCGATTGATATTTGACTCTGGAACTGATGATTCAACAACCGAAAACGGATTTATACTTTTAAGCGAAAATGGAATGGAAATGAGTGTTTACCAAATTTGGGGCGAATAAAAGGAGTGGAAAAAGTACTGGTGGCAACAACGTATATAGCTCATAGCTGGGCAGTTGCCTAATCGAAGTTAAGGCATATTTGCAAAGTCGCCAAATTTTTAAATTTGACGATTTCCAATAAAAAAGATAAATAGTAAAATTTAAAAATCTGGCTTGTGCTCAATCCGAAAATAATCGCTAATTTACACGCTACGAGCCATATACAAGACCGTTGGCAACAATATCTGAACAAAACGCAAAAAATGAAAAGAATATATTTTAATCATATTAGTAATTGGAAAAATGGAGTTTTAATAATTTCATCAATTTTATGTTCATTAATTGGAACATTTGAATTATTCTCTGAACCAAATATTGTGTGGAATAAAAGAATGATGGCTCTTGGCTCAATTTTAATGGTTCTTTTCTTTGCCAAAATGATTTTTGGAAAATATTATGTTGGATGGAATAAAGTCGGAATTACAATAAGAATAAAATCCTTTCTGGGAAAATCATTTAATTTTAGAGACGTTAAGTCTACTGATATTCAGAATGGAATTCTAACTGTTGTGAAAAAAAATGGAGAAAAAATTAAATTAGATTTAAGCGAAATTAAAAAAACAGATATTGACAAACTGACTGAAATAATAATAGAAAATACTGTTGCCAACAACGTATAAAAATAATGCGTAGTTTAGTGCTTAATCAAGGGTTCGTGCAGTTTTGCTAGCTTCTGATTTTCCTTCGGAAAATCCTCGCATACAAAACCGCACTATTCTTATACGTAACCGTTGCCATTCATTGATGAACGCACTCCAAACATTAAAAAAAATATAATTATGGGCACATTTTACAATAAAAACACTAAAAAGATTACCGGAATA
>NZ_FPKV01000012.1 GCF_900114265.1 Flaviramulus basaltis
CTAAACCAATGTCAGTTGCTCGTTTACTAGCTTCTGATTTTCCTTCGGAAAATCCTCGCACGCAAACACGCAACTTTCCATATACATAAACGTTGTAACCAATGCGAGAAACCGAACGAATGAAAAAAATAATCCTTCTAATAATTTTGAGTTTTACAATCAATGCGATTGCTCAAGATGGTTCTGATATTAAATATGTGGACATAAATGAAATTGACGATTCTTATATTGGAAAATTAGTTCATTTGGATTTCTATAATCGTTCTTTTGGAGCATTTAACTTGGATAAAAAAGATTTGAACGATACAATAAATATTCAACTGGAAAATAAGAATATTGAATTCAAAGAACACCGAGTTGATAACGGATTTAATAATTGGTTTTCGAAACAATATATCGAATCAATTAAGTTTATTGATGGTTATAAAATCCGAATTTCAATGTGTAAGATTAAGGAAATTAAATCGGACTCAATAAAAGTCATTTTATTTATGGAATATCGAGATAACAGTGGAAAGTTAAACTCTGAAAAACCAAACAGAATTGAATATGACTTCCCTAAAAAAATATTGACCGAAATATTGGTTCGGAATTAAAAAAGCACTGGTTACAACACCATGTATAGTTCATTGCTTAGTTTGATCAGTGCTTGTAAAATCCTGCGGATTTTAAGCCAGTCACAAGCAATTTTAGTAACTTAGTTGCGTAATAACAAAGCAACGCACCATACACAACCCGTTGTAACACATTTGACGAAACCAAGAAACATTGAGTAAATTAAAGGAATTAATAGATAGAATTGTTGAATTTGGGACAAATGAAAAACTTGAGTCCGAAAACAAAACACTCGAAATTCAAAGACTATTAGTTGGAATTTACGCTGAATATCTGAAAGTAGAAACGGAATTTGACGAAACTGATTACGAAGAACCTTTGCGTTTAGATTATGACGGAATTAGAAGTATAGTAACTGAACATTTCCCAGATTTTGGTTGGTATCATTCTGCTTGGGAAAGTCATAAGATTAACGAAGATGCTGATTTGGTTACTGAAGATTCAATCGATGATTTGACTGATATAATAAAAGACTTAATAGAAGTTCAATGGAGATTGGAAAACAACAGCGAAAAAGATGGACTTTATCAATTTGAGTTTTTAATGAAAAATCATTCTGAACAACACTTGGTAAATTTACTCAAATACTTAAAAGACAAAGACGAATAATGTTTAAACTCAAATATATATTTCTGACTTTGTTAATGTCAGTTTTAGTTTTTTTATCAACTTCATTTTTGACTGTGTTTAATCATTTGAATTCACCAATAAATAGAACAGTTGGTTACAAATCTTTAGAGATTGGTTTCCCTTTCAAATATTACGAAGAATTTATGATAGATTGTCCAAATCCAAATTACGGTTGGAATTTGAATAATTTAATTTTAGATATAATTATAACATTAATAATTGTAAGCGGAATAATGTATTTCGTGAATAAAAACGTGTTACAACAACGTGTATAATTCATTGCTTAGTTTGGTCAGTGTTTAGAAAATCCTGCGGATTTTCAGCCAGCTACATGCAATTTTAGTAACTTAGTTGCTTAAACACGCAACGCACCATACACAAGACCGTTGCCAACAATTTGAGAAGCATCAGAAATATATCGACAATTTTATTATTTCTATTATCAATTCAAGTTTTTTCACAAAAATTTAAATTGAAAATTGACTCTATTCTGAATCTGGAAATTGTAGACTTAAAGACAAGCGGAATAAAAGAAATTGGATATACAAAACTGACTTGCATAAATTATGGAATTTACTCAACTGCATATTTGCTTTGGAAAAAAGACAATTCAACATTTATACAAAAATTTAAAAACTCTGAATACAATAATAAATCATTAGAAAAATTCAAACCAATTAAAATTACTGATTCAACATTTTTTGAGTTCTATAGACAGAACAAGGAGAAATTGAATATTGAGAATATTGAGCATTTTGAATATAAACCAGACTCAATTGTCGGAAATAAAACTTACTCAAGCAGAATAACGACTTCTCATTCTTGCTTAAGACATTTTGTAATAAAATCAGACAAAGAAAATTTACATAAGCAATTTGATTATTTTGATTTAAAAGAGTTTGACCAAAAAAAAGCATATGCTTCAAAACGCAAATACACAAAAGAGGAAATTAAGAAATGGGAAGAAAGAGGCTGGGAAGGAATGGAATATGAAATAATTCACGAAAATTATCCTAAACGAAATTTAAACTTTGAGATAAATAAAGAATCAAAGATTGTGGAATGGGACAAAATTATGACTGAATTTATTGAAAAACTAGAATCCGAAAACAAATTTGAATTAATAAAAACAGAATAAAAACTGTTGGCAACAACGTGTATAAAAAATGCTTACTTTAGTGCTTAATCAAAGGCTCGTGCTATTTTGCTTTGTCCAATTTTCCTGCGGAAAATCAGCCAGTCACAAAATCGCACTTCCCATACACAAGACCGTTAGCCACAAGTTGAAAAATGAGCAGATTAACCAATAAACCACATCTGATTTTTTTACTTTCGATTCCTATAATAATCCTCTTCGGAATATTATACAGAAACGAAATGTTGGATATAAATGTTCACGATACTTATTTTGTTATTAGTCAAATCGATTTTACAATCCTGATTTCAATTCTTTTTGGAATAATCGGACTTGGGTATTGGATTATGCTAAAAGCCAACAGAAAGCTATCCAAATTGCTGAATTTGATTCACATTACGCTGACTTTCGGCGGAATTTTACTAATCTGGATTTTGTCGCAGCTTTTCCGAGAATCGATAATGGAATATGATTTTAATAATTATCTGACTTTAGCAATTTATTTAATAGCGTTGATTGCAGTTTTCGGACAAATAATTTATCCGATTAATATAATTTACGGAATTATTAAAAAAAATAAAACCAGTGGCTAACACCGTGTAAAAAACATTGCTTATTTTAGGCTAAACCAAAGGTCGTTGCTGTTTTGTTACATCTGATTTTCCTTCGGAAAATCCTCGCACACAAAACCGCAACGTTCCTTACACATAAACGTTAGCACACATAAAAACAAACAACCGTAAATATGACCGAAAATTGTCTGATTTTTTTACAAACCAAGGAATGGTTAAAGTTAAACGAACTTCTATCTGATGAAAATAACTGTAAAGAATTAGCGACCGACCCAATTTTTTCGATTTTCGAAACGAATTTGATTAACGAAGTAAGACGTTATGAAAATAATGGAGATGAAAATCTTTCGACTGTACTTGCAAGAATTTTTCAATTAAGCCAAAATTTAGAGATTTTAAAACTATCCGATAATTGTATATTAGAACTTGCCGAATATTTATTTGAAAAACATCCTTCTGAACAGTACGCAAAAGTCTTGACTGAAAATATCGATGCTCAAAATTTTCTAAAGAATAAAAATATTGAACGAACAGAAAAAATTGAGAAAACTATTCTCGCATCAAACTTGAATGTAAAAATTGGAGCTTCTGGAGAATTGGATTTTTCAAAATCAATTTTTAATTCACCACAAGAAAAAGAACTTTATTTGGCTTCGAGAAGAATATTAAAAAGCGAAATACTTTTGCCGAATATTGCTTTGAGCTCAATTATAAATTCTAAAGTTATCGAGCTACTTAAAAGACAAACTAAAACTTTTTTCTTTCAGTCAACATTAGATTTATGTATTGTAGATTCAGAAACATTCAAACCAAAGTTTTTTATTGAATTAGATAGTAGTTGGCACGACAAACCAAAACAAATCGAAAATGACAGAATGAAAGACGAGATATTTGAAAAAGCTGGAATGGAATTACATAGATTACGTAAGAAAGAAAATCGGAGTATGGAAGAAGTGTTTGAATTGTACATAACGAAAAATTACGTGTGCTAACACCGTGTATAATTAATTGCTTTGGCAAGTGCTTATTTGGAAAATTCCTCCGGAATTTTCTCTGGCAAGTATTTGTTTACTAAATTAGTTGCTTAACCACGCAACTAACCATACACAACAACGTTGCCAACAATATGAGAAAACGCAGAAATAACAATAAACGAGTTCGATTCTCGATTTTATTTCCAATACTGACAATACTCGGAATTGGAATTATTGCTGCATTGACTTCTAACTACGAAAAAAGCTGGACGTTTAATTGGAATGGAATTGAAAGCAAAATCAAGGATTCAATTAGTGTTTATGAATATCAATCCATTTCGAGCGGAATTGGAGGAAATGGACGAGCAATGCCTGAAGAAATTGAAAGTAGAAAATGGATTATGGAAAATGCAACGGAACCTGAACTTCTAAAACTTACGGAATTTCCAAACGGAAATATTAAAGCAATTGCATACGAAGGATTATTAAGAAAAAAGAATTTTGAGAATAAAACGGAACTGATTTCAAAAGCAATTAATGACACAATCTATTCTGTTTATTATCAATCTGGTTGTTTAGGAAATGAATTTGAAATTGGCGAATATTTGGTTCAAAACGTCTTAATGATAGATGACCGTATTCCTCCTTTTCGACCTGAAATAATAACTGATTTTGGACTTTCTGAATTGGAAAAACAAAAGATTTTAACTGAATTTCATAATCGGAAAAAATAAAATACTGTTGGCAACACCGTATAAAAAAAATTGCTAGTTTTAGCTAAACCAAAGTTAGTTGCTTGTTTGCTAGCTTCTGATTTTCCTTCGGAAAATCCTCGCACACAAACACGCAACTTTCCTTATACATAACCGTTGGCAGTAAGTTGAACAGACATCTATGAAAAAAATAACATTCGTACTATTATTGTTAATTCTTTGTTCTTGTAAAAATAAAAATGAGCCATATTTCATGTACGGATTACTGAATGAACAATTAGTTGAATTCAACGAAATACTTAAAGCTCAAATTTCTGAAAATCTTAAAAAAGACAAACTGACTGAAAATGAATCGGCAAAATTATACCATACTTTAACTAAAGAATACCTTATGTATTTGGATGGAATTTATTCTCAATTAATTAACAATCCGAAAATAGAAATACCTACCGATTATGAAGGAGAAATATCTAAAAAAGAATATTCAAATGACTTTTTTTTTAATGGAGAAAAATATAGTGAAAATGGAGCTAAATTCATTTCCAAAATGGAAAATTATAGGATTGAAATTTTAAAATTGGTTCGCGATAAAAATCTAGGAAAAAGAATTAATGTTACGCTAAATTCAACTGATATTACAGGCAGAAATGGAAAGATTAAATATCTCGACTATTTTTATAAAGACGCTCCATTGATAAGTGTTTTAGCTCATATAAGACAAAAAGAAAATTCAGTTATTGAAATGGAAAATGATTTTATAAAAAACATCTTGATAAATGAAAAATAAAACCTACTGCCAACAATGTATAAAAATAATGCTTAAGTTTAATCCTAAATCAAAAGGTTAGTGCTTTTTTGTTAGCTTCTGATTTTCCTTCGGAAAATCCTCGCATACAAACCCGCAACTATTCTTATACATAACCGTTAGCAAACATTTGATGAAAATCGTACTGAAAATAATATTTGTAGTTCTAATTCTAAATTTTACAGGATGCGATTTGAATAATCGTAAAATGCCTAAATTAATAGAAATTGGAAACGTAACGGAATTGGAACGAATAATTAAAACTCATACTAATCTTGCAGAACTTAATCCAGAAATTGGTCTAAAATCAATAATTGAGTTTTACGAAAAATCTGATTCGCTGACTGTTGACTCAAATGAAAATCCGATTCCTCTATACGTGACTTATGGAGTTGATAACTGGAAAATGGACCAAAAAACCTTTGAAATTACTTTTGCGAATCAAAGAATTAATCAAAATGACGGAAAACTGTATGAATATCGAATTGACTTGATTTATGAGCCGAATGATTTTATGGACGAAGAGGAATTTATGACAAAAAACAGTACTGAAATTCAAAAATTTAAAAACGAAGTAATGAATTCAAGTGGATTTAAAAAAGCAATGAAAAATCAACCGAATAGGATTATAATAATCGAAGAACAAATATAAAAACGTTTGCTAACACCGTATAAAAATAATTGCGGTTTAGTGCTAAAACAAAGGTAGTTGCGTATTTGCTACATCTGATTTTCCTTCGGAAAATCCTCGCACGCAAACCCGCAACTATTCTTATACATAAACGTTGTGTTTCATTACGAAACGTACTCCTCCATTCAATAACTTAACGCAACAAATCTAAAATTATAGATTTGTTACAATGGAAGTAAAAAAACACAAACGACTTACCTTAAAAGAAAGAGT
>NZ_FPKV01000032.1 GCF_900114265.1 Flaviramulus basaltis
GCTGCATTCAAGGTTCTAACGCAACAAACGTTGCTTTTTTTTGTGAGATACTAAGCTACATTTTTTAGTTCAGAATCCATAATTTCTTGAGGTGTTTTAAAGCCTATAATTTTGCGAGGTCTATTGTTAAGTTTTAGCTGAATTTGCATCAATAATTTTTCATCAATTAGATTAAAATCTGTTCCTTTTGGCAGGTATCTTCTAATGAGTCCATTTGTGTTTTCATTAGTTCCTCTTTCCCAAGAAGAATATGGATGAGCAAAGAAAATTTTCATACCAGTATTTTGTGTTATTTTTTCGTGTTTAGCCATTTCAATTCCGTTATCGTATGTCATTGTTTTTTTGAATAAGTTGTTAAGCTGATTTAATTTCATCGAGAACATTTTAGCAATTTCATCAGATTTTCTACTGTTCAATTTAATGATTAATGTGTATCTGGACTTGCGTTCAACGATTGTCCCTATTGCAGATTTTTGACCTTTTCCAATTACTAAGTCTCCTTCCCAATGTCCAACTTCTTTTCGGAGTTCGATGTGCTTAGGCCTTAGATCAATACTGACTTGATTGATTATTTTGCTTCCAGTTCCACGTCTTTTTATAGATGGTCTTCGTCTTGTTTTTTTACGAACAAGTAGTTTGATTAGTTTTTTGTTTAAACTAGCTTGCGGTCTTGTGTAAATGTGTTTATAGATAGCCTCATGAGAAATGGACATTATAGGATCATTAGGATAGAGTTCCTTAATTCTTCCAGAAATTTGTTCAGGAGTCCATTGGGATAAAAGTCCTTTATAGACAAAGAATCTTAAAAGAGAGTAGGTGCTTATTTTGTCAAGATTTCTTTTGTTTAAATAATCGTCTTTAGCGCACCACTGTGCTAAATGAGCTTCGTATTTATCGTACTTATTTTGTACCCATTTATTGACTTCTCTAGAGATTGTAGATCTTGATCTATCGAGTCTTTTAGCTATATAAGCTTTTGTGTTGTTTTCGTTTAAAAGAGTCTCTATTTGAACTCTTTCTTTTAAGGTAAGTCGTTTGTGTTTTTTTACTTCCATTGTAACAAATCTATAATTTTAGATTTGTTGCGTTAAGTTATTGAATGGAGG
>NZ_FPKV01000029.1 GCF_900114265.1 Flaviramulus basaltis
ATACATTTGTATCAGAATTTATAGTTGTTACAGAACCATCTTTTAAATCGCCCCCGTTTCTAGGGTCAAACCACTTAACACTATATGTATTAGAACCTGGTAAATCTAATGTAGCAGTTCCACCATCTGCTAAAAAGGCAATATAATTTTCTAAATTATCCGATAATAAATACCCTTTACTAATAGAAGCATCATCATTACTCATATTCCAAAAAGGGATATTATTATCTTCAAAGAAATTTTTTGCGTATTTCATTCTTTCTAGATAAGGCTGATATTGTGCTAAATTATCATTACTTACATCACCACCAGCACCATCTATATGATGAATGCCCACAGAACCAGCTGTAATACTGGGCCATAGCGATTTTTCTGTCCATGTTTCAATATTAGGATTTAAAACAGATGTATATGGCTCTGTGAATCTTACAACCCATTCTGTACCATCCGCAATTGCCAAATTTTTAATATTGATAACTTGGTCGTGTGTAAGTTTTAAATCATTATAATTACCTTGAATTGATATGGCTGTTAAAGCGGAAGTGCCTGATAAAGCTGTTAATTCTGGATAAATACTAAAATTACTCGCAGAACCATTGTGTGCGGAAATTAGATCGGAATAAGGGCTTAATGCTTGAATATAAACAGCTATTTCTTCTATTTGCGCAGCTGTGAATTGGTCTCCATTAGTATTCCAATTAGCTTCTTCACCGGTATTATAAACGATATTTAAATACCCAAATCGAGCAATTAACTCTCTATAGTATAATTTTCTACTATTTGAAAAATTCGATCTATTTATACCTTCTTGATCTTCAAACCAATTGCTGTTTTCTGTTTCACCTAACACCATTTCTAAGGCTATGCCTTTATTATACATGTGGTCAAAAACTATTTGCCACTGGTCTAGCTTAGACACATCATAAGTAGTATAATCTGTTTTGTTTGGGAATGGATAAGTTCTATCACCATCACCTGTAATGTTATTAAAAATAATGTACTGAATATTAGCCTCTTGACTAGCTAAGTAATTTACTGCACCAATAATTCCTGTGCCTTTTCCGCCTTTCCAAGTAGGGTCACCACTAAGATAATTCGATGCCATTTCACTATAATCATGTCTAGGAGTTGTGGCATCAAAGTCTGCGTATTCTAAAAATGTTTCTGGACTATCAGAACCCATTTCAAAATAGTAATCACCATTATCAAATTGTGCAGTACTTTTCCCAATATATTGTAGTTTTCCTTTTGCTCTAAAATCAACACCTGTTTTATTGGTTGCTTCAATATCAAAAGTACCAGTATCACCATCTATGGAAGTCGGTGTGCCATCTGTAGGATTTAAACTTACGGCAATATTAGTTCCTGTTCTAAAAGAAACCGAATAACTCCATATGCCTGTTTCATCTGGATTAAAATGGCAGCGCCATTTGTTACCACTTGTAGCTGAAGTTTCAGAAGCATTTCCATCGGCTGCAAAATAAGCAGGCACCGTGTAAGTCGCAGATGAAGGTGCTGTAAAAGTCACATTCATTCTGTAATTTAAATATGTTGCAGGAACTTCAGATAAACTAAGCGCATCAAATGTTAGTGTAGTTTTGTGATATTGATTTAAATCTCCTGT
>NZ_FPKV01000013.1 GCF_900114265.1 Flaviramulus basaltis
AACTACCAAATTGAAGTTAAAAATGGAGATATTATTGTCTTTACTTACGTGGGTTATCAAGCCAAAGAAATCACTTATAATGGACAATCTACTTTGAATATTCAGTTATTGGAAGATACGGCGCAATTAGATGAGATTGTTATTATTGGTTATGGTAGTGTAAGAAAAGAAGATTTAACAGGAACCGCAGATTTAGTGACTACCAAAGATTTTAATCAAGGCCCTGTACTTTCTGCGCAACAACTTATTAGCGGTAAAGTGGCCGGTGTATCGGTTACTTCAGGAAGTGGAGCTCCTGGCGAAGGTCAAAATATTCTTATTAGAGGTAATGGGTCTCTATCATTAACGAGCAACCCTTTAATTGTTGTTGATGGCATACCTTTAGATAACGGAGGTGTTGGCGGTTCTCGTAACCCTTTAAACCTTATCAACCCTAACGATATTGAAAGCATGGTCATTTTAAAAGATGCTTCAGCGACTTCTATTTATGGATCTAGAGGTGCCAATGGTGTTATAATGATTACCACAAAAAAAGGTAAAGATTCTGAGTTCAAATTTAATGTAAATTCGTCAACAACATTTCATTCTTCTGTTGATAGAGTTGATGTTTTAAATGCAGATCAATTTAGAGATGTAGTCACAAGCCATCCAAATGCTGATGCAACGACCTTAGCACTATTAAGAGATGCCAATACAAACTGGCAAGATGAAATTTACACAGATGCCTTTGGAAAAGACCATTCTATAAGTGCCTTAGGAAGTGCTTTTAGCATACCAATGCGTTTATCTTTAGGACATTCAGATCATGATGGCAATTTAAAAAGAGATAATTTTAAAAGAACAACAGGATCTATAAACTTATCTCCTAAATTTTTAGATGATCATTTAAAAGTTGAATTAAATGCCCGAGGGGTCTATACTGAAAACTTTTTTGCAAATAGAGATGCTATTGGCGCTGCAAATGGTTATGCTCCTACAGAGCCCGTTTATGATGCGAGCTCAATTTATGCACCTTATTCTACTTGGATTGATCAAGCAACTGGAATTAGACCTAGTTTAGGAACGACTAACCCTGTTGCTCAATTAGATTTAACAGCAGACACTGCCGAGGTTAGAAGATTAAATGCCAATGCTAAAGTTGATTACAAACTGCACTTTTTCCCTGATTTAAATGCAACAGTTAATGTTGGTATAGATAAATCCAATAGTCATGGAAGAACAATTACCTCAGAATTTATTCCAACTTCTGATCCAACATGGAATGGTTCCACTTATAAATATACCAATGAGTCAACAAATAAATTATTTGATGCTTATTTAACATATGGCAAAACAATTAACGATTTACACAACATAAATGTAGTTGCTGGTTACTCTTACCAATCTTTTGAATACAATAACTACAGCTATGATAGTGAAAATGAAGAAGATGGAAATGACTATGAGTTTATAGATAAATCTAAAAACGTATTACTATCCTACTTTGGTCGTTTTAATTATGATTATGATGGTAAATATTTAGTAACCGCTACTTTAAGAGCTGATGCTTCCTCATTATTAAATCCAAATGATCGATGGGGGTATTTCCCTTCAGTTGCTGTAGCTTGGAATATGCATAAAGAGCATTTCCTTGAAGATTCATTTTTAAATGAATTAAAACTTAGAGTAGGCTATGGAGAAGTAGGTAATGTTAATGGTCTTGATCCCTACCAATTTTTAACCAGGTATACAGGAAGTCAATCAGATGCAAATTATCAATTTGGAAATTCCTATTATCAAACTTATAGACCAGACCCAATAAACGAAAATTTAAAATGGGAAATAGGAAACACTTTTAATGTGGGATTAGATTTTAGTCTTTTAGATGGAAGAGTTTCAGGTTCAGCAAATGCCTATTTAAAAAAGACAAAAGATTTAATAGCATTTGCTTCGGTAGATCCTTTTACAAATTTTGGAAGTAGAATCAATAAAAATATTGGAGATATGGAGAACAAAGGAATTGAGTTCGCCATTAATGTTGTTCCAGTAAGAACGGATGATTTTCAATGGTCTATAAATTATAACATTGCATTTAATGATAATAAAATCACCCGATTACCTTTTGATCAAGAAGTTGGAGGCATAAGTGGTGGTGTTGGAAATAATGTTCAATTGCATACAGAAGGTGAAGCACCATATAGCTTTAATGTATTTCAGCAAATATATGATACCAACGGAAAACCTATTGAAGGTGCTTTTGTAGATAGAAATGGAGATAATGTTATAAACGATGCTGATAAGTACCTTTATCATGATCCTTATGCCGATGTTATTATGGGATTAAACACCAATTTAAATTATAAAAATTGGGATTTGGCTATAGTAACACGAGCCAATATTGGTAATTATGCTTATAACAATGTCGCTTCTGGTAATTCTTATTTAAATGGAGTGATTCCAACCACCAATAACTTTTTATGGAATATCCACTCAGACTATCTTGAAACTGGTTTCTTAAACCAAACGGATGAAAATTTCTTAAGTAGCCATTGGATAGAAGAAGCCTCATTCTTTAAAGTGGACAACATTACGCTAGGCTATACTTTAGGTAAAGCTATAAAAGATACAAACATAAGACTTTATGGTTCTGTACAAAATGTACTAACTGTAACAGATTATAATGGATTAGATCCTGAAATTACTGGTGGTATTGACAATAGTTTTTATCCAAGACCACGATCTTTTGTACTAGGAGTAAATTTAGATTTTTAAAAAATTGACACATGAAAAATAAAATTAATAAACTCATTTTTATTGTAGCTATCTCATTGGGCATAACTTCATGTCATGATGATTTAGATCAATCACCAATTGATCCAGATAGTTTTACAGAACAAGACGTATTTACAGATGCGACCTCCGCAAAAGGTGCATTAGCAAAATTATATGCCAGTTTAGCATTAACGGGACAAAATGGAGGTGATGATGGTGCTGCAGATATTGCAGACATCAATCAAGGGTTTTCACAATACACCAGAATGCTTTTTAATTTAAACGAACTTACAACAGATCACGCTGTCGTAGGCTGGGGCGATCCTGGGTTACCAGATTTACATGGTATGTATTGGTCTGCTAGTAACGATTTTTCTGGTGCTATGTATCTTCGTTTAGCACAAGAAGTATCCTTTTGTAACTCATTTATCTTACAGGCTTCCTCTTTATCAGAACCCGAAGTAGAAGGCTTTATCGCTGAAGCTCGCTTTTTAAGAGCATTTGCTTATTACAATTTAATAGATTTGTTTGCAAATGTGCCTTTATTAACTGAAATAACGACTGAGTTACCCGTACAAAGTTCTCGAACTGACTTATTCAATTTTGTTGAGACTGAACTATTAGAAATACAAGATTTACTACCAAACAGCCAAGCCAATGAATATGGTCGTGTTGATAGAATTGCAGCTATGGCATTATTATCAAAATTATACCTAAACGCTGAAGTTTGGACAGGTACTCCAAGATATGATGACTGTGTTACATTTTCTAATAATGTCATGAATTCATCATATACTTTACACACTTCCGATTTAAACGGAAATGGAACGGCTTATGATGAATTATTCTTAGCTGATAATGATACCAATGGTGCACAAAACGAATTCATTTTCCCTATTGCTTTTGATGGAGTACAAACCGCAACCTATGGTGGATCAACATTTTTAATTCACGGAGCAACGGGAGGCACTATGGATCCTTCGACATTAGGAATTAATGGCGGCTGGGGTGGTTACAGAACCACTAAAGCGATGGTAGAAAAATTTGAATCTCCTGCAATTGATCTTGCCTCTTTAAACAGTAGTTTAGGAGGTACACCATCTGATTGGGGATTGGTTGGTGATGCTACCGAAAACAGTTGGGATGGCCCAGACATGGAAATGTTTGAAACCTCCACTAATGTGTTTGAATTATATGCTCAACTATCTGATGGTGAAATGAAATTTAGATTTAATGAAGATTGGGGTAATAATTACGGTGATGATGGTGTTGACGGTGTTGTAGAAGCTGATGGTGCAAATATATCTGTTACCGCAGGAACCTATTTAATAAATTTTGATTTAAATAATTTCACTTATTCACTTACCATTGTACCACCTCCAGCTGATAAACGTGGCATGTTCTATACCGATGGCCAAAACCTGGAAATAGCAGCCATTCCTCCTTTTAAAGAGGGGTATGCCGTAACCAAATTCAAAAACATTGATGTTAATGGAAATATAGGTAACGATTCAAGTGGTGAATTTACAGACACCGATCTTCCTATGATTCGTTTAGCCGAAATTTATTTAAACTATGCTGAAGCAACTTTACGCGGCGGCGGCGGCGATGCAAACTTAGCCCTTTCTGTAATTAATGAACTAAGAGAAAGAGCTTATGGAGATGCTTCTGGAAACATTTCATCTGGCGAATTAACTCTAGACTTTATTTTAGACGAACGTTCAAGAGAATTATATTGGGAAGGACAAAGACGTACCGATTTAATTCGTTTTAACAAATTTACAAGTGGCGACTATTTATGGCCATATAAAGGCAACCAACCTAATGGCGTTTCTGCTGGTGCTTTCAGAAATATTTTCCCAATACCCAATAACACCATTTTAACCAACCCTAATCTTGAGCAAAACCAAGGTTACTAACTAATAAAACATGAAGACCATGAAAAAAATAAAAATTTTAGCGGTATTGCTTATAAGTATCCTTAGTTTTATCTCTTGCGAAGATGATACAAGCTTAGAATACATCGCGCAACCACAAGGTGAGTTTACGTTTTCAAATTCATTCTTATCTGAATATGTTTTAATTCCAGCAGCTTCTAATAATATAGGAGAACGTTTTACGTGGGATGCCGCAGATTTTGGAACGCCAACAAACATCACTTATGAATTACAATCATCGATGACTGCAGATTTTGCAGAAATGCAAGTTGTTGGGACAACTAGTGACAATGAATATGCTGTTACTATTGGAACATTATTACAATATGCCACTCAAGCTGGTTTGGATAATGACCCTGCTACAGAAAATCCAAATACAGGAAGTATTTATTTTAGACTGAGAGCTTTTGCTGGTACTGATTCTGATACAGAAACACTTACATCAACTCAAGCATTAACAGTAACACTTCCTGAAAACACAGGTAATAATACTGGGCCAGTTTGTGATTCAGACTATTTATGGGCTGTTGGTGCCGGACTTCCTGATGCAGGTTGGGGATGGGACACTCCAGTAAGCTTATCTTGCCAAGGTGATGGTGTGTATGGTTGGAATGTAAACCTTCAGAACAATGGTGGAGCCGATAATAACTTTAGATTTTTTACTAGTGAAGGCGATTGGGGATCTGGACAAAACTATCCTTATTTTATTGGAGAAGGCTACACGATTGATGCTAATTTTGCTGATGCAGCAGACGGCGATAATAATTTTGCTTTTATTGGAACAACAGGGTATTATTATCTTGAAGTTGATACCGTAAATAAAACCATCACAGTAAGCGATCCACAAGCAACTGGTGTTTGCGAATTCGACCAATTATGGGCCGTTGGTGCTGGTTTGCCAGATGCAGGATGGGATTGGGCTACACCTGTTAAATTCCTTTGTACCGGTGAAGGGGTCTATTCTGGAAGTGCGAATTTTGCTAACGATACCTTTAGATTCTTTACTACTGAAGGAGATTGGGCTACAGGACAAAATTATCCATATTATATCACTGAAGGGTACACCATTGATGCTAACTTTGAGGATGCAGCCGATGGGGATAACAATTTTAGATTTTTAGGTACGCCAGGAACTTACTTTTTAACTATAGATACAGTTACCAAAACCATTACTTTGGAATAATAAAA
>NZ_FPKV01000019.1 GCF_900114265.1 Flaviramulus basaltis
AACGAGCAACTGACATTGGTTTAGGATAAAACTAGCTATTTTTTATATACGGTGTTGTGTTTTCGTTGTTTTTTTTCTTACAGTTTTTGGTCAGTCAGATGTTTTTTGATTTTTTATTCCGCAAACAAGCTAAAAGTCCGACGAGATTTTTATTTCATATTTGAGTGAGAATCCAACGTAATATTTGAAATTCCGCAATATTATTTTTCTGTTTTTTCTTTCTTAAAATTCAAAAAAAAATTCGAAAATCAAACTAAGTTTTTTTGATTTCGAGTGCGTTTCGCAATGAAACACAACGGTTACGTATAAGAATAGTGCGTTTTTGTGTGCGAGGATTTTCCGAAGGAAAATCAGAAGCTAGCAAAATTGCACAAACTCTTGATTAAGCTCTAAACTAAGCATTATTTTTATACAATGTTGGCTGTAGTTTTTTATTTAGTTTCTCTATCGATTAAATCAAATGCTGCTTGAATCGGAACACATACTGTATATCCTGAATTTGTTAATTCTGTATTCGTAATTTGTTCACGACTACTATGCCATTTTGTAACGAACGGAATATATTTAGAAACAATTCCAATTATTCGATAATAATCGTCTTCTCCATATTCGACTATTGGACCACCACTATTTCCAAAATATGTTGGACAATCAATAATGAAAGTGTTTTTATTCTTATGTACTCCAGCGATAATTCCTTTTCTCAATAAAGGTTTACTGCTATCAAAATCTTCGTTTCTTCTCATTCCAAGCGAGGTAGGATAGCCCATTAAAAAAACATCATTGCCAATTCTTATTTGGTCAATTCCACGAGTTGCTTCTTTGTCAAGAGAAACGAGTCTTAAATTGTTAGGCATTGATATTTCGGATAGATAACTTTCTCCTATTAATACTGATGGTCTTTTATGTTTAGTTTTATCTGTTTTTAGAGGTGCTTCCTTATCGTATAACTTTTTAAATTCACCAAGTTTAATAATAGCGACATCGTTAACTTTATCATATTTACAGAATGCTTTTTCTAAGTCAATTCCCAACATCATTGGTTCTTCAATGTTGTTTGCATTTTGACAAGTCATTATTAAGTTTTTAGCTCTTATTTCAAGATTTTCTTTAAATAAAACGTGTCTAGCCGTAATAAGGTAATTGTGGTTTTTATATTTCAATCTGAAACCAGAACCATAAGATTTTCCTTCGTCTAGACTAAGTAATACAGAATAGTAAAGGTTATCTTCTGGTAATACATTTCTTGTTTGCATAAGGTCTTTTTAAATTACAGCCAACGTGTTTGTGTATGATTTCGTTGCGTGTTTAAGCACTAAAGTTAGCAAATAAATCACAGATAGAAAGTCCGCGAGGACTTTCGTAAGTAGGCTATAACCAGCAATGAATTATACACGGTGTTGTAAGCAGTTTTTATTCGTAGTACTCAATTTCTCTAGTCGTAATTTCTGTTGCTTTTAAATCTTCGTGCGTTTTTCCTTCTTTCGTTTCTTTTTTTATCCAGTTGCCTAACTTATCATACTCATAATTATTAACTACAACTTTTAAAGTTGTTCCAGATTCAGTTAAATATTCTTCTAGTTTTATGTTTTGGAATTTATCATATTCCGTAACTTCAGTTTTATATTTATCAAATCTCAAACGCCTATATTTTCCAATGACTTCTACATCTTTAGTTTTATTTCCAAACTCGTTGTATTCGTATTTGAAATTATATCCAATTATTGGTTCTTTATTTGGGTAGATATAATATCCTATCGATTCTATTTTATTGCCATTATTATCGTACTTAAAGATTTGGTCTGTATTGTGAGGTGAGAATTGAGCAAGTTGAAACTTCCTAACTTGACGATTTTGATTGTCATATTCAAAACCAAATAATGGTTTATATGTACATTCAGTTTTTCCATTGGATTTCATACAATGACCTTCCTCTATTATATTACCATTTAAGTCAAATTTAAAAATTCTTTCTTCTATAAAATTTCTTCTAAAGTTGTGAGTTGTTACAAGGGTTAAATTATTGCTACTGTCATATTCATACTCTTCTTTTTCATATATGTAATTTTCTTTTCCTTCTTGAGTTTTTTCATTGTAATCACTAAATCCGCCATACAAATAGTCTATTTTGTTCGTAATTCTATTTTCATTGTCAAATTTCTGTAGAATTTCTTTGACAAGAATATTGTTCATATAATGCTTTTCAAGAACTAGATTCCAATTCTCATCATATTTGTAAGTTTCTCCATCTAAACCAATTACCATTTTATTTAGTTTAGAAATAAGTTTTCCATTTTTAAAAACGTAGTGAATCCCTTCGTCTCTTAAAGTTCTATTAATAACATCAACTCCTAATCCGTTTTTAACGATTTTTTGAATTGCTCCATTTTCGTTAAAATCATAAATATAATTTTCTGAATTACCGTTTTTTATGTTTTCCTTTTCGATAATGATATTCTTAATCTTTCCTTTTAATTCAATACTCAATCTTTTCTCATCATCAAGTTCAAAAGTGGTTTTTTCTTGACTGAAAGTCAGAAGTGAAAAAATAAGAAGCAATATTGTGATTGAAAATTTCATTTTAGTTATTTAGTTTCTCAAAAATATTCCAGTTCTTTCTTTTATAAAAATCAGAATGAGTGAACGATGTTTTTCGTTGAGTAATGAGGTTTGTCAAATTGCTTACAACGGTTACGTATAAGAATAGTGCGGTTTTGTATGCGAGGATTTTCCGAAGGAAAATCAGAAGCTAGCAAAACTGCACTAACCTTTGATTAAGCACTAAACTACGCATTATTTTTATACGATGTTGGCGGTAGTAATTATTTTCCAAGTATTTCATTGATATAAATTGAACGATATTTTTCAGGATATTCAACTTGTACTCCGTGTGTTCCATTTTCAAATAAAAACCATTTTTTAGATGGCGCAATAAGTGAATCAAAATACGCTTTTGCTACTGACGTTTCGGTAAAATGGTCATTGTCTCCTTGTAATATATAAACTGGCACTTTCAATTCAGGAATATCACGCATTAAATTCATATTGATTGCAGTAGGTTGTAAAATTTTAGCTGCAGGATAGTAGGATTCAGGGCTATTTATCATATCAGTAAATTTTTCGCTAAACGTTAATCCATTATCTAAAAACATACTTTTAATAAAATTAAAATCGGTTTCTAATTTTATCGGTGCATACTTCATTACAATCTTTCGTTCTATTTCAAAGGCTTCAGTTACTGAATTTTTTGAGTTTTTAACATAAGGTGGTCTTCCAATTTGTTTTAATTGATTGATTGAAATGGTATCATTGTGTTTTTGGGATTCTGACATTGCAAATTCATAAGATAATTCTTCTGAAAGTGATAGATTCGCCATAAGACCACTACCAATATAGGCGTGATATAATTCTGGCTGTTTTTGAACCATATAAGCTGCTACCGCTGTTCCCCACGATAAACCTTCAATGTAAATTTTGTCTTTTTTGAACGTCTTTTTTAAATGATTGGATAGTTCCAAACCATCATCAACTATATGTGATAAGGTAATGGATGAATCAGGTATGCTATCATTAAAAGCTAGCCCAGAGCCTCTTTGCTCCCAGTAACAAACCGTAAAAATATCTTCCAAATCAGTTCTTGTCAATTTGTAAATTACAGGTAAAATTGGTGCGCCTGGTCCTCCGTGAACTATTAGTAGTACGGGATTATTCTTGTCTTTTCCTCTTATGGTAATCCTTTGAGGTACTCCATTGATTGTCATATCCTCGTGCATAGCGATACTATTCGGAAGAACATTACCGTTTTCGTCTAAAAAAGGTTCTTCGTTTCCAGAACTATTGATTCGAATTATTAGTAATACAACTAAAATAAACGCAACAATTGCTCCCAGTAAAATCAAAAACCACTTTCCTATTTTCTTTAATATTTTCATATGTTCTTAACTTGTTCTATGGTTTTTTCTTATTACCGCCAACGTTTATGTATATGGAAAGTTGCGTGTTTGCGTGCGAGGATTTTCCGAAGGAAAATCAGAAGCTAGTAAACGAGCAACTGACATTGGTTTAG
>NZ_FPKV01000001.1 GCF_900114265.1 Flaviramulus basaltis
AAACTGATTTATCTTGGCCTTTTTGAGATCATATCCCCTAAAACCCCCTTTAAGAGAATGGTTTTTTATTAGTCTATATATATAGACTAATAAAAATTGTAGGGTT
Source organism: Flaviramulus basaltis (assembly GCF_900114265.1). Classification (GTDB taxonomy): domain Bacteria; phylum Bacteroidota; class Bacteroidia; order Flavobacteriales; family Flavobacteriaceae; genus Flaviramulus; species Flaviramulus basaltis. The sequence continues at coordinate 107 of NZ_FPKV01000001.1, forward strand.
TTGATTAGATACCTATATTATATAAGGTGACCTTATTAGAGTATCTCAAACTCCTGATTAAACCAAATCCCTTTATACTAACCCCGCGTTAGGAATTGTAATGACATCCTTTTTTACTTTTTTAAAAAAGATATAATGTAAAGCCCAACCCCTGAATGGGGGAACGCCATTATTGTTTTATAAAAAGAAGTTCCAAACAACACCGAAGCGAACAATGAAATCGCGATATGGGTAGTTTGGCGCTGAATAATAGTTATACCCTGTAAAGGCTGAATTGAAATGTTCTGCTTTTAAATAGATTCGAGTTTGACGGATTTTTGCATTTATAAAGAAATCTAGACGAGGGAAATCTCCAAACTCTCTTTCGTTTTGCACATAGAATTCTGCTAACAGCGGACTGTAATCATTCATATAATACTTTGTGAAGTAATTAAGTGTTACTCCTGTTTGCAAATACAAGGCCTTTTTAAATAAATGACTAGAAAAATATAACGTGTTTCTTGTTGTGATCTCTGGAACGTTTAATACATTATTATCGTCTTGAACGTTTTGATATAATATAGTATTGTTTAAAGCAAACTTGCCAACTTTTATTTCGTTTTCAAATTTAACTCTTAGATATGTTATGGAGTTATTGTTTTGAAATGGTTTTACTTGATTACTTGTTTCGTCTTCTTTGAAATAAACATAGTCGTTTATTGTTGAATAATCCAAAGTAATATTTGCTAATTTTTTATATTTTACATTAAATGCTAACTGCTGAGTTTCGGTGTTAGTGAAATTATTTTGCCAGTTGTAATTTATATAATCACTTTGATATAATAGTGTATTATAATTTGGCGCTTGAGAACTATGGTTTAATGTTGCTGTTGCCGCAATATCTTCATTTAACTTAAAGGATGCTTGTGCTTTTAAAAAGTTACCATCAAAGTCGCCAGATATATTAATACCCAATTCCCCTTGTAAATCAAAACCTCTATACTGTTTATGATATTTACCACCAGCTGAAAAGATATCGCCTTTTATTCTGTTTTTTATGGTATTGCCATTTAAAACTACAATTTTATCATAACCATAATTATAATTATTGTTACTTACATTAAATTGCAGGTCTCCTATTATATTATTACTATAATTTAATTTAAGTTGATTGTATAAATTTTCTAATGTTGCACGATCTTTTAGTTTTGATGTTTTAAAAGCATCACCAAAAAAACTTGTGTTGGCTGTTGATTGATCATATTGAAAATATTTATCTTCAAAAGAAATAATATGACCTATGCTTAATTTGTTTTTTGAAAGAGAATCTTTTTCTCTGATGATTTTATAATTATGTTCTAAATGAAATCTCTTTCCTCTTAAGATACTTTCGGCATTTTCAAAATTCACTTCTAATATTGATCGGTCTAAAAACTCTTCTTCTCCTTCTTCAAAAGATTCTATACCATCATCTTGAATACCTCCGTTTTCTTGATTCAACAAATCTTGCATAACTATATGCCCTCTAAAATTATAACGGTCATTTTTTGTTCTGTAATTTGAAGTAAATCTAAAATTACCAGTGCTTGTTAAAATGTGTTGATATTTCCCTAAAGAACGAAGCCCTTTATAAGCTATTGAGAAATTAAATTGAGGTGATGTATTTATGGTAAAAAAAGAATCGGCTAATTGACCTTGCTCAAAAGCTGTTTTAAAAAACAGTTCTGTTAATGGAGTTGGAACGCGATAATAGTTTATATCTTCAATTTCCATGTAATTGAAATGTCTAGCTCGTGCTCCAAACCCAGGGATTAGGCTTGTATTTTCTAAATTATAAGTTAAACTATTATAGGTTTGCCCTAAATTTGAAAAAGGCATTAATCCAAAATTATCCTTTCTTAAATAGTTAAACTTATATTCTTTTTGAATAGTTAAACTGGTGTCGACGTATGTAGTATCGTTCTCAAAAGAAATAATTAGATAATCTTCTATTTTGGCCTTTGGACTTTTTATTCCTGATCCTTTTTTAGATGTTCTACTTATGGTGTCTTGAGTGTTTACTATATCTTTCTTTTCACCAAAACCTCCGAGCTTTCTTTGAGCATTTAACCCATTACAAAACAATATAAAAAGTAAAACAAAAACTAATTTATTCATAAATACATATTTCCGAGGCAAAAGTAATTATTTGAACGTAAAGTGCGGGTAAATATTTTAAATAAAGAAACCCTAATTCTTAAACAAGAAAATAAATACTTATACTATGTTAAACAATTATAAGTTTATGAATATTTTAGCTCTATGTTATTAGAAAAATATTCGAATTATAATATTGAATGTGGCACAGATGAAGCAGGTCGTGGCTGTCTTGCTGGTCCTGTAACTGCTGCTGCAGTTATTCTTCCTGAGAAATTTAAAAATTCGATATTAAACGACTCCAAACAACTTAGCGAAAAAAAAAGAGACCTGTTAAAACCTATTATTGAAGAGCAAGCTTTAAATTTTGGGGTTGCACATGTTTTCCAAGAGGAAATAGATAGTATCAATATTCTCAATGCTTCCATTTTAGCAATGCATAAATCTATTGAAAAATTAACATTAAACCCCCAATTTATAATTGTTGATGGCAATAGATTTAAACCTTTTAAAAATATTCCTTTTGAAACTATTATAAAAGGTGATGGTAAATATTTAAGTATTGCTGCAGCATCTATTTTAGCAAAAACGTATCGAGATATCTATATGAATGTCATTCACGAAGAATACCCTATGTATAATTGGAAAAAAAACAAGGGTTACCCAACTAAAGAACACAGAGAGGCTATTAGAAAATATGGTATAACAAAATATCATAGAAAATCCTTTAGATTATTACCAGAACAATTTAACTTAGACTTATAAGTTTTTATATTTGTAAATAATTCATTCACTTCATGAGATTTTTTTATTTTGCCCTCATTACTCTACTTTTCATAAGCTGTAATACCATTGAATCAAATCGTTCTAAGTTTATTGATTTTGTTCCAGAAAACACCTCTATAATTATAAAATCCACTAATGTTGAAGGTTTAAAAAGCAGTTTAAATAATAGTGACTTTTTACAAAAAATTTCTAATGCCAATTCTTATAAAAATTTAGAAAACAAGCTTGAAGGATTATCTTATTTAAATCCATCAAGTGAAGTATTAATATGTTTTTCAAACGATTCAAAGGATAGTCTTCAATATTCTATAATCACAAAGTACAGTCAAGACCTATTTATTAAAGACTCCTTACCTAATTATATAGAAGAAACACTTAAGCAGAAAAACAAAACCATTACAAAATCTACCATAAACAACAACACCTTTTATAGTACAGTTATAGATAGTATTTTTTTCGCCTCATCTTCAAAAGATATTGTAGATGCCGTTTTTAATAAATCTGATGCCGATATTGAATTAAAAAAAACATACAGTACCATTAATAATGACAAAACGTTTTCTATTTTATTAAAACCTAATAAGGTATTTGCTAAAACATTTTTTGTTGAAGATTCTATTTCATTAAAAACATTCACAAATTATATCGCTGCAGATGTTGATATCACTCAAAACAGCATTCTTATAAATGGTGTTACAAAAGCGAACGACTCATCAAAAAGCTTAATCAATATTTTTAAAAATACGATTCCGCAAGAAAATCAAATTCAAAATATAGCACCATCTAATAGTGATGGTTTTATGAGTTTTACTTTTGATGATTTTAAAACTATTGAAAACAACCTTGCTAAGTTCAATTTAAAAGATTCTATAACCTCTACTTCTACTCTCTTTAATGATATTATTGAAGTTGGAGTAGTATATGAAGATCATAACCGGGCTATTATTTTAAATTCGATTGATATAATTGCTACAAAAGATGCTCTTTTAAGTGAACAAACCGTTATAGACACTTACCGAGAAATTGATATTTACAGTTTTAGTAAACCAAATTTATTCTCAAAAACATTTTCACCATTAATTTCATTTAACGATGCAACCATATATTGTGTGCTAGATAATCTATTTGTTTTTGCCAATAGTATAGAAATGCTCCAAAATATTATTGCTAGTTATCAAAACAAAACCACTTTAAGTAATAACAATGAATTTAAAAATATAAAAGACAATTTAAGTGACGCATCATCACTAATACAAGTAACAAATTCATCATCTTTAAAATCCATATTAAATAAAAATTTTAAAGATGATAACAACTACAAACTAAACAACTATAATGCATCTGCAATTCAATTTATTTATGATAATAATTTTGCACATATTCATGCCATTATAAAAAAGAGTGAAACTAAAGCTTCCATAAATTCGGTTTCAGAAGAACTTAATATTAAACTTGATAAAGATCTTTTAAATAATCCTCAGTTTGTAACAAATCATATTACTAAACAAAAAGAAATTGTTGTTCAAGACGTTAACAACAACTTATATTTAATTTCTAATGAAGGAAAAATTCTTTGGAAAAAAGCATTACAAGGTCCTGTTTTAGGAACTATTGAACAAATTGACATTTACAAAAACGGAAGATTACAACTTGCTTTTGCTACTCCAAATAGAGTTTATGTTATTGATAGAAGCGGTAGAGATGTAGCGCCGTTTCCTGCAAAATTTAATGACGAAATCACGCAGCCTTTATCTGTTTTTGATTATGATAAAAACAAAAATTACCGCCTTTTAGTAACACAAGGTAAAAATATTTTAATGTATACTGTTAAGGCAAAAATTGTAAATGGTTTTAATTTAAAATCTGCTAATAGCAATATTATTTGCCAACCTAAACATTTTAGAATTGGCACTAAGGATTATATCGCTTTTAAAACACAAAACAAACTTTATATATTAGATAGAAAGGGAAAAACAAGAGTATCACCTAAAAACGAAAATAATTATTCTAATCAACCCATTTTTTTATATAATAATACATTTACGACTACCAGTCTTGACGGTAATTTAATTTCTATAGACACTAAAGGAAATGTGTCTTCAAGAAAAATAAATCTTTCAGAAAAACACACTATTGAATCAAGCAGTAAAACACTTGTAGCCTTGAGTGAAAACAAATTATTAATAAAAAATAAAACCACAGAACTGGATTATGGTGATTATTCAAAATGTAAACTTTTTTATATAAACGATAAAATTTATGTAAGTGTTACCGATTTACAATCACATAAAATTCTCCTTTTTGACAGTCAATCCAATTTACTGCCTAATTTTCCGGTTTATGGAAATTCTTCAATAGAAATTAATAATATTGATAGCGACAGAAAGCTAGAGTTTGTAACAAAGGGTGAAAGTAATTCTATAATTCTTTATCAAATTAATTAATTGCTAATAACTCTGTTAGTAATTTTATTTTAAGGCACTTGTTTATCAAAAACTAATCTTTATATTTAACCAGCTATTAATCAAATTTTCACAGAAATCTCTACATAACTAATATACCTGTTTTTTCATTTTAGGATAACACCTAATATGGATAACTATTGTTATGTTAAGCAAAAAATATAACGACAACCAAGTCGCGCAAGTCCTCGAATCTTACGGAACGTCAAAGTGTAATGCTTTGGCGTTCTTTTTTTATCAATATTCAAACTTAATTTAATAGTATTGCAGTCTTAAATATTTATTTATGATTTCACGTAAAAATGCCTCAATTTCAAAGTTCATTATTCATAAAGTTGGTAATAAATTCAACGATACAAAAAATGCTTTTTCAGAAAAATTAGTCGATTTTGATGAAGCCAGTTACGATTTAATGTTACCTTTTCTTTTAAGGCCTTTTGGTAGTGTAGTACAAAGCTATCGTTTTAACCACCATGCAAATATTTCATTAAATGAAATAAATAGCTACAGCACACAAATGTTTAATGATGAAGATGGTTTTGTAGAAATCTCAAAACACATGGTAACACATTTATATGAGCAGTCTAGTTCTGCAAATATAAAAACAGGTGATGTTTTAATAGTTATGTTTGAAGGTATCGAATTTAGAGACATGACAACCAATGCTATTGGTATTTTTAAAATTGAAAATAAAGTAAATTTCTTTCAAACCTTTTTAGAAGATAAAAGTTATGATGTATTGGTGCAAAAAGGAATAAGCTCAAAAAAAGTAGATAAAGGCTGTTTAATTTTAAACCAAAGTGATGGTGAAGGAAATATTATTTTAAGTGTAGATAATAATAGTTACGATGCCCAATATTGGATTAATCACTTTTTAAATATTAAATATGCTGATGATTCTAATAATCATACCCAACAATATATTGAGTTATGTAAAGATTTCTCTACCGAGATTTTAAAAACGAGTTATGGTGCCAAAGAACAAAATACATTTCTAGCAAAAACTATTGATTTTTTTAAAGAAAATGAAATTGTAAATATCGAACAATTTAAAGAAGAACTTTTTGAAGATGAAAAACAAATTAGAGAGTTCGAAGATTATAAAAAAGAATTTGAAGGTGAACAAAATTTAGTTATCAGAAACCAATTTGACGTAGCCGAAGCTGTTGTTAATAAAGAAAAACGAAAAATAAAAACAGATATTAAACTAGACACCAACATACAAATAAAACTAGATATTGATGCTCCAGACGCTTCAGCCGAATATCTAGAACGTGGTTATGATGATGAAAAGAAAATGCATTATTATAAGGTGTTCTTTAACGCAGAAAGCTAAATTTTGCAATTGACTTTATGAAATTATCAGCTAAACTTAAAACGATTTCAAATAATCATCATGTAGTTTCAAACATCTTATGATGTTGTAACAAAAGGTAAGTGAATTAATTCTTCACAACTTTTCTATAATAAACTAAAACTTATCTTTTCTGATATTTAACTTATGTTCCCTACCCCAATCTGAAAGAGCAATAATGGTATTTTTCAATGTTTTGCTATAATCTGTAGATACATATTCCACAACCACAGGGTTTCGTTCTGCATAAACAACTCTTTTTACAAATCCATTCATTTCCAAGTCTTTAAGTTCATTAGAAAGAACACGAGCCGAAATTGCACCAATATTTCTTTGCAATTCATTAAACCGAATGTTTCCAACTTCCTGCAACACAATAATAATTTTTAGTTTCCATTTCCCACCAATTACATAAAGCGCATCTTCGACAGCAAATAATTTTTCTGAACATTTGTTGACACAAACTTCTGTGGGCTTTTCATAAACAGATTCTTTCTCCATAACAATATATAATTATAGTTAACTAACAAAAAGGTTACTACTAACCTTTTGTTTACTACTAATTTTTAATAACCAAATATAAATAACTTTGCAGAACAATTTTAAATTTTAAAAAAAATATGAAAAAAGTATTGCATATTATTTCAAGCCCAAGAACCGACGCATCTGTAAGTAGAAAATTAGGAAATGCTATTGTGGGAGAAATTAAAAAAAAATACCCTGAAATCACTTTGAAAGAGCGAGATTTATCAAAAAATCTTATTCCACATTTAGAAGAAACTCATGTAACTTCGTTTTTTTCACCTGCAGAAAGTCGTACTACTGAACAAGAAAAAATTAATACATATTCAGAGAAACTAATTTCAGAATTGCAGGAAGCCGATATTATCGTAGTTGACTCTCCTATTTATAATTTTTCAATTACTTCTTCGCTCAAAGCATATATTGACCATGTTTCGAGAGCAGGTTATACATTTAGTTATTCCGAAAAAGGACCTGAAGGTTTGTTGAATAACAAAAAATTGTACCTCGCAGTTTCAAGTGGAAGTATTTTTTCAAAAGGAGTATATCAAGCAAACGATTTTAATGTGCCATATCTTAAAGCTCTTTTCAGTTTCTTCGGTGTTAATGACACAAGTGTTTTCCGTGCCGAAGGTTTAGCTATGCCAGGAATTATGGAAAACGCTTTAGAAAAAGGCATCGAAAGTATTGTTATAGATTAATACTATTTTTACCTATGTTTATAAAAAAACCTTCCTAGTTTCTGGAAGGTTTTTTATTTTCAGTATCCTTTTGTATTAATTTAGGCTTTTCAAAAAAAACGCCATTAATTTCAACTACTTTTTTATCCTTAATGGTTTTAAAACTTAAATTAAATATCTTTTTTCAAAATCAAACTTTAGATATTCTAACATAAAACCTGCTTCAAACTAAACAAGCAACTTAATATTTGCATAAGAATTTTCAAGAGCTTCTTTAATTTGGTTGTTATCTAACCACTCTACTTTAGTAATACCTTCATCTACTTGAGCATTTAATTTACCGTTATAGTTAGTTTTCATTTCAAACCAATAAGTTATTTTTATTTTATAACGCCCATTACGTTTAAAAATATGGTAAGTAGTATCTAACGGTTTGGTTATTATTAAACTTTCCACACCAGTTTCTTCTTCTACTTCTCTAATAGCAGTTTTTTCAATGGTCTCTTTTCCTTCTGTCTTACCTTTTGGTAAATCCCATTTATCATTTCTATAAATGAATAAAACCTCCCCTTTATCATTATAAACTTTACCTCCACCTGCAATTACATTAGGCAGCTTTTTTAAGAATTTTTTTAAAAGCTTATCTTTATTTTTATGTATTAATCTAACTTCTTTTAAAGATGTTGTATTAAGCTTTCTAATTGCCTTTCTTATATTTACTGTGTTAAGTAAATAATTCTTAAAGTCATCTTCTTTCTCTACTACCGTTGTTAAAATTATTGGTTTATCACCAACAAAAACTCTATACATACTTAGCTGTAATTAATATTTTCAACATGGTAAAAATATCATTTTTAGTTATAAAATTGTTAAAAAATTTTTTTTTTATTGATAATTAACTGTAACATAAAACTAAATTTATATGTAATTTCGCCAACATGATTTTTAACAAAAATACCGCTAAAAAAACCGCCGAAGTTTTATTGCAGGTTAATGCCATAAAACTTAGCCCTAATGAACCATTTACTTGGGCTTCTGGATGGAAATCACCAATTTATTGTGATAACCGCATTATATTATCATTTCCAACTATTAGAAATTACATTCGTGAAACTATGGGAAAACATATTGAAAAACAATATGGAAAACCAGATGTTATTGCAGGTGTTGCGACGGGCGCCATAGGTATTGGTATGTTAGTTGCAGAATATTTAGGCTTACCATTTATTTATGTAAGACCAGATGCTAAAGGTCACGGACGTAAAAACCAAATTGAAGGATTTATTGAAAGCGGACAAAATGTAGTTGTTGTTGAAGACTTAATAAGCACAGGAAAAAGTAGCCTAAATGCAGTTAAAGCCTTAAAAGAAGCTGGTATAAATGTAAAAGGTATGGTTGCTATTTTTACTTATGGTTTTGATGTTGCTGATGAAAATTTTAAAAAAGAGAACATCCTTCTACATACTTTAAGTAATTATGAAAACTTATTGGAAGAGGCTTTAGAAACCAATTATATTTCAGAAAAAGAATTAAAAACATTATCTGAATGGAATACCAATCCTAGTGAATGGAACGCTAATTGATATAGCAATAAAAAACAAAATTATATTATGAACTTAGAATCCCCAAAAATTAGCGTAAGTAAATCACCAGAAGAAGTATTTAATTTTCTATCTGATGTTAAAAATTTCAAATCATTAATGCCTGAAAATATTAGCAAATTTGAAGTTTTAGGTGACGATAAATTTTTATTTGCTTTAAAAGGAATGCCTGAAATCATTCTTAAAAAGAAAGAAGTTATCCCGCCAAATAAAATTATTTTAGGTGCAGCAGGTGGCAAAATAGATTTTTCACTTATTGGAAATATAGTTAAAATTGATGATGCATCAAGTGAAGTACAATTAGAATTTACTGGTGACTTTAACCCTATGATGGCTATGATGATAAAAGGCCCTATTAGCAAATTCATTGAAACACTAGCAACAAGTATTCCTAAAGCTATTTAATAAAGCAATGTAATTTCTTTAAGATCAAATTTCTTTACAATTTCGTCTTCTAAAATCACTTGTAGTTTACCATACTTGGTAACACCTTTTATAAATCCAGAAAATAACAAACCATCAGTATTTTTGAATGTTGATGGTTTATTTTTTCTAAATAAACTCTCTTCATATTCATTTTTAACAGCATCGTATTTTTCTTGCTGTAAAAGTGAAGAATAATGTTTTGTATCTTTAATAATACTACCTAAAATTTCATCCAAATTATAATGAATTCCAGTAATATTCTTTAAAGATGAAGCCTTTGGAAGGTCACAAAATTTAGTCTGATTTACATTAACACCTACACCTATAATTGTTGAATTGAGTCTGTTTTTTATGACATTTTCAATCAAAATTCCACAAATTTTCTTATTTGCTGACAAAATGTCGTTAGGCCATTTTATACGTAAGTCAGGAATATTTAAAGTTTTTAAAGTTTTTAAAATAGCCAAAGAAATAGCCATACTAATATAAAAAGGGTATTCAACATCATGTTTACTTAAATCCTTAAACAAGCTAAACATAAGGTTTTCACCTTTATTAGAACTCCAAAGAGCGCCCATTTGCCCTCGTCCATTTGTTTGGTATTCTGCAACAACAACAGTATAATCGGCAACCTCTTGCTTACTAATCATCTCTTTTAAAAATGAATTTGTAGAATCGATGGCATCAAGTTTGATTATGTTCATATTGAAGTTATTGTTATGCTTAAAAATCTTATGATTATTTTAAAGTATAAAGAACTAAAAAAATAATAACTTTGCACAAATTAAATAAAATTAATGGCGAAAGAAAAAATAAGCACAGACCAATTAATATCAGTAATAATTAGTGGCATTGAAGATGTTAAAGGCAAAGAAATAAACATTCTAGATTTAAGAGATATTGAAAACACCGTTTGTGATTACTTTATAATTTGCGAAGGTACTTCTAATACGCAAGTAAACGCCATAGTTAATTCCATACAAAAAAAGGTAAGCAAAGAGCTTAAAGACAATCCTTGGCACACTGAAGGTGTTGATAATGCCGAATGGGTTTTAATTGATTATGTGAATGTTGTAGTTCATGTATTTCAAAAACACATAAGAGAGTATTACGATATTGAAAGTCTTTGGGGCGATGCAAAAACAACAGTAATAGAAACTAGCTACTAAAAAAATCAGATGGCAAACGATAAAAAAAATATAAAAGACAAGAAACCTAAATTCAGTCCGTATTGGATTTACGGTATATTAATAGCTATTTTCTTAGGCTTTCAATTATTTAGTAATGGAAGTTATTCAGATGGTAGTGCAACAACTCCTGCAGAATTTTTTAAATATTTAGAAGCTGGTGACGTTGAAAAAGTAGATATCATTAAAAACACCCGTGTTGCAAAAGTTTATTTAACTAAAGATGCTGAAGCTAAAGAAATTCATAAAAACTCAAAGCCTCAAACCTTTATACCTACTGCTACAAAATTACCTAACTATAAATTTGAATTTGGTGATCTTCAAAATTTTGAAAACAAATTAAATGAAGCCACTAAAGATTTAAGTGTTAAGCCAGTTGTAAAATTTGATACCGAAACTAATGATTGGGGAAATCTTCTTATGGGAATTCTGCCTTTCATCTTACTTATTGGTGTTTGGATATTTATCATGCGTCGTATGTCAGGTGGTGCTGGCGGCGGTGCTGGTGGACAAATTTTTAATATTGGAAAATCAAAAGCTAAACTTTTTGACCAAAATACAGAAGTTAAAACAAGTTTTAAAGATGTAGCTGGTTTAGAAGGTGCAAAAGAAGAAGTTCAAGAAATTGTAGACTTTCTTAAATACCCAGAAAAATACACAACACTAGGAGGAAAAATCCCTAAAGGCGCATTACTTGTAGGACCTCCAGGAACTGGAAAAACCTTATTAGCAAAAGCCGTTGCCGGTGAAGCTAAAGTACCTTTCTTTTCATTATCTGGTTCAGATTTCGTTGAAATGTTTGTTGGTGTTGGTGCATCTCGTGTTAGAGATTTATTTAAACAAGCCAAAGAAAAATCTCCTTCTATCATTTTTATAGATGAAATTGATGCCATTGGTCGTGCTAGAGGAAAAAACGCTATGTCTGGAAGCAATGACGAACGCGAAAACACACTAAACCAACTACTAACCGAAATGGATGGTTTTGGCACAAATACTAACGTTATTGTTATTGCTGCTACCAATAGAGCTGATATTTTAGACACAGCTTTAATGCGTGCAGGACGTTTTGATAGACAAATTTTTGTTGATTTACCAGATGTTCGTGAACGTAAAGAAATTTTTGAAGTACACTTAAGACCTCTTAAAAAAGCTAAAGATTTAGATTTAGATTTTCTATCTAAACAAACCCCAGGTTTTTCTGGAGCTGATATTGCTAACGTTTGTAACGAAGCTGCATTAATAGCTGCTAGAAATGGTAAAAAAGCTGTTGACAAACAAGATTTTCTTGACGCTGTAGATAGAATAATTGGTGGTTTAGAAAAGAAAAATAAAATAATTACTCCTAGTGAGAAAAAAGCGGTAGCTTATCATGAAGCTGGTCATGCAACAGTAAGTTGGATGTTAGAACATGCTGCACCTTTAGTAAAAGTAACAATCGTTCCTCGTGGACGTTCATTAGGTGCTGCATGGTATTTACCAGAAGAGCGTTTAATTGTTCATCCAGAACAAATGCTTGATGAAATGTGTGCTGCTCTTGGTGGTCGTGCTGCCGAAAAAGTAATTTTCAACAAAATATCTACAGGAGCACTTAGCGACCTTGAAAAGGTGACTAAACAGGCTAGAGCTATGGTAACCGTTTATGGATTAAGTGATAAAGTTGGTAACCTAACTTATTACGATTCTTCCGGACAAAATGAGTTTGGTTTTTCTAAACCTTATAGTGAACAAACTGCAGAATTGATTGATCAAGAAATTTCAGATATTATTGAAAAACAGTACAAAAGAGCTATTGATTTACTTGAAAAGAACAAAGACAAACTAACAGAGCTTGCTGAAGTTCTTTTAGAAAAAGAAGTTATTTTTAAAGATAATCTCGAAAAAATATTTGGAAAAAGAGCTTTTGTAAAAGAAGAAGCTGAAGAGAAAAAAGTAAATAATGAAACTTTAGAGGAGCAATCTGAAAAGTAGATATTTGTTAAGCTTTTAGTAAAAATCTTAAATTAACTGCATGGTTAATTTAAGATTTTTTATATTTGAAAAACATCTCAAAAATTTTGGTTAATAGCAATTCACTAAATGAGTCTTTTTAGAAAAATTTTTGGTTCTAAATCCGAGAGTTCAGGAGAAGAATTAAAATCTGAAAATAGAGGCAAATATATGCCTGAAATAAAGCTACCAATAGACGAAAGGTTTACTATAAACTTTAAAGCTAATGGCGGTAAGTTCTTGTATTGTGAAAACTTAAACGAAGTTTTTGAAAACTTAGACTATATTATTGCAGAAAATAGCTGGGAACAAGAAAAGGTTTTAATACTTGATCAGAACTTACAAGCTAAATTTAAAAATTCAGGCTTACTACCAACAAAAAAAATAAGTGACTCTACATTTTTATTAACTACTTGCGAAAATTTAATTGCAAATGATGGATCACTCCTTATTTCATCAAAACAAATATTTGAAAAAAAACTCCCAGAGTTACCGGTGAATTTTATAATGTTTGCTACAACTAGTCAAATTGTTGAGAATATCGGAGAAGGTTTACGCGGAATAAAATCTAAAAACAAACAAAAAATTCCAACTAATATTACGACTATAAAACATTTTAAATCAGATGATGAAAAAGATTTTCTAAGCTATGGCAGTAGTGCCAAAAATTTATATCTACTACTTTTAGAAGATTTATAGAATGAAAGAAATTCTTGTACGTTCATTTTCTGGGTTACTCTATGTTTCCTTATTAATTATTTGTTTAAATTTTGAACAAGCATTAATAGCACTTTTTTTTGTTTTTGGTTTAATTTGTATAGGCGAATTCAAAAAGCTCATTCAACTTAAAAGTAATATTCCATATGTTATATTTATTATATTATATGCTGTTTTTGGCTATTGGCAAGCCGTATTAAATACAAATCTTGGTTTAAATGAAGCTACTCAAATACTTATGGTTCTATCTATATTTGTTGAGCTATTTTTAATAAAAGATTTATTTTCAGAAAAAACAATTCCTCTATTTGCAACAAAACGTTTTATACTCACTACATTTTATTTATCAAGTGCCTTTGTTTTTTTAATATTAATTGCAAACTATTATGAAGATTATAACCCTAACATATTATTAGGTTCATTTATTTTAGTTTGGGTAAATGATTCTTTTGCTTATATAGTTGGCAAGAATTTTGGTAAGCAAAAGCTTTTTGAAAAAATATCACCAAAAAAAACTGTTGAAGGTTTTCTAGGAGGATTGTTTTTTTCATGTGTAGCTAGCTATTTTATTGCTACCTTTACAAACTCTTTAGAGTTTACAAATTGGTTGATTTTAAGCATTATTATTAGCGTTTTTGGAACCTTAGGCGATTTAATAGAATCTAAGTTTAAAAGGCAGGCAAAAGTTAAAGATAGTGGTGTAATTATGCCTGGTCATGGTGGATTGCTAGACCGATTAGATAGTATTATTTTTGCAGCACCTTTTATATATTTATTTTTAAGAATTTTACATTATGTTTCATAAGGAAGGTCATAAAATCATTTTTATAACATTTATTGTTATAGTTGCTTCTTTTTTATTGGTTGATAATTTTATAAGTATTTCATGGTTAAGAGCCATTGTTATGATTGCCTTATTGGTTTTCTTAATATTAATACTTCAATTTTTTAGAAACCCTAAACGACAAACCTCTCTAAATAACAAACAAGTAGTATCCCCTGTTGATGGCAAAGTAGTAGTTATTGAAGAAGTTTTTGAAAAAGAATACTTCAAAGAAAAACGTATACAAGTAAGTGTATTTATGTCTCCTATAAATGTGCATGTAACACGTTATCCTATTAGCGGTAATGTTATTTTTAGCAAATATCATCCTGGTAAATATTTAGTTGCATGGCATCCAAAAGCTAGTGAGGAAAACGAACGCACAACAGTTGTTATAGAGAATGAAACTTATGGAAAAGTGCTACATAGACAAATAGCAGGTGCTCTTGCCAAACGTATTGTTAATTACGCAAAACTTAATGACAAAGCAATACAAGGAAGTGATTCTGGCTTTATTAAGTTTGGCTCAAGAGTTGATTTATTTTTACCATTAGATACTGATATAAAAGTGTCTCTTAATCAAAAAGTTCGCGGAGGCGAAAGTGTGATTGCTGAACTTAATGAATAGTAAAAAATTAGACATAGAATTCCAAGATGCAGTAAAGCGTGTTAATGCACACAGTGAACCTTTTCCTGCCGATACTTTATTAAAGCTTTATGCTTATTATAAAAAAGCTACTAATGATTATAGCAGACCTAGTAGTAAAAAAGCTATAATTAATGCTTTTAAAACTAATGCTCTATTTCAAGTAGAAAACATCACTGAGGATGAGGCAAAACAGATTTATATTGACTTGGTAAATAACTACTTTTTATATAGAAAGTAATATTCTAACTTTCACTAGAAAAAATTTAGAAAACTAAAGAATTCAAGAAATTACCAAGTTTTTGTAAAAATAGTTTTCTAGTTAGCTAACTTCTTTCAACAAAAAATCAGTTAAAACATTATTTATTTAACTCCAATTTTTCAGCAAAATAATCACAAAAGTCTTTCATTGTAGCTGTCATTTTTTCGTCTTGAGTTGCCCTATTAAATGTATCACTCATAGCAACTAAGGTTTGATGAAAAAACACTTTCATCTCATCAACAGGCATGTCTTTTGTCCATAAATCTATACGTAATGTCTCTTGTGTTTTACCATCCCAAACAGCAAGCATCATAGCTTTAGCTTCTTCATTTGTTATACCACCATCTTGTGCTGTCCAATGTAGTTTTTCTGGCACTCGGTTTTCATCCAATTCAACATTAAGTTCGATTTTTGAGGTTATAGTATTTGCCATTATTTTCTAGGTTTAAACTTTGTATTGTTAAAAATATCTTCAGTGTTTTTTATTAGCATCTCCTTAAATGTAACATCATTTTGTTCCATGTATGCACGTATAATTTGCCAACCAACATATTGCCCTAATCTCCCAGGGGAATCAGCATCAATATCTTCTAAATAAAACTTAGAAAATGGTGCATCATTTATAAATCTACCTGGTAATTTAGAGTCTGTACTAAAAAGTAATTCACGCTCTACAAAGTAGCGCCAAACATAACTTTCATTAGCCATTGCCCAATCTAATTCTGCTTGGGTGTAACCTATACGTTCTGCATCTGTTTTAAAAGGAATCATAACATCTTTAAAATAGAGTTGCTTTCCATAATAAATCATTTCATCAAGTAACGTTTTACGCTGTGGTTGATATATATATTTCTTGGCATATTCTTCTGCTATATCAACAACTAATTGCTCTTTTTTAAAGTTAGATTTCAAATATTTTTGAATACCACCGTAAAATTCATGATCACTTCCTAAATAAGTGTCAAGCGCAATTACCACAATAGTATCTGTAACTATTACTTTGCTTCTATAATCTACATCGTTTGTGGTAGTAATAACTCTTGGAGGATTAAACTCTGGGAAATAATATTTTAAATGATTAAATAAAGCTTCTATTTCGTTTTCTGTGTCATCAAAACTATTAAAGGTTTTATCAACTTCATTAAACAATTGCACTTGTAAAGTATCATTTTTTTTTGCTAGCCAAAATGAATCCTTATATTTTTCAGAAAACATAAAAGGATAAGCTGTTTTTAATTCGGATAAATTGTTTGCAGTAACTTTTGAAAATAGCTTATCAAAACGTTCTACTTTAATATCAGTATTTATTTTAGCTATTTCAGTCTCTGCTTTATTTTCTTTTTTGCAAGAAATAGCAACAAATAACAATATAAAAGATAATATTATTGATTTCATATGAAACTTAAACGATATAAATTTTTATAAATTGAGCCTATGGTTTATTTTTGTTTACAAAGGTACTATTCTCAGATTTAAATTCATTTAAAATGCAAACAGAAAAAGTTGTAGATTATATAGTAAATTGGTTAAAAGATTATGCCACTAACGCTGGCATGAAGGGTTTTGTTATTGGGGTTTCTGGCGGTATAGACTCTGCAGTAACATCAACACTTTGCGCTAAAACTGGATTACCTCTTTTATGTTTAGAAATGCCTATTCATCAAGCATCTACTCAAGTTAGTAGAGCTATGAATCATATTGAATGGTTAAAATCTAATTTTAATGATGTAAGTATCACTCAAGTTAACTTAACACCAGTATTTGATAGTTTAATAGATGCTTTACCCGATGTTGATAATGAAGCGGAACGCTTTATGTCTTTAGCTAACACGAGAGCTAGGTTACGTATGACAACTTTGTATTACTTTGCTGCTTTAGAAAAGTTTTTAGTAGCTGGTACAGGTAACAAAGTAGAAGATTTTGGAGTAGGGTTTTACACAAAATATGGTGATGGAGGTGTAGATTTAAGTCCTATTGCAGATTTATTAAAAACTGAGGTTTATACTATAGCACAATATTTAGGTGTTAATAAAGAAATTATTGTTGCTCCACCAACCGATGGTCTTTGGGGTGATGACAGAACTGATGAAGATCAAATAGGAGCTTCTTACCCTGAACTAGAATGGGCTATGAAAATGGCTGATGAAGGCAAAACAGCCAACGATTTTAGCGGCAGAGAGCAAGAAGTTTTTAAAATATACAAACGCTTTAATAATTCGAATAAACATAAGATGTTGCCAATACCAATTTGCGAAATTCCCGATACTTTTATGTAATCATATGTTATTGCAGGTTGTTTAAAAAATTCTTACATTTACATCAAGCTTAATCTCTCAAACTTAACTATTTCTCAAAATAGTTCTAAAAAGCTTTTTAATTATGATAAAATTATTAGTAGCAGACAACCACCCTATTACAAGAAAGGGACTAGAAGTCTTATTTTCTGCTTCCTCTGACATAAAAGTTGTTGGAAGTGTTGATGATGGCGAAGCCATCTTAGAATTTATTAAGAAAAACCCTGTAGACATTATTTTAATGGAAACAGATTTTCCTAAACTTAACGGATTAACTGTTTTACGTTATTTAAAAAATGATTACCCAGACATTAAAGCTATTATCTTTAGTGCACAACCAGAAGAAGTGTATGCCATAAACGCCATTAAAGCTGGTGCATCTGGATACATTTCAAAATCTGTAAATGTAATCACAATAAATGAAGCCATATTAAAGGTTAATGATGGCGGTATTTATTTAAGTAACGATTTAACACAACAATTAGCTTTTGGAAATAGAGTTAATAAAACTAACGGTACTTTTTATAAAAAATTATCGACCAGAGAATCTGAAGTTTTAAAACTTCTAACTATTGGTAAAAAGAACAAAGAAATATCTAAAGAATTAGATATTAATGAAAAAACGGTTAGTACTTATAAAGCACGTTTAATGCGTAAATTAAAAGTTACTAATTTAGTTGATTTAGTTAATCAAGCTAAACTTAACGAAGGTCTATAAAACTCTATTTAGTTTTCTAGACAATAACATTTTTAGACCCGAATAGTCTTTTACTTCTTCAAGTATATTTCTATTCGTGTCTATTTTATTTTGCAATGTTTCTTGCTGAAACTCTTTCACCTTTTGATCAATTAAAAAACAACGTAAACTTAAAATAGTTTCGCTAACTAGTTGTGCAATACTGTGTGTTTTTTTCTTTGGAAAAATATTCATGCGGTTCCAATCATCTAATGCATAACGCTCATCTTCCATAAGAATAGTAGTTATTTCATTAGCCATATCTTGTTCTACTGAATTTACAAAGTTTTTAAGTTCGAAATCTGGGTTTTGGTTTAACCTATCTATAATAGTATAGTACAATTCTTTAAACTGTGGATTTGTAAACTCCATCTCATCATCTTGCAGGTCTAAAAACACTTTCTCAAACACTTTAGCTTGATGAATTACAGGCTCTAAAACCAGTTCTCCCTTATCATTCTCTTTTAAAACTAAGTCTTCAAAATCTTCTTTTTTATTTCCGTAAAGCAACAAAACTTCAATGATTTTTCGCTCTAAAACATATTGAACATCCACCTTTTTTACAGGTTGTTGATGCTTTATAACATCAAAAGCTTTTTGCTCATTTTTATATTGCTTATTATCTTCTTGAAACTCCTTTTTATTTATTTGTGCTAGTGTGCTGAATAGAACTTCCTCACTTATATCCATAATTCTGGCACACTCTTGTATATAAATTTCTTTTTTAATACGATCAGGTATTTTAGAAATACTATTTACAATATCCCTAACTGTATCAGCCTTCTTTATGGGGTCGTTTTTAGATTCTTCATATAAAACCGATGCTTTAAACTGAATAAAATCTTTTGCATTATCCTCTAAATACAAAGACAATTCTTCAAGGGTATTTTGTTTTGCAAAACTATCTGGATCTTCACCCTGTGGAAATGTACAAACCTTCACGTTCATACCTTGTTCCAAAATCAAATCTATACCTCGTAACGACGCACGCATCCCTGCTGCATCTCCATCAAATAACACCGTTATATTTTTTGTAAGACGATTTATAAGTCTAATTTGTTCTGAAGTTAAAGCAGTTCCTGATGAGGATACTACATTTTTTATCCCTGTTTGATGAAACTGAATAACATCTGTATAACCTTCAACTAAAAAACAATTATCTTCTTTGGCTATACTTTGCTTGGCATGATAAATGCCATATAACACTTTACTTTTATGATAAATATCACTCTCTGGTGAGTTTACATATTTGGCGGCTTTTTTGTCATTAATAAGAATACGTCCTCCAAAGCCTAAAACCCGACCACTCATACTTTTTATAGGAAACATAACGCGTCCTTTAAACCTATCAAAACGCTTCTCTTCTTTTACTATGGTAAGTCCTGTTTTTTCTAAATAGTCAAGATTATATCCTTGCTTTAAAGCTTCATCTGTAAAAACTTGCCACTCGTTTAATGAATATCCTAAATCGAATGTTTTAATAGTTTCATCTGTAAATCCACGCTCTTTAAAATAACTTAAGCCAATCGATTTTCCTTGATCTGTTTTATGTAATACTTTTTGAAAATAAGTATTGGCAAATTCACTTACTAAATATAAACTTTCTCGTTCGTTAGCTTTTTCTTTTTGCTCGCTAGATTGTTCTGTTTCCTCAATTTCAATATTGTATTTTTTTGCCAAATACCTTATAGCTTCTGGATAAGTAAAATGCTCATGTTCCATTAAAAATGAAACAGATGTTCCGCCTTTACCCGTAGAAAAATCTTTCCAAATTTGCTTTACAGGAGATACCATAAAACTTGGTGAACGCTCGTCGCTAAACGGACTTAAACCTTTAAAGTTACTACCTGCTTTTTTAAGATTTACAAAATCACCTATCACCTCCTCTACTCGGGCGGTTTCAAATACTTGTTCTATGGATGATGGAGATATCAATATGGAAATTTTATGAAATGTAAATGTAATATAAAGTATTTACTTAATAAATTAAAGCTGTTTTGAAATTTGACTTTTCAGGAAAACCGTCTTCAAAAATTTTATATTTAGCTCTGTAAATTAAACTCTATTTATTTTGATGCTAAATGAAATCAAAAAAAAGCCTATCAAAAAATGATAGGCTTTTCAATAAAGAAAAAAATTTTGAGTTAGTCTTTCTTCTTCTTTTTATCTTCTAATCCTTGTACAGTATCATACATTATTGGTGTAGCAATAAATAGTGATGAGTATGTACCTACTACAACTCCTACTATTAAAGCAAACATAAATCCTCTAATAGAATCACCTCCAAAAATAAATATAGCTAATAATACTACCAAAGTAGTTAACGACGTATTTAAAGTTCTACTTAAAGTACTGCTTAAAGATACGTTTACAACTTTATTAAAGTTCCAGTTTGAATGCTCGTTAAAAAATTCACGAATTCTATCAAATACAACTACAGTATCATTTAATGAGTAACCTATTACAGTTAGTATGGCTGCAATAAATGCTTGGTCAATTTCCATACTAAAAGGCATAAACTTGTATGTTAGTGAGAATACACCTAATACAATTAATACATCATGGAATACTGCAACAACAGCACCAAGTGAGTATTGCCATCTTTTAAAACGAATTAAAATATATAAGAATACTACAATTAAAGACCCTAAAATTGCCCAGAATGATGCTTGTTTAATATCATCGGCAATTGTTGGACTTACTTTGTAATACTTCATTAAACCAACTGTTTTAGTATCGGCATCACTAATAAAATCCTCATATGATACACCGTCTAAATGTGGTTGTAAAGCCGAGTAAAGTGTTTTTCTAATATCTTCATCAACTTCAGAACCTGTTTCGTTTACTTTGTATTTTGTTGTAATTTTTAACTGATTTGCATCTCCAAATGTTTTTGCATCTGCACTTCCAAACACGTCTGGCTGAGATAAAACACCTGTTATTTCAGAAGCACTAATATCTTGTGCAAAACGTACTTGATAAGTTCTTCCTCCTACAAAATCTACACCTTGATCTAAACTATTTGTAAATAAAGATCCTAAACTTAATAAAATGAAAGCACCAGAAATAATGTAAGCCACTTTGCGTTTCTTTAAGAATTCTATATTGATGTTTCTAAAAAGATTTTTAGTAATTCCTGTAGAGAAATCTAATTTTCCACCTCTATTTGCATACCAATCAATTAATAATCTAGTAATAAAAATAGCTGTAAATAAAGATGTTCCAATACCTATTAGTAAAGTAGTAGCGAATCCTTTAATTGGTCCTGTACCAAAAATGAATAAAATTAAAGCTGTTAAACCTGTTGTTATATTCGCATCTAAAATAGATGATAAGGCATTACTAAATCCATCCTGAATCGCTTCTTTTTGCCCCTTGCCTTTGCCAAGTTCTTCTCGAATACGTTCAAATATAAGTACGTTCGCATCAACTGACATACCAATTGTTAGCACGATACCTGCAATACCTGGCAATGTTAGGACAGCTCCTAATCCTGATAAAATACCGAAGATTAATAAAATGTTTAATAACATAGCAATATCTGCAAATGCACCCGCTTTACCGTAGTAAAATATCATCCAAAGTAATACTAATGCTAAAGCAATTGTGAAAGACATTTTACCACTATCAATAGCTTCTTGACCCAATGATGGCCCAACAACTTCACTTTGAATAATATCTGCTGATGCTGGTAACTTACCTGCACGTAATACGTTTGCTAAATCTATTGCTTCATTTAATGTGAAGTCCCCAGAAATAGAAGAACTTCCTCCAGCAATTGGACCTGTAGTTACTCCTGGGGCAGAATATACAACGTCATCTAAAACAATAGCTATTTGGCTACCTTGTGTATATGCTTTACCTGTCATTTCCTCCCAAATCTTAGCACCTTTTGCATTCATTTGCATAGATACTTCCGATTTTCCTGTTGGTCCAAATTGGTTACGAGCATCGGTTACTACCGCGCCACTTAATTGCGGTGTGTTTTCTCTATTACCATCTAATGCATATAAATCGACTAATTCGCTATCTTTTTCTGGTTTCCCGAAAACGAATTTAGTATAACGTTGTTCTGCTGGAAGTAATGATCTAACTTCTGGTTTATTTAAATAATCAAGAACGGTTTCTTTGTCTTTAATTTCAAACTTAGCAATAACTGGTCCTCCAGGATAACCTTGTCCTCTTATTAAATCGAAAACCGGGTTTACTGCTGCAACAGCCGTAGAATCAGTTTCAGCATCACCTAATAAATCATCAATTTGAGAATCTGTAGCATTTTCTTCATCTTGTGGTTCAGCTTGTTCTGCATCAGTTTTTGTATCAACAATATCTTTTAAAACTTCATTAGCTTGAGATAAAAATGGAAAGAATTGCTCCCCTTTATAAGCATCCCAAAATTCTAATTGTGCTGTACTTTGTAATAAACCTGTAGCACGTTCTACATCTTTAACTCCTGGTAATTCAACTAAAATACGACCAGATGACCCTAAACGCTGAATATTTGGTGATGTTACACCAAACTCATCAATACGTTTACGTAATACCTCAAAAGCAGAAACAATTGATTCATCAATTTTTGTTTCGATGATGTTTTTAACCTCATCATCAGACATGGTTCCATCAATTTCACCATCTAGTGCTTTGGTATAAAATATATCTGGAGATGCTAATTTTGTGTCTCCTTTAATTTTATCAAAAGCCACAAAGAAATCTTGTAAATAAGTATTTTGACTATTCTTTTGAAGCTCGGTAGCATCATCTAAAGCCTTGTTAAAAAGAGGGTCTTTAGTGTTATTTGTTAATCCTTTTAAAATGTCTTTTACAGACACTTGAAGAATTACGTTAATACCACCTTTTAAGTCAAGACCAAGGTTCATTGCTTTTGCTTTCACATCGTTATAAGTGAATTTTGCAATACCTATGTTAAAAACCGTATCGGTTGCTATTGACTGTAAATAGTTAGCTTCTTCTTGACTACGTTTTGCACGATAGTCATCTTCTGATTCTGGAATTTTATTAATAGCTATTTCTGCTGCTTCACTTTCAATTTGATTTGATTTGAATGTGAATGAAAGTTGATAAAGACTTACCAAACCAAACAAAAGAGCAAATAACTTTACTAATCCTTTATTTTGCATTTTTATATTTTTTAGGTCAAATTTTTTTAAACGAGCAAATATAGAATTTCCCGTATAATTTGACAATTTTTATATTTAATTAAAATTTCTAGCTTTTTTTAATTGATGAAAGCTAATTTGAGAATGTATTTATGAAACAATTTTAAAAGTTTTTATGAATCTTTTTATTGATTATGAAAAGATTCACTTTTAAATTTGCCCATTAGCAAATGGGGCCAGCTCTAACTTCAGGAATTTTGTGTAGTATATCATCTATTGTAATAGCAATATTCCTACGCACTTTATAGGTTAGTTTTACAATTTTATTGTCGTTACTAACTATTATAGTATTGAAAAGTATGTGTGGGTTTGGGTCAAAAAAACGATCACTTTTTGTGTCGAACTGAATAACGCTTATGCCATTTAAATCCCAATCGGTATCGTTTCCATCTTGAATTTCATAAATATCAAGATTATAACTAATAGTATCTTCACCTAACGGAAGTTGGTTTGAATTTTTATTATGATTGGCTGTAAAATCAATTTCTACCTTTTTCTCTT
The DNA here is from genome assembly GCF_900114265.1 of Flaviramulus basaltis. Taxonomy (GTDB): domain Bacteria; phylum Bacteroidota; class Bacteroidia; order Flavobacteriales; family Flavobacteriaceae; genus Flaviramulus; species Flaviramulus basaltis. Next base: position 24,382 of record NZ_FPKV01000001.1, read on the forward strand.
TAGAAAATGTTTCTTTTATAAGAGTAACATCAGCATCGCTATAATAAGTTATTTTCAACTTACCAAGTTCACCTTCTTTTACTTGAATATTGTCTACACCTAAATCTTGCAACTGTTTCTTTACAATTGCAATAGTGTTTTTAACCTCATCAATGGTTACTGCAACATCTGTAAATTGCAATACAATTTCTTGATTTGCTATAACTGCAGGTCGTTGGGAAACAATACCCAACAGAGTAAGAATAATAATAAAAGTACCTATGTACCATTTTTTTAACATGCGCCAAATATAAAAAATAAAGACTGTATTTCTACAGTCTTTATATAAATATCTACTTAAATGTATTTAGATGTTATACATCTAATAATCCATTTGTTTTTCTAACACCTTCTGCACTATTTAACATATGTGCTTTTTCAGCATCACTTAATTCAATATCAACAATTTGTTCTATACCGTTTTTACCTAAAATTACTGGTACACCAATACATATGTCATTTAAACCATACTCACCTTCTAATAGCGTAGAACATGGGTACATTTTCTTTTGATCACAAGCAATGGCTTGAACTAAACCACTTACTGCAGCTCCAGGTGCATACCATGCCGAAGTACCTAATAATTTAGTAAGTGTAGCACCTCCAACTTTAGTATCGGCAGCTACTTGCTCTAAACGCTCTTCGCTTAAAAATTCTGAAACTTTTATACTGTTTCTAGTTGCATGAGAAGTTAATGGAACCATACCTGTATCACTATGTCCTCCAATCACCATACCATCTACATCACTAATTGGCGCTTCTAAAGCTTCAGCTAATCTATATTTAAAACGAGCAGAATCTAAAGCTCCACCCATACCTATAATTCTGTTTTTAGGCAATCCTGTAGATTTGTGTGCTAAATACGTCATGGTATCCATTGGGTTACTCACAACAATTAAAATAGTATTAGGAGAATGCTCTATTAAACTTGAAGACACCGCTTTTACAATACCTGCATTAATACCTATTAATTCTTCACGTGTCATTCCTGGTTTACGAGGAATTCCTGAAGTAATTACACAAATATCACTATTTGCTGTTTTGCTATAATCGTTAGTAATTCCAGTTATTTTAGTATCAAAACCATTTAAGGATGCGCATTGCATTAAATCCATGGCTTTTCCTTCTGCATATCCTTCTTTGATGTCTAACAAAACAACTTCTGAAGCGAAGTTTTTAATGGCGATATACTCTGCACAACTTGCACCTACGGCACCTGCTCCTACTACTGTTACTTTCATTTTAATTTATATTTTAATTTAATTGATATTTTACGATACAAACTTCAACATTTTAAATCATTAAAATACTGATGTAAGTCATGCGAAATTACGAATTAAAATACTCTAAATAAAAAAAGTACAAGATTTAATCTTGTACTTTTTAAGGAAAACTAAACATAAACTAACTAAAACTAAATAATTATATTTTCTAAACGCTTACTACCTGAAACCAAAATTGATTCCTACTGAAAAAGCGTTAAATTCTGATAAATGATATTCTGCATTAAGTCTAAAAAAACCTAATTTTAATTTTGTTCCTATAGTTCCTCGTACCGAAGAAGCTTCACTTGATACCGAAAATGGATCTACAATATCTTCTGATGTTAAAACACCATTAGTAACCCTATAAGTTCCTAATAAATCTGATTCTGATTTCCCTTTAATATATCCTAAACCGCCGTAAAAATTAATTATTGGCAATTTAGTAGATGCTATTAATTGAAACAACCAAGTATTAGTAGCGTTTTCAACACGTTGATTTTCGCCTTGTATTCCAGACGAATCTGTTAAGTCATAAGAACCATCTAAATGCGTGTAAGCCACTAAACCAGATATAGCAACTGGTAATAATTTATCTGCAGGCAACCACTTGGTCACTTCAAACTGTACGCCTGCACCATACATGCTTAAAGAAACATCATCTGCATCAATTTTAGGCACAAAACGCGCTTTAAGTTCTATACCTTTACTTAATCCTAATGCACCTTGTATAAATGCTGTTGGTATTAAACTTATATTTTCTGAACCAATACCTTGTGGTAATTCTATTTGCTCTGTCTGGCTTCCAAAAATTGCATCTTCATACTCGACCTCAACAAAAATGGCTGGGTTATTTTCCCCTAAAACTGATGAAACCATTTGAGAACTTGGCCCTTGAACAAATTGAACATTATTATAATCATCAGTATTTAAATTAAACACCTTATTTTCATCTTTTACAGATGCAGCATTTACAACAACAGAAATTTCAAAACCTCCTAAAGGTTTTGCATCTGCCGTGTTAAACCAGTTAGAGTTCATACTGTGCATTAAACCATTAGTTCCTGGTGCTAAATAATCATTAGCAAATTTTGCAGCATCATCAACACCCGCAGCAAGTAATGCATCGATATCATTTTGAGCTTGAGAAATTGTTGTTGCCAACACTAGTAACGTAAGTAAAATTATCTTTTTCATTTATAATAAATTTGGTTACACAAACATAAGAAAAAAAAACACAAAAAAGCATTTAATCGTGTAAAATTGTATTTAATCGATGTTATTTATTTAGAATTTAACTCTAAAACTTAAATTCGGAGTTAAACCAAGAGATTTATTATCTATTTGTAAAGCTTTATTAGAATCATCTGGATTAACCTCATAATAACGATTAATGCTGTTTTTTCTATTTAAAATATTTAAAACACCAACTCTAAATACCCCTAAAACAGATTCTGAAATATTAAAATTATAATTGATTGAAGTATCTAACCTTATAAAATCTTCTAAATTTTCATTGTTAGGTGTGTCATAATTAACAGTAGTTGTATTACCATTTTGTACAGTTTCGTTACCTTCAATTGGTTTTGTATAAGGCTGGCCGGATCTACAAATACCGCCAACTGAAACTTCTAAATTATCTAAAACGTTATAATTAAAAGCCAAAGAAACTGAATGCCTAATATCAACATTATTAGGAAAAGTAGATGGTGTAAAACTTTCAAATTTATAATCGTTAATACTGTATGTATAACTTAACCAAGCACTGGATTTGTTTGCTGTTTTATTTATTAAAAACTCAACCCCCTTAACATTATAACTTCCTGTAGCATTTATATATTGAAAATTGTTATAAAACCCTTGATTTGAAGCGGTAATACCATCAATTACTTTATAAAAACCCTCGACATCAATTAGTATATTATTATGTTTAAACTCAAAACCTAAAGACCCTTGTTTACTTTCTGAAATTGGAATATCTTTCTCATTTGCTAAAATCCAACGTCTGTTTTCAACACCTAAAAAATCATCTTGAAAATCTATTTTTTGATTTGCAGACTGATTTTTAAACTCACCTTGCAATTTAATAGCTAGTTTATTGGATAACTTTTGCCTGAAATTTAAACGAGGCTCAACAATAAATTTATCAAATTTTTGAAAATAGTTTCCACGAACACCTAATCGCAAATACGTATTATCCTTATTATATTCTAACTCGCTAAAAAGCGCATGGTTTAATAAAACGTCTTTTTTTGTTTTACTATAGGATGGCGAACTAACTGTGGTTTCGTTTAAAATACCAATTTCACTAAACTGATAGCCATTTAAGAGATTAAAAACCTTATTAATTTTAAAATTAGTTTTAAGCTTAAATCCTGTTTCTAAAACCTCATTAGCTTGTGTTAATTTTTGATCTGTTTCAATTCTATAATCTGTTGCATCTACATTGTATTTAGAATAAAAAGCAGTTATATCTGTTATAAACTTATCGCTCCAAATAGCGTTCCAACTAGTTCCTAAGCCTAAATTTTCTTGTTGTAAATTACTTGTTTTAGATTCTGTTTCATCTGTATTATTAGTATAACTTTCAGTATAATCTAAATTATTACTTATACCAATTATATTGGCTCTAAGCTTATGATTTTCATTAAAATCAAAAAGTATTTTTGCTGTGTAATCGTAAAAGTAAAATTCTGATGATCTATTACTTTCACTTATGTTGTCATCATTTGTTGTAAGCTCGCTATCTTGAAAACTACGTTCAAAATAATTATCATAAGTTGGTGTATTAAAAATATCTGTAAAAGATCTTCTTCCAGAAACATGTAAGGCTAATTTTTTACTTATTGGTATTTCTAAAAAGGCATCGACATGCAATAAATTAAAGCCAAATCCACCAGAAAAATCATCTCCAATCACATCTTTTGTAGACATATTAATAGTGCTAGACACACCATCACTAAACTCACTAGGTGTCCCATTTTTCATTACAACAACTTTATTGGTAAGATAAGGATTGTATGCTGAAATGAGTCCGAAAAAATGTCCAGAATGATACATTTTAATATTATCCCAAAGCATTAAATTTTGGTCGTTAGTACCTCCTCTAACATTAATATTCGCAATACTTTCATTAACACTTTCAACACCTGGCAATGCTTGAATAGATTGTAAAATATCTGGCTCGGTAAGTCCTGGTAAAATACCAAATTTTTCAGTATTTAAAATGGTGCTTCCATCAATTCGCTTTTGCAAACCTGTGGTTAAAAACTTAGATATTAAAACTTGATTTAACTCTTCATTTTTTTCTTGCATAACTATTGTTTTGCAAGTATTATCTATGAATCTTAAATCTTTTGCTTTAACCATCAGATTTTCATAGCCTAAAAAAGAAATTACAACGGTTTCATTAATACCAACATCTGCTAATTGAAATTCCCCATCAACATTTGTAATTAATCCTTTTGAAGAGTTTTTAATCACGACAGACGCACCCAATAGAGGTTCATTATTGGCCTGAGTAATCACCAAACCACAAATAGAAATTCTTTTATCTATTGTAGAAACCGTAATATAACGCTCGTTAAGAAACTTGAAGTTTAAAATTGTGGTTTGATTAAGTGTTTCTATAATCTTATTTATCGAATCGGCTTCATTTGGGCTATCAACAATAATAGCATTAACATCGCTTTCTGAATAAGAAAACTTTACATCAAATTTAATTTCTAATTGCGGAAGTAAATCTAAAAGTGGTAACTTTTCTTGAGATTGAATACTAAAAGAAAAACTACAACATATTAAAAATAAACTGAAAAAATTTTTAGTTCTTTTCATAGTTATAGAACTCTACTTTTTTACTATTTATTTTATAGCTTAATTTAAGTGGAATCGTTACAGATTGCAACGCCATATTTTTATTGGTATGTGTAAAACTACCAGAAAACATTTTATTCACATTAACATTAGAAGCTTTTATAGTTATATCATATTGAATTTCTAACTCGTTTATAACTTGCCATAATGGCACATTATCAAAATTAGACTCTTTAGCTAACCATGATGGATTTTTAGCATAAAAATCTTTAGTCTCAATAATTTCTCCATCAACAACTCTAAATGCTTTTCCTGTGGTTAATATGGTTGTTTTATTATTATGTGTAACTCTTACAGAGCCTTCATAACATTTTACTTCAAAATAATTAGCGCGTTCTTTTACATTAAACTGTGTTCCCAACACTTGTATATTACCAACATCTGTTTTTACAGTAAACTTTTCACCTTTAGTCACTTTAAAAAAAGCTTCACCTTTTAAATTAAGATTTCGGCTTTGCTTCCACTCTTTTTTATTAAATGTAAGTTTTGATTGCGCATTTAGAATAACTTCAGAATTATCTGGAAGGCTTAAGGTTTCTGTTTGTGCTATTTCTGTTGAATAAGACTTTGTGTTATTAAAAAACAAGAAGTAAGAAGACGTTAGCATAACCACAAAAATGGCTGCTATTTTTAAAAATGATTTAAAATTTAATGAAATAACCTTTGTCTCATCCTTTTTAAACGTTCTTGTTTTAAAATCTTCTAGTGCTTTTTGAGCATCTATTTTAGGAATATCAATTTGTTTTGAATAAAAACCTAGTTTTTCAAGCGATGAAAAATCTTCCTGAGGATATCTTTTTTTAATTTCCTCAAGAGATATTTCTCCATTAAACCACTTTAATATGTCGTTTTCTTTATTCATTAATTTTATACTTCTATAACTAAGACACCTATATATATATTTACCCTACAGTAAAATTTAAACTTTTAAATTATCTACTTTGTTACGCAATATTTTTAAAGCAGCAGACATTCTTTTTTCTACCGTTTTTTGCGAAATATTAAGTAAATCGGCAATTTCTCTGTACTTTTTATCTTCCATTCTATTTAATAAAAATACTTCGCGCTGCTCTTCACTTAAATCTGAAATTGCAGAGAGCAACTTCTTTTTAAATTCATCTTCTTCTAATAAATATTCAGGACTTTGGTTCGTTTTATCTATATATGGAGACTCTTTCGCATAAGACAACACAACTTTTTGGTGGCGTATCGCATTTAAAAATAAATTATTAACTGTAGTAAACAGATACGTTTTTGCTTTTTCGAAATCTATTTTAGAACAGTTTTCCCATATTTTTGCAAAAGCATCTTGTACATAATCTAATGATGCCGCTTTATCGCCACACTTATAAAACGCAAAATTATTTACAGCTTGAATATGCTCTAAATAAAAGTTATTAAAATAAGATTCATCACAAAGTTTGTGCTTGGGGTTGCTCATAAATTGTTTTTACAATGTAGATTTAGGCAAAAATAGAAATAAAAAACCAATTAAATAATTGATTAAAAATCAGTTTATTAAACACAAAACACTAAAAAATTAAAAAAAAGCGTAGGGTAAATTTAATGCTAAGAGTCTTAAATACAGAAAGGCGAAATAATCGTCATTAAATTTACAAACCCTAAAATTAATATTATGAAAAATTTAAAATTTTTAACAACTTTATTATTTATTTCAATTCTATCATTAACATCGTGCCAAGATGAAATTGATAACGAAAACGGACAAAATCCAAATACAAACTCTGCTCAATCTCCTACAGCAAATAATTTAGAACGTTCATCAATGTACGATGGTAGTTTTGACGACTTTTTAGATGGCGCATCATGTTCATCAATTTTATTTCCTGTTACAGCAACTATAAATAACACTGATGTTACATTAATAAGTCAAGCAGATTATGCTTTAGTTTTAAGTATTCTTGGAGAGTTTACAAACGATGATGACAATATTCAGTTTCAATTCCCATTATCTGTAAAACTAAGTAACTATACAGAAGTTGAAGTGGCAAACCAAACAGAATATGACGCCCTTATTAATGCTTGCTCTCAAGCTGAAAATACTGGTGAAGATGCTATTAACTGTTTAAATATTGATTTTCCTATAACAATTTTAACTTATAGTTTAAATTTTGAGCAAACGGGTAGTGTTGTTATAGAATCGGAACAACAATTATATGCTTACATGAATAGTTTTGGAAATGATGAATTATTTGCTGTAAACTATCCAATAACAGCTAACTTAAATGGCCAAAGCAATACGGTTATTGAAATTACAAGCGACATGGATTTACAAGCACATATTACAGATTGTTTAGCTAATGATGATGCCATGGATGAAGCAGAAGAAAATGCTCAAAATCTAGAAAACATTTTAGTTGAAGGCGCTTTTAAAGTAGAATCTTTTATAAACACAGGTGTAAACACAGCAAATGATTATGCAGATTACACTATAGATTTTGCAAACGATTTATCATGTTTAGCACAAAATACAGTAAACACAACTATAAATGATGTTGAAGGAACTTACGAAGTTGCTTCAGAATTAGAAGTTTATTTAACACTTACTTTTAGTGGAAATGCAACTTTTGAGTTATTAAATAATACATGGGAAGTAACTAGTTATTCTAACAGTTCAATATCATTACAAAGCACAACAAATGCTGCCATAACTTTAGTTTTAACCCAAATTTAAAACTAAATTAGCATTTGTTACGTATGTTATGGTAAAACAGCTACCTAAATTAGGTAGCTGTTTTTAATGTTAAAAATAATTGTAAAATCATGAAATTTAAAATTTTAATACTTACGCTATTATTAGTCATTATAACGGCTTGCTCAAAAGACGAAGCAACAGATGGCGATACAAACAACCCAAACCCAACAGTAAACAAAGCCTTAAATAGGCAAGCTACAGGCAGTTCTGCTAACGATTTACTCTCAGATAATACATTTACAAGCATGATTATTGAAATAGTTTATGTTGAAGGTTTTGAACCTTCACAAACTGCCATTGATAATTTTGTATCATTTATAACAAACAGAACATATAAACCAGATGGCATAACCTTTGAAAAAAGAGCCATTTCTTCTCCTGGGGAATCCGTTTACACTATTAATGATATTGCAGATATTGAAAAAGAACAGCGTAAATACTACAACACAACAGACCAGATTGCAGTTTGGGCATACTTTTCAGATGGAAAATCAGATAAAGATTCTGATGAAGATAACACTATTGTTTTAGGAACTGCTTATTGGAATACCTCTTTTGTAATTTACGAAGAAACAGTTAAAGGTTTAAGCAATGGCCCTTTAAAACCAAATCGATCTCTTTTAGAAACTACGGTAATTAACCATGAATTCGGGCATATTTTTGGACTCACAAATCTAGGAACAGCTTTACAAAGTGATCATGAAGACGCAGAACATCCAAAACATTGTAATGAAGAAAGTTGTTTAATGTATTGGGCAACAGAATCTGCAAGAAATATTTCTAACATGGCAAATATGAGTTCTGCACCACAGTTAGACTCACAATGTATAGCAGACTTACAAGCTAATGGAGGAAGGTAATTCTTATAAATTCATTTAAGTTTCATAAAATTTTCAAATTAAATAATAAACCGTAGGGTAAAATACTTTTAAGGTGTCTTATTAATGAAGGCTCATTAGAGCAAATTAATAATTTAAAAGTTGAAAATTATGAAATTATTTAAAACATCCGTATTCATTATAGTATTAGGTTTTTCTTTTATAGGTCAAGCTCAAGAATCTGAAATTTCAAATGAAACAACCATTGATAAGAAATCATATTATCAAAAAAGAGCTGTGGAAGATGCTAAATACGAACAACAATTCATTGCTGAAACTAAAGCTGATGAAGAGTCCTTTTGGGAAGATCAAAAAGCATACGAGAAAAGCCTAAAACAAAAAGACAGAAAAGCGTACAAAGCTTATATGAAGGGCAAAAAAGATGCTTATGCAAATCATTATGAACATTGCGATAATCATTGTCATCATAGTGATTACTATTATCAACATGCTTCATTTTATTATTATGGCTATCATGACTATTACTATAATAGACACCCAAGAAGAAGTACAATTAGTACAGGTGTTAGAGTTAATACACCAAGTGTAAGAGTAGGTATATTTTAGTTGATTGATGTTAGGTTGATAATATTATGTTTTAGGTTTTAATCCATAGCTTTTATAAAACATATTATCCCTAATAATGAAAGAGGCTCTCTAAAATTTTAGAGAGCCTCTTTTTAAATAACACTAAAATTAATACTTTATTTACGCATCAATATTTGCATAAATAGCATTCTTTTCAATAAACTCTCTACGAGGTGGCACTTCATCACCCATAAGCATAGAGAAAATTCTATCGGCTTCTGTTCCATTGTCAATTTGAACTAAACGCATGGTTCTAAACTCAGGATTCATTGTTGTATCCCAAAGTTGAGATGCATTCATTTCTCCAAGACCTTTATAACGTTGTATTTTAGAACCATCTCCAAATTCTGAAACAATACCATCTCGTTCTTTATCAGACCAAGCATATTGCTTTTTAGCACCTTTTTTAACTAAATACAAAGGTGGTGTTGCAATATAAATATGTCCGTTTTCTATTAATTCTTTCATGTATCTAAAAAAGAACGTTAAAATTAAAGTTGCAATGTGAGAACCATCAATATCTGCATCACACATAATTACAACTTTATGATATCTTAATTTTGAAAGATTTAATGCTTTACTATCTTCTTCTGTACCAATAGTAACACCTAAAGCTGTAAAAATATTTTTAATCTCTTCGTTTTCAAACACTTTGTGAACCATTGCTTTTTCAACGTTCAAAATTTTACCACGTAGTGGAAGAATCGCTTGAAAGGCTCTATCACGACCTTGCTTTGCAGTTCCACCTGCCGAATCTCCCTCTACAAGAAACACTTCACATTTAGCTGGATCTTGTTCTGAACAATCACTTAATTTCCCAGGTAAACCTCCAATACTCATCACCGTTTTACGCTGCACCATTTCACGAGCTTTTTGTGCTGCATGACGTGCTTGCGCTGCAAGAATTACTTTTTGAACAATAATTTTCGCATCATCTGGGTGTTCTTCTAAATAATCGGTAAGCATTTCTGAAACCGCTTGACTTACAGAAGCAGAAACCTCACGATTACCTAATTTAGTTTTAGTTTGCCCTTCAAATTGAGGTTCTTGAACTTTCACAGATATAATTGCCGTTAAGCCTTCACGGAAATCATCTCCGGCAATTTCAAATTTTAAATTTTTCAGCAACCCTGATTCATCAGCATACTTCTTAAGTGTATGTGTTAAACCACGACGGAAACCAGACAAGTGTGTTCCTCCTTCATGCGTATTAATATTATTCACATAAGAATGTAAATTTTCTGCATAAGACGTATTGTAAACCATTGCTACCTCTACCGGAACACCATTTTTTTCACCTTCAAAAGCAATTACATCTTTCATTAAAGGCTCACGAGTAGCATCTAAATACTTGATAAATTCTTTTAAACCTTCAGTTGAATGAAATGTTTCACCTTCAAACTCACCGTCTTCTTTTTTACTTCTTCTATCAACTAAATGAATGGTAATACCTTTATTTAAGTAAGCCAATTCACGTAATCTACTAGCTAAAGTATCGTAACTGTATTCTAATGTTTGGGTAAAAATTGTTGAGTCTGGTTTAAAGGTAACTGTTGTTCCTCTTTTATCAGTTTCTCCAATTTGTTTTACTGGGTATAAAGATTTACCACGCTCATATTCTTGTTCATAAACTTTTCCATCTCTGTAAACGGTAGCCGTTAAATGCTCTGATAAGGCATTAACGCAACTTACACCAACACCGTGTAAACCACCAGATACTTTATAAGAATCTTTATCAAACTTACCCCCTGCTCCAATTTTAGTCATTACAACCTCAAGCGCAGAAACTCCTTCTTTTTTATGTAAATCTACAGGAATACCACGACCATCATCTTCTGTGGTAATAGAATTATCCTCATTGATAATTACTGTAATATTATTACAATGTCCAGCAAGCGCCTCATCAATTGAGTTATCTACAACTTCATATACTAGATGATGCAATCCTCTAGTACCAACATCACCAATATACATAGACGGACGCATACGCACATGCTCCATACCTTCTAAAGCCTGAATACTATCTGCTGAATAATTGTGCTTATTAAATTCTTCTTTTGGTTCGCTCATATTCTATATTTTATCTTAATTTGAGTTTAGTTGTATTTCACAAAAAAAGATGCCAAATAGCATCCTTCTGAATACAAACAAATATACGAAATTATCACCCTTTTAAAAAGCTTTTTATCGACTCAACAAGAAATTTATCAACATTTGTTGATTAATTAAAAACGTCTTAAATCGCTTAAAAAACACCTTAAAATTGATTTTAACACTTTTCACTAACACTTCAGTCTAACAAAAACACAAAAGGTCTTAAAATTGATTTATAAGATTTTCAGAACCTTGTTTTTCGACATAAAAAATCATCATTTATATCAAAATTGATAATTTAACCAGAAGAAATAATCCCCAACCATTAACAATCACAGATAATTTATTGAAGTATCAAATAATCTTAAAGTTTTTTAATAATTTGATAATACAGTATAGGATAATAGAAAAAATAGTGTATAGTCTATTATTTCTACATATATTTGACGCATTAATAAGATATTATGACAAATAATAACAATAATAATTTCAATAATCCTAATTTTTAGGAAAGGAAGGTTATTGTTTTAAAATATATAAAGCCTTCCAAAATTGGAAGGCTTTTTTTAATCTAAAAATGTAAAAAATGAGTAAAATTATGACAGTCGACGTATTGTCGAGTATTAAAGGAGCACAACCTAGTGAGGCTGTGAACAAGTTATTTGAAGTCATTAAAAATGCAAATTCAACAAATAATAATTCTTTTAATAATAATCATAATAATTGCGTGTCATTAAATGATTTAAGAGAAGATGTGGTGATAGAAAGTTCTGCTATTGAAAAACAAATCATTATTGAAAACTTCCCAAAAGAAAAAAACGGCTATTTAGTAGTTTCTAAAGTCATAGAAGAATAGTTATGGATTCTCAAATACATAAAATTCATCAGCAATTGGCGAATAAGGAAATAACTTGTACCAGCTTAGTACAAGAAAAACTCGATTTACTAAAGCAAAATACTAACAACACGGTTAATAGCTTGCTGGATACATTAGCTTTAAGTTTAGCTGCAAAAGTAGATGCAAAAATTAAAAAAGGTGAAACTATTGGCTTATTAGAAGGTATTCCTTTTGGTATAAAAGATGTTTACATGCTTCAAGGCACTACTGCTACAGCGAGTTCAAATCTATTAAAAAACTACAAATCTGCTTACACGGCTACCGCTATTCAAAAATTGTTAGATGCCGGCGCTATTCCTTTAGCTAAAGAAAACTGCGATAGTTTTGGTCATGGATCTTCAAGTGAAAATACCATTTTCGGAGCAGTTAAAAACGCTATAAATCCAGATTTAGTTGGTGGAGGTTCCAGTGGTGGTTCGGCTGTAAATGTCGCTAAAGATTATACAGTTTTTTCTATTGGTGGCGATACTGGTGGATCTGTGAGACAACCAGCAGGTTACAACCATGTTTATGGATTAAAGCCAACTTACGGACGCATTTCTCGCTTCGGATTAATGGCTTATGCTTCGTCTACAGATTGTGTTGGACCTATAGCAAAATCGGTTGAAGATATTCGCATCGTGTTGAATGTGATGAGTGGAAAGGATATAAAAGATCAAACCACTTACGCTTCCGCGGAAATAAACGAAGACAGCATTTTAACTTCAACAGAAATTAAAACCGTTGGATACTTTAAAAACTTTATTGAAAGTGAAGCAATCAACCCAGAAATTAAAACAGAATTTTTAGCTACAATTGAGAAAATTAAAGCAAAAGGCATAGTAGTTAAAGAATTAGATTTTTTTAAATCCGATATTTTAGTATCTACTTATTATACATTAGCAATGGCAGAAACAGCCTCTAACCTATCACGCTTAGATGGCTCAAACTATGGCAATCGTATTGAAGACAAAAGCTTAAAAGAATCTTATGCCATAACACGCTCTGAGAATTTTTCAGAAGAAACAAAACGACGTATTGTTGGTGGAAACCAAGTGTTATCTCAAGGATTCTCTGATGAAATCTATTTGAAAGGACTTGCATTACGTGATTCAATTTCTGAAAGCTTTGAAAAAGATTTCAAAGAGGTCGATGTAATTTTATCACCAGTTACACCTAACACACCTCCAAAAATAGGAAATAGTTTAAAAGATCCGCATGCTATGTATTTAAGCGATGCTTACACCGTTGGTTTTAGCTTAGGGCAACTTCCAACTTTAACAATACCTCAAGGCACCGAAACAGGCTTACAAATTACAGCTGCAAAAAACAATGACGAACTCGTTTTGAAGTTTGCTAACTTCTTAAAAGATACGATATAATGGAACTGGAACAATTAGACGCGGCATTAAAAGCCCACGAATTAGAATTGGTTATCGGACTAGAAACACACGTTCGTTTAAACACTAAGACCAAGTTGTTTTGTTCTTGTCCTAACCAAGAATTAGAAACGCCAAACCAAAATATATGTTCTGTTTGCACAGGACAAATGGGAGTTTTGCCAGCAATAAATAAAGAAGCTATTTCCAAAGCAATTTACTTTGGAAAAGCTGTGAAATCTACTTTCTCAAATGATGTGATTTCATGGGATCGTAAACATTACGAATATCCAGATAACCCGAAAAACATACAAATTACACAGTTTCATAATCCTGTAATTCCAGACGGACAAGTGTCTTGCTTCCGAAATGATGGATCGCAGTTTACTGTTAATTTAACACAGGTTCATATTGAGGAAGATGCTGCAAAATTGATACACGAAAAAAATGTTTCATTAGTCGATTTTAATAAAGCTGGTGTACCACTTATCGAGATTGTAACCGAGCCTTGCATTCGTCATATCGAAGATGCTTCAACTTATGCGCAATATATTCAACGTATTGTTCAGAATTTAAAAATATCTGAAGCGAATCTTGAAAAAGGAGAGTTTAAATCGGATGTTTCAGTATCGCTTCGCAAAAAACATAGTTATAATTTAAACCCGCGTACAGAAATTAAAAACTTGAATTCATTCAAGTTTATGGTTGATGCTTTAAAGGAAGAAATTGAAAAACAACTCAACTATTATATAGAACATAAAGAATTTAGACCAGACCAAACTACGGTTTTATGGGATGCCGAATTAAAGCAAACCAAAACCATGCGTAAAAAGGAATTTGAGGCTGATTATCGTTTTATTTCGGAACCTGATTTACCTTTTGTAAGTATCAAAGATGTTGTTGAATCTATTAATGTTGATGTGAGTTCATTACCATTTGCGGTTGAATCTATTCTAATTAAAGGAGATGTTTTACCACAAGATGCTAAATTTTTTACTGCTGATTCATTACGTTCTGAAACGTTTGTAACTATAAATAATACTATTAAAGACCCTTCATTTGTTGCAAAAACATTAACCAACAATATAAAACCTGAAGATTACGCAAGCATTGAAAATGTTTCAGATGTAATAGAAATTTTCAGCTTATTTAAAGATGAAAAAGTAACACCTGTACTTGCTCAAAATGCCATTAAATCGCTTTTAGCTGATTCTAATTTTGATTATAAAACCTATTTTGAAACAAATTCAATTTCTGAATCTCAAATTCAAGAAGCTATTTCTAAAGTCATTTCAGAAAATGAGGCTGTTGCAACCGATATTAAAGCGGGAAATCAAGGTAAGGCTGGGATTTTAGTTGGTAAAGTAATCGCTATTATTGGTAAAGGCGCTTCTGGAAAAGTAATTCGTGAAGGTATTTTAGATGCTCTTTCCGGAAGTATAGAAAACACAGAATTGGAAACTAGTGTTGAGGAAAAGCCAAAAACAAAAAGCCAAAAACTAGAAACAAAAGACGAAGAAGTTCTACCTGAAATTCCACTAATAATAAAAGAGGAATATAGAACACATTTAATTACTGATATTTCTGAAAATAATATCTCAGAAAAAATCACTTTTGCTGGTTGGGTAGCTAGTGTTAGAGATCACGGTGAACTTATTTTTATCGATTTACGAGATTCTAGTGCCGAAAAATTCCAAGTCCGTTTAAGTAGAGAATCATTCCCAAATTTAGACGAATTGGTAAAACTAAAACCAGAATCGGTAATTACCGTTACAGGAAGTATTGTAAAACGTAAGGAAGATGATTACAATGCCGCTTTACGAACTGGGAAAATAGAACTTGAAGCCAAAGAACTAGATATTTTAAACCTATCTAGAACCTTACCATTCGAAATTAAAAGAGCCACAAAAACGAATGAAAATGTTCGTTTTCAATATAAATATTTAGACCACAGAAATGACGATGTGCGTCGTGTTATAGTTAATAGACATAAAGTAATAAAATTACTGCGAGATATTTTAGATGAGCAAAATTTCTTAGAAATTGAAACTCCTATTTTAAGTGCTGGGACTGATGAAGGCGCACGTGAGTTTATTGTGCCTACACGTAAACAAGCTGGCCTATTTTACACATTGCCTCAAGCGCCACAGCAGTTTAAGCAAATGCTTATGGTAAGTGGTTACGAAAAGTATTTCCAAATTGCACGTTGTTTTAGAGATGAAGATTCTCGTGGCGATCGCCAACCAGAATTTACGCAATTAGATTTAGAAATGGCTTATGCGAGTATGCAACAAATTATAGATTTAAACACCAAAATGTTTAATGATGTTGTTGAAAAAATATATGGTAACAAATGGATTTTACGTCCGTTTGAAGTGATTACTTATAAAGACGCCATGGATAAATATGGTTGTGACAGACCAGATTTACGCTTTGGTTTACAATTACAAGACATTACAGATATTGTAAAAGAGACAACCTTCCAAGTATTTAGTAAACCTATTGAAGAAGGCGGTATTGTAAAATGTATTAAAGTTTCAGCTGAAGAACAAGGTAAAAAACGTTTATCAAAAGGGCAAATAGAAAAATTAACTACTATTGCACAGCAACACGGCTTAGGTGGTTTAGCTTACATTATTGTTAATGAAAACGATTTGCAATCGCCAATTATTAAGTTTTTAGGTGAAGATATTGCTGCCGGAATTATTAAAACTACAAATGCACAAGTTGGTGACATTGTATTTTTCTCTGCAGCAGATTATGCTACAGCAAATAAAGCTTTAGATGCAGTTCGCCAAGAATTAGGAAGTATGTTACGCTTAATAAATCCTAAGGAATTAAGACCTGCTTGGGTTATAGATTTCCCGATGTTTGAAAAAACAGATGAAGGACGTTGGACATTTACACACAATCCGTTCTCTATGCCTGCTATTTACGATATTGAAAAGCACATGAATGGTAAAGAAGATGAAATTGGAAGTATTATTGCACAACAATACGATTTAATTTTAAACGGCTATGAAATTGGAGGTGGCTCTGTACGTGCCCACAAACCAGAAATTTTAGAAGCTACTTATAAAAACATGGGCTACAATAAAGAGGAAATGCTTAAAAGTGTTAGCACCATGTACAAATCATTTCATTATGGTGCACCACCACACGGCGGTATTGCTTGGGGAGTTGATAGATTAATGATGATTTTAGAAAAAAAAGCATCTATACGTGAAGTTATGGCTTTCCCAAAAACAGGAACTAGTGAAGATTTACTATTTGGAGCACCTTCTCTTTTATCTGATAAAAAAGTAGAAGAAATGAATGTAAAAGTGATGAGGAAATAACCTGATATTTTCATAATTATAAAACCTTAAAGCTTCAGTTATACTGAAGCTTTTTTTATTTTATCTTTTCTAAAATGTAAACTTTAACATTAAACTTCGACTTTTATAAAAACTTTAAGAGTTTTTAAAACTAACTTTATGAAATTCAAAAACTTAAAAATTTAACATGAAAAAGTCAACATTTTTTACAACAATTACTTTTGCTTTTGTAATCCTATTATCAACTAACATAAATGCTCAAAAATTTGCAGGCTTAGATAAAAGCCCTTTAGATATAGCATATTATAAAACTGATAGAAATTCGCCACCAATGGTAAAAGTTATTTATAGCAGACCTCAACTTAAAGGAAGGGATTTAAGTAAACTTGCACCTAATGGGAAAGTGTGGAGAACTGGTGCTAATGAAGCTACTGAAATAACATTTTTTCAAGACACAAAATTTGGAGATGAAACAGTAGAGGCAGGAACTTACTCTTTGTTTACAATACCTGGTGAAACCGAATGGACCATTATATTAAGTAAAGATTTAGATGTTTGGGGCGCTTATAACTATAATGAAAGCAAAGATGCATTACGAATTAAAGCACCTGTTAGCTCAGGAGATTCTGTTGAAGAATTTTCTATAGCTTTTGATAGCGGCAATATGTATTTAGCTTGGGATACTGTTAGAGTTTCTATTCCTGTTAGTAAATAATATTTACTTCTTTAAATAAAAAAAGCCTTGAAAAATTCAAGGCTTTTTTTATTATGGTATATTTAAGTATTTATGGGTTTGTAAGGATACTTTCCATTTAGGGTTTTTCATCACATAATCTACAATTTCTGGAACTACTTTATCGCGCTTGCTCCATTCGGGCTGTAAATACAAAATACAATTTTTATTAACTTTTGCTGCCTGTTCTTCAGCGAAGCGAAAATCATCTTTATTGTATATAATCATTTTTAATTCATCGGCTCTTTCATAAACTTCTTTAGTTGGGAGCTTCATTTTTTTTGGAGATAAACAAATCCAATCCCATATTCCTGTTAGCTTATAAGCACCAGATGTTTCAATATGTACTTGTAAACCTTCTGCTTTTAGTTTTGTGGTCAAAGCTGTCATATCCCAAGTTAGGGGCTCACCACCTGTAACCACAATAGTATCACTATGTTTTTTTGCATTTTCAACAATTTTTGATGTTTCTGTAGGTGGATGCAAATTAGCGTTCCAGCTTTCTTTCACATCACACCAATGGCAACCAACATCGCAACCACCAATTCGCACAAAATAAGCTGCAGTTCCTTTATGAAACCCTTCGCCTTGTATGGTGTAAAACTCCTCCATTAAAGGTAACATTTCACCTTTATCTACCAATATTTGAATGTCTTTATTCATAACATGCAAATATACATATTCCCTTTACTTTTCTAAGCATTTTGGATTTCAATTTATTTAACTAACTTAGCATTATAATTAATTAACCAATGCTTTCTTCTCTCAACCTCTCAAAACATGAAACACATCCCTTATGTGATAATTATGCTATTTGGCATAAATTATAGCTACTCTCAAGTTGGCATTGGCACTACTACCCCAGACGACGGTTCAATTTTACAAATAGATAGTACTACTGGCGCTCTTGTTCCTCCTAGAATGACTTCTAGCGAAATGAATGCAATCCCTACTCCCCTTGATGGTGCTTTGGTTTTTAATATTTCAAGAAACTCTTACTATGTATTTAAAAATAGTACATGGTCTAATTTAGCAAATAGCTCATTAGTAATAAATAAAGACTTTGGAGGAAGTAATAATATTCTTGCTACCCCAGACAATACATATGTCAACTTCCCCATTGGTCCTTCTGAAGTAATTGTTACAAATCCAGACGTATATAATGTTACTGCTAATGGAACAATTACAATAAAAGAAAAAGGGAATTATTTATTTAGTGCCTCCTTATCTACTCCCAATATGCCAAGTGGAAATAAAAAATATATTTTAGCAATTTCAATTAACAACTCTCTTAAAGCATACCTAAGCAGAGGTGTAGCAACTTTACCTAGTTCTGATTATTGGGGTACTAGCGGTAACATAATGTATCCTATAAATGCAAACGATGTTGTAAAAATGCAATATGTTTTAAACAATGGAGGTACTGCTTTAGATGCTAAATTTATAAATATTGGAATTAGCCGTTTAAACTAGATTTATTATTCAATAAGCTTTTAACAAAGTATATTCTTTTAGTTAAATAGCATATTTTTTTCTTCATTTTTTTTCGTGTATTTTTATGCAAAATATAACGCATGAGTACAAAGGAAACTTTTTTTAAATATATTACTGAAGGCAATACAACAAAAGGAGATTTTATCCCTGTTGGAGCGGCCATGTTAGATGGTGAAACTGTTACAGGTGCATATGTAAAAATACCTTTAAAAACCATGAACCGACATGGTTTAATTGCAGGCGCTACTGGTACAGGAAAAACAAAATCATTACAAGTTTTAGCCGAAAATTTAAGCGACAAAGGTATTCCTGTTTTATTAATGGATATTAAAGGAGATTTAAGTGGATTAGCACAACCAAGTCTAGGTCATGCAAAAATTGATGAGCGTCATGAAAAAATAGGTCTTCCTTTTGAAGCAAAATCTTTCCCTGTTGAAGTTTTAACGCTTTCGGAACAAGATGGCGTTAGATTAAGAGCTACTGTTAGTGAATTCGGACCTGTTTTACTTTCCAGAATTTTAGATTTATCTGAAACCCAATCTGGTGTTGTTGCTGTTATTTTTCAATATTGTGATGATAATAAATTACCTATTTTAGATTTAAAAGATTTTAAAAAAATATTACAATACGCAACTCAAGAAGGTAAGGAGGAATTTACTGATGCTTATGGTAGGATTTCAACAGCTTCAACTGGTGCTATATTGCGTAAAGTATTAGAATTGGAACAACAGGGAGCAGATTTGTTTTTTGGAGAAACCTCGTTTGATGTTCAAGATTTACTAAGAATTGATGAAAATGGCCGAGGCTATATTAACATTCTTAGACTTACAGATATTCAAGATAGACCTAAATTATTTTCAACTTTTATGTTGAGTTTATTGGCTGAAATTTATTCCACTTTTCCAGAACAAGGCGATAGTGATAGGCCTGAGCTTATTTTGTTTATAGATGAAGCACATTTAATTTTTAATGAAGCATCAAAAGCGCTTTTAAATCAAATTGAAAGTATTGTAAAACTTATTAGAAGTAAAGGTGTTGGTTTATATTTTGTAACACAAAACCCAACAGATGTTCCTGAAGCTGTGTTGGGCCAATTAGGTTTAAAAATTCAGCATGCATTACGAGCCTTTACTGCTAAAGATAGAAAGGCTATTAAACTAACTGCGCAAAACTACCCAGATTCTGAATATTACGACACAACCGAGGTATTAACTTCTTTAGGTATTGGCGAAGCTTTAGTTTCTGCTTTAGATGAAAAAGGTCGACCTACACCATTGGCTGCAACCATGATGCGAGCGCCTATGAGTAGAATGGATGTTTTAACCGATATGGAATTAAGCACTTTACTTTCCAAATCTAAAATGGTTAAAAAATATAACGAAACCATAGATAGAGAAAGTGCTTACGAAATGCTTAATGAAAAAATAGAAAAAGCAGAAGCTGAGGAAGCGAAAGAAAAAGCACGACAAGAAAAAGAAGCCTTAAAGAAAGCTGAATCTAAAAAAAGAACAACAAGTACACGACGAAGAAGTACAGCAATGAACCCAATTGTTAAGGTGCTTACAAGTGCTACTTTTATAAGAAGTGTTTTTGGTATCCTTACTAAAGTGATGAAAAAATAACAACAACAAACAAACCTACATTAAACAACAAAAAATACAATCAATTCAATGCGAAATTCATTATTAGGCTTAATAGCCTTAGCCCTTTTATTTATCAGTTGTAAGAAAGAACAAAACCCTTTTGAAATCTCAACCCACCATGTTGGACTACTAACAGACTCAACCCAAGTTAAAGATCTTAAATCTATTTATATTAACGATTCTATTGTTAAATTTATTAGTGGTGACGAGTTTACGGGAAACATCAATACCATAGAGATTTTTGAAAAAGGTGGCAAACAATTACTATCTCTAACACCAAAACAAACTTTAGATTCTACCTCTACAATAGAAAATGTTAGAATCCTTGACGGGCGTTATAAAACAGAAAAAAACATTTCAACAATAAGTACTTTTAAAGATATTCAAAGCCAATACAAAATATCAAGAATTAGCAATTTAATTAACTCAATAGTTATAGCTGTAGACGATAAAAATGTTAGCTTCACCATTGACAAAAAAGAACTTTCTGCTAATTTAAGATTTGATATGAATTTAAAATTTGAAGCAACTCATATCCCAGATGATGCTAAAATTAAATACTTTTTTATAAACTGGAATAATTAAGATAAGCCAAAGTGAATCCATTCCTGTCTAAAATATTAGTAGATTTAGCTAGAAAAAGGCTTGAAAAAAAACAAACGAACAAGCCTGTTAGCAAAAAGCAAATAGTGCCTTTAGTTAGAATTTTTCAAGTTGAATTAGCGCATGCTCTAAAGGAATATATTTTTATAATAATTGGTGTGTTTTCAGCAGGATTTGGCTTAAAAGGCTTTTTATTACCTAACCATTTTATAGATGGTGGTGCCACAGGTATTTCTCTGTTATTAGAACATATAACATCCATAAATTTGGGATTGTTACTAGTATTAGTTAACCTTCCTTTTATAATTATCGCTTCAAGAACTATAGGTAATAAGTTTGCTATTAAAAGCATTGCTGCCATTACACTATTAGCATTTGTTGTTCATTTTGTTAACTACCCAATTGTTACCGAAGACAAATTATTGATTGCCGTTTTTGGTGGATTTTTTCTAGGTTTGGGAATTGGTATGTCTATGCGAGGCGGAAGTGTTATTGATGGCACAGAAGTTTTAGCTATTTTTTTAAGCAGAAAGCTGTCGTTAACTATTGGAGATGTACTACTACTTATTAATATTGTAATTTTCTCTGTTGGCGCATATATCTTGTCTATTGAAACAGCATTGTATGCCATTCTTACTTATCTAGCAGCGGCGAAAACAGTAGATTTTATAGTTGATGGTGTTGAAGAATATGTTGGAGTTACTATTATTTCAAACAAACATGAAGATCTGCGAATAATGATAACTGAAAAACTAAGACGTGCATGTACTATTTATGCAGGTAAAGGTGGTTATGGTACTCAAGGAAAAAGTTACGACAAAGATATTATTTACACTATTGTTACACGTTTAGAACTAGCAAAACTTCAAACGGAAGTAGACAAAATTGATAGAAATGCTTTTATAATTATGGGAATTGTTAAAGATTTAAAAGGCGGAATGATAAAGAAAAAACCATTAAAAGAACAACATTGAAAAAATACACAATACAAAACAATCCATTTATTGTACCAACAACAGATGGAAAAATTATAAAAGAACATTTTGGAAAGGCAACCGATGGAGATTCAAAAATAAGTATCGCCCACATGAAAGCGCCAGCAGGATGGAGCGAACCCTTTCAAACACCAGAATTTGATGAATACACCTTTATTATAAATGGCAAAAAACAATTTATTATTGAAGATGAGATTGTTATTTTAGAAGCTGGTCAATCAATAAAAATAGAAAAAAATACACGAGTTCAATATTCTAATCCATTCACTGTAGTATGCGAATATATAGCTATTTGCATGCCTGCTTTTTCAATAGATTTAGTAAATAGAGAAGAATAAAATGAACCAAAACTTACTAAAAAGAATAGGTTTTTTATTAAACCTAATTAGCCAATTTTCATCAAAACTAGCGGCAAAACTTGCTATTTTATTGTTTTCAAAACCGCAAAAAGGAAGATTAAAAGGCACAGATTCTCCGTTTTTAAAATCTGCTACTCAAGAAGTATTAAAATATGAAGACATATCTATAATGACTTACCATTGGAAAGGAACAAAAGATACTATTTTACTAACACATGGGTGGGAAAGCAACTCTTATAGATGGAAAGATTTAATTAAAATTTTAAAAAAATTAGACTATAATATTATTTCAATTGATGCTCCAGCACATGGGAATTCTGGCAGTAAAATATTTAATGCCTTATTATATTCTGAATGTATAAATGTAGTGGCCAAAAAATTTAATGCCAATGTTATTATTGGTCATTCTGTTGGTGGTATGGCTTCTGTTTTTTGTCAACATAAATATCAATTACCCTCTATAAAAAAATTAGTCTTGCTAGGTGCTCCATCAAATTTTACAGGTATTTTTGATAGGTATTCAAAAATGATGGGTTACAATAAAAAAGTTTTAAACGCCATGAATCAATATGTGTTAAAAAAATTCAATCATTTACCTGAATATTTTTCAGCAGCAAGATTTTCAAATGAAATCTCTTCTAAAGGATTAATAATTCACGACAAAAAAGACCGTATTATTCCTTATAATGATGCTCTTGATTTTAAAAATCATTATTCAAATGCTAAACTTATTTCTACTAAAGGTTTTGGTCATGGGCTTAAATCTGAAAAAGTTTATAATCATATATTAGAGTTTTTAAACGACTAAGTTTATTGTATTTTTGAATTATGGCAGAAGAGTTAAAACGTATTAATAAATTTTTAAGTGAAGTAGGTTATTGTTCGCGACGTGCAGCAGATAAACTTATAGAAGAAGGACGTGTTACCATTAACGGTGAAGTTACAGAAATGGGAACTAAAATATCACCCAATGATGTGGTTGCCGTTGATGGCAAAGAAATTGAAAACACTAAACAATCTTTCGTTTACCTTGCTTTCAACAAACCTGTTGGTATTGTTTGCACAACAGACACTACAGTAGAAAAAGATAATATTATTGATTTTTTAAACTACCCTAAACGTATTTTTCCTATTGGAAGATTAGATAAACCAAGTGAAGGTTTAATTCTTTTAACAGATGATGGTGACATTGTAAATAAGATACTTCGCGCTAGCAATAATCACGAAAAAGAATATGTAGTAACGGTTGACAAACCTATATCACAAACTTTTATTGAACGTATGTCTGGAGGTATACCTCTAGCTGAATTAAATAAAACTACAAAAAAGTGTAAAGTAGAAAAACTAAGCACATACGAATTCAAAATTATTTTAACCCAAGGTTTAAATAGACAAATTCGTAGAATGTGCGACTATTTAAATTATGAAGTACAAACTCTAAAACGCGTTAGAATTATGAATGTTAAACTAGATGTTCCTGTTGGTGAATATCGAAACTTAACTAAAGAAGAGTTTGATGAGTTAAATAAGTTAATTAGTAATTCTACCAAGGAACACAATAAGCCTATTATAGATAAAAGAAAAAGAAAAAATTAAATCCAATGTCAAGTATTCAACCTTTTCACTTAGCTATTCCTGTTTATAATTTAGACACTTGTAGAACCTTTTACAGAGATATTTTAGGATGTGAAGAAGGAAGAAGTAGTGAACATTGGGTTGACTTTAATTTTTTTGGGCATCAATTAGTAATACATTACAAACCAAAATCTGAAGAAGAGTTACACACCAATTCTGTTGATGGAAAAGATGTTCCAGTACCTCATTTTGGCGTCGTTCTACAATGGGATATTTTTCACGCTTTCGCTGAAAATTTAAAAACTAAAAACATAAAATTTGTTATTGAACCCTATGTACGTTTTGAAGGTTTAGTAGGAGAACAAGCTACCATGTTTTTTTACGACCCTTCTGGTAATGCTCTAGAGTTTAAAGCCTTTAAAGATATAACGCAATTATTTGCTAAGTGATTTTTTACGTTTTTTTTCTACTATATAAAACGGCAAGTAAATCAATAAAAAATAGGGTATTAATATAAGCTGGACTACAATAATATAAAACGGCCACTCACCTAAATAATCTAATACCGATGCAGATTCTGGCTTTCTGTTTAAATACGAGTAATTAGCATTTAAAATAAAGTTTAAAATCACCATAAAAATCACATAAAGTTGTAATGCAAAAAAGGATTTAAATATACTTTTAAAAATAGGCTTCATTTTAAAAACGAATGTGGCATAAAGCATTATAATAATGATTCCTAAATGCACAAGCCAGTATCTAAAAAAATTAAATGATGGAAATCCTTCAGAAATATCTGGTGTTAAAATTGCTTGTGTAGTTCCGGCAATAATCCAAAACAAAAGAATTTCATACATCCAAAGTTTTCTGTAATAGGTGAAAACAGGTATAATTAATCCTAAAAAACTACATAAAAACAGAGGCAAATCTGTTTTTATACTATAATTACCTAAACTTATTTTATATATATGAAAAGCGACAACCGTCAAGCAAATAAAAAGTGCAAAAAAATGAAGCATACTATGTTGCTGACTTTCATTTAATTTTCTGTTTGCATATCTAATAAATAATACACAAAATAAAATTGCTAACAGTATGGGAACTATATGTTCAAAGCTGCCCATAGCAACTCTTATAAATAAAAAAATTGCATTATAGATTAAAAAACTCATAATGCAATTTAGTTAATTATTGTTTTATTTATAATTTATGTTGTTCTCTTGCTAACAAGGTATTTTTAAGCAACATTGCAATCGTCATAGGACCAACTCCACCAGGAACAGGTGTAATGTAACTTGCTTTTTTACTCACATTAGCAAAATCCACATCACCAACAATTTTATATCCTCTTGGTCTGCTTTCATCAATTACACGTGTAATGCCAACATCTATAACGACCACATCATCCTTAACCATTTCTGCCTTTAAGAAATTTGGAACACCTAAAGCTGAAATTATAATATCTGCTTGTGAAGTAATTTGAGTAATATTTTTTGTGTGACTATGCGTTAGTGTTACTGTTGAGTTTCCTGGAAATCCTTTACGTCCCATTAAAATACTCATTGGTCTACCAACAATGTGAGAGCGCCCAATTACAACCGTATGTTTTCCTTTAGTTTCAACACCATAACGGTCTAGTAATTCTAAAATACCAAATGGAGTTGCTGGAATAAACGTACTCATATCTAAAGCCATTTTACCAAAGTTTGTTGGGTGAAAACCATCAACATCCTTATCTGGATTTACAGCTAATAATACTTTCTGCTCATTAATCTGTTTTGGTAACGGTAACTGAACTATAAACCCATCTATTTCTGGATTTTCATTTAGTTCTTTAATTTTCTCTAATAATTCAATTTCACTTGTTGTATTAGACATTTGAACTAAAGTAGACTCAAAACCAACACGTTCACAAGCTTTCACCTTACTACCAACATAAGTTAAACTTGCACCATCATTACCAACAATAATGGCTGCAAGATGAGGGACTTTTTCTCCTTTATCTTGCATCTTTTTTACCTCAGCAGCAATTTCATCTTTAATATCGTTACTTACTTTTTTTCCGTCTAAAATGGTCATGTTATATAGTTTTCAGTCGCAGTTACAGTTAGCAGTAAATTACTCTACTTTTACTCCGAATTTATGTGGATTATTAATCATAAAGTTAATTAGTTTTCCTATCTCTTTTCCTTCATTTGAAAATTTAGAATAATCTTACGTTAGTAATATACTTACAACCTAATGCAAAATCTAACCATGTATTGGTTTCTAAATTTTCACCATCAGCATCTGTGAGTTTACTTATAAAATGTTTAGGATATTTTCTCTTTCTATAGGCCTCAGAAATATTTGCACAAACAGATCGAGAACTTCTTCTTATTTGATCTGTTAAAGAATATGTCTCTTCTTTTGGAAATGTTTTAGAAATTTCAAAAATTAACATGGCCAAATCAAACGATTTTTTATAAGCTAATAATTCTTTGAAATCCATAATTCTAAAATTGATGCTGTTTCTGTAAACTGAGACTGAGACTGAGACTTTTTACTTAAGATTAATTCATCCCTTTCATCATTTGCATCATCTTTTTACCGCCACCGCCTTGCATCATCTTCATCATTTTGCTCATTTGGTTAAATTGCTTTAAAAGCTGATTTACTTGTTGTACAGAAGTACCAGACCCTTTTCCTATTCTAATTTTTCTGCTTGAATTTATTATAGATGGATTACTACGTTCTTTTGGCGTCATAGAGTGAATTATAGCCTCAATACCCTTAAATGCATCATCATCGATATCAACATCTTTCATCATTTTTCCAGCTCCAGGAATCATACCCATAAGGTCTTTCATGTTTCCCATTTTCTTTATTTGCTGAATTTGCTTTAAGAAATCGTCAAACCCAAATTGGTTTTTAGCTATTTTCTTTTGAAGTTTACGAGCTTCTTCTTCATCAAATTGTTCTTGTGCTCTTTCTACTAAAGAAACCACATCACCCATACCAAGAATACGATCTGCCATACGTGATGGATAGAACACATCAATAGCTTCCATTTTCTCACCTGTACCAATAAACTTAATAGGTTTATTAACTACAGATTTAATAGAAATTGCTGCTCCACCTCGTGTGTCACCATCTAATTTGGTTAGGATAACACCATCAAAATTCAACACATCGTTGAAGGCTTTTGCAGTATTTACAGCATCTTGCCCTGTCATAGAATCTACAACAAACAAAGTTTCTTGAGGCTTAATAGCTTTATGAATGTTTGATATTTCGGTCATCATCGCCTCATCAACTGCTAAACGACCTGCGGTATCAATAATAACAACATTAAACCCGTTTGCTTTTGCATGAGCAATACCTGCTTTAGAAATCGCAACAGGATCATTATTTCCTCTATCACTAAAAACCTCAACACCTATTTGATCTCCAACTACATGTAATTGGTCTATTGCAGCAGGACGATATACATCACAGGCTACTAATAAAGGTTTTTTTGTTTTTTTGTTTTTAAGATAATTAGCAAGTTTACCAGAAAAAGTTGTTTTACCAGAACCTTGTAAACCAGACATTAAAATAACACTTGGTGCACCAGACAAGTCAAGACCTTCTGCATCGCCACCCATAAGTTCGGTTAGCTCATCTTTTACAATTTTTACCATTAATTGCCCCGGCTGCAACGTCGTTAAAACGTTTTGTCCCAGTGCTTTTTCTTTTACTCTAACAGTAAAGTCTTTGGCTATTTTAAAGTTAACATCGGCATCTAATAAAGCACGTCTTACTTCTTTTAAAGTTTCCGCAACATTAACTTCTGTAATACTACCGTGACCTTTTAATACATGTAAGGCTTTATCTAACTTATCGCTTAAATTATTAAACATAATTTTTATTGAAATTTTAAGTTCAGATTTATCGTATAAATCGAGGTGCAAAAGTAAAGAAATATTTTGTTTTTACCTTGAACAGATTCCCGTTTTAACGGTAATAACCAATTATTGTTTATTCAAAAAAACTGAAGAGAATATTTTTGAGTTAATCATTTGAAATTAGAATAAAAAAAATGAATAAAAAAAGGCTGCCAAAATTTAATTTGACAGCCTTTATAAAGGAAACTTAACTTGATATTAACCTAACCAATCGAAAATATGGAGTTTCCTTTTAACCAAAAACATAATTAATTTCTCTTTTCAAGGACTAATGTTCTTTCTACTTCTCCTGTTGAACTGAAATCTTTTAATTCAATTCTATTTGGAGATACTTCTACAATTTTCCATCTGTAATTTAGAGCATTAAATGGTTCGTAATCTCTAAAAAACATACCAAGATATAAACCTTCGTTTCTGTATGCTAACCAAGAACCACTAAACTCACCATAGTTTGGATCTGTTATTTTTACTCTTCCTGTTACCTGGAAATCTACTGTATACATAAAGTAATTTTCTGTTTTATTCACATCTCCATCTTGGTAAAGTGCAACTTCCCACTCTCCTGTTATTAATACACCATCAATGTAAATTAAATCGTCATCAACATCTACGCAGTGTCTGTATAAAACCATTTTATCATCTCTATTTCCTAGGTTTTCTAATTTAATTAAACCTGGCTCTAAAAACGTAACTAACCATTCTAGTTGTAAATTGGCTTTGCCTTCTATTTGAATTTGCAATACAAAACCATCATTAAAAGAAAGCACACTATAAGTACCAGTAACAAACTCACCATCAACTCTAATTTTAACCACATTATTCTCAAAGAATTTTAATGGTGTACCAATGTAATCTATATCATTCTCTACTCCATCTACACTTAAACGGTGCACTCTCCAGAAACATTCTTGTAAATAGTTTTCAATACGTTCTTTTGTAATATCAACAACTATATCGCAGTTTTTCTTTAGTATGATTTTATTTCCGCCAGCCTTAAATAATTTTATTTTACCTGGTTCTAAATCGTACACAAACCACTCTAAAGTAAAGTCTACCAAAGCATCAAACTCTAATTGAATTAAGGCTCCATTATCTGTAACTCGTGTGGACCAAGTTCCTGTTATAATAGTTCCTGCTCTAGTATGAACTTTAACTACATTATCTTCTTTAAATGCCATGATATACTCACGATATTGGCCGTTTAAATTATTGGCGTTTCTTTCAAATTCGTAAACAACCCAAGGACATGTAACTAATAATTCATCCAGACGTTCTTTAGTAAAATCATCGTCACCATAATCATTATCATCATCCTCATCACAAGCGTCTTTAGCTTCTTTAATAGTTCTTGCTAATTCTATATTATTATTTACTGTAATTTCTGTTTCATCAGATAAAACCATAGTTACAGGAAAATTAAGACTAGCTAAAAATCCTTTTTCATTTTTTACTCGTTTTAGAAAAAGATACAATTCTCTATCACTTTCAATAGTTATAACATCAATAATTTGAAATTGAATGTCATAAACCGAAAACGATATTGGGTATTTAAAATCGATACATTCTATATCGTCATCTTGTTCGTTTTCTCCTTTACATTCTTTAATTAATGCTTCTAATTGCGTACGGTTTTCTATAACTATTTCTTCATGGCTAGACAAAATAATGGTTATAGGAAAAACAATATCTAATTTATCCTCATCATCTTCAAACTCATTAAAAATAGCTTCGATTACTTTAAAATCTGCTTCAGAATCAATAATAATTTCAAGACCATTCACAATAACTGTAACAGGTAATTCTACTGATGTACAACTTGCATGATCTATAATATTATCGGCAGATCCATCCATGGTAGACGTAGAAAACATTAAATTTGTTAACTCAGAATTTGGAGCTAATGCTTCTGTCTCTTCAGGTTGTGTAATTTCTGTAACCTCATCTTGACAAGAGGTCACCATTAAAAGGGCAAAAAAAGGTAATAATAGTAATGTTTTCATTTTAGTTTTCATCGTAATTGATTTTGGGTTGAACATAGCTTTTTTATTATAAAACAGGATAACTTTAAAAATTCCTACCCTGTGTTCGCTTTTTTTTTATTTTAGTGCCACCAACTACCAATAATAATGGGGAAACAATTACATGATAATATTTGCGAAGAGCATATTTTTTCGTCCTTATTTAATAAACACGCTAAAGATTTACACAACTTTTTATACTATAAGTTTGGTGATTTACTAAACCCAAAAGATAAAGTACAAGAAGCTTTTATTAAGTTATGGGAAAATTGCGCTAAGATTTCTCCAGAAAAAGCGAAGAGTTTTGTTTTTACCACAGCTAATAATTTAATGTTAAATGAAGCGGCACACCAAAAGGTGGTTTTAAAACACCAACAAACAAAACCTAAAACGTATACTAACGAGAATCCTGAGTTTTTAATGCAGGAAACCGAGTATAACGATAAACTACAAAAAGCATTAAGTAATTTAACCGATGCACAACGTGAAGCTTTTATGATGAACCGCGTGGAAGGAAAACGTTTTAAAGAAATTGCTGAAATTTTAGAGATATCTACCAAAGCGGTTGAAAAACGCATTTACGGTGCTTTGGAGAAATTGCGGAAGGATATTAAGGAGTTATGATTATATTATTTCTGTTTACCATAACCAATGTCAAATTATAACAATATGCAAATTGACTTTAAAGAGGATTATATTTTAGAAAACGAGTTTGTAAAATTGAGACCATTAGAATTATCAGATTACGAACACCTGCTAGAGTATTCAATTAACCAACCAGAACTTTGGAAATATAATTCTGGTGGAGCAAATGGGGAAGAAAATCTAATAAAATACATATCAAATACTATTGAACAACGTAAAAATGAAAATGAATATCCGTTTATAGTATTTGATAAGCTGAGAAATAAATTTGTAGGAAGCACTCGATTTTACAGATTCAGTCAGTTAAACAATACCGTTGATTTAGGTTATACTTGGTATGGAAAAGAAACACATGGAAATGGAATAAATAAAAATTGTAAATATCTAATGTTAGAATTTGCTTTTGAAAAAATGGATGTAGAAAGAGTGGGATTTGGTGCCAATAATTTAAATTACAGAAGTATAAATGCAATGAAAAGTATAGGATGTATCATTGAAGGAGTTTTGAGGAATTTTAGTCTAGATAATGATGGAAATAGAATTGATGCTATAATCTTAAGTATTTTAAAAATTGAATGGTTTGAGAATATTAAAGAAGATTTAAAGCTTAAAATAAAAAAGCACTCACAAAACTAAAATTTATTTTTTCAACCCAAGGGTAGGAAAAAAATAAACTTAACTGTTATATAGTTGTAAAGCATTATGAAACGAGAAACTTTAATATCAAAATGGTTAGATAATAATCTAAATGATCAAGAACTTGAAGCGTTTAAAAACCTTGAAGACTATGATGATTTAGTAAAGTTAAACAACAATGTGCAAGCTTTTAAAGCAGACAATTACGATACTACCAAAGAACTAGAAAACGTATTATCTAAAATTAAAAGCAAAAAAGCACAATCATCACATTGGATAAAACCTTTTATGCGTGTTGCTGCCCTACTTGCTATTTGTTTCAGCTTATATTATTATACAACTACTTTAGATACCACTATTAAAACGGAATATGCTCAAAAAACAACTGTTGAACTTCCAGATGAATCAACAGTTTCTCTCAATGCTAAGTCGTTATTAGTTTTTAATAAAAAAGATTGGAAAAAAGAACGCGATGTAGAACTTAATGGTGAAGCTTTTTTTAAAGTAGCCAAAGGGTCTTCATTTAATGTTATAACAAAATTAGGAACCGTAAAGGTTTATGGTACTCAATTCAATGTAAAACAACGAGACAATTATTTTGAGGTTATTTGCTACGAAGGATTAGTTGGGGTTAGTTACAATTCTCAAGAAACAAAATTAAAACCTGGAGACAGTTTTTTAATTATTGATGGGAAAACAATTGCTAAAGAAAAAGAAAACCGCTCAACGCCTTCGTGGTTAAATAACGAAAGCACCTTTAAAAGTATGCCTTACAAAACCGTTATTGCAGAATTTGAAAGACAATACAACGTAGATATTACATTACTTGGCATCGATTCAACACAATTATTCACAGGTAGTTTTGCACACGATAATTTAGATGTAGCATTAAAATCAATTACTCTACCTTTACATGTAACCTATAGTAAAACTAACAATACTATAACATTAAAGCGTGAATAAGAAAGAGCTACTTTCTATTATTATATCATTGTTTTTTTTGAATGTTGCACCACTAAAAGCACAAGAACTTCAAAAAGAAAAACAACCACTTATTAACGTTTTAAAACTAATTGAAACTAAGTACAGTATTAGTTTTTCTTACGCAGATGAAACCATAAAAGACAAAACAAGCACGCTCCCAAATGATGATTTATCTTTAGAAGAAGCCTTAGCGTTTCTTAAAGCTAAAACCAATTTAGACTTCGAATTATTAGACAATAGGTTTGTTGTTATTAAAAAACCTGAAATCAAAAAGACAAGTTATAACATACAAAACCTAGAAGAAGTCATTATTACAAACTATTTAACTTCGGGTATTACAAAACTTAACGATGGTTCTATAACTATTAAACCTGAAATATTTGGCATTTTACCCGGTTTAATTGAGCCCGATGTTTTACAAACCATTCAATCACTGCCAGGGGTTTTAAGTGCAGATGAAACGGTATCAAACATAAATGTGCGTGGTGGCACACATGACCAAAACTTAATTCTTTGGGATGGTATAAAAATGTATCAATCTGGTCACTTTTTCGGCTTAATCTCAGCATTCAATCCATATACCACAAAGCGTGTAAGCGTTTATAAAAATGGCACGCGCGCAAAATATGGTGATGGTATTTCAAGTATTATTGACATGCAATTACCTGATGATATAGATAATGAATTCAAAGCGGGTTTGGGTTTCAATTTAATTAATGCCGATGGTTTTGCTAAAATCCCTATTTCAAGTAAAACCGAATTGCAACTATCAACTCGTCGGTCTATAACAGATTTAATAAACACCTCAACATACAACCAGTATTTTAAACGCATTTTTCAAGATTCAGATTTCACAAAACCGAAGAATAACACCAATTCCATTTCACAGAATGAATCGTTTTATTTTTATGATGTTACTGCTAAATTTCTATATGATATTTCAGAAAAAGATAAACTTAGATTTCATTTTTTAAACGTAAAAAACAATTTAAATTATGACGAGCAATCTACTATAAATGATAAAGACGAAGCTTTAAACAGTAAACTCACACAGCGTAATACAGCCATTGATTTTACTTACACCAGAAATTGGAATGATGATCTTTCAACAACATCACAAATTTATGTTTCTAATTACGATTTAGATGCCACTAATTTTGATATTCTAAACAATCAGCGCCTAATTCAAGAAAATGAAGTTTACGATGGATCTGCAAAAATGGATATCAATTACAAACCAAATACACTAATTAAAATTAATGGTGGCTATCAATTTACAGAGGTTGGTATTAGCAATTTAGAAGATGTTAATAATCCTATTTTTAGAAGTTATATTAAAGAGGTTATTAGAAGCCATTCTATTTATGGTGAAACTAATTTTTTATCAAATAATGCCAAAACCAGATTGAATTTAGGCGGACGATTAAACTACATTAAAAAATTTGATATGTTTTTTGCTGAACCTCGCTTGAGTTTTAGTCAACGTTTTTTAAATCATTTCAGATTTGAAGTTTTAGGTGAGTTTAAAAGTCAGACCACCTCACAAATTATAGACTTACAAAACGACTTTTTAGGTATCGAAAAACGCCGCTGGGTGCTCTCTAACAATAATAATATTCCAGTCCTAAAAAGCAAACAGCTTTCAGCAGGAATTCATTTTAATAAAAATAAGTTGCTCGTAAGTGCCGAAGGTTACATTAAAAAAGCAGATGGTATTACAACACGAAGTCAAGGCTTTCAAAACCAATATCAATTTATAAATGCTATTGGTAGTTATAAAATAAAAGGTATTGATGTTTTGTTAAACAAACAATTTAACAATATTATTAGCAGTTGGATTTCCTATTCCTATAGCACCAATAATTATACTTTTAATGATTTAAATAATGGTGAATCGTTTCCTAATAATGCCGATATACAACACGCCATAACCTTTGCAGGCACCTATACTAACAACAACATAAAATTGGCAATAGGTTTAAATTGGCATTCTGGAAAACCAACTACAGAACCTAGCGAAACTGATGACGCAGAGGATAGTGTTATAACTTACGAAAAACCTAATAGTAAAAATCTAGATGATTACTTGCGTGCCGATTGTTCTGCAACTTATGCATTTAATATTTCTGATACTGCAAAAGCAACTATTGGTGCTTCGGTTTGGAATGTATTAAATAAAAGAAATATTATAAATACTTACTACACTTTAGACGATAATGATATGGTTAACAAAGTTGAAAACGAATCTCTTGGTATTACACCTAATGTGAGCTTTAGAGTTAATTTTTAAACTTATTGTATATTTAGGCTTTTAAATAAAAACCCTATGATATCTAAGCACACTTTAACAATAATTATTCTAATTTTCTCTTACACTTTTGGACATGCACAATGGAAATTAATGGACAAAAATGCTACAAGAGAAACTAAAAAACTGTTTCATAGTTTAAAAAAAATCCAAAAAAAAGGAACCATTTTTGCTCATCAACACGCAACAGAATATGGTCGGGGTTGGTCTGGTGATGATGATCGATCGGACGTAAAATCTGTTATTGGTACGCATCCTGGAATGATAGGTATAGATTTTCAAAATTTTACTGGTCCTAATGCTGAAGCTGATAAAGCTAGACTAAAAAAAATTGCTGAAGATGCATATAATCGTGGTGCTGTTATTACTGTTGCTTGGCATTTCTCTAATCCTGTTGGTCCCGGCGGATTTTATTGGCAAGATTCTATTTCCAAGCCTGTTGTAAATAAATTAATTCCTAATGGCGATGCTCATGACAAATACAAAGACATTTTAGATGGTATTGCAGAATGGGCAAATAGTTGTAAAGGTGCCAATGGGGAATTAATTCCTATGATTTTTAGACCATATCATGAGTTTGATGGCGATTGGTTTTGGTGGGGAAGATCTCATTGTACCGTTGAAGAATTTAAAACCCTTTGGAAATTCACGGCTTCATACCTAAGAGATGAAAAAAATGTACACAACTTTATTTGGGCATTTTCGCCGGATACTAAATTTAATACAGAAGAAGAATATTTAGAGCGTTATCCTGGTGATGAATGGGTAGATATGGTTGGTATGGATAATTATGCAGATTTAGGAAGAGACCAATATGATTTAGATACTGCCTATAAAAAATTAAAAATAGTTTCAGATTATGCCATAAAAAAGAAAAAGCTAGCTGCCTTTACAGAAACTGGTTTAGAGTCTATACCTAACACAACATGGTGGACAGGAACTTTATTAAACCTTATGAAGCGTGATGAATTGCGTTTATCGTACGTACTTGTTTGGCGAAATGATAGTAGAAGTGACACACATTATTACGCACCTCATCCTGGACATAAAAGCGTGCCAGATTTTATAGAATTTTATCAAGATAAATTCACTTGGTTTGAAGATGATTTAGCCAAGAAAAATATTTACAAGAAAAGAAAACATAAATAAAAAGTAGTTTAAAAAAACTCATCTTAAACTTATAACTTTACAAAGTGAATTTAAGAAGATTACATAAATGGTTTACATACATTGCATTATTAGCAGTTGTCTTGTCGTTTTCTGGCTTTACAAGCATTATTACTAATTACCAAAAACCACAAACCGAACTTGTCCATAACACAAATTCCATTTATGACTCCTCAGCTAAACAATATAAAAGTTTACACAGTGTTTTAACAAAAGTTAGTTTTAACCCGTACACTTTTTTTAGTTTTAAAAACCTTTTAAATAAACAACATCTAAACTTTAGTGTCAAGATAAAATCTCAAAAAGAAAAATTTCTAGAATTCACAAATTACAATGATATTTTAGAACAAAATCTCATTGCAAAATCCCAAGCTCAAAATTCTAACCACATCTATATAAAGTAACATCTTTTACTTGCTATCATTAATAGCGAATTAGATTATTATTCATTGCTAATTTGAATCTAGATAATTAGTTAGCAATGTCACTTCCTAATACTTTATAAAATGAAAACTTTAAAAAAAGCATTAAGGCTTTTGGCTTTAGCATTTATTATTGCGCTTGCATCTGTTTTGCCTGTCCCTATAACTTTTTACAGAAAAGATAATTTACCAAAATATACTATTGAACAAATTGACAAAAAAGAAAATGATGATGAAGACAAAGACATAAAAGAAATATTTTGACAGTTAATTTTACTAACAACCTCATTAATCTAAAACTGCTTAATTTAAGTTGTTTCTATTTAACATTGTAACAAAACCCATAAATCTATTACTAATAAATAAAGGTTACAATAAAACATCATGTTCAATCAAATTACATATTTACTTTTTAAACTGAAACTTATTCAGCCATCTGAAAGTGCTATTTATTTTTGGACACAGTATGGACATGTTGAAAAATTAGAATATGCATTAAGATTTGGGAACTACAAAACCAGAAAATTATCGGCTGAAGCTTTAGAAATTGCTGGTAAACCATCATCAATTCCAGTGCTTATTAATGCCATGAATGATAAAGTACATAACGTTTCTATTGCTGCTTTAAATGCCTTAGAAAGCATAGCCGAATCTGACGAGCTTATACAAACTATTGTAAAAAAACGCTTTAAATGGATAAAGAAAATTCGTGAAAACAAAGCAAAATATGAGGCTAATAAAAACAAGAAATATAAAATTTACCGATGGGAACGTGCCAGTAAAAAATCGTTTGATCGTGTAAAAGAACAACTTAAAAAACCCATACACTAGTTTGCGTTAGGGATTGTAGTGAAAATCCTTTTAGCGAGGCACGAACTAAAAGATTGCAACGAAAAGCCCGACCCTTGTGGTAACGCCCAAATTATTTTACTAAAACTTATACTCTGATAATGCTTTAGGAAATTTTTCTGGGTTTTCGGCTAAATGGTAACGTGGGTCGTCAATATCTTCTACTATAACTTCTCTAAACTTAGGGCTTGCTTTGTATAAAAGCACTTTACAATCTTCGCTTAAGTGTTTTAGTTTTATTGTTTTGCCTTCTGCTTCGTACTTATTAACTAAGCTAAAAATAGCTTCTAATGCAGAATGGTCACTTACACGAGATTCTACAAAATCTATTTCAACATTTTCTGGATCATTTTTCACATCAAACTTATCGTTGAAAGCTATAATTGAACCGAAAAATAATGGTCCCCAAATTTCGTATACTTTAGTGCCATCTTCTCGCATGCGCTTGCGTGCACGAATACGTTTTGCGTTTTCCCAAGAAAACACCAAAGCACTAATAATTACACCTGCAATTACAGCTATTGCTAAATCGAAAATAACGGTTAATGCAGAGACTGCTATTAAAACAATAACATCACTTAATGGGATTTTATTTAAAATTCTGAAACTACTCCAAGCAAACGTACCAATAACCACCATAAACATAACGCCTACTAATGCAGCTATTGGAACTTGCTCAATAAGTCCGGAAGCAAATAATATGAAGATTAATAACATTACTGCAGCAACAATACCTGATAATCTTCCGCGTCCTCCTCCTTTAATATTAATTAATGATTGACCAATCATGGCACAACCACCCATACCTCCAAAAAATCCAGTTATTATATTAGCACCACCTTGTGCCATACATTCTCTATTAGTATCTCCTCTGGTTTCGGTTAATTCATCAACTAAATTTAATGTCATTAACGATTCTATTAAACCTATGGCAGCAAGAATTAATGCATATGGCCCAATAAATACCAATGTTTGCATATTAAATGGTACTTTACTAAAAATATCTGTTTGAAATTGTGGCAAACCTCCTTTTAAACCTTCACCACCTCCATCGCGAATAAAACTTCCAACGGTTGCAACATCTAAATTTCCAAAAATAACAATAGCTGAAACTACTAAAATAGCTACTAAAGCTTCAGGTAATTTTTTAGTAAGTTTAGGTAACCCAAACATAATAGCCATGGTTAACAAAACTAAACCTAACATGATATATAGTTGTGAGCCTGTAAAAAAATCACCATTAGCATCTTTAAACATGCCTAATTGTGATAAGAAAATCACTATAGCTAAACCATTTACAAAACCCATCATAACAGGATGAGGAATAAGTCTTACAAACTTACCAAGTTTTAAAACACCTGCTAGCATTTGTATAATACCCATTAAAATAACGGTTGCAAACAAATAATATAAACCTAATTGCTCACCTTCTATCCCCATAGCATTTCCTTCGGCAACAAGACTTACCATAACTACTGCTAAAGCACCGGTTGCACCACTTATCATACCTGGGCGACCACCAAAAATTGAGGTTATTAAACCAATCATGAATGCCGCATATAAACCCACTAAAGGATCTACACCAGCAACAAAAGCAAATGCAACAGCTTCTGGAACTAAAGCTAAAGCTACAGTAATTCCACTTAAAATATCGTTTTTAGCATTGGCTGCACGCTTTCTAATAAATTCAGTCATGATAATTTGTTTGAAAATGCAAATTTACGTTTAATATACTGCCTTGCAAGTGAAGTATTATAATTTGCTTTATATGGAAACTATAACGTTTGAAAATTTATACATTAACCATTTTATTTAACCATACTAGAGCGTCTTCTCTTGCTCTAAAAAATCTTACATTCCAATTATTATCTTTATTTAAGCTTAATAAAGTTTCTGTAGACATTATTCCTGCATTTGATTCTACAAGCACACCCATTGCATTAATTTTTTTAAAATTAACAATGCTTTTTTGGGCTTCATAAGTATAACTGTATGAATTAGTTTTATTTATCAAAAGAGAAAAAGGAGCGTCAAGATTTGTTAAAAGAAAGTCATGATATTCATCTACCATTACTTCATCCATTACAACACCATCATCTACAATAACTTCTGCTAAATCATTTTTTAAAATGGTAATAGTACCAAAAGATAGTTTATAACTTTTCATGTAAAATTTAATTGTGAGAGAAAGATTAAATTACAAACAACTTCAAAGTAATTAATTTGAAAATAGCAATTGTTAACTCAAATCGAAAGTAATAATTTTATTTAATTTGAAAAGCAATAAATCAATTTTTCTTAAGAAATTGTAAGCTTAACAAACAATTCATTTTTCATGAAAAAAATACTTCTAGTTTTAGTTTTTGTAACAGCCTGTAACACTTCTAATAAGAAACCCGTTTATGATTTTGAAACTCATTTTGAAAAAACCAAAGGTTTAGAAACGGCTACTTACCAACAAACTATTAAGTTTTATAATAATTTAGCTGAAGCGTACCCAGAAATATCCATTGATAGTGTTGGTGAAACAGATTCTGGCAAGCCATTGCATATAATTACTTTGAATATAGATAAAGTATTTAGTTTCTCAGAAATTCATAAAACTGAAAAGAGAATTTTGCTGATTAATAACGGTATTCACCCAGGTGAATCTGATGGTATTGATGCCACCATGATGCTTTTTAAAGATATTGTTCAAGGCAAAATTGAAGCTCCTAAAAACACTATTTTAGTAACTATTCCTATTTACAATATTGGTGGAAGTTTAAACAGAAATTCTACAACACGTACCAACCAAAACGGGCCTAAAGCATATGGTTTTAGAGGAAATGCTAGAAATTATGATTTAAACCGCGATTTTATAAAATGTGACACTAAAAACGCTAAAACATTTGCTAAGATTTTTCATTTGGTAAAACCCGATGTTTTTATTGACAATCATGTTAGCAATGGCGCCGACTACCAATATGCTCTCACCCATTTATTTACGCAACACAATAAACTTGGTGGTAGTTTAGGGAATTATATGCATACTAAAATGATGCCTAAACTTGAAGAAAAACTAGCTATAAAGCATTGGGATATTACACCTTATGTGAATGTTTTTAACGAAGTGCCAGAAAATGGGTTTTCACAATTTATGGATTACCCTCGTTATTCTACAGGTTACACAACGCTGTTCAATACCCTCGGCATGATGGTAGAAACACATATGTTAAAACCATACAAACAACGTGTAGAAGGAACTTACGAACTCATGAAGAGTATGATTGAAATTGTTGAAGAAGATGGAGAAGCCCTTTCTAAATTAAAAAAGAATGCTTTATTAGAAATTCAAAATCAAAAAAAATATGTTTTAGATTGGGAAATTGATACAACAAAAACATCAATCTTAAATTTTAAAGGATTTGAAGGTGAAACCATAAAAAGTGATATTACTGGTTTTAATAGATTAAAATACGACAGAACAAAACCATTTACAAAACAGGTTACTTATCAAAATTATTTTAAACCAACTATTGAAGTAGAAATTCCAAAGGGTTATATTATACCTCAAGGTTGGTACAATATCATAGATTTATTAAAATTGAATAACGCTGAAATGACTACTATTAAAAAAGATACAATAATTACTGTTGAAGCTTATAAAATAGCTGATTATGAAACTAGACAAATGCCATATGAAGGACATTACCAGCACTATAACACAAATGTTGAAAAAGCAGAAAAAAGTATTCAATTTTTAAAAGGTGACTATATCATATATACAAATCAACATGCATTTAGATATTTAATAGAAACCTTAGAACCTCAAGCTCCAGATTCATTTTTTAATTGGAATTTTTTCGACACCATACTTCAGCAAAAAGAAGGTTTTTCCCCTTACGTTTGGGAAGATAAAGCGTTAGAAATACTTGCGGAAAATCCAAAACTGCAAATCGCGTTTAACACCAAGAAATCTTATGAAAAAGATTTTGCAAACAATTGGTATGAGCAACTAGATTGGATTCACAAGCAAAGCGAATATTATGAAAAAGCACATATGCAATATCCTGTTTTTAGAATCAGTAACTAAATTCTAGCGTTGACTTTGTCAGAAAAAAATGATAACTTCGTTTAACTATCAACTTAGATAATTTAAAAAAAACTTATCATAAAAATTTATATGTCTTAGTGCTAACTCAATAAAATTTAAATACTGAAATAATATGTTTGGAATTAAACACATAAAATTTGACTCAATGACTTATGTTCTTCATTTTAAAAATGGGAATATTAAGAGAGAAGGAAGAGGTCTTTCTTTTTTCTACTTTGCCCCGAACAGTTCTATAGTTGCAATTCCAATGGGAAGTAATGACTTACCTTTTGTATTCAATGAATCTACCAATGATTATCAAACTGTAACTATTCAAGGACAAATAAGCTACAAAATTAATAATCCTAAAACCTTAGCTGATGTGCTGGATTTTACGGTTCAGGATAACGGACAATATAAGAAAAATGACATTGAGAAATTAAATCAAAGAATTATTAATGAAGCTCAAACAGCCACTTCCGCATACATACATGGAATAAAACTGAAAGAAGCTATTCGTTCAGCTAAATTTATAGAAGAAAACATAACAAAAGGGCTTAAATCTTCAC
Organism: Flaviramulus basaltis; assembly: GCF_900114265.1. Classification (GTDB taxonomy): domain Bacteria; phylum Bacteroidota; class Bacteroidia; order Flavobacteriales; family Flavobacteriaceae; genus Flaviramulus; species Flaviramulus basaltis. The sequence continues at coordinate 66,406 of NZ_FPKV01000001.1, forward strand.
AAGCAATTGGAATGCTGGGTATAGAAATCCTTGGCGCTAATATTCTTGCAATTCAAGCAACACCAGAAATGACCAGGGCATTGGAAACAGAAACCCGTGAAAAATTACAACAAGAAGCCGACCAAGCAATATATGAAAGACGAAATTTTGCGGTTGAACAAGAACGAATAATTAAAGAATCAGAACTTAATACAGAAATTGCTGTTGAAGAAAAGCAAAAGCAAATTGCTGAAAAGAAAATGGAGTCGAATGTTCAAAATTCTGATAATCAAAGAAAATTGAGAGAAATGAAATTGGAAGCAGATATTTCAGTTGAAAATCAGCGAAAAGCTTTAATTGAGCAAAAAACCGAAAATGATAAAAAAGAAGCAGAAACTAAAGGTTACGTTTTAGAAACAACTCTAAAACCTTATCGTGAAATGGATTGGAAAACAATAACAGCTTTAAATAACAACTCAGACCCACGATTTAATATTTCACTTGCCTTTAGAGAATTGGCTGATAATGCTGAAAAAATAGGAAATCTAAACATAAGCCCTGACCTATTAGATTCAATTCTTAACGAAAAAAGAGAAACTATAAAATGAGTTTCGAGTATGCAATAATAGTAAAGAGCAAAACTCGTCTTGAAACACTTATTGAAAGATTTAATACTAAGGCACAAGCCAAATTTTACATTGAAAGACTTGGTGGTAATTTTGAAGAATACCAAATCGAAGATGAGATATTTAAAAACTCATTAAATTCTTTGCAAACACAGCTTTCTAAAATAATAAAAAACAAGACAATAGATAGGCAATATGTTTCTTCTTATATTTTTTCTGAGAAAAACATAATTGTTGTTATTGGACAGGATGGCCTAGTGGCGAACACTGCCAAATATTCAAATAATTTGCCAATTATTGCCGTAAACCCTGACACAAAAAGGTATGACGGAATATTATTACCTTTTAATACAAGTAATTTTATTCAAGGAGTTGAAAATGTAATAACGGAAAATTATAATTCTAAAATTTTAAAGTTTGCAGAAGCAAAATTAAATAATGGTCAAAGATTACTTGCTTTTAACGACTTATTCATAGGCGCTTCCTCTCACGTTTCTGCACGATATAAAATAACATTTAAAGATAAAACAGAACAACATTCCTCCAGTGGAATTATCATTTCAACGCCTGCCGGCTCAACAGGTTGGCTTAGTTCTATATTTAATATGGCCTATGGTGTAACAAGTATGTTTGAAAAAAACCTCACCCCTAAACAACCCAAATTAAAAGAAAATGATTTGCTTTTTGCTGTTAGAGAGCCATTCAAAAGTATTAAAACACAAACTAAATTGACTGCGGGTATTATTAGGAATAATTCGTTAAAAATAGAATCTTATATGCCAAACAATGGGATAATCTTTAGTGATGGTATTGAAAAAGATTTTTTACAATTCAATAGTGGATCGATAGCAACAATAGGAATAGCAAAAGAAACAGTAAATATAGTAATTAATAATGCTGTATAAATAATATTCCCTAAAGCTAATACTACTCAAAACTAAACCGTTAAAAAACATTGGTTAATCCATATCAAACCTTACTCCAATAGAAATATTGTTTTGCTTTATAGTTTGATCTTTAAAAATAGGTGACAAATCGTATTTAACATAGAGAGCAACTTCGTCAATAGCTATGTAACCGCTTAAACCATATACTAAATTAGTAGCATTAAAACCTCTTTTTTGTTTGTCTTTTATACGTTCACCATCCAACTCATATTTAAGTTTTTGACGCGTACCTATATTAAATCCTGCATAACCACCAATACCAATTTTAAATTTATTATCGGTTGAATATCTGAAGTAAGTGTCTTTATCAATTCGTTTAGATGGTCCAAATTCAAAATGCACAGGAAACACCAAATTAGTTATAGATAGTTTTGATTTTTTAAGTTCTTCTGGGAATTCTTGCAAAACGGTTTCGTTACCTTGTTGAACAAAATACTTATTATCATTTGGCTTAAGTCCATTAATCTGAAATGAATAACCGTATTTTAAACGTAAAAAATTAGATTCTTTAAACACACGTGTTTTCCAAGCCCAACCTATTTCAAAAAAACGTGAGCCTCCAAATTTATAAGGTGAATCATCTAGATTTTCACCTTCAATAATAGCATTATTTAAACCAAATGCTAAGACAAAATCGCTTGAGGTACGTAAATCATATTTTCTTGGTTTGTTTTTATTTTTAATTTTTATTCCGGCGAAACTGCTTTCTTCACCACCAAAATTAAAACCAATTTTAGATAATTCGCCATCATCATCCGTATGGTAACCATCTTCGTTACGCTTTAATAAGTCAATTTTATTATTAACGATTGCTATTCTATTTTCAATATTTAAAGCACGCTTTTTAGCAACTTCTTTTTTAAGCTTTTCGGCTTCTACATTTGTAATTTCACCTTTCTCTAAACGTAAATTAATAGCTTCAACTTCTACTTTCAAAAACTCTCGTTCTTGAATTTTAATCTCGTCCTTAACTTTTTGTAATTCTTCAATTTTATATTGATTATTAGAATTTTGAATGGTGTCTTGTGCACTGATGAATTGCACACTTAATGATAGCATAAGTAGTGCTAAAAATTTAGTAATTGTTTGCATAACTGTTCGTTTTTTGCCTAGTAAATAGGCGTTGATTTAATTGATTGAATTTAATCGTTACGTTGGGCAACTGCAGTTTTTACCGATTTGTAACTTAATCTTATAGCTTCAAAAACCTTGTTTCTAAAGGATTGATCTAACTCTGCTTCAACGTCTTGAAGCAACAAATTAGCATCCACAACTCCAGAGGTTTCATTAACTAATCTATATAATTTTATTTCCTGTTGAGCTTGCTTTAATAACGCATCAATACTAGCATCTGTCACTTCTTTATTATTACTTTTTAATGCCTGGACTTGTGCAACAACATCTTGTATTTTTTGTTCTTCGAATGTTAAAGCTTTTATAGGAGTTTCTATTTCCTCTATTTTTAAATCATTTTCGTTTAAGCTTTCATTTTCTCTGGAAGCGGCTATTTTAGTATCATTTGCACTATTACTTTTCAATAACTTTTTAACTTCAGTTCCTTCAATGATTACCTTTTTATTAACAGCCTCTACTTCATCCTTAACGATTTTCAAACTTTCTTTTTCTGGGTTTTCAGAAGCTATTTTAATTGTTTGATTTTGTTGAATAACCTTAGGTGTTTTAACAACTTTAATTTCTTCACTACTCTTTGTTTCAATATTCAAAAACTGCGAGACTACAAACAATATCCCAACAATACTTGCAGCAAAACCTAGCCACCAATAAGGCTTGCTATTCTTTTTTTCTTGAGTATCTAAACGACTTGAAAGTTTTTCCCAAGCATTTTCTGATGGCTGCAGCGTGCGTTTTTCAAGCTTGTCTTTTAATTTTTCTTCGTATTTAAGTGGTGCCATAGCTTGTTGTTTTATTTATTCTTTTAATTTTTTCTTGAAGCATTTTTCGCGCTTTAAATAATTGTGATTTGGATGTGCCTTCTGAAATATTAAGCATTTCAGCTATTTCATAATGCTTATACCCTTCAATAGCATACATAACAAATACTATTTTATAACCTTCTGGAAGTGCGTCTATAAATTCTTGTATTTGTGCAACTTCAATATTCGTGTCTATATTATTAGTGTAATTATCATGAATAAGCATGTCTTCAACTGGAAATTCCACTTTTTTTTGTTGTCTTAAAAATGAAATTGACTCTCTTACCATTATGCGACGTATCCAACCTTCAAAACTACCTTCGTTTCTAAAATTTTTTAAATTTGAAAACACTTTAAAAAATCCATTAAGCATCACATCTTCGGCATGTTGAATATCTTTTATATAATATCTACAAACACTTAACATTTTTGGTACATGCATCTCATATAAAACATGTTGTGCTTCACGATTTTGTTTAATCGCTTTTTTTATAAGTGCAGATTCGTTTTTATGGAGTTGTATGACTTTCAAAAATGATTTCATTTTGCTTTCTATATATACAGACGCAAATTTTATACAAATGGTTGCCTAAGATTAATTAATATTCTAAAATAGTTATATTTAATGTATAAATATTTGAATATCAATTTTATATAGCCATCTATATTCTTCGAAAAAAAATAATTTTATGGTATTTAAATTTATAAGAAAAATTAATCTCTTATTAAGGGCATAGTTGTACAACGCAATAAGCCTCCTTGTTTAGATATTTCAGCATAAGGTACTTCTTCAACTGTAAATCCTTGTTTGCGTAACCAAGTATTTAAACGAGTAAAGGTTTTTTCTGAAATAATAACATCTTCTGAAATGGAGAAAATGTTACTATTCATTTCATACATTTCATCTTTAGTAATTTCAAAAACGTTTTCTTTTCCAAAGAAATCAACTAACCAGTTATATTCCTTTTCTATTAAAAATCCGTTTTTATGAAGTATTGCTTTATCTTTTCCAATAGGCTGGAAACAACAATCTAAATGCAAAGCATTTTCCTTTGCGTTGGTATTCGATTTTCGAAGTTCAAAAGACTTCACAATCTTATCAGGAAATAGCTCTTGAATAGCAATTACAGCATCCATATTGGTGCGTGCAGTAATTAAGTCTGGGTAATCTTCACCAGAATATGTTCCTATAAAAATATAATCGTTCCAAGGCATGACATCACCGCCTTCTACATGGCATTCTTCTGGTAATATAATTCGATTTTCACTATCTACTTGATTCCAAATATATCCAATAGCTTCAATTTCTCTATCTCTATCTGGCAAAATATTGGCGCGGATAATTTTATCTTCTATAACAAATGCAATATCTCTAGAAAATATTTGATTACAATCTTTAATAACCTCTGGTCTAAAAACTTTAACATCATATTTTTTAAACACCTTAGCAACAGCTTCCATTTCTAAAGCCATATCAGATTCTTTTGGGTAAGTTTCTGCTAAAACATGCTCTACACTTTTAGGATCGTAGCAATCTTCAACTTTTGGAATAGATCCATTACTTTCGGCTGTTCCTAATATTACAGCACGAAGTCTTGAAGTTTCATTTTTGATATTAAGTTGTAACATGTTGTAAATATAAAAAAGCTCCATAAGTATTAACTTATGAAGCTTCATGTTTTTTATAATTTAAAAACTATCTTTTATTTATTGGCACAAACTTTCTTTCTGTTTCACCTATATAAACTTGTCTTGGTCTACCAATTGGCTCTTTGCGTAAACGCATTTCACGCCATTGTGCAATCCAACCTGGCAAACGCCCTAGAGCAAACATTACAGTAAACATATCTGTTGGTATCCCCATACCTCTATAAATTATTCCAGAGTAAAAATCTACGTTAGGATATAATTTTCTATCTACAAAGTATTTATCTTCTAAAGCTTCTTTTTCAAGACCTTTTGCTATATCTAAAATCGGATCTTCAACACCTAAATTACCCAATACTTCATCAGCTGCTTTTTTAATAATTTTAGCACGCGGATCGAAGTTTTTGTAAACACGGTGTCCAAATCCCATTAAACGAAAAGGATCACTTTTATCCTTTGCTTTTGCCATATACTTTTTAGTATCTCCTCCATCTTCTTTAATAGCTTCTAGCATTTCTAATACTGCTTGGTTTGCACCACCATGAAGTGGTCCCCAAAGTGCAGAAATACCTGCCGAAATTGAAGCAAATAATCCAGCGTGAGATGATCCAACAATCCTTACGGTAGATGTTGAACAGTTTTGTTCGTGATCTGCATGAAGAATTAAAAGTTTATCTAAAGCATCAACTAAAATTTTATTTTGAATATAACAAGCATTAGGCTGTCTAAACATCATTTTCAAAATATTTTCAACATAACCTAATTCATTATCACCATAATCAAGTGGTAAACCTTGTTTTTTACGAAGTGTCCATGCCACTAAAACAGGAAATTTACCTAAAATCTTTACTACAGATTTATACATATCCTCTTCTGAATCAACATTTACTGATGATGGATTAAATGCTGTTAACGCACTAGTTAAAGAAGATATTACACCCATTGGATGTGCCGTTTTAGGAAAGGCGTCTAATATTTTTTTTATGTCTTCATCAACAATTGATTGCGCCTTAATATCTGTATGAAATTTATCATTTTGTTCTTTAGTTGGTAATTCACCAAAGATTAAAAGGTAAGCTACTTCTAAAAAATCGGCCTTTTCAGCTAATTCTTCAATAGAATATCCACGATATCTTAAAATTCCTTTTTCACCATCTAAAAATGTAATTGCACTTTCACAAGAACCTGTGTTTTTATAACCAGGATCAATAGTAATAACACCTCCTGTAGTACCTCTTAGACTAGAAATATCTATTGCAATTTCATCTTCTGTTCCTTTTATTAAAGGATATTCACTTTTTTGACCGTTGATTTCTATAGTAGCAGTATTTGCCATATTTTGTAATGAATTTTTATATTAATATGCAGAAAGCTAAATTACGAAATATACCTTGATTTTTAAAGATTATTCCGAATGATTTAATCGATTAACATATTATTAAAATTGATACAAATAAAAAAGCGATTATTAAAAAATAATCGCTTTTTAAATATAAACTTAATAGAATATTATTTTATTTTGAATGCTTTTTCTTGAGGAAAATAAGCAACTTCTCCTAATTCTTCTTCTATACGAAGTAGTTGATTGTATTTTGCCATACGATCACTACGCGAAGCAGAACCTGTTTTAATTTGACCTGTGTTTAAAGCTACTGCTAAATCTGCAATAGTGTTATCCTCTGTTTCTCCCGAACGGTGAGACATTACCGAAGTATAACCTGCATTATGCGCCATGTTAACGGCTGCAATAGTTTCGGTTAATGTACCTATTTGATTTACTTTAATAAGTATTGAATTAGCTATACCATTTTCAATACCTCTTGATAAACGCTCAACATTAGTAACAAATAAATCATCACCAACTAATTGTACTTTATCTCCAACTAATTCTGTTAAGTATTTCCAACCATCCCAGTCATTTTCATCCATTCCATCTTCAATAGAAATTATAGGATACTTTTCAACCAATTCAGCTAAATAATCTGCTTGTTCTTTACTTGTTCTTATAACACCAGTTTCTCCTTCAAACTTAGTATAATCGTATTTTCCATCTACATAAAATTCCGCCGAAGCACAATCTAAAGCGATTTTTACTTCGTCACCATATTTATAACCAGCGTTTTCTACAGCTTTTGCAATAGTCTCTAAAGCATCTTCTGTACCACCTGCTAAGTTTGGAGCAAATCCACCTTCATCACCAACTGCTGTACTTAAGCCTCTATCGTGTAATACTTTTTTAAGATTATGGAAAATTTCTGTTCCCATTTGCATTGCATGCGTAAAGTTTTTAGCTTTTACAGGCATAATCATAAACTCTTGAAATGCAATTGGTGCATCACTATGAGAACCACCATTAATGATATTCATCATTGGTAATGGTAATGTATTAGCTGAAACTCCTCCCACATATCTATATAATGGTAAACCTAATTCTCCTGCTGCTGCTTTTGCAACTGCTAAAGAAACTCCTAAAATAGCATTAGCTCCTAATTTAGATTTGTTTGGTGTACCATCTAAATCAATCATAATTTGATCGATTAAATTTTGTTCAAATACTGAAACTCCTAATAATTCTTGAGCAATTATAGAATTCACATTATCTACGGCTTTTAATACACCTTTACCCATATATGCTTTTCCTCCATCACGCAATTCTACTGCCTCATGTTCTCCTGTTGAAGCTCCAGATGGTACAGCTGCTCTTCCTAATACATCATTTTCTGTTACAACATCTACTTCAACTGTAGGATTACCTCTTGAATCTAGAATTTGTCTTGCGTGGATATTAATTATAATGCTCATAATTGGTTTGTTTTTTAAACTTTTATTATTTCAAATTTACGGTTAAATCTTCTTTTTATTTAATGGTTTTTAAAGAAATTAGTAAAATAACTTCTATAACGTTTTAGTTAACAAAAAACCTCAAAAACATTTTTGTATAATTGAGGTTTTAATAAATTTTCTATTTTTTAATATTATCCATAAATTGATCAAAAAGATATGAGGAATCATGAGGTCCTGGACTTGCTTCTGGATGATATTGAACGGAAAAACAATTTTTATTTTTCATAGCTAAACCAGCAACAGTATAATCATTTAAATGCACATGCGTTATTTCTAAATCTGGATGTTTTTCTGCTTGTTCTCTATTAACAGCAAATCCATGATTTTGGGAAGTAATTTCTCCTTTACCTGTTTTAATATTTTTTACTGGATGATTAATCCCTCTGTGTCCATTATGCATTTTATATGTTGAAACACCATTAGCAAGTGCTATCACTTGATGCCCTAAACAAATACCAAACAGCGGTAAATTTCTTTTTATAATTTCTTTCGCTACTTCTTGAGCTTCTACTAAAGGCTCTGGATCTCCAGGTCCGTTTGATAAAAAATACCCATCTGGATTAAACGCTTCTAAATCTTCAAACTTACTATTGTATGGGAAAACCTTAATATAAACATCTCTTTTGGCAAAATTTCTTAAAATATTTTTTTTAATACCTATATCCAAAGCTGCTATTTTATATGTAGCATTTTCTTCACCAAAGTAATAGGGTTCTTTAGTTGAAACTTTTGATGATAATTCAAGACCTATCATATTTGGTACTTCCGCTAATTGTTTTTTTAAGCCTTCAATGTTATCTACTTCAGTAGAAATAACAGCATTCATGGCACCATTGTCTCTTATATAACTTACCAAAGCTCTGGTATCAACATCAGATATCGCTAAGAGATTATTTTTATCTAAGAAATTTTCTAAAGAATCGTCTGCTGTATCTCTAGAGTATTCATAGCTAAAGTTTTTTACAATAAGTCCAGCAATTTTAATCGAATCAGATTCTACTTCATCAACATTAGTCCCATAGTTACCAATATGTGCATTAGTAGCTATCATTAATTGACCGTAGTAAGAAGGGTCTGTAAAAATTTCTTGATAACCAGTCATTCCTGTATTAAAACAAACTTCTCCAAAAGCTGTTCCTTGTTTATTACCTACAGCTTTACCGTAAAAAATTGTACCATCTGCTAAAAGAACAATGGCTTTTTGTCTATTTTGATATTTCATGTTTTTTGAAAAGTTTTACAAAATTGCATAAAAAAAAGGATAAACTAAAATAGTTTATCCTTTATATTTTAAATGCTTATTAACATTTATTCTTCTTCGTTTGATGCTTTAGTTTCAACAGGAGCAGCAGCGGCTGGTTTAGAACCACCTCTTCTACTTCTACGAGTTGTTTTCTTCTCTGTTTTACCAGCGTTGTAAATCTCGTTATAATCTACTAATTCGATCATAGCCATATCTGCATTATCACCTAAACGATTACCAAGTTTAATAATTCTTGTATAACCTCCTGGTCTATCTGCAACTTTAGCAGCAACGTCTCTAAATAACTCTGCAACAGCTTCTTTTTGTCTTAGACGTGCCATAACAATACGTCTATTGTGTGTTGTATCTTCTTTAGATTTTGTAATCATTGGCTCAACAAATTGCTTTAAAGCTTTCGCTTTAGCAACTGTTGTGTTAATACGTTTGTGCTCAATTAAAGAACAAGCCATATTTGCCAACATTGATTTTCTATGTGCAGTTTTTCTACCTAAATGGTTTATTTTTTTTCCGTGTCTCATGACATTTGTTTTATCATCTTGCTACCAAACTCGACTTGCGCGAGGAGCAAAATATGATTAATTAATCTTTATCTAATTTGTATTTTGATAAATCCATTCCGAAATTTAGTCCTTTAACATTTACAAGCTCTTCAAGCTCAGTTAAAGATTTTTTACCAAAGTTTCTGAATTTCATTAAATCGTTTTTGTTGAATGATACTAAGTCTCCTAAAGTATCTACTTCTGCAGCTTTTAAACAATTAAGCGCACGAACAGATAAATCCATATCGATTAACTTAGTTTTAAGCAACTGTCTCATGTGAAGTGATTCTTCATCATAAGTTTCAGTTTGTGCTATTTCATCAGCTTCTAATGTAATACGCTCATCAGAGAATAACATGAAGTGGTGAATTAATGTTTTAGCAGCTTCAGTTAAAGCATCTTGTGGAGTAATTGATCCATCTGTAATGATTTCAAAAACTAATTTTTCATAATCAGTTTTTTGCTCAACACGATAGTTTTCAATACTATACTTAACGTTTTTTATTGGTGTATAAATTGAATCTGTAAAGATAGTACCAATTGGAGCAGCAGCTTTCTTATTTTCTTCTGCAGGTACATAACCTCTACCTTTTTCAATAGTAATTTCCATGTTAAAATTCACTTTAGGATCTAAATTACAGATTACTAACTCTGTATTTAATACTTGGAATCCTGAAATAAACTTTTGAAAATCACCAGCTGTGATACGGTCTTGACCAGATATTGAAATTGAAATTGATTCATTATCAATATCTTCAATTTGTCTTTTAAAACGAACTTGTTTTAAGTTTAAGATGATTTCTGTTACATCTTCAACAACACCAGCAATAGCTGAAAATTCATGATCTACACCTTCTATTCTAACCGATGTAATTGCAAATCCTTCTAAAGAAGAAAGCAAAACTCTTCTTAATGCGTTACCTACTGTTAATCCGTAACCAGGTTCTAAAGGGCGAAATTCGAATTTGCCTTCAAAATCTGTTGAATCAATCATGATTACTTTGTCGGGCTTTTGAAAATTAAATACTGCCATATTTGCGATTTGTATCAGTTATTATTTAGAATATAATTCGACGATGAATTGCTCGTTTATGTTTTCTGGAATTTGAATTCTAGCAGGAACAGAAACATAGGTTCCTTGCTTTGTATCATCGTTCCAAGTAATCCATTCGTATACTTGACTTGAATTTGAAAGTGATCTTTCAATGGCTTCAAGTGATTTTGATTTTTCTCTTACAGCAACAACATCACCAGCTTTTAATTGGTAAGAAGGAATATTTACTAATTCCCCATTTACAGTAATGTGTCTGTGTGAAACTAATTGTCTTGCACCGCTTCTAGTAGGAGCAACACCCATTCTAAATACTACGTTATCTAATCTAGATTCGCAAAGTTGTAATAAAACTTCACCTGTAATACCTTGAGCAGCTCTTGCACTTTTAAATAAATTTCTGAATTGACGCTCTAATATACCATAAGTATATTTTGCTTTTTGCTTTTCCATTAATTGGATTGCATATTCAGATTTTTTTCCACGACGTCTAGCGTTTCCGTGTTGACCTGGAGGATAATTTCTTTTTTCAAAAGATTTATCATCTCCAAATATAGCTTCGCCAAATTTACGAGCTATTTTAGTTTTAGGACCAGTATATCTTGCCATTTTAAATTTGTTTTTGAGAGTGATTATGAATTAAGGTCTTAATCTTATCCTTCGAAAATCGTTGATCTCTCTGTTGATACTTGTTAATTATTTTTTTCAGTTTGCAAATTTACATATAAAAAAATTAATATCAACTGTAAAAACAATTGATATTAATTTGAATATATATAGATATTAAACTCTTCTACGTTTTGGAGGACGACATCCATTATGTGGTAATGGAGTAACATCAATAATTTCTGTTACTTCTATACCTGCATTATGAATAGAACGAATAGCAGATTCTCTACCGTTTCCTGGCCCCTTAACATAAACCTTTACTTTCTTCAATCCAGCTTCTTGTGCTACACCTGCAGCATCTTCAGCAGCTAATTGAGCAGCATAAGGAGTGTTTTTCTTAGAACCTCTAAATCCCATTTTACCAGCTGAAGACCATGAAATAACATCTCCTTTTTTATTGGTAAGTGAAATAATGATGTTATTGAAAGAAGCTGTAACATGTGCTTCACCAACAGCATCTACTATAACTTTACGTTTTTTTGTGCTTGTTTTTGCCATATTTTCTAGTTTTCAGTTATTAGTTGATAGTCGCTAGAATCCTAAACCTTTATAATTTCAAACAGATTCCTTCCAACGTCTAAATACTAAAGACTAAATTATTATTTAGTTGCTTTTTTCTTATTAGCAACTGTTTTTCTTCTACCTTTTCTAGTTCTAGAGTTGTTTTTTGTACGTTGCCCTCTTAAAGGAAGTCCAGATCTATGACGAATACCTCTGTAACATCCAATATCCATTAATCGCTTAATGTTTAATTGAGTTTCAGAACGTAATTCACCTTCAATAGTGAAAGATCCAACTGCATCACGAATACCACTAATTTGGTCATCTGTCCAGTCTTGAACTTTAGTACTTTCATCAACTTTAGCTGTAGCTAAAATTTCTTTTGCTCTACTTCTACCTACTCCGTAGATATAAGTTAAAGAGATTACTCCTCTTTTGTTTTTTGGTATGTCTACACCTGCAATTCTTGCCATAATTACCCTTGTCTTTGTTTAAATCTAGGATTCTTTTTGTTTATCACGTAAAGTCTACCTTTTCTACGCACGATTTTACAATCTGCACTTCTTTTTTTAACTGATGCTCTTACTTTCATCGTATTAGTATCTATAGGTTATTCGAGCCTTAGTTAAATCGTAAGGACTCATTTCTAATTTTACTTTGTCTCCCGGTAATAATTTAATATAATGCATACGCATTTTACCAGATATATGTGCAGTCACAATGTGACCATTTTCTAATTCAACACGAAACATAGCATTTGATAATGCTTCTATAATTGTTCCGTCTTGTTCTATTGCTGCTTGTTTTGCCATAGTATAATAATTAAGCTACTGCTTTTCTATTTTTACCAGTCTTCATCAAACCATCATAGTGTCTATTCAACAAATAAGAGTTTACTTGTTGCATAGTGTCAATTGCAACTCCAACCATAATTAATAGCGAGGTTCCTCCGAAAAATAACGCCCAACCTTGTTGTACTCCCATTAGTTTAACTATAAATGCTGGGAACACAGCAATAAGAGCCAAAAACATAGAACCAGGCAAAGTAATTTGAGACATTATTTTATCTAAATATTCAGATGTTTCAGAACCAGGACGTATCCCAGGAATAAAACCACCACTACGTTTTAAGTCATCTGCCATTTTATTAGTAGGCACTGTAATTGCAGTATAAAAGTATGTAAATACTATAATTAATAAAGCAAAAGTTACGTTATACCAAAACCCAAAGATATCTGCATAATTTGTTTGCATCCATGCTCCAGCAGCTGTTTCTTTCAAGAAAGAAGACCCTCCTATTAAACTTGGTACAAACATAATTGCTTGAGCAAATATAATTGGCATAACTCCAGAAGCATTTAACTTTAAAGGAATGTACTGTCTAGAACCTGCCATTGCACTTTTTTCGTAACCCCCAGTTGCAGTTCTTCTTGCATACTGTACAGCTATTTTTCTAACTCCCATCACTAGCAGAATAGCCGCTAAAATAATCACGAACCATATTACTAATTCAAAAAGAATAAGCATTACATTATTACCTTCTAATCTAGTAGCTGCATTTTGTAAAAATGCTTGTGGTAATCTAGCAATAATACCTACCATAATTAATAGAGAAATACCATTACCTATACCTTTATCAGTGATTTTTTCTCCCAACCACATTGCAAAAATACAACCAGTTACTAAAATAGTAACCGATGAGAAATAAAATAATGGTCCAGTTCCTAATAAAAATGCGCTTTGTGGAATCCCTAAAGCTGGTAAACTTGCTAGGTAACCTGGTGCTTGTAATAAACAAATAGCAATTGTCAACCAACGTGTTATTTGATTAATTTTCTTTTGACCACTAGCTCCTTCTTTCTGCAATTTTTGCAAGTACGGAATAGCTATTCCCATTAACTGTACCACAATAGAAGCAGAAATGTAAGGCATGATACCAAGTGCAAAAACAGAAGCATTAGCAAATGCTCCACCAGTAAAGGCATTAAGTAATCCTAATAACCCTCCATCAGTTTTATCAGCTAAACCTCCTAATTGAGAAGCATCAATTCCTGGTAATACTACTTGTGCACCAAAACGATAAACCAATAACAGACCCAATGTGACTATGATTCTGTTTCTTAGTTCTTCTATTTTCCAAACATTCTTTAACGATTCTATAAATTTCATACTTATAATACGTCTTATAAAGTTACAGCTTCTCCTCCAGCAGCTTCTATAGCAGCTTTTGCTGAAGCAGTAAACTTATGAGCAGATACTTTTAATTTTGCTTTTAATTCTCCACGTCCCATTATTTTAACTAGATCATTTTTTCCAGCTAAACGGTTAGTAAATAACGTTTCAAAATCTACTGTATCTTTTATTTTCTTGTCATCAACCAATTGTTGTAAAGTATCTAAATTGATACCTTGGTATTCAACACGGTTAATATTAGTAAAACCAAATTTAGGAACACGTCTTTGAAGTGGCATTTGCCCACCTTCAAATCCTACTTTTTTAGAATAACCAGAACGAGATTTAGCTCCTTTGTGACCACGTGTAGCAGTACCACCTTTACCAGAACCTTGTCCTCTACCTATTCTTTTCCCTTGGTTTTTTACTGAACCTTCTGCAGGTTTTAAATTACTTAAATCCATTTTCAGTTTTATATTATTTTGTTTCTTCTACAGAAACTAAATGTGAAACTTTAGCAACCATACCAAGAATATTTGGTGTAGCCTCGTGCTCTTTTACTTGACCAATCTTTTTAAGACCTAGAGCTTCTAAAGTTCTTTTTTGTCTTTGAGTACGATTGATTGCGCTTTTAACTTTTGTTACTTTAATTTTTGCCATTTCTGTCCTTTATTAAGCCTTAAAAACTTGTTCAAGTGAAATACCTCTATCTTTAGCTATAGTATTAGCGTCTCTTAATTGTAATAAAGCATCAAATGTTGCTTTTACTACATTATGAGGATTTGAAGATCCTTGAGATTTTGATAATACATCATGTACACCAACTGCCTCAAGTACTGTTCTTACAGCACCACCAGCAATTACACCTGTACCAGGAGCAGCAGGAATAATATTTACTCTTGCTCCACCGTATTTACCTTTTTGCTCATGCGGTAAAGTTCCTTTTAAAATAGGAATTCTAACTAGATTTTTCTTAGCATCTTCAACAGCTTTTGCAATTGCACTAGCAACATCTTTAGATTTTCCTAAACCTTGTCCTACAACACCTGCTTCATCACCAACTACTACAATTGCTGAGAAACCAAATGCTCTACCACCTTTAGTTACTTTTGTAACTCTTTGTACACCAACTAAACGATCTTTAAGATCTAATCCACCTGGTTTTACTAACTCTGCACTTTTATATTTTTGAAACATAATTTCTTAGAATTTAAGTCCTGCCTCTCTAGCTCCTTCAGCTAATGATTTTACTCTACCGTGATATAAATATCCACCTCTATCAAAAGCTATAGTTTCTACACCAGCTTTTATAGCTTTTTCAGCAAGTGACTTACCTACTAATTTAGCTACTTCTGATTTAGTTGCTTTTGCAGCACTAATATCTTTATCTCTTGAAGATGCTGAACTGATAGTTATACCAGTTACATCATCAACTATTTGAGCATAAATTTCTTTATTACTTCTATAAACAGCTAATCTAGGTCTTGCTTCTGTACCAGAAACAACCTTACGGATTCTGCTTTTTATTCTTAGTCTTCTTTCGTTCTTTGTCAATGCCATAACTTAATTATTAAGCTGATTTACCTGCTTTTCTTCTTATTACCTCACCAACAAACTTAATTCCTTTACCTTTATAAGGTTCTGGTCTTCTAAAACCACGAATTTTTGCTGCTACCTGACCAACAAGTTGTTTATCGAATGATGTTAATTTTACAATTGGATTTTTCCCTTTTTCTGATACTGTTTCCACTTTTACTTCTGGAGCAATATCTAAAACTATATTATGAGAAAAACCTAAGGCTAAATCTAATTTTTGTCCTTGGTTTGATGCTCTATAACCTACACCTACCAATTCTAATTGTTTAGTCCATCCTTTAGATACACCTTCAATCATGTTATTCATTAAAGATCTGTATAAACCGTGTTTAGCTTTTTGATCTTTAGTATCTGAAGAACGTGTTACTAAAACATTTCCGTCTTCAACTTTTATCTCTATAGAATCGTAATTTTGTGTTAACTCTCCTAATTTTCCTTTTACAGTTACAACGTTATCTTTAACGTCAACTGTTACACCTTCTGGAATGGCTACTGGATTATTTCCTATTCTTGACATTTCTTTTCGGCTTTAAATTAGTAAACGTAACATAATACTTCTCCACCTACATTATCTCTCTTAGCTTGTTTACCTGTCATAACTCCGTGAGAAGTTGAAACAATAGCAATACCAAGACCATTTAAGATTCTAGGTAAATCATTAGCACCTGCATACTTACGTAAACCTGGTGTACTAATTCTTTGAAGTTTTTTAATTACTGGTTCTTTAGTTTCTTTATTATACTTAAGTGCTATTTTAATAGAACCCTGTACAGAAGAATCATCAAATTTGTAACTTAAAATATATCCTTGTTCGAATAATATTTTAGTGATGTCTTTTTTTAAATTAGATGCTGGTATCTCAACCACTCTGTGGTTAGCACGCACTGCATTTCTAATTCTTGTCAAATAATCCGCAATTGGATCTGAGTACATAATGAATTGATTTTGTGATCTTGGTTTTCGAACTATTTCGAACCTTAAATCTGATTATTTAAATAATATTACCAACTAGCTTTTCTTACTCCAGGAATAAGACCTTGGTTAGCCATTTCTCTAAAAGTTACACGAGATATTCCGAAAGTTCTCATATATCCTTTTGGTCTTCCTGTTAATTTACATCTATTATGCATACGAACTGGAGAAGCGTTTTTTGGTAACTTTTGTAAAGCTTCATAATCGCCAGCTTCTTTTAAAGCCTTACGTTTATCTGCATACTTAGCTACTGTTTTTGCTCTTTTTACCTCACGGGCTTTCATTGATTCTTTAGCCATATCTTAGTTCTTTTGAAAAGGTAATCCTAATTCGGTTAATAATGATTTTGCTTCTTTATCAGTCTCTGCAGTTGTTACAAATGTAATATCCATACCAGAAATTTTATTAACTTTATCAATGTTAATTTCCGGGAATATAATTTGTTCTGTAACTCCTAAATTGTAGTTACCACGTCCATCAAATCCTGTAGCTTTAATTCCGTTAAAATCTCTTACACGAGGTAAGGCAGAAGTTACTAAACGGTCTAAAAATTCATACATTCTTTGTCCACGTAAAGTTACTTTAACACCAATTGGCATTCCTTTACGTAATTTAAAAGAAGCAACATCTTTTTTAGAAATTGTTGCTATAGCTTTTTGTCCAGATATATTAGTTACCTCTTCTACTGCGTAGTCAATTAACTTTTTGTCTGCTACAGCTGCTCCAACACCTTTAGATATTACTATCTTAGTAAGTTTAGGAACTTGCATAACATTTTTATATCCAAATTCTTCTGTAAGAGCTGCAATTACTCTGCTTTTATACTCTTCTTTAAGTCTAGGTGAATATGCCATAACTATATTACTTCATTAGATTTTGTTGAAAATCTTACTTTTTTATCGCCTTCTACTCTAAAACCAATTCTTGTTGTTTCTCCTTTTGAAGTTAACAATGATAAATTAGAAATATGAATAGCTGCTTCTTTCTCTACGATTCCTCCTTGAGGGTTTTGCGCACTTGGTTTAGTATGTTTCTTAACCATGTTTACTCCCTCAACAATCGCTTTGTTCTTTTCTATCAATACTTTTTGTACTTTACCTTCAGATCCTTTATGATCTCCAGCAATTACCTTTACAGTATCTCCAGTTTTTATTTTAAGCTTTGTCATCTTACATTGATGTATTAAAGCACCTCTGGTGCTAATGATACAATTTTCATGAATTGTTTATCACGAAGTTCTCTAGCAACAGGACCAAAAACACGTGTACCTCTCATTTCACCCGTTGGGTTTAATAAAACACAAGCATTATCGTCAAATCTTATATAAGATCCGTCCGGTCTTCTTACTTCTTTTTTAGTACGAACAACAACTGCAGTAGAAACAGCACCTTTTTTAATGTTTCCATTAGGTGTTGCATCTTTTACAGAAACAACAATTTTGTCTCCTACAGAAGCGTATCTTCTTTTAGTACCACCTAAAACACGGATAGTTAAAACTTCCTTTGCTCCAGTGTTATCTGCTACTTTTAATCTTGATTCTTGCTGTACCATAATTATTTAGCTCTTTCTATGATTTCAACTAATCTCCAACATTTAGATTTACTTAAAGGTCTTGTTTCCATGATCTTTACAGTATCACCAATGTTACAATCGTTTGTTTCGTCGTGTGCAACGTATTTTTTCGTTTTTAACACGAACTTACCATACATAGGATGTTTTACTTTTTTAACTTCAGCAACCACAATTGATTTCTGCATTTTGTTACTAGTAACAACTCCTATACGTTCTTTTCTTAAATTTCTTGTTTCCATCTTTCAGCAGAATTATTGTAATTCTCTTTTAGTTAATTCAGTCGCAATTCTTGCTACAGTTCTTCTTATAGAACGTAATTGAATTGGATTTTCTAAAGGAGATATTGCATGAGCTAATTTTAGGTCAGAATAACTCTTTTTTGTTTCACCAAGTTTCTCTTGTAACTCAGCTACAGATAATTCTTTAATTTCTGATTGTTTCATAATATCAAATAAATTATGCTTCGTAATCTCTAGCAATTAAAAACTTAGTTTTTACAGGTAATTTTTGTGCTGCTAAGCGTAATGCTTCTTTTGCAACATCTAGAGGCACTCCTCCAATTTCAAAAATCACTCTGCCTGGCTTACAAACAGCAACCCAGTACTCAACGGCACCTTTACCTTTACCCATACGTACTTCAAGAGGCTTTTTTGTAATAGGCTTATCTGGAAATACTTTAATCCAAAGTTGTCCTTCTCTTTTCATGTAACGAGTAGCAGCAATACGAGCAGCTTCAATTTGACGCGATGTCAAAAAAGTTGAGTCTAATACTTTTATTCCAAAAGTTCCGCTTGAAAGTTGGTTTCCTCTTTGAGAAAGACCTTTCATACGTCCCTTTTGTTGCTTACGAAATTTTGTTCTTTTAGGCTGTAACATTTTTCTTTACTTTATAAAAAATTACTTTCTACGACGAGGTTTGTTGTCTCTGTTTCCGCCACGTCCTCCGGCTCCACCTTTTCCTTGCTTCTTAGATAATCCAACAAGCGGAGAAAGTTCTCTTTTACCATATACTTCACCTTTCATGATCCATACTTTAACACCCAATCTACCATAAGTAGTGTGCGCCTCAACTAAAGCATAATCGATATCGGCTCTAAAGGTTGATAAAGGAATACGTCCTTCTTTATAGTGTTCACTACGTGCCATTTCAGCACCATTTAAACGACCACTAATTTGGATTTTAATTCCTTCAGCATTCATACGCATTGTAGCAGCAATAGCCATCTTAATTGCACGTCTGTATGAAATTCTATTTTCAATTTGACGAGCGATGCTTGATCCTACTAAAAATGCATCAAGTTCAGGTCTTTTAATTTCAAAGATGTTAATCTGAACTTCTTTACCAGTAATTTTCTTAAGTTCTTCTTTTAACTTGTCTACCTCTTGACCTCCTTTACCAATAATGATACCTGGACGAGCCGTTGTGATAGTAACGGTTACAAGTTTTAAAGTTCTCTCAATAATTACTCTACTAACACTAGCTTTAGATAAACGTGCATGAACGTATTTTCTAATTTTATCGTCTTCGGCAAGCTTGTCTCCATAATCATTACCTCCGTACCAGTTAGATTCCCATCCTCTGATAATACCTAAGCGATTCCCGATTGGATTTGTTTTTTGTCCCATATCTATCTTAGCTTTGTGTGTTATTTTTTGCTCCAACTACTAATGTAACGTGGTTAGAACGTTTTCTAATTCTGTGTGCACGACCTTGAGGTGCTGGACGTAATCTTTTTAACATAGATCCTCCGTCAACTCTTATTTCTTTCACAACCAATTCAGCATCTTCGATACTAGCTTCTTCATTTTTAGATTGCCAGTTTGCAATTGCAGACAGTAACAATTTCTCTAAACGACCAGATGCTTCTTTTTGGTTGAATTTTAAGATATTAAGTGCATGTTCTACTTTTTCGCCTCTTACTAAATCAGCTACTAAACGCATTTTTCTTGGTGATGTAGGACAATTATTAAGTTTAGCAAAAGCAACTTGCTTTTTCCCTTCCTTAATAGCGTCTGCCATTTGTTTTTTACGACTTCCCATAGCTTACTACTTTTTACCTTTATTTTTAGCACCTGCATGTCCACGAAATGAACGTGTTGGTGAAAATTCTCCTAATTTATGACCTACCATGTTTTCAGTTACATAAACTGGAACAAATTGACGGCCATTATGTACTGCTATTGTTTGTCCAACAAAATCTGGAGTAATCATACTAGCTCTTGACCAGGTTTTGATTACTGTTTTTTTGTTAGCTTCAACATTGGTAGCCACTTTTTTCTCTAGTTTATAATGAACGTAAGGTCCTTTTTTTAATGATCTTGCCATGTCTTATTTCTTTCTACGTTCAACAATATATTTATTACTTGCATTCTTTTTAGAACGTGTTCTGTATCCTTTAGCTGGAATACCGTTTCTAGAACGAGGATGTCCACCTGAAGATTTACCTTCACCACCACCCATTGGGTGATCAACTGGATTCATAACAACTGGTCTTGTACGTGGACGTCTACCTAACCATCTTGTTCTACCTGCTTTACCAGAGACTAACAATTGATGATCTGAATTAGAAACAACACCTACAGTAGCCATACAGTTAACAAGAATTAATCTTGTTTCACCTGAAGGCAATTTAATAGTTGCAAACTTACCATCTCTTGCCATTAACTGAGCAAAAGCACCAGCACTACGAGCCATAATAGCTCCTTGTCCTGGACGTAACTCTAAACATGAAATAATAGTTCCTAATGGAATCTCACTTAAAGGCATTGAATTTCCAATTTCTGGAGCAATTCCTTCTTTACCAGATACTAAATTCTGCCCAACTTGTAAACCATTTTGAGCAATAATGTATCTTTTTTCACCGTCTTGATAATTCAACAACGCGATAAAAGCGGTTCTGTTTGGATCGTATTCGATAGACTTAACTTCTGCTGGAATTCCAGCTTTGTCACGTTTAAAATCGATAATACGATACTTTCTTTTATGACCTCCACCTATATAGCGCATGGTCATTTTTCCTTGACTGTTTCTACCACCAGACCTTTTATTCGGAGCTAATAAACTTTTCTCCGGCTTATCAGTAGTTATGGCGTCAAATCCATTTACTACTCTAAATCGCTGTCCTGGTGTGATTGGTTTTAATTTTCTTACTGACATTTTTGTCTAATTACATGTTACTGTATAAATCAATCATTTCACCTTCCGCCAGTTGTACAATTGCTTTTTTAACAGCATTTGTTTTACCATGTTGAATACCAGTTTTTGTAAACTTGGTACTACGATCTGGACGGACATTTATAGTACGAACTTTTTCAACAGAAACACCATAAGCAGCCTCAACCGCTTTTTTGATTTCTACCTTGTTCGCCTTTGTCTTCACTGCGAATGTATAGCAATTTCTTAACTCGCTATTTGCAGTCGCTTTTTCTGTGATTATAGGTTTAATTAAGATACTCATGGTTTCTATTTACTTAAATTTGTTTCAATTCCTGCTAAAGCCCCTTCTAAAAGCACTACTTGATTTGCATTCAAAATTTTGTAAGTACTTAATTCTGAAGAAGTTATAACTTCTGAGCCTTTTAAATTGCGCGATGACAAATATACATTATTATTTGACGCACCCAACACAAATAAAGACTTTTTGTTTTCTAGGTCTAATGCCTTTAAAACTGCTGTAAAATTCTTAGTCTTTACAGAATCAAAATTAAAGTCTTCTAAAACTGTAATTGATTGCTCTCCTGCTTTGATACTTAGAGCTGATTTACGAGCTAATCGCTTAAGGTTTTTATTAAGTTTGAAGCTGTAATTTCTAGGTCTTGGACCGAACATACGACCACCACCTTTAAATACACCAGACTTAATACTACCTGCTCTTGCTGTACCAGTTCCTTTTTGCTTTTTAATCTTACGTGTACTTCCAGAAATCTCAGCTCTTTCTTTCGATTTGTGAGTTCCTTGACGTTGGTTTGCTAAATATTGTTTAACATCCAAATATACAGCGTGATTATTAGGCTCAATAGCGAACACATCTTTAGAAAGGTCTGCCTTTCTACCTGTGTCTTTTCCGTTTATATCTAAAACTGCTACTTTCATTATTTTCTAATAATTACATAAGCGTTTTTATGTCCAGGCACACAACCTTTAACAACTAGTAGATTCTTTTCAGCAACTACTTTTAAAACTCTTAAATTTTGAACTTTAACTGTGTCTCCACCCATTCTTCCTGCCATTTTCATTCCTTTGAAAACTCTTGCAGGATAAGATGCAGCTCCAATAGATCCTGGCGCTCTTAAACGGTTATGTTGACCGTGAGTAGCTTGACCTACACCACCGAAACCATGACGTTTTACAACACCTTGAAACCCTTTACCCTTAGATGTTCCTGCTACATCAACAAATTCACCTTCGGCGAAATGTTCAACAGTGATTGCATCTCCTAATTTGTACTCCGCATCAAAACCTTTAAATTCAACGATTTTGCGTTTTACAGAAGTTCCTGCTTTTTTAGCATGACCTTGGTCAGCCTTAGTAGCACTTTTTTCTGTCGCGTCATCGAAACCTAATTGAACAGCTTTATAACCGTCAACCTCTTCAGTTCTGACTTGGGTAACGATACATGGTCCAGCTTCGATTACTGTACAAGGAATATTTTTCCCGTTTTCATCAAAGATGCTGGTCATACCGATTTTTTTTCCAATTAACCCAGACATAATTATTATTTATTTATTGTTACTATTTATTAAAATTCAAGGCTGAAAATACGTTTCAGCCTTGAATTGTATTTTTACCGTTTTTCCTTAACCATCGTTAAGGACATGTTTTCTTTTACTTAAACCTTAATCTCTACTTCTACTCCACTTGGTAATTCAAGTTTCATTAAAGCGTCAATTGTTTTTGAAGACGAAGAGTAAATATCTAATAATCTCTTGTAAGAGCTTAATTGAAATTGTTCTCTAGACTTCTTGTTTACGTGAGGTGAACGTAATACAGTGAAAATTTTCTTGTGTGTTGGTAACGGAATTGGTCCAGTTACAACAGCTCCAGTACTTTTTACTGTTTTTACAATCTTATCAGCAGATTTATCTACTAAGTTATGATCGTAAGACTTTAATTTTATTCTGATTTTTTGACTCATTTTCTTAACTTTTAAGATTGTTCTCCTTTAGCTGCTTTAATTACTTCTTCTGAAATACTAGAAGGAGTTTCAGCATAATGTGAAAATTCCATTGTTGATGTAGCACGACCTGAAGATAATGTTCTTAATGTTGTTACATATCCAAACATTTCTGATAATGGCACAGTAGCTTTTACAGTTTTTGCACCTGCTCTATCTCCCATGTCACTTACTTGACCTCTTCTTCTGTTTAAATCCCCAACGATATCACCCATATTTTCTTCAGGAGTAATTACCTCAAGTTTCATAATAGGCTCCATAATTACAGCTTTTGCTGCTTTGGCACAGTTCTTAAATCCAATTTTAGCTGCTAATTCGAAAGATAATTGATCCGAATCCACATCATGATAAGAACCGTCTTTCAAAGTGACTTTCATTGCATCAATTTCGTAGCCTGCTAATGGACCATTAACCATTGCCATTTTAAATCCTTTTTCAATTGATGGAATAAATTCTTTAGGAACGTTACCACCTTTAATTATAGATTCGAATTGAAGTCCTGTTACACCTTCATCAGCTGGTTCTACTGTAAATACAATATCAGCAAATTTCCCACGACCACCAGATTGCTTTTTATAAACCTCTCTATGATCTGCAGAAGCAGTAATAGCTTCTTTATATTCTACTTGTGGTTGACCTTGATTTACTTCTACTTTAAATTCGCGACGTAAACGATCTACAATTACATCTAAGTGAAGCTCACCCATTCCAGAAATAATTGTCTGTCCTGAAGCTTCATCTGAACGCACTGTAAATGTAGGATCCTCTTCAGCTAATTTAGCTAAACCAATACCTAATTTGTCAACATCTGCTTTAGTTTTTGGTTCTACCGCAATACCAATTACTGGATCTGGGAAGTCCATAGATTCTAAAACTATAGGATGTTTTTCATCTGAAAGTGTATCTCCTGTTTTTATAGATTTAAATCCAACAGCAGCTCCAATATCTCCAGCCTCGATAAAATCGATAGCGTTTTGCTTATTAGCATGCATTTGGTAGATACGAGAAATACGTTCTTTTTTTCCTGAACGATTATTTAACACATAAGAACCTGCGTCTAAACGACCAGAATATGCTCTAAAGAAAGCTAAACGTCCTACAAAAGGATCTGTAGCAATCTTAAATGCTAATGCTGCAAATGGCTCATCCACACTTGGTTTACGTAATTCTTCTTTTTCCGTATCTGGATTCATTCCTTTAATACCCTCTTTATCCATTGGAGAAGGCAAGTAACGACATACAGCGTCTAATAAGAATTGTACACCTTTATTTTTAAAAGCAGAACCACAAATCATAGGAATGATTGCCATATCCATCACAGCAGCTCTAAGTGCAGCATGCACTTCTTCTTCTGTAATAGAATTTTCATCTTCCATAAATTTTTCTAAAAGATTTTCATCATAACTCGCTACTTCTTCAATTAAAAGTGCACGATATTTACGAGCTTCATCTTTCATATCCTCAGGAATATCGATAACATCGAAAGTCGCTCCTTGAGTATCATCATGCCATATAATAGCACGATTTTTTACTAAATCAATAACACCTTTAAAATCTTCCTCGTCACCAATGTTTAAAACTATTGGCACCGCATTAGACTTTAACATGTCCTTTACTTGTTGGCAAACACTTAAAAAGTCTGACCCTTGACGGTCCATTTTATTAACGAAACCAATTCTTGGCACTTTATAATTATCTGCTAGTCTCCAGTTAGTTTCAGATTGTGGTTCAACACCATCAACTGCACTAAACAAGAAAACCAAACCATCTAGTACACGTAACGAACGATTTACTTCAACCGTAAAATCTACGTGACCAGGTGTATCAATAATATTAAAATGATATTCCTTCGAATTATCTGTTGGCTCACCATTTACCCTTGGAAATACCCATTCACAAGTTGTAGCAGCAGAAGTAATTGTAATACCTCTTTCTTGCTCTTGTTCCATCCAGTCCATTGTAGCAGCACCATCATGCACTTCTCCAATTTTATGCGAAACCCCTGTGTAATAAAGAATACGCTCTGTAGTAGTAGTTTTACCAGCATCAATATGCGCAGCAATACCTATATTTCTTGTTAATTTTAAATCTCTAGCCATATCTATTAAAATCTAAAGTGAGAGAATGCTTTGTTTGCTTCTGCCATTTTATGAGTATCAACTCTTTTCTTAACAGCCGCTCCTTCTTCTTTAGCTGCTGCTAAAATTTCTGAAGCTAAACGTAACGCCATAGATTTTTCATTTCTTTTACGTGAATAGCTAATTAACCATTTCATTGCAGTTGAAACTTTTCTATCTGGACGAATTTGCATTGGAATTTGGAATGTTGCACCACCAACACGACGACTACGTACTTCTACGTGAGGCATAACGTTTGATAAAGCATCTTTCCATGTTTCTAAAGCTGATTTCTCTTCGTCAGTTTTTTTTGAGTCTACAATGTCAATTGCATCGTAAAATACTTTAAAAGCTACCGATTTCTTACCATCCCACATCATCATGTTAACGAAACGAGTCACTAACTGGTCGTTAAAACGTGGATCCGGTAAAAGCGGTCTCTTTTTTGCTGCTCTTTTTCTCATGTCTTCTTCTTAAAGTTTTAATTACTTTTTAGGGCGTTTTGCACCATACTTAGATCTACGCTGTGTTCTACCTGCAACACCTGCTGTGTCTAAGGCACCACGAACGATGTGATATCTAACTCCTGGCAAATCTTTTACCCTTCCACCTCTAACCAATACTATCGAGTGCTCTTGTAAATTGTGTCCTTCTCCACCAATGTATGCATTAACCTCGTTACCGTTTGTTAAACGAACCCTTGCCACCTTACGCATTGCTGAGTTAGGTTTTTTAGGAGTTGTTGTGTAAACACGAGTACATACACCACGTCTTTGCGGACACGAATTTAAAGCAGCCGATTTACTCTTCTTGGTTATTTTGGCTCTTCCTTTTCGTACTAATTGTGAAATTGTTGGCATATATATTATATATAAATTTTAAAATCCTCTTCTAAGAGGGCTGCAAAGGTAGAAATTAAAATGAATATTTCAAACCCTAAATCATTAATTTTCAATAGAATTTAAAAAATATTTTATTAACTATATTATTACTCTTGTTTTTCCGTTAGATTTACAGAATAAAATAGCTGCTTAAAACGTGCAAAAAACTCCTTTTTTATACCTTATTATATGTATACTTTTTTCAACGAAATTATTTTGCCAAAGCTTACACTTAAAAATCCAAGGAAAAACCATCTACGAAACAAGGATTATTGATTCTTTAAACTATTTAAACACCCACAAGAATTACAAATCTATAAACAATGAAGTAGATTCAATTCAAAAAGCACTTTATAAGAAAGGCTTTATTGAAAATGAGTTAAAATTTTTAAGAAAAATAAATGACTCCACTTTCAGTGCTGAGTTTTATTTAAAAAAGAAATTCAACACCATATACATATACTACAAAAAAACTGAAGTTGACGCTTCAATTATTGAGATGATTTCAAAAGATATATTTGATGATTATTTCAAATTAAATTTTAGTGAGATTGAAAACACCTTAACTTTTATTAATTCCAAAATTTCTGAGAAAGGGAGACCTTTTTCTAAATTATATTTATCCAATATTAGAATTAGAGATAACTCAAATATAGAAGGCTCTTTAATTATTGAATCAACTCAACAAAAAAGATCTATAAATAATATAGTTGTTAAAGGTTATGAAAAATTCCCGCAATCTTATTTAAAGCATTATTTAAAAATTAAGCCAAAACAGATTTTTGATTTAAATAAAATAAAAAACAAAATAAACCAACTTAATAACTTAATCTTTGCTAAAGAAATAAAATCACCTGAAGTATTATTTTCAAAAGATTCAACAACGCTTTATTTATATTTAGAAAAAACAAAAAGCAATGCTTTTGATGGCTTTTTAGGTTTTGGTACAAATGAAGTAACCAGCAAATTGGAATTTGATGGTTACTTAAATTTAAATCTTGTAAACAACTTAAACTTTGGCGAGTCATTTAGATTATTATATAAGAGCGACGAAAACGATCAAAAAACTTTTGAAGTTGATGTATCTCTTCCTTATTTATTTAAATCTCCTATTGGAGCTGATTTTTTATTACGGATTTTCAAAAGGGATTCATCATTCACTACTACAAATCAATCTGCAAAATTACATTATCAAATAAATTCAAAACATAAAATTTACGCTGGCATAATTGCAACGGAATCAAACAATCTGCTAAGAGAAAATTTTAATTCAACAATATCTAATTACAAAACACAATACTTAACTATTGCTTACCAATTTTTAAAGCCCCAATTTTACAATGTGCTTTTTCCAACAAAATCAAAACTCTATTTTGAAACAGGTTTTGGAGGTAGAAAAACTTCAAATAGTACAGAAAGGCAAAATCAAATTACAATTGACGCTTTCAATATCTTTAACTTGAATCAAAAAAACAGCATATATTTTAGAATTAATGGAGCTAATTTGATATCGGACACATATTTTGAAAATGAGCTATTAAGATTTGGAGGAATTAATTCAATTAGAGGCTTTGAAGAAAACAGTCTATTTTCAAACTTATATGGATTGGTCAATACCGAATATAGGTTTCAACTAAATAATGCCATTTATATACATTCAATAATTGATGCTGCATATTTTGAAAACAAAATTATCAATACTAAAGAAAAGCTTTATGGTTATGGCTTTGGTTTTGGCATTCTCACCAAAGCTGGATTATTTAAATTTAATTACGCTAATGGCAAAAATGAGAATATCAAATTTAAACTATCCAATTCTAAAATACATCTCAGTTTGACAACTATTTTTTAATCGATTTTTACAGATTTGTTAAATTCGTTAAATATTTCTCAAATTTTAACCATTATTTATTGTTTTATTAACTTTTTATTATGATTTTTGGCGTTGACTAATTCAAATAATTACAAAATGAAAACAAAGTTTAGTGGAATTCTAACGCTACTTCTAGCGTTTGTCGTGCAACTAACATTTGCACAAGAAAAGACAGTTTCAGGTACAGTTTCAGATGCATCTGGACTACCGCTTCCTGGAGCTACTGTCTTAGTTAAAGGAACTACAAGTGGAACATCAACCGATTTTGACGGTAAGTATTCAATTGAAGCTAATCAAAGTGCTACTTTGGTTTTTAGCTTTGTTGGATATTCAACAAAAGAAGTTGTTGTTGGCGCTTCAAACACGGTTAATATTACATTAGAAGAAGATGCAGAATCCTTAGAGGAAGTTGTTGTAACTGCATTAGGTATTAAAAGAGAAAAGAAAAGTTTAGGTTATGCTACACAAGAGGTTAAAGGCGATGCCGTTTCTTCTGTAAAAAGCCAAAACTTTGTTAACTCTTTATCTGGTAAAGTTGCTGGTTTAAATATCAAGTCATCTGGTAACCTTGGTGGTTCTACTAACGTTGTTATTAGAGGTAATAACTCAATAGCAGGAAATAACCAAGCATTATTTGTTGTTGATGGTATTCCTGTAGACAACGGTAACACTAACTCAACCGACCAAAAAAGTGGTCGTGGTGGTTACGATTACGGTAACGCAGCATCTGATATTAATCCAGATGATATAGAATCAATTAACGTATTAAAAGGTGCAGCAGCTACAGCGCTTTATGGTTCTAGAGCATCTAATGGTGTTGTAATGATTACAACTAAAAAAGGTAGTACTAAAAAAGGTATTGGAGTAACAATTTCTTCAAGTCTTACTTTAGGTAATGCTGACAAAGAAACATTAGTAAAATATCAAAACCAATATGGAGCTGGTTATGGTCCTTATTATGACGGCCCTGGTGGATATTTTGGCTTATATGATGTAGATGGCGACGGTATTGATGATTTAACTACTGTATTTACTGAAGATGCTTCTTATGGAGCTCCTTTTGACGAAAACTTACTAGTATACCAATGGACTTCAATTTATCCTCAATTAGATACATATCAACAATCTACACCTTGGTCAGCTGGTAAAAATGATCCTAATTATGTTTGGGGAACAAGTATTACAGCTGTAAACTCTGTCTCTTTAGATGGTGGTAATGATAAAAGTTCATTTAGATTAGGTATTACAAATCTTTCTCAAGAAGGAAACTTACCTAACAGTCTACTTAAAAGAAATACTGTTTCTTTTAATGGAACTCATGATTTATCTGAAAAATTAACAGCATCTACATATTTCAATTTTGTTAAAACTGATGGAAAAGGAAGAAATGGTACTGGATATGATTCAAATAACATAATGCAACAGTTCAGACAGTGGTTTCAAACAAATGTAGATTTAAGAGAACAAAAAGATGCCTATTTTGCAACTGGTGATAATATTACTTGGAATCCTAATGGTCCAGATAATTTATCTCCAATATATTCTGACAACCCATATTGGACATTTTATGAAAACTACGAAACAGATACTAGAAGTAGATTCTTTGGTAATTTTGCATTAGATTATGAAATTAACGATTGGTTGAATGTAATGGGTAGATTCTCTTTTGATACTTACTCTGAATTACAAGAAGAAAGAACAAATGTTGGAAGTTCTAACGTATCAAAATATTCTAGATATAACAATAATGTATCTGAATACAACTATGACTTAATGTTAAACTTTAATAAAAATTTATCTGACAAATTAAATCTAGAAGGTAATATTGGTTTTAACTTAAGAAGAAACGATAACAATAGTATTTTTGCTTCTACAAACGGAGGATTAAACTTAAAAAGTCTTTATTCACTTTCTAACAGTGTAAGCCCTATTAATGCACCAACAGAATATGACGCAACTACCATGGTAGATGGTGAGTATATTAGAGCTAGTTTAGGTTATGACAACTTTGCTTACATAGAAGGTTCTTATAGAACTGACCGTTCTTCTACTTTACCTAAATCTGATAATAGATATGGTTATTTTTCTGTTTCTGGAAGTTTAATCTTTTCTCAATTGATTGATGCAGATTGGTTGAATTTTGGTAAGCTTAGAGGAAACTATGCTGAAGTTGGTAGTGACACAAATCCTTACAGAGTATTCAACACATTTGGTATTGGAACTCCTTTTAATGGAAATGGTATAGCTTCTAATCCTGGTGCTCAGGCCAATTTAAACCTTTTACCTGAAAGACAAAATAGTTATGAGGTTGGTTTAGAAATGGCATTTTTAAACAAACGTATTGGTTTTGATGTTTCTTATTATAATACTGAAAACATTAATCAAATTACAAGTATTCCTTTATCAACAGCTACTGGATATACATCAGCAATATTAAATGCTGGGACAATTGAAAATAAAGGATGGGAAGTGCAATTAAATCTTACTCCTTTAAAAACAGATAATTTCCAATGGGATATAACAGCTAACTGGGCAAAAAATGAAAGTTTAGTAGTTGAATTATTAAATGGTATCGAAAACTTACAATTAGCTTCACTACAAGGAGGTGTATCTATTAACGCTACTCCTGGCCAACCTTATGGAACAATAAGAGGTTCAGATTTTATATATCACGAAAATGGTCAACCAATTGTTAACCAAACGGGAGCTGCTAGTAGAATAGGTACTTACCAAAGAACATCAACAAGTAATGAAGTAATTGGTGATATAAACCCAGATTGGAAAGCTGGTATCTTTAATTCAATTAAATACAAAAACTTTACTTTAGGATTCTTAATTGACATCCAAAAAGGTGGTGATGTATTCTCATTAGATACTTGGTATGGTTATGCTACAGGTATGTATGATTGGTCTGTTCAAACTAATGAATTGGGTAATCCAATTAGAGATGTAGTAACTGGTACTCCAGGAAACTATGGTGCAGATGCTGGAGGCTTAATTGTAGCTGGTGTTGCACCTGATGGAACCAAAAATGAGGTAAGAGCAAATTTCGATATTTATGCTAATGCATATGGTTATGCAAGAGCTCCAAACAAACTTCACGTTTATGATGCTGGTTATATAAAATTACGTGAAGCTAATTTAACTTATAATATTGATTCTAAATTCCTAGAAAAATCTCCATTCACAAGTGCTTCAATATCAATTATTGGAAGAAACTTATGGATTATTGACAAAAGTGTTCCTTATGCAGATCCTGAAGCTGGTTTAAGCTCTGGTAACGTTCAAGGATATCAGTCAGGAGCATATCCTTCTATTAGAGAAGTTGGTGCAAGTATTAAATTACAGTTTTAAAAAAATAAATTATGAAAAAAATATTTTTAACCGTTCTATCTATAATATCATTAGTGTCATGTAAATCAGACGACGCTTATGAAAATTTAAATAGAGATCCAAAAAATCCAACTCAAGTTGATGCTAGTTTTTTATTCAATTCAGCAACAAAGAGTTTGTTTGACCAAATGACTAGTACAAGTGTAAACAATAACATATATAGAATGTTAGGTCAACACTGGACTGAAACAACTTATGTTGATGAAGCCAATTATGATTTTAATACAAGAAATATCACAGACAGTCATTGGTCTGAGATGTATAGAGACGTATTATTAGATTTGACCACAGCTAGTGAAAATGTAAATGCTAGTCCTGATTTAACTCAAGCAGAAAAAGATTCAAGAAATGCTCAAATTGAAGTATTAATGATTTATACTTGGGCGCAATTGGTAGAAACTTTTGGAGACATTCCTTATTCTCAAGCATTAAATGCTGGCGAATATGTGTTACCTGGTTATGATGATGCTGCAACCATTTATTCAGATTTATTATCTCGATTGACATCTGTAATTCCTGCAATTTCTGGAACAGGTTTTGGTTCATCAGACCCTATTTATAGTGGTAATGTGGGAGCTTGGAAAAAATTCGCAAATTCTTTATTATTAAGAATGGGCTTACGTGTTGTTGATGCCCCAGGTATGTCAACAGTTGCACAATCAGCAATTACATCTGCTGTAAGTGGTGGTGTATTTGAATCAAATGATGATAATGCCTCTTTAGCATATGCAAGTGCTACTCCTAATACTAACCCATTATGGGTATCATTGGTTCAATCTGGTCGTGCCGATTTTGTAGCAGCTAACACTTTAGTAGATTTTATGAATAATTTAGATGATCCTAGACGAGCTGTGTATTTTGATCAAAATTTAGGAGCAGACACTTATGAAGGTGGTCCTTATGGTGAAAATAATAGTTTTAGCAGTTATACTCATATTAGAGGGTACGATGATGGTGCAGGTCTACATGACCCTACTTTACCAGCCTCTTTAATTGATTATGCTGAAGTTTGTTTTTATTTAGCCGATGCAGCTGAACGTACTATTTCAGGAACTCCTGCTGCAGCTCAAGGTTTCTATGATGATGGTATTACAGCATCTTTTGAATATTGGGGAGCTACTGATGTTGATACTTATTTAGCAAATCCTGATGTAGATTACACTACTGCTCCTGGAGATTGGAAAGAAAAAATAGGTAACCAATTTTGGCTAGCTATGTACAATAGAGGTTTTGAAGCATGGACAGCATGGAGAGTTTATGACACTCCAACATTCAACTTACCAGCTGTTAGCGGTAGTCCAGTTCCTACTAGATATACTTATCCAATTAGCGAGCAAAACTTAAATGAAACAAATTACAATGCGGGTTCTTCAGCAATTGGTGGAGATTCTCAAACGACTAAATTGTTTTTTGATGTAAACTAAATTATAAATTTATATTAATAATATTAAGGGCTATTTTTTTATAAAATGGCCCTTTTATTTTAATAAAAAATATGAAACGTTTTAATATTTTATTTATAACTATAATTTTAATTATCAACCTTTGGAACTGCAATAATCCTAATATTAATTTTCAAGAAGACCTAGTAGAAGAAGAAAATAGTAATGGAAATACTTCAAGAACAGTAGATGATGTAAGACAAGATTTTCAAGATTTTGATTTACAGCCTGGCATAAATGATGTTTCTTTAGAATCTACTACAGAAGGTTTATTTTGGAATTTTAGAGTTATTGTCCCAGAAGGCACAGGCATTTCTAATAAAAAACCTTTGATTTTTAGTCTTCATGGTGGTGCACAAAATATTAATCCAGAAGCTCACAAATCTACTGACTGTTTAATTTCTCCTGGATTAAATGATATTATTGATGCTTACATAATTAGTCCTAATAGCAATGCTAAACTTTGGTATGACCAAAATAATCAAATACAAATATTAGCTCTTCTTGATTTAGCATCATCTTATTTATATGTTAACACAAATAAAATAGTAATAACTGGTTATAGCGATGGTGGTAATGGTAGCTGGTTTTATTCCCAATATTATCCAAATAAGTTTTCAGCAGCTATACCAATGGCAACTTCTTACAACACCATTAAAAACAATGGTATTATTGACCCTATAGAAATTCCATTATATGTAATTCATGGTGCTAACGATGAATTATTTCCTCTTGAGACTACACAAAGCTATGTAAATAAATCAATTGAAGCAGGATCAGACATACAATTTGTTATTGCTAAAGACTTAGATCATTACCAAGTATGCGATTATGTTCCTTATTTACGTGATGCAGCTCAATGGCTAGTAAACACTGTTTGGGATTAGTTTTATATTTTTAAGGAAAAATGTCCTTTATAAACTTCGCCATTAGGTAATTTAAAAAAATACCAATAATCATCTGGGGTTAAAAGAGTTCCATTGAATGTGCCATTCCAGCCAGAAGATGTTAGCGGGTTAAATGATTTTAAAAGTTTTCCATATCTATCATAAATTTCTACATGAATAATTTCTAAAATAAACTTGTTAGGATCTAGCCCATATACATTCCAATTATCATTTGTTCCATCATTATTTGGAGTAAAATACTTTGGAAATCCAAAAATATAAAAGCTTTCTGATATGGTTTCACAGCTATTAATATCTTTTATAAAAACTTGATGATATCCTTCAGGAATATTTAAAATAGTATTACTCTCTTGATATACCCCATTAATATCATCTAGAGCAAAAAGAAACTTTTCTTCAGAATTTATAAGAACAGTAATGCTATGTCCATCAATTATTATATCTTGAATATCTGGTATTTGATTCTGTTTTACCGTAATAGTAATACTATCTTCACAATTTAAAGATTCATCATATATGTTAACCTCATAAATACCGGACTCATTTACAAAAATTTCATTAGTAGTTTCAGAAGTACTCCATATATATTTATAATCTCCAATTAAATTAGTATCTAATCCCGTGTTAATATTAATTGGGAAATCTGATTTACATATATTGATAGATTGATCATTTAATTGTGGGAAAGATTTAACATTTAGCTTTAACTCACCATCACCATAACAAGCATTATCACTTTCAGCTCTAATAAACAAACCTTTACTGCTTGAAGTATAAATATTTGGTAATGCATTTACACCTATTGCAGCATCGCTTTCACTTTCATAAAATGTTATAGAAACATTGGAAGGTAAACTTAATTGTGCAGCTATTCTACTTCCTTCAGATTCTAAATCAAAATCTGCAAAGTTATCATTATCAAAATCACAATTAGACAACTCATGTTTACCAATATCTACTGGCTGCGTGGTTTTTAACCTAATTGTAGCCATATTATAACATTCGGTATTGGCTTTGTAAACTTTAGCATATAATAATTCATCTTGTGTTTGATTAGTATATACATAATTAAGCGCATTAATATTCAACGTATCATTTGTAGCATCAATAACTGATTGATAATAATAAACTTGAATAGCATCATTAGTATTTAAACTTATAGGGGCGTTAGCTTGCTCTAAATTAAAAGTAGTTATACCATCATTAGAATCATCATCATAAGAATCACATTGAACTAAGTCATAAATATCACTTAAAACATTTGGCGAATCTGATATAATTACTTGCTTTATTAATGGATCATATTGTACACCATTTAATGACATTGTTAAATTAACTGAATAGACTCCTATAGTATTAAAAACGTGATATGGTTCTTCTTCTGTAGAAGTTTGCCCATCTCCAAAATCCCAAACTACACTATCATAAGGTTCTTCTGAAGTAATAAAAAAATGGGTTTGATCTCCTAAACAAGTATATTCATAATCAAATGTATAAAGAAAAATAGACTGCACAAATGGCGGCAATCCTAACTTAGCTGCTCTTCCTCCAAGATAAATGGAGTTTTCTGAATAATTACAAGAAACCCCAATATTATTAGGCTTTTTAATTACAGAAATATCTAAACCAGTTGAAAAAACTTTGTATCCAGATCTATATATCTTTCCATCAATTGCTAGTTGCAAAGCACCAGCGATATTTTGTGAAGAAATGATAGTTTGTCTTGAATTTATGATATTATAATTTTCAAGATTGTATTGATATAATTGTCCATTTAAAAATGTATCTGTTTCATCGAAGGTACTATTAGTAACATATAAAAGTTTCGAATTTGGAGAAAATTCTAAACCATAAGGGTAAGCCCCTGATAAAAGTTCTAATTGATTTGAAACAATTCCATTTGAATTATTATAATCATATAATAATACTTTCCCAGATTTCTTTCTTCCTGTTCTTGGCCCTCCAATAGAAGTTGAACTATGTGCTATAGCAATTTTTTTTCCATTTGGAGATACTTTTAAATATCCTATTGCTGATACATTTGCCCCTTCATCATTTATAATAGGTTGCACCATTTGTTGAACAGTAGAAATTATTGGATTTGAATTAACACCGTTAAAATCAACTAAAAAGGAAAAAAACCTATTCCTAAAATTGGTAATAACCCATATTGAGCTACCATTACTATGTGTTACAGCAGTTATTTTTTCTGAAGATTTATATTTGTTTTCTGTAGAATCATTAGGATTATAAGTTATTAAGTGAAAATTTTTTACATTATCGACAACATCGCCAAATCCATTATTTAATGCCAAATCTACTTCAGAATAATTAACACCATTAATTACAGGAATATCTTTTAAAAAATAACTAGGTTGATCAATAGTGAAAATATAAAATCTGGTTTTGCTGCCTGGTTTTGGAATAATTAATGCAGATTCTGTACTTGAGCTGTGTCCTAATAAACCACTTCCATTTGGCATGATTTCATGGCGCCTATCCCAAACTGTTACACCATCAGTATAAAACAACAAATTACCATTTGGATCGGAAATAGAAGCACAACCTTCGCTAGTAACTAACTTTCCATCTAAAAGTGGTAATGGATTCCCAGAATTAAAGTTAAGTCCCGCAAAATCACCAAAATACCAATTTGCGGCTTCTTTTTGGGAAAATACAAAACTAAAACTCAATATTAATAAAATGCTAAAAGTTAGTTTCAATAGTTTTATTTAGGGTTAAAATTATATTAATTTCTAAATTAAGAAAAAAATATTCTGTATTTAGAATTATTATTAAAAAACTCACATTTCTAATAATAATTAATAATTTTTACCTTATTCTTAACAAAAATTCCAAATTGACTTAAATTTTAACGCATTTTTGTTGTTTTATTAACTATTTATTAAGATTTTTGACGTTGACTAATTCAAATAATTATAATATGAAAACAAAGTTTAGTGGAATACTAACGCTATTTCTAGCGTTTGTAGTGCAATTAACATTTGCTCAAGAAAAGACAATTTCAGGTATAGTCTCAGATAATTCTGGATTACCATTACCTGGAGCAACTGTTTTAATTAAAGGTACTAAAACAGGTACTTCCTCAGATTTCGATGGTAAATACTCAATTAAAGCTAATCAGGGTGCTACTCTGGTTTTTAGTTTTGTAGGATATACAACCTTTGAAGCTGTTGTTGGTACTTCTAACACAATTAACGCAACATTAGAAGACAGTGCTGAATCACTAGAAGAAGTGTTAATTGTTGGTTATGGTACATCAACAAAACAATCATTTGCTGGTAGTGCAAAAACTGTAAAAAGTGAAGATTTAGAAATAAAGAATGTTTCAAATATTTCTCAAGCACTTGCTGGAGAAGTTGCTGGTGTTACAGTAATTAACACTTCTGGTCAACCAGGTACAGAATCAACAATAAGAATAAGAGGTTATGGCTCTGTTAATGGAAGTAGAGACCCTCTATACGTTGTAGATGGTGTTCCTTATAGCGGTAGTTTAAATGCTATTAACCCTGCAGATATTAAAAGCACAACTGTTTTAAAAGATGCAACTGCAACAGCTATTTATGGTTCAAGAGGGGCAAATGGTGTTGTTTTAATTACCACTAAAACAGGTTCTTCTTCAGATTCATATATTGAGATAGATGTTAAAACAGGTATAAACACACAAATAATACCTCGTTATGATGTTATCACATCTCCAGAAGAATATATTGGATATGCATGGGAAGGTTTATATAACAGAGGTGTGATTAATGGAGAAGCTGACCCTGCTGGTTATGCTAATTCAAACTTTTTTGGTCCTGGTTATTTAGATCCTGGTTATAATATGTGGAATGTTAATAACCCTAGTGAATTAATAGATCCTGCAACTCATATGGTGCGTCCTGGAGTAACTAGAAGATATACACCAGAATTATATTCAGATGCTGCTTTTGATTCTGCTTTTCGTAATGAAGGAAGTTTACGTATGGGTGGAGGAGATGAGAAATCAACTTATTTCTTTTCTTTAGGTTACTTAAATGATGATGGTTACGCTATCAATACTGGGTACGATCGTTATACGACTCGTTTAAATCTTAATTCAGATATTAAAGAATGGTTAAACATTGGAGCTAATCTTGGTTACGCTTATTCTGAAAGTAGAAACAATGGACAAACTGCAGGTTCAGAAAACGTTTTTGAATTTGCAGATAAAACAGCACCTATTTTTCCAGTATTTTTAAGAGACAATAATTATCAATTAATAGAAGACCCTATTTACGGCGGTAATATTTATGATTTTGGTAATATCTCTGGTTTTCGTGCTCGTAATCAATCGGATGGTTTAAATCCAATTGCAACCGCTTTATATGACCGTGTTGGTTATAAGAGACATGAGGTAAATGGTAATTTTTCTATGAATATTAAATTCACAGATGAATTAACTTTTGAAACGCGTTTCGGTACTCAATATTCTATTGAGAGATATAAAAGTTATTCTAACCCATTTTATGGTGGAGGTTCTACAGGAGATAATCCAGGTAGCTTATTCGCAAGAGATAGAGAGCGTTGGGGTACAAACTTTTTACAATTATTACGCTACAAAAATCAATTTGGTGATCACTCACTTGAAGTATTAGCGGCTCATGAGAATAATGAATATACTTTTAAAGAATCTGCTCAAAGTAAAGCATTAGTAGTTGTTGACGGTTTATTAGAATTAGATAACTTTTTATTTAATTTAAGCCCTCCAAGTGGTTTTTCTGAAGGTAGTAGTATAGAATCATACTTTTCTCAAGTAAATTATGATTTAAAAGACAAGTACTACTTTACAGGTTCGATTCGTACAGATGGATCTTCAAGATTTATTAATGACAAATGGGGTGTCTTTGGTTCTGTTGGTGCTGCTTGGGTAGCTTCAAACGAAGATTTCTTACAAAGCGATTTATTTACGTTTTTAAAACTTAAAGCATCTTACGGTATAACTGGAGATCAAGCTGGTATCGATTATTATGATGGATATGACACATACAATACGTCTCTTTTAGGAGGTATTGCAATTTCTCCAAACACTAATGGTAATCCAGATTTAACTTGGGAGACATCTAAAATGTTTCAAGTTGGAGTTGAATTTAGTTTAGGATCTTTCTTAGATGGTTCTATCGATTATTATAAAAAATTAACAGATAACCTTGTTTTTGATCGTAGAGTTGGTCCTTCTCAAGGTATTGCTATTCTTACAGTTAATGATGGAGAATTAACAAATCAAGGTATCGAATTTGATTTAACTGGTCATTTAATTAATAAAGGTGACTTTAAATTAGACTTAACTGTAAATGGTGAAATACTAGATAATGAGATAAGCGTTATGCCTATTGACCCAGCTACTGGTGAGCAAAAATATTTAGACAACTCAAATGGTAGCTTCGGTTATTCTGTAGGTCGTTCTATTTTTGATTTTTATATCAGAGAATGGGCCGGAGTTAATCCTGCTGATGGTAGCCCTATGTGGTATCAATACTATGATGACAAAAACAATAATGATATTGCAGATGCAGATGAAACAGCTTTTGAAATACTAGAAAATGGTTTAAACACAAACCAAACAGGCTCTATTGTAGAATATACTCAAAGAGTTTCTGATGCTAATATAAAAAAGACAACCACTCAAACTTACGCTAACGCAACTCAAGTGTACGTAAATAAAAGTGCTATTCCAGATTTACGTGGAGCTATTAGATTAGGAGGTACTTTAAAAAACTGGAATTTCTCAACACAATTTACCTATAGTATAGGTGGTTGGGCATATGATGCTCAATATGCCGAGTTAATGAGTGATCGTTTTGGCGCATTAGGTAATAACTTCCATACTGATATTGCTGATAGATGGATGCAACCAGGAGATGTTACTAATGTACCTAGATTATCTGATGGTATAGACCAAACATCTACATCTGCCTCTACTCGTTTTTTAACTAAAACAGATTATATCGCTTTAAACAATGCTACAATAGGTTATACTTTACCAGAAAAATTCTTAAAAAACACTGGTATTAGTTTAATTAATATTTGGGCATCTGGTGATAATTTATTTGTAAAAACGGCTAGAGATGGATTTAATCCAACTACTAGTGAAAGTGGTAATTCAGGTCGTAGATTATATGCACCATTATCTACGTTCACTTTAGGTGTTAGAGTTAAATTTTAAAAAAAAAAGAAAATGAAAAAATTAATTAAATTAACATTAGTTACAGCTACCTTAATGCTAGCATATAGCTGTAGCGAAGATTATTTGGTAAAAGAACCTTCAGAGTTTATTACCACAGATCAAATAGCTGAAGCAGCTTCAAAAAACCCTGATGTAATTAGGGGTACCATGACTGGTATTTATGCCTTAATGTTTGAAACAGGTACTGGAGGAACAACAAATCATGACGATTTTGGTCAGAAAGGATATGATATTTATTCAGATATGATGTCTAGCGATATGGCTCTTTCTGTAAGTACTTATGGTTGGTATCGTGCTGAAATAACTGAATATCAAGCTGCATTAGATTTTACACGCACACGTAATTACATGGTATGGCGTTATTATTACAGAATTATTAGATCTGCTAATACAGTAATTGATGCCTTAGGAGGTAACGATGCTATTCCAGAAAATGATGAAAATAAATATATTTTAGGTCAAGCTAAGACCATGAGAGCACACTCTTATTTTTACTTAGCTCAATTTTTTCAAAAAACTTATAATCCTTCAGAAGAAATTTTACCTCTATATGATGATTTATTAGATCAAAATGGACCAAAGGTAGCTGCGTCTGAAATTTATGCACTTATTGAAAGTGATTTATTATCTGCTATTTCTTTATTGAACGGTTATACAAGAACTGCTAAAGTAGAAGTAAACCAAAATATTGCTAAAGGAGTATTAGCTTATGTTTATGGAGCTATGGGAGGAAAAGACCTAGATGTTAAAACACTTACTGGACAAATTATTAATTCTGGTGAATTTACTTTAATGAATGATACAGAAGTTTTAGGTGGTTTTAATGATGTAAACACTCCTGGTTGGATGTGGGGTGCAGATATAACTATCGACTCTGGATTAGATTTAGTTTCATGGTGGGGACAAGTGGACTATTACTCATATAGTTATGCTGCTTATGGTGATTATAAAGTAATTGATTCGGATCTTTTTGCTACAATTCCAGCAGATGATGTTAGAAAAGGTCAATTTTACAATAACCCAGCCGATGCCCGTCATTTAATGCCTTTATTCAAATTTTATGATGCAAGTCGTGTAGCTTATGGAGCAAGTACTTCTGTTGTTGCAGATTACATATATATGAGAGTTGCCGAGATGTATTTATTAAATGCAGAATCTTCTGCTAAATCAGGTGATGAGCCAGGAGCTAGAACAAGTTTAAAATTCTTATTAAATCAAAGAATTCCTGATGCATCTTATGTAGATGCATTGTCTGGTCAAGCTTTATTAGATGAAATTAGTCTTCAAACTAGAATAGAATTATGGGGTGAAGGTAAAAGTTATTTAGCAATGAAAAGATTTAAAGACACAAGAACTCGTGGAGATAATCACTTGTCTTTCGTAGGTCAACCTATTTCTTATGATGATGAAAAAATGACTTTTGAAATTCCTGAATCTGAAATTCAAAATAACCCTTTTGTTAGTAGTCAAAATAACTAATATTTAGTTATGGATTTAATAACTAAATTAAAACTAAAATTTATGAAAAAAATAGCATATATATTTTTGATATTATTATCAACTGTAGGTTTTTTACAAAGCTGTGAAGACACTTATTTACCACCTCCATTAGAATATGTTACATTTGGTGATGCAGTATATTCAACAGGTGTTGATATAGGTGGTTCAACTACTCTTGAAATACCTGTTTACACAGGTAATATAACTTCTGCTGATAGATCTTTCAACGTCATTGTAGATGATTCTAATGCGGCTCCAGGTTCTTTTTCTGTACCATCTTCTGTAACAGTACCAGGTGGTACTAATGAAGGTACTCTAGCAGTTAACTTATCTGATGTTGATTTAGGAATTGGAGTTAATAGACTTAATATTACCTTTGAAAACGGAGCAGAATTCTCTAATGGTCCAGCAGCTACAGTAGAATACATACAAAACTGTAATGAAATAATTGCTACTTTAGATTTTGCTTTCGATTACTATTCAAGTGAAACTGGCTGGTACATAACTGATGCATTAGATGGTGTGGTTGCTTCAAAATCAGGTTATGCTGATGGTCAAGGATCTGCTTCTGAAAGCATTACACTTTGTGCAGGAAGAGATTACACATTATACGTTACCGATGTTTATGGTGATGGTATGAATGATGGCACTAATCTTGGTTCTTATACTTTAACTATTGATGGTACTGTAAAAGCTACTGGTGGTGGAAATTTTGGAGCTAGTGAAGCGAGTGCTTTTGATACAAATTAAAATTTATTAAATTAAATTGCTTGAAAAGAGACTGTGAATAACAGTCTCTTTTTTTATACCTTTAACCCAATGGAAAATCAAACACAAATATTCGGTATTAGAGCTATAATAGAAGCTATAAATTCTAGCGAAACTATTGATAAAGTATTTCTTCAAAAGGGATTACATGGTGAATTGTTTAGTGAGTTAGAATCTTTATTAAATAGAAATTCAATTAATAAATCTTATGTTCCTGTTGAAAAACTGAACAGACTAACAAAAGGTAACCATCAAGGAGCTGTAGCTCAAATTTCACCAATTGAGTTTCACGATATTGAAGAATTAGTAATGAATGTTATAGAGTCAGGTAAAGCACCTTTATTTTTATTACTTGATCAATTAAGTGATGTTAGAAATTTTGGTGCCATAATTCGTACTGCTGAATGTACTGGTGTAAATGGTATTATTATACAGAAAAAAGGTGGAGCTCCTGTAAATGGAGATACTATTAAAACTAGTGCAGGTGCCGTTTTCAAAGTACCTATTTGTAAAGTAGATCACATAAAAGATGCGGTGTTTTTTATGCAGGCTTCTGGTATAAAAGTAATTGCTGCTACCGAAAAAACTAATGACACATTATACGATGTTTCATTTTCTGAACCTTGTGCTATAATTATGGGATCAGAAGGTAGAGGTATAAATCCTTCTATTTTAAAAGTTGTTGATGCCAAAGCGAAGTTACCTTTACTTGGTGAGATTGAATCATTAAATGTATCTGTAGCTTGTGGTGCTTTTTTATATGAAGTATTAAGACAGCGTCGCTAATCTTTATTTTTTTTGTAAATATAATTTATAGTGTGTTGCTCC
This sequence comes from Flaviramulus basaltis, assembly GCF_900114265.1. GTDB lineage: Bacteria > Bacteroidota > Bacteroidia > Flavobacteriales > Flavobacteriaceae > Flaviramulus > Flaviramulus basaltis. Next base: position 109,832 of record NZ_FPKV01000001.1, read on the forward strand.
TGCTCTATTTCAGGTTCAGTTTCAATTGATTCTATAAAATTTCCATTTTCATCAAAATGTTTCAAAAATGGATCATTGTCTTCATTATAATTTTCTTGTTCCCAAATATATTTCTTTGGTTTTGCTATTTCTTTTTTAAAAAATAATGCAAATAACAACCCTGTTATTAGACCAGACATGTGTCCTTCCCAGGAAATTCCTTTTTCAATAGGTAATGTATACCAAATCATACTTCCATATAAAAAAACTACTAAAAGCGATAAAGCTATTAACCTATAATGCTTTGCAAAAACGCCTTTAAAAAAAGTAAAACTAACTAAAACATAAATTAAGCCACTTACACCAATATGATATGAAGGTCTACCAATACACCATGTAAAAAATCCAGAAATCAAAATTCCAAAAATTATAACTCTCCAAGCAATATGGCGGTAGAAATAAAACAATGCCATTGATAGAACAAACAACGGAATCGTATTATGGTATATATGTTGAATATTTCCATGTATAAAAGGACTTAATAAAACACCTCTCAATCCCTTTAAGGTTTGTGGATATATCCCATATTTACTAAAATTATATCCAAACCTAACTTCTACCCAAAATACAATCCATATGGTTAATACAAATAGTATTGGATATGCCACAACTCCTGTTGAGAATTTAAAATGATCTGGTTTATTCATTGTACTAAAGTTAGCAAATAGTTAACCAAATTTGGCTATAATGCTAAATTGACAGGTATTTACATAAGTGCAAGAAGCTAAAACCAGTATTTTATTTTCTAAAGACACACCCAAAACTTAAAAAAATTGCTTTAATTTTACATTTATGAACGCGAATGAGCCATTAGCAGAACGATTACGTCCTAAAACATTAAATGACTATGTTAGCCAAAAACACTTAGTTGGAAAAAATGGCGCATTAACACAACATATAAAACAAGGATTAATTCCTTCGATGATTTTTTGGGGACCACCTGGCACTGGAAAAACAACGCTTGCGAATATTATTGCTACAGAATCTGGCAGACCATTTTACACTTTAAGTGCTATAAACTCTGGTGTTAAAGATATTCGAGATGTTATTGATAAAGCGAAACAAAGTGGTGGTTTATTTACTACTAAAAATCCTATTTTATTTATAGACGAAATTCATAGATTTAGTAAATCCCAACAAGACTCACTACTACAAGCTGTTGAAAAAGGTTGGATTACACTTATTGGTGCTACTACCGAAAATCCTAGTTTCGAGGTTATTTCGGCGCTTTTATCACGTTGTCAAGTTTATATTTTAAATGCATTTGATAAAAACGATTTAGAGCTACTTTTAAAACGCGCTATTAGTGATGATATTTATATCTCTAAAAAAAACATAGAACTTAAAGAAACGAATGCGCTTTTAAGATTATCAGGTGGTGATGCTAGAAAATTGCTTAATATTTTTGAGCTAATAGTGAATTCGTATGACAATGATTCCATAACGATAACAGATGATGATGTTCTTCAAAAAATACAGAATAATACAGTTCGTTACGACAAAACCGGAGAGCAACATTATGATATTATTTCGGCCTTTATAAAATCTATTCGAGGTAGCGATCCCAATGGAGCTGTTTATTGGTTGGCTCGTATGATAGAAGGTGGAGAAGATGTAAAATTTATTGCACGCCGTTTACTTATTTCGGCAAGTGAAGATATAGGAAATGCTAATCCAACAGCACTTGTTATAGCCAACAATACATTTCAAGCGGTTACAGCTATAGGTTATCCGGAATCAAGAATTCTATTAAGCCAATGTGCTACATATTTAGCTTGTTCACCTAAAAGTAATGCGGCATATAAAGCTATTGGTAATGCCCAACAATTGGTTAAAGAAACAGGCGACTTAAGTGTGCCTTTAGAAATTAGAAACGCACCTACAAAGCTTATGAAAGAGTTAGGCTATGGCGATAATTACAAATATGCTCATAATTACCAAGATAATTTTGCTAACCAAGAGTTTTTACCTGACGAAATAAAAAACACTAAACTTTACGAACCCGGAAATAATGCTAGAGAAAATGCGCATCGTGAGTTTTTAAAACAACGCTGGAAAGACAAGTATGGATATTAGGTAGCTGAAAATTAAAATTTAATATTTAATACATCTTGCTTTAAAACACTATCAGTATAATATTCTATAACCCACTCGTCACCTTTTTTGTAAATAATGGCACTTTTATTTTCAACTAAAAACACATTATTAAGGTTTGTCTTTTTAATTCGATAAACCACTTTTGGTGAGCTATCTACTAATTGAAATCCATTCTCAATTTCTTGTGGATATAATATGTTCGAAAATCCTTCTATAATATTTTCTTTTACAAGTTCTTCTTTTTTAATTGGTTCGGCTGTTATTTTTTCTACTTGAATAACCTCAACCTCAGCTTCTTTTTCCTTTTTAAGGTTTTGTATTTCTTGTTTTAATTGTTGTATTTCTTGTGCCACTTCACTTTTAGCAGCAACTTTAGGGTTAGCTAAAGACATTATTTCCTCACTAGGTTCATACTTATAATTCAATGCTTCAATAGATTTAAAAGCATCTCTTAAAGCTAAATTAAAAGCAATTTTATATTCCTTTTCTCTACTTTCACCAACTTCAGAGGTATAAACAACCCTATCGTTACAATCTTTAAGTTCTACATTTAATTTTGTTTTAAACATTCCTGAATCTTTTATAACATCAGATCTTAAACCTAAACATCTATTACTAGCTAAATCTTCTGGGTAATCATCACCTTCAAAAAGAGCTTCAAACCCATATTTATTAAATAAAAACTGTGCTAATGAATTTAATTGATATTGATCTTGTTCTTTTAAAAAATCAAACTTTTTGGGAACAATAACATATTTATAATCATTTAAATTTGATTGAGAAAATACTGCTGTAACTATAAAAAATGCTATAAAAATTGGAAAAAACTTAGTTTTCATCTTAATTAAATATAAAGTTTAATGGTATTTGTAAATATACAATTGCAATACTTATAAATACTTTTTTAGTTGAATTAAATTATCTATTTGCTTAACATTGGTATCTAAAACTATCTTGTTAATATCAAAAAAAACAACTTCCATACCTATGTTTTTAGCACCAAGAATGTCGGCTTCATAACTATCGCCTATCATTATACTTTGTTCAACTTTGGTATTTGCAAATTCTAAAGCAAAGTTAAAAATTTTAGGGTTGGGTTTCTTAACACCAACCATTTCTGAATTTGTAACGGTTTTAAAATACTTATTAATGTTAGAATTATTAAGTTTTTTTTTCTGAACCTCATCAAATCCATTAGTTATAATGTGTAAGTTGTAATTTAAACTTAAGTAATCTAAAATCTCAAATGTGTTTTCAAACAAATGATTAAAAGAACTTAAATGCATTATATAGTCATCAGATAATTTATAAATTAAATTTTCTTCAACTTTTAAATTAACAGCTAAAAAAGCATCATTTAATCTCCCAAAACGTAGTGCTTCTTTTTCTATTTTTTCTTCTCTAAAAAGCTTCCAATAATTTAAGTTTATAGGCATATAATGAGCCAAAAAATCATTAGTGCTAATGTTTATGTTATTTATTTCAAAAATCTTTTCGAATGTTAATGCAGAATTTTTATCAAAATCCCAAAGGGTATGATCTAAATCGAAAAACACATCGGTTATGCCTTTAATCTTCATTTGCTGAATCTAAAATAATATTAAACAATTCTTTATAACCATTCCATCTAGCATCATTACTAAATGTATAATTATGAAATACAGGAATAAACTCCCCGTTTACTTGTTTTACTTCTTTAATAATTTCATTTAACCTTTTCTTTTTGTCTAGTAAAGAGTGGTTTTTCAATAGCGCATAGTCCATAATGTGATACGAATTAATCATTAATGGCGTTTGTACTTCGTAATCTAAATCGTAAAACAGAAAAGGTGTACAAGACCCTGCTCTAAAACCTGCATGATTTACATAACCCATTGTATAGTCTTCTTGAATTTCTAACTCTATAAGATTTCTATAGGATTCTGGTAAATTTAGTTTTGAAAAAGATTGTCTTGAAGCTTTTAAATTTGTGTTTAAAATATCCTCCATTCTCAGCTTTTCTTTTTTCAAAATAGCAATATCTCCTAAGGCGAAAAAAGATGCTTTTAAACCCACTTTACAGTAATCTGCTACATGTTTTATTAGTGATACAAATTTCTTTTTATTAGGATTTATACCTTTATCATAAGTTGAATAATCGCCTATTAAAAAAAAGAACATAAACTTGAAACTTGTTTGTTTCTGCCTGTTTAAGATATATTTAAAAGTATCATAAGGGTCGTGTAAAAAACCTATAATTACCATAAACCTAATATATAAATTTTTAAATCTAAAACTAAAAAGGTCTTTAATAGTACCTCCTAAAGTTCTCATAATACCTTTCAATTTAAAATTATATGCAGTAGGCACATCAATAATTGGTTTTATTCTATAGGTTTTTATTGGGAATTCAAATTCTGGATATTGGTTTTGTAATGCGTCTTTAAATTTATATGCCCAAATATCTACAACTGGCTGATGTAAAAAGCCCTCGTTATAAGCTAAACTTTCTGTTGCTGTAAAACGGCCATAAGCGTCTTTTACATGTGGCAGATACTCTTCATAACGTGATAAGAGATAAAAAGCAGCAGAAAAAATATCAAAGGGAATGGCACTTTTATCGCCATTAAAAAAGAAACATTTTGTATCTCCCCAATTATTAATAGAAATCTCAACATCACTTAAACCTTGTTCGAATAAAATGTCATGACTTTTAATAAAAAACTCGTTACTAAGTTGTTGTTTGGTGTATGACATTTTAATGTCATCATGAGCTATAAATTCTTCTATTTTAGTTGTAAAACCAACATCAATACCCAAAACTCTAGTACAAATATGTTTAAATACATATTTTACTCTAGGTGATATTTTATGCGTGTAAACTAAAAGCATTTATAGTATGGTTTCATCTGCAAAACTAAAGTATGCTTTTTCAGTTATAATTAAGTGGTCTAAAACTTTTATATCTAAACTTTGTGCAGCAGTTTTGAGTTTATTGGTAATTTGCTTGTCTGCTTCACTTGGTTTTAATGTTCCTGATGGATGATTATGTGCTAAAATTAACCCCGTTGCACCAACTTCTAAGGCATTTTTAAGGACTAAACGTACATCAACCAAAGTACCTGTTATACCACCTTTACTTAATTGATTTTTCTGTATTACTTTATTTGAATTATTTAAGTAGATAATCCAAAACTCCTCATGTTCAAGTTCTCCAATAACAGGTTGCATGAGTTCAAAAACTGAAGCGCTTGACGTTATTTTCTTTTTCTCCAAAGCCTCCTCGCCTCTTCGCCGTCTTCCTAACTCCAAAGCTCCTGCTATGGTTATGGCTTTGGCTTCACCAATACCCTTAAATTCCATAAGCTGTTTTATAGATAGCTTTCCTAATTCACTTAAATTATTACCAACACTTGCTAAAATACGTTTGCATAAAGCTACTGCGCTTTCGTCTCTATTTCCTGAGCCAATTAAAATAGCTACTAATTCTGCATCACTTAATGCTGCTTTTCCTTTGTAAAGTAATTTTTCTCGAGGTTGATCGTCTTGACTCCAATTTTTTATGGAAAAAGAAGGTGGTTTTTCTGTCATGCAATAAAGATAAATATTGTAAATTTCAGAAGCAATAAAAACTCACACAATGAAACCATTAAAAAAAGAAGACATCAATCAAGACGTTTTTGATTTGTATGACGATTATGCTCATAATAAAATTGACAGACGCAAATTTGTTGAAAAGCTATCACTTTATGCCATTGGTGGCGTTACTGTTTCCTCATTATTAAGTTTTATTACGCCAAATTATGTAGATAATCTTTTAGTAAAACCAGACAGTACTACAGGCAAATTATCTGGAGTAATTGTAGTGCATGAAAACCGTGGATTGAATCCTTATATTGAAGATGTTGGTAGACGAACTGCTATTGAAGGTTTTATATCTTTAGCTCCAGATGCATTATCGCCTTTAGGAGGTTACCCAGGAAATGATGATGATGGTAGAGAATTACAACGCCAACGTGATAGAAATGAAATGCTTGAAGATTTTATTGCGGCTTATAACTATTTAATGTCTCATGAAGATTGTAATGGAAAAATAGGCGTGGTTGGGTTTTGCTTTGGCGGATGGATATCAAATATGATGGCTGTAAAAATTCCAACTTTAAAAGCAGCAGTCCCTTTTTATGGCGGACAACCATCAACTGAAGACACACTCAAAATAAAAGCACCATTACTATTACAATATGCAGGATTAGATACTCGTGTAAATGCTGGTTGGCCAGATTACGAAACAGCTTTAAAAGAAAACAATGTAGAGTATACTGCACATTTTTATCCAGATGTTAATCATGGATTTCATAATAATACCACACCTAGATATGATGAAAAAGCAGCTACTTTAGCTTGGGAACGAACCATTGCTTTTTTTAAGGAAAAATTGAAATAATTAGTTTAAAAATAAATTTAACTAACTTCCTTTAACTATCGATATAAATATTTAAAACTCTCCATTTAGTAACATTGTGTGCAATTTAGAAAATAATTATTTTAACTTTAAAACTTTAATCCTAGGACCTAAATAAGAAGGAGACTTCCAAAATTTTAAACTTTAACACATGCTAAACCTTTCTAATATTGCAATTGTGGGTAGTGGACCAACGGCTATATATTTACTAAATAATATTTGGAAGCATATAGATATACTGAAAGATGATATTAAAAGTATAACTATATTTGAGAAGGAAAAAATTTCTGGTATGGGAATGCCATACCATCCTAATACTACAGATATATATAACCTAGCAAACATTTCTTCGGAAGAAATTCCAAAACTCCCGCAAACTTTAGGCGATTGGCTTCGTCAACAAGAGCGTAAGTCATTACATCATTTTAATATAAAAGATATGCCTATTGATGACACAAAGGTATATAGTCGTGTTGCTATGGGGCATTATTTTCACGAGCAGTTTAAGCAATTGATAACATCTCTAACTTTTAAAGGCATTAAAGTTGTCGAGCGGTGCGAAAGTGAAGTAATAGACATTACTAAATCGAAAGAGGACGAAATAGAAATAAAAGACGTTCACGGAAAATTATATACTTTTTCAACAGTTATTATTGCTAATGGTCATGTATGGAAGGAAAAGGATAAACCAGAATCAGGTTATTTTGCTTCCCCGTGGCCAATACATAAGTTACTTCCAAAAAAGGATACATACTATAATTTTCCAATAGGTACTCTTGGGGCTTCATTGAGCGCTTTCGATGTTATAACTTCTCTATCTCATCGTCACGGAAAGTTTATTATGATTAGAGACGAATTGAAGTATATAAAACATAAAGAAGCTTCTCGATTTAAAATAGTTTTACATTCGGCTGAAGGATGGCTACCACATCTTCAATATGAGCAACAAGAACCAATGCGAGAAATATACCGTCATTTTAGCCGTGAACAATTAATTGAACTGTTAAACGAGGATGGTTTTCTAAGAATTGAGGAATTTTTCAATGTCCTATGCCGCCCAGCGTTGGTTGTCGCTTTAACTAAAGACAATAAACTTGATGTAGTTGAGAAACTCAAGGATGAAAATTTTAGTTTTAATGATTTTGTGAATTTGATGTCTGAAAAACATGAGTATATTAATTCATTTGATGGTATGAGATATGAAATGATAGCTGCTAAAGATTCTGTTTATAACAATATCCCCATTCATTGGATGGAAACATTGGATGACTTGATGTATAGCTTGAATTACCATGCCGAATTATTACCAGCTGAAGATCATCACTTTTTTCACAAAGAGATTATGGCTTTTTTGATGAATGTTATAGCAGCACTACCACTACAGTCAGCAAATATACTTTTAGCCCTTTACGATGCAGATTGCATAGAATTGAAGACGGGAATGGTGACAGTAGAAGATAATTCATTTAACACAGGAAAAACTAGAATAACTTTGGAATTAGAGAATGGTAGCTATGAAACATTGGAGTACAATTTATTTATTAATTGTGCTGGACAAAAAAAGATTGAAATAGAAGAATATCCTTTTCCATCATTAGTAAAAGAAGGTACTGTACGTAGCGCTTCAGCTAAATTTATAAATTCGGAAAATGCTGAAATTTTAATAGAAAAAGGGATGAAAGATACTATCATTTTTGATAGTGATTGTGCATGGCTGAAATTGCCAGGAATAGATATTGATTCAGCCTATAGGACAATCAATAAAAATGGTACATCCAACAATATTCTTTTTGATATCAATTTTTCTCATACTTTAAGTTTACGACCATATTCTTATGGACTTCAAGCATGTAATGCTACGAGTTTAATTCTTATAGAATCTTGGATTACAGAATTTGAGCAAGGAAAAAATATTGGTAAAGAAATTAAAAAAATAACTGAAATGTATGAAGATAATGATGAATTATAATATACCGCTTATGTTACTATTAGCCAAAATTAAAAACAAAACTTCTAGTTTGGTTCAATATTATAGCAAATGATAGTTATTATAAATATTTAATTTAAAAAGGAGATTAAGAACGGAAGTTTCTAAAAATCAGATAACTGCGCACTACAACCTATAAAAAATAGTAATTTAAATACTAACACCTAAGGATGAAATTATTCCATCAATCTTTTAACAGCATCAAAATCTAAACCACCATAATTACCAGAACTCATTAATAGTAACGCTTTATTTTCAAAATTTTGTTCAAAAAGAAAAGCTTTAAAATCGTCTGGGTTGGTATAAATAATTAAATCATCACGCTCAAAAGCATTAGCAATTTGCTCGTGAGTCACTTCTTCTAGTTTTTTAATTTCCACGGCATGTGGTGAGTAAAATACGACTGCAACATCGGCTGCATCTAAAGCTCCTTTATATTCTTTTAAAAATTCCGCATTTAAACTGCTATAAGTATGTAGCTCTAAACATGCTACCAATATTCTATTATTATATTGTTCTTTTACTGCTTTTGTAGTCGCTTCTACTTTACTTGGTGAGTGTGCAAAATCTTTATAAGCCACACTAGTTTTGCTTTCTGCTATTTTTTCTAAACGTTTGCTTGCTCCTTTAAAGGTAGCTATAGCTTCATAAAAATCGTCTTCATCAATACCCATATGTTGGCAAATCCATTTTGCTCCAGCAAGGTTATTTAAATTGTGTGCTCCAAAAACTTCAATTGGTAAAGGTCCTTCTGGAGTTTCTAAAAGCGTTTGTCCATTTTCAACAGTATATTCTGGTGTTTTGTATGCAATTTTTCTAATAGTATTATTACTAGCTTCAACCACATGTTTTACCTCAGGATCTTCTTCATTGTAGTTTATACTTCCGCCACTTACAATGCTATCAACAAAAATGCTAAACTGAGCTACATAATTCTCGTAAGTTGGAAATACGTTTATATGATCCCAAGCAATACCGCTTAACAAAGCAATGTTGGGTTTGTATAAATGAAATTTTGGACGCATATCAATTGGAGAGCTTAAATATTCATCACCTTCAAGCACTATAAAATCGTTGGTTTCGGTAAGTTTTACCATCACATCAAAACCTTCTAATTGCGCACCAACCATATAATCCACTTCTTTATCATGGTAATGCATAACATGCAGAATCATAGAGGTTATGGTAGTTTTACCATGACTTCCTCCAATAACAACTCGTGTTTTATGTTTAGATTGTTCGTACAAAAACTCAGGATAGCTATAAATTTTAAGTCCTAATTCTTGAGCTTTTAGGAGTTCTGGATTATCGGCTTTGGCGTGCATACCCAAAACAATGGCATCAAGAGATTTTGTTATTTTTTCTGGAAACCAACCAAAAGTTTCGGGTAGTAAACCCTTAGCTTCTAACCTAGATTTAGAAGGCTCAAAAATCGTGTCGTCACTTCCGGTTACTTGATATCCTTTATTGTGTAATGCTAATGCTAAATTGTGCATTGCTGCACCACCAATGGCTATAAAATGTACGTTCATGTGTTGTTGTAGAATGTCTTCAAATATACTTTTTTCACCTCGAATTCACGAATATTTTATGGTGCTTACCACTAAAGATTTAAAATCTTCTCTTTTTCCTCTTTAAAAGGTTTTATTTTTGGAAGTTCAGCAATAGCTAAATCTATATACTTTAAGGCTTCATTTTTATTATTTTTATGCATGTGTATTTGTGCCAAACGGTAATTTGCCCATGCTTTTGGAACACCATCTTCAGGAGAATATTTTTTAAGATAAGTTAGTAGGCATTGTTCACCTTTTTCTAATTCAATATTATATTCTGCAGCCACTTTTCCTATTTGATAATGCAGTGCATTTCGAGGATGTTTATCGTTAGCCTCCTCAATATTCTTAATAGCCTTTTCTGGCTCACTTTCATTTTCATAAAGCTTTGTTAACTTATCAAAGCAGACTAAAGAACCCCCTTCTTGAATGGCCATTTTATAATATTTCTCAGCTAATTCTGGATTATTATCATACTCATAAATATAACCTTTTGCTAAATACCCATCTACTCTTGAAAGATTTTCTAGCTCTTTAGCATATTGCAACGATTTACTTTTACTACCACCAAAAATACCCGGTAATTGCATATATAATTCCACCAAAGCCCAACGTACATCTATATGTTTTTCATCTAATTCTGCGGCTTTTAAAAACGAAGATTTAATATCACCAATTAAACCAATGGCTTTAAACTTATTTTGTAATGCTTTCATTCCTAAAGCACCACCATATTTGTAATAATAATTGGCATTATCTTGATTAGCTTCAACAAGTTTTTTATAACTCTCTATTGATTCATTCCATTTTTTTTGATGTCCAAAAGCATCACCTAACAACTCGATAGCCTCAAGGTTATTTGGGTTTACCTCTAAGTAATTAATGATAAAAACTTCAGCTTGTTTGAATTGTTTTTCTTGAAAAAAAACATCTACTTCATTAAGATTTGGTTGACAAAAACCCAATATTGGGAATAGCAATAAGAACAAAAAGTGCTTCATAATAATTAAGTCGATTATGCAAAAATAAGCTTTCATCTATAAATTTTCGCTCTTATAAAAATAGATTTTAACTCATCTAGTATAACGGTTAGTTTTAACTATAATTATAAAAAGCTAACTTCTATTTTAGGTTTAAAATAACTAACTTCACTCAACCAAATAAGTAGTTCGCTCATCCAAGGTTTTTTGGTATGGCTTTTGAAACTATTTTAGAGACAAACTTTAAGAAATGAAACAGATACTTTCTATAATAATGATTATACTTTTTGCAAACTTTTCTAACGCTCAATCTCAAAATTACGGAGATTTATGGAGTAAAGTAGAGCAATTTGAAATAGATAACCTACCCAAATCGGCATTAAAAATTGTTGAAGATATTGCACAAAAAGCTACTAGGGACAAAAACACACCTCAACTTATAAAAACCATGCTTATTAAAAGCAAGTTTGCTTTAGTTTTAGAAGAAGATGCACAATTAAACATTATAAATGACTTTAAAACTGAAATAAAAAACAGTTCGTTTCCAACAAAAAACGTTTTAGAAAGCATATTGGCGAATTTATATTGGCAATACTTTAATCAAAACAGGTGGCTGTTTTACAATAGAACTAAAACTTCTGAAAAGGTAGATACTGATGACTTTAGAACTTGGGATTTACAAACACTTTTTAACGAAATACATATACATTATCAAAATTCGTTACAAAACGGATTAATGCTTCAGCAAGAAGATTTAAGTAACTACGACACCCTTTTAAATCTTCAAAAAGATTCTAAAATTTATAGACCGACGCTTTTTGATTTCCTAAATCAGGAAGCTTTAGGTTTTTATAAAACAAACGAAACTCAAATTACGAAGCCAGCTTATAAATTTGAGATTGATAATCCTAAATTTTTAGATAACACAGAAAAATTTTTAAACTTAAAAATTGAATCAAAAGATTCTACGTCGCTTCAACTTAATGCACTTAAAATTTATCAGGATTTAATACAATTTCATTTAAAAGATGAATCGCCTTTCGCTTTAGCAGATGTTAATATTCAGCGTTTTAAATTCGTAAATGAACAAGCTACTTTTAATGATAAAGAAACTATTTTATTGGATGCTTTAAAAACGGAAAGCGAACGTTTAAAAACACATGAAGTTTCTGGTTTATACAATTTTGAAATTGCCTCTATTTACTACCAACAAAGCAATCAATATGAACCTAAAACCAATGAAGAAAATCGTTGGAAAGCTAAAGAAGCCATGGATATTTGTGATAACGTTATTGCAAAATTTCCAAAAAGTAAAGGTGCCGAAAAATGTGTCGTTTTAAAATCTCAAATCGAACAGCAAATACTTCAAATTACTACTGAAGATTATTTACCTATTCAAAAAGATGCGCGTTTATTAATAAGTTATAAGAACTTGGAGGAACTTAATTTTCAAGTTTTCAAAATAAATAGAAATCAGTTAGAAAAATTTAATAAAACCTATCAGAAAGAAGAACAGCTCGCATTTATTAAAAAACTAGATGCCTATAAAAACTGGGAAAGCAAATTACGTAATGAAAGTGATTTTCAAACGCATTCAACCGAAGTTCTAGTTCCCAAACTTGATAATGGTACTTATTTAATTTTTGCATCGGTTAAAAATGACAAAGAAACCTTTGCTTTTGCCACTTTGCAAGTCACTAATTTGGCTTTAGTTGAAACCGATAACAGCAAACACAAAATCTTTCAAATTATTGATAGAAATAACGGCAAGCCGATAAGCAATGCTACTGTTGAATTAAGTTACTACGAAAACAACAGCAGAAGCACGCAAAAAGAAAACTATACAACAAACTTATATGGTGAAGTAAAAATCGAGAAAAACAATGATCGTTACAGAAATATTAGTACTAAAGTTAATTACGGAAATGACACTGCATATTTTGGCGATTATTATGTAAATCCATATTACCAACGTGAAAAAGAAAAAGACACATACAAAGCATTCATTTTTACCGATAGAAGTATTTACAGACCAGGACAAACTGTTTATTTTAAAGCCATTGCTATAAAAAACAAAAATGGTAAATCTGAGGTTGTAGCTAACGAATCTGTTTATGCTACGCTATACAATGTTAACGGTGAAGACATTAAAGAGTTTGAATTTAAAACCAATGAATTTGGCTCTGTTGCTGGGGAATTTATTTTACCAAATAATGGTTTGAATGGTGAATATTACATTGAATTTGATGGTGAAGAAAAAGATTTTTTTACAGAACATTATTTCTCAGTCGAAGAATACAAACGCCCCAAGTTTGAAACCAAATTCACACCTATTACCGAAACCTTTAAAATTAACGATTCTGTAAGTATAAATGGTAGTGCTTTAGCTTATGCAGGCAGCAATATTACCGATGCTAAGGTAGTATATCGTGTACAACGAAAAGTACAATACCCGAGTTGGTATTTTTGGTATCGACCTTGGTTTAATAGCGAACCTCAAGAAATTACTCACGGGGAAAGCATCACTAATGATAAAGGAGAATTCGAAATCATTTTTAAAGCCATTCCAGACCAAAGTGTCGATAAAAGTAGCTTACCTATTTTTAATTATGAAATTACTGCCGATGTTACCGATTTAAATGGAGAAACCCGAAGCGCAACTACGGTTGTAAATGTTGGATATCATGCTTTGGTTGTTAAAATGAGTGTTGATAATGTTATAGATAAAACTAAAAAAGACATTAGCATTAATATTGATACTAAAAACTTAAATGGTGAATTTGTTCCTGCGAAAGGAGTTGTTAAAATATACAAATTAAAAGCACCAAACCATGTTTTAAGACTGCGACCTTGGGCAGCACCAGATTATCAAGATTTATCTGAAGAAACTTTTAAAAACCTATTTCCGCATCAAGCTTATTCAAATGAAGACAATGCAAATAATTGGGAAAAAGGTGAACTTGTTTTTGAAAAAGAATTTAATACTCAAAAATCAAAAGAACTCGCTTTAGGTAAAATTAAAAAGTGGAAGTCGGGTCAATACATTATCACTTTAGAAAGCAAAGATAAGTTCGGGCAAGTCGTAAAAGATGAAGTTAAAACAATCCTATTTAGTGATGACGATAAAACTTTAGCCGATAATCAATTATTTTCTATAACAACAAATAAACCAAATTATAAATCAGACGAAACAGCTATTATAACATTTGCTTCAGCAGCAGAAAATTTGAATGTTACTGTAACTATTGAAAAAGATCATAAGGTTATTAAAACACATATTATTCAACTTAATAACAATAAAAAAACCATTTCAATTCCTATTACAAATAAAGATATTGGTGGCTTTGCAGTACATTATAGTTATGCTGCGTTTAATAGTTTTCAATCTTCTACAGAGATTATATCGGTACCTTATCCTAAAACAGAATTAGATATTGAAACCACAACCTTTAGAGATAAATTACAACCTGGAACCGATGAAACTTGGAGTTTTAAAATAAAAGGACCACAAGGTGAAAAAATAAGCAGCGAATTACTAGCCAGTATGTACGATGCATCTTTAGACCAATTTAAACCTCACACTTGGAGTTTTAATCCAATACAACAATCCAATTATTATTCTAATAATCAAAGTAGAGGTTATAGTAATTTTGGCACTAAAAACTTTAGAGTTTATAATGAAAGAGCTTATGTCAGCTATCCTCAACAACAATATGATGATTGGAATTGGTTTGGGTTTAGTTTTGGGAATCGAAATATAATGCTTCGAGGAGTATCAAGTGTTTCTAATGCTCTAAGTGGAAGAGTCGCTGGAATTGAAGTTCAAGAAGACTCTTCAAACTTAGATGAAGTTGTAGTTGTTGGTTATGAAACTCAAAAAGAAAAAGCTTTAATTGTAAGTACTAAAACAGAACAAGGAGAGGGAACTGTTATTGCTCAAATAACTAAAAAAGAAAAACTAGATTTTGACAACGTTCTAATCCGTAAAAACCTTCAAGAAACCGCCTTTTTCTTTCCGCAATTACGAACAGATGCCGAAGGCAATATAAGTTTCAGTTTTACAACACCCGAAGCTTTAACACAATGGAAATTGCAATTATTAGCACACAAAAAAAATTTAGAAAGTGCTACTAAAACATTAACTACGGTTACCCAAAAAGAATTGATGGTTATCCCAAATGCACCTCGTTTTTTACGTGAAGGTGATAATATAACTATCAGTACAAAAATTTCAAATCTTACAGAAAAGCAACTTTCTGGACAAGCCATATTAATGTTAACCGATGCTATTTCTGGAAATGATGTTAATGTAAATCTTGGCAATTCAGAAAACAATAAAAACTTTACTGTTGATGCTAAAGGCAATACGCAAGTTTCTTGGAGTTTATCAATTCCAGATGATGTGCAAGCTGTTCAATATAAAATCATAGCAAAAGCTAGCGATTTTAGTGATGGCGAACAAAATGCTTTACCAATTTTAAGTAACCGCATGTTAGTTACTGAAACATTACCAATGTGGATAAGAAGTAACGAAACTAGAACGTTCACGTTAGATAAACTAAAAACAAATACCTCAACAACTCTTAAAAATCATAAACTGACTTTGGAAATGACTTCCAATCCGGCGTGGTATGCGGTTCAAGCACTTCCCTATTTAATGGAATATCCTTATGAGTGTAACGAACAAACATTTTCACGCTATTATGCCAATGCGTTGGCAAGTCATATTGCGAATTCGAACCCAAGAATTCAAGAGGTTTTTAATCAATGGAAAAACACGGATGCGATTATTTCAAACTTAGAAAAGAATGAAGAATTAAAATCGATTTTAATTCAAGAAACACCTTGGTTACGTGATGCAGAAAACGAAACCGAGCAGAAAAAACGAATTGCTTTATTATTCGATTTAAATAAAATGAATAATGAATTACAGTCAGCTATCAATAAACTAGAAAATAATCAAATGGATTCTGGAGCTTGGGCTTGGTTTAATGGCGGTCGAGAAAACAGATACATCACACAACACATTATTACTGGTTTTGGACATTTAAAACATCTGAATGTAAATAATGACGCGAATTCTAAAATGATTGAGAATGCTATCAAATATTTAGACGATCAGTTTATAAAAGAATACATAGACATTAGAAAATATGATGCAAAAACAGATTTAAATAAAGACCATTTAAGCTATACGCAACTGCATTATTTATATATGCGTAGCTTCTTTCAAGATGTTAAAAAATCAAAAGAAGTTGAAGACATTATAAAATATTACCAAACGCAAATTCAGAAATATTGGTTAAATCGTTCGCTATATTCAAAAGGGTTGATGGCTTTAATTTCTCATAGAAATAGCGATAAGAAAACATCGTCTAAAATCTTAAATTCTTTAAAGGAAACAAGTATCACTTCCGATGAATTGGGCATGTATTGGAAAGAAAACACCAACTCTTGGTATTGGTATCAAGCGCCTATTGAAACACAAGCATTAATTATTGAAGCTTTTTCTGAAATTGAAAACGATACCGAAACTATTGATAATTTAAAAATCTGGTTGCTTAAAAACAAGCAAACCAACCGTTGGAAAACCACCAAAGCAACTACCGAAGCTGTTTATGCGTTATTACTTCAAGGAAGTGATTGGTTGAGCGTAGCCGATATGGTTGATGTGGTTTTAGGCGGAAAACGTATTGAGCCTTCAAAACTAGAAGACGTAAAAGTTGAAGCTGGAACTGGCTATTACAAAACTTCATGGAATCCATCAGAAATTAAACCAGAAATGGCAGACGTTACAATAACTAAAAAAGGAGATGGTATTGCTTGGGGAAGTTTATATTGGCAATATTTTGAGGATTTAGACAAAATAACTTCAGCTGAAACACCTTTAAAATTGAAGAAAAAATTATTTCTAAAAAACAATACAGATACTGGTGAAGAAATTACCGAAATCACAGAAAATACCAATTTAAAAGTAGGCGATTTAGTAAGAGTTCGAATTGAATTACGAAGCGATAGAAACATGGAATTTTTACACATGAAGGATATGCGAGCTTCTGGTTTAGAACCTGTAAATGTAATATCACAATACAAATGGCAAGATGGTTTGGGTTATTATGAAAGCACAAAAGATGCCTCAACAAACTTCTTTTTTGATTATTTACCAAAAGGTATTTACGTTTTTGAATACGATTTACGCATAAATAATGCTGGAAATATGAGCAATGGCATCACCACTATACAAAGCATGTACGCTCCAGAATTTAGCAGCCATAGTGAAGGCAAACGTTTGTTAGTTAAATAAAAAGGTGAAAACAGATATAATGAAATATTTATTATCTTTAATTTATTAACTAATACATTTAATTATGAGTAAAGTTTTAACTATTGTCCGAATTATTTTTGGAATATTACTTGTCATTTTTGGAGCTAATAAATTTTTGAATTTTATGCCTGCTCCAGAAGAAATGCCTGAAGCTGTTATGAATTACATGACGGCGCTTATGTCCACAAAAACACTACAACTTGTTGGAGTTGTTGAAATTGTTGCTGGCTTATCTTTTATTTTTAATAAATATGGTGCTTTAATGGCTATTATTTTAATGAGTGTTTCTATTAACGCCGTTTTATTCCACTTGTTTTTAGGTCCTGCTGACATTGCTGGAGCACTAATTTTGTTAATTTTAAATATAGTAATGCTTTATTACTATCGAGATAAATATAAAGATTTACTAGCTTGATAAGCTTAAAAAAAGAGGCATTAAATGTCTCTTTTTTATTTTCTTAACTTTACAAAATATTTCACCCCCATTTTTTCTGTTTTGAAACTTAAAACTGAACATATAAAACCTAAAACCTACCTCCCATTACTTTGTGTTTTGTGGTTTTTAATGTCATGCGGAAGTCATAAAAACATGGCTACACAAGAATCTTCAATTGAAAGCAGCCCAAAAATTATCTTTTTAAATTATAATATTAAGAAAACTGCTGATAATAAAAGAAGTATTAAATTTATTAACAAGATAGTAACTGATGGTAAGTTAAAAAAAACTGATGTTCTTGAAGATGGTATTATAGGAGATTTAGTTTGCATGCAATTAGATAAAAATTCAAACACATTACAACGCTTTATTATAAAAAACCCACTGGTTAAAAACATTGAATATATTGATGAATCAAATTCATTTCAAAACAAAAAAATTGATTTAGATAGTGCTCAGTTTTCATTAAGACTGCAATTGAGACCAAACACAAAGTATATTGCTATTAGTAATTTTAGTACTTCTGAAAACCCAAAAAAACCTTTGATAAAAACAAATATTAATTAATGAAACACGTATTATTCTTAATATTATTTTTGGTTAATGTGATGCAAGTTTCATCTCAAATTTTTGATGTGGAGACGCTCAAGCTTTCTGGTGATACTAATAAAAGAATAAATCTCGTTATTTTAAGTGATGGCTATCAAGAAAGTGAACTAAATCAATTCACTATTGATGCAACAGATTTTATGAACGACATGTTTTCACAATCGCCATTCGCTGAATATGTTGATTATTTTAATGTTTACATCATAAAAGTACCATCCAATGAAAGTGGTGCAGATCATCCAGGAACAGCTAATGATGTTACTGAACCTGCTTCTCCTGTGCTTAATGTTGATACTTATTTTAATGCCACTTTTGATGCTTATGGATTTCATCGTCTTTTATTTTATGAAATAGATGGAAGTTATGCGAATAACACTGAAGCTAAAATTTATGATGTTCTAGCCAATAATTTTCCTAGTTACGATCAAGCTTTAATACTTGTTAATTCTAACGTTTATGGCGGTAGTGGCGGCATATTCCCAATGGCTTCTAAAGGTGTTGTTAATGGTGTAAAAGCAACAGAAATTGCCATACATGAATTAGGACATTCTTTATTTGATTTGAAAGATGAATATTTCCCTCTAGACGAAATTTATTTTAGTGAAGCTATTAACATGACACAACAATCAGATCCCAGTTTAATAACATGGAAAAATTGGTTAGGCACTAATGGAATTGGTATTTATCCATATAACAACTCTGGCTTTGCGGCAAATTGGTATAGACCTCATCAAGGTTGTAAAATGCGTTATTTAAGTTATCCATTTTGTTCCGTTTGTAAAGAAGGTATTATTGAAAAAATACATGATTTAGTTTCTCCTATTGATTCGTATACCCCATCTTCAAATATGGTTAACAGCCCAAGTTTTCCTATTGATTTTCAGTTGAATTTAATAAACCCCATACCTAACACCTTACAAAGAGTTTGGACATTAAACGCTTCAAATTTCACTAATAATGTTGATGCTGTTTCACTTATTGAAACCGATTTAGTTGAAGGCACAAACACCTTAAAAACTGTAGTTAATGATGCTACCACACTATTAAAAACAGATAATCATGAGACCATACATGTTTATACAGTAACATGGACTATAAATTATTCTGCTTTGGGTGTTGAAGATATTAATAGCATCATGAATAATTTAAGCATTACTATTTATCCAAACCCAACAAACAACATCATTAATTTTAAGTTTGAAAATAGTAATAATTTAAACTTAAAAATTGATGTTGTAGGATTAGATGGTAAAAAACTAAAGTCATTATTGGTCTCAAATTATGAAACTCAACAATTAGATATTAGTAATTTAAGTGCTGGAATTTATCTAACAAATTTCTATGCTAACAATACACTTGTAGCTAGTAAAAAAATAGTAAAAAATTAAACCTATTTGCTTGGTGGCATTGTTGGACGTACTTCAATTTTACTTGGTAGTGTTCTTGGATTCATTTTAAGTAAATCAACTACTAATTCCCCTATATCTTCACCTTGAATTTTCCAAGCATCATTATCGTTAGGTATATGTCCGTTAAAATGAGTTGCAACAGACCCTGGCATGATTGTGCTTACTTTTATATTATGTTTTCTTAAGTCTAACATCGCGGCTTGTGTAAATCCTGTAACACCAAATTTACTAGCGTTGTATGCAGATCCATTAGCAAAAAAATTAGTACCTGCTAAACTTGAAATAGTTATAAAATAGCCTTCAGATTTTTTTAATGCTTCAACACTAGATTTTATCGAATAAAAAACACCTGTTAAATTAGTATCGATGGTTTCCTGCCATTGCTCTAAAGTTAAATCTTCAATACTAGCAAAGTGACCGATACCTGCATTTGCTATAACAATATCTAATTGATTAAAATACCCTAAAACTTTTGCTACAGCTTTTTGCTGGCTATCAAAGTCTTTCACATCCGCTTCTATTCCAATAGCCTTCGCTTCAGTTTTTTTACTTGAATTAACCTGATTTGCAGCTTCAATAGCTGAAGATTCATTTCTACTTGTTATAACAACATTAATACCTTCATTAAGTAACGAAAGTGCGGTTGCATATCCTATTCCTTTTGTTCCTCCTGTGATAAGAGCTGTTTTATTTTTTAATGATTTCATAGTTTTAATTTCTTTAAAGTAAAACTACAAAATGAAAAAACAATAGTAGAATATATTATGTTATGAAAATTATAAAATTTGAAGAATTAAGTTTTTGGTGGGTATTGCATCAATACTTTTTCTACAATAGCATTCAAACGCGCCTCACGCTTTTCTGGAGTTCCATTTGGATTAAAATTAGACTCACTTACAGCTTGCCAAAACAATTGTTTCTTGTTTTCATCTACAAAATCTATAGTTATTTGTCGGTTTACATTGGCTTGACCTATTGGTAGTCCTATAGAAATTCCGCCTCCAACGTTTCCTCCACCACCGCCTAATCCAACACCTACAGACTGTCTTTGAGATTCTTGATATTCTCTACTTTTAATATCAATAAAAAAATCTGGTGTGTCTGATAAACTAAATCCTTTAACTGTCATTTTTGAATCTAAAGCATCTAATAAGCGTTTGGTATCTAACTCGCTTAAACCTGTTTCCATTTCGGAGTAATAATTGTAGGTTTTGTATTGTTGAAAGTTTGTTCCTTTATCGTAATCGTAGTTTACCCTAATTGGTGCGCATGAAACTATAATTAATGCTAGTAGTGTAATTATAAGAAATCTCATATCTCTATTTTTTTAATAAAGTTAATCAAAAATTATTCCAATAACATAATTTTATTCTGAATTGCGTTAGGGATTGAAGTGAAAATCCTTTTTAATATTATGATTAATAAAGGTTATTAAAGAACTATAAATTAGAAAATAACATCGTCTTCCTTCCTTGAAATGACGTTTAAAAAGATTGTAATGAAAAGCCCGACCTAAAAGGTAACGCCCAATTAATCATTCAACATTTTCCAAAGAGTATCTTTAAGTTCTGTAATACCTTGTTGAGCTACTGATGAAATAAACATGTAAGGAATTGGAAGTTCATTATCAAGTTCTACTTTAAGTTCTCCTCTTAACTCATCGTCTATCATGTCGCATTTTGATATGGCTATGATGCGCTCCTTATCAAGCATTTCTGGATTATAACGACGTAACTCGTCAAGTAAAATATCGTACTGTTTTTTAATATCTTTAGCATCAACAGGTATTAAAAACAATAAAATAGAATTACGCTCAATATGACGTAAAAAGTAATGTCCTAAACCTTTTCCTTCTGCAGCTCCTTCAATAATTCCAGGAATATCT
The DNA here is from genome assembly GCF_900114265.1 of Flaviramulus basaltis. GTDB lineage: Bacteria > Bacteroidota > Bacteroidia > Flavobacteriales > Flavobacteriaceae > Flaviramulus > Flaviramulus basaltis. The sequence continues at coordinate 131,593 of NZ_FPKV01000001.1, forward strand.
GCCATAACAAAGGTTTGAAAATCACGATATTTTACAATTCCTAAATTAGGTTTAAGCGTTGTAAATTCATAATCTGCAATTTTTGGTTTTGCAGAACTAACAACAGATAATAGCGTAGATTTTCCGGCATTAGGGAAGCCTACCAAACCAACATCTGCAAGCACTTTAAGCTCCATGGTAATATACTTTTCTTCCATGGGAATACCTGGCTGCGCATAACGCGGTGTTTGATTTGTTGATGACTTAAAATGCCAGTTACCTAAACCGCCTTTTCCACCTTCAGCAATTATTCTTTCTTCACCTTCTTCTGTGATTTCAAAAAGAATATCGTTAGTTTCAGTATCGCGAATTACGGTTCCTAATGGCACATCTACATAAACATCTTCACCATCAGATCCAAAACTCCTACCGCTACTACCATGATCACCATGGCCTGCTCTAATATGCTTTTTAAATTTTAAATGAAGAAGTGTCCAAAGGTTTGATTTACCTCTAACAATAACATGACCTCCTCGACCACCATCTCCTCCATCCGGTCCACCTTTAGCTACATATTTTTCGCGATGTAAATGTGATGATCCTTTACCTCCATTTCCAGAGCTAACGAACATTTTTACATAATCTACAAAATTTCCTTCTGTCATTTTTTAAGTTAAAAGTTAAAAGTTAAAAAATTAAAAGCTTCTAACTCTTATATTTTCAACTTTTTGTTATTCCTACGCAGAGAGGAATTTAATAATGAATTAATTTAAAAAAACCTTTCGACTGCGCTCAAGGTGACACTAATAATTATAAAGAATCTATTACACCACTTAAACGTACAGTAATATCTTCTATACTACCAACACCATCAACACCAAAATATTTATCTTGAGCTGAATAGTAATCTTTTAAGATAGCTGTTTTGTCGTAATATTCTTTAATTCTATTACGTATTATCGACTCGTCTGCATCATCTTTTCTTCCACTAGTTTTCCCTCTTTCAAGTAAACGTTTTACCAGTATTTCATCATCAACTTCTAAGGCAATCATCGCATTTATTTGCGAATCTTTACCATCCATTAATTTATCTAAAGCATCAGCTTGTGCATTAGTTCGTGGAAAACCATCAAAGATAAAACCTTTAGCATCAGCATTTTTTTCAACTTCAGCATTAAGCATGTCAATAGTTACTTGGTCTGGAACTAATTCGCCTTTATCCATATAAGATTTAGCTAACATGCCTAAAGCGGTTTCGTTTTTAATATTAAATCTAAAAACATCGCCTGTAGAGATATGCACTAAATTATATTTCTCTTTTAAAAAATTTGCTTGTGTTCCTTTTCCAGCTCCTGGAGGGCCAAATAGCACCAAGTTTGTCATGTGTTGTGTTTCTTTTATTTGATATACTTCAGGCAAATTTCTTCCCAACCCATCATAATCTAAACCGTAGCCTACTATAAATTTGTTTGGAATTTCTATACCTATATAATGTAATTTAAAATCTTTTTTATAAGCTTCTGGCTTGTAAAATAGCGTTGCTATTTTTAACGCTTTTACATTTTCATTTTTAAAAATTCTATGAACCTCAGCTAGCGTATTTCCAGTATCAATAATATCTTCTAAAATAACTACAGTACGACCTGTTAAATCTTGTGTAAGTCCAATTAAACGCTGAATATCTTCAGTAGACTTAACCCCTTCATAAGATGCTAATTTTATAAAAGTCACCTCGCATGGTTTTGGGTATTTTTTCGCAAAATCGCTTACAACCATAAACGAGCCATTTAAAATTCCAACAAAAACAGGGATTTCATCGCCAATATCATTAGCAACTTCAAGGGCTAACCGCTGCATAGCTTCGTCAATTTGCTTTGCAGAAATAAATGGTTTAAAATATTTGTCGTGTAGCTTTATCACGGGTCTTAATTTTTAAAGTCGCAAAGATAATCAATAGATTGCCTAATACCAGTTTTTTGATTTATGATTTAGGAACTATTTTAAGATTTAAGTGTATTTTTGCGTATCTTAAATGTGTTATCAGCAATAAAAACATGACAAACTATTTTTCTTCAAATTTTAAACTTGGTATTCTTGGTGGTGGTCAATTAGGTAAAATGCTGCTCTATAATACCAGAAAATTCGATATTTATACCTGTGTTTTAGAGTCAAGCAATGAGGCTCCTTGCAAAATTGCTTGTGACGAGTTCCACTTAGGTGATTTAATGAATTATGACGACGTTTATAATTTTGGAAAACAAGTTGATGTTTTAACTATTGAAATAGAAAACGTAAATGTTAATGCTTTAGAAACCCTTGAAAAAGAAGGTGTAAAAGTATATCCATCATCAAAATCTTTAAAAATTATACAAAACAAAGCGAAACAAAAATTGTTTTATGTTGATAACGATTTACCAACAGCACCGTTTTCTCGCTTTGCATATACTTCTGAAATAGAAGAAGCTATTAATCACGGTGGTTTATCTTTTCCTTTTGTTTGGAAAAGTGCTCAGTTTGGATATGATGGCACAGGTGTAAAAATTGTAAAAGCAATTCAAGATTTAGAAGGCTTACCAAATGTAGAATGTATTGCAGAAAAACTAGTGCCTTTTAAAAATGAATTGGCTGTTATTGTTGCTCGAAATCCATCAGGTGAAACCAAAACATTTCCAGTAGTTGAAATGGAATTTCATCCTGAAGCCAATCAAGTAGAATATGTTATTTGTCCTGCTAGAATTCCGGATGATGTTGCAAAAAAGGCCGAAGATATTGCATTAAAAACTTCACAAGCTTTCAGCCATGTTGGATTGTTAGCTGTTGAAATGTTTCAAACTCAAGATGATCAAATTTTAATTAATGAAGTTGCTCCAAGACCACATAATTCTGGACATCAAACCATAGAAGCAAGTTACACATCACAATTTGAACAACATATTAGAGCTATACTGAATTTGCCTTTGGGAAAAACTGATAGCAAAGCTGGAGGCGTAATGGTAAATTTAGTTGGAGCAGAAGGGTTTTCTGGCGATGTTATTTATGAAAATATAGAAACCATTATGAAAATGGATGGTGTTACTCCTCATATATATGGCAAAAAGCAAACACGTCCATTTAGAAAAATGGGACATGTAACTATTGTAAATGAAGATTTAGGAGAAGCTAGAAGAATTGCAGAAGAAGTTAAAAAGACAATTAAAGTAATAAGTAAATAGTTATGAGTAAAGTTGGAGTTATTATGGGAAGCAAAAGCGACTTGCCAGTTATGCAAGATGCCATAGATATTTTAAATGGGTTTGACATTCAAGTTGAAGTCGATATCGTTTCAGCACACAGAACCCCAGAAAAATTGTTTGATTATGGTAAACATGCACATACTAGAGGTTTTTCGGTAATTATTGCAGGTGCTGGTGGCGCTGCGCATTTACCCGGAATGATTGCTTCATTATCTCCTCTTCCAATAATTGGTGTTCCTGTAAAAAGCAGTAATTCTATTGATGGCTGGGATTCTGTTTTATCTATTTTACAAATGCCTGGTGGTGTACCTGTTGCAACTGTAGCTCTAAACGGAGCAAAAAATGCAGGAATTTTAGCAGCTCAAATTATTGGCTCTAGCGATAAATGTGTTCTAGATAAAATTATTGCTTACAAAGAAGGCTTAAAAATAAAGGTAAACGAATCTGCTAAAGATTTAAAATGAAAAAAGCCCCAAAATAAATCAGGGCTTTTCAGCTATTAACAAATAATTCTCATGAGTTAGTCACTCTGTAAAAAATTGTCGGCTGCAAACTTATAAAAATTCTACTATGCATACATAGTGAAATTTCATTTTTAACACATTATCATACAAAATGACAAAAAATCCATTAAATAATTCATATAATACTAATTATAGTACCGCTCCATTCTCGAAAATTAAAAATGACGACTTCTTACCAGCATTTAAACAAGCTATAAAAGAAGCTAAATCGGAAATTGATACTATCGTAAACAATAATGAAGCTCCAACTTTCAAAAACACTATTGAAGCTTTAGACTTTTCTGGAGAACAATTAGATAGAATTTCAAGTATATTTTTCAATTTAAATTCAGCAGAAACCAACGACACTATTCAAAAAATAGCACAAGAAGTTTCTCCTTTATTATCAGAATTCAGTAATGATATTTCTTTAAATGAAGATTTATTTAAACGTGTAAAAACAATTTATGATTCTAAAAGTGATCTAGAATTAAATACTGAACAAGAAACGCTTCTTGATAAAAAATATAAAAGCTTTTCAAGAAACGGTGCTAATTTACCAGAAGACAAAAAACTTCAACTTAGAGAGATTGATAAAAAATTAAGCCAATTAAAATTAAAATTTGGTGAAAATGTATTAGCCGAAACCAACAAGTTTGAAATGCTAATTACTGATGAAACAGACTTATCTGGTTTACCAGAAGGTACAAAAGAAGCCGCTAAACAATTGGCAGAATCTAAAGACAAAGAAGGCTGGTTATTCACATTAGATTATCCAAGCTATATTCCATTTATAACTTATGCCGATAATCGTGAATTAAGAAAAAAACTAGCACTTGCAGCAGGCGCAAAAGCCTTTAAAGGTGACAAACTAGACAACCAAAATAATGTTTTAGACATTGTAAAATTAAGACATCAACGTGCTAATTTATTAGGCTACAAAACTCATGCACATTTTGTCCTAGAAGAACGTATGGCTGAGACTCCAGAAAAAGTTTCAGCATTTTTAAATGAATTGTTAGAAAAAGCAAAACCAGCTTCCGAACAAGAATTTACAAATCTTGAAAACTTCGCAAAAGATTTAGATGGCATTGACCATTTAGAAAAATGGGATGGTTCTTATTATTCAGAAAAATTGAAACAAAAACTTTTCAATCTTGATGACGAGCTTTTAAAACCGTATTTCAAGTTAGAAAATGTAATTGATGGCGCATTTACCGTGGCCAATAAGTTATTCGATTTAAACTTTGAGAAAATTGATACCATTGATAAATACCACGATGATGTTTTAACCTATAAAGTTACAGACAATAAAGGTGATTTAGTTTCTATTTTTTATGCCGATTTTTTCCCAAGATCAGGAAAACGTAATGGTGCGTGGATGACATCTTATAAACCACAGTACATTAAAAATAATGAGAATAGCAGACCTCATATCTCTATAGTTTGCAATTTTACAAAGCCAACAAAAACAAAACCCTCATTATTAACTTTTAACGAAGTTACCACTTTGTTTCACGAGTTTGGTCATGCCCTTCACGGTATGTTAGCGAACACTACTTATCCTAGTTTATCTGGAACTAGCGTGTATTGGGATTTTGTAGAATTACCAAGTCAGGTTTTAGAAAATTGGTGTTACGAAAAAGAAGCTTTAGAACTTTTTGCTAAACATTACGAAACTGGAGATATTATCCCGATGGATTTAGTAGAGAAGATAAAAGAATCAGCAACCTTTCATGAAGGCATGCAAACGTTGCGTCAAATTAGCTTTGGTTTGTTAGATATGAGTTGGCACGCTATTGAGTCGCCAGAAACAATTACATCTGTAAAAGAACATGAAAACAAAGCTTTTGAAGGCACTAAACTCTATCCAGATGTTGTAGAAAATTGTATGAGTACCTCATTTTCTCATATTTTTCAAGGTGGTTATTCATCTGGTTACTACAGTTACAAATGGGCTGAAGTTTTAGATGCCGATGCGTTTGAATACTTTTTAGAAGAAGGTATTTTCAATAAAACTGTTGCTAATAAATTTAAAGACAATGTGCTTTCTAAAGGTGGAACTGAAAACCCAATGACGCTTTACAAACGTTTTAGAGGACAGGAACCAAAACCTGAAGCGTTGTTGAAGAGAGCTGGGTTGATAGAATCAAATTAGAATTTTTAAAGGTTTAAGATTAAAACTTAAACCTTTATTTTTAAAATAAACTTTCAATAATTATTGAAAGTTTAAAAATTATTATATATTTGTACTATGAATTACGAAGAAGCTAAAATCAAATTTATTAGTACTTGGGGAAGTTTAGGTACACTTTGGGGAATAAATAAAGCCATGGCTCAAATTCAGGCACTGCTTTTTTTATCTACTAAACCTCTTTCTATGGAAGAGATTATGGAAGAATTAAAAATTTCTCGTGGTAATACCAGCATGAACTTACGCCAATTAATGGATTGGGGAATTGTAACAAAAGAGATTATTCCAGGAGAACGTAAAGAGTTTTTTACTACCGAAAAAGATGTACAAGAATTAGCAAGAATTGTTGCTAAAGAACGTAGCAGAAGAGAAATAAAACCTGTTATAAAAGTTTTAAGAGACGTTTCTTCTATTGAAGATGACGGCACAAAAAAAACTAAAGAACTCATAAAACAAACAAAAGCTTTACACGATTTAACTGAAACCGCTGATGCTATGATTAATAAATTAGTAAATCAAGAACAAAACTGGGTAACTAAATCTTTACTTAAATTATTCAAATAAAAAATTTAAATATTACTTTCAATATTTTCTGAAAGTTTAAAATATACAAAAATGAAAATCATGCACTACCTAAACTTTACAATATATCTTTTAAGTTTATTATTCTCCTTTTTTGAATACGTTAATAACAAAAATTCTATTGGCATAAGTATTATAACACTTTACATCCTCTTAGGCATAACACAGCCTATTTTAGCATTTGTTGTACTCTTTATTATAGATTGGTCAAATAAAAATCAAATTAAATTTGTAAAACGCTATTGGACATTTGTCATCCTATTTTTTATTATAGCGTATAGTATTAGCATATTTGAATTTGAATTCCTGATGAATGCAATATCAATAATCCCTTTTTGTATTTCTATTTATTTTATTTATGTAACTTATAAATATCAAAAAAATGAAAATAATTGTAATTGCGGGAGGTAGTGGATTTCTTGGCCAAGTGCTTAAAGCTTATTTTAGAAAAAAGGGATACATAGTAAAAATACTAACCCGAAATCCTAAGAAAGAAAATGATGTTTATTGGAACGCAAAAGATTTGGAAAAATGGACCGAAGAATTAGAAAACATAGAGGCCTTAATAAACCTAACAGGTAAATCTGTTGATTGTAGATATACAATAAAAAACAAAAGATTAATTTATGATTCTCGTATTGATTCTACAAATATTCTAGGCTTAGCAATAAACCTATGCCAAAATCCTCCTAAAGTTTGGATTAATATGTCAACAGCTACTATTTACAAACATTCTTTGGAAAAAGAAATGACCGAAGAAAACGGAGAAACAGGCAATGATTTTTCAATGAATATTGCAAAATCTTGGGAAAAAGTATTTAACTCTATAAACAACATTAAAACAAGAAAAATCATAATTAGAACATCCATTGTTTTAGGTAAACATGGTGGAGCAATTATTCCATTAACGAAATTAACAAATCTAGGTTTAGGGGGAAAACAAGGTTTTGGAAATCAAAAACTAAGCTGGATTCATGAAGAAGACTTTTCGAGAGCTATTGAATTTTTAATTACGAACAAAAACTTAAACGGTGTATTTAACCTATCTGTCCCAAAACCAACAGACAATTCAACCCTAATGAAATCATTAAGAAACATATTAAAAATTCCTTTTGGAATCTCTCATCCAAAACTATTATTAGAATTGGGGGCAAAAATTATTGGAACAGAAACTGAATTAGTATTAAAAAGCAGAAATGTTATACCAAAACGATTATTGGATAATGGTTTTTCTTTTAAATTTAAAAATATTAAAGCCGCGTTAGATGATTTATTAATCAAATAATAAATCCAATTTTTTACCTTATTTTTGAGAAAAGAAAAATTGTTCAACAATGCCCAACCATCAAATTAACCCTAATAAGTGGATCGATTTATATTCCGACTACTTATTTAACTACACTGTTTCTCGCGTTAGTGATAGAGAAATTGCTCAAGATTTGGTTCAAGATACTTTTTTGGCTGGTTTAAAATCTATGAAAAACTTTAAAGGAGAAGCTAGCGAACGTACTTGGCTTATTTCAATTTTAAAGCGAAAAATTATTGACCATTACAGAAGAATAAATTCGAAGAAAGGAAAAGCAGAAGTACGTATTACATATAACGACGATTCTGAAAGCGAAGGCGACTGGTTAGAAGAGCGCGTTGCAGATCCTTTTGATAAAACAGCGGAAGATAGTATGGAAAACGAAGAACTTGCAGACGCTATACATAATTGTTTAAGCAAATTACCAGAGAAACAAGCTCAAGTTTTTAAAATGAAAACTATTCAAGGTTTTGAAACCGAAGTAATTTGTAATGAATTAAATATTACAGCGTCTAACCTTTGGGTTATCATCCATAGAGCACGTACCGCTATGGCTGCTTGCTTAAAAGAAAATTGGTTTTAATTATGAGTAAGATTAAGATGTTCATTCCTTGCAATGAAGCAAATCATGTGTGTGACAAAACACAATATAAAGAATCTACTTTGTGGGAAAAAATTAAGCTCAACTTACATTTAATATATTGTAAAGCTTGTAGAAAATACACAAAGAGCAACTCAAAACTAACGCACAGTATTAAAGTTTCAAATGTGGAATGCATGGACAAAAAATGTAAAGAAGCTATGAAAAAAAACTTTGAAAAAGCTCTAAAAGACCAAATTAATCAATAAGCTATTAATAACAATACTAACCAAATTATTGGCAATCCTTCAACCCAAAACGAACTATAATATTTCCCTTGATTTATTTTTGAAAAAATCAAAAACACTAATATACTTATAGATATTAAAAATAAAATAGGTGTTTTAATCATATCTATTTCATTTTTAAAAAATTCTAAAAAGAAAAATACAACCAACAGTAAAACACCCATTATTTTTGTTTGCTTTACTCCTATTTTTTGAGGTACTGTTGAGAGCTTTAAACTATCATAACGTAAATCTCTAATTTCAAAAGGTAACATTAAAACAAGTACAAGCACAAAACGCTGTATTGCTGTAATTAAAACATCGTCATTTATTGAATACTCATTTTCAATTAAAGGAAGAAAAACGGTAACGCCACTCCAAACTAGAGCTATTAAATATATTTTAAGACCGCTTATACTTCTTAAATTATGCTTGCTATCTAAAAACAAACGCTTTGGCAAAAACGGGATGGCATACAAAAAAGTAACAGCACCAAAAGCGCCAATATATAGAAGTGTTTTAGAACTCAATTGAAATCCAAAATAACACATAAAAAGAAAGCAAAAAAATGAAAATATTTGAACAGCTTTTAACCAATTTGTTAAGCTTCTATGATGAAATTTTGCTATTCCAAAATACTTTACAAAATTATACCCTGTTATAGATGCAAAAAACACAAAGAAAAGCACATTATTAGTGTAAGAAACATGAAACTCAATTAGAGTTATCCATGTAAGTGAAAATACAGATAAAGCTACATGAATACTACTATCTATATAAAAATTAAAAAGCTTTTTTAATACTTCCATCTAGCAAAAATAAGCAAACTGTTGATAAGGTTTTTAAATGGTTAAAAACTTTCCATTTTCGACAATAAAACGCCATTTATATTGTTTATTTTTGCGAATTATATAATCAATTTCACTTTAATGAACACAAACGCTTTTGCATTGCGTCATATTGGTCCTAGAGAAGATGACCAGAACCTTATGTTAAAAACCATAGGTGTAGACTCATTAGACCAGTTAATTTATGAAACCATCCCAGATGATATTCGTTTAAAAAACGGATTAAATTTAGATGAACCGATGACAGAACATGAATATCTGCTTCACATTCATGAATTATCTAAAAAAAATAAAGCTTATAAAACATACATTGGGTTGGGTTATCATCCAACCATATTGCCGGCGGTTATTCAACGAAATATTCTTGAAAATCCAGGCTGGTACACTGCCTATACACCCTATCAAGCCGAAATTGCACAAGGACGCTTAGAAGCCCTTTTAAATTTCCAAACCATGGTTATTGATTTAACAGGTATGGAAATCGCAAACGCATCACTTCTTGATGAAAGTACAGCTGCTGCAGAAGCTATGAGTTTACTTTTTGCAGTACGTGAACGCGACCAGAAAAAAGCGGGAGTTAATAAATTTTTTATTTCTGACAATATACTCCCTCAAACCTTATCCCTTCTTCAAACTAGAGCAAACCCAATTGGTATTGAGTTAGTGGTTGGAAAGGAAGATGAATTTAATTTTTCTACTGAATTTTTTGGAGCTATTTTACAGTATCCTGGAAAAGACGGTCAAATTACAGACATTAAATCCTTTATAAGTAAAGCGAACGATGCTAGAATAAAAGTTGCTGTTGCTGCCGATATTTTAAGCTTAGTAAAACTTGAAGCTCCAGGTAAATTTGGAGCTGATGTGGTGATTGGCACAACACAACGTTTTGGAATCCCGATGGGTTATGGTGGCCCGCATGCAGCGTATTTTGCAACAAAAGAAGCTTATAAACGTGATCTTCCAGGGCGTATTATTGGTGTTACTAAAGATGCTAATGGCAACAGAGCGTTACGTATGGCATTACAAACTCGCGAGCAACACATTAAACGTGATAAAGCGACTTCAAATATTTGTACAGCACAAGTGCTTTTAGCAGTTATGGCTAGTATGTATGCTGTTTATCATGGACCAAAAGGATTAAAATTTATTGCTAATAAAGTTCATAATAAAACAGCTCTTCTTGCAAATGCTTTAGAAAAACTAGGCTACAAACAGATTAACACTTCTTATTTTGATACGCTTCAAATAAAAACAAAAGCTAAAAAAATTAAAAAATTAGCCACTGAAAAAAAGGTTAATTTATTTTACCCAGATAGCGAAACGGTTACTATTTCAGTAAACGAAACTACAGCTATTAGAGATATTAATTATTTGATTTCTGTTTTTGCTGAAGCTGCAAAAAAAGAAACTATTGTTATTTCAACTATACTGCAAGCAAATAATATTGATTCAACTACACAAAGAACATCAGATTTCTTAGTAGAACCTGTTTTTAACACCTATCATTCTGAAACCGAATTAATGCGTTATATAAAATCTTTAGAACGTAAAGATTTAGCATTAAATCACTCCATGATTTCTTTAGGATCATGCACAATGAAACTAAATGCCGCTTCAGAAATGTTGCCGTTAAGTATTTTTAAATGGGCTAATATTCATCCTTTTGTTCCAGAAAAACAAGCAAAAGGCTATTTAACAGTTTTAAAAGAATTAGAAGATCAATTAACCGAAATAACCGGTTTTGCAGCGACATCTCTACAACCAAATTCTGGTGCACAAGGTGAATTTGCAGGCTTAATGGTTATTAAGGCTTATCACGAATCTCGAGGCGATCATCATAGAAATATTTGTTTAATTCCATCATCTGCACACGGAACAAATCCAGCAAGTGCAGTTATGGCAGGAATGAAAGTAGTCGTTACAAAATCTACTGATGAAGGTAATATTGATGTAGATGATTTACGTGAAAAAGCAGAATTACATAAAGATAATTTATCATGCTTGATGGTTACTTATCCATCAACTCATGGTGTTTACGAATCTGCTATCAAAGAAATCACAAAAATAATTCATGATAACGGCGGGCAAGTTTATATGGATGGTGCCAACATGAATGCTCAAGTAGGCTTAACAAACCCAGGAAATATTGGTGCAGATGTTTGTCATTTAAACTTGCATAAAACATTTGCAATTCCTCATGGCGGCGGAGGTCCAGGAGTTGGACCAATTTGTGTTGCAAAACAATTAGTTCCTTTTTTACCTGGAAACCCAATTATAAAAACAGGTGGTGACCAAGCTATTACTGCTATATCCTCAGCACCTTTTGGTTCTGCTTTAGCATGCTTAATATCTTACGGTTATATAAAAATGTTAGGCGCTGAAGGTTTAACAGAATCTACTAAAATTGCCATTTTAAATGCTAATTATATTAAAAAACGATTAGAAGGTAGTTTTGATACGCTGTACTCTGGAGAACGCGGTCGTGCAGCCCATGAAATGATTGTAGATTGTAGACCTTTTAAAGCCAATGGTATTGAAGTAACCGATATTGCAAAACGTTTAATGGACTACGGTTTTCATGCGCCAACAGTTTCGTTTCCAGTTGCTGGAACGTTGATGATTGAACCTACTGAAAGTGAAAGTAAAGCTGAAATAGATCGTTTCTGTGATGCTATGATTTCAATTAAAAAAGAAATTGATAGTGTTTCAAAAGATGATGAAAATAATGTCTTAAAGAATGCGCCTCATACTTTAGAGATGATTACGGCTAATGAATGGTATTTACCTTACTCTCGTGAAACAGCAGCTTTCCCGTTAGATTATGTAAAAGAAAATAAATTTTGGCCAAGTGTAAGACGTGTTGATGATGCTTATGGAGACAGAAACTTGATATGTTCATGTATTCCAATTGAAGCATATGTTGAGGCATAAAAACGGCTTTTGAACATCGTAAATTAAAACTAAAATAAATTTGCCTTTATTTAAAAGATTTTATCTTGCTAAGACATTTTAATTAAAGGCACTTTTTTCTATTTTATGAATATTAAAATTACTGGCACAGGAAGTTATATTCCGGCTAATATTGAAACCAATGAAGACTTTCATAATCATGAATTTTTAAACAGTGATGGCTCAGCTATTAATGCGCCCAATCCTGTTATTGTCAAAAAATTTAAAGCCATAACAGGTATTGATGAGAGGCGTTATGCAAAAGATCATTTAAACACTTCAGATATTGCATCATTTGCGGCAGAAAAAGCTATTGATGATGCTAAAATTAGTCGTGAAGATTTAGATTATATTATTGTAGCTCATAATTATGGAGATGTAAGACATGATAGTATCCAGAGTGATACTGTACCAAGTATTGCATCAAGGGTAAAACACCTTTTAAGAATTAAAAACCCAAAATGTGTGGGTTACGATTTACTTTTTGGTTGTCCAGGTTGGATTGAAGGTGTTATTCATGCCAATGCATTTATAAAAGCTGGAATTGCTAAAAAATGCTTAGTTATTGGTGCCGAAACACTTTCTCGTGTTATTGACCCACACGACAGAGATTCCATGATTTACAGTGATGGTGCTGGTGCAGTAATAGTAGAATCCACTAATGAAGAAAGTGGTATTATTGCTCACGAATCTGCAACTTTCGCATTAGACGAAGCACATTTTATCTTTTTTGGAGAAACCAATAATCAAGAAGTTAAAGATAACCGTAGATACATAAAAATGTATGGTAGAAAAATTTACGAATTTGCTTTAACCAATGTGCCACTTGCCATGAAATGTTGTCTAGACAAAAGTGGAATTAACATTAAACAAGTTAAAAAAATACTTATTCATCAAGCTAATGAAAAAATGGATGAAGCAATTGTAAAGCGTTTTTATGAACTTTACAACATGCAAATGCCAAACGGAATTATGCCAATGAGTATAGGGAAATTAGGGAATTCTAGTGTTGCAACTGTACCTACTTTATATAATATGATTTTAAAAGGCGAATTAGAAAACCAGGAAATAAATAAAGGTGACATTATTATTTTTGCAAGTGTTGGTGCGGGCATGAATATTAATGCTATTGTATACAAACATTAATAAATGTACGAGAAAAGCTATCCAAATAAACGCTTTAAGCACACCATACAATTTTTACAAAAACATACTTCCTCCTCTGAAAGCATTTTAGATTTAGGCATCGTAAATCCGTTTAGTACAATAATGCAAGAACATGATTATTCTGTTGAAAACACTAAGGGTGAAGATATCGATTTAGACACTACAACTATTGAAAATTCAGATACTGATATTGTAACAGCCTTTGAGATTTTTGAACATTTATTATCACCTTTTACAGTTTTAAAAGCTATAAAATCTGATAAATTAGTTGCTAGCGTACCTCTTAAATTATGGTTTTCTTCTGCTTACCGCAGCAAAACAGATATGCTTGATAGACATTATCATGAATTTGAAGATTGGCAATTTGACTGGTTGTTGGAAAAAGCTGGATGGAAAATTATAGACCGTGAAAAATGGACTAATCCTACCAAAAAAATTGGTATTCGCCCTATTTTACGTTGGTTTACTCCAAGATATTACATTGTATATGCAGAAAGAGTTTAACTTTGAAAATTAAACTTTAACCTTTTGGATTTCTACATCATCATTCCTGCTCATAACGAAGAAAGCTCAATTGGGCTTACTCTAGATTCAATAGTTAATCAAACACTTTTACCTAAAAAGGTGATTGTAGTTAATGACAATTCAACAGATAAAACAGAAGAAATAGTTGAGATTTATACCAAAAAGCATCCTTTTATATCTTTAATAAACTCTAAATCTTCTAACAAACACTTACCAGGCTCTAAAATCATTAATGCGTTTTACAAAGGTTTTGAAACCTTAGATGATAACTATGATGTGATTTGTAAGTTTGATGCCGATTTAATTTTTCCTAATAATTATTTAGAGCAACTTTCAATTCATTTTAATAAAAATAACAAACTAGGAATGGCAGCTGGGTTTTGTTATATAGAAAAAAATAATGATTGGAAATTAGAAAATTTAACCCGTAAAGATCATATTCGAGGTGCGTTAAAGGCCTATAGGAAAAATTGCTTTATTGAAATTGGAAAACTAAAACCATCTATGGGTTGGGACACTGTTGATGAGTTATTGGCTAAATTTTATGGATGGGAGATTTTAACCGATGAATCTCTTCATGTAAAGCACCTAAAACCAACCGGAATGAGCTATAACAAAGCTTCAAAATATTTACAAGGTGAAGCTATGTATAAAATGCGTTATGGCTTTATTATTACTCTAATTTCGGCAACAAAACTCGCTTATAAAAAAGGAAACTTATCTTTGTTTAAAGATTACTTAGCTGGCTACTTTAAAGCTAAAAAAGAAAAAATTGAGCATTTAGTTACAGAAGAAGAAGGCAAGTTTATAAGGGATTTACGGTGGAAAGGGATGTTAGGCAAGCTAAAAGGTTAAAGAAGCTGTCTATGGTTCACGCTATGTCATATTGAACTTGTCGGAATATTTCAATTTATAGGCACTAAAATTTATTTCTACAAGTTCAGAATAACGAAAAGAACTAATTAAAAACCCCATCCTTTATAGCTACTCGAAGCCTCTAATTTGTTTTCAATGCTGTCTTCTAATTCTGGGAAAAAGTCTATTCCTGTAAGTTTTTCAATAGAATCTACTGATACTACAAATTCATATAATGGTTTATCAGAATTTTTATGTGGCATCAAAAAGGCTATCATTTTGGTTTTACCTGTGTTATTATCAATCAACACTTTATAAAACTGATTAGGAACCGAAACATCCTCATCACCAATAGTTTTCATATTACCTTTTAAAACACCACCAGTAACTACAAAAACGCCATCATATTTACTCGCCCAATAACGAACTTTTTGTTCTAAAGTATTCCAAATTCCAGAATTGAATTCATGCTCTTGCGGACTAATATTACTGGTTAAAAAAGTTTCATCGTGTGCAAATTGACTATAACGCCTATCTCCTGCAGGACATAAATGTCCGCGGTCGTAACCAGACTTTTTATAATTCCGCCAATTTGCTGCACCAGTTTTTACAGCTTTATCAATTTCAAAATAGGGCCGTTTGTAGTTTGTACTTGAAAGATGCGACTTCTTTAATTCATAAGCCACCCATTCTGCTTGTTCATCAGGTTCACTATAAGATAATGAATAACCTTCATGATGCACAATCTGACCTGTAGTACTTGACGGTAAAAAATATTTGTTAGTATCATTTTTTGAGGCTTGCCCTTCTGATACAATTTCTGCTTTTTCTTCTTCACCTAAAAAATTTTCATAAGTGTAAACGCCTAAAACAATTACAATAGCGACGATTGAATAAAAAGTGCGTTTATTCATTAATCTAAAACAAACTCTAAAGGTTGTCCAATACAAGCATTGGGAAAACTAATTCCTAAAAGTGCTGAAATAGTTGGTGCAATATCGGTAATATGAGTTAGCTTATTAGTTGCTCCATGTTGTATACCTTTACCGAAAAACAATAATGGAA
Organism: Flaviramulus basaltis; assembly: GCF_900114265.1. Taxonomy (GTDB): domain Bacteria; phylum Bacteroidota; class Bacteroidia; order Flavobacteriales; family Flavobacteriaceae; genus Flaviramulus; species Flaviramulus basaltis. The sequence goes on from NZ_FPKV01000001.1 coordinate 147,666, forward strand.
CATGTGTATCATAACTAAAACCTGAATGATGATCGGTTCCAGTTCTATTCCAAAGTGCATCTTTAAAAACTGCTGGATTATATACAAACATTAAATCGCCAGAGCGTTTTTGGTTATGTCCGTTACTCAATAAATTTTCCACAACTCCATTAGAACCATCAAACTGATTAATTTCAGAAGTCATATAAACTTTATCAATTAATCTATACTTTAATAATTTAAGTGATAAAACTTCTTTCACATTTTCTAAATCTATATTATTAGAATTTATTTTATCGTGATTCAAATAAATTTGATTATTAATTCTACTTAAAATTAAATCTGAAACTTTAAATTTTTGTTCTAAAAAAGTATTCATTTCATCAAACATTTGGCTTTCATCAAAAAGTCCAGCAGGAATTTTTTTAGATAATAAATAATTAATAACATTTGGCGCTCCATGATCGGCGGTTAAAAACACAGTGTATTCTCCTTTTCCAACTTTCTCATCTAAGGCATTAAATAATCGTTCTAAATCTAAATCTAACCGTAAATAGGTGTCTTCAATTTCTTTTGAATTAGGTCCGAAATCGTGACCTACTTTATCTGTACTAGAAAAGCTAACGGTTAAAACATCCGTAATGTCATCTTTCCCTAAAGCTTCTGCATCTATAGCTTTAATTGTAAAATCTGTTATCAAACTATTTCCAAATGGACTTTCTGCAATAATTTTAAAATTACCATTATCTTTTTTTAAAGCTTCTAAATTGTATGGAAAGGTTGCTGTTTCTTTACCTTCAAAAATCCTTTCAAAAGTATTTAAATCACTTCCACTTTCAGTATAAGAATTTATATCATACAATGTGTTCCACTCTTTAAAATAAGACTCTGTAATGTTTGTTTCATTAAAGTTTTTAACCCATTGAGGCAAATCATTCATATAAAACGAGCTTGTTATCCAGTTACCATTTCCGTCATGGTCATAATCTAACCAAAAAGCTGCATTTGCTGTGTGTCCTGCTGGCAAAATAGCGCCTCTATGTTTTATAGAAATCCCTATTGTTTTACCCTGCATTTGAGTGAATAGTCTATTTTCATCAGCAAACGTTGTGGTTAACATTCTGTTAGGCGACATTTTTCCATCTTTTGCATCACTACTATTTGTGCCAATTGCTAAAACAGAATCGTCTTGCACGCAGTTAACATTATGTCCTGATTCTTTATCAAACCAATCGTTACCAATAATACCATGATATTTAGGTGTGGTTCCTGTATAAATAGACGCATGCCCAGGTCCCGTTTTAGTAGGAATATAATTAAATTGATTGTTTTTACAGTTAAAACCCTCATTCATCATTCGTTTAAAACCACCTTCTCCAAATCTATTGTAAAAACGAGTTAGATAATCATATCGCATTTGGTCTACTACAATACCAACTACCAATTTTGGTCTTTCTATATTACTTTCATTTTTAATTAATGAAACTTCATTTTGAGCTTTACAAGAAAAGCAAAGCGGTATTAGTATTAAGGAAAGAATTATGTTTTTCATCATGCTATTAATATATGCCTCAAAAATACATATTTTAAAACATCATAATTTAAAATTAAGGTTAAATACCTGTATCTTTTTTTTACTTTAGCAATTACAAATTTTTATATGACCTACCTTCATAATATAGGAGCTTATTTTTTAATGATTGCTGAAATGTTTCGCAAACCAACAAAGTGGAGCGTGATGAAGCAACTTATTTTAAAAGATATTGACGATTTAATAATAGGCTCATTAGGTATTGTAGCTTTTATAGCCTTTTTTGTTGGTGGCGTTGTCACCATTCAAACCGCTTTAAATATTAGCAATCCTTTGATACCTAAGTATTTAGTTGGTTTCGCAACCAGACAATCCATAGTTTTAGAATTTGCTCCAACGTTTATATCCATTATTATGGCAGGAAAAGTGGGATCTTTTATTACTTCTAGCATAGGAACCATGCGTGTTACAGAACAAATTGACGCCCTAGAAGTTATGGGAATTAACTCTTTAAATTACTTAGTATTCCCCAAGTTTATTGCATTAATGCTTTATCCTTTTGTTATTTCTATTGCTATGTTTTTAGGTATACTTGGTGGTATGGCCGCTTGTGTTTATGGTGGTTTTAGTTCGCTTGAAGATTATATTACTGGTATTCAAACAGATTTTATTCCATTTCATATAACTTATGCTTTTATTAAAACGTTTGTTTTTGCGATTGCTCTAGCAACCATCCCGTCTTTTCATGGGTATTATATGAAAGGTGGTGCGTTAGAAGTTGGTAAAGCAAGTACAACATCTTTCGTTTGGACTAGTGTTGTTATTATTCTTTTAAACTATTTACTAACTCAAATGCTTTTAAGTCAATGATTGAAGTTAAAGATTTACATAAGTCATTTGGAGAAGCCCATATTTTAAAAGGCATTACAACATCTTTTGATAAAGGAAAAACCAATCTTATTATTGGGCAAAGTGGTTCTGGTAAAACCGTTTTTTTGAAATGCTTATTGGGTTTATTTGATTATGAAGAAGGTACAATAGCTTATGATGGAAAAGTATTTTCTCAATTATCTGAAGATGAAAAAAGAAATATGCGTGCTAAAATAGGCATGGTATTTCAAGGCAGTGCCTTGTTTGATTCTATGACGATTGCTGAAAATGTTATGTTTCCGCTAAAAATGTTTACAAAACAAAGTAAAAGTGAAATGCAAGACCGTGTGGATTTTGTTTTAAAGCGTGTAAACCTTGAAGATGCTCATAAAAAAATGCCAAGTGAAGCTTCTGGTGGTATGCAAAAGCGTGTTGCCATTGCACGTGCTATTGTTAACAATCCTAAATATTTATTTTGTGATGAACCTAACTCAGGATTAGATCCAAAAACTTCAATAGTTATTGATAATTTAATTCAAGAAATCACAGACGAATACCAAATAACAACCGTTATTAACTCACACGACATGAATTCGGTAATGGAAATTGGCGAAAAAATTGTGTTCCTAAAAAATGGTTTAAAAGAATGGGAAGGTTCTAAAGACACTATTTTTAAAACCGATAATGAGTCTGTAACAGATTTTGTTTATTCATCAAACTTGTTTAAAAAAGTACGTAAAATGTACTTGGAAGAAAATGAGTAATTGAACTAATTTTTAAAACCTATATTATATATATATGGTTTGATATGATTTTTTCAAATGTCCATATCAAACCATTATACAAATTGAAATTTAATTGATTCTCTTAACTACTAAAGTATCTAGGTTAAGTTTTAATTTTAACCACTTTTCAAGTTTAGCTTTATCCTTAACTCTAACATTTTCCTTAGCTAATGAATCCACCCATTTTACTGAGAAAATCGCTAGTGTATCCATTTTAGTAAAGTTCGTATTAATTACATTAGCATAAGAAAAGTCCTCGATGGTTTCGTAATTAATTTTAACCTCCTTACTTAACTCTTCAAAAGGGATATAGTTTTTCTCAAGCTTTGAAAGCTGTCTCACTTTATTTTCTAAAAAGGAAATTTTTTCGGTTTGTGATAATAAATCTAAAGAGTCTCTAGTTCTTAACTCCTCCATGTAATCTAAATTATTAATAGTTCTATTCTTAACTTGATTAACATATAACTTTGTTGTTCCTAAAGCATTGTAATTTAAAAAACGTTGTTGCAATAAATCTTTTGTGCTCTGTGGAACCTCATCTGTACCAAACGGAATTAATTCAATTATAGATTCGCCTTCAGGATTATAAGAATATGTCGCATATTTTTTAATATAATTAGCATTAGGCAATGTTTCTAATTCTGTATTTATAAATTGTTTTGCATCAATTTCAAACTTACTTTGTTTTAACACGCTTAAGAACGTCCAAATAGCAGGAATCATAACTATTACGGCTAATAAAGATGCAAATCTTGCTACACGCTTTCTTTTAGCAGAATTAGCGTATTTAAGCATAGGAAAACGTAATACCTTAAGTACAACAAAAGTTGCTAATGCTATAAAAATAGTATTAATTGTAAATAAATACATCGCACCTAAAAAATAATCCCACTTCCCTTTTGCTAAGCCATAACCAGCCGTACATAATGGCGGCATTAAAGCTGTAGCGATAGCTACACCAAAAATTACTGAGGCAATTGTTCCTCGTTTAGTTCTAGCTATAATAAGTGCTAATCCACCAAAAAAGGCAATTAAAACATCTCGAATATCGGGTTGTACTCTACCTAAAAGTTCTGAGGTATCTTCACTTAACGGAAATAACCAAAAGAATAAAAAAGCAGTTAATAAACTCAAAACAATCATAATTGCTAAGTTTATTAATGAGCGTTTTAATGTATCAATATCGTTAATTGCAATAGACAATCCTACACCTAAAATTGGCCCCATTAATGGAGAAATTAACATAGCTCCAATTACTACCGCTGTTGAGTTTGCATTTAACCCAATAGATGCTACAAAAATAGAACAGACTAAAATCCAAGCTGTGGCTCCTTTAAAAGGAATGTCCCCTTTTATGGCCTGTATTGTAGCGTCTCTATCTGTATCTTCTCGAAAATCTAATAACTCACTAAAAAAAACTTTTATACTTTTAAACAATCCTTGAGCATCTTTTTTGACAGCTTCCTTAGACTGTTCTACAGCTTGCTCACTCTTTATTTCCTCTTCAGAGAAATTGAATTTACTTTCTTCGCTCATATTAATTAACCGTATTGCTCTCCAAATTTATCTTTTACTTGTTGAAGTGTTTTCTTTATATCTTGTTCTTTTGTTTTAGGAAAGATAAGCAAAACATCGTCTTTATCAACAATAATATAATCTTGTAAACCATCAACAACAACTATTTTATTGCCTTTGGTACGTATCATATTACCAGATGCATCTTCGGTTAATGTTCTTGCATTTACAACAGCATTCCCGTTTTTATTCTTATCTAACTTGTCATATAAACTTCCCCAAGTTCCTAAATCGTTCCAATCAAATTCAGCAGCAATCACATACACGTTTTTTGATTTTTCCATAATGGCATAATCAACCGAAATATTTTCTGCACTAGGATAATTTTCTTTAATAAAATCGTCTTCAAATTCGGTATTATAAACAGAAATCCCAGCTTCAAAATGTTTATATAAATCGGGTTGGTTATTTTGAAAAGCTTCTACAACACTTTTTACACTCCACATAAAAATACCTGCATTCCATAAAAAATTACCTTGATCAATAAATTGCTTTGCAGTTTCGTAATCTGGTTTTTCTCTAAATTGATTTACAGATTTAATATCTTCCGTAGAAGTTTTATCAAACTCAATATAACCAAACCCTGTATTTGGGAATGTTGGTTGGATACCTAGCGTCATTAATGCATCATTTTTTGAACAAAAATTAAATGCTTGTTCAACATTTTTTGAAAATGTCTCTTCATCTTCAATCCAATGATCACTTGGTGCTACAATCATTAATGCATCAGGATTTTCCTTTTGTATTTTTAATGAAGCATATAAGATACAAGGTGCTGTATTTCGCATTGCAGGCTCTAAAACCACCTGTCTTTGTTTTACTTCTGGCAATTGTTCTAAAACCAAATCGTTATAACGCTCATTGGTTAAAATAAAAATATTTTCTTTTGGAATTAATTTTGCTAGCCGATGAAAGGTTTTTTGAATCAAAGTATCGCCAGTTCCTAACATATCGTGAAATTGTTTTGGAAAATCTTGTGTGCTTACTGGCCAAAATCTTGAACCTACTCCTCCTGCCATTAATATGGCATAATAGTTTTTATTCATAGTTTTAATTTAACAATTCTACTTCTGCATTTGGATTGAAAAGATACAACTTTCCTGATTTAATCTCAATGCACTCATAACGTTTAACACGTTTTTTACCCATTTGAAAAATTTTTCCATTATACAGTTTAAAATTACTCCCCATAGGTACTTCAAAAATATAAGTTTTATCGTTAGGTTCATCAAATTGTTTTAAAGCTAACGCTAACTTAACATCAGTGTCACTAGATGCTTTGGGGTTTTTAAAATGTTTTGCTAATAAGGGTAATAAATTATTAGGAAAATTTTCAGGGTTTAAAAACGGTAACATTAAATGCTGAAAAGTACGTTTCCACTCTATTCCATGAGGTTTTATAAAACGTCCGTAACCTTTATATGCTTCAAAATGGGCAATTTCATGTATTAATGTTATTAAAAACCGATACTTATTTAAATTGGAATTTATGGTTATTTGATGTTTACCATTTGGCAAGCGCATATAATCTCCATGTCGAGTTTTTCGCTCATTTTTAACTTTAACTAATAAATTATCATGCTCTAGCAATTTTAGAACTTGAGGTAAGGCACTGTTTGAAATATAGTTTTGAAGTTTACTTTGCATGAAATAAAATTATATCATATCTAAAAGTTGAGGCATACTTTTAAATGTTTTTGTGGCTTCACTTTTTAGCTCATTATTATAATCGTGTGCTGTAAAACCAAAAACATCAAAACCGCCATTTTTTGCTGCACTAACTCCAGATAAGCTATCTTCTATAACTAAGCATTCATGAGGTTTAAACCCCATAGTTTCTGCTGCCCATAAAAATACTGCTGGATCTGGTTTCCATTTTTTAATTGCATAGCAACTAAAAATATTGTTTTCAAAATAGGATATTAAACCACTGAGACCTAAATTAAGTCTTATTTTATCTTCGGGTCCGCTTGAAGCTACACAAAAAGGAATTGACAAATTTTTTATCAAGTCTTCTACACCTTCAACTGCTTTCATATTTGCTTTGAAAGCTTCAAAACTTTTTCGGCGATATTCTTCTTCAATAGTATCTGGTATTTCAGTTTCTGTTAATTCTGAAATTTTCTTCTTACAAGATTCAAAAAAACTCCCCTTAAAATGTTTCATGCCGTAAGCCAAATCTATATTAGTCCCATAGCTATTTGCTATATCTACCAATACTTGAATACTTATGGGTTCACTATCTACCAAAACACCATCACAATCAAAAATAATACATTTGTATTTGCTCATTAACTATAATTTTAGTGAAAAATGACCAGTAAATTCAATGTCAATATCTAATTTCACAGTAAACCAATAATCAGATGATGTCATATTTTCTCCACGAAAAGTTCCATCCCAGCCATTACTATTTGAGTTAATTTGTTTTAAAAGCTTGCCATATCTATTATAGATAAAAACAACTGCATTAGGATAATTTGCAATACCTTTAATCTTCCAAAAATCATTTATTCCATCTCCATTAGGTGTGAAATACTTGGGATAATCTATGATTGCTACATTTCTAGAATCTTCTCCACATCCAAACCTATCCTTTACAGAAACTGTATAAACGCCTCCTAAAACATCACTAAAAAAATTGCTATTTTGATAATTTATACCATCTATTGAATATTCAAAATCACCATCACCCGAAGCTATTATTTCAATAAAATTATTATCAGATAACTCATTGTATTCTACATTTGTAATCGAAGGCAATACTGAGCGTATTAGCTCAAAATCAAAATAATTTTCACAATAAATTCCATTTTTATTTTCACCAATAGTAAGCGTATAATTCCCCGCGTTAATTAAGTTAGCTTCAAAAGTATTTGAAATATTAGTTCCATCTTGATACTCCCAATTATAAGTATCTAAATTGTTATCAACACTTATACTTAATGAAGGTTCTAGATTACAAATAAAATAAGTTTCTACTATGTTTACGGTTGGTAATTCATTCACTATTAAATCAAAACTTGTTTCGGAATAGCACAAACTATTTAGCTCATTCTCCACCCTAACTTTAATATTTTGTAACCAAGGTTCTGTATTTTGAAAAAAAACTGGCAGAGGACTTGATAATTGGTTTCCGTTAGCATCAAAATAAATTATTCTTAAACCATTTTGATTACCAATAAGGTCTGCTTCAATATTGGATGTATCAAAATCAGCAAAGCCATTTCCTAAATCACAACCATAAAGTACTTGTGGCTTATTAACTTGTGGTTGTGAATTTGTATTTAATACTAAAGATGTTTCTTCATAACAACTTGTTTGTGGGTTTATAACTCTTACCGTAATTGTTTCTATGTTTATAATTGAGTTTGTATACGGGTTTGGTAAGGAACTTGGTAATTCGTTTCCATTAGCATCAAAATAAGAAACTTCCATACCTGTTTGGTTGCCTAAAACTTCTGTTTCAACATTTGAAGTATCAAAATACTCTGAAATACCATCATTATTATCATCACAACCTACTAATTCGGTTAAAATATTTGCTGTTGGCAATGGGTTTACCATTAATTTAAACGTAGTTTCGTTATAACAATTTGTATCAGTATTAATTGCACGAACAGTAATTTCCTCTTCGTTTATAACCAAATTTTCAACAGCATTTAGTGGCGATTGTATTTGCTGGTTATTTTGGTGATAAAATTCAATATCTATATTACTACTATTGTCTATTATGTTTGATTTAACTTTTTCTAAATCAAAAACGGAAAAACCATCTGTATCATTATTACAAACATATAAGTCTGAAGCAGATGTTAAATCCGGTATAGGATTTACAATTAAATCGAAGGTTGTTTCTGAAGAACAACAAGGATTATCTTTATGTGCAACCCTTACGATTATAGTTTCTATATCTTTAATGGTATTTGCAAATAAATTTGGTAATACATCATAATTATTCCCAGAACCGTCAATATAAGTTACAACCTTATTTACCTGACCTCCCAAGACCTGTTGCTCAACTGAGGATAAATTAAATGAGGATGAAAAACCTGTATTAGAATTATCCTCACAAGCATAAACATTATTAATTCCATATGCATTTGGAGGCTCTTTAACATCTATTGTTTCTGTTAAAACCTCAACACTACCATCTTTACCAGTAACTGTAGCGTTAATGGTGTATGTTCCATCTACAGAAAAGTCGTGAAAAGGTGATAAATCTGTGGAGGTATTATTTAATCCTGAAGTTGGGTCATCAAAATCCCATATTACTGAAGCTATGTTTGCTTTATTCTCTACACTAAACTCTTTTAAAAACTCCGAACAAATATTTGAAATATTCATTTCGAAATTGTTTGTAATGTGGTTTACGTTTCCTGTTACGTTTATATAAAAATTAGCTTCTGGTCTTCCAAAATCAGCAGTTGAAACATACTCATTATAATCAAAATTAGTTCCTCCTGCTACATTAGTACATCCTCTTTGCCATGAAACATCATTGTCTTGGGTTGATCCTGCTATAAAAGCTACCCCATCTCCATAAACAATTCCTTTATGCACTTCTACTAAAATTCTTTCAACATTTGCTGGAATTACTATTGGTGTATCAAAATCAACTTCAATAATCTGAGAAGTGCGATCTATGTTAGGTGAAAGTTGCTGATATTGACTACTTCCTATTAAATCTGTTTCAGAAAATGAAGCAGGAAAATTATCGTCTATTTTATAAATATTAAAACTAATTTCTGGCAACCAACCCGTTTTATTAATACCAACTTGTCCAGAATTAATCACAAATTCTTCATTTTTTGATATACCAAATTCTTCTAAGCTAAATGATCTCGCCCAATATATATATGATGATGTACATGAGTGTATACCTGTTTCAATTATATCATCACACAAATTATGAGACAGCCTTGTTGTTGAACCAAAACTTTGTATATCATATACTTCCCCAGTTACATTAATAAAAAAATTTGCATTTGGAACAGGTGTGGTTAAATCAGTAGTTGAAGTTAAACTATAGTTCTCTTGACAACCTTCATACCAAGATACTCCTGGATCATTAGCAGTACCAGCTATAAAAACTTCTGCTGATTCTGGATTGTAGAAGTCTTCATATTTTTTTACAGTAACTAAAATTCTATCAATACCAGCTGGAACGATTATTGGTTCTTCAAAGTCTACTTGGATAATTTCTGGATCACCGTTAATAATTGGTGCTTGACCAATTCCTCTTGCTCCTAGTAAAGTCCTTGGGTATAATGAATAAAAAAAATCTGGGAAATTTTCATCAATACTGTAAACATAAAATTGCAATGATGCTCCACTACTAGATTTGCTAAGCGCTACTTGTCCTGATTTAATTATAAATTGTTCATTTGCTGAAATACCAAATTCCGATAGCTTGAATACCCTAGACCACCCTTCATCTCTTTCGCAAGAAAACATATTTGTCTCAATAGGTACTGCTCCAACATTATGAGTTAATGTAATTTGAGCCGACAAGCAAAAGCTTAACAAAACAAATAAAACCGAAAGAATATTCCTCATATAAGCTAAAATAGAAAAAGGATTTAAATTATTTAATGTTTTCTGTTTTAATGCTTAAAATAACGTTTAATAAATTTTCAAGGCGTAGAATTAGAAACCTGCAATAATTTTCCGTTATAATATTTATTTCCGTTAAGGGAAAAATCAAAAATATATTCTGCCATTTCTAAAGCTGTTGTTGGTGCTTGATAGCCTGGAAAAGCTTCTTCTAACATTTCGGTTTGTACCGCTCCTAATGCTAATACATTAAAAGATGTCCCTGATTCCTTATACTCTTCGGCTAGAAGCTCTGTTAATGTTATAACAGCTGCTTTACTAGAGCTGTATGCTGCTAATCCTGGAAACTTCATGCTGCCTTGTACACCACCCATAGAACTAATAGTTACTACATGACTATTACTTTTCATAAAAGGTAAAACTACTCGCGTTAATTCTGCAACTCCAAACACGTTAGTTTTGTAAACAGCTTCAAAATCATTCATAGTAATTTCTGCAAATGGCTTGTTAAGTAAAGCACCTGCATTATTAATTAGAACATCAACTTGTTGCCAATTTGTTTTTATAAAATCTTCAACTTTTTTATAAGCTTTACCATCTCCTAAATCAAACGAAAATGTGGTAACATTATCTAATTTTAAACTTTGAATTGGATTTTCATTCCGCGAAAGCGCTAAAACGTTATATCCTGCTTTTGCAAATAATTGCACCAACTCAAAACCAATACCTCTACTTGTCCCTGTTATAATTATGTTTTTACTCATTATTCATTTTTATTTCCTTTGTTGGAGCATTTATCATACCCTCTAAAGCAGGAATCATTTTATTTATAAAATTAGTCATGTGTTCAAAATCCATTTCATCAGCTTCATCATCAACATGATGGTAATAATCAAAATTTGTAAAATCGAATGTCGAAATAGCTTGAGCAGGCACTTTAAACGCGTTATAAAATGAATAATTATCTGAGCGCTTAAACAAATTATATGCCTTCGCTTGTGGTAAAAAACCAATAATTTCTTCACCTAAATAAGCATTTAGTTTTCCAGCCATATTAGATAAATTATAGCCAGTAACGTAAGCCATTGTTTCTCCTTCTGCTCTTGGCACACCAATCATTTCAAAATTAATCATGGTATATAAATCTAAATTGTTTGCTTTTAGTTTTTCTGCTAAATGTTCAGATCCTTTCAATCCCATTTCTTCTGCAGCATATAAAGTGAACAAGATACTCCTATTATTATTTTTAGCTTTTGAAAAATATTTCGCCCATTCTAAAACAGCTACTGTGCCTGAAGCATCATCGTTTGCACCATTTGCAATTGTATCACCATTTACTTCTTTTGCAGTTCCTATATGGTCGTAATGTGCACCTAGAATAACAAATTCTTTTTTTAACTCAGGGTCATTACCCTCAATATAACCGACAACATTATAACCAACTATATCTTTTAAATTAAAACTATCTCTATAAGTTTCAAAATAAGGTTTAATATTATTTTCTTTAAAAATATTTTCAATAAATACTGCTGCTTTTTCAATACCAGCTGTTCCTGTATTTCTACCTTCTAATTCATCTGAAGCTAAATACTCCATGCTTTTTTTAATTGATGTTGAAGAAATTGGAGCTTTAAAATTTTTAATTTCCTCTATATCAGTATTGTTTTCTACATTATTAGAAATAGAATTAACACCCGCTTTACCAGGTTTACCGTCTGCAGCTTTGCGGCTAATAGAACAAGAAACAAATAATAATACTAGAACTATTGAAAGTATTTTTTTCATACAAATTTTATTTGAGTTTAAAGATAAAAAACTAAAAGACAGCTATAAAATTAAATGTTAGTTATTACAATTTATTTAATTAAAACTCTATATTTGAGTAAGTTAAAAAACCAACACCTCCAATCTAACATTGCGTTTAATCCTTTTTTTAAATATTTCCAGAATGAATTTTAAATGCATTATTAAATTATTGTTGTTTTTTATTTCATGTTATATTAATGCACAATCGCAGCATACAATAAGCGGATTAATTTCTGATAGCAATAATAAAGGGATTCCTTTTGCTAATGTTCTTTTACTAAAATCTAATGACTCTACTTTAACAAAAGGCACCATAACTTCTGATGATGGAAACTACAAAATGGAAGGTGTCCCAAATGGAAATTTTTTAATTATGAGTAGTTCGGTTGGTTATCAATCTGCTTATTCTAACCCTTTTTATTTAGATTCCGATCATGAAGCTGAAACACTAATTCTTAACGAAGGTGAGCAACTCAATGAAGTTGTTGTAGAAGCTACAAAACCACTATATCAACAAAAAATAGATAGAATGGTAATAAATGTTGAAAATAGTATTGTTTCCGCAGGTGGTTCTGCATTAGAAATTTTAGAACGCTCGCCTGGGGTTATTGTAAATAGGCAAAGTAATGATATATCTGTTGTTGGAAAAGATGGTGTTGTAGTCATGATAGATGGAAAGACTAGTTATGTCCCAGTTTCTGCGCTTATTCAAATGCTCGATGGCATGAGTGCAGACAATATTGAATCTATAGAACTTATAACTACACCCCCTTCAAACTTAGATGCTGAAGGCAATGCAGGTTTTATAAATATAGTCATGAAAAAACGTTCTGATTTAGGATTGAATGGTTCTTATTCCTTATCTGCTGGCTATAGTAATGATTTTGTTACTTCAAATAATATCAATTTCAATTACAGAAAAAACAAAATAAATCTATTTGGTAATTATTCCTTCTCTTGGGATGGAACCAACCAAGTCTTTACATTATACAAACAATTTTTAGACAATAATGACAACCTACTTACAACAGACACCTATGCAGATAGAGATGCTACACAAAGAAATCACAACATAAGATTTGGTTTAGATTATCAAACCTCAGAAAAAGCAATTATGGGTTTTTTAGTTACTGCTTATTCAAACAAATGGTCAATGGACGCCATAAATAAGACTGCTAATACAGAAAATGGTTTTCCAGATTCTTTTGTTAACGTTTTAAATGACGAAATTAATTTATGGGAGCATTTTGGAGCTAACTACAATTTTAAATACAACTTTACTAAAGATAAATTCATCAGTTTTGATCTAGATTATTTATACTATAAAGATGACAACCCTAACAACTACTTTAATACATTTTATAATGAAAATAATACTTTCGACAGAGAAGAATTAGCAAGAAGTGGAAAACTAACGCCTATTAAAACATGGGTAGCTAAATTAGATTACAATGCCAATATTGGAGAAAAAATTAAATTAGAAACAGGAATAAAAGGCACAAAATCAAATTTCAATAATGATGTATCTGTAGAAAATAATGATGGCTCAGGCTGGGTTATAGATCCAACGCTTACCAATTACAGCGATCTTAAAGAAAGCATATTTGCCACATATGCCTCATTAGATTATACCATAAATGATAGTTGGAGTTCCAAATTTGGTTTACGATATGAATATACTAGCACAAAATTAGATATCGATACTGAAGGCGTTGTTGTAGATAGAAAATATGGCAAGTTATTTCCAAGTATATTTTTCAACAAAAAAATTAACGACAATTTAAACATGAACGTTTCGTATTCAAAACGAATAACAAGACCAACTTTTAACGATATGGCCCCTTTTGTGATTTTATTTGATCCTACTACATTCTTTTCAGGTAATGCCTCTTTACAACCAGCTATTTCCAATACATTTAAATATGATATTAATTACAAATCTTACATATTCTCAATTCAATATACAGATCAAGATTCTAGCATTGCTAATTTTCAAGAACGTTATGATGAAGATAATGATAGGTTAATTTTTGAAGCTTCCAATTTAGACTACACTAAAACATTTAGTATCATACTTGGTTTTCCTTTAAAAATTTCAAATTGGTGGCGAACTCAAAACAATATTACATATATAAATCAGAAAATAAGAGGATTCTATAAAGATGAAGCATTAGAAGCACAACTTAGTAATTACACTATAAACTTATCAAATTCCTTTAAATTTTCTGATACTTTTTCTGGCGAATTAACGGCCTTTTATACCAGCGAAAGTTTATTTGGCACAGCAAAATACGATGCCTTTTATAGAGTAAATATTGGTTTACAAAAGAAATTTAGCGATAAATGGGGAAGCTTAAGATTTTCAGTAAATGATGCTTTTAATTCGTTTGAATTTAAAGGTGGAACTGATATTCCTGATGAAAATCTTTTAACTAGAAACCTTTTCGATTTTAGTGCTCCAACTTTTACGCTAACATATACCAGAAACTTTGGTAATAATAAATTGAAATCTGCTAGAGAAAGAGAAACTGGAGCAGAGGAAGAACGACAACGTGTTACTAATTAAAAAATGATTAACTTGTTAAGATAAATTATTCAACTATGCCAATTTACATGGATCGTCATGAAATACCAGAGGAAATTACCGCTGAGCATGTAGCAGAAATGCATCAAGAAGATTTAAAGGTCCAACATTTATTTGGCTGTAAAGGCATGACCTATTGGTGTGATGAAAATAGAAAAACAGCATTTTGCTTAATTGAAGCGCCAAATAAAAAAGCAATTCAAGAAATGCATAATCATGCACATGGTGAAGTCCCTAATAGAATTATTGAAGTAAATGAAAACATTGTAGCGTCTTTTTTAGGCCGTATTGAAGACCCAGAAAAATCACAAAACACCAAATTAAACATCATTAACGATCCTGCTTTTAGAGTAATTATGCTTATTGAAACCAGTGACTATTTACACAGACTTGAAGGCAATCAATTTAGCTTATTCTTACAAAAGTTTCATAATAGTATTACAAAATCTTTCAAGCAATTTAACGGTAGTATTGCAAAACAAGACAATAATAGTTATTTAGTTTCCTTTGCATCGGTTTCTAATGCTATTTTATGCGCCTTGAAAATTCAATATAATTTTAAATACATTACTTCAAAATCTGATGCTTCATTACGAACATTAAATATTGGGATTAGCTCTGGTTCTCCTGTTACCAATAAAGATTCCTTTTTTGAAGAAACTATAACCTTAGCCAAACAATTATGTGAAATTGTAGATCACCAAATTGTTATTACCTCTGAAGTTAAATCACTTTATGAAAGTGAAAACAGAAATAAATTTATTAATAAAGAGCATGTTAGAACAATTAACCACGAGGAAGAAAAATTCTTAACAGATTTAATGGATTTTGTAGAAACAATATGGAATAAGCCCGATTTTAATGTTAATGATTTTAGTACAAAATTAGGCTTTAGTAAATCTCAATTAAACAGAAAACTAAAAAACTTAACAGGAAAATCACCAAATAATTTTATTGTAGAATATAAATTACTGCAAGCACTTAAATTATTACACGAACAAAAAGGAAACATCTCTGAAATAGCTTTTGAAACAGGCTTTAACAGTCCTGCTTACTTCTCAACATGCTTCAAAAATAAATTTGGTATTCTCCCTTCAAAATACATTCAGCAACACCTTATTTAAATTTCAAAAAATTTTAATATTTTTTCTAATGGTTCAAAATTATCATTTTTTGAACTAAATCTATAATAGCTAACGTTTTAGTATTCATAATTTTGGTGCATAACCAATATTAAATATTATGACCAATACACTTTTTGAACGATTAGGAGGAACAAATGGGATTTCAAACATTGTAGATGACACTGTTGAAAACCATATGAATAACCCAGAAGTTAATGCTAGGTTTCTTCCTTTTAAAAACAAACCCGACCATCTTGCTATTATAAAACAACACACCATAGATTTTTTTAGTGCTGGTAGTGGTGGTGATGCAAAATACAAAGGTAAAGATATGATAACTGCTCATACAGGTATGAATATTAGTTCCACTGAATACATGCATGTTATGGACGATATTTTTACGGCTTTAGACAAAAATAATATTGATGAAGTTTCTAAAAAAGATGTACTTGCTATTTTATGGTCTTTAAAAGGAATGATAATTTCTAAATAAATAAAACAAAAAATTTAAAATCAACAAAAAATGAAAAACCTAGTCAAAAATTTAGACTCTTCAATAATTGAGGCATTTACTTCACAATTAAGAGGGAAACTTATTAAACCAACAGATTCAGATTATAATGAAACACGAAAAGTTTACAATGGCATGATAAATAAACATCCTGGAATGTTTGTTATGTGTGTAGATGTAGCTGATGTTATAGCTGCTGTAAACTTTGGAAGAGAAAACAATTTATTAATTGCAGTAAGAGGTGGCGGACATAATGGTGGTGGATTAGGATTATGTGATGATGGATTAGTCATCGATTTATCTGGTATTAAATTTATTCGAGTAGACACGTCAAATAACACTGTTAGAGTTGGTGGCGGAAACCTTTGGGGAGAAGTAGACCATGCAACACATCCTTTTGGATTAGCTGTTCCTGCGGGAATTATTTCGACAACTGGTGTTGGCGGATTAACATTGGGAGGAGGTGTTGGCCATTTATCAAGAAAATATGGTTTAACAATTGATAATTTATTAGAAGCAGATATGGTTTTAGCAGACGGAAGCTTCGTTACAGTAAATAAAGATAAAAACACCGATTTATTTTGGGCCATTCGTGGTGGTGGTGGAAATTTTGGAATTGTAACATCCTTTAAATTCCAAGCACATCCTGTAAAAACAGTCATTGGCGGACCAACTTTATGGCCTATTGAAAGAACTGAAGAAATTATGGCTTGGTACCATACATTTATTAATAACGCTCCAGACGAATTAAATGGTTTTATAGCGACTATGATTATTCCTGGTCCTCCTTTTCCAGATTTTTTACACGGAAATCAATATTGTGGTATAGTATGGTGCTACACAGGCAAGCAAGAAGAATTTGATAAATTGATAAAACCTGCTATGGATTTAAATCCTGTGTTTGCACATTGTGGAGAAATGCCTTATCCCTCTATTCAAACGTTGTTTGATGGCATGATGCCACACGGTTTACAATGGTATTGGAGAGCAGACTTTTTTAATGAATTAGGCCCAGAAGTTAGTGAGCAACATTTAAAATTTGGTTCTAAAATACCAACACCTCTATCTCAAATGCATTTATACCCAATTAGTGGAGCTGCAAGCAGAGTTGGAGCAGAAGATACGCCTTGGGCTTATAGAGATGCCAAATATGCAGGTGTTATTGTTGGTGTAGATCCAGAACCTAAAAATGCAGATAAAATAACCAACTGGTGTAAAGATTATTGGGAAGCATTACACCCTTACTCATCTGGTGGTGCCTATTCAAATTTTATGATGGATGAAGGACAAGAACGTGTAAAAGCTAGCTATAAACATAATTATGAGCGATTATCAAAAATAAAAAGTAAATACGACCCAGATAACGTATTTAGAGTAAACCAAAACATCAAACCAAATTGATCAAAAAAAACCTGTTTCAAATTAATGAAACAGGTTTTTAATATTTTGATTCCTGCATTCGCAGAAATAACATTTTTTTACACTAACATAGTTACAGGATTTTCAATGTACCCTTTTAATGTTTGAAGGAATTGAGCTCCCGTTGCACCATCAACTGTTCTGTGATCACAAGCTAACGATAGTTTCATAGTATTACCTACTACAATTTGCCCGTTTTTAACCACTGGTTTTTCAACTATATTTCCTACTGAAAGAATTGCAGAATTTGGCTGATTAATAATAGATGTAAATGTATCTATACCAAACATACCCAAGTTAGATACTGTAAAAGTACTACCTTCCATTTCTGCAGGTGTTAATTTCTTATTCCTAGCTTTTCCAGCTAAATCTTTAACAGCAGCTCCAATTTGAGGTAATGTTTGCTCATTTGCAAACTTAACTACAGGAACAACCAAACCATCTGGCACAGCTACAGCAACACCAATATGTACATGATTATTCAAACGCATTTTGTCTGGAAACCATTGCGAGTTTACTTGCGGATGTTGTTTTAATGCTAAAGCACATGCTTTTACAACGATATCGTTATAAGAAATTTTTGTATCTGGAATAGAGTTGAATTGTTGGCGGAATGCAATAGCATTCTCCATATCAAACTCTACACTTAAATAATAATGCGGTGCAGAAAATTTAGAATTTGTTAAAGCTTTAGCAATAGCTTTACGCATTTGCGAATTAGTAATATCTTCAAAATCTTCTTGTCCAGCTGGAACAAATTTACCAACTGATGCTCCTGAAGCAGCAGGTGTGAAATTTTCTATATCACGTTTAACAATACGTCCGTGTTCACCAGAACCTTGAACTTGTGTTAAGTTTATACCTTTTTCTTCTGCTAATTTTTTTGCTAAAGGAGATACAAATAATCTACCATTTGCAGTAACAGGTGTTGGTTTTGGCGCACTTGGTTTAGACTCTATTTTAGTAGCAACAGAAGCTGTTTTAGGCGCTTCCTTTTTAGCTTCAACTTTAGGAGTTTCTTCTTTTTTAGGAGTTCCAGATGTTTTAAAATTGGTAGCTACTCCAGAAACATCTGTTCCTGCAGGACCAATAATAGCTAGTAGAGCATCTACTTTTGCCGATTCTCCTTCTTGTAAACCAATTTCTAATAAAGTACCAGATTGAAATGATTCAAACTCCATAGTCGCTTTATCAGTTTCTATTTCAGCTAGAATATCTCCTTCTTCTACTTTATCACCAACCTTTTTTAACCATGTTGCCACAGTTCCTTCTTCCATAGTATCACTTAAACGAGGCATAGTAACAACTATAACGCCTTCTGGCAAATCTACAGATTCGCTTAAAGCATCTTCATTACTAGAAGATTCTTCTTTACTTTCTAAAGCTGTTTCTTCTTTTACTTCATTAGAAGCTCCTCCATTTAATAATCCAGAAATATCTTCTCCTTCATCTCCAATAATAGCTAAAAGCTCATCTACTTTAGTAGTTTCCCCTTCTTGAACGCCAATATGAAGCAATGTTCCTTCATTGAAAGACTCAAATTCCATAGTAGCTTTGTCGGTTTCAATTTCAGCTAAAATATCGCCTTCTTCAACCTTGTCTCCTACTTTTTTTAACCAAGCCGCAACGGTTCCCTCTTCCATGGTATCGCTTAAACGCGGCATATTTACTACTATTGCCATAGTTTATAATTTATGTTGAATAAATGGATAGTCTTCTTGCTCGTAAACCATATCGTAAAGTTGTTGTACTTCTGGATATGGAGATTCATCTGCAAATTTCTCACATTCAGCAACTAAATCTTTTACACGTTTATCAATTACTTTAATATCAGCTTCTGTAGCGTATTTATTTTCAAGAATAATATCCTTTACTTGAGTAATTGGATCTATTTTTTGATATTCTTTAACCTCATCTTTAGTTCTATAATGCTGGGCATCACTCATTGAATGCCCTCTATAACGATAAGTTTTCAACTCTAAAAATGTTGGTCCTTCTCCACGACGTCCTCTTTGAATAGCTTCATCAAAAGCTTCTGCTACTTTAATAGGGTTCATTCCATCAACTGGTCCGCATGGCATTTCATAGCCTAAACCTAGTTTCCAAATGTCTGTATGACTTGCTGTTCTTTCTACTGAAGTTCCCATTGCATATCCATTATTTTCACAAACAAAAACAACTGGAAGTTTCCAAAGCATTGCTAAATTAAAAGCTTCATGCAAAGAACCTTGTCTTGCAGCACCATCACCAAAACAACATAATGTTACTGCATCGCTACCATGGTATTTATCACCAAATGCAATACCTGCTCCTAAAGGTATTTGACCTCCAACAATACCATGACCTCCATAGAAACGGTGTTCTTTAGAGAAGATATGCATCGAGCCTCCCATACCTTGTGAGGTACCTGTTACTTTTCCAAATAACTCTGCCATAACACGTTTAGGATCTACACCCATACCAATTGGCTGAACGT
The DNA here is from genome assembly GCF_900114265.1 of Flaviramulus basaltis. Taxonomy (GTDB): domain Bacteria; phylum Bacteroidota; class Bacteroidia; order Flavobacteriales; family Flavobacteriaceae; genus Flaviramulus; species Flaviramulus basaltis. The sequence continues at coordinate 167,882 of NZ_FPKV01000001.1, forward strand.
GATTACGATATGCGGTTATCATTTTATCTTTTGTCAAATCCATAGCATGTAAAGCTCCTGCTAATACCGCTTCTTGACCATTATACAAGTGAAGAAATCCTCTTACTTTTTGTTGAATGTATACTGCAGCTAGTTTGTCTTCAAACTTTCTCCAGAATAACATGTCTTCATACCATTTGAGGTAAACCTCTTTTGTGATTTTTTGCATTTAGTTTATTATTTACATCAAAAACAATGCTCAAGATTTATATCTCAAGGTTTCATTATGAAATCCCAATCTAAAATTGGGAAAGCGAATAACAAAAGTAACACTTTAGTCATTAATGAAAAAACTGAAAATAGTAAATTTTACACGAAAACGTTATAGCACAGATTTATCAAAAACTAAAGGTAGCAAATTGGCTAATGATTTAGATTTTGCAACTTTACCTGTTTCACCCATAAAATAAATTTCTATAGGTGTTTCCTGCTTTATTTCATATTCCGCAATAGCCTGTCTACAAGCTCCACAAGGCGGAATAGGCTCTTTAGTTTGATTGTTTTTTGAACCTGCAGAAATAGCCATTCTAATCACTTTAGCATTAGGAAATTGTGAACCAGCATAATAAATCGCTGTCCGTTCGGCACATAAACCTGAGGGATACGAAGCGTTTTCTTGATTATTACCTGTAATTATTTCATTGTTATCTAAAAGTAAAGCGGCTCCAACATGAAATTTTGAATACGGTGCATATGCTTTTTCTCTAGCCTCTACAGCTTTTTGCATTAATTTAAAAGCTTCTTGTGGTAACTCATGAACATTATCAAAAACATATAATGTTGATTCTATTTTTATTTCCTTCATCGAGAGAATTTATTCAGTAAATTTATAAAACTATTGCAAACAAAAAAACTATTGCTAGTAGCAATAGTTTTTTTAATATCATTTTATAAATAATTCTTAATATTCGTTATATTCTCCTTCACCTAAATTAAACGTTAAAGAAAAGCGTAAAGTGTTTTCTAACGGGCTCTGTACTTTTGATGCAGAAAACAAATAAGACAAATCTATATTCACCACATTGGCTTTAAAACCTGCGCCTAATGCTAAAAACTTTCTAGCACCTTTGTCTTCACTTTCATTAAAATAACCTGCTCTAAAAGCAAAAGAATCTTGGTATAAATACTCTGCACCTAATGCCCAAGTAAATTCTTTTAACTCTTCGCTAAAACCGTCTGGCGCATCACCAAATGACTGAAACATGCCTGATAAAAAACTGACATCTGGGTCTTGACCTTCTACTATAATTGTTGGCTCATCACTATCTTGATTCTCGTCTCCATCAGTATCTACATAGCCATAAACAGGCGGTGTTGGCACTAATAATTTAGTTACTTCTGCAGTAACAGCAATTTTATTATAATCATCAAAAATAAAATCAAATCCTGTTCCTAAACGTAAATTTGTTGGTTGAAAATTCTCTTGACCTGCTTCATCATACTTAAATTTAGGCCCTATATTTTGAATTGCAAATCCTGCTCTCCAACGTCCATTAAAATCTGAATAGGCTTCTTCTTCACTTTGATAATACCCTGAAATATCTACTCCAAATGTACTAGCTGGTGTAGTATCGCCGCCTAAACCTGGTAATTTTAAATCTGATGACAAATAACGCATGGCAACAGACATACCAAATTGATCTGACAAACGTAATGCATATGAAACATCTAAAGTAAACTCATTTGGTCTTTGTATTAAGGCTTCAGAAAATTCATCGGTTACAAATTCTATATCTCCTAAAGAAAAATATTTCAAACTTACAGCGAATGCACTTTTTTCATCTAAACGATTAAAATAAGTGACGTTTCCTAAGAAAATATCGTTTACCAACTTGCTTAAATAAGGTGTATAACTAACACCTATTCCTGATTTTGCTTCCGAAAACACATATTTTGATGAATTCCATTGTTGCGAAAATGCATCAACACCTGTTGCAACTCCCATATCGCCCATTGCTGCGGCTCTTGCATCTGGCGCAATTAACAAAAATGGCACGCCTGTAGTAATAACTCTTCTGTCTTGATTTGGAAATATAATTGTTTCTTGAGCATTTATTTTAAAAACAAATGCAAACATAATTATTAGCAATATTAGATTCTTCATAAAGTAATTTTAATTTAACAAATATAAATTTTTATTAGAGTATAACAAGTTTCTCTATTTTCTCTACTTTTTTATTTAATAGGTTAGAATGTACTGTGAGCTTATAAATATAAACCCCTTTACCAATTTTATCTCCAAAATCGTCTCTTCCATCCCAAACTATATTTCTAGACAAAGAGCTTGTTATTTGTGTCCCTCCTATTGTTTGTCCGTTTAATGTTCTGACCAATTTACCTGAAACAGTAAATATTTGTATAGAAACGTCTAAAGGTTCCGAACTATTGTGATTAAACCAAAATTCTGTATAATTAACAAAGGGGTTTGGGTAATTAAGAACATTATTTATAACCAAATCTTGGTCTTTATCGAATACTATAAATTGAATTTCGGCAATTGATGAATTATTATAAACATCCCATGCTTTAATGGTTAGAGTGTGCAATCCAGGTTCTAAATCTCTAAACGGAAAGCTTACTGTTCCTTTTGTATAATCATCAACTTCAGTTTGATAATAATCGTTTAAAATAAAAGGATTTGTTTCATCACCATCAAGAATAGCTACAATATCATGACCAATACCGCTTGCAGTATTTATACCATTTAGGTCTTCTAATTTAACAAGCAATGTAGGCTCTTCATTAGTTATACCACCAGATACAAAGTTCTCATCATTCATATACAAAGTAATGAGCGGCCCAGTATTATCCTCGGCGGCATCTTCGTTTATACCACCAACTCTAACAGCATTCATACTACCTCCTGCTTGATCTTCTGTTAATGCTTCATTTTTTGAATAAAAACTTACTTTACCAAATCCAACAGGAATACCAATATCTTTTGGTACTACAAAATCAAATTCAAATTGACCGTTTTTTACTGATGCCTGTCCTCTGAATATAACTTCACCAAGGGTTGTGAAATCCAATTTTACAAGTTGACCATTTAAGCGAGTACCATCATTTGCAAGGGTTTCCCTATCTATTGGTTTATCATAAATAGCTGTTGAAAGAGTACCATTATAATTGGGTAGTAAATTACCCGAAACATCAGTCACTTCTCCTGCTAATTTCACATAACTTAAAGCCTTCAATGTATCTGTGGCTTGCGCAATTGGGACATCATTTATTTTAGTTAATCTTATGTTTGGCTTTGAAAACGCTAACTTCATTGCTGGATCACCAATAAAAAATATCAATCGCTTTTGACTTGCTCCTGAAATACTAGGGTCACTTTTTGTTAACCTTAAAGCCTCCGCCATTGATGGATATTCATTATCTCCATAAGTATCATTATCACTGTAAGAGAATAAATATTGCCCTAAAGTATTATTGAAAGAGATTGCAAAACTTACAAAAATTTGTCTTGTTGTTGTTATTAAACCAATAGATCCTGCTTGTTTATTCCAATAAGTGAATTCGCCTGCTGTTTGCCTAAAAGGATTATCAAACCTTGTAAATTCGCAAGTAACAGTAACAAAACAATTGAGTTTGTGATAATTACGAAATCCATTAATATCTGGTTTTAATAAAATACGCTCTTGGGCCAAACCATCTTCTCCACCATGACCAAAGTAATTTACAACCAAAGCTCCATTATCTACTGCATTTACAATTTCTGTTGTTACGGCAGGATATCTGTCACCTCCAGCAGAGGATTCTTGTTGAAAAGCATCCGAATGAATTTTAACAACATTCATAAATGGTTTTTCTTCTGTCACTAAATTACCTACATTATCCGTAGTTTCTTGCAAAAGCCCCTCCCAATCTTGATCGACATCATCAGAAATAACCACAAAATTATTTCTCCAACTCCCATAAGACTCTTTTGCATAGTAAGATTCTATTTTATCAACCATTTCTTTAGCGCGTTGTGGGGTATCGGCTAATATTCTACCAACCGCAATATCTAGTCTATCACTAGTTGCCATATCTCCTTCATTGTCATCCATCATGCCATAAAAATCATCAGACACAAACGATGTCGTTAGATTAAAACTACCATATGCGTTCCATGAAGGAACTATATTTGTATTATTAGGAATTCGATCTTTATAATCGAAAGAACCATCACCAAACAAACATAAATATTTTATTCTCTTTTCTGGTGTACTTGCATTATCATAAACATATTTAACCAAATTCCTAATGGCTCCAACATCCTGATTACCTGTACTAAATTCGTTGTAAATTTCATCTAACCCAACTACTTTTACATTTAAATTATACTGCGTTTTATTTATTTGAGCTAAACGTTGAGCATGAGTTATCATATTATTTGGAGCAATAATAATGTAGTCTATATCCTGAAATTCGCCTTGACTATTTTGAAAGATTGTTCCTTTAAGATTTTGATTATTCACAACAGTTTTAGAATCAAATTTTGGTTCAAAATAATCCTGAGCTGTTAATGCTAAATAGGTTTTTAAACTTCCTAAGGTTGATGTAAAACTCAAGTTTGGGTTTTGTTCTTCATTTATAAAATTTGAAACATTATAAATATCTGTTATATCCCATATTTCTGAAACTTGAGATGCATTAGTTATATTATACTGCCCAATTCCAGATGTATTTGCAACAGCACTGTTTTCAAATTGAAATTGTTTGTCATGAAAATTCAAGTTTCTCAAAGCTTTAATTGATATATAATCTAAATATCCAAGGGTACTAGGATTTCCCTGATTATCAAAATTAAGACCAACTGAAACTTTTGATGTGTTTACATTAATACTATTAGCATAGGTGGCTCCGTTTGCTAAAGTAGGGCTTGATACTCCTGAAATTGACAACGTAGAAACTGGAGAACCATTAATATTTACAACCATTGAGCTATTACTTGAAGATGCCGTTGCTACGACAACCGTTAAGTTTATAGGTTCTGTTGTTACTAAATCTGGAAAGTCAAATTCAAAGGTTTTATTACTATCAACATCAAATCTATCACCAAACCAGCGTCTTCCTAGCGACAATAAGTTATACTCATCAACTTCGTGAAATTGATAATCCTCAAATGTATTAATAACCATATCTGGAGTTCCATTTGGTTGTACAAATGGTTGAATACGTTTAGCATTACCAGAACTTACATTTATATAATAGTATGTTTTATCTGTATAACAGTTAATATGTGTTCTGCTTTCTTCATTATATTCTTTTGGTCCTTGAGCATAAAAAAGTATATAATCTTCATTATTAAAAATACCATCTTCCTCTCCTACAAATTTTATAGCATTCTCAGGCACATCAAAAGGATATGCTTCTGCATTAGAATAAGGAATCATACGCCCGCCATGACCATACAACTTAATACTTCTAGGATCAACATTATTAACATTAACACCTAAACGCTGTAAAAAGCTTTTAGATAATTTAAAAACACCTGTGGTATCAACGTAAAACCTGTACCATTCTCCAGAATTTAAAACCGAATTAGAAATAACTTTCGAGCTACCAAAGCTTTTATTTAATAGAGAGGACTTATTGGCATTAACACCATTTTTATAATTAATTTGAAACGATATTACCTTCTTATAAGTTCCATTAGCATCTTTTATTATTGGAGAAAGCTGAAAGTAGATATATTTTTTATTTCTTGAAATTGAATTTTTTAAACTAAACTTTAAAGTATTAGATATTATGTTAACATCTAAATCCTTTAATTCTGTTTTAGAAATTGTTTGATAAATAACATTAGTAAGAGATGCTGAAGCTTCATTTACCAAAGTACTTGTTTCCCATTGGTCAACAAACAGCAAACCATCATCAAAACTATAAGTAAAATGTTCTTTATTAAAGGAAGGTATTTGAATTGAAAAACTCTCACCAGAAAGTGTTTGGGAATCACCCCAAGAAATATTATATTTTTTTTGTTGGCTAAATACAACTGTTGAAAAAACCAGCAGTAACCATAAAATTTTCTCTTTCATCAATAAATTAACGTCATTAACAACTTGTTATTATTAAAAAAACAACAATTTTAAAAACTAGGGCGAAAATACAATAATAAATTAGTAAAACACACGTTAATACAAGACAAAACAATGGTGTAAAATAGTAAAAACATCGTTGTAATGTTTAAAAAATAGGACGAAATACACATTTTTTTGGTTAAAATGCAAAAAATAGCTTGCGTTATTCGGTTTAATTCTTATATTGCAGCACCAAAAATATTATTAGCTTACTTAAAAAGTATGGATATGAAAAAAGTAGTAGCATTCAAGATTGTGTTAGTTTTGGCATTAACAGTCGTGTCAACTAGCTGTAAAAAATCTTCGAGTTCAAAAAATAGCTCCAGAGCTACAGGTTGGCAAATCAACTCTAAAGAAGGTGGTTTCCAGTACAATAATGACTTCACAGAACAAGAAACTTCTCCTGGATTAGTTTTTGTAGAAGGCGGTACCTTTACTAAAGGTCAGGTTCAAGATGATGTGATGCATGATTGGAATAACAGTCCAAATCAGCAACACGTTCAATCCTTTTACATGGATGAAACTGAAGTTACTAATGCCATGTATATGGAGTATTTAGATTGGATAAAACGTGTTTATCCACCATCTGATGAGAACTTTAGAGCCATTTATCATGGTGCTTTACCAGATACATTGGTTTGGAGAAACCGTTTAGGCTTTAACGAAGTAATGACAGATAACTATTTACGTCACCCAGGTTATGGCGAATACCCTGTAGTTGGTGTAAGCTGGATTCAAGCTGTAGAATTTTCTAACTGGCGCTCAGACCGTGTTAATGAATACAACTTAGAAAAAGCAGGTTATTTAAAACGTGATGCTAAAATTGTTGATGTAAATTCAGAACAAACTTTTAGTACTGATACTTACATTAATGCCCCAACGTTAACTTATGGTGGTAATGAAGAAATTATTAACGGTGAGAAACGTAACAAAAAATATGTTAGAACAGATGCAGATGGCAATGAAACTAACATTTATGCAACTCGCGAAACGGGTTTAATCACACCTAAATATAGACTCCCAACTGAAACAGAATGGGAATATGCTGCTTTAGGTTTAAGTGAAATTAGAAGTTATAACCTTTACCGTGGACGTAAAAAATATCCTTGGGACGGACAATACACACGCTCAGGAAAACGTAAAATACGTGGTGACCAAATGGCTAACTTTAAGCAAGGAAAAGGTGATTATGGTGGGATTGCAGGTTGGTCTGACGATGGTGCAGATATCACAAATGCAGTAAAATCATACGATCCAAATGATTACGGTTTATATGATATGGCAGGTAATGTTGCTGAATGGGTTGCCGATGTTTACAGACCTATTATTGATGATGAATTTAACGATTTTAACTACTATCGTGGAAATGTATATACTAAAAATGCATTAAACGAAGATGGTACAGTCAAAGTTGTTACTTCAGACGATATCGTATATGATACTTTATCAAACGGAAAAGTAATCGCTAGAAATTTACCAGGCGAAATATTACAAGTTCCTGTTGATGAAAATGAAACATATTTACGTACTAACTTTGATAAAAGTGATGAAATAAACTTTAGAGATGGTGATAAGCGTTCTTCTCGTAACTTTGAAAGTTTTAACGATGATGAAGGTGTAGATGAAAGTACTGAAACAAGATTAATGTATAATTCACCTAAACATACAATATCTAGAGATTCTTCTGGCAATATCATCAGAGAATTTGACAAAAGAAACAACAGAACATCTTTAATTAATGATGAAGTTCGAGTTTACAAAGGTGGTTCTTGGAAAGACAGAGAGTATTGGTTAGATCCAGCTCAAAGACGTTACTTCCCTCAGGATATGGCAACAGACTATATAGGTTTTAGATGTGCTATGTCTCGTGTAGGATCAAAAAGTAAAACAAAAAATAAAACTAAAAACTAAAAATTAGTTTTTAAATAATAATTAAAAAAGTCCTAGCATTTGTTAGGACTTTTTTAATACATTTATTTTCTTAATAAAACATCTAACCTTTGAAAATAGAAGAAATACATCAACTTTTTTTAAAAAGCCATTCGGTTTGTACAGACACTAGAAAAATTCAGAAAAATGACATATTCTTTGCCTTAAAAGGTGATAATTTTAATGGAAATAAATATGCTAAAAAAGCTATTGAATTAGGTGCAAAGTATGCTATTATTGATGAAGAAGAGTTTAATACAACTTCTGAAATCATTTTAGTAAATGATGTTTTAGAAACACTTCAAAAACTAGCAACATTTCACAGAAACTATTTAAAAACACCAATAATAGCACTAACGGGCAGTAATGGTAAAACAACTACAAAAGAACTTATTAATGCTGTGCTATCTAAAAAATTCAAAACCACTGCCACAGTTGGCAATTTAAACAATCACATAGGTGTACCCTTAACATTATTGTCTATAACCAAAAACACCGAGATAGGTATAGTTGAAATGGGGGCTAATCATCAAAAAGAAATTGAATTTTTATGCTCAATTGCACTACCTGACTTTGGTTACATCACAAACTTTGGTAAAGCGCATTTGGAAGGTTTTGGTAGTGTTAAAGGCGTTATTAAAGGCAAAAGCGAAATGTATGATTACTTAATAACCAATAATAAAACTGTATTTGTAAATACAAACGATATTATTCAAGTTGAAAAAACGAAAAAAGCTAAGGTTTTCGCTTTTGGAAATAAGGAAAATACTAATGTTAAAATTAATTTTACTAAAGCCGACCCTTTTGTTATAAGTGAATACAATAAATTAGAAATTAAAAGCCAACTTATTGGAGATTATAACTACAACAATATTGCTGCTGCTATAACAATTGGAAACTATTTTAAAGTTGATGATTATGATATTAAGTCTGCTATTGAAGACTATAAACCAAATAATAACAGATCACAAATTATAGAAAAAGACACTAATAAAATTATTCTAGACGCCTATAATGCTAATCCTTCAAGCATGACAGCCGCTTTATTAAATTTTGAAAAACAAGCAGAAAATAAAGTTGCCATTTTAGGAGACATGTTTGAACTTGGTCAAGAAGCAGAAAAAGAACATCAAAGTATTGTAAATCTATCTAGCTCACTTAACATTAATCAAATAATTTTTATTGGTGAAAATTTTTACAAATCTAAAACTCAATCAGAAAAAATATTAAAATACAATTCTTTTGAAAGTTTTAAAAATACTTTTGATGTATCTGAAATTAAAAATTCTATATTTTTAATAAAAGGCTCTCGTGGCATGGCTTTAGAACGGGTTATTGAGCTTATATAAACTTAAAAAAATACTAAAAATATAAAAGTGCCACATTCAATTTATTGAAAAGTGACACTTTTTTTAATTCTCCCTAAGAACTAATTAATAGCAATGTAAAAGTCTTAATGTTAACAATGACTCACAATACTCAATTTGAGTAAATACCTTGTTTCTAAGCTTTTTTCGTTAAAACACCATTTAAATCTGTTTATAATTTAAGATGCAATAATTTTAAGACTACAAAATGGTTTTACTCATTTTTAACAAAGCAACAAGCTCTCCTGTAGATGATAAATTGAGCTTTTTTAAAATATTACGCCTGTGTGTATCAACAGTATGCGAACTAATATTTAATTTTTCTCCTATCTTTTTACTTGAATAGTTCAATATTAAAAGTCTAATAACATCGCGTTCTCGATGACTTACTGCATTATCTAAAAGTTTTTTGGAAAAGCTATTAAAATATTTTGTTTCATATTCATCATTGCTATTTAATAACTTCGCGGTGGCTGTTATATCCAATTTAATTTTGGGATCAAGAACAGTATAGTGCGCTAAACCTATAATTGGCTTCATACCAGAATCAAACTCTAATGGCGTAGTATTTTGTATAATATTCACATATTCATCTTGAGCATTTTTAAAACGGTAATTCCAAGTATAACTCATTCGGCTTCTATCATTTTCGATTATAGCGTCTAATGTAAAAATCATTAATTCATTAAGTGCTTGTAGCCATGGTTCAAGATCATCCGGATGAATTCTACTCCAAAAGTAGCGCATACCTTTAAATTGCATGTCAGCTTTATCTAAACCTACGCATGACGTCATGTTTTTACTTATATATTCAAAAGTGAGTTCCTGAGTATTGGTAATACAAAAAAATGTTGAACTATAAGGCCAATAAGCATCTAACTCAATGATTTTTTCAATGTGATTTTGAAGAGAAGGGTTGTCGTAAGACTTAAAAATATCTTTATAAAAATGCTTTATATTACTAAAAACCATAAGAGTATAATTCTTTTGTATAAAGTTACTAAAAGAAATTGATACATTAGCATTACTGAGTATTTGCTGGAATAAATGAGAAATAAAAAATCCTAAAGTAAAAACTTTAGGATTTTTTTGTGGGCGCAGAGGGATTCGAACCCCCGACCCCTTGGGTGTAAACCAAGTGCTCTGAACCAACTGAGCTATGCGCCCTTCTAATTAGGTGTGCAAATATAACCTAGTTTTTAATATTGCAAAAATTTTTTTAATAAAAATTTAAATTATTTCTGCTACAACAAAAGTACTCCCCCCAATAAAGAGTAAATCAGTAGATTTTGAGTTTTTTAAAGCCGCTTTATAAGCCTCATTAACTGAATTATACGCATCTCCTTTTAATCCATAATTATTAAAAGCCTGTTTTAATTCATTAGTATCTAAACCACGTGGAATATCTGGTTTACAAAAATAATAAGTTGCTTTTTTGGGTAATAAGTCTTTAATAGAGTTTAAATCTTTATCATTTACAACTCCAAAAACAATATGTAGTGTGTCATATACTTCTTTTGAAAGCTGATCCATTACATAAGTTAACCCATCTTTATTATGACCTGTATCACAAACTACTTTTGGGTTTTCTTGCAAAACCTGCCATCTACCTAATAATCCTGTGTTTTTTATAACATTTAGCAACCCTTTTTCAATATGATGTTGCGCGATTTTATATCCTTTTACTTGAAGCACCTTAACTGCTTGAATAACAGTTTTTATATTTTTAGCTTGATAACTCCCTACTAAATCTGATTTATAAATTTCTGAAATATTTTTATCTGCGTAAACTATTTCAGAATTATTATTTTTTGCTAAATCGTTAAAAACAGATGTTGTTTCTTTTTGAGTTTCCCCTATAACCACTGGTATATTAGGCTTAATAATGCCGCCTTTTTCAAAAGCGATAGCTTCTAATGTATCCCCTAAAAACTGTGTATGATCTAAACCTATATTAGTAATTACTGAAACTTCTGGAGTTATAATATTGGTTGAATCTAATCGCCCGCCTAATCCAACTTCAATTACAGCAATATCAACTTTATGTTTTGAAAAATAATCGAATGCCATCCCAACAGTCATTTCAAAAAACGATAATTGATTTGAATCAAAAAAAGATTTATTACGTTGTATAAAGCCAATTACAAATGCTTTACTTACTTCTTTCCCGTTTATTTTAATCCGCTCTCTAAAGTCTTTTAAATGTGGTGATGTATACAATCCAACTTTATAACCTGCTTCTTGAAAAATAGATGCTAACATATGACTTGTTGACCCTTTCCCATTAGTACCAGCTACATGAATAGATTTGAATTTAAGCTCAGGATTACGCAGCTTATCAACTAATTTTATGGTATTGGATAAATCTTTCTTAAATGCTATTTTACCTTGTTTTTGATACATTGGCAGTTGAGAAAACATCCAATTAAGAGTATCTTGATACGTCATTTTTTTATTGACCCAATTTGAAGTTTACTTTCACAAAACCTATTTGTTTTGCTGGCGCGTTAGAATCTGCAGGCCATTTATGAGATAATGCAATTTTTTTTGCTGGCTCTAATAAACATTGTGCAGTATTGGTTGTTCCTTTTTGTCCTGGTTCTGCTGAAATAACATTTCCGCTTTGGTTAACAACAATTCTAACGATTACCATTCCTGACTCGTTACAATCCTGTTTTAGGGTCTCATAGGTTGCTCTACCTCTACCATTTAAACCATAACCAACGCCACCACTTCCTGTACCTTGACCACCAAAATAACTTGGCGCATAAGGATCGCCATCTAATTGCCCCTTATCACCAGCTTTATTATCGTTACCCTCACTACCTGTTGTAGTGCCATCAGATTTACTAACACCTCCAATTAACGCATCCAACTTTTTCTTCTTTTCCTCTTGCTCACGTTTTTCTTTAGCAACTCTATCTGCTTCTGCCTTTGCTTTTGCATCTGCTATAGCTTTTGCTTTAGTTTCTGCCTCTTTTTGTTTTTTAATGGCAATTTCTTCAGCATTGTCTGCAGTCAAAACCTCCTCTTTAACCTCAGAAGACGCAGTTGGTTCTGCCTTATTTACCTCTGGTTGTGGTGGCTCGTTTACTTCTTGAGGAATAGATTTTACAGGCTCTTTTGGCTGAACGTTTCCTTTACCAAAATCGGTATTACCAAAGTTAACCGCTACACCATATTCTTCTGGTGGATCCATATAAGTTGTCCCAACAACAAAAAGCAAAAGCAATAGTATAATAGAAATTAAGGCTGTTAATTTCGCTGAATTTTTTTCGTGCTTTGTTTTGAAGTATTTCATAGTAAACTTACACCCTTGTATTTATTATAAAGTTAAACTTTAAGCAATATAAATCTTTAGAATCTTTATTTTATATTAGGAAACGATACTTTATCACCGATAACCCTTTAAATTAAGGCTTTACAGCTAATATAACTTTAAACTTATTTCTGTTAGCAATATCCATAACCTTAACAACATTTTCAACAGGTACAGATTTTTCGGCTCTTAAAACAATAGTAGGTTTTTCTTGTGATGAAAGCGCTGCAAGTAATTCATTTTCTAAAACACTTTCACCTACTCGTTTTTGATCTATATAATAAGTTAAATCTTTTTTTATACTAACCGCTACAGACTTTTTATTTTCTGTTTTACCACTCGCTTTTGGCAATAAAATATCAATAGCATTAGTGCTAACAAGTGTGGAAGCTATCATAAAAAATATAAGAAGCAGAAACACAATATCTGTCATAGACGACATATTGAATTCTGGTGTCACCTTATTTCTTCCTCTAAAATTCATATTATGTAGGTTCGTTTAAGTGATCTAAAAATTCTAACGAATTCGCTTCCATTTGATAAACAACTTTATCGGTTTTAACAACTAAATGGTTATATGCCATATAAGCTACAATACCCACTATTAAACCCGCTACAGTTGTTGTCATGGCAGTATATAACCCACTTGCCAAAACATCCATTTGTATAGTACCTCCTGCATTAGCCAATTCAAATATGGCTAAAATCATTCCAATTACTGTACCAAGAAACCCAATCATTGGGCCTGCTCCAGATATAGTTGCTAGAATACTCACGTTTTTTTCTAGTCCGTAAATTTCTAAACGTCCTGCATTTTCAATAGCTGTGTTAATATCAGCTAGTGGCTTTCCTATTCTTGAAATTCCTTTTCCTATTAATCGAGATACTGGTGAATTTACTTGAGCACAAAGCATTTGAGCAGAATCAATTTTACCATTACTAACATGGTCTTTAATTTGATTCATAAAATTAGCATCAACTTTTGAAGCCGCTTTTATAGCAAAAATGCGCTCAAAATAAATATAAATAGCCCCTACAAGTAATATAAACAGTACTGCAATTATAACTTGTCCCGCAGCACCACCACTACTAATTAGTTCAATTATTGAAAGTGTTTTTTCAACTGATTCTCCATCAGCCGGTACTTCTACTACTTCTTGTATGTTTAGTAATAATGTATTTAGCATATAATATTAAATTTATTGCAACTTAATAACGTTAGTTTTTCTTTTAAAGTATAAAGCTTCACCTTTTGCTTATTTCCGTGAAAGCGATAACTTGTTTATTTGTCTCTGTTTCCTTTTTGTTGAGAATGGCAATTTTTCGAAGACCTATTCAAAACACTAATATTTTAATTCTTAATTTAAAATAAAGTTCTAGTAAACATAAAAGCTACTGATCCCACTAGAAAACCTATTAAAGCTAACCATGAAATCTTTTTTAAGTACCAGAAAAAATCTATTTTTTCCATACCCATTGCAACTACTCCAGCTGCAGAACCTATAATTAACATACTACCTCCTGTACCTGCTGAATAGGCTATAAAGTGCCATAATTCATCATCCATAGGTTCGTGAAACATCCCTAAACTTGCTGCTACTAATGGTACATTATCAATTACAGCAGAACCAACACCAAGTAAAAGAACCACTAAATCTGAAACTCCTTCCCCTGTATGTATCTCAGTTCCGAGCATTGGCATAGAATCTTGTAATGAGTTAGCGAAATTAAATAAGATACCCAACGATTCTAAAGCTGCAACTGCCATTAAAATACCTAAAAAGAAAAGTATACTTGGTAATTCTATTTTTGATAGTGAATGATGCACAGGGCTATGGTGAGCGTGGGCGTCACTTTCCTCTGAATCATACTCAGTCATACTAAATTTAGAACTACTATAAATCTCAGCAAATATGGCCACAACTCCTAAAGACAGCATCATACCAACATAAGGTGGTAAATGTGTAATCATTTTAAATATTGGTACAAAAACAATAGCACCTAAGCCTAAATAAAGCATAGTTCCACTAAACTTAGATTTCTTTTTCTCTTCTACTTCTTCAACATCTAAATCTCCTTTAAATATTGGTAAAAATGAAGCGATAAAAGAAGGCACTGCCATACATAAGAATGAAGGAATAAATAAATAACCAACTAAATGGTCTGTTGACACCTTTTTACCAATCCATAACATTGTGGTTGTTACATCTCCAATTGGTGACCATGCTCCACCTGCGTTTGCTGCAATAATAATTAAACCTGCATAATAAAGACGAACGTCTCTATCTTTTACTATTTTTTGAAGAATAGAAATCAGTACTATAGTTGCTGTAAGATTATCAATAATAGCAGATAAAATAAATGCTAAGATTGAGAAAATCCATAAGATTTTTGTTTTCTTTTTTGTTTTAACAAAATCTTTTATGGTTGAAAACCCATCAAAATAATCTATAATTTCAACAATAGTCATGGCTCCCAAAAGGAACACTAATATTTCGGAAGTTTTACCTAAATGATGAAGTAAGGTTTCTTCCATAAGATGCATCTTTTCATCTGATGTGAAATTCCCAAAACCTTCTAATAATGAATGGTTAGCAGAATCAAACCATTGCGGAAAGCCTTCTAAACCTAGAGCAATTAGCGCCCAACAAATAGCCATCATGACCAATGCTGGAATTAATTTATCTATTTTTATACTATGCTCTAAAGTAATGGCTAAATATCCCATTACAAATACCAAAATAATTGCTGCTTCCATAAATTTATTTTTAGATAAGTTGGCTTAGTGCTATTTCAAATGCTGTTGCACTAATTTCTGTTTTTGATTTATTTTTATTGTAAATTTTTTCTATTGCTTCTCTAATTATATTTGATGTGTCATTAAATATGGCTTCATCAGTCATTTGTACACGTCTCTCCATAAAATATGCAAAAACACGAGCCATTCCACAGTTTGAAATAAAATCTGGAATTAAACTCACACGATAATCGGTATGCTCCATAATTGGTCCGAAGAAAATTTCTTTGTCTGCAAAAGGCACATTTGCTCCACAGGAAATAACTTCTAAACCGCTATCAATCATTTCATCAATCTGATTAATTGTAATTAATCTTGATGCGGCACAAGGTGCGAAAATTTCTGTTTTTATTGACCAAATTTTCTCGTTAATTTCATTAAATGGAATTAAATTTTCTGCTTCTAGAGTATTTCCTTTTTTAGCTAAGAAAAGATTCGTTATTTCTTCAAAAGTAAAACCTTCTTCTTTAATTAACCCGCCTGCTATATCAATAATTCCAACAACTTTAGCTCCCATTTGCGATAAATAAAAAGCTGCTGCGGCACCTACATTACCAAAACCTTGTATTACGGCGCGTTTACCTTCAACTGTACCACCATAAACATTATAATATTGTTTCACCGCTTCTGCAACGCCAAAACCGGTAATCATATCTGCAACTGTATATTTTCTTGAAACATTAGGAGAATACTCTGGGTTCTCAATAACCTTTATAACCCCTTGACGTAACTGACCTATTCTATTAATTTTATCAGCTTCAGTAGGTTTGAAATGACCATTAAAAACACCCTCTTGAGGATGCCAAACACCACTTTCTTCTGTTATTGGAATAACTTCATGAATTTCATCTACATTTAAATCACCACCCGTTCCATAATAACTTTTAAGTAGTGGCGAAACCGCTTTATACCAACGTTCTAAAACACCTTTTTTTCTTGGGTCTTGAGGGTCGAAATTGATACCTGATTTTGCACCACCAATAGCCGGACCAGAGACTGTAAATTTAATCTCCATAGTTTTTGCTAAAGACAACACCTCGTTCATATCAAGTCCTTTTCGCATTCGTGTTCCTCCACCAGCAGCTCCACCGCGTAATGAGTTTATAACAACCCAACCTTCTGCTTCTGTTTCAGAGTCTTTCCAATTAAAAACAATTTCAGGTTCTTTATTTTCGTACTTTTTTAATAATTCTTTCATTTATGTATTTATATGATTCGTTTTTAGCTTGTAATTAAATTTTTTGAAATTTTATTTAAGTGTAGCTAAAGCTGATTCATAAGGAAAGTATTAAATTATTAATGTAACAAATATAAAAAACTAAAATCCTTTAAGATTAATTTTTTGTTATTTTTAAGGTATATATATTTTGCCAGAACTGTGATCTTTTATTGCCCCCGTAACACTTTTTAAGCAATTAACTTGTTCTCTGAGTTTTAGCACACCTAGCAACCCAAAAATTAAGGCTTCCTTGTACTCAATTACCTCATTTTTAGGAATTATAATAGTATGTTTAGAATGTGCTTTTATTCTATTTATTAGATAACTATTATACACACCACCACCAGTAACTAAAACGGTTGCATTATTCTTTTTATTTATTTCTGAAGATATTTGAATTGAAATATGCTCAACAACTGTTTTTAAAACATCTTTAACTTCCAAATTAAAGCTATTTATTAATGGAAAAATATATTTATTCACCCACTCTAATCCTAAGGATTTAGGATAGTTTTCTTTATAAAACGCTATTGAATTTAATTGGCTTAGTAATTCTTGATTAATAATTCCTGTTGAAGCTATTTTACCGCCATCATCATAATTAAAACCAAGTTTGTTTACATAATGATTTAACACAATGTTTACCGGACAAACATCATAAGCAATTCGGTTTTCTTCTATTTCAGTTGAGATATTTGCAAATCCGCCCAAATTTAAACAGTAATCATAATTAGCAAACAATAATTTATCACCAATTGGTACTAATGGCGCACCTTGCCCACCAAGCTCAACATCTCCAACTCTAAAATTGCAAACAACCTTTTGCTTTAATAATCTTGCTAAAACTGGCTTATTCCCTATTTGGTAGGTTAATTTTTTTTCTGGCTGATGTAATGCAGTATGCCCATGAGAACAGACGGCATCAATATTATTTATATCATATTTTTTGATAAAATTTTCAATAATACCTGCTAAATAAATAGTGTAATCTTCATCTATTTGCTGTAATTCTTCAAGCGAAAAAGACACCAATTTTTTCAATACATTATACCAATCGTTGGTGTAGCTTACGGTTTCACAATGAATGATTTCAAAACGCCAAAAATCATTAAACTGGAATTTCACTAAAACCAGATCGATTCCGTCTAAAGATGTTCCAGACATCACCCCAATAATATTGTATTCATTTTTTTCCATGAGAGGTAAAAATAATAATCCCAACTGAAAAATTAACACTAATAAGCTATATTTGTAAATATTTTTTACCAAAACATCATTTTAATTACGAATTATGAATTTTAGTCTTTCCGAAGAACATATTATGATACGCGAAGCTGCTCGCGATTTTGCACAAACAGAATTACTACCAGGTGTTATTGAACGAGACAACAAACAAGTGTTTCCTAATGAGCTAGTTAAGAAAATGGGCGAACTTGGATTTATGGGTATTATGGTAGACCCAAAATATGGCGGAAGCGGTATGGATGCTATTTCTTATGTTCTTATTATGGAAGAATTATCAAAAATTGATGCTTCGGCTTCAGTAATTGTTTCTGTAAATAATTCGTTGGTTTGTTATGGTCTTGAAGCTTATGGATCTGAAGAACAAAAACAAAAATATTTAACCAAATTAGCAACTGGAGAATTTGTAGGTGCTTTTTGTTTAAGTGAACCTGAAGCTGGTAGTGATGCTACATCACAAAGAACTACAGCTATAGATCATGGTGATCATTACGTTATAAATGGCACAAAAAACTGGATTACAAATGGTGGTCGTGCCGATGTTTATTTAGTAATTGCTCAAACTGACAGAGATAAAGGTTCTCATGGTATTAATGCTTTTATTGTTGAAAAAGGTATGGAAGGTTTTCATGTGGGACCTAAAGAAGACAAGTTAGGAATCCGCGGAAGCG
Source organism: Flaviramulus basaltis (assembly GCF_900114265.1). GTDB lineage: Bacteria > Bacteroidota > Bacteroidia > Flavobacteriales > Flavobacteriaceae > Flaviramulus > Flaviramulus basaltis. Next base: position 186,533 of record NZ_FPKV01000001.1, read on the forward strand.
ACACTCACACCTTACAATTTAATGATGTTAAAGTCCCTAAAGAAAACAGAATTGGCACAAATGGTTCTGGTTTTAGATTTGCAATGAAAACACTATCTGGTGGTCGTATTGGTATTGCTTCTCAAGCTTTAGGAATAGCGTCTGGTGCTTACGAGTTAGCTCTTAAATACTCAAAAGAAAGAAAAGCTTTTGGTACCGAGATTTGCAACCATCAAGCTATTGCTTTTAAATTAGCCGATATGTATACGGAAATTGAAGCAGCAAGGTATTTAGTAATGAAAGCTGCTTGGGATAAAGACCAAGGTAACAACTACGATAAGTCTAGTGCTATGGCAAAACTTTACGCCTCTAAAGTAGCTATGGAACATACCGTTGAAGCTGTACAAATTCATGGTGGTAATGGTTTTGTAAAAGACTATCACGTAGAACGTTTAATGCGTGACGCCAAAATCACACAGATTTACGAAGGCACTTCAGAAATTCAAAAAATAGTTATTTCTAGAAGTTTAATAAAGGAATAATTTCCTTTTCTTTATTAATAAGCTTAAATACTTTAATTCAAAACTAAAATAATAGGTCTAGTACCTAACTAACAAATAGGCAATTCTGTTTTTAAAATTGTATATTTGTTAGTTAGGCTTATCGCCTATTTCAAAATAATCAATTTAAAAAAATGAATATATTAGAAAGAGAAAAATTCATGCTAGAAGCCGTAAATGCTGCTTTAAAAGGCATGAATAATAATGAAGGCGGACCGTTTGGTTGCGTAGTTGTTAAAAACGGAGAAATTATTGGGCGTGGAAACAATAAAGTAACCTCAACTAATGATCCAACTGCACATGCCGAAGTTACCGCAATAAGAGATGCTTGTAAAAATTTGAATTCTTTTCAATTAGATGGCTGCGAAATTTACACCTCTTGCGAGCCATGTCCAATGTGTTTGGGGGCTATTTATTGGGCACGTCCAGACAAAGTTTTCTACGGAAGCAATCAAGCAGATGCCGCAAATATTGGATTTGATGACGAGTTTATTTATAAAGAAATCCCATTACCTTATGCAGAACGCAGCATTCCTTTTGAACAATTAGCAAGAGAAATTGCCTTAGAACCATTTCAAAAATGGCAAAAAAAAGAAGATAAAACAGAATACTAAATGCCAATGATTCAATTCATTCTGAACAATAAAACAATTAAGACGTCTCAAAATTCTGGAATGACTTTATTAGATTTTGTGAGATACGAACAAAGTCTAACAGGTACTAAAATTGGTTGTCGTGAAGGAGATTGTGGAGCTTGCACGGTTTTGGTTGGCACTTTAAAAAACAATGAGCACATTGAATACCAAAGCATCACCTCTTGCATTTCCCCTTTAGGAAACGCACATGGCAAGCATATAGTTACAGTTGAAGGCACAAACCTTCAAGATAAATTAACAACAGCTCAAGAAGCCATGAAAGCTAATTATGCAACACAATGTGGTTTTTGCACACCTGGCTTTGTTGTTTCTCTAACAGGGTTTGCTTTATCTAATTCTGAAAAAAATCACAATAATGCACTTAACGCTATTAGTGGTAACATTTGTAGATGCACAGGTTACAAAGCTATTGAAAAAGCAGCTTATCAAGTTGTTGAAAAATTACAAGACCAGAAAACTGACAACTCTTTTAATTGGTTAATAAAAAATGAATTTATTCCAGATTATTTTAAAAGTATCCCAAAGCGTTTAAAAGATTTAGATGTAAAAAACATACAGCAACCAAAGGGCAAATATGTGTCTGGTGGAACCGATTTATATGTGCAACAAGCTGATAATTTAGTAGACAACTCGGTACATCTTATCGCAGAAAAAGATTATCTAAAAGAAATTACTTTTAATAATAACATTTGCACTATTGGATCAAACTCAACAGTTTCAGATTTATGGAATAACACTGAGTTAAATGCAAAATTACCCAACTTAAGAAAATACTTAAAACTTGTTTCCTCAGAACAAATTAGAAACATGGCTTCCTTTGGAGGAAATCTTGTAAATGCTTCGCCAATTGCAGATATGGCTATTTTCTTTTTAGCCTTAAATAGTAAAATAACCATTACTAATGTAGAAGAAGAAAAAGAACGTATAATTTCTCTTAAAAACTTCTATCAAGGTTATAAAACATACGATTTAAAAGAAGGAGAACTAATTAAAAATATCACCTTTAAATTACCAACAGATCAAACCTTTTTTAATTTCGAAAAAGTGTGTAAACGAACCCATCTAGATATTGCTAGTGTAAATTCTGCGATTCAAATTTCTTTGGCAAACAACATAATTTCTACTGCTCACATATCAATTGGTGGCGTTTCTGCCATTCCAAAGTATTTACACAAAACTTCAAGTTTTTTAGCAGGAAAAACTCTTACCTCAAAAACAATAATTGAAGCAAACGATATTTTACAAGAGGAAATCTCACCAATAAGCGATGTTAGAGGCACAAGTGATTACAAACGTTTATTAGGAAGACAATTATTTTTTGCTCACTTTATCGAATTATTTCCGAAGCAATTCACTTTAAAAGATTTTGTTCAGCATGCATAAAAATAAATTAAATAATAGCCTAAATTTAAAATTAGATCATGTTTCTAATGCTTTAAAAAAAAGTGTAAAAAACATTGATTCTTATACGCATGTGCGTGGAGAATCCTTATATGTTGATGATGTTATTGTGCGACAAGGAACGTTCCATGCTGTAGTTTTTGATTCACCAAAGGCACATGGAATAATAAAAAGCATCGATTATTCTAAAGCGGAAGCTCTAGAAGGTGTAGAACGAATTTTCACCTGTAAAGATATTCCTGGTAAAAATGAAATTGGGGGTATTATACATGATGAACCTTTATTTGCTGAAAATGAAGTCCATTTTTGGGGAATGCCCATAGCATTAATTGTAGCTAAAACAGAATTTATAGCTAGAAAAGCACGAGAATTAATTCAAATTGAAATTGAAGAATTACCTGTTATTACAACTGCAAAAGAAGCTAAAGTAAAAGGAAGTTTTATTAATGCCCCGCGCTCTTTCAGTTTAGGTGATACTGAAAAAGCTTTTTCAAGTTGTGAATACATTTTTGAAGGTGAAACATTTTCTAATGGACAAGAACATTTATACATTGAAGCACAAGGTGCGTATTCCGAACCTTTAGAAAACGGAAATATAAAAATAACCTCATCTACTCAAGGTCCTACTTCTGTTCAAAAAACTATTGCAAATGTATTAGGGATTGCTATGCATAAAATTGAAGTAGATGTAACACGTCTTGGTGGTGGTTTTGGTGGAAAAGAAGACCAAGCAACACCATGGGCGGTTATGGCTGCTTTAGCCACTTATTATTTAAACAAGTCTGTTAAATTGATATTGAATCGTCATGATGATTTACGCATGACAGGAAAACGCCATCCTTATGAAAGCACTTATAAAATAGGATTATCCAAAGATTTAAAGATTTTGGCTTACCAAGTTGAATTTCTTCAAAACTCTGGTGCAGCTGCCGATTTATCTCCTGCAATTGCTGAGCGCACTTTGTTTCATGCTACCAACAGTTATTATGTACCAAATGTATTGTCAAAAGTTTTAAGTTGTAAAACAAACTTACCACCAAATACTGCTTTTAGAGGTTTTGGCGGACCTCAAGGCATGTTTGTTATTGAATCTGCAATTGCAAAAGCGGCCTCAAAAATTGGTGTTTCAGCAAGACAAATTCAAGAAACCAATTTATTAAATGAAAACGACACTTTTTCTTATGGACAAATTGCTAAAAAAGTAGAAGCCAAAAACACTTGGAATTCAGCTAAAGATATTTTCGATATTGATGCTTTAGAAGATGAAATTGAATACTTCAACAAAAACAATGCTACCTTTAAAAAAGGCCTCGCTTTAATGCCCATTACTTTTGGTATTTCATTTACAAATACATCAATGAATCACGCACGAGCCTTGGTTCATATTTATCTAGATGGAAGTATTGGCATTAGTACTGCTGCTGTAGAAATGGGACAAGGCGTAAATACAAAAATAATGCAAATCGCTGCACAAGTATTTTCTGTTTCTTTAGATAAAATTAAAATTGAAACCACTAACACAACTCGGGTTGCTAATACCTCGCCTTCCGCCGCTAGTTCTACAGCAGATTTAAACGGAAAATCGACCTTAATGGCTTGTAATTCATTATTAGAACGACTTAAAAAAGTAGCCTCTGAAAATTTAAATGTTTTAGAAGAAAACATAAAATTGAAAGATGAATTTGTTTACATAAATGATGAAAAATCAAACTTATCATGGACAGAACTCATTAGCAAAGCCATGTTTAATCGTGTGGCTTTAACTGAAAATGCCCATTACGCAACACCAGAAATTCACTTTGATAAAACCAAAGAAAAGGGACATCCTTTCGCATATCATGTTTATGGAACTGCAATTTTTACCACAACGGTAGACTGTATACGTGGTACTTACGAATTCGATTCGGTTAAAATCGTACACGATTATGGAAAAAGTATGAGTGAAGGTATAGACTTAGGTCAAGTTGAAGGTGCATTAGTACAAGGCATTGGCTGGATGACTATGGAGGAAATTGCATATAATAGTAACGGCAAGCTACTTTCTAACGCGCTCTCAACATATAAGGTTCCAGATGTTTTTTCAGTTCCAAAAAGTATTGAAGTTATTCCCGTAGAAACAGATGGTAACGATATGGCTATTTTAAAATCTAAAGCAGTTGGTGAACCACCATTAATGTATGGTATTGGTGCTTATTTTGCTATCCAAAATGCAATAAAAGCTTTTAATCCAAACTACAAAGTAAAATTTCATGCTCCAATGACCCCTGAAAAGGTTTTAATGAGTTTATATAGCGAATAACCTAATGACAGAATTTTTAATATATAGCAAACGTTGTTTTATCAACGATAGATTTGTTGAGTCTACAATTCACATAAAAAATGACAAAATTCATCAAATCTATAATGGTTACAATGAGCATAATGAAATACCGCTTTTAAATTATAATAATCTTATTGTAATGCCTGGAATTATTGATGCTCATGTTCATATTAATGAACCTGGTCGTGATACTTGGGAAGGTTTTGAAACCGCCACAAAAGCAGCAGCGATTGGAGGTATTACCACACTTATTGAAATGCCTTTAAACGCTAGTCCAGTTACAACCTCTATAAAAGCATTTAAAATTAAACAAAATGCCGCAGTAAACAAATTACATGTAAACTGTGGGTTTTATGGAGGTGTTATTCCTTCAAATTTAACAGATATAGAAGGTTTAATAAAAGAAGGTGTTTTTGGCATCAAAGGGTTTTTAACGCATTCTGGAATTGACGAATTTCCAAATGTTACTAAAAACCATTTAGAACAAATTGCGCCTATTTTAAAAAAGTACAACGTTCCGCTACTATTACATTGTGAATTAAGCGACAATAATGTACCTAAAGTTAATAATCCAAAAAGCTATCAAGAGTATTTACTATCGAGACCACAAAATTGGGAAACCAATGCCATTGATTTAGCTTTAGACATACAAAAACGTTTTGATATTAAAGTACATATTGTACATCTTTCAGCTTCTGATGGGATAAAAAAAATATTAGAACATAAGGAAAAAACCAACAAATTAACGGTAGAAACCTGTCCTCATTATTTATATTTTAATGCTGAAAACATTCCTGATGCTTCACCTATTTTTAAATGTGCTCCACCAATTAGAGAAGCCTCAAACAATGATAAACTTTGGGGATTTCTATTAGAAGATGGCTTTAATTTTATAGCTTCAGATCATTCTCCTGCGCCTCCAGAAATAAAACAACTTGAAACTGGAGATTTTTTTAAAGCTTGGGGAGGAATTTCGGGATTGCAATTCACATTACCTATTTTATATACAGAAGGAAAAAAAAGAGGTTTAAAACTGGAAAAATTAATTCCTTTGCTTACCAAAAATCCAGCCGAATTTTTAGGACTAGATTACAAAAAAGGAATATTAAAAATTGGTTATGATGCAGACATTTCTGTTTGGGATGACACTCATGAATTTAAAATCACTGAAGAAACCATTCAGCATAAACACAAAGGGACGCCATATTTAAATGAAGTTGTATTTGGAAAAAATATTCATACTTTTATCAATGGTGTTCAAGTAGTAAAAAATTCCGAACTTAAAACCCTTCAACAAGGACAATTCCTACTTAATAAAATTACATGATTGAAATTTTAATTCTTATAGCTTGGCTTATAATATTTACAATAATAATAGCTGCTACATACAAAACTCATCACCTAATTAATCACCATAAAAATGAGGGGAACAATGATGTAGCAGAGAACTTACAAACATCTCAAAACTGGTTTTACACCTTTATAATTATAGCTTCAATTAGTGGCATTGGCATTCTTTATCTTTTTTTAAAAGACACTATTTATGAAAGTCATTTATTTGAATGGCTTAACTTAACTATTCGCCTCATTCACATCACCTTTGGTATTGCATGGATTGGCGCTTCGTTTTATTTTGTTTTTTTAGAAAACGCTCTTAATAGAACAGATAATGTAAGAGATGAATTAGCGGGTAATCTTTGGGCCGTTCATGGCGGTGGCTTTTATTATTTAGAAAAATATAAACTGGCTCCAAAAAAGATTCCTAAAAACTTACATTGGTTTAAATACGAAGCCTATTTTACATGGCTTTCTGGTTTTAGCTTACTTACTGTTGTTTATTACTTTAATGCAAAATCATTTTTAATTGACCCCGAAGTTTTAGACCTTCAACCATTTCAAGCCATTTCTATAAGTATTATATCATTAATTATTGGATGGATTGCGTACGACCTTATTTGTAAAAAATTAAGCAATAACAAGGTTGTTTTTACAATCGCGATTACTGTTCTAGTTTTCTTTTTTGCTTGGTTTTATTCTCAAGTTTTTAGTGGAAGAGCTTCATATATCCATTTTGGAGCTTTACTTGGTACTTTAATGGCAGCAAATGTGTTTTTTATCATTATCCCTGGTCAAAAACGTATGGTAAACGCTGCTAAAAAAGGACTACCTCCAAACCCAGAAGATGGCAAAGCAGCATTTTTGCGTTCATATACCAATAACTATTTTACACTTCCTGTATTATTTGTAATGATTAGCAATCATTTTCCAAGTACTTTTGGAAATAACTATCAATGGATTGTTCTTATTGCTATTACTCTTGGAACAGCTGGTGTAAAGCACTATTTAAATATTCGTGAAAAAGGACAACTTTCTGTTTTAGTTATGCCAATTTCTGTTTTAATTTTATTAGGTGCTGCTTTTATGACTGCTCCTGTAAAACCTAAATATGAAAATTGTATAGAAACAGTATCTTTCAATGATGTTGTATTAATAATAAATAAAAGATGTATTACGTGTCATTCTTCAAACCCAACAGATGCTATTTGGAAAGTTGCTCCAAATGGTGTAAAGTATGATACAGCAGAACAGATTTATAATTTAAAAGACAAGATTTTTCAACGTGCTGTTGTGAGTAAGAATATGCCTTTTAATAACAACCAAACAGGCATGACACAAGAAGAACGAGATATGATTAATTGCTGGATGTCTCAAGGCGCATTAAAAGAATAAATATCATGACTTTAAATCAACTTAATTCACTTTCAAAACAGGATGCTTTTGCAAACTTAGAAACATGTTGTGTATCTAAAACATGGGTTTTAAAAATGTTAGAAAATAGACCTTTTAATTCGGAGGAAGAGCTTATTAAAAAAGCGGCTTCTATATGGTACAATGAGTGTTCTATTAACGATTTTAAAGAGGCTTTTACTGGTCATCCAAAAATTGGAGATATAAATAGTCTTAAAGAAAAATTCGCGCATACAGCAAATTGGGCAAATAACGAACAAGCTGAAGTTGCACAAGCAAACACTAAAACCATTGAAGCCCTAGCTGAAGCTAACAAGCAATACGAAAATAAATTTAAATATATATTTATTGTAAGCGCTAGCGGAAAATCTGCAGAAGAAATGTTAGCCATTATTAATGAAAGGTTACACCACAATTCTGAAGATGAGATATATATTGCTATGAATGAGCAACATAAAATAACCGTAATTCGTTTAGCAAAACTTATTGAGGACTTGTCTGAAAAAGCTAATTTAACAAGTCATATAACTACACATGCTTTAGACACCTCCATAGGAATTCCTGCAAACCAAATGCTTATTACTTTAAAAGGGTTACGAAACAATCAATGGAAACCAATGAGTTTAGGTGTTACAAATAATGATGGAAGAATTTCAGATTTACTACCGCCTGGACAATTATTAAGCCCTGGAGTATATACAATAACATTTAACACTGCTAGTTATTATAAAAGTAAAAATCAAAAAGGTTTTTATCCTGAAGCTTCTATTCAATTTGAAGTTAATAATACTAACCATTATCACATTCCTCTGCTAATAAACCCATTTGGTTATTCAACTTACAAAGGAAGTTAGATCACAATAAATAAAAACATAATATTAATTCATAAAAATATAAAAAATGGCATATACATTCAATCCACCAAAAAGATATTTAATGGGTCCTGGACCATCTGATGCTCATCCAAGAGTACTAAAAGCAATGGCCTCACCTTTAATTGGTCATCTAGATCCTCATTTTGTAAATATGATGGATGAAGTTAAAGACATGGTTCAAAAAGCATTTTTAACAAAAAACAACTTAACATTTGTAGTATCTGCTCCTGGAAGTGCTGGAATGGAAACCTGTTTAGTAAATTTACTAGAACCAGGAGATGAATGCATTATATGTATTAATGGTGTTTTTGGAGGTAGAATGGCAGAAATTGCTGAACGTTGTGGCGCTAAAGTTCATAAAGTAATAACGCCTTGGGGAAAAGTAACCAGCGAACAACAAATAAAAGATGCTCTAAAAGAATGTCCAAAACCAAAGCTTGTGGCTTTAGTACATGCAGAAACCTCAACAGGTGCTTTACAGCCTTTGGAAGAAATTAGCAAACTAGTTCACGAAGTAGATTCGCTTTTAGTAGTTGATGCTGTTACTTCTTTTTGTGGTGTTCCTTTAAAGGTTGATGAATGGGGAATTGATGCTATTTATACAGGATCTCAAAAAAACTTAAGTGCACCTCCAGGATTATCCCCTGTAAGTTTTTCTCCTAGAGCTATTGAAGTACTTGAAAACAGAAAAACAAAAGTACAAAGCTGGTTTTTAGATTTAAATTTAGTTAAAAATTATTGGGCTGGTGCTAAAAGAGCTTATCATCATACAGCTCCTGTTTCTGCAGTGTTTGCTTTACATGAAGCATTAAACTTAGTTATGGAAGAAGGTTTAGAAAACAGATGGAAAAGACATTATGAAGTACACGAATATCTTCAAAAAGAATTAGAAGCCCTTGGCTTTAGATATTTAGTTGATAAAGAACACAGATTACCAAATTTAAACTCGGTTTATCTACCAGAAAACGTTAAAGATGAAGCTGCTTTAAGAAATACACTCTTAAATGACTTTAATATTGAAGTTGGTGGAGGACTAGGTGATTTTGCTGGTAAAATTTGGCGTATTGGAATTATGGGTGAAAGTTGTACGCATAACCATGTTAATATGCTAATTGGAGCTTTAAAAGAAATATTGTAAAATGAAATAAAAAAATTGCCGGTTTTTTAACCGTCAATTTCTTTTAATGTTAATGCTAAAGTCTTTACGCCTTTCTCAATTTGTTCTGGAGAACTATACTCATCTGGTCTATGACTTACACCGTCTTTACTAGGTATAAAAATCATTGTAGTAGGAAACAATTGTGCCATAAACAGTGAATCATGATAAGCATGACTCGCCATTATTTTAGAAGAATACCCCAAACTATTCGTTACTTTTTCAATAGTATTTACCAATTGGGAATCACATATTGCTGGCGGATCACAGTTTAATATTTCTATTGAATATTTAATATTGCGTTTTTCACATATTTCTGCTATTTCCTGTTTTAAATCGCTTAAAGCTTTATCTCTAGTTTCAATATTAGTATCTCGCAAATCAATTTCTAAATAAGCCTCTTTAGGAATACTATTTACAGCTCTTGGTAAAATATCAAAAATTCCTGTAGTACCAACAGTATCATCACTATTCGATTTTTTTGCAATACGTTCTACAGCAATCATAATTTCTGCACCAGCAATGCCTGCATCTTTTCGAATTGGCATTAATACGGCTCCTGCATGACCTCCTTCACCAATCAAATTAACTCTTAGCGTACTTGGAGCTGCAATTTTACTTACTATACCTATATCTAACCCTTCTTTTTCTAATCTTGGACCTTGTTCTATGTGCAATTCTATAAAAGCATGATAGTAATCTTTAGAAAGTTCTACTTCATTTAAATCGCCTTTAAAGCCTGCTTCTATTCTAACATCATTTAAAAAATTACCCTCTTTATCTTTTAACTTTAATGCTTGTTCTAGTTTTAATTGTCCAGACATCATCCTACTACCCAAGCATCCTATTGCAAAACGCGTAGGTTCTTCCGCAGTAAACAATACTAATTCTATAGATCGTTTGGGTTTAAAATTTATACTTTTTAAGTATCTAATAGCTTCTAAAGCTCCAAAAACCCCAACAGTCCCATCATATTGTCCAGATAACGGAATGGCATCTATATGCGAACCCGTACCTATTGCTGCCAATTTTGGTTCGGCACCTTCCCAACGTGCATATGTATTCCCTATAGGATCAATTCGTACTTTCAAATTTAAGTCTTCACATAATGAAATGAAATATTGTCTGGCTTCTAAATCATTTTGTGTGTATAAAACTCTTGTAACCGAAGGATATTCACTTGAAGAAAAACGCGCTAATTTATCTAACTCTTCATGTAATCTTTGCATAAAATTTTAAATTGTAGTTGGAAATCGGTTAATATTTTTATAATAAATATAGACCGCTGGCTCTGTACCTAAAGCACCAAACCATTGCGGGCAATAAGGTGCCATCCAAATACTATCTCCTTTTTTAATTGGATACCATTTATCTGCTAAGCGATAAATACCTTGTCCTTCTAAATAAATTAAGCCATGTTCCATAATGTGTGTTTCAACAAATGGAAGATTAGCTCCTGGATTATATGTAAAAATATTAACTGCCATATCAAAAGATAAATTATCTTGATCTGGTAATAAATTTTGCATTAATAGATTTGGATCTTCACAATAAATATTTTGATTAATATTTGATGCATTATTAATCATCACATCTGGCACAGAATAACCTTCAAGAGGCTCATAAACTTTATGGAAGGTTAATAATTTAGTGCCTTCTTTTGCATTAGAAAAAAGGTATTCTTTTCCTATAGGTAAATATATATACGATCCTTTTTCAAGCTTATTTTTTTGATTATCAACTTTTACATCACATTCGCCTTCTAAAACATAGAAGAAAATTTGTGAATCCTTTGTCTTACCTTCTAGTTTCCCAGTATCTTTTAATGTTATTAAAAGCTGACAAAAATTGGCGCCCATAGCTTCATTAATAACCACATTAACCTCACAATTATCCCAACCTGGAACTTTACTATTTACAAATCCATCACCTGTAATAACGGCATGATCACTTTCTACAACCGATCTTGATAAGGATGTAAGTTTTATTTTATTCATAACTATTTAATTAATTAACTTTAATAAGTTCCTCCAAAAATTGATCTGATACTTTTAGAGAAACTTCTATATCTTCTGGACTAGCATATTCTTCTGGATTATGACTAATACCATCTTTACAACGCACAAATAGCATTGAAATAGGTGCAACTTTAGAAATCATAACAGCATCGTGCCCTGCTCCACTTGGTATTTCTATTGGATTAGTAATACCTATTTTATTTATACTTTTACGAAGCAAATCTTTTAATTGATTATCACATAAAACTGCTGGGTTGGTTTGCATAATTTCCCATTTAAGCCCAATATTTCTTTTTTCTGATATCTGTTTTGCTTTTTTTTGAAGTAAATCTGTTATCTGATTTAAAAATCCTTCGTCTGCACTACGAACATCTAAGCTATGACATACAAGCTCTGGAATTACATTTGAAGTATTTGATAAAACATTCATTTTCCCTACAGTTGCGACTAACTTGTCTTGATAGGCAGTGCCTGTTTTTTCTACTTCCAAAATAAATTCTGAAGCGGCACAAAGCGCATCGTACCTTAAATTCATTGGAGATGTTCCTGCATGTCCACTTACACCTTGCCAATTTACATTAATTCTAGTTTGACTTGCAATACTGCTAACCAAACAAATTGGTAAATCTTTTTCGCATAATACAGGGCCTTGTTCTATATGAATTTCATAATAGCCCAACCAATCTTGTTTTGGGATTTTATCATTAAAAATAGCTTCAAAATTTTCTGAATAATTTCTAATAGTATCACTTAAAGTTTTACCACTATCATCTTTTCTTAACAACCAGTCTTGTTTGAATTCTCCCGCTAAAGCACTACTTCCCAAATAGGCAGTATTAAACCTAGACCCTTCTTCATCGGAAAACGAAATAATGTTTAAATGAAAAGGTAAATCTTTATTTTCTTTAATCAACCTTTGCGCTATTTCTATGCCCATTATAATACCTAAAGGTCCATCAAATTTCCCAGCGTTAAATACAGTATCGTAATGAGATCCTATTACAAAGTGTTTTGCGTTTTCTACATTACTTTTATAAATCCCTCTAACATTTCCAATGTTATCACAAAGCACTTTTAAACCTGCTTGCTGCATCCATAAAACCAACAAATCTTTAGCTTTGCTATGTGCATTTGTTCCAAAAAAACGTGATAAACAATCGCTATTATCGCTAATGGAACCTAATTGTTCTAATCTATTTATTATTCTTCCTACTCTAATATCCATTCAGGTATAATAAAATTTAATTTGTGAAAATAATTAAAAACACGCTACCAATCAAAATAAACGAATAGTATTAAAATGAATAAAAATATATTTAATTTGAATAATGTACTTGTAGTAATTGTGCAACAACACTAATAGCAATCTCCTTTGGAGCATTGCCACCTATCTTTATTCCTATAGGACAAACAACATTGCTCATTCCTTCTTTAATACCCATATCATTGATTAGCATATTATTAAAACGAACACGTTTTGTATTACTACCAATTAAACCAAGAAATTTTGTTTCATTTTGCAATGCCATAGCTATAATATCAAAATCTATAGAATGATCGTGAGTTAATACTAAAACATAACAATTATTTCCCCACCGTACAGCATCTCTAAAGGTTTTAAAATCTCTAATATCAACAGGAATTTTTTTTACATGAGAGTCAAATTCTAAATCATTGAGCCAATTATTCCTTGAATCGATTAACTTTACTTGAAAAGGAGTGTTTTTTAAAATTTCACATATTTCTATTCCAATATGACCTGCTCCAAACAAAAATAACTCTGGCGATTGATTCATAGGCTCTATAATTAATTCAACTTTTCCTCCACAACATTGTTCAAATTCTGGACCTAAAGTGAATGAAATTTCTATAATTCTATTTTGATTTATGGCTTCAATGGCTTTGTCAATACTTTCAAACTCTAACTTCCCACCACCAATAGTTCCATGAATTTTCTTGTTTTTAGTAACAATTATTCTTGAGCCAACAACACAAGGTGTTGAACCCAAACATTTTGTAACAGTTATCAAAGCAACTGGCTCATGCTTTTTCTTAAAATCATTTAATATATCAATCCAGTTTTGCATATAGTTATAAGTGAATAAATGTAAACAGAATTAATAATTTAGACTGAAACTTTTTTTACTAATTTACCAACTGTTAAGCCTTGTACTAAAATAGAAAAAACAACCACTACATAAGTGATTACTAAAAACAAATCACGCTCCATAATCTCCGTTAAACTTAGTGCTAAAGCAATAGAAATACCACCTCGCAAACCTCCCCAAGTCATAATTAAATTTGTTTTGGGTACAAAATCTAATCGTTCTTTAAAGAAATTTATAGGCAATAATAAAGAAGCATATCTACACAACAATATAATTGGCACAGCTAATAATCCAGCTAAAATATACTTACCACTAAAAGCTAAAACCAACATTTCCATACCGATAAGCACAAACAAAATGGTATTTAAAAGTATATCGATTAATTCCCAAAATTTATCAACATAACTCTCTGTTATTTTAGACATTGCCGTTCCTCTTACAGTATCATTACCAACAATAAGGCCTGCAGTAACCATCGCTAAAGGCGCAGATAAATGCAATTTATGAGCAAGAACTGTTCCTCCCATAACAGCAGCTAAAGTAATTATAACCTCAATATCATAATCGTCTATAGACTTCATTAATCTGTAGGTTATCCAACCTAAAATTAAGCCTAAAACAATCCCACCAATCACCTCTTGTCCAAAGAGTTTAAATATATCAACAACTTCTATATTTTCACTTCCTAAAGATGCAATTTGAAAAATAGTTAGAAACACGACTACTCCAACACCATCGTTAAATAAAGATTCGCCAACAATTTTTGCTTCTAATTTTTTAGGGACACCAGCTTTTTTTAAAATTCCTAAAACTGCAATTGGGTCTGTTGGAGATATTAATGCTCCAAATAACAAACAATAAATAAAATCAATATTTAACCCTATTATGATTAACACATAATACATGGCAATTCCAACCAAAAATGTAGACACTAAAATACCTAAAGTAGCAAATACTAAAACTGGCCAACGCTGCACTTTAAGTTGCTCAAAATTAGTATGCAAAGCACCAGCAAATAATAAAAAACTAAGCATCACATCTAATAAAACTGTTTTAAAATCAATGCGGTTAATAATATCACGTTCTGCCTCAAGCAAAGTGTTGTCATAATAACTTAATGCAAACACACTCAATGTAAAAAGTATGGTTATTAGCATTAAACCAATAGTATTAGGAAGCTTTAAAAATCTCACATTTATATACCCAAAAACTGCCGAAAGCAAAACCAATATTGTAATTATTGAAAAGTAATCATTCATTGTTATGGTGTTTATTTATGCTAAAGTATAGCTTAAAATGTATTTTAACAATTTATGTTAAGTATTGGCAATATTTTCGACTTAAGCTATTAGATTTATATCTTTGAGTAAAAATATTTTTTATGCAAAAAACATATTACGATCCGGCAGATTTAAAAAAATTTGGAAAAATAAGTGACTGGAATAAAGAATTAGGTGATAAATTTTTTGAATACTACGGAAAAGTTTTTGAAGAAGGCGCTCTCTCTGCTAGAGAAAAATCATTAATTGCTCTTGCTGTTGCGCACGCTATACAATGTCCTTATTGTATTGATGCTTACTCGGGCGATGGTTTGCAACGCGGTATCACCAAAGAAGAAATGATGGAAGCACTTCATGTTGCAGCTGCTATTAGAGGTGGCGCTTCTTTAGTACATGGCGTGCAAATGATGAATAAAGTGAATAAATTAGAAATGTAAGCAGAGAGCTTTATTTTAATTTTCAAAATTAAGTGAATCGCTTATACTGAGAGAAGTTGAAGGATCTAAATGAAACAAACATTAATGGCAACAAAGTCCCTGCATAAACGCGAAAGCAATTTAGCTAATAGCAATAAACAATTAGAAATTCTCTCTAACGGTATTTTTCAAAGTGGTGAATTACCAACTTTTAAAAATAAAATTGCCGAAACAAATCAGTTTCCTTTAAAGGCAAAAAAGCTAGAAGTTCTTCAAATAAATGTTGGCTACATGTGCAATCAAGTATGCGAACATTGCCATGTTGATGCTGGGCCAGACCGCAAAGAAATTATGACTCGCGAGACGATGCTTCAATGCTTAGAGGTTATAAAAAACACAGGTGCACATACATTAGATTTAACTGGAGGTGCTCCAGAAATGAATCCAGATTTTCGTTGGTTTGTTGAAGAAGCTGCAAAAGCAGGTATTAAAGATTTTATTGTGCGTTCTAATTTAACTATTATTAGAGCCAATAAAAAGTATCACGATCTCCCAGAATTTTTTAAAAAATTCAATATTCATGTAGTAAGTTCTATGCCGCATTGGACTCGCGGAAAAACAGACAAGCAACGTGGCGATGGTGTTTTTGATAAATCTATAAAAGCCCTGCAAGAATTAAATGAAGTTGGTTATGGTATGCCAAATAGCAACCTCCGTTTAGATTTAGTTTACAATCCTTCTGGAGCTTTTTTACCAGGAGATCAAACTTCTATGCAAAAAGATTTTAAAAAAGCTTTAAAAGACGATTTTGATATAGAGTTTCATAATTTATTTGCTATTACCAATTTACCTATTTCAAGGTTTTTAGATTATTTAATTGCTTCAGAAAACTATGAAGATTACATGTATGCTTTAGTTGAAGCCTATAATCCAGTTGCTGTTTCTAACGTCATGTGCACAAATACCATTTCTGTAAGTTGGGATGGTTATCTATACGATTGCGATTTTAATCAAATGTTAGAATTGCCAGTAAATAGCAAAATAAAACACATATCTAACTACAATGAAGAATTATTAGAAGGTCGCGATATTGTGATTTCTCAACATTGCTATGGCTGTACAGCTGGTGCAGGAAGTAGCTGCCAAGGTGTTGTAGCTTAATTATTTTTCTATGAATAAAGAACTTGTTATTGTTTTTGTGAAAAACATAAAATTAGGCAAAGTAAAAACAAGGCTTGCCAAAACCATTGGTAATCAAGGTGCTTTTGAAGTTTACAGCGAATTAGTAAAAGTGACTGAAAATGCTACAAAAAATTTATCTGCTGATATTCGCATATACTTTTCTGACGAAGTGGTTGATACAAAATGGAAAGGCTTCAAAAAAACAACACAAAAAGGAAACGATTTAGGCGAACGTATGAAAAATGCTTTCGAAGACGGTTTTCATGATGGTTACAAACATATTGTTTTAATTGGCTCCGATTTGCCAGACATATGCAATAATCACATTAATGAAGGTTTAAATAACTTAAAGGAAAATGAAGTTGTTTTTGGACCTGCCGAAGATGGCGGTTATTACTTAATAGGAATGTCTAAAATGCACGATTTTATTTTTGAAAATAAACCATGGAGTCAATCTATTTTATTTGAAGAAACCACCAGTGAATTAAAACTTAAAAACATAAAATTCGCTACCTTAGTTACGTTAAATGATATTGATACTTTTGAAGATTTAATAACCTCAAAATTTTACAAATCGAATTTAAAATTACAAGAAAAAATAAAAAATTTACATGATTAAATATATTGAAGAAACTGTAGATTATTTAAAGCAAAAAGGCTTTGAAAAACCAGAAATAGGAATCATTTTAGGCACAGGATTAGGACAACTTATTAACGAAATAGATATTATAAAAGAAGTTAGTTATAATCACATTCCTAATTTCCCAACTGCAACAGTAGAGTTTCATAAAGGCAAACTTATTTACGGCACTTTAGCAAATAAAAAGGTAATGGTTATGCAAGGTCGTTTCCACCTATATGAAGGCTACACACTACAAGATATTACTTACCCCGTACGTGTTATGGAACAACTTGGCATTAACACATTACTTGTTTCCAATGCGGCTGGTGCAATTAATTTAGACTTCAAAAAAGGAGAATTAATGCTTATTGAAGACCATATAAATCTTCAAGGTAGCTCGCCACTTGCTTTTAAGGGTGTGGAACTTTTAGGAGAACGTTTTACAGATATGAGCGCGCCTTATGATGCAGAAATCAATTCAAAATTTAAAAACATTGCAAAAACAAATAATATTACACTCCACGAAGGTGTTTACGCCAGTGTTGTTGGTCCGCAATTAGAAACTAGAGCAGAATACCGCATGTTAAAAGTAATTGGTGCAGATGCCGTTGGGATGAGTACGGTTCCAGAAATTATTGTTGCCAATCATTTAAACTTAAAGGTTGCAGCCATATCCGTTTTAACAGACGAATGCGACCCAAGCAACTTAAAACCTGTTGATATTAGAGATATTATTGCTCATGCTGAAAAAGCTGAACCAGATATGATTGTTTTATTTAAAGAATTAATAAAAACACTTTAACGTCATTCTAAAAGAAATAAAGCAATCTCATAAAAAGATTGACACAGTATTTCAATTTTTAGCAATGATATAAAAATACATAAAATGAGTTATTTAGAAACCACACACGATGTATACAAAGAAGCAGCATTAACTCCAGACGTTGGTTTATGCTGTACCACAAACCCTATTTGGGAATTACCAGGATTAAAAATTCCTAAAATTATGCAAGAAATGAATTATGGTTGTGGTTCTACTGTTCATGCTCGCGATTTAACTAACAATCCAAAAATGCTTTATGTTGGTGTTGGTGGCGGTATGGAACTTTTACAATTCGCATATTTTAATCGTGAAAAAGGAGGTGTTGTAGGCATTGATGTGGTTGACGAAATGCTTGAAGCCTCAAGGAAAAATTTTATTGAAGCAGAAGCTCAAAATACTTGGTTTAGAAGTGAATTTGTAGACCTTAAAAAGGGAGATGCTATGAATTTACCTGTTGAAGACAATAGCATAGATGTAGCCGCTCAAAATTGCTTGTTCAACATTTTTAAGGCAGATGATTTAAAAAAAGCCATCGCAGAAATGTACCGAGTTTTAAAACCCCATGGTAAATTGGTTATGAGTGATCCTACTTGTGAGCAGGAAATGAATGCTAATTTACGCAATGATGATAGATTAAGAGCTCTTTGTTTAAGTGGAAGCTTACCAATTAAAGAATACGTAAAAGCCTTAACCGATGCTGGTTTTGGAACCATTGAAATTAGAGCCAGAAAACCTTATAGAATTTTAGACCCTAAAAACTATCCAACAGACGAATTAATATACATTGAATCTATTGAAGTGGCAGCAATAAAAGACCCAATGCCTCAAGATGGACCATGTATATTTACAGGAAAAGCAGCTATTTATTATGGCAGTGACGATTATTTTGATGATAAAGCTGGCCATGTTTTACTTAAAAATCAGCCTTTAGCCATTTGCGATAAAACAGCAGGTGCCCTAGCTTCATTAAATAGAGATGATATTTTTATTAGCGAATCTACTTTTCATTATGATGGTGGTGGATGTTGTTAAGCCATTAATCACCATTTGATAATCTTATAAGTGGAGAAATATTTAGACATTTTAAAAAAATCTTATTCTGGTTATTGGAACTATCTTAAACATGAGATATTTTTTCCAAATAACTGGGATAATTATTTTTATGGCTTAATTGCTATTTCTCTTATTGTTTGGCTATTAGAAATTATTTTTCCATGGCGGAAGAACCAATCTTTTTTTCGAAAAGATTTTTGGCTGGACACTTTTTACATGTTCTTTAATTTTTTTCTATTAAACCTTATTGTTTTAATTGCTTTATCTAATACGGTTGCCGAATTTTTTAATGACATATTAAAAACAGTTGGATTATCACTTTCTAGCTTTAAGGTTTTTAATGCAGATGATTTACCAAAATGGTTAGGTTTAATCATTTTTTTCCTAGTTTCAGATTTTGTTCAGTGGAATACTCATCGTTTATTGCACCGTGTACCTTTTCTTTGGAATTTTCATAAAGTCCATCATTCTGTAAAAGAAATGGGGTTTGCAGCACACTTACGTTATCATTGGATGGAACCTGTGGTTTACAAATCGTTATTATATATTCCATTAGCATTAATAGCTAATTACAAAGCACAAGATGTGGCAATTGTTTATTTTTTTAGTATTGCTATAGGACACTTTAATCATGCAAATTTAGGATGGGATTACGGTTTTTTAAAATACGTTTTTAATAATCCGAAAATGCATATTTGGCATCACGCTAAGCAATTACCTCAACACGTAAGTTATGGTGTGAATTTTGGACTAACTTTAAGTATTTGGGATTACCTTTTTAGAAGCGATTACATTCCGCATAATGGAAGAGATATTGAGTTAGGTTTTGAAGGTGATGAAAATTTCCCAAAAGGATTTTTAAATCAGGAATTATATCCATTATCAAAAAGTAAATGATAAAACGTTTAATAGCATTAATCACTTTTATTTTTATTAGCTTTAATAGTCACACTCAAAAAATAGACTATTCGCTTTGGACCTCCTTTTTAGAAAAAAATGTGACCTCTAACGGAAAAATAAATTACAAAGCTATCAAGGAAGATGAAGCAGATTTAAAAATTTACTTAAATCAATTTATAAAAACACCACCTCAAGATTCATGGTCTAAAAACGAAATATTAGCCTACTGGATTAATGCTTACAATGCGTTTACTATTAAACTCATAGTTGATAATTACCCTGTAAAAAGTATTAAAGACATAAAAAAACCATGGGATAAAAAATTTATTCCAATTGATGGAGACATTATTTCATTAAATTATATTGAGCATGATATTCTTCGTAAAATGAATGAACCTCGTATTCATTTTGCTATTGTTTGCGCTTCATTTTCTTGTCCTAAATTACTAAACAAAGCATACACTTCTAATAATTTGGATAATCAGCTAACTCAAGCAACAAAAGATTTCCTTAAAGATTCTCATAAAAATAAAATCTCTGAAGATAGTTTAGAGTTATCAAAAATATTTCAATGGTTTACTAACGATTTCAAACAAAACGGAAGTTTAATCCATTTTTTAAATCAATATTCAAACATTAAAATTTCAGAAAAAGCAAAGGTTGAATACAAAGACTATAATTGGAATTTAAATGAGTAAAATTTCTATAGTTATTCCCATTTTAAATGAAGAAGTCTTTATAGGTAAACTAATAGAACATTTACACGCTAATTCTTCTGCAAAACATATCTCTGAAATTATAGTTGTTGATGGAGGAAGTTTAGATAATTCAAAAAACATTGTATCTCAATTCAAAAATACTATTCTTTTAAACTCAAAAAAAGGGCGTGCAAAACAAATGAATTTTGGTGCTAAACATGCTACTGGAAATATTCTTTATTTTTTACATGCCGATTCTTTTCCTCCAAAACATTTTGATGAATTAATTATAAATGAAGTTAAAAAAGGCCATAAAGCTGGATGTTTTAGAATGCAGTTTGATAGCAATCATTGGTGGTTAAAACTTGCTAGTTGGCTAACAAAATTTAGTTGGAGAGCTTGCAGAGGTGGTGACCAAAGTCAATTTATAATAAAATCTTTATTTGATGAAATAGGTGGTTTTAATGAACGCTATATTATTTATGAAGATAATATTTTAATTAACGAATTATACGCTAGAAAACAGTTTATAGTAATTAATAAAAAGTTAAAATCTTCAGCAAGAATGTATAAAAAGCATGGCGTTTGGAAACTTCAATATCACTATTGGTCTATTTATATAAAAAAGTTGCTTGGTGCAGATGCCAATGAATTATACAACTATTATAAAAAGCATATTTGCTAATAAAATCAACCCTTATTTCGTCCCTTTTCATCTGGATATAAAGAAGGCAAATTATCACTTTGAAAAATGGCTTTTGTATTTACATTTATTGCAGATAATTTCCCTGTAAAAGCAGCACCAGTATCAATATTCCAAACATTAACTGCATGCATTGGCACTTCTTGCTTAAAATTAATTGTAGGCGTGTGTCCTATAAAAATTTCTTGGTAATGTTTAAGTCGGTTTGGATATAAAAGCGAATCTGTTTTAATACCATTATCCATACTCAATGCCATTTCCCACAAGGTTCTATCATAAAAAAATGTGGATTGAAAAACTTCTTTTTCGACACCATGCATTGAGGTAAAACCAGCATGAAGAAACAACCTGTTTTCATCATCTAAATAATATAGTGGCATATTTTCAAAAAACTCTAAATGGCGCTTTTTATCATCTTTAGAGAGACCTATATAACTTTCTATAGTTTCCTTTCCACCATGCATGTACCAAGTTGGGTTAACATCATCAGATTTTAACCAATCTTCACACCAAACATCATGATTTCCTTTTATAAAAACACAGTTTATAGTTTGAGATAATTCCATTAAAAACTCAATAACCTGAGCCGATTCACTCCATCCATCAACATAATCACCCATAAAAATAAGAGTGTCTTCGTCTTTAACTTCAATTTTATTTAGCAGCTGTATTAAAGCCTTTAAACCTCCATGTATATCTCCTATTGCAAAAATTCGCATAAGTAAATTCTTTTTCAACAAAACTAATGATTTTTTAAAATTATAAAAAAAGCCTTACACTATTTTAAACTGTAATTTTGCTTTATTAAAGCTTCAACTGGTTTATTTTGCGGTGTGAACATGTGGTTTTTTTCTCCTCCAACTTCATCATGTCTGTTAAACCACTTCCATATAAACCCACCAGCAAACCAATCTTCCTTCCAAAAGGTTTCATATAAAGCTTGAGTCGTGTTCGTTTGTGCTTCAAGATTTACTTGGTTCATCGTTCTATCGCTTTTCCACGGTTCTTTTCCAGAATAATCAACACTTCGGTAGCCGTACTCGGTAAATAAAATGGGTTTATTATTATTTTTACTTATAGATATAATTTCCTTCTTATGCTTTTCCCAGCCTTTTAAACATTCTTCTAATGTTGGTGTTTTACTCTGGCTAACTGGAAAATAAGCATCAATCCCAATATAATCTAGCTTACTCCAAAATGGTGTTCTATCAAATTCATTCCAATTGGCGGCGTAGGTTAATTTGCCCTTATAAATTGTTTTAATTTTTTTAATTAATGAAAACCAATATTCGGGTCTGTTGTCTATAAATCGTTCTAATTCTGTACCAATACAGAAAATTTCAACATTCATTTCCTCAGCTAATTCGGCATATTCTAATATAAATTCGGAATAAGTTTTTTCTAAAGCTTTCCAATTTTCCTCACTTTTCATTTGTATTAAACCTGTAAACTCACCTCGCCAAACCCAAATCTGGGGTTTTATCATAATTTTAATATTATTTTTATGGAGCTCATTAATATATTGCTTTGCTCCTGCTCTAGTTTCTCCAAACCACTGTCTATCGGTATTATGAATAATCTCTGGATGTTCTAAATTTTTTATAAAACCGAACGGCATTATCGCTGCATAATTTGCATTTACATTAATAATTGGCTTAATATTATTTTCTTTAATACTATCTCTTGAAGCTACAAAACTCACACCATTAATCTTATATGGCTTAATAGGAGTCATTGCACAAGAACTTAAAAACAATAAAAAACACAATGTTAAAAAGACTCTCATATTCTACATTTATTCATTAAATTTAAACAAATTGAAAACACCAAGTTAAGGTTTTAACAAAAGCTTCGACAAAATTTCAACCAAACAAAACCAATGGAACACATTGTTATTATAGGAAATGGTATTTCTGGAGTTACTGCTGCTAGACATATTAGAAAACTTTCCAACAAAAAAATCACTATCATTTCAGCTGAAACAGATTATTTCTTTTCTCGCACCGCACTCATGTATATTTATATGGGCCATATGAAATTTGAACACACTAAACCTTATGAAGATTGGTTTTGGAAGAAAAACAACATTGAGCTTAAAAATGGTTATGTAAAAACAATAGATACTGTTTCTAAAACACTTCAATTTGCGGAAGGAGATAACATGCCTTACGACAAGCTTATTATTGCTACTGGTAGTAAACCCAATAAATTTGGATGGGCAGGGCAAGATTTAAATGGTGTTATGGGTATGTACCATAAACAAGATTTGGATACTCTTGAAAAGCATGCACCAAATAATAAAATGTGCAAACGTGCTGTAATTGTTGGAGGCGGTTTAATTGGTATTGAACTTGCCGAAATGTTAAACTCTCGAAATATTCCAGTAACATTTTTAGTTAGAGAAAGTAGCTTTTGGAACGGCGTTTTACCCGAAAACGAGAGCCAAATGATTAACAGGCACATAAAAAATCATCATATCGATTTACGCTTAAGCACCAATTTAAAAGAAATTATTTCTGATGAAAATGGCAAAGTAAAGTCTATAATTATTGAAGAAACGGGTGAAGAAATTTTTTGTGATGTGGTTGGTTTAACTGCTGGTGTTTCACCAAATATAGATTTTCTAAAAAATTCGAATATTGAAACCAATCGTGGCGTCAAAGTCAATCGTTTTTTGGAGACCAATATACCAGATGTTTATGCCATTGGTGATTGTGCAGAACAACATGAAGGTATTAACCAACGTAAACCTATAGAAGCTGTTTGGTATACAGGACGCATGATGGGTGAAACTATTGCGCAAACCATATGCGGAAATCGTATTCAATACAATCCTGGACATTGGTTTAATTCGGCAAAATTTTTAGATATTGAATATCAAACCTATGGTTGGGTTTTTGGAAATAAAGCAAAACCAGATTATGAACAACATTTTCATTGGAAACATGAAGATGACACCAAATGTATTACTGTAGCTTATCATAAAGAAACTAATGAGTTTTTAGGAATAAATACTTTTGGTATTAGAATGCGTCATGAAACATTTAATACTTGGCTAACCGAAAAACGCGATGTAAATTATGTTATAGAACACTTAAAAGAAGCTAATTTTGAACCTGAGTTTTATAAAACTTTTGAATCAGATATACTTTCGGCATATAAAAACCAACTACAAATCGTATAATAAATACCATATGAGTAATAAATTAAATCATAGTATGTCTTTGGCTAAACCTGAGGCTAACGATTTATCTTCAAAACAAAAAATTGCTGTTTTTATAGGCGTTGTTGGGCTTTTCATTCTAACATTAGCGTTGTTAAATATCAACTTTCCTAATAAAACATTATTTCTAACCTTGTCTTTAGGATGTATAGCTGCTGGAACCGTAATTTTTACAAACGATCTGTATTTAACCAAATTAGAAGGCATTAAAAATGATGGTGTTTGGTTTAAATCTATATCATCAAAAGGTGTTTTGGGCTGGGTTACAGGTATTGTACTAACACTTTTTTACATCGTTCTTTATTTTTATCCATCTCTATTGGGTTTAGGTCAAAAAGGAGAAAGTAATACCGGTTTAATTGCTTTATTTGATCCATTGAGTCAATTATTAAGCGGAAGACCAGCGAGCCAATGGTTTGTTTACGGAACATTATACACTTTAGCTATTTTAGTGTTTGGTTATAAGTTTATGCTTAAATACCGTCATAATAAATACCAGCAGTTACGAACGGCTTCGGTTATGTTTTTTCAATTGGCATTTGCTTTTTTAATCCCCGAATTTATGTATCGCTTAAATTCAGATTTACCATATTACGATTTAAAAAGTATATGGCCATTAAACTATTATAATTTTGAGCGTTACAGAATAAATCAGTTTATTGATGCTGGCGATATTGGTTTGGCTTTATTAATATTCGGAGTTGTTTCCATTTTCATTATCACCCCTATTCTTACATACAAATATGGAAAACGTTGGTATTGTTCGTGGGTTTGCGGTTGTGGTGGTTTAGCCGAAACTGTTGGAGATCCTTTTAGACAATTAAGTGATAAACGTCAAGTCGCTTGGAAAATAGAACGTTGGGTAATACACAGTGTTTTAGTATTTGTAGTTTTAATGACTACTGCTGTTATTTATTCTTATTTGGGTAAAGACAGTAGTAAATATTGGCTAACAAGAGATGTTTTTTTAGGTTTAGTCGCAGGGTTTTTAACGCTCATTTTTGCCTTAACGCTCATTTTTAAACGAAAAGAATTAGGCAAAGATGCTATTTATGGTGCTATTGGTTATCTTGTAATTATTATCACTTTAATTGGTTTGCATTATTTTAGTTCAGGCTCAAAACTCTTTCTATTTAAATCTGAAACTTTGCGTACAACCTATGCTTTTTTAATAGGTTCTATATTTTCTGGAGTTATTGGCACAGGCTTCTATCCTATTTTTGGAAGTCGGGTTTGGTGCCGCTTTGGATGTCCAATGGCTGCTGTTTTAGGTTTCCAACAGCGTATGTTTTCTAAATTTAGAATTACTACTAATGGCGGACAATGTATTTCCTGCGGTAATTGTTCTACCTATTGTGAAATGGGAATTGATGTGCGTGCTTATGCACAAAAAGGTGAAAATATTGTACGCTCAAGTTGTGTTGGTTGCGGTATTTGTAGTGCTGTTTGCCCAAGAGGTGTTTTAAAATTAGAAAATGACACTATGAAAGGACGCATTAATCCTACAGAAATCTTATTAGGAAATGATGTGGATTTAATGGATTTTATTAATAACAAATAATCTAAAAATGATTGTACTTTTGTGCTCTGAAAATTTAAAATTTAAATGACCAACATAAAAGTCATCATACCTGCTTATAACGAAGCAGATTCTATTGCTCACGTAATTAATGATATTCCTGATATTGTAAATGAAATTATAGTTGTAAGCAATAATTCTACTGATGATACTGAAATTAATGCAAAAAAAGCAGGCGCAACTATTTTAACCGAAAGCAATAAAGGTTATGGTTATGCTTGCTTAAAAGGCATGAATTACATAGCAAACCAAAAAGAAAAAACAGATATTGTTGTTTTTTTAGATGGTGATTATAGTGATTACCCTGAAGAGTTAAACAAAATAGTCGAACCAATAATTAAAGATAATATCGATTTTGTAATAGGTGCACGCGTTAAAAACCTAAGAGAACAAGGCTCGATGACGATTCCTCAAATTTTTGGCAATTGGCTAGCAACCAACTTAATGCGACTATTTTTTAATGCAAAATTTACAGATCTTGGCCCTTTTAGAGCTATAAAATACAATACCCTTTTAGCTCTGAAAATGGAAGACAAAACCTATGGTTGGACGGTAGAAATGCAACTTAAAGCACTTAAACAAAAACTTACATACGTCGAAATACCAGTAAACTATAGGAATAGAATTGGTGTTTCAAAGGTGTCAGGTACAATAAAAGGTGCTATATTTGCAGGCGTAAAAATCTTAGGTTGGATTTTTAAATACAGTATTAAAAAATGATTCTAGAAACAACAGTTATAGTTATTTACACCATTGCACTTTTGCTTATATTCATGTACGCATTGGCGCAACTAAATCTGCTATTCAATTATCTTTCTTCTAAAAAGAAAGAAGATACATGTTGCCAATTTGACTTCTCAAACCCAGACGAAATTCCGTTTATAACCATACAACTACCTGTTTATAACGAAATGTATGTTATGGATCGTTTGCTAGATAATATTGCTTTAATTGACTATCCAAAAAATAAGTTAGAAATTCAAGTGTTAGATGATTCAACTGATGAAACCGTTGAAACTACAAGAGAACACATTGAAAAAATTAAAGCTACAGGATTAGATATTCAACATATTACCAGAACAGATCGTTCTGGATTTAAGGCTGGTGCACTTAAAGAAGGATTAAAAATAGCTAAAGGTGAATTTATTGCTATTTTCGACTCAGATTTTTTACCTAAAAAAGACTGGTTAAAAAAAACTATTCCATATTTTAAAGATGAACAAATAGGTGTGGTACAAACCCGTTGGGGACACATTAACCGCAACTATTCTATACTTACCAAAATTCAAGCTTTTGCTTTAGATGCTCATTTTACATTAGAGCAAGTAGGTAGAAATAGTAAAGGGCATTTCATTAATTTTAATGGAACTGCAGGTGTTTGGAGAAAATCTTGTATTCTAGATGCAGGAAATTGGGAAGGAGATACTTTAACAGAAGATCTTGATTTAAGCTACCGCGCTCAACTAAAAAACTGGAAATTCAAATACCTTGAAGATGTTGAAACTCCTGCCGAACTTCCTGTGGTTATTAGTGCTGCACGTTCTCAACAATTTAGATGGAATAAAGGTGGTGCCGAAAACTTTAGAAAAATGATGTGGCGCGTTCTTAAAAACGAAAACATCTCAACTAAAACAAAAGTTCACGGGTTACTACATTTATTAAATAGCACTATGTTTTTAAATGTGCTTATTGTTGGGGTTTTAAGCATCCCAATGCTTTATATAAAAAATGAATACGCTCATTTAAAACCATATTTTTATGTAATGAGTTTCTTTGTACTTAGCACTATAATATTTTTTGTGTGTTATTGGTTTATGTACAAAAATATGTATGGTAGTGGTATAAAAAACTTTATACGCTATATAGGTATGTTTTTTGTGTTTTTCTCAATAGCTATGGGCTTTTCATTACATAATTCCATTGCTGTTTTAGAAGGCCATTTAGGCAAGAAAAGTGAATTTGTACGTACACCTAAATTCAATATTAGTGCGTTTAAAGACAACTGGAAAAACAACAAATACATGAAGAAAACAATATCTATACATGTTGTTTTTGAAGGCTTACTTATGCTATATTTTGGTTTTGGTATGTACAGTGCTTTTATTGTAGGTAATCAAGGTGGAGATTTTGGCCTTTTTCCTTTTCACCTTATGTTATTTGTAGGTTTTGGTTATGTCTTTTTTAAATCGATAGCTTCTAAAGTTTAATATCTAAATCAATACGAGCTCTACTTCCGGTTTCTTTAAAAGCTCCATAAGGAACTAACTGATCAACAAAATACCATTTCATTTTAAGTGTCATTTTTTGGTTTAAAGCATAGCCTCCAACAAGTTCAATACCTTTGAAATTTGTTAAGCGTCCGTCGGGAGAATCAAAAGAAGAATAATCCCATCTTGCCCAATCGTTTTGTGCAAAAAAATCAACCGCTGCATATTGTTCTAAATTGGTATAAGTTACTTTAAACAACCAATCACCTTGGGTTTTTAATTGCCCAAAGGTAATACCAATTACAAATCCATTTTTTTGGTTTTTGAAGTTTGATTCAATATTATCATTGCTATCATAATTTTCTAAATTTGAATAATAATCTGCTTCAAAATTTACATTAGGCTTACTTAATAGTTTCAATTTTGTTCCTAGATGCAAAATGGAATAATTAAAAACAAAATCGGCATTACCATCTGGTATATTAGGTATATTTTTAAAATAGTAAAATGATGGATATACTTTTAACTTACTATCAAACAAACTAAAAGATGCCTGAAAACCCTCAAAATAACTATCGTTTTCAAAAGAATTTCCAGAGGTATTAATAATAAAATGCCCGCCACTAAGGTCTAGCTGATTAACAAATTTAGATTTAATAATAAAACGCTTCTTTAAAAAAAAACCTTCAGGATATACATTATCACTCCAAAACAATTCGTTACTTTTTTCAAAAGGAAATGTGTTTTTCCCAGCCCAAATCAAAAAGCCCTTATGTTTTGCTTCAAAAAATACTTTCTCAAACCCTATTGGCAATGTATTAAACTCACCATAACCATCGCCTAAAGTAAGTTGCGGGTCTTGTTGTTTATCTGGCTGTCCAGTTCTTATTCTGGCACCAATAGTAGCCCATTGATTTATATTATAACTACCTCCTAATCTAACTCTATATCTTAATCGCGACCTGTTGTCCCTAAAAGTACCATCCGTTTTTTTTGAGTCCCAATCTTGCTCTACTCTAAACCTAAAATCTCCTGTAAATGTAAATTTTGATGAAGATGTATCTGTTTGTGCATTAACACTTAAAACATAACATAACAAACCAATTATAAGAGTAGTTTTTCCCAATGTGATAAAATATAGTTTAGCAAATTATAAAAAAAGTGATTATGTATTTAATACTATTTTTAAATATACTTGAAATATATTGTCTATTGAGTTTATTGGGCGTTACCCAAAAAAAGGGTCGCGCTTTCCGTTATATCTTTTCTCTCGTTCCTCAAAAAAGGATGCCACTGCAATCGCTAACGCATAAAAAGGTATACTTAGGCAATTGAAAATTATCTTCAACTATTAATTACAAAATAACTTTTTAAGAAAATTAATCTGACTCTTACTTGATTCGTTAAATAATTCACTAGGATATTCTAATAGACCAAAATGACCACCATCAAGTTCTATTATTTCTTTTGGCTGGCTAATTTTATCAAAAACCGCTTTAGAAATTATATCGCTTGCTCCCTCCATTTCGTCATTTGTTGCAATAACCAATAATACAGGAACTTTTAAAAATCCTGCGGCAATTCCTCTATGATAGTTTTTTGGAGCATTTATAAAAGTTGCAAAAGAAATACTGTTTTGCCAATTGGTATTAAACCTTCCTCCGTATTCTATAAACCAACGATATGCAGTAAGCTCTTTAAGTGCCGAAACCATATGCCCTTGATTTGGAGACACAACAGCTATTACATCAGTTTCATTTTTATCTAAATTTTTTAAATTTTCATTTAAAAGGATTTCTTTAATGCTTTTCATCATTTCATCTGCCCTTTCAAATGGAATTGGATCATCACCAAAAGCTGGAACTTGAGCAATAATTGCTACTATCCTTTCATCAATAGCTGCAACAGTTAAAACTTCAGCACCACTCATACTGTCCCCCCAAAGTACAATTTTGTCTTTATCAATATGAGTGATGGTTTGTGCAAAATTTATAGCATCAATATATCCTCTGCATTGTTCCCAATAATTGAGTTCTTGCCTTGGTTTGCCTTCACTAATACCAAAATTTTTATGATCATATAGTAAAACAGCATATCCTGCATTATAAAATTCTTCTGCATATTTATCTGCAACCATACCATTAATAGTGGATGAAAAACCATGAGCCATAATTACCAAAGGATATTCTATGCTATCGCTTTTTGGTATATACAACCTTCCTCTTAACAAGACGCCTTGAGAAGGAAATTCTACATTCTTACAAGCCATTTATTTTATTTTTACTATAATGAAATTATTCCTAATAATAAATACAGCTAGAAATCCTATCATAACATTCAAGAGAGTATCTTCAATAGAACTTAAGTCGTCTTACAAATTATTAATATTGATGTTTATCATTTGCTTTTTATAAAAGGAATAAGCATTGGCACTTCCTTTTGATAAGTTTCATATTTTTCACCAATTGATTTACGTAAATCTTTTTCTTCTAAAAACTTTATAGCAATTAAAATATAAAGTGTTGTAATCACAGCAAACATGAGGTGTCCTACTGTCATTACAGGTGTTGCCCAAAAGGCAATTATGAATCCTAACATAATTGGATGTCTAATAATTTTGTACAAATAGTTGGTTTGAAATTTCGGGTTTTCTGTTTGTTTATTTTTTAGATTATTAAAAATTTGTGCTAAACCAAAAAGCTCAAAATGATTAATCATAAATGTAGAAAGCAGTACAATTAACCACCCCAAGAAAAACACTCCAATAAGTATAAATGCAATAATTTGGTTTTCAACGTCCCAAACTACAGTTGTTAAAGGCTGCCAATATAAGTAAAGCAAAATAAGTGCTAAGCTTGATAATAAAACATAAGTACTCCTTTCTATTGCAGGTGAAATTATTGAAGTAAACCATTTTTTAAATGCTGGTCTTGCCATCAAACTATGTTGTATTGCAAATACACTCAATAAAATAATATTGATAATTATAGCTTTAGATAATGAAGTTTCAACTCCAGAGTCTATTGTTTTTGGCACATACATATTCCCTACAAATCCTATTGCATAAAGAAATGCAATAAGGAAAATAATGTAAGCCAATGCTCCATAAATTAAGATGATAATTTTTTTCATTTCTTTTAGTTTTTTTATGATAAAGTAAAAGTCTACTAAAAGAAATAATATGGCTTTGCTAAAAAATCCTAATAATGTGTTTTAAAGTCCAAAATAAACATATTAATCATTTGTGTGTTTTATTCTAAATTGATTCGGAGATAATTTAAATTTTCCTTTGAAGGATTTTATAAAATGGGAATTATTGATAAACCCGCTTTCATAACATATTTGATTCACATTTAAATCTGACTCTAATAAAAGCTTCTTTGCATAATCTAGACGTTTTTCTTTTATCCATCTAAAAGGTGTCGTACTAAATTGCTTGCTAAAATTTCTTTTAAACACAGACAAGCTTAGACCACATAGTTTAGCAAAATCTTCTATTGTTAAATTATATTGAAAGTTATTAAGCATCGTCTCTTCAATATCAATTTTCAAGTATTTAACTGTTGGATTCTTAAGTTGACTAACTTTCTTTACAGGTCTTATTCCTGTAATAAATTCCTCAACTTCTACTAATACAGAATAGGAATCACCTACCCAAAAACAATGATCATTTCCTTGTAGTTCTACAAGTTTTGAATTTGAAATGCGTTCTGCTAAATATTTAGCCTCTTCAAATTTAACGTCTATATCGTCTTTTCTATGAAGAATTAATGAAGGAACTTTAATGGTGTTTAAAATATTTGTTATGTCTGATTCGGTATTCATCACAGCAAGTGCAAGTGCTGCTTCAGGACTTGCCGATGAGCGTAAGTAGCTTGCGAACCAATTATAATATTCCTTATCATTAGCCGCAGAAGGCATAATCCATTCTAATCCTATTTTTTGAGCATTACCCCATTCTTTTTTTATAGCATCGTAGAAAACTTTTCGTTCCTCGGGTTTAGGCGCCCAAGGGTAATCTATAGAATATTTTCTTTTCGCAAAAGCACCAAAAGTTATTAAAGAAATTGATAGTTCTGGATAGGTGGCTGCAAAAAGACTTGCAATTGTTCCACCTTCAGAATGACCAAAAATGACTGTTTTTTTACTTCCCACAGCATGCATTACACTCAAAATATCATCCATTCGTTCTTCAAGTGTGCATGTTGGATTCACTCTATCTGAAAGACCTGTTCCTCTTTTATCAAACAATATGAGTCTTGAAAATCTTGTAAGTTGATTAAGAAAATCTCCAATTTTAGAATCTATCCACATCATATCAATATTAGAAACCCAACCAGGTACAAAAATAAGGTCTACCTTACCTTCACCAACAACTTGATAAGCTATATTAATACCTTTGTTTTTAGCATATTTGGTAATTGGTTTCATGGTTTGTAAAAACTATATATTTTCATTCTAAAACTTTTGGACATCATACTCATTTCTAGATAAAAATTTGCAATGTTTATTTATCAAGTATTGAACTAAGTTATCATTTTTTTAACAAATTCAAGTTTGTTTTTATTACTAACTACAACAAACAAATAATACTATATTTGAGTATGCTTTTAAACCCAGCTTTTTTTAAACTATATAAAACGCCTTTATTATTGGCTTTTAGTAGCATACTTTTTTATATCTCGTTTGCTTACGATTTACTGCGTACAGACTATGTAAAACTAGTGTCGCTCTATGTAACTTTGTTTTTTTTATTTTATAAGTTGGTACAAATATTTAAACACAATATTAAACTACTTACTTATTTAGCATTTGGGTTTAGAGCTATTTTTATACTTGCTATTCCAAACTTATCGCAAGATTTTTACCGTTTTATTTGGGATGGACGACTAATTCTTGAAGGTTTAAATCCTTATTTGTTTAATGTAGAATCTTTTATAAGTAGTGGTGAATTTCCAATAGCTCAATCCCAAGAATTATACGCTGGTATGGGTACTTTAAATGCGAGCCATTTTAGTAATTATCCGCCAATGAATCAATTATGTTTTATTATTGCTGCTTTATTTACTGGTAAAAGTATTATAGGTTCGGTAATAGTAATGCGCTTACTTATTATCACTGCCGATTTTGGAACCTTACATTTTGGCAAAAAACTGTTAGAAAAATTAAACTTACCTGTTCACAACATTTTTTGGTACATTTTAAACCCATTTATTATTATAGAACTTACTGGCAACCTTCATTTTGAAGGCGTTATGATTTTCTTTCTAATATGGAGTTTATATTTACTGCATATAGGTAAATGGCAATTTGCAGCGGTGATTTTAGCGTTATCGATTTCTGTTAAGTTAATTCCTTTACTATTTTTGCCTTTGTTTTTTCAGTGGTTTACTAAAGAAAAACAATCAGTTAAAACATGGGTTCCTGACTTCACAGGAATACCAAAACTGATTTTATTTTATGTTATTGTTGGTATAATAACGCTCTTGCTTTTTGCTCCTTTTTATGCCTCAGAATTTATTGAAAACTATATAAACACTACAAGTCTATGGTTTAAAAATTTTCAATTTAATGCTAGTTTATTTTACATTGCAAAAGCCATTGGATATTCTCATGGTGGTTACAACGAAATTGTTAGGATTGGAAAAACAATACCTTATATTGTTATTTTGTTTGTTTTAATCATCAGCTTTTTCAGAAAAAACAAAACCACAGTTCAACTTATTACCGCCATGTTATTGGTGATTTCGTTTTACTATTTTACAGCTACAACGGTGCACCCTTGGTATATTGCTACACTTTTAATTTTATCAGTTTTTACTAAAAATAAGTTTCCATTGGTGTGGAGTTTTGTAATTATGCTTAGTTATCTCGCTTATTTGAACATTAACAAGGCCGATAAATCTGAAAACCTGTGGGTTATTGCTTTAGAGTATGTAATTGTTTATGGTGTTTTTATTTGGGAAGTTTTTATAAAAAAGGCTTCCAAAATGGAAGCCTAAATTTATAGTAAAATGAATATCTGAAAGAAATTTATAATTTTTCTAATTTAGAAATGATATTAACCTCTTCCTCTTCTTCATAACCATCACTATCTATAGTAACTTCAACTTCTGTAGTATAAGTAACTTTAAATTTTGCTCCAACTAAATCATCTGAATTTAAATCGAATGCTTTTAATATATCTTCTTCAATTTGTTGAAACGTTAAAGTATGTTCATCACCGTCTTCATTTTTTGTTATAAAATTATAACCATAATCTTCATGTCCATCATAAACAGCATTTATAACTTTTGCGTCTTGAACATGATATTCAATAGTATTGAAAATAGGTGCATTTTTAAAACTTGTTAATGTAAAAACCGACAAAACAAGACCACTTAACATGAATAAAAATTTTGTTTTCATTTTGATAATATTTAAAATTAAATTGAAATAATTTATCGGAAATCAATCTACCACAAGTCCGATTTACTTACAAAGACTTAACCCTTTAAGCCATTAGTAGTGTGCAAGTTAAAAATAATATATTTTTCTGCTTTTTTAAATTAAATTAATAAGTTTTGCTATAAATAAATCAATAACTTCAATAACAATAAGGATGATAATTATCCATTCTAAACGGCTACTTTCCTTATGGTCCATAATATCTTTAAA
Source organism: Flaviramulus basaltis (assembly GCF_900114265.1). Taxonomy (GTDB): domain Bacteria; phylum Bacteroidota; class Bacteroidia; order Flavobacteriales; family Flavobacteriaceae; genus Flaviramulus; species Flaviramulus basaltis. Next base: position 221,697 of record NZ_FPKV01000001.1, read on the forward strand.
GAGCTCTAAATTCTCTTTAATTATTTCTATTCTATCGTGAATTAATCGATATCTATCTTTTAAATCAAAAGTGTTTTTTAAATCTTGATTAAGCCTATTTAATTGTTCGTTATCCCAAGTAATTTCTGGTGAATCAAAAATATATAAGTTCTCCGAAATCTTGTTTTTGATGTTAAAAATCTTTCCAATAAAACGTTTTAATTTATTGCCCGAAATATCTAGTTTCCCATTTTCTTCAAGATATGAAGTATGATTATTGGTTTCAATAAGTAAATCTTCGGTGATTTCAGAATACCTATCTAAAGCAACAGATTGTGATATATTTAACATAACCAATCTTATCATTTCCTTATGTAAAGTTGGTAAAATTACTGTATCAAACTGAACTTTAAGTGAGTTTGGTTTTATGAAAACCTCAACAGAGTCTGAAAGTTTTTCAGAAAAATAATTTGAGCAAAAGGGCTGTAATATTTTTAGAGTTGCTTCAATTTCGGTAGTAATCATGTTAAAAAAACAAACCATACCGTATTGAAATATATAAATATACTTTTGTTCTGAACTCGTATAATAAAGTTCGTCGCTATTTTGAAACACTAATTGCCATGGCAATTCCTGTTTACTAGATTTTATATTAATAGCACTAGCTACTTGGTAAGCAACTACAGAGTACATTATGAATTAAAAATATCTTTTGATTTTTTAAAACTCTTAAATTCTAACATATAATCATTGGGATCTTTTATAAAAAAAGAAGTGTGTTCTCCCATTTTATCTTTTAAAAATGTGCTTTCTGTTACTACATTTAAACTTTGCTCTTTGAGTTTAGCATAAATACTATTCCATGTTTTTAAATCGAGAATTATTCCAAAATGAAAAGACGGCAAAATTTTACCTTCAAATACATAATTAGGATTGTTAAAATGGAATTTTCCCGCCTTTATAAATGTTATTTGGTGCCCAAATAAATTTATATCAACCCAATTTTGTGTTGTTCTTCCTAAGGAAGCACCAATATTAATGTAAAAGCCTTTTGTCTCCTTGACACCGATACAAGGTAACGACATGTGAAACGAGGTTTGCATAGTGCATAAATTAAATTGGTTTTAAGCTTTCTACTCTGTAAATAACATCGTCACCATCTTCATCTTCAACAAATGTTATTCTGAATTCTTGATCTATTAAACTTTTATCGTTTTTTAAATCGAATTGTTTTAAAACTCTAGGATGAACGTCTTCAAAAACTAATTCTTCCCCGTTTTCAAACCAAAACTTATAGTAACCGTTTTTGCAGGACTTAAAAACAGCTTTTCTCATAATACTAATATTTGTTTATTCGTTATCGTCGTCGTCTGTATCTTCATCAACCACATCTGGATCTTGTACTGCATCTGGATCATCTCCAGCAAAATCTTCATAATCATCCTCATCATAATTCTCCATAGTAACTGCAAGTTTAGTACTTACTTTCACCAAATACTTGGTGTCTTTAGTAGTTACCTCTACAGCTTCAATAATTTCATTGTGCTGATTTTTAAAAGATATTATTTGGTCATCATCATAACCATCTGGATATCTATCAACTAAAAGGGCTAAAATTTCCGGGGTTAGTTTCTTGAAATCTACAATAACACGTTTTAAATTATCGTTTCCTTTTTTCATTTATTTGGGTAAAAATTGATTTGTTATATGTTTTAAAGATAATTATTTATGGTTATTTTACACGAATAACATCATAAAAATCTTTTCTTCTGTCTTTTAAATTTTTAACTGCTCCAAATGAGTGGAGTTCTCTTAGTAAACTTAAATCTACATCTGCAACTAATATCATTTCTGTATTTGGTGTTGCTTCTGCTTTTATACCATTACTTGGAAATGAAAAATCGCATGGTGTAAATACGGCAGATTGTGCATATTGGATGTCCATATTATTTACATTTGGTAAATTACCAACACTTCCTGATATCGCTACATAACATTCATTTTCTATAGCACGCGCTTGAGCACATAAACGAACACGTGAATAGCCGTTTTGAGTATCTGTTAAAAATGGTATAAATAATATATCCATACCTTCATCAGCAAGTAAACGAGATAATTCTGGAAACTCTGAATCGTAACAAATTAAAATTCCTATTTTACCACAATCTGTATCAAATGTTTGCAATTTATTTCCACGTTGCATGCCCCAAACTTTAGCCTCATCTGGTGTTACATGTATTTTTTCATAGCGCTCACTGCTTCCATCTCTTTTGCATAAATAACCTACGTTATATAACTTATCTCCAACCACTTCTGGCATACTACCAGAAATAATATTTATGTTATACGAGATAGATAACTGCTTTAGTTTATTTACTATTGTCTCGGTAAATTTTGCTAGCTCTCTAATCGCTTCTGGTTCATGCATATGATTGAACTCTGCCATTAAAGGGGCATTAAAAAACTCTGGGAATACTGCAAAATCTGATCGGTAAGCAGATACACTATCAATAAAATATTCTACCTGCTGCATTAATTCGTCTAAGCTTTTATACGTTCGCATTTGCCATTGTATAAGACCTAGTCTAACTACTGTTTTTATAGTGCTTGCTTTTTTGTTGGGTTTGGTATAATATATATTATCCCATTCCATTAAAACCGCATATTCATTTGATGCTGTGTCGCCTTCTAAATAATTCTTTAAAACACGTACAGGATGAAAATCGTTAGAAATTTGAAAATTTAAAACAGGATCATGAATTTCCTTACGTTTTACTTTTTCAATATATTCTTTAGGTGAAAATTCTTTATGCTTATGATAATTTGGCATTCTACCTCCAAACATGATACTTTTTAAGTTTAACGTTTCGCAAATTTCTTTTCTATAATCATAAAGACGTCTACCTAAACGTAAGCCTCTATATTCTGGTTTTATAAACACATCAATACCATATAATACATCGCCTTCAGAATCGTGATTTTTAAAAGATTCTCCAGAAATAATATCATTATAGGTATGGTTATCATCAATTTTATCATAATCTACAATAAGTGATAATGCACAACCTGCTAAATTTCCATCAATTTTAATAACCACTTGACCTTCTGGGAACATGGTTGTTAATTTTTGTATATGATGCTTTTTCCAATACGAATCAAGCACACCTCCATAAGACTCTAATGTTGCTGCTTTTAATTCCTCAAAATCATCAACAGTTAAGTACTTAAGTTCTATATTTTCAATTTTTTTTGCGTCCATGGTTATTGCCCTAATAAATAAGCAAAAATTAATGGCGCCACAATAGTAGCGTCACTTTCTATTATAAATTTTGGGGTATTAATATCTAATTTACCCCAAGTTATTTTCTCGTTTGGTACTGCACCAGAATACGACCCGTAACTTGTTGTTGAATCACTAATCTGACAAAAATAACTCCAGAATGGTGTATCTGTACGTTCCATATCTTGATATAACATAGGTACTACACATATTGGAAAATCTCCAGCAATTCCTCCTCCTATTTGGAAGAAACCGATTCCATTTTTTGAATTATCTGTATACCAGTCTGCTAAAAATGTCATGTATTCTATTCCAGATTTCATGGTACTTGCTTTTAATTCGCCTTTAAGCACGTAACTTGCAAAAATGTTACCCATTGTACTATCTTCCCAACCTGGGCATACTATTGGTAAATTTTTTTCTGCAGCAGCATACATCCATGAATCTTTTAAATCTATTTCGTAATACTCTTCTAAAACTCCAGACAACAACATTTTATACATATACTCATGCGGCAAATAGCGTTCTCCTTTAGCTTCAGCATCTTTCCAAATTTTATGAATATGTGTTTGTAAACGTCTAAACGCCTCATGTTCTGGAATACAAGTATCAGTAACACGGTTTAAACCTTTTTCTAACAAATCCCATTCTTCTTGAGGTGTTAAATCGCGATAATTTGGCACACGCTTATAATGTGAATGTGCTACCAAATTCATAATATCTTCTTCTAAATTCGCTCCTGTACAAGATATAATTTGCACTTTATCTTGGCGAATCATTTCTGCAAAACTCTTACCTAGTTCTGCAGTACTCATTGCTCCTGCAAGAGATACTAGCATTTTTGCACCAGAATCTAACTGAGCTTCATACCCTTTTGCTGCATCAACTAATGCTGCTGCATTAAAGTGTAAATAATGTTTTTCTATAAATTGTGAAATTGGTCCTTTAGTATTCATCTTCGTCGCTAAATTTAGAAGCGTTAGTTTTTTGTTTTGAATTATCGTAAGTATTATCGTATTCGTTGTCTATGGCTTCGTCCATAAATTTATAACTTAACATCTTATAATACAATTTTGCAGCTAAAAAATCGGATGATTTTTCTTTTGAATTTGGGCAGAGCTCAACAATGTCAAATCCTACCACATTTTTTTCTTCAAATACTTGTTTTAGAAACTCTAAAGTTTCATACCACAATAAGCCGCCTGGTTCTGGTGTTCCTGTACTTGGCATAATAGAAGGATCTAAAGCATCCAAATCAAAAGTGATAAACACATTATCCGTCATTTGATCGATTGCTGAATCCATCCAAGTATCATCAACCGCCATATCATGTGCAAAATAGGTTTTCTCTTCGTCCATTACAGTTTTTTCCATAATATCCATAGAACGAATCCCTACTTGAATTAAATTAGTGTTTTGACTTGCTTCATAAACCGCACAAGCATGATTACATTTAGAACCATCATATTCTTTACGCAAGTCTGCATGCGCATCAATATGCAACACGGTTAAACTTGGAAACATTTCGTTAAAAGCACGAATGGTTCCTATAGAAATAGAATGCTCGCCACCAAAAATGGTTACAAACTTGTTTTTCTTGATGTACTTTTTAGTAACTTGATGTACCGCATCAATCATAGCTTCTGGTGATGTGTTTTCGGTTACTGCATCAGCTAAAAACACACCTTGTTGATACACTTCTGTACCTGTTTCAATATCGTAATATTCCATGTTTTCTGAAGCTTCTAAAAAAGCCTTTGGCCCTTTATCTGCTCCTTTTTGCCATGTACTTGTACCATCGTAAGGCACAGGAATTAATACAATTTTAGCACTTTCCAGTTTTGCGAACTCTTCTGGAATTCCTGCGTAAGTATTATTCATAACCTAAAATCTTAAGTAAGTCTTCACTTTTTTGTTGTTCACTAAATAATTCTGTTGTGATGTTTCCATCTTCATCTCTATCAATTAATATATGTTTTGGTGACGGAATTAAACAGTGTTGTAAGCCACCAAAACCACCAATAGTTTCTTGGTATGCACCTGTATTAAAAAAGCCAATATATAATGGTTTTTCTTTATTGTACTTTGGTAAATAAATAGCATTCATGTGCTGCTCGCTATTATAATAATCATCACTATCGCAAGTTAAACCACCTAATAATACACGTTCGTAACTATCTTGCCACCTGTTTATTGGCAACATAACAAATCGTTTATTTATAGCCCAAGTATCTGGCAATGTTGTGATAAATGATGAGTTAATCATATTCCATTTTTCACGATCGTTTTGTTGTTTTTGATAAAGTACTTCGTAAATAGCACCACCACTTTCTCCTACTGTAAAGCTACCAAATTCGGTAAAAATATTAGGCACATCTACCTCTTCTTCTTCACAAACCGTTTTTATCTGGTGTATGATTTCATCAACCATATATTCATAATCAAAATCAAATACTAATGAATTTTTAATTGGAAATCCACCACCAATATTTAGACTGTCTAAAGTTGGACAAATCTTTTTAAGACTTGTATAAACCTTTAAACATTTTGATAATTCATTCCAATAATATGCATTATCTCGAATACCTGTATTAATAAAAAAGTGAAGCATTTTAAGTTTAACCTTTTTATCATTTTGAATTTGATTTTTATAAAATGGTACAATATTTTTATAGCCAATTCCTAAACGCGATGTATAAAACTCAAACTTTGGTTCTTCTTCTGAGGCTATACGAATACCTATATTGAATTTGCCTTTTATTTCTTGAGACAATAATTCAATTTCCTCGTAATTATCAATTATTGGAATAGCATTTTTATGCCCGCTGTTAATTAATCTAGCAATATTAGTAACATATTGTGCACGCTTAAAACCATTACTAATAACAAAAGTTTCATTAGTAATTTTACCAGCTGCTTTTAAATTTTCAACAATATCAATATCAAAAGCCGATGACGTTTCAATATGTATATCGTTTTTTAAAGCTTCATTTAAAACATGTTTAAAATGTGAACTTTTTGTGCAGTAACAATAGTTGTATTTACCTTTATAATCATTTTTTTCAATAGCATCTGCAAACCATTTTTTTGCACGATTAATATTGTTTGAAATTTGTGGTAAATATGTAAATTTTAATGGAGACCCGTAGGTTTCAACCAGCTTCATAAGGTCTATGCCGTGAAACTCTAATGTTTTATTATTTAAATTGAATTCTTCTTGTGGGAAATCAAAAGTTTGATTGATTAAATCAATATACTTAGTATTCATTTATTTTTTTTAAAAAGTTAAAGATGTAATTTGTAGGTTAACTACAGGTTAAGATAGTAAAAAATAAACAATATCAAATACGAATTTGACTCTGTGTTGTAGGCACAAAGGCATATTCATGCTGGATCGCATAAATGGGTGATACTGAAGTAAGCTTTAAAATTCGGTCACTTAATCTGTAAGCTGCTTTTGAATATAACTTCCTATTTTTCAAAAGCCCGAACATAGAAACAGGTTTCAATTTGTTCAGCTAAAAAACAGTGCAAATGAAATACAAAATTTTTAATTACACCCTTTTTTTTTATTTTTTTTTTGAACTGCCACATCCCTTGTTATGGCTCTATTCTATGAATAAATTATCAAGCTTATTTTTTTTAGAAACCAATGAATTAGTAATCAAAAATATTTACTACTTTTAGTATATTAATTCCACTAAATGAAGCACAATATAAAATCTATAAGAGCTTTTTTTGGCGCAAAAGATTATAATCTTTCACGCCAATTTTATTTAGATTTTGGTTTTGAAGAATTTAAAACCTCATTTAAAATGTCATATTTTAAAAGTGGCGATTTCGGATTTTATTTACAAGATTCTTATGTAAAAAAATGGGTTGATAATTCTATGATTTTCCTTGAAGTTGATAATGCAGAAGAACATCTAGCTGAAATTAAAAAACTAAATCTTACTTCTAAATATAAAATGGTAAGAATATCAGAAATACATTATAACGATTGGGGAAATGAATATTTTGTTCACGACCCTTCTGGTGTTTTATGGCATATTGGAGCCTTTAAAAACTAATTAAAGCATCTTCAACGTATTCAACTCTAGCTCGGTTAAATGTTTCCAACTACCACGTGGAATATCTTTTTTTGTTAAATGCCCAATAGCAACACAATCTAAACTTACAATTTCGTAGTTAATGTATTCAAAGATAGTACGTATAATGGTGTTTCCTGTGTTCTTAATTTTTAAACCAATTTCTTTTTTTGAAGTACCATCAATATAACTAATCTCTTCTACAGAAAACAACTTTCCTTCTATTTTTAAACCTGCTTGAATTTTTTTTAAGTCTTCAAGTTTTAAGTTTTTATCAAGTTCTATATGAAATAAACGTGCAACTCCATTTTTAGAATTTGTGAATTTATCGTGTATTTGCTCATCATTTGTAAATAGTAATAATCCTTTAGAGTTTCTTCCTAAACGACCAATAGGTTTTATACGAGACGATGTTGCATTAGCCACTAAATCCATTACCGTTCTTCCTTTACCTTCGCTTGTTGTAGTTGCAAAACCTTTTGGCTTATTAAGTAAAACATAAGCTTTTTTCTCTGGGTTTATTCGTGCACCATCATATCGTACCTCATCACCTGGTTTTACCTTATACCCCATTTCTATAATCACTTTTCCGTTTACAGAAACTAAACCTGTTGCAATATGTACATCTGCCTCTCTTCGAGAACACATACCAGAATTTGCAACATATTTGTTTAATCTAATTTCATCTGGATTAGATTTTTTTGGTGAAGTTTGTTTAGTTGTACTAGAAGGTTTTGTAAATCCTCCTTGATTTTTTATAGGCGCATTTCCGCGTGCAGAACTATTACTACGAGTATTATTACTACCTCGTCCTGAAGTTTTTCCTTTTCCTTTACTACCTTGATGCCTGTTCATTACTTTTATTTTTTTGCAAATATACTCTTTAAATTTACGAAATGCGATTTTAGATTTACGATTTAAATACGATTTAAAATAACACTTACATCTATTAGTAAAATACTAAAAACACCAGTTAAAATAATAAATTTAAGGATGTTATGTAATATCAAATAATGTGTTTTTGTTTTAGATTTCCAAAGGATTACCAAAAACACGACTAGTAGAACAGTACTTCCATAAAAAAAGTTATTCATATGGCCTACATCAAATTTATATAACAATAAATAAGTAGGGATGATTGTTAAAACCGACAATGCTGTTAGCATTATTTTCGAAACTTTCTGCCCATAAACTATTGGAATGGTTTTGTAGTTTTGAAGCAAATCGCCTTTCATGTTTTCTAAATCTTTTGTGAGTTCCCGCATAGAAATTATTAAAAACAAGAATATAGCGTGTACAAAAATAACTGTTTCAAAATTTTTATAATATAAGAAAATGGCAAAAAATGGTGTTATAGTTAAAACTGCCGATGTTAAGTTTCCTATAAAAGGCATCCTTTTAAGTTTGTGAGAATAAAACCAAATAGCAAAAATGTATATTGAAAAAAATACCACAGCATTAAAAGACACATAACTTGCCATAACAACTGCCGTAAAATTTAGTACAAAATAAAATGACAGTTTTGTATTTTGACTTACTAACTTATCTAACCTAGACTTAATAGGTTTATTAATTAGATCTTTTTCTGAATCGTAAAAATTATTAATAATATATCCACCTGCAATAGTTGCTGAAGATGCCAATACTAACATAAATAAATTAACATCAAATAAAACTTGTTTTAAAGGCTTATCGTGTGCTAATATGTAAATAGATGTTAAATATTGCGCTATTACAACAATGAGAATATTGTAACCCCTTACCACAGAAAACATACTAAAAAACTTAAGTAGAATATGTTTCTGTCTTCTTGAAAGCATGAAAACTAAATATTAATGAGGTTCTAAATCAAGTTAAGAATGACTAGTAATATTAAAAGTTATAAACGACTTCTAATTTATAATCTGCAAGTGATTGTTTTGCTTTTTCAATATCTTCAGTAAACCCAAGAATATAACCACCGCCACCAGAACCACAAAGTTTTAAGTAATACTCGTTAGTGTCTATGCCTTTTTTCCAAAGCTCATGAAATTGCTGAGGAATCATAGGTTTAAAATGATTTAAAACTACTTTAGATAGTTGTTTTGTATTTTTAAATAACGACTTTATATTACCTGTTAAGAAATCTTCAACACAAGCATCCGTATGTTTTATAAATTGTGTTTTGAGCATTTTACGAAAACCTTCTTTTTTCATGTTTTCCATAAAAATACTTACCATTGGCGCCGTTTCTCCAATAATTCCACTATCTAATAAAAATACCGCCCCTTTACCATTTTGTTGTGCAGGAATTCCTGTGGCCTCAATATTATCTTTTGAATTTATAAGAATTGGTATGCTTAAATAACTATTTAAAGGATCTAACCCTGAAGATTTACCATGAAAAAACGATTCCATTTCAGAGAAAATCGCCTTTAACTTTAAAAGTTTTTCACGCGTTAAATTCTCTAAAACCGTAATTTTATCTTGTGCATATTTATCGTAAATAGCTGCAACTAAAGCGCCACTACTACCAACGCCGTAACCTTGTGGAATAGAAGAATCAAAGTACATACCTTTGTTTACATCTTCTTTTAAAATATCAAAATCAAAAGTCACTAATTTTTCATCAATATTTTCTAAATAATCAACAAAACGTTTTAAACTTTGGTTAGATTTTATAGCACTTTCTGAAGGGTTTTCATCTTTCTTTAAAGCACCATTATAGAAATTATAAGGTATAGATAAACCTTTAGAATCTTTAATGATTCCGTACTCACCAAAAAGTAGTATTTTAGAATAAAATAGAGGTCCTTTCATTTATTTAAATTGATTCGGAGTTATAAAGTTACAATTGTTTTGCACCAAAACCAATTTTGTCGCAAATATAATGTCCATTTTGGCAATATGCAACTAATTCATTCTTAATGAATTTCAAAACAGTTTCAGCTTCATTTTCTGGATATAACACGTGTACATTAGCACCAGCATCTAATGTAAAACATACTTTTGAGTCTGTATTTTGTCTAAATTTCCAAATTTTATTGATGATTTCAAGCGTATTAGGTTTCATTAAAATGAAATACGGCATACTACTCATCATCATCGCGTGTAGCGTTAATGCTTCACTTTCTACTAAAGCGATAAAAGTATCCAAATCCCCCTCTTTTAAAATACTAATTAGATTAGATAGATTTTGATTTGCTTGTTTAAAACGCTCTTGTGCAAAAGGATGACCATGCATTAAATTATGACCAACGGTACTGCTTACCTGCTTTTCGCCTTTATCAACTAATAAAATAGTGTCTTGATAATTTTTAAAATTTCCATGAACTTCATAAGGATATTTTACTCCAAATAAATCTGAGCTCCCTTCAATTTCTTCATGTTTTCCCCAAACTACTAAATCCCCTTCAAGACTTCTGCATGCACTCCCAGAACCTAATCGTGCTAAAAATGATGCTTTTTTGATGAAAAATTCGTCTGAAATACTTTGATTAAATTCTCTTTCAATACTCATTAAACACAAAGCTAAAGCACTCATTCCTGATGCCGATGATGCTATACCTGAACTGTGTGGAAACGTGTTTGATGTTTCAATTCTAAAATTAAAGTCTTTTAAAAAAGGCAAATAGATTACTATTCGTTTGAAAAATGTTTCAATTTTTGGCTTGAAATCGTCCTTCTTTTCATCATCTAAAAACACATCAAAAGAAAAATCATCATTGGTTTCCTTTTTAGAAAAACTTAGTTTGGTAACTGTTTTACAATTGTTAAGGGTAAAACTAATGGATGGGTTTTCCGGAATTTGATGTTCCTTTTTTCCCCAATATTTTACTAAAGCAATATTACTTGGCGATGACCATGTAAAACTTCCTCTTTTAATAGTTTTTGAATATGATTTGGGAATAAAATCTCTTTCTATCATTATTTAATTTTCTGCAGACAAAGATAATAATTTCACCATTGTATTGTAATTTCTTGCAGTGGCAAATGTATTAAGCTTTCTTTCGAAAAAATTTGCATTGAATTTTGCTTGACCATAACCCTTTTCACAGAAGAAATAAATACAATCCTTAATAATCTCATACTCCTCGTCTTCATATATTTTTTCGGAAGCTTCTTTTACTAACTCAGATTCTGGAGTGTCATGCAACATCATAAAATAACTGGCTTTCTTTTTTTCTTCTGAAAATGGAGAATCATCAAAAATACGTTTTAATTTCTCTCTTGTTTTTACTAATACAGACACTTCAAAACCAAAATGATCTAAAATAGCTTTCATAATAGTTTCTTCTATTTTTTGAATACTTTTTTCATTAGATTCAAAAACCACATTACCACTTTGAATATAGGTTTGTACATTTTGAAACCCACATTTTGTTAAATATTCACGTAATTCTGCCATTGGCACTTTTTTATGCCCTCCTACATTAATACCTTTTAATAATGCGATAAAAGTGTTCATTTATTTTGAAATATTTTTAGCAGCAATGTAGGCGCTTGTCCAAGCATTTTGAAAATTAAATCCGCCTGTAACAGCATCTACATTCAAAACTTCACCCGCAAAATACAAGTTTTCATGTAACTTACTTTCAAAGGTTTTAAAATTCACTTCTTTTAAATTAATGCCGCCAGCGGTTACAAACTCTTCTTTAAAAGTGCTTTTTCCCTCTACATTAAAAATAGCGGATGTTAGTTGGTTTGACAAATCTTCTAGTTGATTTTTATTTAAATCGGCCCAACGGGTTACCATATTCATATTAGATGCCAATACTAACTTATGCCAAAGGCGTTTTGGTAAATCAAATTGTGTAGATTTAAACACCGCTTTTTTTGCTAAATCGTGTTTTAAAACTTTTAAAATAGCTAAACAATCTTCAAAAGACTTTCTTATAAAATTAATTTCTATTTGAAATTTATAATCTCGTTTTGCTAGCTCTAATGCTCCAAAAGCTGAAAGTTTTAAAATGGATGGAGCGCTCATTCCCCAATGTGTTATTAGTAAAGGGCCTTCACTCCATAAATTAGTTTCTAAAACTTTTACCTCAACATTTAAAGCGACTACACCAGGAATATCTTGTATGCGCTCGTCTGTTATATTAAATGTGAAAAGTGATGGTACTGGTTGTGAAATGGTGTGTCCTAATTCTTCTAAAAGCTTCCAAATTTTTGGATTACTTCCCGTTGCAACAAGTATTTTTTTTGATAAGAAATCACTTTGACTCGTTTCAATTTTATAAAAAAGGGCTTCTTTTTTAATCGTTTTAACCGAGTGATTCATTAATATTTCAACACCATGCTTTTTGGCTTCATTTAAAAAACAGTCGATAATAGTTTGAGAAGAATTTGTAATAGGAAACATGCGTCCATCGTCTTCAATTTTCAACTCTACACCTCTTTTTTCAAACCATTCAATAGTATCACCTGTCATAAATTCATGAAAAGGTCCCAATAACTCTTTTTCGCCACGCGGATAGTTTACCACTAATTCTTTAGGAATAAATTCGGCATGCGTAACATTACAACGTCCACCACCAGAGACTTTAACTTTAGTAAGCACTTCTTTTCCTCGCTCTAAAATAGCTACTTTTAATTCTGGATTTTGTTCTGCAACATTAATAGCAGCGAAAAAACCTGCTGCTCCTCCCCCAATAATTACAACATCGTATTCTATCATTTTATATCAATCATTATTGTTTTTCAATAAATTTTTAGGACAAATTTAAGAGTAATCATTTTATATTCTCTAAAGTATACTTTATATTATATTTACTAAATTAAGCATACAGTTATGACATTTCAATTTAAAACTTTTATATTTTTTATCATTCTATTTTCATCTTGCAATACTGGCCACTTAAATAACATAGCAGATATTGATTCTGAATTAAAAGAATCTTCTGCCATTGAGCTTGTTAAAGGCTCAAACTTACTTTGGACTATTGAAGATGCTGGAAATAAAAACAATTTATACGGATTAGATTTAAAAGGAAATATTGTTAAAGATATTGATATTTCTAACGCTAAAAATAATGATTGGGAAGATTTAACCTCGGATAATTTAGGCAATATTTACATTGGTGATTTTGGAAATAACAATAAAAAACGTGAAAAATTCACCATTTTAAAAGTGAGTAATATTGACACTATTGAAGATAAAGCAAACGCAGAAGCTATAAATTTCACACTTCCTAAAGATGTGAAAAGCGAAGATTTTGAAGCTTTTTTTCTGCTCGATAATGTATTTTACATTTTTAGCAAAGAAAACAAATCAAGTATTCTTTTAAAAGTCCCTAACACGATTGGAGAACATGTTGCTGAATTGGTTACCGATTTTAATTTAGATGGAAAACATAATAAAATTACTTCGGCTGCCGTGAGTTCAAATGGCGAAACTGTTGTTTTACTAAACCACGATAAACTATGGAAGCTTTCTAACTTTAAACCAGACTACTTTTTTAAAGGCACTATAGAGGAATTAAAATTTAATCACACCTCCCAAAAAGAAGGTGTTTGTTTTAAAAATGATTCTATTGTTTATATTACAGATGAAAAAAACAAAAGTGAAGGCGGAAATATTTACACTTTTAATATGAATTAAAAGTTCAATCCAAACCCAAAGGAGAATCTTAAGCCTTCTTCACTATTAAAAAAGTTAAAAGTTCCTGATAAACTTTCGGCTGCTGTGACCCAAAATCCACCACCATAATCGTTATGCCATTTATCTGAAAAGTCGCCATTTAACCATACTCTACCAACATCAAACCCACTAAATACACCTATTTGAAATGGTAGTATATTGGTTTTAAATGATGGAAAACTATAACGTAAATCTGCACTTCCAACAAAAGAGTTTTTACCCGTAAATCGCTCTGTTCTAAACCCTCTTAAACCATTTTTTCCTCCAATATTAGCTGCTTGATAAAACACCAATTCGTCTCCAACTCGTACTTGAGTTCTCACATCTGTTTTTAAAACTAACTTCTTGTTTTTAGACAGTGAGTTGTAGAAGCCTAAATCTGAATTTAAATAACCATAAGTGTTTTCAGTATCTTTAAATTCAGTTTTACCTCCAATATTTATCATAAAGGTCATTCCTTTGCTTGGGTTTATAGCATTGTCAAAACTTTTGTAATTAAATTGTGCCTCAAGACCTCCAAAAAATCGTCGTTTATAAAAATCTGTATTATTACTAGGCATAAAATCTGCCACAAATCTATCTGGTGTATCTTCAATTTCTATACCTTCAAATAAAGTTCTAAAACCATAATCACTACCAAAATTTCCTTTTTTAAGAATCCCAACTTTAACGGCATAAATACCAGTTTTCACACGGTTAAAATCCAAATCTAACGCATCATCATTATTTACGGTTTCATTTCCATAGCCAAAAAAATTGTTAGTGAAATTCTCACTAGTAAACTTTCCTCCAACATGTAAATTCCAATCTCCAAAAATATTGGCAAACTCTCCGTTATAATCTAAAGAAAATCCATTAGTAGCAAAATAATAACCTCCTCTAAAACGATGTTGAGTAGAAAATGGGTTACGTTGAAATCCTTTTTTTGTTTTTACATATTGAATTCCTAATAAAAAACCATCATCCGGATTATAACCTATTGCTGGTGTTATAACACTTGTTTTTACAATGTTTTTATTAAAATCGAATAGATTTAGGTTATAAGTATCTGAAAATTTAATATCGGCACCTTTATTTTCTTCAATCGTATTTGGTTTAGATTTATGGTCGTAAACCTTAATGCGTCTTCCGTTTTTAATTCTGTAAATGTCGTTTTCTTGACCACCAATAAGTCTTGTAAAAATTAAATTATTAGCTTTACCAGAGACTTCAAAAACATCCTTATCATCCAGTCCGTAAATCCAAATTTCTTTGGTAATGGCTCTATTAAATATTTTATCTACTATTACTTCTTCTTTTTCACCATCTTTAATTCGTGAAATAATAATACGAGTTTCTTCATCTCCTGTTCTAATAACTTCTATAAAATCATCCTTATCTGTTCCTGTTAAAATAACTAACTTATTTAAATAGTTGTAATATCGAGTTGCGATGTCTTGTAAGTTAGAACGCCTTCCTTTTAATTTTTCTTTAATTTCATCTAAAGTTATATCTTGAACTTCCTCTGGCACTTTTGCAAAGGCTTTTTCAATAACTTCATCAGTTATATTTTCTTGAAGAAATTTAGCCTGCTCCAACCACACTTCTTTATTAGAATCTTGAATAAGTACACGGTCTATTTTAATACCTGCACTATTCATCCATTCTACATCTTCTAATTTATCATCATATACTTGAAGCTGTTTAGTTGAACCTGAAATAATTTTCATAACATCTAACAGGGCGCCATCAAAATTAGAAAACACTTGATCACGATCCCGAGGAATTGGATGGTAATATTTATCACCATTTGCTTGATCAAATTGTGCCCAGCGCCACTGGTCTTGATGTCTGTCCCAATCGCCAATAAGCATATCGAAAAGTCGTGCCCTAACAAAAGCATCTTCGGCTATTTTATATTTTTCATCCTCACGTACTTTTTCAATAATATCGTGTGTACTTTCTATATCATCAGCATAACCAAAATTTCTTTCATCTGCATAATTATCTTCTGGTCGCTCTTCAATCATATACAACTCACCTCCATATTCCCTATTAAATTCTCCTAATGATTTTTGCTTAGGAATAAAATATAATTTAGGGTTGGTATGAAAAATTTTAGCTGCATTTGATAAATCTGGAACTACTGTAAACGCGTAAGGATGAGCTGCTGTATAAAAATCAAGAATCAATCCTTCAATAGCCGTTTTTTCAAATTCATCTTGGATATATGTATCTTTAAATAATACAGTTTGAAGGTATTGTGTTGCACTTTTACGAAGTGCACGCATATTAAGTTCTCTACCATCTTTGGTTTTTAAACGTAGTGAACGTGTTTGGTGTCCGCCACCTTTTCTAACCACCTCTAAACCGCCATAAAGCGTATCTAATGTTGCCACTTTTGCTTTTATCTTGGTGCTATAAACATTACGATAATGATCTCCCCAAACCGACTCAAAAAAACCTGTTTTATCGGTTTCTTCTTTTGAATAAATAGACACTTCAACTTCTTGAGGAAAAGTGTCTGGTAAATGTGACAAATCATATTTTTCGGTTGGAGGAAATACTTCCTTTTGAAATAATAATTTTGGTTCTCCATTATCTTCACCAAAATATTTAACCCAACTACTTCCATCTTTAAAAATAGTAAGTTCTACAAAACCCTGCTTCCCATAAGAGAACAAGCCTGTATCACTTAATTCTACAGCAGATTCTTTAGCACCAGAGCCAGAAACAATTTGTTTTATGCTTTCACTTTCAATGTATTGCAATGTATGCTCATGGCCGGAAACAAAAACCACATTATCAGCATCTAAAGTCATGGTTTCTAAACGACTCATTAATTCATGATAGCGTTCATTATATCTATCCTGGATTGACACACCACCTTGTGTTCTAAGTTGTGTTATAAAAGAAGCAATACCAGGAAGCGGTATTTTTTGTTGAAAAGGATATAAATGTTTTGATAATGCATATTTACCACCATGGCTACCATTTGTAAACATAGGATGGTGCATAGCAAGAACTGTTGTTTTATTTTGAGCCTTTTTAAGTTCGCCTTCTAGTTCTTGAAAAAAACGTTCTCTGGTTTTTATTTCGCAATCATCATTAACAGTTGGGTGATTATTCCAGTTCTCTAAATACCATTGTGTGTCAATAATAATTAACTGAATAGTTTCGCTTACATCTATACTTTTAAGTGGACAACCATCTTCTGGTAAAAAAGTGTTTTTTCCTAGCAAGTCTTCAACATACTTTTCCTCTCGCTTTAAACCTTTTAAACCATTAGCATACCAATCATGATTTCCTGGAATAAAAATAGTTTTTCCTTTAAAGTCATTAACAGACTTTGCTTGAGCATTTAATGCGTTCTCCCCACTAGCTCTATCTTTATGATTCTTGTTTTGTAATCCTGCAGGATAAATATTGTCTCCTAAAAAAAGCGTGTAATCTTCTTTTGTTTTTTTTCCTTCTATATGCTTATTAAATGCCGTTAGAGCTAAAGACATCCCGTTTGTTGGCGATAATCCCGCATCTCCAACTAAATAAAACGTTTTATCTATTTCTTTAGAAGGAAATTGATTTTGTTTATCTTCCTCACTGGCATATTGTGGATTATAAGTCGCACAAGCACTGATAGTTAAAAATATAATTAATGAAAGCGTATAGTTAATGAACTTCATAGTTGATTATTTGTACTTACAAAAATAAGACTTTAACACCTCTAATAATGTTTCATTTACTTAAATAATTAATCCATACGGAAAGCGTAACAACTCACAGTGTAAACCCTAAAAACTTATTAAAAATACAATAAAATTATTTTAATTTATTGGCATGTAGCTTTCTTAGTTTTGCTAGTTTTGGTGTTATTACAAAACTGCAATAACCTTGTGATTGATTATTTCTATAGTAATCTTGATGTTCCTTTTCTGCTTCGTAAAAAACTTCTAGAGGGCTTATTTCTGTAACTATTGGGTTTTCATAAAAGTTAGATACTTTTTCAATAACACTTTCGGCTATTTCTTTTTGAGTATCATCATGATAAAATACAACAGAGCGATATTGCGTACCTCTATCTGCTCCTTGTCTGTTTAAAGTAGTAGGATCATGAGTCGTCATAAAAATGATTAAAATATCTTCATATGAAATAATACTAGAATCAAAAGTTATTTGAATCACTTCCGCATGCCCCGTTAAACCCGAACAAATTTCACGATAGGTTGGACGTCCTGGAACATTACCCCCAGAATAACCTGAAACAACCTTTTCTACACCTTTAACTTCTTGAAATACTGCTTCAGTACACCAAAAACAGCCACCACCAATTGTAGCTAATTGAGAGTTTTTATTCATTAACAACTTCTTTTTCTAATTGCATAGATTCAGAATTTATACAATATCGTAATCCACTAGGTTCTGGTCCATCTGGAAATACATGTCCTAAATGTGCATCGCAAATATTACACATCACCTCTACGCGAACCATGCCAAATGCTGTATCTTTTTCATACTTAATAGCATTCTCTTTAATTGGCTGAGTAAAACTTGGCCAACCTGTGCCTGAACTAAACTTAATAGTAGAATCAAACAAAGGTGCATTGCAGCAAATACAATTGTATTTACCAGCATCATGTATAGTACAAAGTGCACCACTATGTGGTCGCTCAGTTCCTTTTTGTCTAGCAATTCTAAATTGCTCTGGAGTTAATTGTTTTCTCCATTCTGTATCGGTTTTTTCAACACGTTTGTCTGGTGTTGGGTTTCCGTTTACGGCAAAATTTATAACTTCTTTCCAAGTAAGCATATAATTGTTTCTTTTTTAAATGAATATAATCTTTTAGCTTTAAATAAGTCGAAATTAAGCTTGTTTTCTTACAGTTAAAATCTTTATAGATAAAGCACCTATAATATATTTAAATTTTAGTAATTTGTCATTATAAATCAAACTTGTTTTATGTCGAAATTAATAGAAAGTGCTGAAAAATTTGTATTTGATTTGTTTAAAAACGAATTAGATCAAAGTTTTATATACCATAACTTCACACATACAGAACGTGTTTTACGAAGTGTTAGAGAAATTATTGAAAATACAGATATTAATAAATCTGATGCTGAAATACTTGAATTTGCAGCTTTATTACACGATACTGGTTACACAAAAACTAATGAAGGACATGAAGAAGAAAGTGTTAAAATTGCAACTGCTTTTTTAAAAGAAAATAATGTTGATGACAAAACTATTGAAGCTATTAATGAATGTATTATGGCTACTAAGTTTAAAGATTTACCAAAAACATATCTTGGAAAAGTAATAAGAGATGCTGATGCTTCTCACTTTGGAAAAAAATATTTTAATGAAGCTAGTGAGTTTTTAAGAAAAGAATTAGAAATACAGGGTATCGCTAACTACACTCCTACAGAATGGGAAAACGAAAATATTAAAGTACTTACCAAAAAACATGAGTTTTATACAGATTATGCTTTAAAAAATTGGTTACCACGAAAAGAAAAGAACCTTTCAAAGCTTATTAAATCAAAGAAAAAAAGAACAAGCAAACTTAAAACAGAAGAGCTTAAAGCTAAATATAAAGCACAATATAAAAATGAAAGTCCAGAACGTGGTATACAAACATTTTATAGAGTTGCTTTAAGAAATCACATAAAGCTAAGTGATATTGCCGATACTAAAGCTAATATCTTACTATCTGTAAACGCTATTATTATATCTCTTGTTTTAGCAAATTTAATTTCTAAGCTAGATAATAATGCTTACTTAATCTATCCTACTGCTATTTTCACTTTATCTTGTGTAATATCTATGATTCTATCTATAATAGCAACAAGACCCAATATTACAAGTGGCGAATTCACTAAAGAAGATGTTGCAAATAAAGATGTAAATCTTACCTTTTTTGGTAATTTTCATAAAATGAGTTTAAAAGAATACGATTGGGCTGTTAAAGAGCTTTTAAAAGACAAAGACTACGTGTACAGTTCGTTAACTAAAGATCTCTATTTTTTAGGAAAAGTATTAGAACGAAAATATAGAATATTAAGAGTTACATATACTATATTTATGATAGGTATGATTGTTTCAGTACTTTCTTTTGCTATTGCATTAAAAACAAATGGTGCTAAATTAGAAGATGTACTTCCTGATGAAGCTGATAGCATTTCTCAAGTTATTAATTTAAAACAACACCAGCTCGTGAAAAATGAGTAATAATACAAATAACTTAGATGATTACTTAGACAATCACTACATACACAGAAGTAATTGGTTAAGAGCTGCTGTTCTTGGGGCAAATGATGGTATTTTATCAACAGCAAGTATAGCAATAGGAGTTGCTGCTGCAAGTAATTTAAGAGAGCCAATTATACTAGCAACATTAGCTGGTTTAGTTGCTGGAGCATTATCTATGGCAGCAGGAGAGTATGTTTCAGTTAGTTCCCAAACGGATGTTGAAAGAGGAGATATTGAGCGAGAAAAACAAGAATTACTAGAAATACCCGATATCGAATTACAACGCTTAGCTGAAATTTATGAAAAAAGAGGTTTAAAAAAAACAACTGCATTAGTTGTTGCTAAAGAATTAACCGAATATGATGCTTTAGGAGCACATGTTAGAGATGAATTAGGTATTAATGAAATAAGTCAAGCTAAACCCATACAAGCAGCTTTAACATCTGGAGCCGCCTTTACATTAGGCGGTATTCTACCTCTTTTAGTTACACTTTTTCTACCTCTTCAAAATATTGAGTACTACCTTTATGGCTTTGCCATTTTTTTCCTAATAATTTTAGGCGGTTTAGCTGCTAAAACTGGTGGCTCTAGTATTGGTAAAGCTATTATTAGAATTACTTTTTGGGGAACCGTTGCAATGGGCTTAACAGCATTGGTTGGGTATTTTTTTGGTGTAAATATTTAAACTAAATTTTTATTTATTTCTTAAGCTTTTATTTCTTTTATTAAATCATCATAAGTATAGAACGTATTTTCATCGCCTTCATTTTTTTGATATATCATACTTACTCTAATTGCTTTTAATCCTGTTACGCCTTGAAGATCTTGTAAATCTAATATTTCAACATCATCCCCAAACATATTTTTAGATTGCATAAAACGCACATACTTTAAATACTCTATTTCATCTTCTTTATGAGAATAAACAATGCTCATTTTACCTTTGGCGGTAATACGTTCTTCTGTACCTTTTATAAAAGCTTTATCTACTCGTTTTTTTACAACTTCATATCTCGCATTATAAGTTCCATCAACATCAAATTGCTTTTCATCCATTCTAAAACGAATAGATAACGGTTGATTAAATACTAAAATCATAGAAGCCACATCTAAACCAATTGGATATTCATTTTGGTTTTGATAGAAACTATTTTCCATTTCGTACATAACCTGCAACTGCCACAACCTTAAATTGTATAAGTAAATAGAATTAAAACTTTCCTCTTTCGTTATAGATTCTCCTATATACATGTTATGCTCAACTCCATCAGTTTTAAAACGCTCAAAAAAATGAGGATACATATTTTGGGCATTTACTTGTTTTTCATCAAGTATAGATGACATATTTTTATTTATAAGCGCAATGGTATCGTCGTAATTTTTTCTGTAGTAATAAATAACGCCTAAATTGGTATCAACTTTACTAAAATAATTTTCAATTTCTTCTTTTGCAAAATTCTTTTTCTCTAAAAAGAAAATGAATAATGGCTCTATTTCTTGTTTAAAAAATGAAGTTAATTGTTGCTCTGTATCAACTTTAAATTCATTTTTTATTTCTGTATTAAATGATTCAATTTGAAACCTAATTTGCTCATAAATAGGTAGTTTTTCTTCGTTTGGTAATTTCTCTAAAACTTTGTCTACCAAAGTTAATTGTAATGATAAATCTTTTTGTGTAGCAAGATTTCTTGCTTCAGAGGATCCTTTTACATCAATTTGGCCAAACAAAGGATATACGTTTTTGAACGCTATTTTACTAAATGATGCTTTACTGCCTTTCTTTTTTTGACTATCTAATAAAAACTTTTTTGCTGCTTGTTTAAATTTCCAAGATACACTTGGGTGTATAGATGTACATTCCTGTTGTATAATAGCTTCAATTAAGTTTTCTTCTTCATTATTAGAGCGTTCTACAGCCGAAACAATAAATGGCATAACATCAATTAACTTGTAAGCGTTAATACTATTGAGTTCTTGCGGTTTAAAAGAAACTATTTCTAAAATACCCATTAACCCACGATCATTAGCTATAGGGGCAAAAATAGCACTTTTTATACCCTGTTGATGCAATGTTTTAATGTGTGGTGTTCTACCTTTAGATAATCCATACATTCTATCAACATCCGAAACAGAAAAATATTTATTATCATTTAACAATCTATTATAAGACCATTTACATAATGAATCAGTACACTTTTTACTATCAGAGTTATTAATTAAAAAACTATTAGCTCCAATTCCATATACTCGCTCAAACGTATTTTCTTCTTTATTATAACTTGAAAAACCTACTTTAATATCTTTAACACCTAATAGTGAACTGAAAATTTCATGGAAGCTTTCAATAAAGCTCTCCTCCATACAGGTTTCGTCTATTATAAGGCTTGATTTTATATTAGATATGGATTGGTCATCTGTTATGTCGAAAATATTAGAGATTACAAAGCCCTTAAATATGTAACTATTTGGAGGAAATTTTTCTCTCCATAGCTCTTTATTATCAAAGTTATCTAGTAAGTCATCATAATCTTCTTTTGTGATTGGTTTTGCTATATCTGTTGGGATAACTTCACAAAAATCTGCATTATATAATATTTTATAGTATCGAATTATACCATTTTCATCTGGAATTTGGTAATAAAATGGCCTTCTTAAGTTCAAGTTATATCCATAACAATAATTAAGTATAATGGTACATGCAATAATGTACACATCATCTTCTGGCATGTTTTTAATTTGAAGCTTAAAATCATCACCAGCAGTTTTGATAATACTTTTAAAACGTTCTGAAGCATTGAATATTAAATCATGAAATGGTACTGAAGCTGTTTTAATTTCGTTTTTTGTTAAAAGCGAATTAAATGTATCTTGGAGTATAATCTTGATTTCTTTTTCTCTTACTTTTAATGTAGAGAAATCACTAAAGCCTTCTCTAAGTTCTGGAAACTTATTAGCGATTTCCAAAATTTGATTAGCTTTAGCCACAATAAACTCATCATCACTTTTAGATAAAGTTTCATAATCCTCCAAAAGCTTATTAAAACTAATTTTAAGCTTTAGTGGTGACTCAATATTGTCGTTAATATTCATAATATGGTAATGCGTGTAGTACAAAGTTACAAATTATTGTTTTAGTCGTTATAAAATAGACTTCTTAACAATAAAATTGTTACAAGCTAAAATGTTAAAAATGAAGTGTTTTACTTAAAAAAAGCTTCTCAAAATTTTGAGAAGCTTTTAGTTTTAATTTTTCAAAAAGAATAATTATTGATTTCCTTTTTTATAGTCTTCTAAAAATTTAGCTAAACCAATATCTGTTAATGGGTGCTTAAGCAATCCGGTGATTGATGATAATGGTCCTGTCATAACATCACTTCCAATTTTCGCACAATCAATTACGTGCATTGTGTGACGTATTGAAGCTGCTAAAATTTGAGTTTCAAAACCGTAGTTATCGTAAATTTGTCTGATTTCAGCAATAAGATTTAAACCATCTGTAGAAACATCATCTAATCTTCCTAAGAAAGGAGATACATATGTTGCTCCAGCTTTTGCTGCTAATAATGCTTGTCCTGCAGAAAACACTAAAGTTACATTAGTTCTTATTCCTTTATCTGAAAAATATTTACATGCTTTAATACCATCTGCAATAATTGGTAACTTTACTACAATTTGAGGATGTAAAGCCGCTAAAGCTTCACCTTCTCTAACCATACCATCAAAATCTGTTGAAATAACCTCAGCACTTACATCTCCTTCAACTATATCACATATTTTTTTGTAGTGTGCAATAATATTATCTGCACCCGTAATTCCTTCTTTTGCCATTAATGATGGGTTTGTTGTAACGCCATCTAAAACTCCTAAAGCTTGTGCTTCTGCAATATCATTAAGGTTTGCTGTGTCAATAAAAAATTTCATAATTTATGTTTTATACTGTTTTTAAATATTCTAATACTTCTTTACTTACTTTTTCTCCTGTAAAACCAAATTTATCATCAAGTACAGTTGCTGGTGCTGAATATCCAAAGTGATCTAATCCAAAAACCTTACCGTTATCACCTACTAAACCTTCTAAATTAACTGGTAAACCAGCTGTTAAACCAAATAAAGGTTTGTTTTTAGGGATAATACTATTTTGATAATCTTTAGATTGCAATCTGAATAAACCTTCTGAAATTACTGAAGCTATATTTACTTTTAATCCGTTTTCTGCTTCTAATATTTCTGCTGCAGCTACTAAAGTTGCTACTTCAGATCCGTTTGCAATTAAAACAACATCTGGATTTTCAACTTCTTTTACTAAATAACCACCTTTTTCTGCAGCTAAAGCTTCATTATATCTTGAATCGCCTTTTGCAGCCAAATCTTTAATGCCTTGTCTTGATAATATTAAACCTGTTGGTGTACTATTATTTTCTAAAGCCATTTTCCATGCTACACTTGTTTCAGCTGAATCTGCTGGTCGTAACGCTAAGAAACTTGGATTTCCGCTATGATTTTTAAGTTTTTCAAGTAAACGTATTTGTGCTTCTTGCTCAACTGGTTGGTGTGTTGGTCCATCTTCTCCTACTCTAAAAGCATCGTGAGTCCAAACATATTTTACTGGTAATTCTTGAATACCACTTAAACGAATAGCTGGTTTCATATAATCTGAAAATACAAAGAAGGTTGCAACTACTGGAATAATTCCACCATGTAAAGCAATACCATTTGCTATACATGCCATTGTTAATTCTGCAACACCTGCTTGTAAAAATGAACCTGAAAAATCTCCTTTTTTAAGTGCATGTGTTTTCTTTAAGAAACCATCTGTTTTATCACTGTTTGATAAATCTGCAGAAGACACAATCATATTTTCTACATTTTCAGCTAAGTAACCTAAAACATCAGAAGATGCTGCTCTAGTTGCTAATCCTGCTTTATGCTCTATTGATGCGAAATCTAATTCTGGTAATTTACCAGATAAGAAGAAATCTAATTTATCTGAAAGTGCCGAGTTATCTTTTTTCCAAGCTGAAATTTCAGCTTTCTTTTCAGCTGCTTTAGCTGTTTTTTCAACAATAAGATTTCTGTAAAATGCTTCTACATCATCAAAAATATCAAAAGGACTTTCAGGATTTGCTCCTAAGTTTAATAACGTTTTATTATAATCTGCACCTGTTGCTCCAATTGGCTGACCGTGCAATTCACAGTAACCTTCAAACATACTGCCATCTGCAGCAACTGCTCCTTTACCCATTATAGTTTTACCTATTATAAGTGTTGGTTTTTCTGTTTCATTATTTGCATCTTTTAATGCTTTTCTTATTTCATCATGATTATGAGCATCGATTGTAACTACATTCCAACCCCATGCTTTATATTTCATGGCAGTATCTTCACTCGTTACCTCATCTGTAGAAGTTGATAACTGAATATCGTTAGAATCGAAAAACATGATAAAATTACTTAATCCTAAATGACCTGCAATTCTACCTGCTCCTTGAGAAATTTCTTCTTGAATACCACCATCAGAAATAAAACCATATATTTTATGATTCATCCAATCTCCAAAACGTGCTTGTAAAAACTTAGCCGCAATTGCAGCTCCAACACCCATAGTATGACCTTGACCTAATGGTCCAGAAGTATTTTCAATACCTCTTTTTACATCAACTTCTGGATGTCCTGGTGTGATGGATTTCCATTGTCTAAAATTAGCAACATCATCTTTTTCATAATTCCCTAAAAGATAATACTGCGCGTACATTAAAGTAGATAAATGACCAGCATCCATGAAAAAACGATCTCTAAAAGCCCATGTCATATCAGATGGATCGAAATTAAAAAATTCAGAATATAAGATGTGCATAAAATCAGCGCCTCCCATTGGACCACCTGGGTGACCTGAGTTTGCCTTTTCTACCATCGCTACAGCCAATGCTCTAATATTATCTGCTGATTGTTGATCTACTTTTTTGTTCATTTCTTATTGTTTGTTAGTATTTAATAGCCTGTTAGTTATCTC
The DNA here is from genome assembly GCF_900114265.1 of Flaviramulus basaltis. Lineage (GTDB taxonomy): Bacteria > Bacteroidota > Bacteroidia > Flavobacteriales > Flavobacteriaceae > Flaviramulus > Flaviramulus basaltis. Next base: position 247,902 of record NZ_FPKV01000001.1, read on the forward strand.
TTAAATTAATTGTGCAAAACTAAAACATTTTATCTAAAACTCCCCTTTTTAAGACGGGTTATATATCTATAAACAGATAAAATGTATATTTTTTTAAATAAATAACAAAAAACTTTTAAGTGTTAAACAAAACTTGCTTAATTATAAGAATTAATCAAAGATACGCAATCGGTTGTGTTTTAATGTTTACAAGCCTTTTAAATTTTATAACGGCTAGAATACTTGTCTAAATTTATGAAATAAAAAAACCTTTAACTTATTAAAAAGTTAAAGGTTTAATTCTCTTTAGATGTGCGGGCGGGGAGACTCGAACTCCCACACCTCGCGGCACTAGATCCTAAGTCTAGCGTGTCTACCAATTCCACCACGCCCGCTAAAGGACTGCAAATATAAACAAGATTTTTAAATTGCAAACTCCAAACCCTTAAAAACATTCTTTTTTTATACTTTTGATGAAAACCACACAAATACTACATGAAAAATATTCAATCTTATATATCTGAAAATAAAGAAAGATTTCTAAATGAATTAATCGAATTACTTAAAATCCCATCCATTAGCGCTGATTCTGCCTATAAAAATGATGTATTAAAAACTGCTGAAGCTATTAAAATTAGTTTAGAAAAAGTAGGTTGTGATACTGTTGAAATCTGTAAAACAGATGGTTACCCAATAGTTTATGGCGAAAAAACAATTGATAAAAATTTACCAACTATTTTAGTTTACGGGCATTATGATGTACAACCGCCAGACCCATTAGAATTATGGACTTCTCCACCGTTTGAACCTGTTATTAAAAAAACAGACTCACATCCTGATGGCGCTATTTACGCTCGTGGCGCTTGCGATGATAAAGGACAAATGTATATGCACGTAAAGGCCATGGAATTTATGACTACTACAAATCAGCTGCCTTGTAATGTGAAATTTATGATAGAAGGTGAAGAAGAAGTTGGAAGTGCAAACCTCTCAAACTTTGTAAAAAACAATCAAGAAAAATTAAAGAATGATGTTATTCTTATTTCTGATACAGGCATGATTGCAAATGATGTGCCTTCAATAACTACTGGTTTACGCGGGCTAAGTTATGTTCAAGTTGAAGTTACTGGGCCAAACAGAGATTTACATTCAGGTTTATATGGAGGAGCCGTTGCCAATCCTATAAATATTTTAACTAAAATGATTGCATCTCTTCACGATGAAAACAACCATATAACCATTCCTGGATTTTACGATAAAGTTGAAGAATTAAGTAAAGAAGAGCGCGCAGAAATGGCTAAAGCGCCTTTCAATTTAGAAAACTATAAAAAGGCTTTAGATATTGACGCTGTTTATGGAGAAGAAGGCTATACAACAAACGAACGAAATTCAATAAGACCAACCTTAGATGTTAATGGTATTTGGGGCGGTTATACTGGCGAAGGCGCAAAAACCGTTATTGCAAGTAAAGCATATGCTAAAATATCGATGCGATTAGTTCCGCATCAAGATTGGGAAGACATTACAAATCTCTTCAAAAAACATTTTGAAAGCATTGCTCCAAAAGGCGTTAAAGTAAAAGTAACTCCACATCATGGCGGGCAAGGTTATGTTACTCCAATAGATAGTATTGGCTATAAAGCAGCAAGTAAAGCTTATCAAGATACTTTTGGTAAAACACCAATTCCTCAACGAAGTGGTGGAAGTATTCCTATTGTGTCTTTATTTGAGCAAGAATTAAAAAGTAAAACCATTTTAATGGGCTTTGGTTTAGATTCTGATGCTATTCACTCACCTAACGAACATTTTGGAGTTTGGAATTACTTAAAAGGCATTGAAACTATTCCTTTGTTTTATAAGTATTTTACTGAGTTATCTAAATAATTTAAGTGTTACCCCGAATATATTTTGAGGTAACACTTTTTTTTTGCAATCTTTTGCGAAAGGAAAAAAGGCTTCACTATAATCACTAATACGGACATATCCGCTAAATGAAAAACCAACACAACAATCACTTACTTCAACTTACATTATCTACATTACTAATAAGCACATCCGGAGCCTTAGGTAAATTTATAGATTTACCAACTCCCGTAATTATTTGGTGGCGTTGTATTTTAGGTGCCTTATTTTTATTTGCTTTTTGCAGGTATAAAAAATTTAGCATTAAAATAAATTCAAAAAGAGATATCCCAACTGTACTTATAAGTGCTCTTTTTTTAGGAGCACATTGGATAACTTATTTTTATGCTTTAAAGCTTTCTAATGTGGCTTTGGGTATGCTTTCATTATTCACTTTTCCAGTAATTACAGCTTTATTAGAACCACTTTTCATAAAATCAAAACTCAACATTATTCATGTTGTTTTGAGTATTATAGTTTTAATTGGCATTTACATACTTGCACCAGATTTCAGTTTTGAGAATTCTCATGTAAAAGGCATCCTTTTTGGTTTATTTTCTGCGCTGTGTTATGCCTTACGTAACCTTATATTAAAGCGCCATGTACAGAAATATAATGGCACAGTACTTATGTTGCATCAAATTGTTATTTTAAGCGTTATTTTACTTCCTTTTGTATTTACAATGGGTACTAGCAATATAGTAACACAATACCCTTATGTAATTACACTGGCTTTACTTACAACAGCACTAGGTCATTCTCTATTCATTCACTCTTTAAAATATTTTTCGGTTAGTACTGCAAGTATAATTAGTAGTGCACAACCCATTTTCGGAATTATAATTGCTTTTTTTTTCTTAAATGAAATACCAAATACAAATACATTTATTGGTGGTGCTTTAATTCTACTTACCGTTTTTATTGAAAGTATGCGATCAAAAAAATCTTCAACATAAATTTTTTAACTCTACACTTGTAGAATATAAATATTTATTCTACATTTGTAGAGAACATTCTAATTATGTAGAATAATGCAATTATCAAAAACAGAAGAAGATTTAATGAATTATCTCTGGAAGCTCGAAAAAGCCTTCATGAAAGATTTACTTGATGCTTATCCAGAACCTAAACCAGCAAATACTACTGTTGCCACGCTTTTAAAGCGCATGACTGATAAAGGTTTTGTGGGTTATAAACTGTTTGGAAAATCTAGAGAATATTATCCTTTAGTTAAGAAGAAAGACTACTTCTCTAAACATGTAAACGGACTTATTAAAAACTTTTTTAATGATAGCGCATCTCAATTTGCGTCTTTTTTTACTAAAGAAACTAACCTGACAAAAGAAGAATTAGAGGATTTGAAAGCTATAATAGACAACCAAATTAAAAACAAGTAATTATGCTTTTGCTTATATTAAAATCTAGTACATGTTTAGCGGTTTTTATGGTATTCTACAAACTTTGTTTAGAGAAAACAAGTGTGCATACTTTTAAACGCTTCTATTTATTATCTGTTATTTTAATATCGATTACTATCCCTTTTATAACTTTTACAGAGTATATTGAATCTCCTCTCGTATCTCAAATTAACACTACTGAATTTAATAATATAAAAGTTGTAAATAATACTGAAATTAATACTTTTCAAGTTTATCTACCAACTATTCTTTGGAGTATTTATGGTTTAGGAGTGCTGCTTTTTTCTTTTCGATTTATTAAAAACCTATATGAAATACTTCAGAAAATTAAAACTAATCCTAAGTTTAGGAACAGTAATTACATTAATGTTCTATTGCACGATTTAATAACGCCGCACACTTTTTTCAATTATATATTTTTAAATAAAACTGAGTTTGAGAAAAACCAAATACCTAACGAGGTTCTATTGCATGAACAAACCCATGCAAAACAAAAACATGCTTTAGATATTCTTTTTATAGAAGTGTTTCAAATACTATTTTGGTTTAATCCATTATTACATTTTATTAAAAAAGACATCAAGTTAAACCATGAATTTTTAGCAGACCAGGCAGTTTTAAAAACAGGTTCAAACACAAAAAATTATCAGCAATTATTATTAGCATTCTCATCAAATGCTGTTGATAATCCATTGGCAAATGCCATTAATTATCCATTAATTAAAAAACGATTTACAGTTATGAAAACAAAAACATCAAAAACATCAATTTGGATTAGAAGTTTATTACTTCTTCCTTTACTTGCTATTACACTTTACGGATTTAGTAAGAAGAAAGAGGTTATAAAAGCAAACAATTTAAATATTGATTACCCTAAAAAACAAAAAAAGGACTCATTAATTAATGACATATATATTTTAATTGACACAAAAAATCAAATCCTTTTAAACGATAAGCTAACTGATATCAATAATCTTTTAGATGATATTAATAAACTAAATCCAAATTTAACAGCAGACCAAAAAAGGAAATTTCTTTTTGCCTATGTAAAATATCAAAATAACACCTCAAAAGAATTAATTAAGAGGATTAAAGAAATACTTAACAAGACCAATGTTTGGGGTTATAGCAATATAAATATTGAAAAAAATGAAAACAGCAATTTAAAAACAAATAACCCAAGCTTTCCTCCCTTAATTAGTAAAAGCCAAATAAAAGAGGAAGATACTGCTATTTATAATTATAAGCTTAATAACTATAAAAAATGGTTAAATGAGAACAAACCAAATCAAAAATTAGAAGAAACGAAAAATGGTTACGTGATAAAAAACGAAGAAGGCAAAGTCTCTTTAAGCACTGATCCTTCAATAAAAGCTGAACCTTTTGAATTAAAAAAAGATTCTCCTTGGAAAATCAATACTAGTATAGCTTCTAAAATAGAATTTGATGAGTCTGAAAATGAGAAAGATTTATTGCCACCACCTCAACCAAAAATTACTCAAGATGCTATTGCTCCACCACCTCCGCCAATTCCCAATAATGCTACACCAAAACAAAAAGCGGAATATAAGAAAGTAATCTATGAGTATGAAAAAAAACATAAGAGAAAGGTTCATCATGCAAAAACCAATGATGGAGAAAAAATTAACATTGTAGAAGATGATGATGTATATGAAGTTCCAATACCACAAGATGCTCCAGAACCACCATCACCTTTAGATCATGTGATTAATATGGCTAAAAAAGGGGCCACATTTTATTATAATAATGAAAAAATATCTTCAGACAAAGCCATAGATTTAATTAAGAAAAACAAAGACTTAAACATATCTACAAAAACAAATAATGGTGTAAGTGTTGTTAAAATTCAAATAGAGCCAATTAGCCATTAGTGTTAAATTAAAATATTTTAGACCTGTTGAAAAAATACTCAACAGGTCTTTTTCATTAAATATTGTAACAAAAACACAACTTTAACGTTCTAATAGACAATCAATCAAAAAACAATCACATTATGTTAAAGCAATTCTTCATTATATGCTCTGGAGCAGATACCGATATTTTAGAGCAATGCTCTAAAGGTGAGCAAAACAAATATGCAGGCATTGGCGCCACCGTTTTTTTTACAGCAGTTATGGCTTTTATAGCTGCTAGTTATGCTCTTTATACCGTTTTTGATAACCTTTACGCTTCAATATTTTTTGGCTTAGTTTGGGGTTTACTCATTTTTAATTTAGACCGTTATATTGTTTCAACCATAAAAAAAACAGATAGTTTTATTGATGAAATTATACAAGCATCACCAAGAATTATTTTGGCTATTATTATAGCCATTGTTATTTCAAAGCCTCTTGAACTTAAGATTTTTGAAAAAGAAATTAATCAAGTTTTGCTAGAGCAAAAAAATGAGATGACTTTAGCTAATAAAACGCAAATTGCTGAACAATTTGCACCAAATATCACTGCACTTCAAAACGATATAACAAGTTTACAAAATGAAATTAATGGCAAAGAAACAGAAGTAAATACCCTTTACGATACCTATATTTCTGAAGCTGAAGGAACTGCTGGCACTAAACTTTTAGGAAAAGGCCCTGTATATAGTGAAAAAAGAGAAAAACATGATGCCGCTTTATTAGAATTACAACAGCTTAAAGCAGAAAACAAAAACAAAATCACGGCTATTGAATCTCAAATTGGACAACTAAAAGGTGATTTTGAAACACAAATTGTAAGCACACAGCCTATTATTAATAATTTTGATGGTTTAATGGCTCGTGTTAATGCTCTAGGAGAATTACCCTGGTTGCCTTCACTTTTTATATTTCTATTGTTTTTAGCTATTGAAACATCACCAATTTTTGCAAAATTACTATCTCCTAAAGGCGCGTATGATTTTAAATTGGAAGACCAAGAAACAGCTGTAAAAACAAATGTGCTTCAAAATAAAAACCAAAGAGAAGCGATGTTAAAAACAGACTATGCTATAAACGACAAGATTTACAGCGATATAGAAAACGAAGACGAACTATATACTTACAAGCGCAAAAAAGCGAGAGAAATTATGCAATTGCAAGCAGATGCCTTTTACAAGCAGCAAAAAAATGTGTTATAATTTTAAGCGGCTGTCTCAGTTTTAAAATGGTCATATAAATCTTTACAACCAAAACCAATTATAGACAATCTTTTGTTTTTACTTAAAGCTTCTTCATGAAGTTTTGCAATAACAGCAACTCCGTATTTATCCATACTTTCAACATCTTGAACACTAATAGTAAGATCATTTACTTTGTCAAAAATATTTTTAAATTCATTTTGAAACACATAAACATTATCTCTATTGAGAATACCTTTAACTTTAAAAAAAGTATTATACCCTGTAATTTTTAAATCCATAATTAAGTTTTTTTAATGATTAAACCATAAGCTTTAGGGAGCACAATCAATTGATTAAGAGTTAAATATAAATAACCAATTAAGTTTATTCGTTATTTTTTCGACCAATAGAATTTAAATTGGGCTAAAAAAATATTCAATGTCAATTTTACCGATGAGTAACCATTTAAATATTAGATTTTATTACTTTTACCTCAATAAGAACATGATAATTAAGTAATCATATGAAAAAATTAATAATACTATTTTGTTTACTCTCTATTTTTAATACTTATTCTCAAAGCGATGAGGAAACAGACAAAAAAGCAATCCATAAAGTTTTAAAAAAACAAAGATTAGCTTGGTCTGATAATGATTTAGAAGAGTTTATGGAAGGTTATTGGAAAAGTGATTCACTTAAATTTTACGGTAGCAACGGTGTTACTTATGGATGGCAAAACACATTAGAACGTTACCAAGCTGCTTATCCAACAAAAGACCATACAGGTAAACTAAGTTTTAAAATAAACGATATTTCTAAAATAACCGAAGGTGCTTATTATGTTTTGGGTGAATACCATTTAAAACGCGAGGTAGGGAATGCCGATGGTATTTTCATGCTTGTTTTCAAGAAAATTGATGGTGATTGGAAAATTATTGCAGATACCTCTAGCTAGAAGATGAAGCCGAGTATTAGAAAAGCAACATTAAAAGATTCACCTATTCTATTAGCCTTTGAACAAGGTGTTATTGAAGCTGAACGCCCTTTTGATCCAACTATAAAAAATGGTGAAATAAATTATTATAACATTCCTGAATTAATAACTAGTAATGATTCAGAAGTTTTTGTTGCTGAAATAAATAATGAAATAATTGCTTCTGGTTACGCAAAAATAAAAACTGATAGACATTATTTAAAACATGAATATCAAGGTTACTTGGGCTTTATGTTTGTATCTAAACATCACAGAGGAAAACAGCTAAATAAGCTAATTATTGATGCTTTATTAAAATGGTGTAAAGACAAAAACATTAATGAGATAAGACTAGATGTCTATAATGATAACATACCTGCAATTAAAGCATATGAAAAGGCAGGATTTAAAAAGCATATGATTAATATGCGTTTAGATATTACAAAGCTAGATTTATAAAATTAATGTTTATTTATTAACTGGTTTATAAACTATTATTGTTGAAGCCGGATTTGAAATAACTGTTTTGGACAAATAGGACACTTTTCAAAACCTCTTGCATAATTTGGACAAACATTTTTTTAAAATAATGTCTACACAATCTTTACAAAAAAGTAAATATCATCGCTTCCTTGGAATTGAAAGCCAATGATTTGTTACAACTTTATCATGTTAGCCTTATTTCAAACACTTATTATTAAAAAAAACATGAAATACAATCACAAAATTATAATCATGATAATTTTAGCTGCTTTAACCATTTTTGGAATAGTAACTGGTAGATACTTATTTCTAGTATTTATGTTTCCTTTTGGATTTAATCTATTTAAAAAGAAAGATTCGGACTAAGTTTTTTTAACGTAATCTGTTATAATAACTATTAGTTGAGAGCCTACCTTACCTTCTATATATTTATCGTTTTCATGGTCTAAACGAATATTCCTAACCGCTGTGCCTTGTTTTGCAACCATGCTAGAGCCTTTTACTTTTAGGTCTTTGATAAGTACAACATTATCACCAGCTTCTAAAATAACACCGTTAACATCTCTGTGTATTATTTTATTAGCCGCATCTTCGTGTTCGCCAGTTGCTCTTGCTAATACCAAGGCTTCATCATCAAGATACATCATATCTAACAAATCTTTTGGCCAACCTTCATTTCGAAGTCTTTGCAACATTCTCCAAGCCATTATTTGAACAGCGATATGTTCGCTCCACATACTATCGTTTAAACAACGCCAATGGTTTGCATCCATTTCTTTGTTTCCTTCAATTTGATCTAAACAAGTTTTACAAACTAAAACATCATTTGCCACATTTTCATTTAATGATGGTGGTATAGTGTATTGGTGTAAATCTTTTGTAGAAGTACACAACTCGCATGTATTATTGCTTCGCTCTTGTAATGTTTGTAATACGCTCATGGCTATAATTTTGATTTTGCAATGATAAGTAATTTTAAGTATTATATTTAGACGGTTTAGATTATTTGTCTAGTTGTGCTTTCATTTGTTTTGTCATCCCTTTTATAACCATATCGTAAGAATGGTCTATAAGTTCAAAAATGAATTGTGGTTTTAATTCTCCTTTGTAAAGTCTAATGGTATTCCAATGTTTTTTATTCATATGAAAACCGGGATCTATGGTTTCATATTCTGCACGAAGTTCTTGCGCATAGTCTGGATTGCATTTTACATTAATAGATTGCCTACCTGCTTCCCAACCTTTTAAAGAAGTTAAAGCAAACATTTTTCCTAAAACTTTAAATACAAGTGTATCTTCATCAAAAGGAAAATCTTCAGTTACTCCTTTTTTATTTAAACAGTAATATCTAATTTGCTCTATGTTCATGATAAACACAACTAAAAATTTATTTAGATGCGTTTAAAATTAATAAATTTTAAACATTTATTTTAAAAATACTTTCCTATCCATTTACAGTCTGGAATGCCTTCAACGTTTGTTATAGTTACTTTATTTGGGAAAGAAGCCATAACATTAGGATCTGTTTTATAAATACTTTCTATTTTGTATTCAATAAAATTAAAACCTGTTTTCAAGTTAAGATTAAAATTATATATGGTTTTAATATCACCACTATCCAACATTGTTGTTGAGGTACAATTCCCTTTATATTGAAAAGGTTTAGCAACATAAATCAATTCAAAGTAAGACTCAAGAATTGGTTCCATATAAGCAGGATCTTCTACCCAAGGCATTAAATTTTCGTTAGAAACTGTGAAAATGACACCTACGTATCGATTATCACTTGTCCAAAGTGATAAGGCTCCTGTATCAAAAGAAAAGATATTGTCCTTTTCGGCAACCATCTCAGAGCCATTATCACATTGAGAGAATAAAGAGTACCACAATTTTGAGGACTCACTTTCTTTATCATCCTGTGAAAGATTTTTAAGTTCATTAGGAAAATCAAAATTAATTTCGCCAGATTTAGACATCGTTCCAATATTAATTGGGTTTTCCATTCCAAATGGCATAACCATTATATTAACATCTAAACTTGCAAACGGGTAATTATCAATACTAGATTTTGTTTGAGAATACCCAAAACTTAACACAAAAAAACTAACAATAAATAATATGTTTTTTTTCATAAATTTAATTTTTCATGAATTTGATGGTTTGAGAGTTACTATTACCTAAATTAATATTTAAAAAATAAAACCCTTTTTTAAGATGTAAAATATCTATAGAAACTGGAGACACAATATTATTTTTTGTTAAAACAATTTGTCCTAAAATATTAACCACTTTTAAATTATAGGTTTCCGAAGATGGAAATTGAACAAACAAGCTTTCAGACACTGGGTTTGGATACAGCTTTATAGTTTGGCTTTTAATCTGTGCCACTGATAATGTGTAATTTATAGAAGCCCCAAATTCTGACGTATTATTAGAGGCATCAGTTGCTGTTGCAACAATGTTATTATAATCTATAATATCAAACCCTGTTGGAAGATTTAAAGTAATAGTTTTACTTCCGGGAGTCGTGTAAACATCTGAATCTATAAAAAATTTACCCTGACCATTGTCTGCTCCAAAAAATTCAATTAATAGTGGATATGAAGAGTTGGATTCTGAACTTGTAACCATATAGGTTATTTCAATTTCATCTCCTCCTAAATAATTTATCGCGCTTATTTCTGGTGTATTTTGAAGATTATTAGCACCAGTGTCTGCATCATCTAAATCATTTTCTGTTGTCCCTACTAAATCAATTCCAATAACCGAATTGTTATAGATACTATTTTCTGAAATAGCAACTTGAGTTGGAGTGCCTGTAAATGTATTTAACTCTATTCCTTTTTGATTGTTTGCTATAATATTATTAGCAATTGTATTACCTAAATTGGTTCCTGATATCCCAATTCCAATAAGACCATTTCCAATGTCTGAAGCACCATCTAATCCAACACCTATTTTGTTGTAGCTAAATGCATTATTACTACAGTTAAATACCATACTTACAGCATTTAAATTATGATTTCCTATTACATTTCCTTCAAGTTCAGAACTACCTCCTATAGTATTATTACTAGAATTATTAAAAGCTAAACCTACTCCAATATTAGAAATCACTGTATTACCATCTGCCAAGGTTCCAACTTTATTCCTAAAAAAATGTACGCCATTTGCAGCATTAAAATTTACGTTTTTTGATGTGCTTGAACTTGTACCATTCCCTGAAATTATGTTTTCTGAAACTTGGGTATTTGTTAAAGTTCCAGTAAATTTTAATCCTTCATTATCATTTTTAATGATTCCCGTTCCCTCTGGATTTAATCCTATATAATTATTTATTATAATATGTGATGTTCCTGAAGCACTTATTCCAATGTTACTATTTCCTGAGATAATATTTCTATCTAAAGGATCACTACCACCAATAATACAGCTTATTGATGAAGACGTTAATGAAATTCCTATAGCATTTGCCAAAGCTGAATTCCCTAAAGCATTTAAACCTATATAATTACCAACGACTAAACTACCGCTCGATGCACTTTGCGAAATTTCTATTCCTGTCGTATTTCCAGATATAATATTTCTCGAACCAATTGCCTGCCCTCCAACACTATTATTTTCATCTTGTAATGCTATACCAATTCCATTCGCCAATGCTAATGTTCCCGATTCATTAGTACCAATATAATTTCCTAATATTTTATTGTTATTACCACTAACTATGGCAATGCCAGCACTTGTATTTCCCGAAATAACATTTTTAGAATTTGTTAAAGTTCCTCCAATAAAATTGTTATTGTTTTCTCCTGTAAGCATCATAATACCTATTAAATTTGGCAATGCTGCATTTCCTGTAGCATCTAATCCTATATAATTACCTTGTATATTATTAAAATCTACAGGAGTTGATGTACCACCTTGAAGATAAATACCATATTGTCCGTTTCCAGATATGAGATTTCCTTCTCCAACATTATCAGTTCCAATTTCATTATTATTTGCACCAAATAACACTAAAACTCCTCCTCTAGCATTAGAAATGGGTTCCATTCCGGTAATATCTGTGCCAATAAAATTGCCAATAATTATATTGCCATAAGATTCTGTTCCTGTAATGGCTATTCCAGTTCCTATTGTATTGTCATCAAGAGCTTGAGCTCCAGAAATAATATTGCGAGCCTCTGAAGAATTTCCTCCTAGAATATTGTTTGGTGCGTTTATAAATTGAACATTAAAGCGATTTCCTTTATTTAATGTTCCTGAAGCATCTGTGCCTATTAAGTTACCTTCAATAATATTATTTTTTGCTGCAGAATTTGTTGTTAGTCCCTCAAAAGTAAGACCACCAACACCATTTCCTGAAATTAAATTTCCTTCATTTGGCTGTGTTCCTCCTATTTGGTTATCTCCAGAATTGTTAAAAAACAAACCACCTCCTGTATTAGTGTTTATGGTTGTTCCATCTGGTTTTATTCCTATATAGTTAGATTGAAAAATATGATTTCCAGTATTTGATAAAACACCATAACCATAACTAAATGGAGAAACCTCTAATCGTTTAAATCCGCCAATACTTAATCCATATATTTCGCTTCCTGTAGAATTTCCAATAAGTTGTAAACCATTATAACCTTCAGGTAAACTACTACCATCTATTTCTATTATTGGCGTATTACTATAGCCCGATTGTGTTCTTGCATCTAAAATTACAGGTTCTTGAATTGGCTGTAAAATATCAATAACACTTATAACAAAGGGTGCTGTGCCAGATATATTAAACTCTATAATGTCTTTATTACTTGTTTTATTTGTATTTTGAATTGCTGCACGCAAGGTACAATTACCATTTGCATCTGCACATACAGCGTCATTAGTGTTATTATCTGGCAAGTCATCTATACTATTTACAGTATATGTAGTTTGTGAAAACATCGTAACTGTAAGACTTATAAACAAAATAATTAGTAATTGCTTTTTCATAATTTATTTTTTTAGAAATTTTATGGTTTGAGAATTACCATTATCTAACGTTACTTTTAAAAAGTATAAGCCTTTTGATAAGGCTGAAACATCTAATGAGATTGATGATGTATTTTGCTTTAAAACTATTTGCCCTAATTGATTAATTACTTTTAATTGACGATTGTCAGCAAAAGGATTTTCAATGGTTAGATTATTAGAAACTGGATTTGGGTAAAGTTTAATCTTATTCTTATTTACAAAACTTTCATTGCTTAATGTACCATTTATTGGGTTAAAATCTTTCCAAACAGCTGCTGCTTTATAGGCATTGACACTAGCTGGGGGAATATTTAAAGCACACGTGGATTGAGCAGTAACACCTCCAAAAACATTGGCAGGAATATAAATTGGTGTTACGATAGCACAATTTACAGTTGTTAAGCTAGTACAACCAGAAAAAGCACCTCCTCCTATATGCCAAACCAAAGCGGGAATTGTTAACGTAGTTACACTAGAACAATTAAGAAAAGCATAATTATCAATATAAGTAACAGAGTTTGGTATTGTTATAGAAGTTAAACTAGTACAATCTGAAAAAGCAAACTCTCCAATAGAAGTAACCGAATTACCAATTGTTACAGAAGTTAATCCAGTACAATTATCAAAAGTATAATCTTCAATAGAAGTAACCGAATTTGATATTGTTATAGAAGTTAAACTAGTACAATCTGAAAAAGCACGTCTTTCAATAGTAGTAACCGAATTCCCCATGGTTACAGAAGTTAAATTAGAACTCTGTTGAAAAGCATCAATTCCAATAGTAGTAACTGAATTTCCAATGGTTACAGAAGTTAAACCAAGACAATTAAAAAAAGCTTGCTGTTTAATAGACGTAACCGCATAAGTAACCGCATTATATTCTACCGTTGAAGGGATTGTTACTGCACCTGTATATTGTGGTGAGTTAGATACTACTTCTACATTGGTTGTAGTTGGTATAATATCATATTTAACTCCATTTACAGTAAATGTTTGAGCTGAAGCTATACTTAAGTTTAATATAGCAAATAATAAAAATAATTTTGTTTTCATAACATAAATTAAAATCTTGTTGTGTAATTGTTTTTTCATGGATGAAGTAATTAATTAGTCAATTATTTGGTGTTTTTTATATTTTTACAAACTCAACACGTCTGTTATTCGCTCTACCTTTTTCTGTATCATTATCATCAATTGGTTCGGTTTCTCCTTTACCTATAAATTTTAGTCTGTTGTATTCAACTTCAAACTCCTCAAAAAGAATTTGTTTTACCATCTGCGCTCTACTCCTTGATAAATATTCGTTATAACTATCCTCTCCTTGACTATCTGTATGTCCTATAATTTGCAAATTGATACCTGGATTATCTTTAAGCATTTTAGCTATTTCTGATAAAATACCATACGATTCTTTTTTAACTGTATAAGCAGCAGTATCAAAGTAGATACCTGTTGTAGTGAATTTTCCACTTTTAAGTAAAAGCGATCTCAAATCTTCTGTAGCTTCGGCAATTTTAAAATTTGATATCCCTACAAAATGCCCTTTTTCAGGCAATACATCCATTGCTTGTACAATAAAATAATCACCAATGTTTGCTTGCAATAAATTTGGGGAATCCACCATTTTCTCTTGGTTAACCCACATGCGAAGGCGTTTTTTATTAATTGTAATCGAAATGTGCACAGTGTTATTTAAATAATCAGTCATTTCTCTATCAATACGGCTACCAATTTTCACTTCGACTTCACCTCCAAAATTTTCAACATTGCTTACTTTAAAACCAGTATTTGAAAGCAATATTTCTACATCTGCCAATGTACCTCCTGCCCCCATACTGTAAGCCTTTTTAGATAAGAATGCAAAAAACAGTTTGCTATTTGGTTTACCAATACCATAGCCATTGTTAGCTAAATCAAATTCTATAGTATAATTTTCTGGGAGCTTGTTTTCTAAAGTCGGCATATATCCAGAACGTCTCACAAGAGATAGCCATTTACTTTTAGAGTCACTAGTAGTTACTACTTCACCTGAACCGCCGGTTTCCCAATGGGCTGGAAAATCGCCTACGGCATCCGTTGTGAAATCATCATAAAACAAGAGTTTGTTTCCTGGAACAAAAGTAAAATTGCTATATACTCCAAAACTTATTTCAGAGCTTTCCTCTTCTGTTTCAGAATATTCATCACTTTCATTATTATTATTGTTTACTTGGTCATCATTTTGTTTAGATGATTTGTTTTTATCGTCCCTTTTAGTGTTTCCAACATTACCTTCAAAAATGGTATCTAAAGTATTCGAGGTTTTTTCTGCTGCTTTATCGGACGTTTTTTCAACAATTACATTTTCTACTTTCTGTTCTATCCTCTTTTTTAGTTTTTTTAAAAGTTGTGCTTGAGAGTTTGTGCCACCTAAAAAAAACATAATAACTATTGATAATATGATTCTTGACTTCATTTTAATGTATTTAATATGCTTTAAAAACTAATTGTGATTTACTACTTTCTATTACCTGAAGCTTAGAATTGTTTATGAAAAAATTATGTCCAGTTGAAAACATATCTCCTGGTATAAACATATCTCCAGGTAAAAACATATCACCAGGTATAAACATATCTCCAGGCAATTCATTTTTATTGGTGTATATAATTATAGAAGTATTTTTACTTGGTTTAACCAGATTATCTTTAACTGTAAAAGTTCCTTTTAAAATGCCTAAATAAAATTTACTTTTAGGGTATTTTTTTATAAGTGCCTTCGATTCCTGTTGGTCAAAAAGCTCTAGCCCAACTATATTATTTGTTCTATTTTCTACCACGCACACTACTTTGGTGGTTTTTAAACTTCGGCTTTGAGCTTGCAAAATTTGCACAACAAAGCTCATAAAAATGGTGATTACAATAATTTTTGATTTCATTTCGTTTTGATTTGATTTAGAATGATTTATATTTAGTGACAGAAAAAAACCTAATGTTAACATCTGCATAAAAAATTATATAAATTTCTATGGAACAACATTATGTTGATGCTCTTAAAACCAATAACAACACAATTACTAAGGAACTTTACAATACTAATAGAACTCCCTTTTTAAATTTTGCAAAAAGGTATAATCTCGTAGAAGCAGATAGTGTTGATATTTATCAAGAAGCCTTTATTTCTTTAAGAAAACATGCTATTTCAGATAAACTTTATGAAGTAAACTGTAGTCTCAAAACATATCTTTTTGGTATTGGAAAACATCTTATTTATAAAAAACTAAAAGAGAATTCCTTAAAAAAGGATTATGATTCTATACTACATAAGATAAATGATAACTATGAAGAAATACAGATTGATTCCGACAATGAACTAACTGAAGAACAGCAAATTCTCCAGTATTATTTTAAAAAATTAGGAAAAAGTTGCCAGCAAATGTTAACATTATGTTTTTATAGGGGACTAACTAATGAAGAAATAGCAGAATTAGAAGGCTATGATAGCGAAGCAGTTGTGAGAAGTCAAAAATCGCGATGTCTTAGAACACTGAAAGACCTCATCAAAACATCTAATCCCTAAGATTATGAACAATAGCAAACTTATAGAAAATTATTTTTCTAGAACATTAACCAAAATTGAACTTGAGGAATTTAATTCATTATATAAAAACAATTCTGAATTTAAACTGGAGGTTGATTTTCTTAAAAATTTAAAAACAGTTTCTGAAAAAGAAGATGATTCTAATTTTAAATCTAAACTCAAAGGTTTTGAAGAAGAAGTATCCTCAAAAAAAGTTAGAAAAAACAAACTATGGAAAAAACCATTAACAATAGGTGCCGCCATACTTTTAATTGCATTTTGCATTAATTTTTTATGGATAGAAACAATTAATGAGGACCAGTTATTTACTAATTATTTTGAGCCTTCAAAAAATGTAAGTACTCCAATTGTTAGGTCTGCTAATGAAGAAAACACCCAAAATGAAGCCTTCATAAATTATAGTGAACATGAGTATGAAAACGCTAGCATACTTTTTGAAAAGGCTTACGAAAAAACAAAAAAATCAGAGTTGCTATTCTATCAAGGGAATGCTTTGTTAGCTCTAGGAAAAAGCAAAGAAGCCATTAATAAATTTAAACAACATCTTACTTTTTTAGATAGTTTAAGCAATCGTACCCATTGGTATTTGGCTTTGGCCTACTTAAAAAATAAGGATTTAAAACAAACAAAACAGCAGCTTGAACTTTTACTAAATTCTAATGAAGTATTCAAAAAAGAGGAAGCTTCTTCACTTCTTAAAAAACTTAAATAAACTTTTTCTATAAATAAAAATAGGCAGTAAAGGTAAAATTAAAAGATAAAACCAGTTGTTGTGATATTCCACAAGCGCATTTGTGTTTCCTGTAAGTACAAACCCTGCCCAATAATATGGATGTTTCAATAAAGGGTCTTCAGTATTACTTAAATAATCTAATTTCGCGTTTTTAAGTGCCTCATCCTTAGTTTCTCCAAAATCTAAATGCTTATAAAAGAAAGTCATAATTATTTCTGTAGCTTCGTCATCAACCTTCCATAAACTCATTACAGTACTTGGTATTCCCGCGTAATTAAATGCCCTAGACAAACTAATAACACCCTCACCATTTTCATAAAATCCATTACCTGTATCGCAGGCACTTAAAACCGCCATATTAGCGTTAAAATTTTCGTTATATAATTCAGAAATCAACAATTTGTTCATTTTTTCTCCATAAAAATTAAGTGAAGAAAATTCTGGATTTACTTCATCAATGTTAGAATGCATAGCTAAATGCAGTACATTGTATTGGCTAGCTTGTTTAAAAAACTCATTTTTTGAAGGGTTTATATAGGCTTTTCCATTAAATATATTAAGAATATTTTTAATTTCTGTTGTTGTTTTTGGCAATCTATTATTTGTATTTGACACGGCAAATGCCCCTACATTTACTTTATTAAATGTTACAGCTGTTTTATTCTGCTCTTGATAAAGCATTAGTGAAGATGCATAACTAATTAAAGGCATGTTTTCGTCTAATAAAAGTGCTTCAAAAGGGAAGTAATATAAAGCTCCATCAGGAATAATAGTTAATTTTTTATAGTCTTGATAATTGATTTTATTAAACAACAATTCTTTTAATTCTTTAAATGAATTTTGATAATCTTCATTTCTGTTTTTCAAATTCTGTAAACCTATTTTTAATGTATTTACAAACACTTTTTTATTTATTGAAGGCAATAAATAAATATTTTCTTTTAAAATTAAAAAGACATATAAATCTTTCTCTGTAAGTATATATTTTAAAATGCCTTCATCAAGTTTTAATGTTGGTTGTAAAGTGGCTACATCAAAAGCCTTGATATTAAACTGATGATATGTGCTACTTTGTTGCTTTATAGAATCCTGTATTTTAGATAAACTTTCTTTCCACTCATAAACTTTATCCTTCCATAGCATAATTTTTTCTTCTGAATTCTCTTTAGAACTTACTATTGAATTTTGATAAAAATTGAGTTGTGCTTTAATACTCTCTTCTTCATTAATTAGATTTTGAGAAAGATGTAATAATTGACGTTGCGTACTAAATACAAATTTAGACCATGTTAATTTAGAACCATTGTTTTCAATTGTGTTGATAATTTTAGTGAGCAAACTTTTATTTTCTAAAGACTTTGATGCCGCATTTAATAACCGATCATTAATAGAATTATTGATTATAAACAAACGTTCATTATAACGCTGTCCTAAATACAATTGATTATAAATTTTAGAAGCTAGTAAATACCTATGAATCGCTTTTTTAAAATTAATTTTTGAGTCATCATTCTTATATATTTCCATATAAAAATCTCCCATTGCCAAAAAACCATCTATAGTTTCAAAAGAAATTAATGGTTTTAAATCCTTTATGTCAATTTGCTCTAAACCTAAATCTGAATTTTTTAAAAGCAAAAATGCATCGTCAAAATACTTTTGTGCTTTTTTAGTTTTAAGAAGTGACTGTGCCGTTTTTGCTTTGAATATAGATAACTTAAAACGATTTGAAATATCATAATTCTTACTCAAATCATTTAATTCTTCCAATAATGATTCAGCTTCAATATATTTATTTAATTCAATTAATAATTCAACTTTGTAAAGCTGATAAGAAAATGCATCTGAATAATATTTAGTTTTATAATTCTTCTGAATACTTATGGCTTTATCTAAAAATCTCAAAGCTTCACTTGGCTTATCTCTCTTTAAAAGAGACGCATATAACTTTAAAGTTGAACTCTTTTTAGAAACTTCAAAATTCAGCAAATTTTTATCAGTTGGAATGGATTTTAAAATGTTTTGGGCATAAAAAATTGTGTTAATAGTATCTTTTTTACGTGAATAATGCACCATTAAATCGTACCATTCTGAGAGTTTATCTATATAAATTTCTTCTTTATTTCTTAAAAAACCATTCACCTTAGTTGTTTTAGCAAGTGCTCTTAGTCTTTTTTTCTTCAATATATATTCTTCAGCTTTTTCGTAATCACCATAGTAAGAATACCAATAAAACAAGTTCCCATAGCAACTGTATAAAAAGTGTTTATCATCATCTTCATCAATATTTTCCCAAATAGATTTTGCCTTTAAAAGTGATTCTAATTCTTTTTTACGTAATCCTAAATTTCTGTATTCTACTGCAATATTATTATAAGCTTGTGCAACATCTGTATGATTTTCACCTATAATACTTTTATATAAATCTAACGAGGTTTGGTAATTTTTAACTGCTTTAGAATAATCCCCCAATTGACTGTATATATAACCTATGTCATAAATTAAATCCACAAAGGTTTTATCCTTTTCTGAAAGGGTGTCTTTTAAAATTTTAAAACCCAATTGAGCTTCTTTCAAAGCATGTTTCCAGTTACCTAAATAAGCCGTTTGATGGTAAATTCTATTTTGTAATTGATACTGAAATATTCTATCTGGATACTTTGCATTTATGTATAAATCTCTAGCCTTAGTTGCCGATTGCAAAGCGCTATCTAAATACTGTTCGCGCGCTTTTTTTGTAATAGACTTATCTAAATTGTGATAATTATAGCTCTTAAACTCAAGGTTTGAAGAGTTGGTATGAAAGTACTTTGCATTTATATAAGATTGGTACTCTTTAGAAGTATTGTTGATTAATTTAATAGCGTGAGTTCTTACTAATAGCGCTTTTTCATACTCTGAATTGTTATGCAAAGAATCTGCTAAAACTGTTAAACTATCTTTATTAAAAATAGTTTGTGAAAAACCATATGAAATGACAAAAACAGAAAGGCATAAAAAAAGATTCCACTTCATTTTGTTTGCTTAATTGCTTTAAATTTAAACAATTAAACTGAGCTTATAACGAGTTTCCCTCTATTTGGATTACTTTAAAATACGCTCCATTACTTTATCAGGATGTGATAACTCATTATATCCAAACTGTTTATAAAGATTATGAGCATCTGATGTTTTGAGCATCCATACTTTACAGGTTTGCAATTTCGGCTCTTCGTTAATGGATTTCATCAATTTTTTCGAATACCCTTTACCTCTAAATTCTGGTAAAATAAACACGTCCATTAAATATGCAAAAACGGTATAATCGGTAGCTATTCTGGCAAAACCAATCTGTCTTTTATCTAAATAAACTCCAAAACACAAACAATGACTAATAGACTTTTTTACTTCTTCAATAGTTCTTCCCTTTGCCCAATAGGCAGTGGTTAAAAACTTATGAATAACATCTATTTCTAATCTGCTTTTATCGGTTGATATTTCTATCATTATTTGATTAACTTTTTATTGCTTTCTTCAATTTTTAAAGCTGAATAATCTAATTTCCAACCAATGGTTTCAACAATGGTTTCAATTAACAAAATAGTTTCTAACGCTTCTTTTTGAGCAATTTGAATGAGACCACTTTCTGGAATTTTATCTTGTATGTGCAATTTTGCCTCATTATGTAAACCTGTTAAATCTGCTGCTTCAAACTTATTAAAGTAACCATCTTTTTTATCATAATAATTTAAATTAGTTTCTATAGATAATACTTCGGGTTGCGGAAAATGTTCTAATAAAATTTTTTTGTTGTTATTATCTGCTTTCAATATAATTTTTGACAAATCGTAACCAACATGTGCTTTTGCATTTATAATAACAAGCGCTTTCTTTTTACTTGAGATCAGTTTTAAAAACCGTTCTTTTACATCTTCGTAATGATATATTTCTGCAAAATCACCTTCTACGGTTATAAATTTGCAAACCTTCTTTATCTTATCTAGCAGTAATACAGATTGGGCATTTACCAAGCTTTTCTTTTTAAAAGATTTAACATAAGTAACAATGCCTAACGTAACTAAAACCCCAATTATTATTCCTAAGAAAGCTTCCATCTATTCAATTATTTTATACAAAATCGGTTTGCTTGGTGTGGCATCATTTTCAAAAGGTGCAATTTGAAGATTTAAAAAATACTCACCATCTTCAACTGTATTTGGCACAAAAATAAGTTCGGTAATTGTAGCATCTAATCGCAATTTTCCTTTTGTGTTCCAAAACGCATTATGGGCTAAAAGTTGACAATCGTCCTTTTCTTTATCTACGCTTGGTAAATCTATTAATAAATGTTTTACTCCTTTTTCTCGTAAATAAATTGCCGCATCTTTTAATAAATAAGGTGGATTTGTATGTGAATATTGTGCAGATAACTTTTCCTTAGTATTTGGAATAGTTCTAATAACAATCGCATCTCTTTTTTTGTTACCAATTGCAAATTGTATTTGTTTTTTAGATATCACAGAATCTCCATTCAATCTTTCTGGTGCAACAGTAATAACTTCTGCTAAAAAGAAAAACTCCTTTAAATTTTCATTTATAGAATATACTTTTTCGGTTATATGACCCACACATTCTGTATGTGTACCGTGTGCATGCGGATTAAAATAAATGTCATTAAAATTTATACATGCGCCATCTTTTACAGTTGCTACCCATTCACCATCTTTTACTGGTTCTATTTTTGGAGGATCAACATACCATGCATTAACATTGCTTTTTGATGCACGAAGCGGAATGGATATATCTAAAGGTTTTGATAAATCTATTTGAAGTTTTCTGGAGTTATATTGTATTGTTGCTAGCATACCCAAATATACTAAATCATAAATAGTTCGGATGCTATTCCATCTATCAAAAACTTTCCTTTTTTTGTGGTTATTATTGTTTTTTGATGAGATACTTCAAGTAATCCTTCATTAATATATTTTTTCGCAGATATTTTTAAATGCTCAACAAACGTTTTCCCAAAGTCCTTTTCAATTTTCTCTAAAGATACTCCCCAAATAGTTCGTAAACCTGTCATAATATATTCGTTATATTCATCTTGTATCGAAAGATGTTCCGCGGTATTTGGTAAAGTTTTATTTTGAATAGCTTTTATGTATTTTGTGTTATTTGAAACATTCCAACTACGCTCATTTTTATAAAATGAATGTGCCGATGGACCGATTCCTAAATAAGACTTCCCTTGCCAATAACTAGTGTTGTGCTTAGAAAAATAATTAGGCTTACCAAAATTTGAAATTTCGTAATGTACAAACCCTTGTTCGTTGGTTTTTTCTATTAAATAATTAAAATGCTGAAGTGCTAAATCTTCATCCATTGGCGGATAGGTTCCTTTTTTTATAAACATAGCCATAGCTGTATTAGGTTCAACAGTTAAAGCGTAGCTAGAAATATGATTAACTCCAAAACCAAAGGTCATTTCTAAGTTTTTATTCCATTTTTCTAAACTCATATTTGGAATACCGTAAATAAGGTCGATAGTAATATTATCAAAGTACTTTGTAGCCTCTTTTAAACATTTTTTAGCTTCATCTGACGAATGTGCTCTATTCATGTTTTTTAAATCATCTTCAAAAAAAGACTGAATACCTATACTTAATCGATTAATCGGGCTTTCAGATAGCTGAATAATGACACTTTTAGATAAATCATCTGGGTTAGCCTCTAAAGTAATTTCTGGATTTTCTGCAACTTGATAATGTTTATAAACAGAATCGATTAATAGCTTTAATTCTTCATTTGTTAATAAACTTGGGGTTCCTCCACCAAAATAAATGGTTTCAATGGTTTCATTTTTGAGTTCATCTTTTCGTAATTCTAATTCTTTTACTAAAGCTTGAACTAGCTCATCTTTCTTTTTTAGTGAGGTCGAAAAATGAAAATCGCAATAAAAACATGCTTGCTTACAAAATGGAATATGTATGTAGATGCCTGCCATTATTTTTTAACCCTATCTCCATTCTGCTTTACAAAAGCATCCCAACCAGAATAGCTTTTTCCAACAGTTATTTTACCCGAGTTATAAAAATGACAAACCGCAGCCGCTAAACCATCCGTTGCATCTAAATTTTTTGGCAATGTTTTAAGTCCTAATAAACTTTGAAGCATTTTCGCAACCTGTTCTTTACTCGCATTTCCGTTACCAGTAATGGCCATTTTTATTTTTTTTGGCAGATATTCTGTAATAGGTATTTCTCTGCTTAAACCTGCAGCCATAGCAACACCTTGTGCTCTTCCAAGTTTAAGCATACTTTGCACGTTTTTACCAAAAAATGGCGCTTCAATGGCAATTTCATCTGGATTATGAGTATCAATAAGTTCTATGGTACGTTCAAAAATTAGTTTTAGTTTTAAATAATGATCGTCGTATTTTTTTAAATCCAGTTCATTAAGTTGTAGAAATGTCATGGTTTTCCCAACTACTTTTATGAGTCCAAAACCCATAATAGTTGTCCCAGGATCAATTCCTAAAATTATTCTTTCTTTAGTCATTCTGTTCACAATAATAACAACCGCTTAACGATATGGAGGCACCAATAGTTACTGTTAAAAGGTTTCCGTTAAATGACCCAAAACCTTCTGAAATCGGATTAAAATCATCACTAAAACCTAAAATATAAGAGGCATCTAAATATACCGATAGTTTATCTGAAACACCATAATGAAACTCAATTCCTGCCATGGCATTTAAATATGATGTTTTATTTTGAGTATAATTCCCTAAAGGCTTTATCATAGAAAACCCAGGTCCTGCATGAACAAATGTTCCCATATTTTGTGGAAAAAAACTAAAAATATTAGTAGTATTATAAACCAATTGAGCATTAATGCGTGTATAATTCACTTTAAATTCTGGCGTATTATCTGAATTTGAAAATCTATTATATCCAAGATCTAGCTTAACTCCAAGCATGGGTTTAAACATATATTGCAACCCTAAGTTAATGGTTGGAAAATTAATTGAACTTCCCTCAAAATTATTTATAAAACCATTAGATGACGGACTATTTACTCCCAATGCAAATTGCGCTTTAAAAGTACTTGTATCGCTTTGCGAAAATCCCAAATAGGTATAAAAAGATAGTATAAAAATTAACCAATACTTCTTATAAATTTTAAAACTTGAAGACATACCGTATTATTAGTTTATTTTGCAATTAATATGATGTATTCATTGCCATACAAAACTAAACAATTCTTTTTTGTGCTCATTAAATTAAGCATTGTTGTTGGTGCATTTTATTTCATCTATCAAAAACTAGCAAATAATAGCGAATTAGAATTTTCCGCTTTTATAAATTTTTTATCAAAAAAAGACATTTTTTCGACCGAAAACATTCTTTTTTTAGTTTTTTTAAGCATTTTTAATTGGTTTTTTGAAATTCTAAAATGGAAGAAATTAGTTAGCTATGTTGTTAAAATCAGTTTTAAAAAATCTCTTGAACAAAGTTTAGGAGCATTAACAGCATCATTATTTACACCAAATAGAGTTGGTGAATACGGAGCTAAAGCCATCTATTTTAAATCAACTTATAGAAAACGCATCTTACTTGTAAATTTACTTAGTAATATGTTACAAATGAGCGTTACAGTTATTTTAGGTGTTATAGGATTTAGTTTTTTTGTGTCAGAAAATAACATTGAAATTAATCATTACAAACTTGCTAAGCTATTAGCTATAGTGCTAACACTTTTTGTTTTAATAGCTTTTGGTATTAGTAAAAGCAGCTTCACTATTAAAGGGTTTTCTTTCGAAAAAATAAAGCACTTTATTTTAAAATATCCAAAAAATAAGCTGGTTTTAGGTTTTCTACTTTCTCTTTTACGATATTTTATTTTCTCATTTCAATTCTATTTTTTGTTACACCTTTTTAATATTGATATAACATACTTGAATGCTATGAAAGGTATTACTTCTATGTATTTATTAGCTTCCATTATTCCATCTATTTTTATTTTTGAGGTTATTGTTAAAGGAAGTATTGCTGTATATTTATTCTCCTTTATTCATGTAAATGAAATAACTATTTTAAGTATTATTACAATTATGTGGTTGCTTAATTTTGTATTACCAAGCTTTTTTGGAAGCTATTATGTGCTTAATTTTAATTTACCCAAAAACGACCAATACGAATGATTTTAGTGAGCATAATTATAACCGTTATATATTTACTTTTAATTGGCAGCTTTGTTTATGGCTTTGATAAAGTTGATAATTTTAAACTTGATGATATTACTCCAACAACAAGATTTTCTATAATTATTCCTTTTAGAAATGAAGCCGAGAATTTACCTTCCTTATTAAAATCTATTGAAGCATTAGAATATCCTAAAAGCTTATTTGAAATTATTTTAGTTGATGACGACTCAGAAGATAATTCGGTTTCAATTATAAAGCAATTCATAAATAATTATCAAAATATCTCAATAATTTTAAATGATAGAAAAACAAATTCACCAAAAAAAGATGCGATTACAACTGCTATAAAAAAAGCTGAAAACGAATGGATTATAACTACAGATGCCGATTGTATTTTACCTAAATATTGGCTAGATAGTTTTGATGAATACATTCAAAAAACAAATACGCTTTGCATAGTTGCTCCTGTTACATATTCTCAACAAAATCATTTTTTACATCGGTTTCAATTATTAGATATTTTAAGTTTACAAGGTGCAACTATTGGTGGTTTTGGCTCCAATAAACCGTTTTTATGCAACGGTGCTAATTTTGCTTACAAAAAAGAGTTGTTTGATGAGTTGAATGGTTTTGAAGGAAATAATAATATCGCTAGTGGTGACGATATTTTTTTCCTTGAAAAAGTATCAAAAACATATCCAAAACAACTTCATTATTTAAAATGTGAACAAGCTATTGTAACAACAAATTCTCAACCAACTTGGAAACACCTTATTTCTCAACGTATTCGTTGGGCCGCAAAAACAAGTGCTTATAATAATTGGTTTGGCAAACTTACAGGACTTACTGTTTTGTTAATGAACTCTATAATAATTATTAGTTTACTACTTTCTTTAATGGGTGTATTTAAGCTTAAAATTTTGCTTTATATTATAATTATTAAATTTAATATTGACTTTTTTTTAATTTACAAATCGGCAAATTTTTTTAATCAAAAAGAAGTCTTAATGAGTTTCTTTTTCGGGTTTATTATCTATCCGTTCTTTAGTGTTTATGTGGCTTTTATATCTGTTTTTTCAAACTACAAATGGAAAGGAAGACAATTCAAAAAATAATTTAATTAGATTTACATCTATGAGCTTTTTAAACAAAACTTCAAATCCAGCTTTTACCAATCACTTTTTTGGTGGTCGTAGTACTAATGCTAAAACCATGACTGTAACTGGAATTTTTGTAAAATCAATGCTTTCTATTACTATTATTGTAATAATTTCAATTGGTTTATGGAAACTTTATAACAATGGCGTAAATATAAAATGGTATGGTTTAGGCGGAATGCTTTCTGCCATTATAATAAGTATTGTTATTTCTGTTCGCCAACATTGGGCTCATATTTTAGTACCTCTTTGCTATTGCCAAAGGCTTTTTTCTTGGTAGTATGAGTATTTATGCACATGCACATTTCCCTAATTTACCATATCAAGCTATCGGCATTACTGTAGTCACTTTTTTTGTAATGTTAGTACTTTACCAAACAAGACTAATTATAGTTACAAAAAAATTACGAAGTGTTATTATTACTGCTGTAACAAGTATTTTTGTGATTTATATAATTTCATGGATTTTAGGCTTTTTTGGTATTAAAGTTTTTATTTGGGGTACCTCATGGCCTGCTATTATTTTTAATATTACTGCTGCAGTTTTCGCCTCACTATCCTTACTTCTAGATTTTGATTATATAGAACGCCATAAAAATAAATCGCCAAAATATAAAGAGTGGTTAGCTACTTGGGGACTTTTAGTCACTTTAGTTTGGTTGTATGCTGAAATTTTAAGATTGATGCGAAAACTAGCTATTAAGTTTTAGGATATTTTAGTTAACATTAATAATTACTGGTAATTTAAACTCTGTTGTTACTTGTTGTGCTCGTTTAATTGCTGGAAATATTTTAGGTAAAGAATCTAAACTTTGGTGAAGTAAGTTATTCATATTTGGAATTTCTTGGCTTGTAATACTATCCATTTTAACTCCAATTAAATGCAAATCTCCTTCTTTGGTAACTTGAAATTGTAACAGCATAGTATCTCTAATATCTTGAGATACAATTAGTTTTTCCTTTTTTAAAAAATCCCAAATATGCAATGTTAAAACACTCTCAAAACAGCCTTTTTTATCTTCTTTTATTGATAAAGAATCACATTCTGAAAAACTAGGGTATTCATCTACATCATTCCAATTAAAAGTTTGCAACTCTTCTTTTAAAATAGCTTCAGAAGATGTTTTTTTTACATTAAAATACTCGCAAGACGTGAGCATCAACACAAATAGAAAAACACAAAATGGCTTCATATATTATAACTGAAACCGAAAAGTACAATTTTTTCGGTTTTCAATCTTGCTTTTCACCTTCTTTAATGAATTTTTCTTCTTTAATTCTTGAAATTTTATCATCAACAAACCCATTTATTCTACTATTGGGAAATTTTTTCTTAAAATCTTCGTAGACTTTAATTTTAGCATCATAATCTGCATAATAGGTTTCTAATGTTAATGCTAATTGAAAATGAGCATATTCATTTGATGGATTTTCATCTATTGCGGTTTTTAATGCAGCAATGGATTCTTTATATTTTTTTTGTCGGTTTAAAACAGTTCCTAATTTCATGTACTCTGCATCTAACGGTTGGTCTAAAACCAATAAAGCTTGAGAGATATATTTCTCAGCGTTTTCAAAATCATCTAATACAAGATAATATGTTCCTATTACATATTTCGTAGAAGCATCGTTAGGCTTGAATTTTAATGCCATCAATCTATTTTCCAAAGCTTTTTCATAATTAAAATGTTCAACGTAAGACAAACTTAACTTTTCATAAATAAATTCTGAATACTCCCCCAATTCAATAAGTTTTTCGAACCATTTAATAGCTTCTCTATAATCGTGTTGCCAATAATAATTTTGAGCTTTTAAACTAATTAACTCTACATTTTTTGGGTAAGTTTCTAAACCTTTATCTGCATATTTATCTACAGTTTCGTGGTTACGTTTTTGTAAATAATATTTAGC
Source organism: Flaviramulus basaltis (assembly GCF_900114265.1). GTDB lineage: Bacteria > Bacteroidota > Bacteroidia > Flavobacteriales > Flavobacteriaceae > Flaviramulus > Flaviramulus basaltis. Next base: position 276,321 of record NZ_FPKV01000001.1, read on the forward strand.
TATTTTATAAATAGCCTTTTGATGCGTTTCGTCTAAATTATAAGCAAATTGAAACTGATTCATAGCTGTTGAATCTTTTAATTGTTCTAAAACCAAACCAAGTTCGTAATGATAATTTGGGTTTTTATCATCTACATTCACCAAATTAGTATATACAATAGAAGCTTCTTTATATTTTTTAGTGACACCTAAAAGTTTTCCATATTCATACTTTATTAGTGTATTTTCTGGATTAGCTTCAATACTGGCTTCGTAATTATTTAATGCTTCGTCATAATTACCAATGGCAATGTAGGCTTTTGCTATTTTATCGAAAACCTCACCTTGATTGTAATAGTTTTTATATTGCTGAATAGCTTTTGTGTAGTTACCATTTATATACAAACTATCCGCTACGTTTAAAACCGAAGTTTGTGCTTCGGTTTTAAAAAATACTAAAAAGAATAATATTGAAAGTCTAATCATCTAATCAGCAACTTGAAAAATTATTGGTAATGAATATGAAACGTTTACTTTTTCTCCTCTTTGTTCTCCTGGAATCATTTTAGGAAGTGATTTAATAACTCTTATAGCTTCTTCTTCTAAACTTGGGTGTGCTGCTCTAGAACGCACGTCTATGATGTTACCTTCTGTGTCAATTTTAAAAATAACATTGATGCGTTGTCTTCCTTTTAAGCCTAATTCTTTAGCTAATTTTGTATTGAAGTTAATGTTTACATGTGATGAAACTTTTTCAGTAGTACAATCTTTTAATTCTTTATCTTTCAAACCTTCACAGCCAGGAAAAACAGGTGCTTCGTCTACAACAGAAAAAGGAATATCTAATAAATTACCTTGATCAGAAATCTTATCTAAATTCAGCGTTGATACTTTAGCACTATTTGTTGATTTTGTTTCATTTACATCAGCTATATTAAAAATTATTGGTAAAGAATAAGGTACAATTACCTTTTTATCTTTTTGTTCTCCAGGCAACATTTTTGGTAGTAATTTAATAACTCTTATAGCTTCTTCTTCTAAATCAGGGTGTGATGCTCTAGAGCGAATATCAACAATATTGCCTTCAGTGTCAATTTTAAAAATAGTATTAATACGTTGCCTACCAGTCAATTTTAAATCATTTGCTAATTTTATATTAAAATTTTTATTGACAAATTCAGAAATGTTTTTAGACATACAATCTCGTTTTTCTTCATTTGTTTCTAATGTTTCGCAACTAGGGAAAACTGGAACTTGGTCTACAACTGAAAAACCTACTTCTAAATCTACTTCATTTAAAGCAATTGCCTTTGAATCATCTCTATTATTGATTAAAACACTCTTACTAGGAATGTAATAAATGCTATTAGTGCCATTATTGTTAATTGTTATTAGTTTTGTAAAATAGTCCTTACTATCCAATAACTCTTTTTTTTGATTGTATAATTGTTGCTCTTTTGATGTCATATTTTTTATATCGTTAACAAATAATCTTAAAACACCCTCTTGAATATCCTTTTCTAATAAAATTTTTGCTTCATCTTTATTTTTAAATTTTAAATATTCCTTATAAAATTCATCTTTTAATTTATCGTCATAGAAAGTATAAAATGATATCTCTGTTGTAACTGAAACTTCTTCATTTGAATTATTTTGTGCTTCAGTTGAGGTATAAATCAACATCCCAAAAACTACAGGAATCAATAATACATACTTTAATAAATTAACTTGTTTCGATTTTGATTTTTGTAACATAACAATTCGTTTTTTAATTAATGACTGCTTATAAAATGGATTGATGAATGAAATCTGTTTTGTGCTAAATACTTGTGATAATAAATTTTGATAATACTCGGTTTTGTTTTGATGTTTTACGGCATCAGCATCGGCAATAAATTCATGAAGTGTTATCATTTTATTTTGATAGATATACACCAATGGGTTGAACCAAAATAGTATGCGTAACACTTCAAAAAACAACAAATCGATAGTGTGATTTTGATTAACATGAACCATTTCATGTTTTAAAATGGCTTCTTTTTCTTTTTCATCTAAATATTCTCCTAAAAAAACATAGTTGAAAAATGAAAAAGCACCTGTACTTTTAATTAAGTGAACAAGCATTAATTTACCTGCTTTCGTTTTTGGATTTTTATTAATTAGAATTAAAACATTAATAAGCTTAAATAAAAAAATGATTGAAGCTATGAATACGCCTAAATAAAATAAATTACCTAAAGTAAATAGCGTTGTTGTTTCAATAACAGATGCGTCAACATTTATTGGTGTGTTATTTATTGGATTGAGTTTTCCTAAAACAACTTCTGGTAATGCAATTATAAAATTTTGTGACACCACTTCTTTAAAACGCTCTATTTTTATAAATGGTAATATAAATGATAGTACAGCTGTTACTAATAGATAAAGTCTATTCCAATTAAAGAATGTTTCTTTTTTTAATACAATATCATAAACTAATAAAAAGAAAATTTGAAATACTATGGTTTGTAAAATATAATGTATCATACTAGTCTTTTTTGTTAATTTCTTTTAAAACGGACTCTAGCTCGTTTATACTTATATCATTTTTCTTAACAAAAAAAGATACCATACTTTTAAACGAACCTTGAAAATAATTATCAACTAACTTGTTTATAGATTGATTACTATAATCTTGTTGTTGTATTAAAGGGAAATACACATGCCCTTTGCCTTCCTTTTCATAGTTAACCACACCTTTACTTTCTAAAATCCTAACAATTGTAGATACTGTATTGTATGCTGGTTTTGGATCAGGAAACTGCTCCATAATAGCTTTTACATTGGCCTTTTTTAGTTGCCAAAGTATTTTCATTATATCCTCTTCTGCTTTAGTAAGTTGTATCATTTTATTAATCAATTTTTTTATTCAACTAAACTCTTAGTTAAACAAATATAACTAAAAAATTAGTTTAAACTAATTTTTTAGTTTAAAATGTAACTTTTGGCATGGTTTTACGTCTTAGAATAGTAAAACTTAAACACATTTATGGATATTATTTTAATTATTATTGCTGCCTTACTAATGATTATAGGCATTATTGGTAGCTTTTTACCTATTTTACCCGGACCTCTTACTAGTTGGATTGGTTTATTAATTGTTCACTTTACAGATGCTGTACCAATGGACAAATCTTTTTTAATTATTACATTAACAATTGCAATTTTTATTTGGTTACTAGATTATATCATTCCTGCAATGGGTACTAAACGATTTGGAGGTAGTAAATATGGTATGGTTGGAACATCAATTGGATTGATTGTTGGTTTAATAGCTCCAATTCCTGGAGGTATAATTATTGGACCCTTTTTTGGCGCTTTAATTGGAGAATTAATTAATAAAAGTGACACTAAAACAGCAACTAAAGCTGCCTTTGGTTCCTTTATTGGATTTTTAACTTCAACCTTTATAAAATTTGTTGTTGCAGTAATTTATTTAGGGCTATTTATTAGCATTTTATGGGATTACAGAAGCGTTATTTTTTGATTTCACTTATTAATCACTCACACTATCTCCTCTCATTAAATGTAGAGTAGCTTTATTAAAAGAAAAAAGAAGAAACCCTGTGGGTCTCTCACCTCCACAGGGTTTTTTTGTAAATTGCTATTATCAACTAAAAATTGAGGGATTAATTAATTTTTGAAGTGTTGATGGTACAAATATAATTATTAGATTCCACTTCAAACTGTGGGAAACCCACACCTAACTTACGGTTAAATGATACAATTAAAGTATAGCAATGGTTTTGGCTGCAAAAAAGAATGAAATTTTTTCAAAAAAAATCATTTATAATATTTAATCTATACAAAACCTTTGTCTCTTGCCTTATCTAATAGAGTTTCATCTTGGCCGTCTTCAACTTCAAAAATCTCCCTAAGATGTTTTTTTCTTTTTTCAACGGCACTTAATGAAATATCTAGGTGAGAGGCTAAATTTTTTGTTTTAATACCTTGTGACAAAAGGTGAAGTATTTTTCTGTTTTTTTCATCAATAACGATATCGCTTGTAATAGATTTCCTTATATGCTGATTAACAGTGCCACTATAAAATGGAGGATTATATAGTACAGCTTGAAATGCACTTGCTAGCTCGCTAGATGTTAAATCACTTTTAATTAAAAAACCTTCTGGGTCTATTGTTTTAATAATGTTATGAATTCTAAATGACTCATTAAACATGGTTAAAATTATAATTTTGGATTTGGGTAAAACCTTACGTGCATATTCTGCTAAATCTTCACCAGAGCTCATTAAACCATCAGAAGATGGGGGCAAACTAATATCAACAAATAAAACATCATATGGTGTTTCTTGAATTGACTTATTAATATAAAAAACAGCTTCATCACAATTATTGGCAATATCAATTTTTAACTCTTGCCTGTCTTTTTTTGTGAATAGTAATGTGTTTTGATACCCTTCAATAATCATAGGGTGATCATCTATCATTAATATTTTTATTTTCTCTGTCATCATTAGTATTTATGCTAATGGGGCATTTATAATTACTGTTGTTCCTAAATCTTTTTGAGAAGTTATATCAATTGTTCCATTAATCTCATTAATTCTAGAATTCATATTTTTTAAACCTATACCAGATTTAGCTTTGCTAACATCAAATCCAGAACCGTTATCTGTCATCGTTAAGCAAATTACATTATTTTTTAATTTAAAACTAATTTTTACATCCGTAGCACTAGCATGTTTATATATATTATGAAGTGATTCTTGAATAATTCTATATATATGTATTTTCATTTTATTCGATATTTCATCCCAATTTATAACATCATCATGTTCAAAATTATATGATAATTTATATGCTAGTGATTGGGTTTCAACTAGTGTTTTAATAATATCAATAAATCCAGAACCTGACACAAAATCGGTATTTAACTCGTGAGAAACTTTTCGTATATCTTGTTCTATAGACTTAAGTTCATCTATATATTGACTTCTTGTTTTTATGGCTTCAATGCTGTTATTCATATTTAAACTATCTAAACTTAAACGTGTACCAAACAAACGTCCCAAAACCCCATCATGTAATTCTTCAGAAATTCTTTTTTTCTCTAATGCTCTTGCCTCTTCAATACCTTCGTTTTGAGATAGCATTAAATTATAAATCTCTTCATTAGTCTCTTGTTGCTTTTGAATAAATTTAAGTTCTTTATTTTTATTTCTTTGATTAATTACAAGGTATAATAAAAATGCCGCTAGTATTATTACTATTGAAATTACAAAAAGCCATTTACGTTCTTTTGATATTTGAATATTTTCTTGCTCAATTTGATCAGTTTCAAATCGAATTCTAGCGAATTTATTACGTATAGTTCTTTCATTTTTTTGCAAGCTATCACTTAGTTTAACATAAGCTTTTAAGTGTATTGCAGCCATACTATCATCTTCAATTTTTGAAAGTAGTAATAGTGAGTTTAATAAATCATCATTATGATATTGTTCTGAAATCTCTTTAGCTTTATACCCATAATATTTTGCGGAGTCTTTATTATTATTATCATTATAATACTCTGCCAGATGTTGGTTTATAATGATAGATTTATAATCGTTTGGGTTAACACTATCTAAAACTTTTAGTGCTTTAAAATATAACTCTGGTAAATTTTTAAAATCTTTTGACAAATAAAGTGTATGTGCATAATTATCTAAAACCAATGCATATATTTTGGGTCTTTCCTTTACAAAATTATTGTTACTTAAAACTTCATTATAATTTTTAATAGCCAATTTATATTGTCCAGCATTCTTATAAGTATGTCCTAGATTATTTAAGGAATTATCTATTGTAATTTCATTATTACCATCTAACTTCCTTTTTAAGTCTAATGCTTTATTATGATATATTATGGCTGCATCGTATTCTTCCAAGTGATTATAAACTACCCCTAAATTATTATACAAAAAAGCTTTTCTTTTATTAATAATATCGCTAGGTTTTAATTCTTCCAACAATCTAATCGCCTCAAAAGAAGCTACTTCGCTACCAGTTAAATCCTTTTCGTTTTTTTGAATGATAGCAATATCTAAAAGTAATTCAGAAGTATTTAAATTATCATTTAAAGCTCTATACAATTTTTCTGATTTGTGATAATAGTAAAAAGCACTATCAGCTAATCTTGTATCATAATAGTCACCAAACTTTTTACAAATTAGAGCCATTGAAGCAGAATCCTTAATCTTTTGAGAGAAATTTAAATTTTGATGGCTTGTTCTTAAAAATATATTATACAAACCACTATCTAAGTAAATTTGTGAAGTATTTAAATTACTTTTAACTATAAGTGAATCAATTTTTAAACCAACAGCTATGTTTTTAGCTTCTTTAGCATAAGAAAGTCTAGTATCTAAATTATAAATTTTACTGTTATTGGATTTTGAAGTATAAGTATAAAAGCTGTCTAATTTTGCTTGAATCTCATTTTGGGACCAAGACAAAATTGACGCAAACAAACTTATTAAAAAAATTATAGACTTTAAATTCAATGTTGATATGATATAGCAACTCAAATGTATCTATAATTTTTCATTTATATAAATTAAAAAGCCCTTAAACTAATTAAGGGCTTTTTTAATATATTTGAATTTAATTTTATCCTTTTTCATCTATATCACCACCAGTTGCAAAAAACTCAGTATCTGGGCTTTGTAATACATCATCTTCGTTTAAATCCTGTTTTGTACAAGAAGTTAATGATGCAAAAAGTGTCGCTACAATTAAAGTAATTTTTAGGAATTTCATATTATTTTCGATTTTTAAGGTTATACAGTTTTTCTCTATTTTTTATAAATTGTTAACTAAGACTTTAAAACAAAAATCTTGGTTGAGGGAAAAATGGATAATTAACTTAAAATCGAAAGCAAAACAATGCAGAACGATTTAATAAAATATTATTTTGAGGGAATATGACTTAAAAAGTCAAAATGGATTAACTTTCTTAATTGAACTAAGGGAAATAGGGGCGCTCTATTAAGAGTAGCAAACATACGTTAAACAGCGCTAATGATAATAATATATTCGATAAAGTGATGCATTTTATCGATTAAATGTAAAATATTTAATTAATCTGTATGATTTATTAGAGTGTAGACTTGTTTTTTACCAAAGTAGTTTTTATTATTTTTGTCTTAATATCATCATTCTTAGTTGCAAAATGCATTCTGCTTATTAACAATTGTGCTGCATTTTCGCCTATTTCTTTTGCATGCTGCCTTATTGTAGTTAGCTTAGGAATTGTATGATTTGAATCTGATTTGCTAGCAAACCCAATTATAGATATATCTTTAGGTACTTTCAATCCTAAATTAATAGCTGTATTTATAGATATTATTCCAGATGATGTATCCGCAGCAATTACAGCGTCTATACCTTTATTTTTCTTAAAAAAAGATTTTATCTTTTTTTGATGATCATCTTTCTTTGTGATTTTTAAGACTAAAGGTTCAAGGTGGCTATTTTCCAATATAACCTTATTGTAACCGCGTTCTCTAAGTTTACCAACACTTAAATCATTTATATTACTAATAAAAGCTATTTTTTTTCGCTTCTCCAGAATTAAGCTTTTTGTAGCATCATATGTTGCATCAAAATCATCAACTATAACTTTATCACATAATACATCATGTGCTACCCTATCAAACATAACAATTGGCAACCCTTGACTTATTGTTTTCTTAAAATGTTCTATCTCATTTTTAATTTGAGTTTCTGCTGCTACAGACAAAATAAACCCATCAACGCTGCCATTAGCCAATAATTGTAAACTCTCTTTTTCTTTTTCTAAAGATTCGTTAGATATACAAGTAATTATGTTGTACCCATTTTTATTAGCTTCTCTTTCTATACCAAACAACACCTTAGCTAAAAACCTATTAAGAATATTTGGAATAATAACACCTATAGTTTTTGTTTTATTACTTTTTAAACTTAAGGCAACCTTATTTGGCTTATAATTGTATAATTCTGCTAGCTCTTTTACTCTTCTAACTGTATCCTCTCCAATTTCTTCACTATTGTTTAAGGCTTTAGAAACTGTAGAAATTGACACATTCAACTCTTTTGCTAATTGTTTTAAGGTAACCATATTTAATAATACAATTTAGATGTAATGCAATTTACAAAATTACTCTTTGCAACTTAGAAATTTAAAATTATTCTAAAACAAAAAAAGTATACCTTATATTGTTTATAGAATATAGGAATACTTTTAAAATTATATCGTTTTATTTACAGAGAAAAATATTGAAAATAAAATCTTAATCCTTTAAGGTGATTTTCACAACTCCGTAAACGCCTCTAGAACCGTAAAATGCTGTTTCGGGACCTTTTATTACTTCAATAGACTTAACATCTGAGGGAGCTATATGGCTAATACTTGTAACAGTTGTTTCATTAACTAATAACAAAGGCTCTGTAGAAATCCCTCTACCCCTTTCTAATGTATTGGCCCCTCTAATACTAATACTTTGACCAGTAACATTTACTCCAGAAACTCTTCCTTCTATCATTTGATAAATTGTATTAAAAGCATTAATACCTTGCAATCCTTCAAAATTAATTATACCGCTTCTTTTTCTTATCGTTGGGTCTTTAAAGCCCAATTTTGCTAACTCTTTTTCACTTAAACTTTTACTGTTTTTAGAGAAAATAAAGTTAACTTCTTTTTCTCCTGAATAATCCACTGTTAAAATTCCATGTTTGCTAGAATAAACAGTAATGAAATTAGTATCAGATTTTGGCTTAATCTTATAGAATCCCTTTTTATTGGTTGTTTCTTTAGTTTTTAATGAATCAATAAAAACATAAACTCCTTTAATAGGCTCATTATTAGAGTCTATTACAGTGCCTGTAATTACTTCAATATCTTTATTTTTTTCCTGCGCGTTAATAGAAAGTAGAAATAATAAAAAAGTAGAAATTAAAATAAAATATCGTGTTTTCATAAGATGTTTTTTTATTTACAAATGCCTTCCTAAAGTAAAGATAGGGAAAATCAAACGAATAATTATTTTAAATTAAATGGCTGTAAAACAAAAAAGCATCCCAATCTTCTATACAGAAAAAAGGAAAGCTTTCCATTGGTTTAACTACTTAAACCTTTAGCAAACACTAAGTGCTTACTAACAACACAACTTCTTTTAATTGCCAAAAAAAGCCCTAATCTCTTAGAGCTCTTTTGCAATATTTGCGGTCTGGACGGAATCCGAACCCTATGCTTTCAGGCCTTATAAAACCTAATGCTCACTACATTTCACAAACCTATGTTGACGATTTGTGAACTTTATATGATTTTAATTTTGTCAAAATAACTTCCGGCAGGCAAATATAATTAAAATTGCAATATTAATTGACAACAAATTCTAACAATTTTAATCAATTTAGTATTTAAATTAAAACAACAAAATGTCATGGAAAAAGACACAAAAATCAATTAATATCCAGATATGATGAATCTATAGGCTATTGACTTGCAATTAGTCCAGATACTAAGCATCTAGAATCTGGTCATATACTTCTAAATTAAATTTATTAATAGTTATATGGTTTAAATTAAGAAAGTCTTTAGAATGTAATTCCTAATACTTCTTTTTATAATTCAAAATTAATTTTACAACTCTAAATCTCGTAACTTAATGTCTAGTCTAAGGTGGGAAGTCGTATTTATTAACAGTTCAAAAACAGAGGGTTAAATAAAGGCTTCCTTTTTAATCATTTATAGATTTTTTTATAAATCCAAATATTAAAACAAAATTCAATGAACACTTTTAAAAACACAAAAATCCACTTTAAAAATTGTATTTTTAATGTTTTAATTTTAGGGCTATGTAATCTTTTAAGGTAACCATGAGTAAAAAAATCACTATTTATGATATAGCTAAAAAACTTAATTTAACTGCTGCAACTGTATCGAGAGCATTAAACAATAATTTAAAAATAAGTGAAAACACTCGAAAATTAGTTCAAGAAACTGCGGTTGAAATGGATTATGAGCAAAATACACTTGCTAGAGCTCTTAAAAGTGGTAAAAGTTATAATGTTGGTGTTATAGTTCCTCGCATTGACAGTAATTTTTTTGCATCCATTATTAGAGGTATTGAAGAGGAACTCTACCCAAAAGGATATCATGTTATCATTTGTCAAACACATGATCAAGAGGATTTAGAAACTGGAAACATCAACTCATTGTTAAATGCACAAGTAGATGGTATTTTAATGTCAATTTCTAATGCTAAAACCAAAAACAATATATTTAGTAATTTATCACAAAAACATATACCTTTAATCTTTTTTGATAGAAAAAAAGATATTGATGGGGTAAGTTCCGTAACTATTGATGATTACAGTGGTGCTTATGAGGCAACTAAACACTTAATTAATCAAGGCTGTAAACGAATAGCTCACTTATCAAATGATCGATTATTAGAAATTTATAAAAATCGTTATTTAGGATACAAACAAGCCATCATTGATAACGGTCTTGAGTTTGATGAAAGCCTAGTTATTGAGACTAGAAGTAAAGTTGAAGAAGGGAAAAAAACAATGAAAATTTTACTAGATATGGAAACACGACCAGATGCCGTTTTTTCATCTAGTGATTTTACTGCGCTTGGAGCTATACAAGAAATCAAAAATAACGGACTAAGAATACCAGATGATATAGCTGTTGCTGGTTTTAGTAATGAACCATTTACTCGATTTATGGAACTCTCAATAACATCTGTTGATCAGTCTCCCATTGAAATGGGAAGAATAGCTGCCCAAGTATTTTTAGAAGAAGTTGGTAATGATAATAAAATCAAAACAAAAAAAGAAGTTGTTTTAACACCAGAACTGATTATTAGAAAATCTTCACGAAAAAGAATTTAATTATACCTAATTTAAGCACAAAAAAATTATAAAGAAACTCCTCTTTTCCAAGGAATGAAATCATTTTGATTTAGCAATTTTGCTTTTGTTTTTACTTTTCCACTAGCAACCTCAATCATAAACCCAAGCATTTCTTCAGCCATTTCTTCAATAGTTTTTTCACCACGAATAACCGCTCCTGTTTCAATATCAATAATATCGGGCATTTTTTGAGCCAATTCAGTATTGGAAGATACTTTTATAATAGGAGCAATGGGGTTGCCTGTTGGCGTGCCTAAACCTGTAGTAAATAATACCATGTTAACACCAGAACCAACCAAAGCAGTTGTACTTTCAACATCGTTACCTGGAGTGCACAATAAATTTAAACCAGGTTTTGTGATATACTCGCCATAATCTAAAACGCCCTGTACAGGCGATGTCCCTCCTTTCTTTGCAGCTCCAGCAGATTTCATTGCATCAGTAATTAATCCATCTTTTATGTTCCCAGGAGAAGGATTCATATCAAAACCAGAGCCTGCATCAACTACAGATTTTTCAAAAGCTTTCATAAGCGCTAAAAACTTTTCACCATCAGCATCGTTGGCACATCTATTAACCAATTCTTGCTCCACACCACATAATTCTGGAAATTCAGCTAAAACGGCTGTACCATTTAAAGCCACCAACATATCAGAAACGGCTCCAAGTGTTGGGTTTGCAGAAATACCTGAAAATCCATCTGAACCTCCGCACTCCAATCCTACTTTTAGCATAGATAATGGTGCGGGTTTGCGCTCTATATTATTTGCCTTTTTAATAGCTTCAAAAGATTCTTTGATAATAACCGATAACATATTATCCACCGTACCCATTTGTTGCTGTTCGTAAATTAAAACAGGTTTGCTTAAATTAGGGTTAATAGTGTTTAATGCTTCTTTGAATATATTAATTTGAAGATTTTGACAGCCTAAACTTAATACCGTTGCGCCAGCTACATTAGGGTTATTTACGTAGCCAGCCAATAATCTTGCTAGACTTTCTGAGTCCTGACGAATACCACCACAACCTCCGGGATGAGTTATGAACTTAACATCAATATTATCAAAAACATCTGAGGATTTTTCAGCTACTTGGGTTTCTTCTCCTCCACTAACTAACGAGCGAAGTAACATTTGATGTGGGTTTTCTTTTTTCTTTAAAAGTTCTTTTTCAAAGATTTCCTTTAAGGTTTCAACATTTCTATTTTCGCAAAATACCAACGGAAAAAATAGCCAAACGTTTTCAGTACCAACTTGTCCATCTTCTCTATGATAACCTAAAAATGTTCTGTTTTTCCATTTTTCAACATTGGGTGCAGTCCATGAAAATGAAGCTGTTTTACCAAATACTTTTTCACTTTGGTGTTTTACATTTTCAGTAGTTAAAACATCGCCTTTTTCAATAGCACCACTAGCAGTTCCAACCAAAACACCGTACATAATAATTCTATCGCCAGATTCAAATTTTTCTAAAGTTATTTTATGCTTTGATTTTGTGTCGGAAAGTATTTTTATGTTTTCTCCTTCAAAAGCAATAACATCTCCCGCCTTTAAATTGATTAAGGCAACAGCAACATTGTCTGACGAATTTACTTTTATGATTTTATTTTGCATTATTATAACTACTAATTTTAATAGATTTTACTATAATTTTCAAACCCTTTTTCAATACCGTTTGCTTCAATTTCATTTAAAGCCAAAGTTATGGCTTCGGTTAAATTTTCAACTTTGTTTAAATCTTCACCCCAATATGCTTCAATGCTCAATGTGTTTTTAGCTATTTGAGAATAATCGGTAGATTTCCAAATCTCGGTAAATGTTTCAACTATGTCATTACTATCTTGAACGGGTAAATTTCCTCCTTTAAAAGTCCCTTTGTAAAAACGGATTAAGCAAGCAAACGCGAACGTTAAGTTTGTTGGCAATTTTTTATGGATTTTTACATACTTCAATAAACTTGGTAACACACGGACTGTGAATTTTGAAACAGAATTTAACGCTATACTTGATAGGTTGTGAATGATAAATGGGTTTCTAAAACGATCGAAAATCTCATCGGCGAAACTGTTTAATTCTTCTCTATCCATTTCCAACGTGTCTATAATTTCATCAAAAACGGCTTTTTTTATAAATGCTCCTATAAAGGTATTATCAACTGACTGCTTTACGGTTTTGTTTCCGTGAAGCAATGAAAAAGGTACCATTGCTGTATGTGCACCATTTAGAATACGCACTTTCCGAGTACGATAAGGCTGCATGTCATCAACAATTTTTACATCTAGTTTTGTTTTATCAAATGGTAATTTTGCTTTTAAAGCTTCTCCGCCTTCAATGACCCAGAGTAAAAAAGCTTCAGCGGAAACTATTAAATTATCAGAGTAATTTAATTGGGCATTGTATGATTCTATTTCATCTTTAGGGTAGCCTGGTACAATTCTATCAACTAATGTGTTGTGAAATGTACAGCTTTGTAGTAGCCAATTTTTAAAATCATCACACAAATTCCAATCTGAAATATATTTTAAAATGATGTCTTTTAAAGTATCTGAATTATAGTTAATCAACTCACAGGGTATAATGGTGAGCCCTTTATTGGCATCACCATTAAAATATTTAAATCTTTCGTGTAAAAGCACTGTTAATTTAGCCGGAAAAGAACTAGGTGGCTGCATGTTAAGTGTATCGGTGCTTAAATAAGCGATACCTGCTTCGGTAGTATTTGATATAATGAACTCCAGAGATTCTTCTTTTGCTAAATCTAAATACTCATTAAAATCAAGATAAGGATTAACGGCCTTTACAATATTGGTAATAAGCTCTATGTCTTGAATTTCCTTTCCTTTTTTAATACCTTTCATAAACAAGGTATATAATCCATCTTGGTCGTTTAGCATCTTCACCAAACCTCTATCTATGGGTTGTACCACAGCAATTCCAGCATTAAAACCTACTTCTTTATTCAGTTCTTGAAATGCGTAACCTATGAACGCTCTTAAAAAGTTTCCTTCACCAAACTGAACTATTTTAATTGGTGGTTTTTTTCCTAATCCGAGGTTGTTTCTATTTAGTGCCTTTTTATTTTCTTTTAATTCTGGCATTATATTTCAATTATAAATCAAACAGTCTAGGTAGCCATAAGGTGAGCTCTGGTAAATATGTTATTAAAAATAAAGCAACTATCATAGCTAAAAACAGAGGCAATAAAGGTTTTACTCATTATTTGGTTGGTTAGTCCTCATTAGATGGTTTTCCTATGGTTGCTAAAATTCCACCATCAACATATACAATTTGTCCGCTCACAAAATCACTGGCTTTTGAAGCTAAAAATATAGCTGCACCTTGCAAATCATCAGGATTTCCCCAACGACCCGCTGGTGTTCTACCAACTATAAAATCATTAAAAGGGTGTCCGTCAACTCGTATTGGAGCTGTTTGGCTTGTTGCAAAATACCCAGGTCCTATGCCGTTAACTTGTATATTGTGCTTAGACCATTCTGTAGCCATGTTTCGGGTAAGCATTTTTAAACCTCCTTTAGCAGCAGCGTAAGCTCCTACAGTATTTCTACCAAGCTCACTCATCATAGAGCAAATATTAATAATCTTTCCTTCTTTACGACCAATCATACCTTTTACGATATGCTTCGACATAATAAACGGACTTACTAAATCTACTTTTAAAACCTGCTCAAAATCCTCAACTTCCATGTCTTCCAAAGGGGTTCTTTTTATGATTCCTGCATTGTTAACAAGAATATCTATTACACCAACTTCGTTTTCAATCTTCTTTATATTTTCAATGACTTGGGCTTCATTGGTCACATCAAAAAGATATCCTGATGCCTCTATACCAAGTGATTTGTATTCATCAACAGCTTTATCTAACTTTTCTTGTGAGGAGGCCCCATTAATTATTAAGGTTGCCCCTGCATTTCCAAGCCCCTTTGCCATAGCCATACCCAATCCATGCGTTCCTCCTGTAACAAGTGACCGTTTTCCTGTTAAATCAAACAAATTAATTGACATACTTTAAATTTTATCTTAGCTCGTTTATTTTACACACATCCATATCTCCATAATCCAGATTTTCACCAGCCATACCCCAAATAAAAGAATAATTGCTTGTTCCTGAACCTGCATGTATTGACCAGGGGGGCGAAATTACTGCTTCATCATTACCCATCCATATATGACGTGTTTCATTTGGTTGCCCCATAAAATGACAAACCGCCTGTGTTCCTGGTACTTCAAAATAAAAGTAAACTTCCATTCGTCTGTCATGAACATGCGCAGGCATAGTATTCCAGCTGCTTCCTGTTTTTATGGTTGTCATTCCCATTTGAAGTTGGCAAACGTCAACCACACTGTTTACAATATATTTTCTTAAAGTTCTGGCATTAGCTGTTTCTGGAGCACCTAATTCAATAACCTCAACATCTTCTTTTCCAATTTTTTTATTTGGAAATGCCTTGTGTGCGGGTGTTGAATTTAAATAAAACTTTGCTGGATTACTTGATGAAAGACTTTTAAATCTTACATTTTTATTTCCTTGTCCAATGTAAAGTGCCTCTTTATTATCCAATTGATATTCTTCATCATTAACTTTAACCAATCCAGATCCTCCAATATTAATAACTCCTAGCTCTCTTCTTTCTAAAAAAAAACTTGCCTTTAAAGGGTCAATGGTTAGTAATTCAACTGCTTTATTAACAGGAACAACTCCTGCAACCATAAACCTATCATAATGTGTATATGTCCAATTTATAACATCTTTATTCATTAGGTTTTGAATTAGGAATTCATCACGTAATTTTTGAGTATCATATTTCTTCACCGCTTCAGGACTCGAAGCATATCTAATATTATAATTTTGCATATTTTATAATTAAAATGTAATCGATTACACAAATATAATGTAAATTATTTTAAATCCAATTTATTCGAGTAAAAACAGGGCCTCTGCTATACTTATTTTAATCATTAGGTATTGAGAATTTGCCCATATCCAATTTTCCTTTATCAGAATAAAACAAATAGAAGGTGTTATTTATTGCTACTAGTTTAGGAATAGACCTACCCTCTCCTGCATTAGTATATTTTTGAGTACTTCTGGTATCAGTCCAATGGACTCCACCATCTATAGAGTATTTGTATACAATTTCCCCTATATTCATTTTGGCTTTACATGATTCATCATCATTACATAAATCTGGTCTGCTCTTTAAAGCTATGGCCATTATAATCTCACCTCCAGAAAGGGAAGAAACGGCAGATAGACCACTAGATAAATGCCATTCTCCTAAATCTGAAAACAATAGCCTATCCTTAGTATATAATCTATTTCCTTTCTTTATTAGGTTGTAATAAACAGATTGAAAACTACCATATGAATAAATACCGGTACCGTCTTCATTAAACGTTATATCTGGATTTGATTTTCTACCGATTCCTTGGGATATATCTTTTTTGGAAGCTTCAAGTTGGTTTATAAAATCTGTTCCCACCAGGGCATTAAAATACCAAATACTTCCATTTGGCCAAGGATTACCAGATAGCAAATATACCTTACCGTTGTTATATCTCATTTGAAAATTAGCATCTAATCTACTGTAGCTTGTTTCAAACTTTCCCAAACCTTGAATTCCTTTAGGTGTGGCCTCGTAAAAACTAAAAAGATTATGTATATCTTCTTGTCCTGTTGGATCAGTATGCACTAAATACGCATCTCCATTATCTAATGCTGCAATACCAACAACGTAATTTCTCTTAACAGGCTCAGAAAACTGCATATTTCTTATAAGCCAATTATCAGTCGAATCCTTTTTACTGTAATTTAGAATATGGCCTTCATTCCAACTCCCTCCCTCTCTTGTTAAGGTATGCACTGTACCATTTTTACTTACTCCGATGGCTGGTTCATAATCCATTGGTTTTTGCCTTAAATCCTCAATCTTATTATCTTCAAAAACAATATTACCTAAGGTATCTAGTTCGTAGTAATGGGCTGCGATGATATATAATTTATTTTTAAAGGAAACGACATCAAACTGGTTCCCTTCAACTACACCGTTAGTAAACTTCCACTCTTCTTGCCCAAATGAAATGTTCAATCCATAAAAAAACAAAAAAAGTATATACATAATTTTATATTTTGGTTTGTCATAACTAAAGTAGTTAGGTATATAATTAAATACTTTCATTTGTTTATTTTTATTATTTTTTTAATTGTCTAAATGGAACACCTAGATAATCTTGCTTTTGTGTATCCAGTAATTTTTCATAGGTGTTTATAACTATATTAAATATTTTATGCTTCATTAAAAATTATGTTTTAATGGCAAAACTTATGGAACAAGTTCAACTATTAATGGATTGTTTATACGTCTAGAAAAAACAACCAAATAATCTTCCCATTCCTCCTTGCTTTTGAATTGTCCGCTCGCCTTCCAACCAAATCCTGCATAATAAACTACCTGATTATTTTCAACTTTTAAATGGGCGTAGACATTACTTAAATCCTTTATATTACTATCGTAAGTTTCAAAATCAAGAAAAGTACTTTTTTTAGCTATGATACCTGTACCAATTTCCGATTCCTCCAAGGTTTCCCAATAACTCACCCAACCTTCATCAGAATCGCCCGATACATTCCCTTTTCTATCATGTAAGGTTAAACCAGAATAGATAGTATTAGCACCCTCTAAAGAAATAATAAACCTTGTAAGGTTATTACCTAAATCTAAACTCATCACTCTTGATTCCTTAATGGTATTTCCAGCTGCATCCCAGTCTTCATACTCCAGATAAAAACTTGTACGTAAGGGACCTGTAGTGATTGTTTTATATTTAACATAATTTTTTGAGTAATAATATGAACTATCAACTTTAACAGCTATACCCCCTACACCACGACTAGCGCCTACATGAAAATTATCTAAACCTTCTCCAGTGTCTTTATGATAAGTCCCAGTTTTTTCAGTATATTTTTTATACCATTTATTAATAATTGGGTAAGGCACTCTCTTTAGCCAGGCATCAACGCCACTTGATAGAGTAGGTTCTTTTAGATTGTTTTCATACCTAAATTGAGCATTAGGTCCATAAACCCTGAATGCCACTTTATTGTTCTCCCAAGCATAATCATCAGTGCGTTCTGGCACGAATCTAGAATAACAGAGTTCAGGAGCTTTTGGTTTTTCGGTGTCGGTTACAGCAACAATGTTAAAAGTTTTTTCTGAATTTGCCGCCATTTCTGGTTGAAACAAAATTTGATCCATGATACCATCACCATCGTTGTCGACAGTTTGTGTAACTTGTAATTTCCCTGTACCTTCATCTTGAATTCCCAATGTAGACAAATCTTCAACCTTTAAAAAATCTTTTGTTAATTCGACAACCTCAAAAGTTCGCTCAATATCAAGTGTATTTTTCACTATAATCGAAAATCTCTTTTCCTTTTGTGAGCATGAATAACTAATAATGAGACCCACCAACAAACAAGCATATATGTTTAAATGTTTATGTTTCATAGTCATATTCTTTTAAGACAGTTATTCATTTATAACTGAAGCTTTATATAGCCAATTATTATCCAACTTTAGGTTCTCTGTGTTTTTTGATTGCAAAAATATTTCAGTTGATACTTTGGTTTTGCAATTATGAATATAGACGTCGTTACTATTACTTAATCGTATTACTGCTTCTTTGTTCTCTAAATTATCAGACTTAAAGCCATCAATATCTACAGTTTCTCCATTATCAATAATTAAAGGATTTCCATTTTCACAATTAACATGCACATTTTTAAATTCAGCATTTTCTATAAAACTAGCTTGAAATCCGTTTTTAGATGAAAAGTTTGAGTTTACTATGGATAAGCCTTCTACAGGGGCTTCAGGTAAACCTTTTACTATAAGAGCATTCTTAACATTGACAGCCGTAATATTACTCAACCGAATATTTTTAAAAAAAGGTGTTTCAATGGTAACAGGTAATTTAGCTGTGTCCTTATTACCGTAATACATATCTATGGAAATAGCAGTGGTGACATTATTCATTATAATATTATCAGCTCTATAATTTTCAACAACACCACCTCTTCCACGGCCAGTTTTTATTCTAATACCACGAGAAGTTCCATTAAACACACAATTAGAAACAGTTATATTTCTAACATCTCCAGACATTTCACTTCCTATTCCTATGGCACTATGCCCATTTGCAAAAGTACAGTTGCTAATAACTATATTTTCGCAAGATTTTGCCACTCTTCTTCCATCTTCATTATATCCCGATTTAATTGTAATACAATCATCCCCACAATCAACAAAACAATTTAATATCCGTACATTTTTACAGGACTCTGGATTTATTCCATCTGTATTAGGGGAGTCGTGAGGCTGAACTATAGAAATTTTCTCTATGGTTACATTTTCACAATACACCGGATGAATTGTCCATGATGGTGAATTCACAAGCATTAATTCTGAAATCAAAACGTTGCTACAATTATACAGGTTTATCATTCTTGGTCGTGGCACCTTTAATGGACTTCCAATGGGATTGTCAGGTTCCCTTTCTGTTATTCCATTTTGCATCCTAATATCTCGGGTTCTGTAAAATGCTTCCCACCAAGCTTCACCTTGACCATTAAGCGTGCCCCTGCCTGTAATGGTAACATTTTGTAAATCATGCCCCGTAAATAAGGAGGCATATACTTTTCTTTCAATCCCTTCCCATCGCCCATCAACTATTGGACAGTTTTCAATATCATTGTCAAATAAAAGCGTGGCTCCCGACATAACCTCAAAATTAATATTACTTTTTAGGAACAATGGTCCGGATAAATAATTCCCAGGAGGTACTATCACTTTTCCACCCCCACTGGCATTACATTTGTCAATGGCTGTTTGAATAGCTTTGGTACAGAGCATGGCTCCATCACCTATAGCTCCATAATCCTTAATGTTATATATACCATCTTCTTGTGAAAGCCCTACTATTGGAAGGCAAATAAATTGAATGAGTAATATGATTTTTTTCATGATATTAATAATTTTATATAAAAGTGTAAGTACTATTAAATTTTTGTTCGTCTAATTTTTTTAATTCATTATAGAAATTTCATCCTTGGGCACTTCGTCACTAACATCTAAATGAATAGTGTTACCCAAATAATTGTGAAGGATTATATTTTTAGTGGTACCTCCATAAACTTTATACTGTTTAGGCGATGTATAATTTACTGTAATATCTACATTGACAGCATCCTCTATATCTATAACCTTATTGTTGCTATCTCTAACTGTTAACCCATCAATACTCAAATTTTTGATACTCTTTCCATTTAAAATATCCGTAGCTTCTGAGCGCATCAAAATATTTTTCAATAAAAGCCCGTCTACATTTTTGATTTTCATACCATCTATAGAGCTAATGTCCATGTTACTAAAACTTAAGTCCTTGAAATTACTTTCTCCCAACCCATATAAAAAAACGGGATATTTTATATTGGACATGGTTATATTTGAAAAATGAATGTTTTGAAGTTTGGGCGTGCTTTTAGTTATAGGCATATACTGAATAGAGTCTTTATCATAATACATGGCATTGATGTGAATAGCAGCTGGAACACCATCAAAACAATAAAGAATATCCTTGATGATCATATTGTTTACCCTTACATTTTTAATATAGCCGCCACGTTCCCTATTGGTTTTAATATGAATTCCTTTTCCCGTATTTTCCATAATACAATTACTAATGACTACATCTTCAACACCCGCAGACATTTCACTGCCTATTGCCACACCCGCTGCACCATGTATCATCGTACAATTGCTTATCTGTATATTCCTTGAGGGTTTATAATTTTCGCGTGCCTCAGATCCTTTTCCCGATTTAATGGCAATACAATCATCACCAACATCGATAACACAATTGGTGATTTTTACATTTCTACTGGATTCTGGATTAATACCATCTGTATTTGAAGATTCTTCAGGGTTTTTAATATAAACACCGTCTACAGTTACATTGTCACAATCCACAAAATGAACGGTCCAAAATGGCGCGTTTATTATTTTAATATCCTTTATTTTTATGCGTGAGCTATTTAAAAATTGTATAAAAAGTGGTCGTTGAAAGCCAGACTGATCCAAATTCTTTTTCTCTGGATTGTTTTCGGCAAAAATCTGTTGCCATTTATTTGGTTCTCTTTTAATCCCTTGCTTTTTATATTTTCGGATGTCCATAATAGCTTTTTGCCATATCTCTCCTTGTCCATCAACCGTTCCCATACCTGTAATAGCAACATTCTGAAGATTGTTTCCATAGATTAAAGGTGAAAACCCAATGCCATTCGCGCCCTGAAACCTTGTTGGAACCATTGGCAGATAATCATCAAAATCCTTACTGAATTTTATAATTGCCCCTGCATCAATATGAAGCGTAATATTACTTTTTAAATGAATTGGGCCTGTAAGATAATCGCCTGCGGGAAAATAAACCGTTCCTCCTCCCTGTGATGCAGCTTTTTCAATAGCAGCTTTTATCTCCGATGTATTTTTATATACACCATCATTCTTTACTCCATAGTCAAGAACATTTATAACATTTTGAGTGTACACTGTCGTTACAACAAAAAATAGAAGTATTACATGTGATAGGTTCAAAAAAATTTTATTCATAGGTAGTTGTTAAATGGTTATTTTAATTGAGTTGTAGCCTTCATCTCATCTACCATAATTGTAAAATCTCCCTTTTCTACAACGCGCTCCATATTTTGATTCCATAATGAAAATGCTTTATAAGGAATTTTCATTTCAATAAGCTTTGTTTCATTAGGCAATAGCTTTACCTTACGAAACGCTGCTAAGGACTTCACTGGAGTTGTTACTGATGCATAATTGTCTCTTACGTACACAAGTATAGTCTCATCGACAGGCAAATTACCGCTATTGGATACACTAAACTTAATGCTTACTGGTTGTTCATTCGTAATTTCATCATCTACAACCAGATTATTATAAGTAACGGTAGTATAATGCATACCTGAACCAAATTCATATAAAAATTCTGTTGGTTCATCATTGTAGGATCTGAAATATGCTGCTGGCCTATGATTATAAAACGCAGGCAGCTGCCCTGAACTCACAGGTATAGTAATAGGTAATTTTCCAGAAGGATTATAACGACCAAAAATAATATCTGCCAAAGCCTGACCTCCAAACTCTCCTGGTTCCCAAGCATAAATTATGGCACTGGCCAATTCTTTTGCTTTCTTAATGGCTCTGGGTTTACCTGAAATAATAACAACTACAACTGGTTTACCAGCATCATAAGCTGCCTGTATCAATTCATCTTGTCTGCCAAATAATTTTAGATTTGCACCATCTGAGTTTTCTCCACTAGTACGGACAACTTCTGTACTACGCGTAGGATTATCTCCTAAAACCAAAACGGTAATATCTGATTCTGATGCTCGCAGTTTGGTCTCTTCAATATCCTTATCAGAAATATTGCTATGGTCTCCACTAGCATAGTAATCTAAAGTTATTGGTTCATTTTTAAAGGCTTCTAAAATCGTGATAATTTGATCATCCTTCTGGATTGCCGTCCAATCTCCAAGAATGGTTTGATTGTTAGCATTAGGGCCTGTTAAAAAAATACGGGTTTGTTTTGAATTCTTTAATGGTAATAAATTGCTTCTGTTTTTCAGTAACACCATAGACTTTTGCGCGGCTTCCAATGCTAATGATTTTGCCGTATCTGATCTTAAATTAACTTTAGATGGATCTACCAATACTTTTTCAAAGAGGCCTAACGAAAACTTATATCTTAAAATACTTTTTACTGCTTGCTCAATTCGCTTTTCAGAGATTTCACCTTCTTCCACTTGTGATACTACAGTTTCAAAAAATCCTGGACCATGCATATTCACATCGACACCTGCATTTACAGCTAGTTTATTTGCTTCCTCTTGTGAAGATGCTATTTTATGTAATGAATGAAGTCGCTTGACATCCATCCAATCGCTAACTACAAATCCATTGAAACCCAAACTATCTCTAAGTCGCGTTTTAAGTAAATCCTTATTGGCATGACAAGGAATACCATTCAAATCGTGATGAGCAGCCATTATTGTGGCACAACCCTCATTAATAATGCTCTCAAACGGAGGTAACCAAATTTCATTAAGGGCTCTTTCTGAAACATCCATAGGACTAAAATTAAGACCTCGTATAGGTTGACTTCCAGCCACAAAATGTTTTCCACAGGCTAAAACACTTGACTCTAAGCTATTATTTTGATAGCCTTTAACCATAGCACGACCCATTTCTCCAACCAAAAACGGGTCTTCTCCAAAGGTCTCTCCTATACGCCCCCATCGTGCATCTCGACCAACATCTACATTTGGAGAAAACGTCCAGTGACAACCTGTTTGTCTCATTTCTTTAGCCGTAATAGTTGCCATCTTTTTTACCAATAAGGTATCAAATGTACTTGCCATACCTATTGGTGTAGGAAAAACAGTGGCTCCTTCGTATCTGGCGTGCCCATGTATGGCATCTTCTGCAATAAGTAATGGGATTTTAAGTCTGGACTGCAATGCAATACGTTGAAGAAAATTAGCTTCATCAACCCCTTTAACAAGTAAAAAAGACCCAATCTCTCCCTTTTTTACCCGATCTTTTACATCTTTAACTTCTAGTCCTGGATAGAAGTCTTTTCTACCTTGGTTTTCAATATCATCCAATTGATCTGCAATGGTTAACCCTTGCATGTACTTTAATCCCACATACTGGGTCATCTGGCCCACTTTTTCTTTTAGTGTCATCCGACTATAAAGGTCATCAACACGTTCTTCAACCGAAAGATGAGGGTTGAAATACTCTTGAGAGAACGATAAGAAAATGTTCCCTAATAACATGACAAAAACTATAACTTTTCGAACCATTTATTTAAATTTAGATTGGTGTTTATTATTCAGACACTTTAAGGTTGAACACTTAAAGTCCCTTGAGCCTCAACGTTCTTATATTGAGCCGTTATTTTGTAATCAGTTTTATCACTCCCTGTCTTTAAGAGTATTGATGAAATACCTGCTTTTATTGTAGCGGGATTGTCACCTATCAACATCCCATCGGTACCCGAATCAATTGTAAACAGAACTTGTCCGTCTTCATACGGAAGCTGGGTTCCGTTTTCGTCCCGAACCACTGCCCTAACAAAAATGTCGTCATTTGCAGAAGCCTTAATGCCACTCTCATCAAACTCAATTGTCATATTTTTGAAATCGTTTGGTGTGATTAAAGCATCACGAACAACAGCTTCGCCCTTTATATAACCAACAGCTACAAGAGTACCTGCTTGAAACTTTTCTACTTTAAATGTGAATGGTGGGTTTTTAAGATTTGTTGAAATCCTGTTGGTATCTGGCCTTTGTTTGCTTATTTGTTCACCGTTTAAAAGCAAGGCAACTTCATCACAATTACTAAATACCCTAACATCCAATGACGAGTCTGGAGTCCAATAACTAGCAATAGAAACCATTGGTGATGCTTTCTCTTCTATGGCACGCTGACTTCGGTAAAAATCATAACTGAATTTTGGAAGTCTATCAATACTCATAATTCCGGAAGCTTCCAAATCATCATGATACCCTCTATTGTAATCAAACATAACCCAATAACCATCTGCATGTGCTGGCGTATAAAGATTGTCATTGTGTGCTTCCTGAATGTTTGTTGCCTGTTGCAAAAGTGCCTTTTCTCCAAATTCCAATAATTGCCTACTGGTTCGTTCAGATTCTTTAAGATCATTCCAACTATCTTGATTTAACCCTGCATTTTGAGCATAATATTCCCAATCTCCATATTCAGAAACGTTATATGGTTTTTTAGTTTCAATAGTGTTATCATGTCTATGTTGTCTGGCTTGTAAAAAAATATCATAACCATACTCCATCCATCCAGCAGACAGGCTTTTACCAGTAGGATATTCCTCTTGTACTACCTTAATTAATCTATCGATAAACGCTTTTGGCATTTGAGTTTCATTTAGAGATGCTTCCCAGGCCAATACACAGGGGTTATTGCGATCTCTCCGAATCATATCTCTTACTGTTTGCTCTACTTGATCTGCAAACTTTGGATCTTCATTAAAATATTGCCAACCCGGTATGGCATCCAAAACAAACAATCCTAATGAGTTACAAGCTTCCATAAACGACGGAGCATGTGGATAGTGTGACAGTCTAACATAATCGAAACCAGCTTCTTTTATTTTAACTGCATCACGCCATTGGGAATTATCGCTTATAGCATAGCCTAAATAGGGATAATCTTGATGCCTGTTTACACCGCGCAAAAATATTGGTTCTCCATTTACATACAACTTTTGTCCTTTAAATTCTATATTTCTAAAACCTATGGCGTGAGATTCTTTATCAATAATTTTACCCGATTCAGCAATGATACTTGTTACTAGGTTATAGGTTTGAGGTTTTATTGGACTCCAAAGTTCTGGCGTTAACACACTCATTTTAAGAGTAACCTCTTTATCTTGCAAAGAGTTAAGATGTTCTTCGGTCGATACTGCTCTAACTATTAGCTTATCTTCCTTATATAACTCGGATAGTACCGTAAACTTCTTATCTACATCATACTCATTCCTTATATGAACTTTTATTGAAACTAATGCTTCATCTTTTGATATCTTAGGATAGGTCACAAATATACCTCCAGAAGCCGGTTTGTTTTCTAAAATTGGGTCTGTAATGTGGAGTTTGTCTTTAACAATAAGCCATGCATTTCTATACAAACCACTGTAGGTATTGAAATCTAAAATATTTAAAGGTTTAGGTCCTGTTATTGGATTATCTTCGTTATCAAGCTTAATTGATATGACATTTTTACCTTCAGTAAGGTATTGGGACATATCTACAACAACAGGTAAATATCCACCTAAATGTTGAGTTACATGAGTGTTATTTATCCAAACATCTGCCACATTCATAGCTCCATCAAGTTTCAACCTGTACGTTTTATCTAATTGATCCTTAGAAATATGCATGGTCTTTCGATACCAACAAATGCCCTGCCATTGCTTTAAGGTTACATAAGGCTCAAGGTTAGCTGTATGTGGTAAGGTAACTGTTTCCCATGGTTCATCTGAAAAATCAACTCCAATAGGAATCATTTCATTATTTTCCTCTTGATCCTCCAACTTTATAAACTTCCAATCATTGTTGAATTGGAAAACACTTACAAACTCTTCATCATATTCCTTATTTAAAGATGAATTACAGGAAAAAACAAACACTAAAATTAAATGGAAAAAAACTGATAAAAAATTGGACTTAAGTTTCATATTAATTCATTTTTCGATCTTGTTTGGTTGCTAACTCTACTGTAACATTTTGCACCGATATATCTTTAACATTCTGAATACTAAAACCCTCTAGAGACTTGACTAACATATCTGTGAATGAGACCTGTTGAATTGGAAGTTCAGCAAATCCAGCAATGTAAATACCTCTCCCAACAGGATTATTTATTCTGATATTTTTAAATTGGATATTTCTAAAGAAAGGTGTTTCAGGTGTAAGTGGCTGAAACACTGTTGGACCTTTATCTTCTAGAGCATAATAATACTGATCTATAGCTATTGGAGCATGATTCCATTTTCTATCTGTATGTTTAGTGTTTAAATAGGTAATATTTTCCACCCTAACATCTTCTACAAAAGTGTAGGACGCATTTTTTTTTGTTTTAATATTTGCAATACTGGCGGCATCAATAAACGTACAATTCTTTACCAAAACACCTTTAACTTTACAGCCACTTCCAATAGCAAATCCAAGAGGTGATGCACCAGGAGCTGCATTGCCGTCAAAAACGCAATCCAACACATTAATATTTTCACAAAAGCGGCTTTTTCCATCTCCTTTTAGTGCTATACTATCATCTTGATTAGCAAAGAGACATCCTACAATGGTTACATTTCTTGAACCATACGGATCCAATCCATCGCCATTACGTCCTTTTACTGTAGAATATTTTAAAATTTTAACATCTGAATAAATGACATTATCGATATAAATAAGAACATTATTAAACTTTGGTGAGTCTTGAAATGTTACACCCTGAATAAGAATATTTGAACCTTTAACTAATTCTAGAAAACGAGGACGTGTTTCACCTTTTACTTTTTCTAAGCCTACTGGAAAATGTGGCCACCAAGTTTCTCCATTAGCATCTAAAACACCTTCTCCGGTTATAGTTAAATTATGAATATTTGATCCATAAATTAAACTTTTTCCTGTATGAACTTTGTCACCATCAGTGTATGTCAATGTGGTTTTGAATCTTTTCAAAACACCTATATCGTCATATCCAATAAATGTGAGTAATGCTTCTTTTTCAAGCTCAAACGTCATATCACTTTTTAATTCAATTTGACCAACAAGGTAAGATCCTGCAGGAACAAAAACCGTTCCTCCTTTATCACAACTATTAATGGCATTTTGTATCGCTTCGGTATCATGTACTTTTCCATTACCAATAGCACCAAAATCTTTTACATTAAAAATATTTCCTACCTTTTTAGTTGTAACATTAATCGCATTTTCTTCCAAAAACTTAGGCGCTTTACTTTTTGTAACACATACTGAAAAACTATAGGTGTGTTCAGGTGAAAGGTCTTTTACCGTATAGGTATGCTTATTTGCCGTTGCTATTTTAATACCATTTTGATAAATATCATAAGACAATTTGGAGTGTGAATACTCTTCAAGCATAACGTTTGGCTCGTATTGATCATCCCAAAGAAGTAATACCGTAGACGATGTAACTCCAAGAGAAGGAGCTCTCAAATTCTTAATAAAGTTTGAAGCATTTTGTCCCCATACTTGTAATCCCATGCATAGAAAAATAATTATTAATTTAGTAATCTTATTTTTTATGCTTTTGATTTGTATGTTCATAATTTTTAATTTTTTAGGTTTTTATAAAGCCATGCATCAGCTTCTTCCCATTGTTCCGGAAATGTCCAATGTCCAGTTTCTAAAAAGATATTCAGTTCTTTAGGTGCATCAATTATGTTATATGCAGCAAACATAGAGGTTGGTGGACAAGTAGGGTCATTATACCCCCAAGAATACCATCCTGGAACTTTTATCCTTCTTGCGAAATTTACTGCATCATAATACGGGGCTACCTTTATCCAATTTGGACGTTCTGCTTCGTTATAATTTTTGAACATATGAGGCCAACCTCCTGCTCTTTCTTCTAAATACCCTGTCAAATCGCATAGCGCAGGATAAAAGGCTGCTAAATATTTTATTCGTGGATCTAAACCTGCAGTAACAAGAGACAATCCTCCGCCCTGGCTTGCACCATTAACGGCAATGTTTTCTCCATCAAATTCTTCCATCGAAAAAATATAATCAACAGCTCGAACACACCCCAAGTAAACCCGCTTATAGTAGTAATTATCTAAATCATCTAATTTATTAGCCCAATAGGCCTTAAGTGCTCCATTTTTTAAATTGTTATAAACCTCATCATCCATTCTCACAGGAATGCCATGTATCCCAATTTTCAAGGTAATGAATCCCTCCTCTGCCCTGAGATCCGGACCATAAGACCGCACACCTGCTCCCGGCACTCTTAAAATTGCCGGATACTTTCCAGGAGCTTTAGGTATTGATAAAACACCATATATTCTACTGTTTTTTATATTGCCTATATTGAGTTCATAAACATTTATTTTTGAAGTACATAACTCTGGCAAAAGTCTAAGTTTAGGATCTATGGGCACTTTTGCTAATTCGGCCTTTGCTTGTGACCAAAACGCATCAAAATCGGAAGGGTTGGTTACGGCTGGCAATATATTATGTGGTTCAAAAGCGGCTCTTCCCCTGCCTTTATAGGTTCTATTATTTACTTTTACAGATACTTCGCATTCAAGAAAACCAGGTTTATCAATTTTCATCCCAACGATATGAGCTTGCCCTGATTCGGATACAATATCATCTTCTTTGGTAGATGTCATTTTTTCTAATCCCAATGAATAATGAATTTTAACATTCGGCACTAACTGTCCGTCTTGCAAAACTTTGACATCAAAATTAGCTTTCTCTCCTAATTTATAGTTCCAATCAGCATGGTCAGGCGTTACTATTACTTGTACTCTTGATTGGGCAGGCTGCGCATAAAGTGCGCTGATACTTTTTAAAAGAAGTAGGGCTACAATACAAGATACTCTTATTAATTTTAGTTTCATTTCTTTAAGTTTTATAGTGTTTATTGCTTTTTATAATCGCCCCAAACTTCGTAGTCATCCCAATACACATGAGTAGACTTTCCTTTAGCGTTTAAATAGTTTATGATTTTGCCTGAGGTATAAAGCATAAAGGGATTATGATGAGTAAGCCCATCCGGATTAGGGTTATCAGGATGATATGTCCAATTTTGGATATTGAAAATTCCAATTTCTTTTTCATCAACAATAGCCGTAAGTTGAAATCGACCATGAACCTCATCACCTTCCACAAAATTCACTTTAAGCGTCATCCATTTACCGGTAGGTACAGCAAAATTATTATTGGTTTCCTCCCAAATAATTTCACCCTGTTTTTTTGTTTCCGGATTATAAACCTGACCATGTATTCCAAATTTTAAAGAGTCATTCCCCTCACTTGGTTTATGTAAGCCAACAGTTATGCGAAAACCCGTTTCAGGGTTTACCCACGGCGCATCGTTCCAAAACGCCATAAGCGTAAACCATGTAAATGCATCAGGATACGATTTTAATAGGTCTAAATCTTTAAGTAAAAACAAACGAATGGAATACGTTAAATTCTTAAATCCTTCTTTACAATTATACATATTGGCCTGTATACGACCTTTAACACCATTAAACACATTAGGCTTATCTATTTTAAAAAGAGCTACATGATTTTTAGGATTTATGGGATCAGATACAATCTTAGCAATACGCATCGATTCATCTCCATCTTGATAGTATATTTTAAACTCACAGTTATTAGGTGCACCTTCAAGATTGGTTTCCCAATTTCCTTTTGGGGTATTTAAGGTATCTATGCCTTTTATTTCGGCATCCCTATGGTCAATTTGAGTAACAGTGGTTCCTTCTTCGAAACCCGACTTAAAAATTAATTCTCGTGATTGCCCAAAGACAAAAACCTCATGAAAAACACATATTACGATACAGACAAAATGGATCTTTATATTACCTTGTTTCATTTTTTTATGTTTCTATAATGGATGTGTACTATTAATGTGATATATGAAAACATCATCTATTAATTCATTGATTTTCAATTTCTTTTAGCATTTTCACCAATTCCTCCGGGGCAGACCATTGTACATTATGATCGGCTTCCAACTGCAATACCTTCCAACCATTTTTATTGGCTCTTTCAGCTTGGGGTGCAAAATTATCTGACTTAGGATCAGCACCTTTTTCTACGGTAAGGATATATGTGGTTGGTATATTAAGTCTTTCAGGATTTTTTAAAGAAATTTTGTCCGTTAAAGTTTTTAAAGCCTGTGGAACATGCTTAGGAGGTGATTTTTCCTCTGGAACCCAAGGTGGAATTAAATAACCATTTACAATTTTATAATTTTTAATACTTTCCTCTTTAATTAATGCAACGCTTTCATTATCATTAGGAACAAAAGCATCAATATATACTAGCTTCTTAATCCTTTTAGGTATGCTATCTGCAACACCAGTAATGACCATGCCGGAATAGCTATGCCCAACTAAAATAACATCATGCAAATCTTCATAGAGGATTGTGTTTACAATGTCCTTAATATGTGTATCCAATCCAACATCCAAAGTGGCCAAATGCACGCGCTCTCCCTGACCAGTTAAAGTAGGTCTGTAAACCACACTTCCTGTTGCTGTAAGTAGCGAATCTACTTTCTTGAAAACCCATCCACCGCCCCATGCTCCATGAACAACTACAAATACAGATTTATTATTTGTCTGGGAAAATAAAGATTGAAATGAAATGGTTGCAATTACAAACAACAAAATAAATTTATACTGTCTCATATTTATTGTTTATTTGAATTATCCCAAACTTCGTAGTCATCCCAATACACATGAGTAGACTTTCCTTTAGAATTGATATAGTTTATGATTTTACCTGAGGTATAAAGCTTAAATGGATTATGGTGAGTAAGTCCATCCGGGTTGGTCTTCTCAGGATGATGTGTCCAATTATGGATATTAAAAATTTCAATATCTTTTTTGTCAACGACAGCTATAAGTTGGAATCTACCATGAACCTCATCACCTTCAACAAAATTTACTTTAAGCGTCATCCATTTACCGGTAGGCACAGCAAAATTATTTTGGGTTTCCTCCCATATGACTTTACCCTGTTTTTTAGTTTCTGGATTATAAACCTGACCATGTATTGCAAATCTTAAGGAGTCAACACCTTCGCCTGGTTTGTGTAACCCAACTGATATGCGGAAACCCGTTTCTGGCTTTACCCAAGGAGCATCATTCCAAAATTCCATAAGTGTAAACCATGTAAATGCATCTGGGTAAGACTTTAGAACGTCTAAATCTTCAGGCAAGAACAAACGAATGGAATACGTTAAATTCTTAAATCCTTCTTTACAATTATACATATTGGCCTGTATACGACCTTTAACACCATTAAACACATTAGGTTTATCTATTTTAAAAAGAGCTACATGATTTTTAGGATTTATAGGACCTGGTACAATCTTAGCAATACGCATCGATTCATCTCCATCCTGATAGTATATTTTAAACTCACAGTTATTGGGTGCACCTTCAAGATTGGTTTCCCAATTTCCTTTTGCAGTATTTAAGGTATCTGTACCTTTTATTTCGGCATCCTTATGGTCAATTTGAGTAACAGTGGTTCCTTCTTCAAAACCCGAACTAAAAATTAATTCTCGTGATTGCCCAAAGACAAGCGTCTCAGAAAAAAGACATATCGCTGCACAAACAAAAATGATCTTAATATTACTTTGCTTCATCTTTTTTTAATTTTAGTAATGCTTCTAAAAAATAATAGTCGGCATAAATTAATGGGGCGTCTATTTCAGAACTCTTCGGAAAATGGCCTACGCTGTGTTTTAAAAGAAATCCACTATTTGTTTCTTTTTCAGCCAAATACTGCGGGCTCGACAATGAGGAAAGCATTTTCTTTGCAGCCTCCGTATACCTCAAAGCATCTTCTTTGTTTACGTAGTTTTTCAACTCCAAAAATGCGGAAGCCATAACAGCTGCAGCTGATGCATCTCGTTTTGCCGTTGGAATATCCGGAGCATTAAAATCCCAATAAGGTATCATATCTTTAGGCATATTAGGATTGTTTAAAATATAATTGGCAATACCTTTGGCATGATTCAAATATTTTTGATCTTTTGTAAACCTATACATCATTGTAAATCCATAAAGTCCCCAACCTTGTCCTCTGGCCCATGCAGATTCATCGGCATAACCTTGAAACGTAGTTTTCTTTTCAACCGCTCCGGTAATCGTATCATAAGATAACACATGGTAGCTACTATAATCATCCCTAAAATGATTCTGCATAGTATTGTCAGCATGAGAAATGGCAATCTTGGTCAAGGTAGAATCTGCAAACTCTTTTCCTGCCCACATGAGCATTTCTAGGTTCATCATATTGTCAATAATAACCGGATATTGCCATTTACTATTCCATGTTGAAAAATCCCATGATCGGATACAACCTACAACAGAATCAAAACGTGAAGCAAGTGAATAAGCCGATTCTTTTACTACGTTTTTATAAGCTTCATTGCCTGTTATTTTATAGGCGTTTCCAAAACTACAGAACATCATAAACCCCAGATCGTGAGTCGCTTTATTCGTTTTCTCCTGTTCTAAAACCTTTAAACTTTTTTCAGCCTCAATAAGTAATACCGAATCTTTAGTATATTCAAAAGTATAGAGCAAACAACCAGGATAAAATCCACTACACCAATCATTTGATTTACTAGCAATTAGCTTACTATCTTCAAAACTCCGGGGAAACCTATTATTAGGACGTAAATCTGCTAGGTATTTATACTGCGTATTTGCACGCTCAAAAACAGAATCAATACTCGAACTATTTTGGATATTCTTTACGTTCTTATGACACCCACACAACATAAATATTGGTACTATAAAGCATGCTAATCTTAATTTATTCATAGTGGTTTTAATTAAATCTCATTTTCATTTCTTGGGCACTTTTAACTCTATCAATATTCACATCTTCATACATGTCTTCCAGTTTGGAAACTAATTCTTCAAACAGAGACGGTTTGTATGTAGACAAATCTTTAGTCATTAAAGGATCCTTCTCAATATCATATAGTTTATAGCTGTTAGGTTTCGAATATAACTTATCACTGTAACCATGAAGAACATAGTTATTCTGCCTGATAACAACTTGTGGTGGAATCCCTTCTTTTAAAGGTTTGTTACCTACGTACCTTTGATTATATCCTTCTCCCATAAGTTCCCAATTCTGCCTACGCTTTTCAAATTGCCAATACAAAGGTTTTTTACGTTCAATAGGCGAATTGTTTAATAGATATTGGTATATACTTACACCATCAATTTTCAGTTCAGAATTTAGATTGACATTGGCAATATCACATATTGTTGGTAGTACATCATAATTTACAATTGGGGCATCACATATTCTAGGAGATATTTTATCTTTCCATGAAACCAAACCGGGTACCTTAATCCCGCCCTCAAACAATTGTCTCTTTTGCCCATGTAAGGGATAACTCGTTCCAAAAGATCTTCCAGAACCAGAATTGGTTCTCCACACTTCCGGACCATTATCGGAAGAGAAAAAGATTATCGTATTTTCTCTTAATTTCATAGCGTCCAAAGCTTTCATTAGTCGACCTATCTGATGATCTAAATATGTTACATTTGCGTAATACTGGTCTTTATCTGGATCTCCTGACTTGTACATGTTATTGTATTCATCAGGATTGGAAATAAACTCATGAACTGCATCATAAGACAGAAATAGAAAGAAAGGATCACTCTTCTCTTGAGTTTTAGACAGCCATTGTAACGCATTATCTGTAATAATTTTACTGGAATACCCCTTTATCACACCAAGTGGATTTCCATCTAAATCAAAGAAATCTCCTGGGTTTTTCTGTGAATTTTTATCTAAATCTGTGGTTAAGTGTGGGTTTTCTTTGGTTACCATTCCATAATCAAAACCTTGTTGTTTCGGAAAAGATCCCGTCTTACCTGTCCAGGAATTAGGGTCGTTCCAATCGGCAC
The DNA here is from genome assembly GCF_900114265.1 of Flaviramulus basaltis. Classification (GTDB taxonomy): domain Bacteria; phylum Bacteroidota; class Bacteroidia; order Flavobacteriales; family Flavobacteriaceae; genus Flaviramulus; species Flaviramulus basaltis. The sequence continues at coordinate 310,587 of NZ_FPKV01000001.1, forward strand.
CGTTTAAATGCCATTTTCCAAAAATGGCAGTACTATAACCTTCTTCCTTAACAAGCTCTGCTATTGTAACCTCTTTTCCACTCAGAAAAATACGATCGTTATCCTTCTTATCACTTATAAACAAATCAATATTAACCCTATTAGGTACTTTTCCTGTCAAAAGACCTGCTCTTGAAGGAGAGCATACCGGTGAAGATGCATAGTGTTGGGTAAAAACTACAGATTGATGAGCTAGTGCAGCTAAATTTGGCGTTTTTATATATGGGTTGTTAAATTCATTAAGCTCCTGAAAATCAAAATTAACATCACCATACCCTAAATCATCTGCTAGAATATATATGATATTAGGCTTGGTAGAAACGTCTTCTTTAGATTGATTTTTAAACGAATAAAAACTCGTCATTACAATAATACTTGTAACAATTAAAAATCCGTATTTATATTTAGTATACATATTCACCTCTTTAATTTTTCCAATTATCTGCTTGAAATGAAGACGCTGGCAATCCTTCTGTATTAAAAAGCTCGCCAACTACCCAATCTTGGTGCGCATAACGCACCGCTACAGGATGATCCACCCTATCAGCCAACAAAACAATTCCTTCTTTGGTTAATAACCCTTTAGCTCTAAAAAATCTTTTATTCTCACCTGCAATTTCAAAATGTTCCAAAGGTTTTCCGTAAGTTGTAAGTCCGTTCTCTGCATGATTAAAAGTTAGTTTCAAAAACTTTCCTTCTGTTTTCATTTCCTTTAAAACTGGACCAGAATATTCAATCCCTTCTAAACCATAAGTTTTACTTAAGGCAATGTATGCCAATCGCTCTCCCGCAACTTTCTTGTTTGCTGGATGAATGTTATCCTTTTCACCAACGTCCAATAGACAAGCCATTCCTATTCCTTCAATATTTGAAAGAGAAACATTTAACATAGACTGTCTTATTTCAGCAGAATTAATAGCATCCATATAATCGAAAGGCGCAATTTGTGCGTAATAAAAGTTCAAACTTTGATTACCCCATTGGTTTCTCCAATCTTTAATTAAGCCAGATAGAAGTTTCTCGTAATTACCTGGTTCCTTTCTATTCGCTTCTCCTTGATACCAAAGAAAGCCTCTGGCACCATATCCTACCATAGGATTTATCATGGCATTAAAAAGATACGTTGGCCGTTGGTGTTTCCCTTCTTTCTTCATATCCTTTTGTTCAATAAACTCAAACTCGGAGATAGTTTTGCCACTAATCCAAGGCTCTATTCGTGTGCCTCCCCAACTAGAAGAGATAAGCCCCACAGGTACATTTAGTACTTTATTAATCATACGCCCAAAGTAGTAGGCCGCTGCACTAAAATTAGCTACATTTTTAGGGATACTTTCTTGCCATTCTCCCTCAAAATCATCCTGAGGCATGTCACTCGTTACCTTATTAACCGTGAACAAACGAATATTTTTATTAGATGACATCACAATATCATTAAGTGCCCCCAAAACGGGTTGGTTTTTATAACCATTCATAGGCATATACATGTTTGATTGCCCGGAACATATCCATACCTCACCAATTAGTATCTCTTTTAGTATTAGTTCTTGCCCATCATTTATATTGATTTCATAAGGGCCTCCAGCTTTAGGAGTACTAACCTTTAAAGACCAATTCCCTTCTCTATCTGAGCTTGTGTTGTATTGTTTGTTATCCCATGATGTAGTAACCTCTATCGACTTTTGAGAATTCGACTTGCCCCAAATTTTAACATTCGATTGCTGTTGAAGTACCATTCCATCTCCAAATATGGCAGGTAACTTTACCTGTGCAAAGCCTACAAATGATAGTATTGACAGGCAAAAGCTTATGATGATTGATTTTATTTTATATTTTTTATTCATCTCAATAAATATTACTAACTACTTACGAATTACTGTTTCCGTTTTATTTCATTTAATGCATTTCTCATTTCTTCTACTTTCTCTGGAAATTCACTCGCAATATTTTTAGTTTCTTCAGGATCGTCATCTAAATTGAACAGTTGTGGTGTGGTCATTAATCCTGTTTCAACTTCTTTATTTACCAACCAATCTGGTGTTGGTCGTTCCTGAGGCTCTATATACTTCCAGTTTCCTTTCCTTAATGCCAATGTAAAGGCTTCCTCAATCATAATCTCTCGACCGATATTGCTCTTTCCTAACCATGCATCTAAATGATTTTCACTATCAGGAGCAAACTCTTCTGAAAGTTTTCCTCCAGTTAAACTTGCCAGCGAAGCAAATAGATCAACCTGATTGAGCATTGCAGAACTTTGCCCCGGTTTTATATTTCCAGGCCAAAATACAATTGTGGGCATTCGGGTACCTGCCTCGTAAATTGAATACTTAGCTCCTTTATAAATGCCTGCCGGTTTATGACTTCCCAGTAACTCTACAGCCTTGTCCTTATATCCATCATCCAATATAGGTCCGTTATCACTCGTAAAAATCACCAAAGTGTTTTCAAGAAGCTTTGATTCCTTTAGGTGATTCATTAACTCTCCAACACACCAATCCATTTGAGCAATGGCATCTCCTCGTGGCCCCATTGAAGACTTTCCTGCAAACCTTTTATTTGGTGCACGCGGTACATGAATATCATGAAATGCGAAATATAGAAAAAATGGATTTTCCTTATTCTCCGTAATAAAGTGTTTGGCCTTATCGGTAAGTACAAACGGAAAATTTTCATCTTTCCATAGGGCTTCTTCACCGCCACTCATGTAACCAATTCTGCTGATGCCATTAATGACTGTTTGGCTATGTTGCGGGTCTGCTTTTTGTTTCAGGTCATCTGGATTTTCAAGTCCTATTGGGTAACCATCCAGTTTTTCCAAATAATTAACTTCTATGGGGTTATCGGGGTTCAAGCCTAATACCTGCTGATTTTCAACAAATACACAAGGCACACGATCTCCCGTAGCCGGAATTAAAAAACTATAATCAAACCCTATCTCTTTGGGGCCAGGAGTAATTTCCTTATTCCAATCTACTTTTCCGCTGCCTAAACCTAAATGCCATTTACCAATAACAGCCGTTTTATAGCCTCCTTTTTGAAGCATCGATGGCAACGTTTCTTTATTGGGATTAATGATTAAAGGAGCATCTCCAGGCAGTACTTCAGCCTTATTACGAAAAGCATAGCTTCCTGTTAGTAAAGAATAACGAGACGGTGTACATGTTGCTGCAGAGCAGTGAGCATCTAAATGGTTTATTCCGTTTTCAGCCAAAAAATCGATATTTGGGGTTTTCACACCTTTAGCCCCATTAATTCCAATATCACCAAAACCAAGATCATCGGCATAAATAATGATGATATTAGGTTTTGAAACAGGTACCTCCTTTTTGTGCTGTTTAGATGTACAGCTAAAAGCTAAGATTAATAAAACTAGGTATACTTTGTATGTTTTCATTTTTAATTGATTTATCAAAAGTCTATTGTCTATAATTTGTATTGTTAGGCACTAAACCTAAACTTCCTAAAAAATCCATACATGCTGCTTTAACATTATAAGATCTTCCTTCTTTATCGTGCGCCAGTTTTACAGTCTCTATAAAAGGCTCTTTATCGTCCACATATAAAAGAAGGTTCACAGCCATGAGTGCTAAATCCTCGTTATCGCACAAACAAAATGATTGCAACAATTGTATTGCTTTCGCATCATTAAATTGTTGATAAGCGATTGCCGACGCAAGAACAGAAACCGGCGGATAACTACCATCCATCGCATCTCGGATTTCTGAAGCATAATTTTGTAATATCTGCTCACTTTGAGAACGCAACCCCATAGCTGCCCAATAACGTACTATTTTGTTTGCATCCTTTAAATAAGCAATCTGTTTCTCGGCGACCTTACTGCCAACATACCCTGATAAAGAAGCCGCTTTATATATTTCGGCTATAGGATACTCGGTATCATCCAATCGGTATTCATAGGGAGCAACCGCTTTATTTACTAAGTTCAATTCATATTCGGGTAAGAACATAATATCTTTGGATTGCAATACCTCATCCTTCAACTGTGTCTCCATTTTATTTAATATCTCTTTATAGTCTAGGTTATTTGCTAGATTTTGGGTTTCCCAGGGATCAGCTTCCAAATCAAAAAGAAAAACAGGTGGGCGTTGCGCGAAAAGACTATTTTGAAGACTATCTAATATACCTGCTTTATAGTCCTGACGCATTTGTTGTTTTATTTCACCAATTTCCATGTATCGAATGTACCTGAGTTCTGGCATGTAAGGCATATAGTTTCTTGAATACAAGTAACGTCCATCGGTCACAGTTCGAACCATATCAATTCCATTGTCCGATCGATCTGAAGAAATTACCAAATGATCCGCTGGTTTTTGACGTCCTCCTCCGAAAAGAATCCGTCCCTCTAAATGTTCAGGAACCTCTCCTCCTACCAGACTAATTAATGTTGGAGCCAAATCAGTAAAATCTACCAACTCATTCGTAACAATCTCTGTACCCCAAGGAGAAAGTTCTTTGTATTTTTCTGGAAACCAAACCACAAAAGGAACTCTGTAGCCATAGTTAATCCCATTTGTTTTCCCTCTTGGCATACCCTCTCCGTGATCGGCATAAAAGAAAATTATGGTATTATCCATTAATCCATCATCCTTTAATCTTTGAAGTAATTGGGCTATTTTATTATCAGTCAGCTTTAAAGCATTGTAAACCCTCGCAAACTGTTTTCGCATCTCCGGACTATCAAGATAAACAGGAGGCATCTCAAATTCATCGTCATTTATAATTTCTTCTTTATCTAAATTGGCTAAAATGTTTCCTTTATACCATTCGTAACTCTCTGTCATGGTACGCGATTGGTGAGACTCCATAAAATTAAAAACAGAAAAGAATGGCTGACCTGCTTTTCTATTCCACCAACCAGCCTTACTTGAACTTTTATCCCAGGTCTCAGAGATATAACGTTCTTCATTTTTTACATTATAATCGGTTTTCTTATTGTTAGATGTATAATATCCTACTTCCTGTAAATATGCAGGGAATCCTTTTATGTAATCAGGCATTTGAATATCACTGCGATGATTGCCAGTACCTGTTTTGTAGGTCTTAACACCTGTAATAATTGCCGTTCTGCTAGGAGAACAAACCGTACCAGTAGAAAACGCATTCGTAAACCGCACACCTTCATTTGCCAATTTATCCATGGTTGGGGTTCGTGCATCTTGATTTCCGTAAACACCCAAAAATTGAGGTGATGTATCTTCAATAGTAATCCAAAGAATGTTAGGTCTAAGCTTTTCTTTTTCAGTACATGCATTAACTAACCACACCAAAAAAGCCAAAATACAATAGGCCTTAGCATTTCGTACTAATCCAACCAGAAAACTATAAAGCTTATTCTCTTTCATTGAACATTTGATTAAATAACTTTAATGATTAACCTTCTGTACGTAACCAGATTAGGAATACCGTCATCCTTAACTTCAAGAATGATATGTATTTCTCCTTTTGGAGCCTGCTTAGGTATTTTTAATTTTGTATTGCCCTTGTTTTTATTCGTTATAATGCCAAACGAAGTGGATACATCATGATATACCCACCAATTGAACGACAGTTTATTCCCGTCTGGATCTGAACTTTCACTGGCATCAATCGTAATGGTATTTCCTGGTTTCACCTTTTTAATAATGCTTTTTTTACTTGAATCACCATCGATTGAAACCGCTGGATTATGGTTCGCTTTTTCAAAAGAAGACACACACCATTGCATTCGGGCGGCAAAGTCGTTTTGGTAGGCTTCTCGCCAGCGGGCTATTGTCCATTTTCGGCGTAATGCACCATCTCGTTCACCCGACCAATGATCATCTTGAGCATCAATAAAATGATTGCCTGAAAAATGCTCAAAACGACCACCCCATCCGCCCCATTCAGGATGTTCAGGAGAGCTTAATCCATTGGGCAAAAAATAAAACCATGATGGCGTATCTCCTTCTTTAGTTCCTTTGGTATTTCTTGAAGTATTCGGATTTTGATTGACAACTGGATAACCTTCTCCCAACGCGCCTTTATTTAAAATATTAGACTTTAACCATTCTTTAGAATTCAAGGTTTCAATACCTGATTTTACAAGAGGTAATGTTGCATAATCTCCTCCTTTACTATCATTTTGATACATTCCGCGAAACGAAGCAGCCTTAGTATCCATCCAGGAAGGTCCGCTTTCTACATAAAAAACCGATGGGAAATTTTTATATATCCATTGACCAGTTCCGATATCAAAATCATTAGGATATTGGTCAGCAATAGCATAGATTCTAATTTTTGAAATAAATAGTTTTAAATCTTCTTCAGATCTGGTGTCTTTTACGTTTAATAAGGCTTGTGCCAAATCATGCGAACCACCCCATACCAAAATATTGAGTTTTTCGTTACTGCTATCTACCGTTTTAATAATATGTTCTGTTCCTGGCGTACTTTTACCTGATAGTAAATTACCACTACCGGCATTGGCTTCTCCTTCAAAAACTAACGCTTTTAAAAACTCTGCTTTTGGATACCCAGATGCATGCTGACTAAGCTTTTTTTGAACCAGTTGATAGTCATCAATAATCGAATCAATTAAATATTTATTTATTTTAAGTTTGGGTTGGTGTCTATTACCTGATGCTGTTGCAATAATACCAGTTAATCTGAATTCATTGGCATAAAGCAATAAACGTCTTAAAGACTGTATATCATCAGGATCGGCACCAATATCAGTTAGTATTAATAAACGCGGTTTTTCCTCGTTTAAAACTTGTTGTGCTGAAACACAATTTACCAACATAAGTGCTAGTAAAAGAAGACAACCATAGTTCCTCACCATATTTAAAAGACTCTTTTTAATCATTATTTCAAATTATCTGAGCAACATTTACTATTGTATCATAATACCTACTTTAATTTCAATCATTTTTTTGATTTACCGCAAATAGATCTTAATGAACCTGCTATATAAGCCGCCTGAAGTTCACGAACTTTGTCGTTGTAATGAACATGATCGACATAGCTAATTTCGCCACCAATATTTCTCGTAAATGTATACAGGTCAATAACCGGTATATTGGCTTCATGCATCAAACTATCGGCAATTTTATTGTAAGCTATCACGTCTGCAGCATGTCGTTGAAATGAATCTTTTCGCCTGGGTGGATTATGAATAGAATCAACAACAGCCGTTGTTCTTACCCAAACCAACTGCACATTTTTATCTTTGATTAATGCTAAAACAGCTTCTAAATTTCTTTTATAATCTTCTGAATTAACCTGATAGGTCCCATCCTTTGGGTTTACTTTTATATCATGAAGTCCACAATTAAGTAGTAACACATCCGGAGAAAAAGAAGAATCTTTATATCTTTCTGTTAAATAAGCAAGGGCACTTCTGGAATCTCCTCCATTACTTCCTCTCATGATACCAGCAGATTTAGGTAAGCCTAAATCATCTCGCTTTCTATCAAAGGAAAAATCTTCTTTTAAATAACCTTCCAAATACTTTCCATAATGTTCTGATATACTATCTCCCAACACAAATAATTCTGATTTTCTATCCTGTAATCCCATTGAAAGCATTAAGAAAATCAGGGGTATTCCTAATAAATGCTTTGTTTGTTTTGATTTCATTTTATTCCTAATTTTCAAATTCAACTTTTATATTTTCAATTCTCGATTTATCCTTTGGCAAACAAGCAATTAGCTCTAAATCTTTAGGACTTTTTATCTGTTTGCCCTCCACAACAAGGTTTATAAAGGTGATCTTACAATCGTAACCTAGTTCTGCATATAGAAATAGCCCTGTGAACTGTTCCTTGTATCTTACTTTCCAGTCTTATACACCGTTAAATTTTCTATTTACCGTAAATAGATCTTAATGCACCTGCGATATAAGCTGCTTGAAGTTCGCGAACCTTGTCATTGTAATGAATATGGTCTATATAGCCATTTTCGCCAGCAATATTTCTGGTAAATGTATACAAGTCAATTACAGGTATATTTGCATCGTACATCAAATCATCTGCGATCTTATTATAAGCTACCACGTCTGCAGCATGTCTTTGAAACGAATTTTTCCGTCTGGGTGTATTATGAATAGAATCGACAACAGGCGCTGTTCTAACCCAAATCAATTTTACATCTTTTTCCTTGGTTAATTCTAAAATTGCTTCTAGATTTCTTTTATAATCTTCTGAATTGACCTGATAGCTCCCATCCTTTGGACTTACTTTTATATCATGACTTCCGCAATTAAGTAGTAATACATCTGGTGAGAAAGAAGGATCTTTAAATCGTTCTGTTAAATAAGCAAGGGCACTTCTGGAATCTCCTCCATTACTTCCTCTCATGATACCAGATGATTTAGGCCTGCCTAAATCATCTCGCTTTCTATCAAATGAAAAGTCTTCCTTTAAGAAACCTTCTAAATATTTCCCATAATGTTCTGATATACTAGTTCCTAAAACAAATAATTTTGCTTTCTTTTCCTGCATTCCCATTGAAAGCATTAAAAATGCGATGGGTATTACCAGAAGAATCTTCGCTTGTTTTGATTTCATTTTATTATTAATTTTTAAATACAACTTTTACATTTTCAATTTTTGACTTATCTTTAGGTAAACAACCGATTTGCTCTAAATCTTTAAGACTCGTTATTTTTTTACCCTCAACAACAAGGTTTACAAAGGTGACTTTACAATCATACTCTGGTTCTGCAAATAGAAATAGTCCTGCAAACTTTTCCTTATTATCTTCTCTTCCCGTTTTGTATACCGTTAAATTTTCTATTGACATATTGATATTTCCCCTGAAAGCTTTTGTAGTTCCCATAAAGTCAACAGCACTTATTTGAAGTAAGGAATGTTCTGCATACTCAATGGTTGCATTTTTAATAAGGAGTGATTTTATGTCGCTTTCTCTATTTCTATCACTAAACTTAAACTGTCCTGTATGAATCATATCTAACCCATCCACTACAATATTGCTAATATCGCTTGAAGCTTGAGTCCCAATTTTAAAACCACTAGCTTGACCGTTTCGTACAACATTATTGGTTATCTTAAAATCATCCATAGGAACATAGGGTTTTTCCATTGTCTTAGGGCAAATTGCATCATCACCGGTTAACAGAATATTATCTGATATCTCAACATGCTGACAATTATCTGGATCTATGCCATCGGCACCATGATGATATCTTAAAACAGCAATATTGTTTATTTTAAGATAGTTGCAATAATGAGGAACTACTGCAAAACCGCCTCCCCGTATTTTTACACCATTTTTATGTACACGAGCTCCTCCCATTCTTATTATGATTCCTTCAATGGTGAGATTATCACAATTTCTGGGCTCTAACACAAAATTGGTCGATGGGAAATTGGTTTGAAGCGACCCTCTTCCTTTTAATGTAACATGATCTTTATCTTTTATGATTAGTGGCGTTTCATTGCTACGAATGATTGCTCCACTCTCCAAATACACAGTTGTATTACTTTTTTTCACAGTAAACTGTCCTCTATATATTCCTTTAGGAAAATAAACTGTTCCACCAGAAGGACATTGATCAAAAGCACGCTGTGGACTCGAATAATCTAAAACGTTCAAAACATTGGCATCCGAAACATTAGGAACATTCTCTTCTTTAGGCATCGCAATAATGGCTAAAATCCCTTCTTTTTCAACATCTTGATCGTTATCATTAGGGGTATTGATTCCTAAAATCAGTTTTTGAGGTTTATCAATGGTAAAAGTTAAAACCTTATCTTCAATTTTATAAGGAATGTTTTTTCGCAAAGGGCTCAACCAAGTACTGTTAGGGTCAATCATATCCTTAAAAGTCACCTCTACTTCTACTGGCTGATCCATATCAAAATGAACATAACTAACAAAATTGTATTCCATGTCATAAGCTGGTTCATACACTTTATAGTGATTCACATAGGCTTCTTGTCCATTCAACTTTACTGAATAAAAAGAACTAGGAGGATCAATGTGTTCGCCTCCATGTACCTTTACTTGTGTAAAGCATATAATTGGTAGAAGCAGCATTGATATAAATATTTTCATTTTAATTTATTTTTAATTATTAGAAGTTAATCAAACTTTTTTTGGAGTCTATATCACTTCAACAGACTTGGTATAAATCTGTCTAATTTCCTTATTGGAAGCTTCAATTTTCTTTTTGGCAGCAGCATAATTATTATGAACATCCATCAATTTATCTGCAATTTGACCGCCAGTTACATCCATGATCTCAAAAATCCAATCGTCATAACCCAAATCGTAATACATCTGACCTTTAATGGTATCTTCCGGTTGTCTCAAATAAAATGCAGGAGTACCATTGGTTAAGGCTATAATTGGGGAATGACACTCAAAACTCAGTACACTATGTGCATTTCGATAAACCGAAGCTGCTTCATCGGGCATCCAGTATCCTCGTTTTACTACATAAGGTTTTACATCTTCAGGCAGAGGATCAATTAAAAGTTCATCCATAATATCTACCTCATAAACCACTTCTGGGCACACTAGTATCTTGTTTCCTGTTTTTCTTACCCAACAAATCATGGCTTCCCGTAACTTTGCATGGTCTTCTTCCATGTACTTCAAGTTTGTTTCATCAACCTTCTTTATTCGTTCTTCAGACCATTTCCAATTAGTAAACTTGTAATACGGTGTATAGCGTAACCGTGGTATGACACAAATAAAATTCCCTCGTTCCAAACCATTTTCCTCTAAGAATGATTCCGCCTTGTTATCATTACGGATATCCATAAAAAAAGTCGCATCGGGGACAAATGAAACATGTTCTCCTGAAATACCATTATTTAACAATACCTTTAAAGACGCTGTTTCCCTGGGATATATAAAGGATGCTTTAAGCAACAATTCTTTTAATGATTTACCAACAGATTGTATGGTTACTCCAAATATTCCAAATGGCTTTCCTGTAATTTCAACCCAAGCCTCTAAATTTTTTTGACCTTGAACAGAGGGACCAGAACCATGAATCATGATATCTGATTCCTTAAATGCATCTAGTACCTCAACACTGGTTACTTTTTTGTCATCATCTACATCTCCATAAATCACCTTAACATTTGGAAAATTTTTATGGAGAAGTTCCTTTACAGGCTCTATGGCCATACTTCTTTTCCAGAGGATAATCTTAGCTTCTGGTAAAAAGGTTTGCAATACATTTAATAATCCTGGAGTATGCGCTATGTCTCCAATATTAACATCTTGCCAACCAGAAAGAAGCAATATGGTTTTACCGTTTCCTAATTTGTTAAAATCTGTATTTTCAGTATTAGTAAGGTTAAGAGCAGACAACAGGGTTGTTTTTAAAAGCCCTGCTCCCACTATCACAGTTCCAACCGCAGGAATAGTTTGCCTAATAAATCGTCTTCTATTCAATATCATATTATTTTAAGCATTCTGCAAACAGTAATTGTTCACAGAATGCTACTATTGTATATGAAACAAGTGTAAATAAAAGCCAGTACGGTGCAATAGTTCATATTAACTAAACTAAAACTACTCCTATGCTATTTGTGATTATTCTTCACAATTGATTCTTTAAATAGAACTATGCACCTACTAACTTACTATCAACTAACTCAAACTATTCTCCCCAACCAGGGTTTTGCTCTATATTAGGATTAAGTACTATTTGATTTGAAGGTATAGGGTACAAATAGTAATAATCTGGAAATGCGGGAGGTGTTCCAAAATAAGATATATAACCTTCAGAAGCACCATTTTGGATAGGTATATTATCATCGTAATCGCTAGATACTATGTACATTCCAAGTTTCTCTTTACCAGCATAAGCATCCATTTTCTTCCAACGTCGTAAATCATTAAATCTAAAGTTTTCACACATCAATTCAACAGCTCTTTCTCTTCTAATTTCCCATAAAATAGGATCAACAGTTGCATCTCTTGATGGGTCAAACCCAGCATCTATATTTGACACTACCATATCGGCCACATGCCCTCTAGCCCTTAATTTATTAATGGTTAAATCGGCTACAGATTGATCAAATTCACCTAATTCCCATTTTGCTTCGGCATAGTTTACCAATACTTCTCCCATTCTAAAAATTGGTGCATCCGTCGTATGTTGTCTTATATCATTATCTCTGTTATAATATTTCCATAATCTATACCCAGTTTTAGCAACCATATCTCCATTCCCTTCGTTATAATCAGCAAAATGAGGAGCCGTAAGCAATACTTGGCCTGTTCTATTTCTTTCTGGTAATAACTTATGTGTTTCATCAGATATTGAAGCCATCAAATCCATATACTCTCTATCCTGCGGATTAGCAGTATATTCAAAAGTTCTGGTATCTCCCGATACGAGATCTACCCTATATGGAGGTGTAACCGTATAATAAAGTCTATAATCACGATTTCTAAATTCGTCATAAGGGTTTGTTTCTCCATCAAAAAGAGGACTGGTATATCTAGTTTGGCCATCTTGCATCAAGTATAAATTCATAGCACTTTTGGTCAAATCCCATCCCACTGTAGCAGCTGGACTTCTAAAATAAAACGTTAAATCATGTTGAAGCACCCCTACTTCATATTGCTTGTATAATATAATACCTGGAATACTACTTAAATCTTCCGTATTAAATACCTCATCATAATTAGGATGTAAGGTAGGGTGCGAATCAATAAGTTGTTCTGCAGCATTTGCACTCGCTCTTAAATAGGTATCTCCTCCACCTAAACCATGATATTTACGCCATGTGCCTTCAAAAAGACCAAATCGTGAGATTAATACCCTAACAGCATCTTTTCCAATTCTATTTTCAGGAATACCGTTAGTACCTGGCTCCAAAATATGTTCTTCAGCATATAGCAAATCTTCCAATACATGTGCAGCAACCTCATTTCTTGGCGTTCTGCTTGCATATAAAATTTCTTCATCTGTATCTGATACAACTTTATCTATCCATGGTACATCTCCATAAGTTAAAAGTTTTTCATGGTAATCAAGTGCTCTGAAAAAATAGCCCACACTTCTCCAATGATTTATTTCAATTTCAGACATACCTGATTTTTCAATATTCTCCAACATTAGATTTACACGTCTAATTGTTGAAAAATTCCACAAACCAGAACTGGTAGGAACCGTAATTCTACCCCATATCCAATCGGAGCCTTGAACGGCAGACGTATTAAAGAGAAGATCTCCATTAAACTCACTATTAAAGGTTTCTCTATGCTGATCATAACCTTCAAATACACCATAAAAACCTAATGCATATGTTTGTGTACTAGCAAAATTATCAAAGACATTTGTTTCTGAAAATGAAAGCTTTGGTTCTGTATCTAATGTCTCCTTAATACAACTTGCTAAAAGCAAGGTTGAAAAGACTAAAAACAAACTGAATAGTCTATTAAAATTATTATATTTATTCATAGTATTTTATTTAAAAAGTTATGTTTACACCTGCACTAATGTTTTTTAAATACGGGTAATTCCCCTCTGAACCAGTTACCAAATCTAGGTCTGGGTCAATTCCATCGGCAACATGGTCAAAATTTAAGAGATTCTCTCCTGTAACAAACACTCTAAAATTTGAAACTTTAAGGCTTTTCATTAATTTCTCTGGCAAGGTATAGCCCAGTGTAATGTTCTTTAATCTTAAATACGCTCCGTTTTGTAAATACTTGGTTTGAACTTCTCTGTTATTCTTGTAATTGCCTTGTCCATTCAAATAGTTTCTAGGATAAAAAGCATCCGTGTTTTCTGGTGTCCAATAGTCTAATTGGTGCTTATAGATCGTTGTGAAACGGTGATTTAAAGGAAAATACTCTACACCACCCATCCAAATATCTCTTTTACCAACCCCTTGAAGGAAAATGCTAAAATCAAAGTTTTTGTAATCGGCAGTGGCAGTGATCCCATACTGATATCTTCTAGTATCGTTTCCTATAATACGCTTGTCGCCAGGGTTTTCCAAAGTGTTGTTACCTCTCCAAATTACACCATCACCATTAAGATCTACATATTTAACATCACCGGGATTTTGGTCTACATTTCTAAGCGGTGCGATACCATCCAGAAGTGTTCCTCCCATAAGGTCGTCATTAAGAGTTCCTGGTTCAAAATCATCTACTGTAAAAAACCTATCTGTGGTATAACCCCAAATTTCTCCAATAGTTTGCCCCACATAATATTGGTTAATAAGTCCAGATTCGTTATTAAATTTTGTGATTTTCGTTTTAGAATCAAAAACATTAAAACCTAAACTATATTTAAAGTCTTTTCCAATATTATCTCTAAAGTTAACGCTCAACTCCCAACCTTTAGTAGAAAGGTCGGCCACATTGTTTAAAGGTGCACTTCCACCTAGTACGGCTGGTAATTCGGCACCTGGGGCCAACATGTCTAATGTCTCTCTGTTATACCAATCAAAGGTTGTTTGCAACTTATTATCAAAAAAGCCAAGATCCACACCAAAATCCAAAGTTCTCACCGTTTCCCAAGTAAAGGAATCACTCACCAAATTTGGAGACTTTATACTAACACCAAGCGCACCCGTTTGTGTATTGATCCAATTAGTCTCAAATGGGTTCATTGTTGGTAAATAAGCATAATTATCCACATCTTGATTACCAATTTCTCCATAAGAAACACGTAATTTAAAGTTTGATACAATGGGCTTAAGTGCACTCATAAAATCTTCTTCCGATACTCTCCAAGCAGCACTTGCTGATGGGAAAAAACCAAACCTTTTACCTTTTGCAAATCTTGAAGAACCATCATAACGACTATTCGCTTCAAATAGATATTTATCTTTATATGAATAGTTAAAACGTCCGAAAAATCCAACAACTCCGTAATCTGAATAAAAGTCAGAGGCATTAATAAGTCCAATACCAGTACTTAAACCCGGTAAATCCGGAGAAAGAAGTACTTGTCTATCTGCACTAAATCTTTTTAACTGATTATATTCCTGATTATACCCCAACAAAAGCTTAAAACTATGGTCTCCTAATTCCTTGCCAAAACTCCCATAAATATTAACGGCATTATACGTTTCTCTTCCATTTGAGGCAGAATAACCTGATTTATTAGGATTATACGGTTCATAATCAAATGATTTAGGGTGAATAAATGATGGTATATATGAAGGGATCTCTCTGTTATTAACAGAATTTTGATAGGTATATTCTGCGTTTACCGAAAAGTCATCCGTAAAATCATAAGTTAACTTACCAAAAATTCTAACAACTTGATCGTATGCTTTAGCTACTGGAGATAAAAGTACTGTATTGGCAGGTGTTCTATAAGGAACTAATTCTCCAGATTCTATCATTCCATATCCTGAAGGTATCGCTGAATAAAAGTTAATCGCATCCTTATATAGCTGTCTCCAATTTCCACTTACAGGATCCTTTCTCAAGGCGTTTTTATACAGTGAATTTACCGTAAAGTTCAACTTTGACGTTAAGTCCGTTGAAATAAAGGTATTCAGGTTATATCTTCTATAGGTATCATTATTGCCAACCATAATACCATCTTCATCACTAACCCCAAAAGACACTCTATAGGTGGTTGATTCAGACCCTCCATTTATTGAAAGATTATGCAATTGTTGAAATCCCGCCTGGTTTAAAAAATCATTTATCACATCAGAGCCACGAACGACATATTTCAAACCAGAATCCTCTGTTATAATCCCATCTGGATATGCTGAAGGATTTGCCTCGTATTGATCAATATAACCCAGCCAAGTGTCAACATCCTGATCCCCAAAATTGGGATAGCCCCAATCTTGAAGAGCGGTTACAAATTCTCTAGGAGACGCCTTCTCTAAAATAGTACTGGCTTTATTCCACCCTATGGTACTAGAGTAATTAAATGTTGGCACTTGATTCTTTCTACCTCTTTTGGTTGTGATCAATACTACACCAAAGGCTGCTCTTGCTCCATAGATAGAGGCAGATGACGCATCTTTTAAAACAGATACATTCTCAATGTCCCTAGGATTGATATCATTCAAATCCATCGGAACGTTATCAACCAAAACAAGCGGCTCTCCACCGTTAATGGATGAAAATCCTCGTATATTAATGTCAACATCCTTTCCCGGTTGACCTGAACCGTAGGTTATTTGAAGACCGGGCACACTTCCCTGAAGGGCTTTACCTGCATCACTAACAGGTCTATCTCCTAAAACTTCATCCATTTTCACAGAGCTCACTGCTCCTGTTAAATTTACTTTTTTCTGAGTACCATAACCAACTACAACAATCTCGTCCAAGCTGGATGCATTTTCTGATAATACAATTTCAATGTTGCTTTGACCAGTAACAGAAATTTCTTTTGTAAAGTAACCTATATAAGAAATAATAAGTACTGCATTTTCATTGGTTACATCTAGAGAAAACTTACCATCAAAATCTGTTTGGGTACCATTACTTGTTCCTTTCTCAAGTATATTGGCTCCTGGTAAGGGTTGCCCATTTATATCGGCAACAATTCCTGTAACATTATACTTCTGTATTTCTGTGTTAATAATTGGTTTTTGGATGACTAGTCCTAAATTTCTGATTGGATTTTCTTTGTTTTTTAATACCACTTGGGTATCATTTATTTTATAATCTGTATTGGTATTATAAAATAGTGTATTCAAAACGGTTTCAATTTTAGCATTTTCAACTTTAATTGAAATTCTTCGGTTTAAATCAACAAATTTTGTGTTGAAAACAAACCTATACTCCGTAGTTGCCTCAATTCTATCTATTACCTTGGCTACTGTTTTGTTTTCAATACTCAATGTAACTGATTGCGTGTAGCCATTATTGGCAAGTGCAGAGAAAATAGAAGCAAAAACAAAAAGAATTGTGAATTTCATTTTTAAATCAAATTTGAAAAAAGGCATATCAATACCTCTCTCTTTATGAAGTTTTTTCATACTTTTATATTGTTTAATTAGTGAATGACTTAGTTTAGTTGATCACTTTTTTATATATGCCGGAAAATGTTGGTCCATTTTCCGGTTTTTTGTATCCAATTAAATGGTTAAAAAGCGATTTAAAGTTCGTTGTTTTTAGTATCATTTATTTCATAGGCACCTGTTGTTTTATGGATTAATTAATATATATGTTATCTCCTTCTATTCTAAATTCCAAAAGGAAACTTTCCTTGAAGTAACCTAAAACATTTTCAAGAGGTTCTTCTTTAAAATGAGCATTAAATATTTCCTTTTTAAGTGCTTCATCAGTAATCACTATTTTTTTATTATAATGACGCTCTAATTTTTTTGCAATATTCTCAAAAGACATATTTCTGAAAAACAATTCTCCATTCATCCATGAAGTGTAAATTTGAGTATCTACCTTCTCAGTTGATATCGTTAAATTTTCTTTATCCAATGAGCCTTTTATCCCAGGAACCAACATTGTTTTTTCTTGTCCTTTAGTCTTATTTGTGTACATTGCTACAGAACCTTCCACTAAAACAACTTCTGCTGCTTTATCTTCTGAATAGGCAGACACATTAAATACGGTTCCATAAACTTTTACATTTAAATTATCTGCTTTCACAATAAATGGATTATCAGGATCTTTGGCAACATCAAAATTAACCTCACCATTTACGAACACTTCTCTGTCCATACCTTTAATGAAGTTGACGGGATATCTTAATGAGGTACCTGAATTAAGATGAGCAATGGTTCCATCAGACATTTTTAATACATACCTTTTGCCATAAGGGATTGTAAGTGTATTGTAAACCAACTCTTTTTTATTCGAGTCATTTTCATAAACTAATTGCTGCCCATTTTGTGAACTTATAACATGTCCCTGTTCATCTACTATCTGTTTAGAACCATCTTCGTTAAGAATCTCAATTTTGCCATTTTCTAACTGAAGTGTAATTCTGTCCTCTGGAATTGTGACAATATTGTCTTTTACAAAAAACCCATTTGTGTACATATAAGTTACTCCCAAAAATAGAATAGCTATAGCTGCATACTTATAAAAAATGGGAATTGCTAAAAAAAGAGACTTCTCTCGTATTGTGTTTTTAGAATACAATTCTTGCTCAAGTGGTGAGTTCAATTTTGATACTATGCTATTCCACGTAGCATCTTCATCGAATTTTTTAATAAACTTTAGTCGCCTGGCTTTTTTGTACATCAACAAATAATCAGAAAACAATTTTCTGTTATTAGCATCCTTATTCAACCAGCCATTTAGTTCTTTAAATTCTTTTTTAGTGATATCCTTAGAAATATATGCAGAAATAAGGTTTATTATATGTGAATTATTGTCAGTCATTATAATTACTCTAAATTATCATAAACCTATGTTATATTATCATAATGAAAAAAGACACGAAATGGGTGACAAAAAATAATAGTTTTTTAAATAAAAAATAATAGTATGATTATTTCAATACCACTACGAAGTTGTTTTAGGGCTCTGGAATAATGGGTTTTGACAGTATTTACACTAATATCGTATTTTAAGGCAACTTCTTTATATTTTAGATTTTCTAATACTATAGACATGAAGACCTCCTTACTTTTTCTAGGCAAACTTTCAATTTTTTGATATAACTTATTCTTTTCTTGTTCAACAAATTCTTTATCTAATTTGTCTTCAGCAAGTAAATTATCAACTTGATTTTCTATATCCTCAAATCGATATTTTGCTTTTGCCTTAATTGCTTGTAAGGCATTGTTTTTTACAGCTTTAAAAAGATATGGTCCAATATACTCATCAAACTTCATATACAGTTTATCGTCCCAAATTTTAACAAACAAATCCTGTACAATATCTTCGGCCATAGCAAAAGAATCGCAATACTTTAGAGCATGTGTACTTAATGGTAGATAATATAAATCAAATAATTCCTTAAAAGCAGCAGAATCTCTTTGCTTGAGCCTATTAAGTATTTCGAAATCATTTGTATTCATAATACATAAATTTACATTTTTTCACCATTATAATTATCAATTTGATAAAAAAATATTTAATATATAGCTTACTTCTTTTGTCGTATAAATGTTTTAGTTGTAATTTCTTAATGTGTATTTTTAATCAATCTTATACTTATCAAACGTCTGGAATATACTTAGTACAGCATTTCAAGACAATTCATTATCAAACCGCTACTAATTATATTAAATGCTTTATCCATATCGCCCCGCATTACGCCTATTTATTATTGCTTTTTCGTACTTCGCATCAAAACGTCTTTCATTTTTAGCATGCAGAGATATTATAATTCCTCAGATATCTTACCTTACTGATTTTCTATTTTTCCAATTTCTCTGTTTTCGTTTCCCTTTTCGATTCCAACATTTAAATCGCCAAGTTCTTTACGTGATTTTTCTACAATTTCCATTAGTTCTTGTACTTTTTCTGGATAGTATTCAATAACATTAAATCGTTCACCTGGGTCTCTCATCATATTATAAAGCTCAGGTTTCTCTACTGCTGTTTTAATCATTTTTCCACTGTGTCCGTCATTGCCTGGTTTGGCATTATACGAAGCATAGGTATGTGGTAAAACCAACTTCCAATTTCCTTTTCGTACACCATTTAAATTGTTTTTACCATAGTAATAAAGAATGGTTTCTCGTGGTGTAGCTTCAAAATTGCCTTTCCAAAGTGATGTAATATCTACACCATCAATTTTATTGTCAGATAATTTACCATCTGTTATTGCGGCTAATGTTGGTAATATATCGATTGCACACGCTAATTTATTACATACAGTTCCTTCAGGCATATTACCCGGCCAGCGAATAATAAAAGGAACTCGCTGTCCACCTTCCCAGCTCGTAGATTTTCCTTCTCGTAAACCTCCTGAAGATCCAGCGTGGTTTCCAAAATTAAGCCATGGGCCATTATCTGTTGTAAAAATGAAAATAGTATTATCTGTTAACCCATTTTTTTCTAGCGCTTTGCTAATTTCACCAACAGACCAATCAATTTCCATCATGACATCTCCATATAAACCTTGTTCGCTTTTGCCTCTAAATTTATCTGAGACCCCGAGAGGAACATGTCCCATTGTGTGTGGAACATATAAGAAGAATGGATTCTTTGCATTTCTGTTAATAAAATCAACCGCTTTTTCGGTATAAAGCGTTGTTAGTTTATCCTGGTACTTTAAGCTAGTAATTCTTTCTACAATTTCATTTCCCTCTATTAATGGTAATTCCGGATATTTTGCACCTTTCTTATCATCAGACAATCTTTCACCTGTAACATTGCTATGTGGCCACATGTCATTGGAATAGGGTAAACCTACATACTCATCGAAACCATGTTGCAATGGTAGAAACTCTTTTTGACTTCCTAAATGCCATTTCCCAAAGCAAGCAGTTGCATAAGCTTGTTCTTTAAACATTTCAGCTATAGTGAGCTCTTCTGAATTCATTCCTATCTTATGATTTGGATATAAAGCCCCTGAGAATCCAATTCTATTTGGGTAACAACCTGTTAAAAGTCCAGCTCTTGAGGCACTACATACAGGTTGAGCAGCATAGAAATTTGTGAATTTCATTCCTTGGCTTGCTATTTTATCTAGATTGGGTGTTTCGAAACCCGTTGCTCCATAGCATCCTACATCACCATAGCCTTCATCGTCTATCAATATAATTACGACATTGGGTTTTTCGATGTTTTGCTTTCGTTTTATTTGATTACAGCTAATAAATAGAACAGCAATTAGTAGAATTAATGTGATAGATGTTCTCATTTTTTAAAATTGTTTATTTGTATCTACTTTTCTTTTTAATATATGTATAACCATATTCTGGAATAATGTTGTTTTATGAGTACAATCTCTTCCTTAAACATAAAACACAACTATTTAATAACATATAGGTTTTATTGTTTCGTCAAAATTATAAATGACCCATTTTCATACTCCGATGTAAGTTTTAGTATTTGCTTCCCCTTTACTTCGGTACTTTTAGCCCAACTTGCATTTTGAATATTAATAGAATACATACGAAAACTACCTGAGACCTGGCTAAGATCTAAATCAACCGAGCCTTTACCAGTAAAATATACTAAATAGCTCTTGTCAGGGTTAGCTGTGAGATAAGCTTCATCATAATCGCAATCCAAAAGGAGTTTCATATTGGGTCGCAAATCCCAAAACTTGACCTTTTCTTCCACCATACGTACAGATTTTATACAATTTATTGAAATCCTGCTTAACCCCAGTCCGGACGTAGGACGATGAAAACGACTAGAGGCCAACCCTCCCACAATATTTCTAAGGAACACCTTTGCTGCATGGCTTGAATTAATACCTTCTTCTGCTCTTTTATGGGTAGATGCACCATATATTTTTACATGATTAATAGGTCTTGTGTTCTTTGAAAGATACGCTTTTACCTTTTGAGCTCCTAACCAATTCTCATAACCTTTATTCCAACTGTTTTGGGAAATATCAACATAATCATACAGTTCGGGGTGATCAAATGTGCGTTTATGCTCATCGTCTGTGAGATCGTGTGCATTCCACATTTCAGTAACATATATCTTTTTATCTCCTGCTTTTTCCTTAATATATTGCGCCCAGTAAGTAGCCCACGCCTCTTCGGCACTGGTTTCATTATCTATACAATAAAGTACATTATTGTATTTTAGAGAAATAGATAGTAATTTATCAACATAAGCCTTCTGGTATTTAAAAACTGTTGTATTTTTCCGCTGATTTGGCGTTGTAAAAAAGAATGGTTGAGCATTTTTTCCTGGATGTTTAGGATATTCTTGAACAAAACCTGACTCATCATATGTATATGAAACATTATTGATTGGATTATACGGATTAGGTTTCCATTCCTCTCGTGAAAAATCAAACCTATCCCAAATTTCAATTTGAACAATGATATTTCTTTTCGCTGTTTCCTCTAAGAAAACCGTAAAACGATTCCAATACTCATCGCTCCACTGGTCAAGATCATATTTCTTATTTGGCAATTCTTTAAATGGATATATTTCAAATCCCTTTTGCTTTCTGTCGCTCATAGTGTTACGCACATAGTTAGCTCCAACATCTACCATCGAATCTAAATGTGGGACAAGTTTTTCAATTGGCCATTGAAACAGATTATCATCATTACTTCCTCCTAATAAAAGTGTTGGCTTACAATTATACGTCCAATAATTAGGGTGTTCGTTTCTTATTTCTATTCCTTTATCCTTAGAAGAACTGCAAGAAAGTATTACAAATAAAAAAACTAACAAGGTTTCTATTTTAACTGTTTTCATTAGTTTTACCATACCATTAAAATCTTTATTAATCTTCAATAAACTCTTTGTGCTAGCATTAATTTTAACTCAACTTTTCTTAAATGTGTCTAGTTTAATTTCTTGTGATTATTAGTAGAAACTCCCAATATATTTTTTAACTGTTGCTTATCTATATGACCTCCAGCAAAATCATCAAACGCCTTATTGGTAGCTTCGATAATATGGTTTGAAATAAATGAAACACCTTCTTTTGCACCTTGCTCTGGGCTCTTGATTACACATTCCCATTCCAAAACCGCCCATACAACGCAACCATATTCGGTTAATTCTGCAAACACCTTTTTGGAATCTACTTTAGTTTAGTTGGTTTGGAAGAGATACTATTTCAAGGTCTCTGCTGCTTTCAACAAAAGTGACTTCGTGGCTAAAGTTCCCGCTTCTTCACTTAACCTATCACCTTCATATTCCACACCTATATAGCTAGTGTAACCAGAATTTTTAATTATTTGCAACATCCTGTAATAATTTATTTTAGTTTCGTTGCCATTACTATCGAAATCATAAGACTTAGCACTTACTCCTAAAGCCACAGGCATCATTTCTCCTACACCTTTATACCTGTTATAATCTTTTCCTTCCATACAGGTTTTATCTTTATTCTTTTCCATGCAAAAATTACCAAAATCTGGAAGCACTCCTACATTTGGCAGATGTACCTCATGAATGACTTCTACAAGCATTGCCGCATTGGATGAGAACCCGCCATGATTCTCAACGATAATATTTATGTTCCTATCTGCTGCATATTCCGCCAACCTTGAAAGCCCTTTTACTGAAGCTTCTTTCCATTCCTTTGCTACTGATGACCCACGCAGATTAACCCTTATGGAATGGCAACCCAATCTTTGGCCTGCGTCCACCCATTTTTTATGATTTTCAACGGCTTGGTTTCGTTCTGCTTCATTTGGGGATGCCAAATCACCTTCTTCATCAACCATAATCAATACATTCTTTATCCCATTTAACCCACTCATAGTATTAAGTGAGTCAATAACCGCATTGAAGCCTATTTTTTTTATTTCTTTTAAATACAACATGCTAACATATTCCACCCCTTCAAAACCCATTTGTCTAGCTATAGGTGCAAACTGAAACACTCCTTTTTCTTTTTTTCTGAAAGACCTATGGAGAGACCATTGAGCCAATGACAATTTAAAGAATGGTGCAGGCTGTAAGACTTCCACGTCATCACCTTGGGATTGTACTGATTGCCCTTCATTTTTGCTTTTACAATTGAAAAACATAATCAGTATCAACAAAACAATGATTGAATAAATTGTTTTCAAAAATGATTTTATTTCCATAATCATATTTAGTTTATGTCTTAAATATTTAAAAGATTAGTTTATCAGCAATCTATATAACTACATTCATTTTGGTTTTTAAAATGTAGAAAAACTAAAATATATCACTTACCAAAGACAAAATCAATAAAACGACAAGAGGTAACATGCCTATAATTTTAGCTTATTTTAAAAAAACTAATTTTTTTGTCACCCATTTTTCGGTTTTTTCAATTATAAATAATAACACTTGTCTTCGGTTAAATGAGTTAAATACAAATAAACACAATTATTTGAAAATAAACGAAAATATTCGTAAAAAAAAGCAAACTAATCCAAAATAATCCCACAACTAAACAAATAATTATACATCTTTAAATGAATCACAAAGAGTTTAAAGCTTCAGAAGAAAATTATGATGCCATTGTTGTTGGAACCGGCATATCTGGAGGATGGGCCGCCAAAGAACTTTGCGAAAATGGTTTAAAAACACTTGTTCTTGAACGCGGTAGAATGGTTAAACATATTGAAGACTATCCTACTGCACATTTAGATCCTTGGGATTTCCCAAATGCAGGAGATGCTACCAGAGAAATAAAAAATCGCAAATTCAAACAACACAGAGACAAGCATTTAACAAAACAAGAGTGCGAACATTTTTTCGTAGATGACACAAAACACCCTTATAATGAAGAAAAACGTTTTGACTGGTTAAGAGGATACCAAGTTGGCGGTCGTTCTTTGGTCTGGGGAAGACACAGCTATAGGCTTAGTGATATTGATTTTACAGCAAACAAAAAAGATGGCATTGGCGTTGATTGGCCTGTGAGATACAAAGATATTGCCCCATGGTACGATCATGTTGAGGAGTTCATTGGGGTTAGTGGAGAAAACCTTGGTTTGAAACAATTACCCGACCAAAAATTATTAAAACCGATGAACCTAAATTGTGTTGAAAAACTTTTAAAAAAGAAAGTTAACGAAAATTTTGATGATGGGAGAGTCGTAACCATTGGTAGAGTTGCACACATTACAGAAGGCACAAAACCGGGTTTAGGCAGAAGCACCTGTCAATATAGAAATAGATGCAGAAGAGGCTGTCCGTTTGGAGCTTATTTCAGTAGCAACTCATCAACGCTACCAATGGCAGAATACACTGGAAACATGACTTTAAGACCCAACTCTATTGTTCATCATGTTATTTATGATGATAAAACCAAGAAAGCGATAGGGGTAAAAGTCATAGATGCGAAAACAAAAGAAACCTTTGTGTTTAAAGCAAAGGTTGTTTTCCTGTGTGCTTCTAGCATGGCTTCTGCCGCCATTCTATTACAATCCAAATCCGATCGTTTTCCTAATGGTTTAGGGAATGATAGTGGGGAATTGGGTCGCAATATTATGGATCACCATTTTCATGTAGGCGCTAGCGGAATAGCTGATGGATTTGAAGATAAAATAGAGAAAGGCAGACGACCAACAAGTATATATATACCACGTTTTCGAAACATAGGTAAGAACACCTATGCAAAAGAGTTTATAAGAGGATATGGTTATCAAGGTGGCGCTTCAAGAAAAAATATGTCTGAGTTAGTTGCAGAAATGAAGTATGGGCCTAAACTCAAGGAAGCCATTTTAAAACCCGGTCAATGGAAGATCAGTTTGAACGCTTTTGGAGAGACACTACCCAATCATGACAATAGAATGTACCTTGATTACAATAAACTTGACGATTGGGGGCTGCCTACAATTACATTTAATGCAGCATTTGGCAAAAATGAACTTGCCATGAGAAAAGACATGAAAGAACAAGCTGTAAAGATGTTAAAAGCAGCCGGATTTAAGAACGTTATAGGATATGACAAATTAAACAAAACCGCCATGGGGTATGGCATACATGAAATGGGAACTGCAAGAATGGGCAGGAATCCTAAAACATCGGTTTTAAACAAATACAATCAAATTCATGCTTGTCCAAATGTATATGTGACAGATGGATCTTTTATGACCTCATCTGGTTGCCAAAACCCGTCCTTGACTTATATGGCATTTACCGCTAGAGCTGCCAACCATGCCGCTGAGCAGGTAAAGAAAAATATTTTTTAACCTTTTTATTATGAAAAGACGAACAGTACTAAAAAAAATGGGACTAACTGCAGGTTTTTTTGCAACCACACCTACTGTCATCAGCCTATTGCAAAGCTGTAAAAGTGATATTAAAACTTGGACACCTGAATTTCTAAGTATTGACGAAGGTACTGTGCTCACCAACCTCGTAGATATCATTTTACCAAAAACCGCAACCCCATCTGCTACGGAATTAAACATTCCGCAGTTCATAGATAAATATATAAAGAATGTCTTTGACGATGATGAACAGCTTGAATTTAAGTCCGCTTTTGCAAATATAATATCGACCCTAAAGCCTAATAAGGAAAATCGCATGGATGATATTCCACAAGAAGCGTATAAAATTCTTTTAGATAAACACATGTTAGTCAAAGAAGATATTGACGAGGAAAGAGAGATGGATCCAGAATCTTTAAAAATGACTACATCAGAATTTTTAAATAGCATAAAAACGTTATGCATTAAAGCTTACATAACTAATGAAGGAATTGGTGAGAGCGTATTGGCTTACGATCCCATTCCCGGCGCTTACTATTGCGGAGACCTTCAAGAGTTAACTGAAGGTAGATCATGGTCTCTTTAAATTACAACCTCAATTTGCTTAAAAATAGCTGTCAAAATTACAGGCATAAAGTAATGGTTCTATTAAAAAATACAAACCTTAATAAAATCGCATGTTTTGGTTTGAAGCTTCATTATAAAGGAATAATCTAGCGTAAGATTAAATGGAAACGGACAGCGTCACAAAAGTTAATCATGAAGCCTAAAACAAACTATATAAAACCATGTAGTGTAAAAAAAATGAAGAAACTCAAAATATTAATAATTTTAATCACTTTAAAATTAAGTGCTTTTGGTCAGGATAAACCAAACGTGCTCTTTATTGCGATTGACGATTTGAATGATTATGTAAATTGTATGAATGGCTCATTGAAGGTTCCTACACCTAACATAGATAAGTTAGCTAGACAAGGGATTTTATTTACCAATGCCCATTGTCAAGCTCCAATCTGTGGCCCTTCTAGAGCAAGCATTATGACAGGGTTATACCCAACAACCACCGGAAATTATTTACAACTCAAAGATGTGGATATAAAAAAATCAAATGATGCCAGTAAAGAAGCCATTTTTATGCCTGACTTTTTTGAAAAACAAGGGTATAAAACAATGGCGGTTGGAAAAATTTACCACAATGGAGATGCTGCCAATACCTTTGATGAATATGGTGGTAAATTTGCTGGGTATGGTCCCATGCCTAAGAAACGAATGAATTATGATCCATCAAAAATTGAAGGTAAAATTGGTCTCACTATGACTGACTGGGGAGCATATCCAGAACATGACAGCCTTATGTCTGACTATCAAAGCGCTAAATGGGCAGTAAAAAAACTAAAGGAATCACACGATACTCCCTTTTTTCTAGCTGTAGGGTTTATACGTCCTCATGTACCGTGGTACGTACCAAAGAAATGGTTCGACAAGTTTCCTATAGACAGTATCGAAATTCCACCATATAACAAAAAAGATTTCGACGATATTCCTGAATTAGGAAGACGAGTGGCCAACGCACCAATGATGCCAACAACAGAAGAGCTTATTCAATCGGGCGAGTGGAAAAATGTTATACAAGCATATATGGCATGCATAGCATTTGTAGATGCTCAAGTAGGAAAAGTACTGTCAGCACTTGAGGAATCGAAATATAACAATAACACCATTGTCGTTTTATGGTCAGACCACGGGTATCATTTAGGTGAAAAAAACAGATTTGCAAAACAAGCTCTCTGGGAAAGAGATACCAGAACTGTTTTAATTTTTAAAGATATCAATACTGATGGTGGGAAAACATGTAATAAGCCTGTTCAACTCTTGGATATATATCCAACACTACTGGAACTCTCTAACCTCCCTACTTATGACTTAGCAGAAGGACATTCGTTAGCAAATTTTATTCAAGGTTCTGATGAAAACTGGACACATCCCGCTCTTTCATTTTATGGAAAAGGTAATGTGGCAGTAAGAGATGAGCGATTCCGACTGATACAATATGAAGATGGCTCATTGGAGTTATATGATTTATTCACCGATCCAAATGAGTGGTTGAATCTGGCCGATAAGTGTGATTATCAAGAAATAATAAAGACATTAAAACAATTCATTCCTACTAGTTGGGCTGATAATTCTATTTATAGTCATTATAACTTTAATGAGTATTTTATTGAAAAATCAAAAATGGATTAATTTTTTTAATAACGAGTAGTCATAAAAGACTCAGGGTCATCAAAATTTAAAAACTTCCCAAGTATCATATAAGGGAATTGTTATCAATAACAAAAAACTTAAAAGATGAAAAAACTTAACTTTTCATTTTAAACATTTAATAAATGAAATTAACATTTAATATAATTCTGGTATACTCAGTCGTATTATTTTTTTTAGGATGTAACAACAATCACATTGAAACTAAATTAGAAACCATTAGGCATATTTCTAATATAAACAACGGTTGGAATTTTCAGTTAGGTGATTCCATTGTCTATAGTCACAAAGAATATAATGATTCTTTATGGACAAAACTTGACCTACCACATGATTGGAGTGTAGGAGGTAATTTTGACACCACCTACGGTACTGATTGGCAAAGTGGGTATTTACCTGCAGGAAAAGGTTGGTATAGAAAAAAAATTTTGATTAATGTAGAACCTAAAGAACATGATATAGAATTGCTGTTTGATGGGGTGTATAGAAACAGTAGTGTTTATGTAAATGGTCATTTAGTAGGAAATCATAAGTATGGCTATACAGGGTTCTTTTACAACATTTCAAATTATTTAAACAATGGTGAAAACAGTATCGCTGTTCGTGTAGATCATTCAAAACCAAAATCTGGCAGATGGTATACAGGCTCTGGTATTTACAGAAATGTATGGCTAAAAGTATTGCCTAAAACGCATTTCAAAACTCGTGAACAATATGTAAGAACCAACTTTGTAAATGATAGTATAGTAGATTTAGATAATCATGTAGTAATACTAAATAACACCCAAAATATTGTAAAAGGAAAATTAGTACAGAAGGTTTTCAATATAAACTATAATCTTTTAAATAAGCATGAAGAAACTGTTGAATTAAAGGCTAATGATAGCATTGCTGTTTCAGGAAAGATGAAATTAATAAAGCCTGAATTATGGTCATTAGATTATCCGAAAAGGCATATCCTTGTCAATCAGTTGTATGATGACAATAAAGAAAAACTAATAGACAGTGACACACTCTTTTTTGGAATTAGAAAAATGGAATTCAGTTCGAAATGGGGGTTTAAATTAAATGATACTAAAACCAAGATAAAAGGAGTTTGCATGCACCATGCCGCTGGAATTTATGGTGCAGCTGTACCAGAAAGTATTTTATATTATAGGCTAAAGATGCTAAAGAAAATGGGGTGTAATGCCATAAGGACTGCTCACAATCCTTTTTCTCCTGAGTTTTATACCATTTGTGATACACTTGGCATATTGGTGCTAGACGAAATCTTTGATGGTTGGGAAAAAGAAAAAGCGGAAGATGATTATGGTTTGTATTTCGAAGGAAATTGGAAAAAAGATATAGAAAATTGGGTTAAAACCAATAGAAATCACCCTAGTGTTTTTATGTATAGCATTGGTAATGAGGTTTCAAACCCTACAAGAGCTACTCAACAAAAACTTATTGATTTTGTAAAAGGAATCGATGACACGCGTCCAATTACGCAGGGTGGTCACGACCCTACCAGGGGCATGACAGATCAATTATCAAAAACGCAATTGGATATAAAAGGATTTAACGGTGATGGAGAAGAAATAGGGAAATACGAGTCTTATCATAATAGGTATCCCGAGGTTCCTCTAATAGCTACTGAAGTACCTCACACATACCAGACAAGAGGAGTTTACAGAACACAAACGCATTGGAGAAGAAAAGATTTTCCTGCCCCATGGGAAATAAATAATGGTTCCGCTGGAACCATGCGAGGGTTAGAAGGTAAATGTTATCCAATTCCCAACCTAGCAAAAGTTGAAATGTTCCCCGAAGAAAAAACAAAATCCTATAGTATTTATGACAATATTTACCCTATAGTAAACCCAAATTTCTGGAAAGAGAATCTGTATTATCAATCTTCTTATGATAATGCTACGGTCAGATCCAGTGCACGAAAGGCTTGGCAAAGAGTCGAAAAACTGGACTATGTGATTGGACAATTTAGATGGACAGCATTTGATTATATGGGAGAAACTAATCTATGGCCTTCACGATTTGCTAATTTTGGTATAATTGATATTGCTAATCTTCCTAAAGACCATTATTACTTGTACAAAAGCCTTTGGAGTGATGACCCAATGGTACATATATTACCCCATTGGACACATTCAGGAAAAGAAGGTAAAATAATTCCTGTGGTTGTATATACTAATGCAGAAGAAGTTGAACTATTTTTAAACAATAAGTCCTTAGGCAAGAAGTCTTACAAAGGAGAACAGTTAGTCTGGAATGTTCCTTATTCTCCAGGAACAATATCGGCAAAAGCCTATATAAACAAAAAGCTAGTCGTACAAGAATTTCATAGTACTGCCAATGGAGAGCACTCACTAAGAATAAGTGCAAGCAAAAACAAGTTAAACGCTGCCAATAAAGAAAACGCCTTAGTGTTTATAGACATTGTTGATAACAATAATGGTAGTTTATTTCCTTATGCAGATGATTACATCACTGTTGAAGTAGAAGGAGCTGGAAGATTAAGAGGTCTTGACAACGGAGACCCTTTAGATTTAACGCCTTATAACTCAAACTCAAAGAAAGCTTTTAGAGGTAAAATAGTTGCATTCATAGAAGCAAATAATTCAGGAATAATTGATATAAATATCAAAACAAAAGACGGTCAAGTAAAAACTTTACAATTAATAAGCAATTAAACCAAATTATTAAAATTTAAAATTATCTAATAAGCAATACATAAAGATATGACCTTAAAAAGAAAAAAAAATTTATTCATCGGCATTTTAATTATCACTGGCTTTCATTTAATGTCCTGTAAAAACGAAAACCGGATTAAAGGAAGTATTGAAAAAACGGATTCAGGTATAAATATGAAACAGCCAAATATTATTTATATTCTTGCAGATGATTTAGGATATGGTGATTTGAGTTGCTACGGCCAAAAAAAATTTAAAACCCCAAACATCGATCGCTTGGCTTCTAGTGGCATGCTATTTACCCAACATTATTCAGGAAGTACTGTTTGTGCACCATCTCGCTCTTCTTTAATGACTGGCATGCATACAGGTCATACCGCAATTAGAGGGAACAAAGAAATAAAGCCCGAAGGACAATACCCTATTCCAGAATCTACCTATACCATAGCTGAAATGCTGAAAAGAAAAGGATATACAACAGGTGCTTTTGGCAAATGGGGATTAGGTTTCCCTGGCTCTGAAGGAGAGCCACTAAATCAAGGTTTTGATACTTTTTTTGGCTACAACTGTCAACGTTTAGGACATCATTATTATCCTCATCATTTATGGTCAAATAGAGATTCTATTAGCTTAAGAGGAAATGCAGGACATAAAAAAGAAATCTATGCCCCTAATCTTATTCATGAAAAAACAATAGACTTTATTGAAACAAATAAAGACAAACCTTTCTTTTTATATGTAGCATCAATAATACCTCATGCAGAGCTTGCCGCACCGGAAAGCATTTTAAAAAAATATAGAGAAAAATATTTACCGGAGAAAGCATATAAAGGTGTTGATAATGGCCCCGAATACAGAAATGGACCCTACGAATCTCAGCAAGAAAGCCATGCAGCTTTTGTGGCTATGCTCTCAATTCTCGACCAGCAGGTTGGAGAAATTCTGGATAAAGTAAAACAGTTGGGGATTGAAAAAAACACTATAATAATTTTTACCTCGGATAATGGACCTCATCAAGAAGGAGGCGCCGACCCTGATTATTTTGATAGTAACGGAGAGCTCAAAGGATATAAACGAGATTTGTATGAGGGAGGTATTAGGGTACCCATGATAGCCAGTTGGCCAGGGAAAATTGACCCCAATACTACTTCAGACCATATCTCTGCTTTCTGGGATGTTTTTCCAACTTTTTGTAACATTATAGGAGCAGATCTACCTAACAACATAGATGGCATTTCATTCTTGCCAACCTTGTTAAGGGATACAAGAACTCAAAAAAAACACGAGTATTTGTATTGGGAGTTTCATGAAAAAGGAGGTAGACAAGCAGTGCGAAAAGGCAACTGGAAAGCGGTTAAATATAATGTTCTTGCGGATCCGAATGCACCACTAGAGTTGTACGATTTATCAAAAGATGTAGGAGAACAATATGATGTCTCTACTGAACATATGGATATTGTTAAGGAAATGGAGAGCATTTTTAAAACTGCAAGGACAAATTCCGATGTGTTTACTTTTGCCCAGGAAACCTATTTAGATATTAATTAAAGATATGAGAGACAAGGTCCTATTCAAGTATTAATAAGGAACAACTGGAAGCTGGTTCATTTTGTAGAACTATATATCTTAAATTACGGTCCTTCAGAGAAAAACAATCTTATTTATAATTTTCCTGACGTTTCTGTAAACCTCAAAACCAAAATGGATATAGCACGAACAAAGAATACTGAATTCCCATTAATAAAAAGAAATAAAAAATGAAAAGCAAAATGTGCACACCAAGAAAATTGTTATTTGTTACGAGTTTTCTATTTTGCTTTTTGAATTGCAAAGAAAAATCTTCAAATGTATCTGATAAAGAAATTAAGCCCAATATTATATGGCTAATGGCAGAAGACATTAGTTTAGATTTGGAATGTTACGGAACAAAAGCTGTAAAAACCCCCAATCTAAACAAAATGGCTTCCGAAGGTATACGGTTTGATAATTGTTTTGTAACAAATTCTATTTGTTCTCCAAGTAGATCAGCAATGATGACAGGAGTACACCAACGAATAATCAACGCAGATAATCATCGAAGCAATAGGGATATCCCTTTAAATGAAAAATACAAGCCTTTTACTTACTATTTGCGTCAAGAAGGCTACACATGTATTTTAGGACATCACGGAGTTATGTCAATGGGAAGAAAGGTTGATGTAAACTTTAAATCCAAAGACATTGGTAAATGGGATGGTAAAGAAAATTTTGGACTATTTGATAAAATGGATTATTTTGAAAAAGAGGACCAACCATTTTTTGCACAAATACAGTTAAAAGCAACCCATAGAGGGGATTGGTGGAATTCAATTAGGAAAAAATCAAAGCACCAAGTAAACCCAGATGAAGTAGAATTACCTGATTACATTGCGGATCATCCAGTTACACGTTTAGATTGGGCTAAATATTTAGATCAAATTGAATATATAGATAACGAGGTAGGTATGATTTTTAAAGAATTAGAAGACAAAGGATTGGCGAAAAATACCATCGTTATTTTTATTGGAGATAATGGACGTTGTAATATTCGTGGAAAAGGTTATTTGCACGATTCAGGAATACATATTCCACTAATCGTTTATCATCCAAAAGGTTTACAAGGCAAGCAAGTTAGAAAAGATATAGTTAGTGCTACAGATATAACAGCTACAATATTAGACTTTGCAGGAATAGAGACTCCCAAGTATATGACGGGCAAACCTATTTTTGATGAAAGATTTTCACGTGATTATGTGTATGCTACGCGAAGTTTATGGGATGAAATAGATGAAAAATCTCGTGCAATTACCTCAAGTAATTGGAAATATATTAGAAATGACAAACCTGAAATTCCTTTTGACGCACATCAAGCCTATTTGGAATTTTATCGTCCTGCATTGCACATCATGAGAACCCTTAATAAAGAAGATAAACTATTAGAAAAAGAAAAGTTCTTTTTTCAAAAAACCAAGCCTAAAGAGGAATTGTATGATCTGGAAAATGATCCTTTGGAATTAAATAATCTTGCCGATAATATTAATTATCAAAAGATTTTAAAAAAGATGAGAGAAAAAACACTGTGTTTTGATAAAAAAATGAAACCAACAGATACTACCTATTTCCCTATTATACCAAGTAGTGTTGGTTTGTTAGAATGGGTAAAAAAAGAAAAACCAGCATTATATCAAGAAATGTTAAAAGGCGTAGAGATAGGTTTTCAAACTTTACAAAAGGAGAACACAACAACAAATAAATCTTCAATATGAGAAAAACTCATCTGACAGTCTCAATTATAATAACACATATTTTTTCTTGTAAAGAAAAGATTTATGAAAGACCTATAAATGTGATTGAACATTGGAAAAATCGATCACTATTATGACACACAACGTTCTTCTAGGCTTCACAATGTCTTAGACAATAGAAGTAAATCTGCCTTTTATATTAATTGGAAGCAAAACATTTATGATGAAAAAAACCATCTTTAGTATTTTATGTATACCTTTTCTTTTTTATGTGAGTTGTAAAAACATAACAAAAGAGCAAACCACATCAACTACAACTGTTATACAACCCGAATTACCCAGTTTTAAAGCATCTAAAACCACTACTAATATGATAATTGATGGAAAAAGAGATGAGCTGGATTGGAGTAAAACAGAAGTTGCCACATTTGATTATTTTTATCATTATGACTCTATTATGAAAGATGATGATAAGCAAAAAACCGCATTTCGAATGCTGTGGGACGATGCGTTTTTATATGTGTTTTTCGAGTGCAATGACAAATATTTAACAGCACGTGAAAAAACAAGGGATGGGACACCATATTTTGACGATTGTGCCGAGATTTTTTTAGCTCCAGCACCTGATATATTGAATACACATATGGGGTTTGAAGTAAATCTATATAAAACGTCTAACGACTTTTTATTTATGACAAATTTCTACAAAGGCCAACAAGGTGTGCTAAAGGCTTTTAATCCTGATTTCCAAGTAGAGACTACCCATACTGGAACACTAAATGATAATTCAGACATTGACATAGGTTGGACAATGGAATTGGCAATACCGCTAAAACTGTTCTTTAAAATAGACACCTATGCCCCAGTTAAAGCAGGAGCTAAATGGACTTTTTTAGCCTTAAGGCAAGAACGTAACGAAATTGAAGGCAATCGAAGAATCACATCTTCAATATTCCCCGTTGACGAAAAAAAAATAGATGTTCACGATCCAAATAAATTTGGATTTCTTTATTTTGTTGAGTATAAAACCACACTAAATTCTAACTAAATAAGTTGTAGAAAAGAAAGGATAAGGAGCCTTTTCTTTTAATTAAAATCCTTATTCCTTTCTTCCTATTTTAGAACACTCTCAAGATCATTTTTCAAAAATTTAAATTCAAAACCAAAATCTATCGTAATTAACTATAAATTACTTTTTAGCTATTATCTAAAACGAGTTCTATTTTCTTGCAGATATTTAATTGCTTCAATTACAACTTGTTTTGGACTTTTTGGGTCGAAACCTAACTCTGTTCTGGCTTTTGAAATATCAAAGTCTTGTTGTAGTCCCGAAAACATTGCTATATCTTTTGTTGTCAGCAGTGGTGCCTTTCCACTTATTTTGCTTCCAATTTCCATCAACCAAGCTACAGTAAACAATATTGATTTTGGAATTGACGTTGGTAATTTAATTTTAAGTTCCGGATACAGCTCTTGTGCTATTTTTGTAGTTTCTCTTAAAGACATGCATTTTTCGTTGGCCAAAATATAACGTTCACCACTTCTTCCTTTTGTTGCAGCCAAGTAACAACCTTTGGCAACATCTTTTACATCAACCCAATTCATGGTAATGTTGGTTTCAACTGGAATCTCTTTTTTCAAAATTAGATAGATGATGTTGTAAGAAACATTTAAAGGAGCAAATGCTTCGCTACCTATCATACCTGAAGGCAATACGCCAACTAATTCAATGTTATGCTTTTTGGCCAATTTAAACGCCAAAATCTCTCCATCATTCTTTGAGTTGTAATACATATCCCTTCGGTCTGGATTATAACCGTAACTTTCTTTGGTTGGTAGTTTGGAATAGTCCAATGCTGCTATGGAGCTTACATACACAATTCTTTTTACGCCCGCTTCCGCGGCGGCTTCTATTTGAAGTTTAGTACCTTCAAGGTTAACATCATAAATTTCTTTTTTTGGATCTTTGGCCCAAAGCTTGAACGCTGCGCCTACTGCATAAAACGTTTCAACGCCTTGTAATGCACTGACCAATGATTTTTTATCCGTAATATCGGCTTGTACCACTTCACAATCGAGCCCTAAAAATGGTTCTTTGTTTTTTAGATATCGAACTGAAGCTCTAACAGGAATTCCTTTATCAATCAGGAATCTTACCAAGTTATTCCCTAAATGTCCGTTAGCACCCGTAACCAATGCTAATTTTTTATGTACCATATTTTTAATGCTTAATTATGGTACAAAATTCAACATTGATTATTAAAGGGCACTTCGCAAATGTTACTTAATTACTATTTTGGTACCATCTGTTACAGATGTTTTCTATCCTTAAGTTTGCTTCTTCAATAAGTTTATCTGCTTTTTCAGGAAACTGGTTGAGACCTTGTATTACAACGTCTTCAGACTCAATGCCCATAAAACCTAAAGAGGTTTTTGTAAGTGGTGTAGCAAAATCTGCTTCACCAACTTCATACCCAGTTGTTGTGAGAATCATTGCTTTTTTATTTGAACATAATCCCTGAAATCCTTCACTATTGATCGTGAATGTTTTACCCATCTGTATTACTGCATCCAACCACGCCTTTACTGTAGCTGGAACAGAAAAATTATACATCGGGAAAGCTAGTACTATAAAATCTGATTGTATGAGTTCTGCGGTCATTGTGTTATTTTTTTTGAGTAACATTTCCTCTTCATTAGTTAATGTTTCTTCGGAATAATTAGCTTTTAAAAAAGTATTAAGCGTTTCAAATAACAAAAGATCTGGCGGTGTAATTGACAAATCCAAAATCGTCAGTTCCGTATTTCCGTTCGCAAATGCTTTAAAAGTGTCAACAAGCTTTTTTGTATTGGAACCTATGCGTGGAGTATAATTAATTAGAAGTGTTTTAGACATAATTATGGTTTTTAAAGTTAAATAATGTTTGGCAAATGTAGGGGAGCTATATGTATAATTAAAATTACTTATATTAGTGTTTTGTATAACTTAAGTAATATGGTTAATTTAGAATGGTATCGTACTTTTACCTATGTTTACGAGTACGGAAGTTTGACAACTGCTTCACAGAAATTGTATATGTCGCAACCAGGAGTAGGCAAACAAATAACGGCTTTGGAAGCTGAAGTAGGAAAGCAACTTTTTGAGCGTACAGCTCGAAGAATGCTACCAACGGAATACGGGAAATTTTTGTATTCACAAATTGCAGGGTTCATTGAAGGATTAGAAAAATCAGAACAAAAATTCAGGAGAGGAAGCAGCAAAAATTGCCCATCTATCGTAGTGGGTTGTTCCTATGATTTTTTCCATCAATTTATTTTAAAAAAATTGCCAGAAATAAATATGTTTCTCACATTTAAGTTTGGCGACATGGAAGAACTGATTACTTATTTAGAAAAAGATAAAATTCATTTAATGGTTTCAGACAGGGAATACACTGGATATGACCACAATTTTTCACTCATAGCGGAAAGCAAACTATCTCTCTATGCTTCCAAAAAATTGTATGATGATGCTCCTTTTAAAAAAATGGACAATACGAACGCTAAAGAAATCCAACAATGGTTATCCAATCAATTGTGGTATGCGTATGATAATGACCTACCGTACATAACAGATTTTTGGAAAACCAATTTCAACAGTAGACCACAAATAATGGCAAAGTATGTTTTTCCTTCTTTTAGGGATATTGTTTCTGCGATGAGTGCTGGTCACGGATTAGCTGTATTACCTGATTATATTGGTAAAAATGCTGTAGAAAGCGGAGTTATAAAGCCTATGTTTATGGACAATAAAAAACCGAATTGTAAATTACTATGGGTAAACAAGAGAACCACCAATTACCATTACGAAATTAACCTGCTTACCAATGCTCTTAATATTAAATAAGTATGAATATAGAGGATTATAGAAATTATTGCATCAAAAAACGAGGAGTAACGGAATCTTTTCCTTTTCCAAAAAACCTGCCCAACGTTTTGGTTTTTAAGGTTGGCGGCAAAATGTTCACAGCAACCGATGTGTCAACTTTTGCTAGTATTAGTGTAAAATGTAGTCCAGACAGAGTAGATGACCTTCGGGCTAAATACTCTGCAGTGACCTTACCCGGATATATGAATAAAAACCATTGGAACCGTATTATTATGGATAATTCCATTCCTGACCCATTGCTTTACAAATGGATTGATGAATCGTATAATTTAGTAGTAGCTAAACTACCGAAGAGGGTTCGTTTGGAATTAGAAATATGAAGCCTCTACTTAACAACCTGTTTTCGTATACGACTCATACTTTTGGGGTTCATTCCTAAAAACGAAGCGATGTATTGCAAAGGAACATTGTATAATATCTGGGGATAGTTTTCAATGAGATTTTGATAGCGTTGTTCTGCAGTGAGGGTTGCCAATTCTTTTGAACGGTTTTCATTGTATGCCAATGATTCTTGAAAAACCAATATACTAAAATCTTTGAACGCTGTACTTTGTTGTATTAATATATCCAAATTTTCTTTGGTAATTTTAAGTAGTTCACATTCTGTAATGCACTCTAAATTTTCGTTTGATTTAGTTTTATTAATGAAGTTAAAATATGAAGTGATAAACCCAGGTGGACAGTTGATATGTGTTGTAACTTCATCGCCTTTGTCGTTATAATGAAACAATCGAACAAAGCCTGATACTACAAAATACAGATGTTTAGGAATACTTCCTTCCTCTTCTACAATTCGATTTTTAGGAAAAAGGACAGGCTCAAAAAATTGCTTACATAACACTTTATCTTTATCGGCAATTGTTACACTTTGAGAAATTAAGTTTATTAATTGTTCATGCATTTTACAAAGTTAAGAATAGTTTTATTGTGTTGACAGTTTGTACTATAAATATTGCTATTCTTCGCTTTCCCTTGTAGCTATAAAGCAGATTACTCAAAGGTTGTGCTTGTATAATTATTAAAATTTTCAAATTCAGTTGGGAACGTGTTGTAAACAAATTCATATTCCCAAAGTTCCACATATCTAACACCCATTGTTTGTGCTTGACTGAAAATGGTAGTGTAATCATTATCTTCAAATCTTTCAGTTTGATCAGATCTACCAATTGCCTGTGCATATATATCTCCTTGAAAAGAGTTAAGAGCATTTATCAGATTGGGTTGGTAAGTTATCTTTCCGGAAATCCACCAAATGGCAGCTCCAACACGATGGTTCAAGGCGCTATCATTCCATAAGTCTGTCATAATTCGGTTTGGTATTGAGGTATCATCCATAATGTCATGCACTTCAACAGCTATGGCTTTATTTGAAAATGCATTTGCAAAAATATTCGCCGTCTCTTTTACAGATTCTACCCATTTGTCTGCTGTAAACCCAGCGTTTGTTAATTCTGTTGTAGAAACACCATTAAAATGGCCTTCTATTCCGTTTGCCGTCATTTGAGGTACATACACTAATACCAAATCTTCATCATTTTTATATGTGTTTGCTAGCGCTTGAGCCAAAAGCGCTAATTTTTCATTAGCTCTTGTGTCCCATATTTTTGGTATTCTTTTTAAGGTATTATCAAAGCCCATAATTTCAAAATAATCTACTCCATAAGAATCAATTAACCAATTTGGGCTGTCGCCACCAGCAATTACCCCTAAACTCCATTTTAAGTTTCTTGATTTTATTGAAACAAGAAACTGTTCTATTATAGAAAAATCATAGTTTCCTTCACTGGGTTCAATATCACTCCATGTTACACGTATCAAAGAACCTTTGATTTGATTATTGTCAAGAGCTGATTCATTGCCAAAAGAACTAGAAAATAAGCCTTTGGGTTTACTAATATTGTTATTGCTTTGAGATGTTATGTCATCATCTCTCGAAGCACAAGAGAAAAACACAATGAGCAATAAAGAAAGTAAGAGTCTATTCATCGGTAAATTTGTTTTAGGTTATTGACAGTTAGATAATAATTCAATAAAAAGGTTTAATCTTGTTTATACATAACTAGTATTACTGATATTTTTTAGATATTTATTGTAGTATCTAATTATTTGGGATTTATTTACTGGACCTCCATGACCAAGATAAAACACCTCTGCCTTAAGAGATAAAACCTTTTCAAAGCTATTTTTTAATTCAATAATATTATCATGAAAAGGAGGATGTTTGATTCGTTCATGAAACATTACTCCACCAAGTAAAATTCCAGATGCCATCATGTCCATAATAATAGCTTCCCCATTTTCCAAAATTATAGACAAGGATCCAGGAGTATGCCCTGGAGTGTGAATGATTTTACCGTTAGTACCCCATTCCTTTAAATTATATTCAGCATCTCCATTAATTAAAATATCAGGTTGGAATGGTTCTGTACTTTGATTTTTAATTATTTGCTTAAAAAGCCACCATTGAGGCTTATTGAGTTTCATGGTTGAAATATCTGCTTTGCCTGTTATGTATGATTCTACATCCAATTGATGTGCCAAAATGGGAACTTGTAAAAGTTGTTTTAATTTATAAGCACTTCCAAAATGGTCAATATGAGCATGAGTAACAATTATTAATCCAATATCTTTTTTATTGACACCCTGTTTATTCAATTGTGCTATGATTTTATTCTCACTATTTGGAATGCCTGTGTCAACCAGTATATGTTTTTCAGTCCCTTTAATCAAGAAACAATTTATCATACCTCTTGACCAAATTGATATTGGAATTACGCTATTCATAATTTTATTTTTTTTCAAAATTATGAGCATCCTAGTTCCAAAAAAATCACATTTGTTACTTAATTACCTCCTTTCGAATGCGACTTAATGATTGTGGTTTTATACCAAGATAAGAAGCCAAGTGTTTTACTGCTGTATTTAAAGCAATATTGGGCTGGGTATTTAATAGCCTTAAATATCTATCTGATGCGGATAAATTCTGAAGGGAATTAGCTCTTTCGGAAATTTTAACTATATGTTTTTCATATACGCTTTTACAAAAGGTTGACCAGTTTGAAACCTCTTGGTACAACTTATCATAATCAGACTTTGAAATACTTAATAAAGTACAATCGGAAGTACATTGAATATATTCTTTTGAGTATTCATTGTTAAGAAAGCTTTCAAATGAGGTCGCAAAATCTTTAGTGGAATAAATTTGTGTTGTTATTTCATTGCCGTTTTCAATGTAAAAACATCTTACATACCCTTTGACTATGAAATATAAATTTGGTGATAACGAGCCTTCTTTAACCAAATATTCTTTTTTCTTCTTGGTGATGCTTTGAAAAACTGAAGTCAAAATTTCAACTTCTTTATCAGAAATAATTGTTACTTCTTTTATACTATCAAGTAGAATTGTATTTATATCATTGTTCATCATTCTAATAAAGATCTTAATTGTTCAATTATCTCTTTTACTAATTTATTTATGCTAATTGATTTATACTAATTGATTTATAATACCCAATATTGAAATTATTAAACATAAAGGTGAAAATAGTTTCGTGTCGAATCTCCCGAATTTCGTTTTTTTCACACGCTTAAAAATCCCAACATATTTAAATTCACCTATTGCTCTTAAAAGAAAAATGATTGGAATTACCCAGCCACCAAACCTCATTACCCATTCGGGGAGGTGATTGTGTTCAATAAATCCTGATTGTAATAAATAAAAAAAGCCGAAAAGCGTTAGCCCAATTCCAACAATAAAACTATCTATTTTACTCGGGTTTAGTACTCTTTCTCCATTCTCCTTGGTAGGTAATGATTCTGAAAAGCCAAATGTTCCACCAGTTGCCCAATTAAAATGAATAATACCTAAAGCAATTAATATCATACTTAATAAAACTGGTAACATACTATTTTTGTTTGTTGTATTGTACAAAGTTATAAAAACATCCTACAAAAATTTTCATTAGTGAACTTGCAATTTCATCAACAAAAAAAGAGGCATCTATATCAATTTGAGCCTCTCTTCTTGCTATTAAATAATCTATCAATTCTTTAAGTTAACAATTCTATCATCTTTTTTGCTACACCAGAAGCTGAAGCTGGGTTTTGACCTGTTACAATATTATCGTCAACAATTACATACGGTTCAAAGGGTTTAGAATGATAGAACATCGCTCCTTGTTTAATCAATTCTTCATCAAGCATAAACGGAATTACATCACCCAATGTATGGCCATCAATTTTTTCTTCAGCTTCTGTAAATGAATTAATCTTCTTTCCTTCCAATAAATTGCTACCATCAGAGAGCGTGACATTAAGTAAGGCAGCTGGTCCATGACATACAGCCCCAATAATCTTATTATTTTCGTATGTATTTTTAATAGTTTCTTTTACCCGAGGTTCGTCTACCATATCCGTCATTAAACCTAAACCACCTGGAAAGAAAATGGCATCATAAGCTGAAACATCAATATCGCTTAATTTATGGCTAAAATTAAGTCGCTTAAACCCATTACCCTCTATAAATTCCTTGCTGGTTTGTTGCTTTGGATCATAACCTACATAGGGTGGCTCTCCTCCTAGAATACTTGCAAAATCTATGGCAAACCCTTTATTGACAAACTCAAAATAAGGGTCGGCTATTTCAGAAAACTCATAACCCGCTGCATGATTACCAGTACCAGTAACATTAGTACTAGTCACTATAAATAATATATGTTTCATATGTTTTAAATTTTAATTTGAAAGCTTAATTGCTTTTCAACTCTATAAATTTATTGTTTGGAAAGATTTTAAGTATTGTTATATGACAATGGTTTTCCATTTTATAAGTAATCCATTTGAATTAGCCATCAATTGCTATATCATTAATACTTGCATATCTTTTGCTCATT
Organism: Flaviramulus basaltis; assembly: GCF_900114265.1. Classification (GTDB taxonomy): domain Bacteria; phylum Bacteroidota; class Bacteroidia; order Flavobacteriales; family Flavobacteriaceae; genus Flaviramulus; species Flaviramulus basaltis. Next base: position 353,370 of record NZ_FPKV01000001.1, read on the forward strand.
AGGCCATGTTCATCAAACTCCCAATTTTCATTTCCATATGAACGGAACCATTGCCCCTCACTATTACTCCATTTATATTCAAACCGAACAGCGATTCTATTTCCTGAAAATGCCCATAGTTCTTTTTTAAGTTTATAGTTTAATTCCTTCTCCCACTTTTTTTCTAGAAATTTTTTTAATTTCCTCTCTTCCGTTTATAAACTCATCTCTATTTCTCCATTCTGAATCAATTGTATATGCTGATGCAACTTTCTCTGGGTTTTTAGTGTTCCTAGCGTCTTCTGCTAATTTCACTTTCTTTTGTGCAGTTTCCATGTTAAATGGCGGAATAGGGTATCTTTTTTCTTTCATAATTAATTTTATAAAGAAAACAAGAACCCTTTATTTGGGTTCTTGTTTTTTAAGAATGATAATAGCAATTTAATCATAGTGTGGCGAATTCATATCTCTACTTGCCGCTTCTACAATTTCTCCGTCAAAAAGCTTTGTCTGAAAACTCACACCAAATGCTCTTGGCTCGTTAGGGAAGTAATCCCACGCAAATTTTTGAGCACTTTCCAACGAATTAAACTCATATAAACCACCTACGGTTCCTGAATTTAATCCCGAAAGCCATGTCTTTCTTACAAACCCTTCTTGTTTTTTAATTCCTTCATTGATTTTTTTCCAAGGAACATCTTCAAATGGTACTGAAAATTGTAACTCTGTGTAAACAAATACTTTTTTTAAACTACTCATAATATATTTATTTTAATACTGAACTTGATTGTTCAAATATGTTACAAAATTGTAATTTTAAAAGCGCGTAAAAGTTGTCATAGGACAATGATTTCTGATGTAAGGAATCCTCTTTAACCTGCTATTATTCATTTACTTGATAATTGCCAGCTGTAAATTTGAAGGTTCTAACCAATCTTGTCCAAGTATTTAGTTGAGAGATAGCAAATGTTAAATTGCAAATTTCTTCTGTTGTAAAGAATTTAGTTAGTGATTTAAAAATTTCTGCTGAAACTTCTTTTTTACTTATTTCTGTCAATGCTTCCGTAAATAGAAGAACAGCTTTTTCTTTTTCAGTAAAAAACGAAGTTTCATTCCATACACTTAATGTAGACATACGTAATTCTGTTTCTCCAGTATGCTTCAGCTCTTTATAGTGCATATCAATACAGTAAGCACATTTATTAATTTGTGCCACTCTTAAACGCATAAGCTCTAAAAGTTGTAAATCTAATGTTGATTCGTTAATGTAATTCTCTATTGCCATTAACCGTTCAACCATTCCTTTTGGAATTTGACCAAATGTAATTCGCTCCATGATTTTATTGTTTTAATTAATTTATGAAGCAAATTTATCGTGTAGTAATATTATAAAGCTTAAGGTATCTTAAGAAGTAAAAATTATTTAGTTTTTCTTAATTCACTTAAATATTCTGGTGTTATTTCTAAATATGATGCAATCATATATTGTGGTACTCTTTGACTAAAACCAGGGAAATGTTTTATTAAATCATTATATCTATCTTTACTTGTCATCTGTAAATAGATATCGCTTCTTCGCTGACTAGCAATAAGCATTTTTTCTGTGATAATTCTAAATAGTCTTTCGAGTTTAGGCATGGACAAGTATAATTTTTCCAATTCCTTTTTATTAATTAATAATACTTGAGTTTTTTCAAGTGCTTGAATAGATGAAAGTGAAGGTGTTTTATTAGCAAAACTTTCCATGTTTGTGATCCACCAGTTTTCGAGAGCAAATTGTGTTATTTTTTCATTTCCCTTGTTGTCAATGTAGAAAGAACGAACCAGCCCATTTATAATGAAATAATTACTCTTACATATCTGCCCCTCACAAAGAATGAACTCTTTCTTTTTATATGTTCTGGCTGTTAATTTCGAATAAATTTCATTTATTTCAGCATCACTAAATTCAACATATCGATTGAAATATTTTTTGATTTGTTGTTTCATTAAATGATTTGTTCTTTTATTATTGACAACGTTTTAAAGTTTAGCTCTTAATTTACTTAAGGTAGAATTGGTCATACCAAGATAGGAAGCAACTGCCTTACTGGAAATACGGGAGAGTAGTTTAGGTTCGTGTTCCATGACCCATTTAAGCTTGTCGATACCTTCCATTCCCAAAAAACTATAGATGCGCATTTGCGAGTGAATGAATGCAAACTCGATAAACTTATGATAAACCGAAGCAAATTGCGGTACAGTATCAACTAAATTGAAAAAATCGTCTCTAGTGATTACCAAAAGTTCTGAAGGCTCTAATGAAACCAGGCAATCTCTTGATGGTTTTTGAAGAATAAAACTGGTATTTGCAGAAATTATGCTGTCTTCTAATGCAAAGAAACCTGTTATTTCATTTCCTTTGTCGTCAATTTCATATAGTCTTAAACAGCCTTTTTTAATAAAATAGAAGTGTCTGCAGACTTGACCGATATTGCATAACATTTCATTTCTAACTGTTTTTAATGTTTTGAAACGAGCTGTTATTTTTTTAAGGATCTCTTCGTTAACATCTCCATGCTTATTTAAATAAGATTCTAATTCTATATACACTGAAACCGTTTATTAGTAAATATAAACAAAAGTATACTCTTAATACCTTTAAAACAATGTTATAAGACAATGTTTTCGATGGTGTATAGTTGACTTAAGTTAATGCAATAACTCTTGGCCTAAGTTTTTACTTAACCTATCAAATATTGACCACCATACAACACCTCCGTGCTTTTCTCCTAATCGAACAATTATTATTTTTTTTAATGGATTTACATAAATAAATTGTCCTAAATGTCCTTCTGCCATAAATGAATTTTTATTTGGAATCCACCATTGGTATTGATAATAAGGTGCACTTCCATTTAAGCTTTCAATTTTAGTGGATTTTTTCACCCATGCCTCTGAAACTATTTGTTTGTTATCCCAATGTCCTTTGTTTAAGTATAATCTTCCAATTTTAGCAAAATCCCTAGCTCTGGCATTAATACAACAAAAGGTTTTTTCTATACCATTTTTCTTTCTATCTAAACTCCAACTGGCTTCATATTCCATGCCTAAAGGAATCCATAGTTTTTCTTCTAAATATTGGGTTACTGTTTTTCCATTAATCACACGTTCTAAAATTAATCCTAGTATTTGTGGGCTTCCGCTTGTGTATTCAAACTCTTGCCCTGGCTCATTTTTTAGTTTCAATTTAGAAATAGCATTTCTAATGTTTGTTCCATAGTAGTAACTTGATGCTTCACTAAAAGGACTGATATAACTTTCGTCAAAATCTAACCCTGAAGTCATTTGTAGTAAATGTTCAATGGTTACCTTATCGAAACCATTTTTTTTCAGTTCGGGAATATAGTTTGTAATGGGTTCGTTAACGGATTTTATTAATCCGTCATCAATCGCTATTCCTATTAAAATAGATAGAATAGATTTTGCCATTGAAAAAGAAGAAGATACAGAGGATTGATTGTATTTATTAAAATAGTTTTCATATTTAATTGTGTCATTCTGTATTACTAAAAAAGCCACCGTTTTACTCTCTTCTAAATACGTGTCAAAATCAAAAACCTGATTGTGATCTAAACTGTTTTTTGCTATAATTTTTTTAGGTGTATTTCCAGTTGCAGATTGATAGAATGTAAAGGGAACGGTGCTTTTATGAACTGTTCTTGACGGAAATATTTTATAGTCCGTAATGTTTGCATAGTTGTACCAAACAAACCTTCCTACTTGACAAGAAGATAAAAGGCTTAATATAAAAATTGTAGTGACTACTATTGTCTTTATTTGATATTTTTTCATTTTTATAGTATTCTTATTTACAACAATCCTTTGAAGTAGTTACAGGAAATGTTAGTTGCTTAAAATATGCTCTGTCTTTTGGGTAATTAGTTTCAGGGCCTTTTATAACCCCAACTTTTTCCACAGAGCCTTTTCTGTTATAATAGGTGCCAAATAATAAATCCCAAAACGGAAATATATTGCCAAAATTCTTTGCTTCCTCCATCTTTATGCTATGATGAAAATGATGCACCTGTGGTGTAACTATTATATAATCCAAAAAACTTTTCTTTGTTTGAATATTAGCGTGAGAAATATAGGCAACCACAACGTGCGTAATGCCAACTAAAAAAATGATTTCTTTACTAAATCCTAAAAGCATAATGGGTGTTATTTTTAATAGCGTATTCAAGAACATATTTATAGGATGAATCCAGTTTGTTTTAAACCAGTTTAAGCTAGTTGGCAGGTGATGTATGGAATGAATTTTCCATAAAAAAAGACTCAAATAAGAGTTAGTATTTCCCTTGTGGCTCAATCTATGGTATACATAAGGAAAAAATTCGCCTACCAGATTTGCAATTGCATATGTTGCAATAAACGGAAGCGAGTCCCAAAAACTGGCAGTAGTAAAGAAGTGCTTTTGAATATAAATAACCAAAGCCAAAGCAGCCATTTTCCCTAAAGCATCAAATATTGCTGTTGAAAAAATAAAGTGTTTAATATCTGCCCAAAGTAATTTCTTTTCAGGTTTCCATGATTGTTTTAAAGGAATTGTATTTTCTAAAAATAGAATGTAACCAAGGGTGAATAAGAAAATTGAAAATGATATTATTTCAAAACTCCAATCATTAAGGATTGTTAAATAACTTATCATACCCGCTAAAACCAACACTAACGGAACAGCAATTAAAGATGTGATTTTTTGTTTCATTTTTTTACTTTACCCTATAGTCGTAAGATGAAAGTAAAAAGATGCAAGATTATGGAAATAAATTTATTCTATCCATTTCATTTTTTAATTCTTGAGGTAGTTCACAACCCTTTTTTAAATGGAAATCTGAAATTTGCCCTCTGTTATTGTATGATATACTAATACATTCAGAAACCATGTCTTTTAATTTAGCTCGCCCTCTTTGTATTCTCGATTTTGTTGCACTCAAGCTTAAATTTAAAGTCTCGGCTATTTCTTGCTGTGGTATTTGCTCAATATCACTTAAATAGAGTGGTTTGCCATATTTTTCAGGAAGGTATTCTTTAATTACAAAACCTGATAAATCGCATATGCAAGCCCTTGAATTATCATCAGAAACAACCTCATTTACTTTGGATATAGTATTCATTTTATGGCTTCGATAATAATCAGCAATTGTATTTCTTGTTACCTGAAAAAGCCACGCTTTATAATTCTTTATTTCAACATTTCTAATTAAACTGTCATTTAGTTTTATACTCACTTCTTGTAAAATATCGTCCGCGACATATTGATCATCAATCTTTGTTTTAATAAAATTAAAAAGATATGCTTTGTGGTTTTTCCATATTTCATCAAAAGCCGTTAACTGTGTTTCCATATCTGAATTAAATAATAGTTAAAAATATAAACTTGATCCTAAATAAAAACCCCAAGAGATTAGCTTTTTTTGTTTTTAATAAGTTTTACCCAATTTCTATAGGACTCATCAACATTTTCTTGATGATTATTTGGTACATATCTTTTAATCATTGCCTTTGGTAATTTGGGTAAATCCTCCAAATCTCTCCAAAGCTTTGCTCCCAATCCGGAAATTAAAGCAGCTCCCCAAGCAGAAACATCGGTAATACCTATATTGGTTATGGGCGCTTTTAATAAATCAGCGATAAATTGCATCAAAAATTCATTGACTGTAATACCCCCATTAACTTTCAACTCTCTTAAAGATGTATTGGTTTCTTTTTCAATAGAATTAATCACATCTTTTATTTGAAACGCAATTGATTCCAAAGCAGCTCTAACCAAATGCTCCTTGCTTGTTCCAAAAGTCAATCCGTGAATAGATGCTTTCCAATCTTTTTGCCAATATGGTGCTCCCATGCCGCTAAAGGCAGGAATCAAATAAACCCCTTCATTAGTTTTTAACGAGGTGGTCATTGGTTCAATATCTTGGTAAGACGTAAAAACACCTAACTGATTTTTTAACCATTCAATCGTAGAACCACAACTCACTATAACACCTTCCAAAGCATAATTCACTTGACCTTCAATACTCCAACCAATGGTAGTTAACATGCCATTCCCGGTTGGCTTCGAAACTTTTTCAGCAATCCATAAAATAGAAGATCCCGTACCTAGAGTAGCTTTAGCCATACCATTTGCAAAACATTCTTCTCCAAAAAATGCCGCTTGAGAGTCACCAATGATACCTGTAATAGGAAGTGACTTTTTAAAAACGCCTTCGAACGTAGAATCTCCAAAATGATCTGAAGAAAACGTAACTTCTGGAAGAATTAATTTCTCAATATTAAATGCTTTTAAAAGCGATGCATCCCATTCTAAATTATAAATATTATAAAATAAGGTTCGGGAGGCATTTGTATAGTCTGTTTTAAAACTTTTCCCCTCTGTAAGTTTGTAAAGCAACCAAGTGTCAACAGTTCCAAAGTAAGCCTCACCCTTATCAATTGTGTTTTTTACCTTTTCATTATTTTCATTAAGCCACATGACTTTGGTCGCTGAAAAATATGGATCTATGGTTAATCCTGTACTCCCACTTATTTCACTTTCTAAGTTACTTTCTTTTAAACGTTCACAAACTTTGGCTGAGCGTTTGCATTGCCAGACTATAGCATTGTGCAATGGAGCCCCATTCTTATCCCATAAAACAAACGTTTCCCTTTGATTAGAAATACCACAAGATACAATGTTCTGTTCCTCTCCTGGAAATTCATCATTGAATTTTGTAATGCAACTCTTTACAGCATGTGTCACTGATTGATAAATCTCTTGTGGATCTTGTTCAACGAAACCCGATTTAGGATAGTAGGATTTTAACGGTTCAGTAGTTTTAACTACTACTTTTCCAAACTCATCAAAAATAATGGCTTTGGTTCCACTCGTTCCTTGATCGATCGATAAGATATATGATTTTGACATTATAGTTTTTGAATCTGAAAATTTTAAGGACTAGTCATCGTTCGGATGATTTAATCTATCCATAATTACTGCAACTAATATCACTAAGCCTTTAATGATCTGTTGCCAAAAAGGAGACACGTTTAATAATACCAATCCACTGTTTAATACACCAATGATGAGAGCCCCTTGAACCGTACCCATGATGGATCCTCTTCCGCCAGATAACGATGTGCCACCAATAACCACCGCTGCTATCGAATCTAGTTCATAACTCATGCCCGCATTTGGCTGCGCTGAATCTAACCGGGATGTTAATATGATGCCTCCAACGGCAGCTAAAATTCCTGCAATGGCATATACCCAAATTTTTATTTTATTAATGTTGATACCCGATAATCTGGCTGCGCTTTCATTACCACCAATGGCATAAATATGTCTTCCAAATTGTGTTTTCTTGGTAACAACAACAGCAATTACCACTAAAACTACTGTTATCCAAACAGGCATTGGTATACCTAAAAACCAACCTGTCCCAATAAAATCAAAATTTTCACCCAAGCCAGTTATTGGAAAACCACCTGTCCATAACATAGTAGCACCTCTGGCAATAGTGAGCATCGCTAAAGTAGCCACGAACGGAGGAACTTTAAAACGTGTAATCATCCAACCGTTAAAAACGCCCAAAGCCCCACCAACTGTTAATCCAGTGAGTATCGCGCCTAATACCGTAAAACCAATATAGGTATTTATACTGGGAATTTCTAAACCAAATTTTAGGAGTCCAGCAGCAACAGCTCCACTAAATGCAAGAATAGATCCCACCGATAAATCAATACCTTTTGTTAATATAACCAAGGTCATACCTACTGATATACATACGTTTATGGATATTTGCCTCGCAATATTCCACCCATTTTCCATGGTAAAAAACTTATCAGACATAATCGTTAAAACAATGCATAACACTAATAGCGCTATGATAGATTGAAATTTTACTAAAGTATTCTTTACATCGGTCATTTTACAGTCTTACTTATTTTTGATGATTGTTTTCGCTGGTTATTTATTTTATAATTACTACATAATAGCCGATTTCATAATGGCTTCTTCGTTGGCATTTTCTTGATTAAATTCTCCTGTTATCCTCGAATCGCTCAGTACTAAAATCCGATCCGAAATAGCCATGATTTCAGGGAGTTCTGATGAAACAACAACAATTCCCAGTCCGTCTTTTGCTAAATCATTTATTAGATGGTAAATTTCATTTTTTGCATTAACATCTATCCCCCTTGTGGGCTCATCTAAGAATAATACTTTAGGTGTGGTAGCAAGCCATTTGGATAAAACTACTTTTTGCTGGTTACCACCACTTAAATTTCTTGAAAGCTGTTTTTCTGAAGGTGTTTTAATTTTAAGAGCTTCTATATATTTTTTAGATAAAAGTGATTCTAATTTAGTGCTTAAAAACCCATTTTTTACAACATTGTTAATACTAGCCATACTCATGTTTTTTGATATCTCCATTTGTAATACCAAACCATCTTCTTTTCGATCCTCAGGAACCAATCCCATACCATTTTTTATGGCGTCCATTACGGATTTAATTTTTACTTGTCTATTTTCAATAAAAATAGATCCGCTCATAATTTTGGAATGCATACCAAAAAGCGCCTCCAAAAGTTCAGTTCTACCAGCACCCATCAAACCAAATACGCCTAATACTTCTCCTTTTTTAACACTAAAATTGATGTCTTTTATAAGATATGAAGATCTACTGGTTATTTTTGGGAGTGAAATATTTTCTACTCTAAGAACTTCTTCTCCAAACGAAACCATTTCCTTTTTGTACAAATTTTTAATGTCTCTTCCTACCATTATTCGAATGAGGTCATCCTTTTTTGCTTCTTTAGCATTTTCTATGGTTCCTACCATTTTTCCATCACGAAGCCCAATAAATCGATCTGCAATTAAAAAAAGTTCATCCAGCTTATGGGAGATATAAAGAATAGAAACATTTTGCTTTTTTAGGGATGCAATAATTTTAAAAAGAGACTCGACTTCGGTATCTGAAATTGCAGAAGTTGGTTCGTCCATGATAACCAATTTAGCCTCTTCCAAAAGTGCTTTTGCAATTTCAATAAGTTGCTGTTCCCCCACCCTGAGCTCAGAAACAAGGGTTTTAGGATTTAAATTACAATCTAGACGGGATAATAATTCTTTGGTTTTTTTATTCATTTGTTTAGAATCCAAGATTCCAAACGCATTGTGCATTTCTCTACCCAAAAATATATTTTCGGTAATACTTAAATAAGGAATTAAATTTAATTCTTGGTGAATAATAGCAATCCCTTTTTGCATGGCATCTTTTGGGTTGCTAAAATTAACCTCTTCATTATTTACAAAAATCTGACCTTCATATTCAGGATAAACACCGGACAGAATTTTCATTAAAGTAGACTTGCCAGCACCATTTTCTCCCACAATGACATTTACCTTACCTGTATGAACCGCTAAGTTTACGTCGCTTAAAGCAATGACACCACCAAATTTTTTTGTTATATGCTTAGCTTGCAATACTATGTTTGGTTGGTTTTCCACGTTTTTATTTTTTGAATTTAATAATTAGTGGAATTACTTTTAGATGCTGCAAATCGGGGTGTTTAGTGTTAACTTCAACAGCTCCTTTAAAGTACAACTCATCATCTTCCTCTACTTTTTGTTTCAATAAAGGGACTACAGTTTCTCTAACTATATTATTAAGTTCAACGGAAATACTGTTAAAGTCCATAGTGTTTTGAAAATCACCAATATCTGCAATCGCACTCGCATCACGTATGGCATTTCCAAAAATAAAATCCGTTGCTATTCGTATATGCTGTTCTTTGTCATCATTTAGCACTAATAAAATATTTTCGTCTTCAATAGTGGCAACAGTTGCGTTACCTTCAATTATAAAATTATAATTATCACTAATACCTAGTTTTTTACCGTTATTTTTACAGTAACCGGTTATGTCATCCGCAATATTTACTAGAAATTCTGAAGCATTAATTGCCGGAAGCGTTTCCGTTTTAGAAGCCATAAAATCAATAGCTAGTGTTTTTACATCAAAAACGCCTTTATTCTGTCCTCTCTTATGGTCATCCAAAGATTCAAAGTAAACAGCATTGTAAAGCGAAAGGCCTATTAATAATGCGAAAACAATATATTTAATTACTTGTTTCATGTTCAATTAGTTTCTTGAGTCGTAGTCACCAAATTCCTTAATATTCTCCTGAGTCACAAGACTAACAGCCAGTGGTGTTTTTTTACTAAAATCACGTTTCCCTTTAATGTATTCATCGGCTAATTCTGCCGCAGTTCTAGCCATTTTTTTAGGAGACTGCATCACGGTTGCTTTTATTTTTTTATCTGCAATAGCATTCATAACATCATCGGCTCCATCAAAGCCAAATACCATAACATCCTTTTCTTTTCCAGCGGCTACGAGTGCTTGATAAGCACCCATTGCCATGGCATCATTGCCACAAAAAACAGCATTTAAATCGGGGTTTGATTGCATGATGGATTCTAAGACTTCCATGGCCTTACTTCTGTCAAAATCGGCACTTTGTTGGGATACCATTTTCAAATCTGGAAAAAGATCAACAACACTATGAAATCCTTTAGATCTATTCCATGTATTATTATCACCGACTAAACCAAGAAGTTCAACATATTTACCTTTCTTATTTAGTTGCCTGACAAAATATTCACCTAGCGCTACGCATCCAGAAAAACTGTCTGAAATAATTTGTGAAGTAGCCACATCTAGGGAATTCACTTCCCTATCCATACAAAAAACGGGGACTCCAGCTCGCTTGGCACGTTTGACATTGGATACAGAACCTTCAGAGTCTGTAGGATTAAATAATACTGCACTATAACCAGCTGCAATTAAATTTTCAAAATGTTCCGCTTCTTTAGATGTATTATTTTGCGAATCAAAGATAGTGGCTTCATAACCTAATTCCCTGGCACGCTCAGCGGCTGACTCCCCTAAAACTACAAACCATGGATTGTTTAAAGTTGAAATAACAACGGCTATTTTTTTTGATGCATCTTTCTTCTTTTCATTACATCCAAACAGGGAGAACAGAGTTAGTAATAAAAGAATTAGATTTTGTGGGCTGAATGGTTTAGTCGGTTTGGTCATAAAATCCAATTTTTAAATATTTAGCATTTTTTTACAAGTTTTGTAAATACCTTCTTTTGAAATGCCATAATGATTAAAAATTTCAACTTGAGAACCCGTTACCGTATATTCATCTGGAATCCCAATGATTTGAAACGGGTTTTTAAATCCGTGTTGAAATAAATGGGAAGCACAAGCTTCTCCCAAACCACCAGTTACCATATGCTCTTCAACTATAATTATGGGTCTGCCATTTTTAGCAAGGTTTTCAATTAAGTTTAAGTCTAACGGTTTTATGGTGTGCATACTTATAACCGTTGCTTTTATGTCATGATCATCTTCCAGTTTTTTGGCAGCGAGCCAAGCAGGATACACTGTTTCTCCACTTGCTATAATGGCTATGTCATCACCATCTCTAATCACTCTACCCTTTCCAAACTCAAACGTTTTATTGTTCTCATTTAAAAACGGCATAGTTTTTTTACCAAAGCGCATATAAATCGGCTTATCATGTTGAGCTGCTAAACGCACCGCTTGTTCTGTTTCAAAATTATCTGCAGGTGCCAAAATGGTAATATTGTTAATTGCACGAAGCACGGCATAATCATGCAAACTATGATGTGTTGTCCCTAAGGCACCATAACTAACGCCAGCACTAATCCCTACTAAGGTTACCGGATTGTCTGAATAGCAAACGTCATTTTTGATTTGCTCCAATGCTCTAGCACTAAGAAAACAAGCCGGTGAAACTGCAAAAACATTTTTCCCAGCGGAAGCTAGACCGGCAGCAACGCCAACTAAATTCTGTTCGGCTATTCCCACTTCTACTATTTGATTCGGATATTTTTGTCCAAAAGGAACTAATTTCCCAGAACCACGGGAATCACTCGTTACGGCAATAATATCCTTATTGGTTTCTGCTAATTCTTGAAGTGTTATAGAAAAAACTTCCTGATTGGCTTTTCCCATTTTTAAATCCTTTTCCTCAATTTTATCTAATTCCATACTTCACTAGATTAATGCTTCTGCTTCTGTTAATTCTGAAAGTGCCAATTCGTATTGCTCAGGAGTTGGCACGCCATGGTGCCATTTTGTAACACCTTCCATATAACTAACCCCTTTGCCTTTAATAGTATGGGCAATGATAAAGTTTGGTTTACCTGTTTCAAAAGGTCCATTATTTAGTGCTCCTTCTAGTTCTTCTAGATTATGTCCATCTATTTCTTTAACCGCCCAGCCAAAAGATTCTAATTTTTCTCTAATAGAATCTATATTCATAACTTCTTTGTTATAACCTGTAATTTGTTGTTTATTATTATCCAGAATCGCATATAAATTGTCTAGTTTATAATGGGATGCTGATAAGAATGCTTCCCAGTTTGAACCTTCTGGCAATTCTCCATCACCCAATAAGGTGAAAACGCGATGTGTTTTATGGTCTAATTTTGCCGCAATGGCTTCTCCAACACAAATAGATAAACCATGGCCTAAAGCCCCTGTGTTTTGTTCTACACCGTTTACTTTTTTTGTTGGGTGGCCAATGTAATGGGATTGATATTGACAAAGCGTTTCCAAATCTGATTCAGGAAAAAAACCCCTATCGGCTAATGTTACAAATAGGGCCTCTACACAATGCCCTTTACTTTGAATATACCTATCTCTAGAAGGGTCTCTAAAATTGCTTGGTTCTACATTTAAAACGCGATTATATAACACGTTTAAAGTGTCAACACACGATAAACTTCCACCTGTATGTCCCGCTTTTGCTTTATATATGTATTTAAGAAGGTTTTTCCTTAAAAAAACCGATTTCATTTGTAATTCTTTTTTCGTCATTTTTCTATTTATAAAAAATTTAATCGATTACCCTTTGTGATAATAAATATCCCAACCCATGTAGTTTCCTAAAGCTTCTTCAAGAATAGCAGCTGATTTAGAAGCATTCATAACCACATGATGCTCAAAACCATTTTTGCATACATAATTCATTAAGCCTTCTAAATTGCTGATTTGTGCAACAGCTCTATTTCCAAATGTTTTTAAAGGATCATTCGTTAATTCACCTTCACCTATATAAGCTTTTATAATACCTTTAGGGTCGTCTGTACTTATTCTTCCGTAAGTAAGTGGCATTGCAGGTGTACGACCATCCAAAGCTCCATACGTATTTTCAACCCCAACAGAAGTGCCTAAAATTGGTGCATTACTAATTTCGATATCTGGTAAAAAAGATTTTGCCCAGTTGCCACAATGGAACAAAACACATTTATTAGGGTCTTCAGCATAATTATTATTCCAATCTACCAAGGCACTAGGAGACCCAGAAGCCAATTGCATAGCATACATACTTAAAGTTCCTGTAACATCTACTTCACAAGCCGACGGCAGCATATTTTCGGACATGATACTCATACTTGTACACACATTACAACCAAAATTTTGTTGTAATGAGGTCCAACATTGAATAGCAGTCGCATCTAGAGCATATTCTTCAACAAAATCATTTAAAACAACATCCAATTTTGCCATTTGAATCATGGCGCCATTAGGTGTTTTACCTTTTGGTGCATAAGTATTTATTTTATCTAAATGTTGTTTAACAGACGTATCATCTTTAGTAAGTTTATTTGCTTTACCTAAAATTTCTGATAAATCAATGGTGGTAACGGTAATACCATTTCTTTGCAATATTTTTTCTGAATAACGAACCGTATTAAAGGCTCCTGGTCTGGCACCAACAGCTCCAATACGAACATTTCTTAGGCCTTTCACAACACGACAGACAGCAACAAAATTTACTAAGTCTTTTTGAAATATTTCATCTGAAGGTAAGCAGACATGCTTGCTTGTTAAGGTATATTTTATGCCATATTGATACAGATTATTACAAACTGAAATTTTACCACACCAAGAATCACGACGATTCACCACATTCATTTTAGACAATTCGTCTGGATAAGCTTGAATTAAAACAGGAACATTTAGATTTGCTAATTTTAAAGTATCGGCTACCCCTTTTTCATCTCCAAAATTTGGCAATAAAACCAAAATTCCAGCTAATTCATCTCTATACTTTTTGAAAAGTTCGGCACATTTTTGTGCTTCTTTATATGTTTCAACACCACCAAGTTTGGTGTCTATGGTTTTCAACACAATAGGTTTTAGATTTAATTTCGCAAAAACATCAATGATTTCTGTTCTTGCTTTTTCAACCAAGCTATCTGGGAAAAAATCCCTGTTTCCTATTATTATTCCAATACTTAATGTTGGTTTTGACATAGTTCTTTATTGTGGATTTAAAGTTCTCTCATTAATTGAAGCAGAGCTATAGATTTTAATGGAAAGAAAATGGTGCTTTTTAGTGTTATTCAATCTTATATGATTTATTGGTTTTCCGCTAAAATCACCTCGATTTCATGATTTTTAAAAACTTTTTTGTCTTTTTCCTCCATTCCTGAATCCGTTATGATAAAATCTATTAAGGATAAAGCCCCCAAACTTGCCAAGGCACTTTTTCCAATTTTGGTGCTGTCGGCTACTAAATAAGTAATATCGGCAGCCTCAATCATGGCTTTTTTAACTACCAAATCGCTTATACTTGGGTATGTAAGTCCTGATTTCAAGGAAATTCCAGCAGTCGCCAAGAATAGTTTTTGAACATTTAGCCCTTTAAAAAAATCTGCTGCTTTTTGACCAGTTAGTGATAATGTTGGAGGTTTAAATTCACCACCTGTCATGATGACCTCGATTCCAGGTTCTGCTCCAAGCATTAGAGCAATGTTAAGTGCATTGGTAATAACTGTTAGATTTTTATAGCCCTTTAGCTTCTTTGCAATTTCGGTTGTAGTACTTCCCGAGTCCAAAATAATGGTGTCCCCGCTTTCAATAAATTCAAGACATTTAATCGCTATTGTTTCTTTTTTATCGAGATTTTCTTGATGTACTATAGAAAAATTTTTAACATGATCTTCAATATTTTTCATGAATGCACCACCATGCTCTCTAATTATTAGCCCTTGTTTTTCTAATTTTTCTAAATCCTGCCTGACAGTTACTTCGGTTACTTTAAAAAGTTTAGCTAAATCAGCAACCTTTGCTGACCCATCTTCTTTTAAAAGTTCTATAATTTTCTCACGTCTCTGATTAGGTAGAATTGCCATAAAATACAATTATTAAATTATTACATTACAAATAAAAGAAAATAAACACAAATAAAAGAAAATAAACGTAAATAAAATTTTCAACATTATGTTCTCTATTCATTCATCCTTGAGCCTCAAGGATATACCAATGGACTGTATTTTCCATAAAAAACTATTATTTTTTCAGACAGAAGATTCCAAATCCCATTGAATTTGATTGCAGTAAAATATTTAAAGGGAAAGAACAACTAATAAAGAATACTTTGAACTTTTTAAGTCCAAACATGGGAAAAGGTTAAATTTTAATGGTGAAAAATTTAAACAAAAATATGTCTTGAAAAAGACGCTCGCACAAATTTTGATTTAATTTTATCAATTCTTAAGTAACAGTTTCCTATCGCCATTTAATTCCTGCAGCTCAATTTCCAACTTCTCATTCTTTCCCAATACAAATTTAGGAAAGACAATTACAAATCTATTTGATTTATCCTTTTCAACAACATTTGGCATGCTATGTTCATAAACAATTTCTTGTTCCAGTCTTTGATAAGAGGCTTTACGTCTATTATTTCCATTGACTCTAAAAACTTTTAAATATCCAACCTCAAAATCAATTTCTGAATTGTTCTTGACACCAAACACTAAATATACTTCAGACCCATTATAAGTGATTTTTTGCAATTGTAATTTCAAGCCTTTATTACGATCGGTAACTATAGATACATCTCTCGATTTCAATAAATAACCACTGAATTTTTGAAAATATTTAACTCTATTTTTATGTAAACTTTGTGATTTTAGAATTGGACTTTGTTCAATCGTAGTTGGATATTCCATGCCAATACTTTCTTCCTCCGTGATAAAATAATTGAGCTCTCCCAGCTGCTTTTTATACTTCAATATATAGGAGTAAATCTTTCCATTTTTGGTTATGGCCAACAAATTACTTTCTATCCCTGGAGTGGCCTGTAATAATCCGAAGGACTGCTCCTTTTCCCTGTTATAGGTAAACACAAAATGATTTGCACCTGTAATTCCTTGACGAATCGATTCAGGAAAAAACAAAGCGACATTTTTACTTTCGTTGGCATAAATAGTATCCAAAGGTTTTTGTGCTCTTAAATAATTTGAGAAAATTATAACTGTTATGATGATATATGCTTTCATTTTTATGTGTTTTTAGATTATTACCGATTATCGGCTTTTAATATGAGTTTGTAATTATGAGTTACCGTCACCTTAACGTTTCGGTTATTTCTTTGAAATATTTTTTTCACACCATCAACTTGAGGTACTCCGGCTATATTGATATCATCGACTATATCTCCGGTAACTTCTTGACCAGCTTCAGCCCTAAAACTATTCTCAACGTAAATCCCTTCACTACCATCTTGAAAATCAAAAGCTTTTAGTTTAACCGTTTGACGGTTGATGTTTTCTATTCTTATAATGGTTCTGTTAGGTTTAAAACTCACAAAACCATAAATAGGTGTGTTTTTTGGCAACATCCTATTGTTAATTTTTGTAGCTTTAATTAATCGCATCTGCAAACGATAATTGGTTTGTACTGTTTGGGTCCCATCCACTCTGGCATAGATAAGGCTATCGGTGTTTTTAGAATTTAGCCTATCGTTTTCCATGGGTTTCGAAGCAAAAAACAATCGGTGCTCTAAAGCCAACTCCTTGGTGTCTATTTGATTTTCCTGTTTGTTTTTTTTAGGTATTGAATCCCTCTTGATTGCTTTAGGTCTAATTTTAGTATCTGGTTCTGTAAAATTCCTATTGGAATAACTGATGCGACCTTCATTATAAATACTGTCAACAATTCGCACCTTTTTCTTGTCCAGTAAATCAGGGTCATAGACGCCTGTGGAATCCAATAGGCGTTCGTCATAAATACTGGGTGCATTGGTTTCCCTGACTTCCTTTAGTGCATCCAATGCTTCCAATTTAGACTCATATTCCTTTTGGCCTTCCCCTAATTCAGGAATGGGGATTTGGTTGGTCTCGATGGTTGGTTCTTCTTCATCTCCCATGACCAACATGGCATATGCCCCTATAAAAAGGATGACACAGATCAGTACAGATGCAAATACGATCTTATTTTTCTCTATCTTCATTTGTTTTGTTTTAAAAAGCCCTTCATGGGCTTTTAGGTTCTACACGTTTTAATTTATTTTCAAAAAAGTTGGTAATCAAAAGCCCGTGGGTATTATTTGGAAAGTTCCGATCCACATAGATCAAGGCTCCAGTAGTTGTCAATTGATAGGTATCAATGATTGCACCCCGATTGATCTCAAAAATAGTTGTGGTTTCAAACCCATAGGGTTCTTTTTGAATATTAATGCTTGATGAGACACTTAGGACTTTTTGCACCAATGAATATTGCAACAAGCGATTATAAACCCCATCGGCCTTTTTTTGTCTGTACAATCCATCTACCGAACTATTTCCTAACCATAAGGCCTTCTCCAAGTTCTTTTCGTAATTACTGGCATCTATATTATAGAAATAGGTATGGAACAATTCTAAATGTGACAATATTTCCACTTCCAAGTTTTCATGCTGTGATACCAGCTTCAAGGGAATCACCTTGCCGTCGGTATTGACAACAAACGCCTTATTGATTGTTTCTTTATGAAGTTTTATGACTGAAAGAACGGATACCGTACAAGCCAATAAAGCGCCAATCACAACCGCTAATACAATGAAACGGTTAAGCTTCAATACATAATAAATATTCTTATAAGGTGTCTTCATAATTCATTTTTATTTTTTAATTATCAAATGTGCCGTAGTTACCTATCCTCCTGAAAAAAGCTTAAAGACAAAGGATGTTGCCCTGCGATAGAGCTTGAATTTTAAAAGCACAATAAATCCTATAGAGCCGAATTGAATAAGGGGTGCAAAAAACTGACTGCCCCAATCGGTTCCAAACAACGTGGACCAAAAATTGGTATTGACCTCCGTATAGAGGTTATTGACAAATACATTGACCAAGAAAAAGGCGGGCACCAGCATATAGACCCCTGCATAGAGCTTAAAAAAATTATAGGCCAAGGCCCTAAACTTCTCAAATACGGCCAAACTAATGACCAGTGGAAAAAAGGCTTGCATAATGCCCAACAGGAAATAACGCTCTGCCAAAAACAAGGGATAAATGAACAGATCCAATAACCAAAGAAAAATGCCCATAATAAAAGCTATTATCTTGAGTCCATACAAGGGTGTTACCAGAGCTTCATACAACATCGCCATAGCTTTTTTGGCGGCTTCCAAAGCACCCACATCCTGCTCCAAATCAATATCTTGCATCTGTAATGGGAGGAGTGCTGGAGCCGTGTCTCGATATTGGGTTTCTATGGCCACCAATATGGTATCAAAAACACTTAAAACCTGCGTTGAGAAAATTACCAAAATGACCACAGCAAAATTCTTGGCAAGTTCCACTGGGGTCAATCCCCAGGTGTAGCCATCATTATTGGCAACGCCCTCATTATACTTTTTTAGGATATTGATGAGAAAGAACAGAATGGCCAGAGTTTTCATGCCCGTAATGGTATACTGCGAAAAATCACTGTTCTTAATGGTGGTGAATACTGCATCCACATATTCCAATCCGATTCCTAAAAAGAATGTAGCCATCAGTAATTCGTTTCCCTGTTATTGACTTTATCCTGCATTTCCCTGAAGGCTATGATCTCATGGTAGCGTCTGGTCTTGGATTCAATTTCCGCAACCATCTCCTTCGATTTGAGTTCCATATCCTTTAAAATTTCGGCACGTTCGGCATCGGTCATTTTTAAGGTATTGTTCGATAAAATCCGATCGATATAATGAAGCCCTTCCAAGGAGTTTTCTACAATATCATTAAAGGCATTGGAGACCCTTGTAACCTCATGGGATTTGATATAGGGCGAATTCAGAATCTCCCTTAAATCCTTTTGTATAATAGCGTACAAGCGTTGGTTATTCTTTGCCAATTCATTGACAGCTTTTAACTGTTTGATGACATTATTGACCTTTTCGATATTTTCCTTTTGGGCCTTTAAAAACTGGACGGTCTTTAACAATTGGGAGGTTTGCTTCGCAGATTCTATCAAGGACTTTGTAAAACTGACAAAATTGGTATTGTCATAAACCGGCATCCCCTGGCCAGTGCCAGTGGCACTCACAAGTATGAGCAAGGTTATGGATAAAATTGTTTTCTTGATGTTGTTTTTCATGGTATCTGTTTTTAAGAATTAATAATTGTTTATAATAATGGCAGTCTATGACTGCTTAATAAATATGTTGATGGCTTTTTCCATGTCCTTGTGCTCTTCAAAGAGCTGCATGATGTCAGCACTTTCTTTTCCATCCGTGAGGTAGGCAGCATAGACTTCTTTTGGCACTTCCAACCTAAAAATGTTGCTTTCCTTACCTATTTTGATAAACATTTCCGTGTATTTTCGCTCTCCTGAAAGATTGTTCCGGATGGATTTTAATTGGTTCAGATCATGGCTTGATAGGCTCAATCGCTTTTGGAGCTCTTCATACCCCTTCTCGTTTCGCAGGCTATAGATAACCTGGGTGTTCTCCAATATACTGGCTGATGTCGTGTTATTGGGCAGCTGGTTGATGGATTGCAAAATAATTCCAATGGCACCGTTCTGCTTTCTAATGGCTTGGTAATAGAATTCGACACTTTCCAATACGTTACCGAATTTTAACTGTTTGGCAAACTCATCGAATAAGATTATCCCCCGTTCAGACCTGTTTCTCCAAATGGTACGTTGAATGGCTGACTTGATCAACTTTAGCATCACGGAAAGTAATTCCTTGTTGTCCTTCACTTCATCAAGTTCAAAAACAATCAAACGCTTATCCTCTATCTTATAGGTTTGATCTTCTCCCACACTGAATAAAAAATGATACAGCCCATCACCTACATATTCCGATAGAATATGCAAAAAGTTATAGACGCTAAAATCAACTTCACCTATATTGAGCTCTTGAATGAGGGTGTCTTTTTTGCCATCTACAAACTCATATAGGTTTTCCAATGAATGATTTCCCAAGTTTGCAGCATAATAATAGCCAAGGACTTTCTTAATGGCCACTTCCCTAGCCTTGGTCACTTGTTGTTCTGCCAAAAGTTCCAACAGGAAAACAGCTAAGTCTTCCAGTCGCTCCGGTGTTAAATCATCGACATCTGAAATGAAAAAGGGATTAATTCCTAGGTTCTTCCCTTGCTCATAACGCAGTATCACATGGTCGTTTGGATAGAGTTTTGCAAACTTGGAATAGGAGCCTCCCAGATCAATGATGACCAATCTAACCTGTTGCTCAAAATATTGTCGCAGGATATTATTGGCCAAAAAGGATTTACCTTCCCCAGTTGGAGCAAATATGGCAAAGTTTCGGGCTTTGATTCGTTTTTTGCGCTCATCCCAAACATCCTTCAATACTGGGATATTATGTTGCCTATCATTAAAGATGATGCCGGTTTCATCTGATTTGTAATTCGTATTGTTTATATACAAACAGATGGCATGTTTTAAATCGGTGACATATAAATCTTCATTTGAAAAATTGGAGGTAAAACAACAATAGGAATTCAAAAAATAGTGCTTCCGTTCTTCACCCTTTGGATAATAAGGCACCATGTCAAGCTCCTTAAGTTCGGTCTTAATCTTAGAAGCTATATTGTTTAGCTGACCAGGTTCTGGACACCAGAAAATGATATTGAGATGTCCTCGTATGATTCGCGACGAATCATCCTGATTGATCTTGGCGACAATGGCTTCAATCTTTCTTAGAATGACTTTATTCTGGGTTCCGAAATTGGAGCTCTTATTGAGTTCCTCTATTTTTTTGTCCAGTAGTTTTCGCCATTTATGTTTATCATCCAAATAGATGATTTGGTTGACGATATGGTTTTCATGGAGACCCAATCCCAATCCATCCATAAAACCTTGATGGAATACAAAATCATCCGAGGTAAACTTATCGTTGGTTTTACTGGTCTGGACCACATCTCCAAAACAGACCTCACTATTGATTGCCAATACATCAAAATGGTGTTCTCCGATGTCTATGCTTGATTTATTAAGCTGTATATCGGTATCAAAGCCTTGATTAAAACCATTAAAATAGGTATTGGTATTTGCTATTATCTCATGCTCATTGAGTGGTCTGAGGGTTACTTTTCTACTATTATTTATAAAGGATACAGCATCATTGACTGAGTTTATGAAATCGTTCACATGGTGATCTAGTTTCTTATAAATTCCTTTTTCAACCTTACGGAATGGATTGGTGAATTTGGAAGCGTTCAGTGCTCTATTCAGGGGCAAGACAAAGAACAAATATGCGTCATGTTTGATAAATTCCCTTGACATAAAATAATCATGGGTGGCCTTCTCTAAAAAACTGCTATTGGGAATATTCTTGGCATCGTAGGAGGCTTTTTGATACACATCCTGTTTATGGATAATCGTACTTATAGGTAATGATTTAAAGGCTTGAAACCACGCACCATGAAGGTCTTCAAAATCGGATTCAGACAGACTATAGATTTCTGGAAGTTCTGTTTTATAGCACAATACCACATTGCCATTATTGGCAAATACGATATGGCCTTGAATATCCATAATAGGATGATAAGCAGATAGGTTCATTTTTTCATTCTAGGTCTTGATTTCTTTTCTTATGAATTTTCATAATCCAATCGGGTATCTTTTTTGTTACTGATGGTATGTGGAAAAACCTTTTTAAAATGCAGGATGGCTCGGTTTTTAGTAACATACGTTAAGCCTGCATAAAGTGTCATATTAATTATGAACACGCCAATGATCACTGAAAAACCAAAAGAAAAAATGATAACTAAAAGCGAGCCAATCACAGAGGTCATCATTAGGGCGAACAGTGCTATGGGCAGGCCCATAATCACCGCACGCTTTCTAATGTTTTTATATACTTCAAAGGTCTTCACTGGTCTTTACTATTTAATGGCTAAATCCCACTTAGCAACCTAGACTACAATGGTAATGAGATATGTAAAGATGCCCACGACCGCACCAGCTATGAGGACAAATACCAATACGCGCGTGATACCTTTCTTTAAATCGGCATTCTCGCCAAAGAAATGACCTGCGTTGAACAAAAATCCAATAAGGAAAATAACTCCTAAAATGATGGGAAATATGGTTCTGATGGTGTCGGAAACATCGTTTACGGAATCTTCAATACCTCCAATCTGTGCAAATAAGGCATTTGAAAGCGTAACGAATAAAGCGGTTAGATAAAGTGATTTTTTCATACTAAAATGGTTTAAGTTTTATTTCATTTTTGATATATGAAAAATACGTTATATTTGAATATAAATACTTGATTTTCAATATTTTATAAAATAATTTTATTTGATTTTGTTTGATTTTAAATGGCATTAAAAGGCTTTAAATTTTATGGATTTTGAAGAATAAGAGGAACCCAACCCTAAAAATGAATTGGAAAAAAACGCTCAAAAACGTCAGTTTTGTGATTTTGATGTTAAAAATATGTCTGGTTTTTGGTCAGAAAAAAATCATCGTCATCGATCCTGGCCATGGTGGAAATGATTCCGGTGCCATTGGCATAAATGGCATCCTAGAAAAGGATATTGCTATACAAGTTGCAAAAGAGATTTTGAATTTCAATAAAACGCTTTTTGAAGATGCATATGATGTCTATTTAACGAGATATAAGGACACCTTAATATCTTTAAGGGATAGAAGCCGGTTGGCCAAAAGCCTAGATGCTGATGTATTTATCTCGCTGCATGGTAACGCTTCTCGAACCCAATCAAAAGGCATGGAAGTTTATATACATGCATCCAAAACCTCATGGGTTTTGGGAACGTCCATTTTGAATGAAACTACTGGAAAGCTGGGGTTAAAAAAACGCGGTGTGAAGTTCGCCAATTTTCAGGTACTGAGAGAAACTGTTGCTTTTTGCCCGAGTGTGCTTGTTGAGCTGGGATTTGTATCCAACAAAGATGAAGCCTATTATTTTTTGAGCTCCAGAAACATAAAGGCCATCGCTTTGGCTGTTTTTATAGGAATTATAAATTATTTAAAACCCGGATTATGAAATTTTTTTTGATTGAGATTGTAAAAAGTATAAGAGAGGTCATAATTGCAAATCTTAAGGAAATTGGGCGTTGGTTAACAGAAAAACAATAGTCCCTTAAAACTCCCTCCTTTTTAAACATGGAATGCCTTACCCATAATTTGTTGTTCTCTTTTTGAAATGCCATATTTATTGGCAAATGCCTCCCATTCTTTAACAACTGCCATTACTTCCTTTACTATTTGGTTCATTTGATTTCCGTCCAATCTAAAATATTCACCAACACTTTTTGCCAAATCATAATCCAAAGTATTATTATCCATATCAATATTTAAGGCTAACCCGTCTTTATCAATAGATGGGTTCAGATCATACGCTGGAGATAATACCCACCCTTTACATGTTAAAATAAATCCATGGTTACGGAGATGGTCGTCGGTATTTGAAATGGCTATATTGAATACAATTCGTCTCCAAAGTTGCTGCAAATTATCATTGACCATGGCACCATGGTTCTGAATAAATTCTGCCAATTCCAAATAGCTAGCTGGACTGTCCCTTATGGTTTCTTCATTGTTTCCTGTCATGGTCATGGCTGAAGCAAAATGAACACGTTCGCCATTATCCCTATCAAATCGTTTTGTAAAAAAGGTATTGAAGTTTCCCGCAATTTTTTCAATCTTTGATGGCGCCATGTGAATGCCAGCCTTTATTGCCAATTGATATGCAACATATTCCCATGCCGCTTTATCTATGGTATCGTTTTTAGAAGGAAACTTGGCTATCCAAAGATCTTTGTTTTCATCAAGGATGTTTGCTTTTGGTCTAGCACCCCCTAAAGAAGATCCTGGAGCCATCAAGACTGTCAACCATTTTTTTACTCCATCCGCACCTTCATCATTTTCAAAATTTCTCGCGGCATCCTGCAACTCCCTAACCGATGACCATGGGGGTGTTGGTGTTTGATTATTATTATCCAAAAAAGGCCCGTTCCTATCTATTTTAAATCGCAATGCGCCCATACGGCTCTCATCATACACGCCCAATAAATAATCTATCTCATAGAGGGTTTTTGCTTTTTCATTTTTTTCCTTTGCCTCTTGAGCTGCTCTGCGCTTCATTAAAGTTCTACCCCATGTATCAGGCATACTATCTAAAAATATTCCGAAATTCTCTTTATTGTTAGGGTATTGTGGCCCAGTGTAGAATTGTAAATCTGGATCCAAGAGCAATTGCTCCTTAGAGTTTATCCAATCCTTATCATACTCGAAACTAAATGCCTTTTTACCTTTCGCATAAAGTGCCGAAAGGGAGCCCACCAATTGTGGTGCTTCCATACCCTTCCAATGGGCATAAACGAATATCTCCAGTTTTCTTTTTGCCATGTTATAATAGATCTAAATCCTGTAACTTTCTGCCAAACTCGTCATCAGATGCCAATTTCAAAAAATCGTCTTGCAATCCCAAAACACGTAATACATTAAAATATGCGCCCATTGATACTTTTGAATGCCCCTTTTCTATTTGATATAAGGTAGTTCTGTCTATACCGGCACGTTCTGAAACTTGTATTGTTGTAAGTTTTCGCCGTTTACGTGCGAGCTTGATGTTTTCACCTAAACGTTCCATAATTTTCTGATGCTTGGGGAAAATTACATTTTTCTTAGATTTCATTTTTGTTGAATATTTTAAACAAATGTATGCATTTTGTTGATAATAAACAACATTTTTGAATTCTACACAACTTTATTCATTATTTTCGCTTATCTTCAACCGCACTATCAAAAGCAATTAAATTAAACAATTCACGCATTCGTGATCGTACACGGTTCCCATAACGTTCTTCCAGTTCTTGGGCATTTAGGTTTGTTGTAGCATGGGTTTTTATGCCATTTTCCAAAAACAAATCATATCTGGACAGTATGATTTCTCCCATGACATTGCAATCCTTCCCAAAATGACGTCCCGTAGGCTCTACTCCCAGATCATCAAAACAAAAGTAATTGGTGTTCCCATAATCTTCAATGGTTTTATAGCCTATATGGTTAAATCCAAAAACAATATTTCTTGCTGGAATCATTTTATAGGGCTTTATATGTGGAACGATATACCTCATTAATTTCATCAAACTTGTTTTTCCACAGCCAACGGGACCAGACAATAGAATACCTTTATTGGTATCCAAATTAAAACGCTTACAATTGGCTTCGTCCTTGATAAAATAATTACATAATTTGAAAATAATTTCTCGATCTTCTTCTATGATATTAAACTTCTCCCCAAACAGTAATTTACCCTTGCTATTGAGATATGTTAGGATCTTACTGAAATCATAAATGATTTCATTGACTTTAAGCTCCCCTAATTGATATTGTTTCTTGCCTTCGATGATGATGTGTGGACTTAAATTTTTCATAGCGGCTCATCATAGTTTTTATCGGAATTGGTCTTGAGGTTGTCCTGATATTGGTCAACCGCTTGTGGTATGTTATTCTTTTTAGAATTTTGAACCGTAGATTTTTTTAAAATTTCGGGTTTGTTAATATTTTTTTGGTTTGTTAGTGTTTGTAAAGGTTTGTTTATAGATACCAGTGCTTGTCCATCGCTAGCACAAATTTTGATCTGGCTAGAGTCCAAGGCTTGTCCATGGCTAGTACAAAAATTGAACATCCTTATTTTACTACCATGAAATGCATTATGTGAGGGCAAATACTCCAAATAACTCCAATGGTTTAACTCTTTTATGCAGCGATGGTAGGTTGTTCTTGAACCAATTTTAGATAGTTTCATCACATCATCCCTGTTGATGTAAAACTCATTCCTAAAGAAGTTAATGTTCCATAAGTAGAACAAGGCCATATATAAACTAATATGGGTTGGATTTAACCGGAAATCTTTGGAAATAAGGACAAAAAAAGTATTCAGATGTTTAATATAATTGGTGTTTTCCAAAACCCTTTAGAGTCTGTTATCAACCTTATTCTTTTCCAGGACTTGCATGATTTCCTGGTAATCATAATATAATACCCCGCCCACTTTGGTGTAGGGCAGTGTTCCATTGATCCTCAAATTTTGCAGTGTCCCAGGGGAAATACCTAATAAATCCCTAACCTCTGGTGATTTCAACCATTTTTTAAAGGGTTGACCAGATTGATTGCTTAGAACTTGTTTGATGTCTTCGAGCAATTCCATTTTGAATTCCCGAAGATCTTCTGTAGTGATAATAATTGCTGACATAAGTTTCCGTTTTTAAAAAAAGTAAAGCCGCCAATAAATCCCTTAATTAATATGACGACTTTACAGTGATTTGACTTTCGTTGTACAAATCTGAAGAACTTATTTCTTATAATATCCATAGTCCACCTAGAGGTGGGAGATTTTAATTTCTCTGATTTCTCCATTTAATGATCGATACTTGAAGAAAGTGAGATTTTAAAAAGTAATAAACGGAACCAAAATTTATGGCTTGCCTCTTTTAAACCTTCCACCCAAGATGGGGCTAGATTGGGATCATTCATCGGCATTCTGAAAGCGTTGGTTCAATACCTCAATCAATCTATCCAAGAACTTTGTTTTACTGCACTTTCTAGCCCTTATTTCGATAAATGTATGGTAATAATTTCCTAGGTCGATATTAAAGATTTGCTCAAACATGGAGGCCATTTCTTTAATGTCCGCGGTTCCACTATTGATAGCACCACTATCATGCAGTGCATATATCAGCTCAATTAATTCTGTTTTGTTTCCTGTCCAGAAAAGCTTCGTAGATTGCTTCATGGGATTTAATTTGGGGTTATCGTTAATACTTTCTAATTTTTTAATCTCTTGTTGTAAATAAACAATCAGCATATCAAATGCCATTATGGTAGCCACCGTGCAGTCTTGGCATGTTGAGAACTCTTCATCAATAAAGGCATGGTACGATTCTGTTGGGGACCTTAGATCAGACTGACCTCTTATAAAATACTGCTCATCCAAAGTTGTTGATCCCCTCCTGTAATAATGATAGAACTCAAGGTTATCATTAAAATAAACCTGTAACTTATTAATTTGTCCATTCAAGTATTTTACTTGAAATTTTGCACTGCTTCTAGGTCTTTTACTTTCAATATGATATAATTTCACATAGTAAATGAGTTTACTGAATATTTGGGGCTTTATATGCTTAAAGAACTTGATCTCCTCCTCAATGGAGAAAAACCCTTTTTCAACGACCCGCTTTCTCAAATGTTTAATACATTTTTCACTTTGGGTAATTCCCGTTTCTGCTTTATAAAGGATATCTTCATTAATGGCTTCCAAAGTTTCCAATTTAGACTCAAATTCAGTTATCAATTCTTGGTATTTTATAGACATATAAACCGTAATTCATTCCAATCATTCTCATTCCAAAACCCCCATTAACTCTAAGGTGTAATTGTCCGAGGTTTGTATATAGGCAAAGGCCTCCTCAACTTTAGCCCCTAATTTTCTTTTCTCAAATGAAGCGGTCATACCTAAATCAATATGCATGAACTTAAGATTTATGGCTCTTTTAATCGTCTGAAACAACAATTGACGGTAGGTATGGTAAGTAGCCAAGTAATCGTAATCCAATCCCACGAATGATGGTACATAACTTATATTTTGGTTCTTGTAACATAACATGACCCCAATGATCTTTTCAGGTACTTCCAGCGTGTTTACTACTATAAATTCCCAATAGGGACTGTCTGACATACTTTGGAATAATTTTTCTGGAAATGAAAAGGTATTCAAACCCAAATTGTTCTGGTGGACCTGGTTGTATAATTCCTGAATGCGATTAAGCTGCAATTTATCACAGGATTTAAGAAACCTAATATCCAATGTGGACTCTACATCCAATATTTCCCTTCTCAAATGGCGTCTATTTCTTGAGGATAATTTGGCTATATAACTGTCTAGGGTCTCTTGAAAGCCCAAATCGATTTTACAGGTATTTGGCATTTGCACCCTTACAAAACCCTGCCCCTGGAAATAATCATGGAGCTTATCCTTTATTAAAAAATCCCTGAGTACGATCATTTTGGCTTTCGTTTGATGTTCCAATATTTCCATGGTCTGCATGAGAGCGTCCAATGCCTGTTGTTTTAAAGGATGTTTACTTTGCAAATACAGATGTCTGCCTTCGGTAAAAAGGGATCCCATACCCAATACCGTGGAAGTGAGGTAATGTGGATTTGTTCTTCGGGTTTCTTCAATAGCTTTGGAAGCCGTTTCCTTTGCCAACATATCATCCTTCCATAACCCGACTGTAAAATAAGTAGCCAATATTGGCTCGCTTTTATCATCAAGGATAACCAAATATTTAAATTTCCAATTATGTTCCAATAATTCATTACCTTGAAATACCTTTTCCAAAAACCTTAAACCCTCCCAATCAAAAACCCCGTGGTTACCAAGACATTTGTTCCAAAGCCCCTTATCAATTTTCATTATGGAATTTTCCAATGTTACTGTAAGGTCTGACGGTAAACTTTCCTTAAGGTTTGTCTTTACTTCCAACTTGAATGCCTTACGGACCCGTGGTAAATTCGTTTGGGTATCCTCAAGGGATTTTGGAAAATGGTGAACCATTGCTGCTACCAATTCCTTGATTTCGGCACGTTCATTATGCCTAGAAATGGTGATTCGAACTCCAGTATTTTTTACGGGTACGGCAGGAAATATCCCGAGGTTAACGTAAAACCCCTCTTTCATAAGCCTACTTACAAAATTATAGCCTGTTTTAGGCATGCCCGTTCCGATGAAAAAAACAGGGGAATTATTATGGTCAATAAGTGGTAAATCCGTTTCTTTCAACAAATCATTAAAATAGTCCACACGCTCCCTCAGATCATTTTGAAGGGTGTATATTTCAGGTGTCAAATGGATCTTGGCAGAAGCCGTTGCGGCTGCTACCGAAGCAGGTTCCAATTGTGCTGAAAAGGTCAAGGGGCCTCCAAAGGTTTTAATTTCATGGTACATCTTCTTGTTGGAGCATACCAAAACAGCACCACTTGCCCCAAAGGTTTTACTGAGTGTCCCAAAAAGAAGTATGTTTTCAGTGAGTGTTTTCAGTTCGCTCAGGGCATACCCAGTGCCATTTTTCCCAATCCAGCTCATCCCGTGAACATCATCAATGTACAGATACAACTGGGGATATTTTTGGCAAAGTGTTTTTAAATCTTGAAGTGGTGAAAAATCCCCGTACATGGAATAAATCCCGTCTGCCATATACCAAATTCTTTTATGCCTATCTGATAGCCTTTTTATTTTATCCTCAAGCATATTAAGATCATTATGCCGAATCATATCAATAGGAACACTTCTGTTCTTGAGTACCTTGGCCGCGCTCTGGACACTCCAATGTACTTGGTGGTCCAGTATGATGGCATCTTGGTCGCTAACGGCATTGGGGATAACACCCATATGTCCCAAAGTACTGTTTTTCGTAATGATGATTGGATTTTGGTACATAGCTGTTACCGTTTCCTCCAGTTCCCTATACAGGGGATTGGAAATATAGGATTTGGATAAGGGAAATTGGGTACCATATTTTGAGATGGCCTCAATGGCCGCTGCCTTTAATCTGGAATCCTGTTCAAGCCCCAAGTAGCCTGTTGTACCAAAATGAAATAGTTTTCTGTTATTGATTCCTATGGTTCTTCCTGAAAAATCATCGCCCTCAGCATAAAGGTGCATGACACCTTCTTGTTTGGCATCCGTAAAAACGTCATTAACAGTATCCAAAAAATTATTGTGCTTTATCTTAGCCATATCGATAGATTTTAAATGTGATTTAATTTAGCTGAATTTGTAGGATATTGGATGCCAAGTCCATTCCAAACTCCCTAACAGTCAACTTATAATCCTTTGGAGGCAAAAAAAGGCAGTTTATTACTACACGTATTGCACCCACCATGATTTACTCTGTTGTTTATTTTGTAAGTTTAGAATGTCAAACCAGTTTTCTTTTTTACCATGCGGAATTATTTCGAAAATGATTATACCTCTTATAAATACCAAGAGGGTATTCTTTATGTTACATATCATGAGGGAGTCAGTATTGATTTAAAGGCCGCTGTAAAAATTGTTGAGGACCGACTATTTATCCATGAAGGCTTGCACTTACCCGTTTTAGTTGATATTCGGGGCATAAAGGAAATAGATAAACCTGCCCGGGCGTATCTGGCCATTGAGGGTTCAACTTTAATAAAGGCGGTTGCTGTAATTGTAAGACCTCCAGTTTCCAAGATGTTATCCGAATTTTACATCCGAACCAGTAATCCCATCGTTCCCACCCAGTCCTTTGATAAGATCGAGGAAGCCATCATATTTTTAAAAACCCATATAAGTTAAAGCAAACCTGAAAATTACCTGTTATAACGTATAATGTCTCTCACTATTCTTTTAAATTAAATACTGGAAGTGAGCTCTATAAAAAAACAACGAATTAAAAATATCCACCAAATGCTTTTGGAAATGGCCTCCGGCAATTTCTTTTATCGTCTGGAACGCACAGATAAAAATGACAATTTGGAGTCCATAAGCATATCACTTAACATGTTGGCAGAGGAAATACAGGGTATACTTCTGCACCAAGGCTATGCCAATTCCAACAACCTCATGGTAGAAATTATTCAAATGAGTTTCATACTGGATGACAAAGGTTATATTGATATGGTCACCCAACAGTCGTGTAACATATTATCCTTATCACATTCCGAACTCATAGGTCTACCCATTACGTCCATTTTGGACAACCCCTCAAAAATGACATGGGAGGCTATTTATCGATTGCAAAAAGACAATATTTTCTTCAGTTCCAGTGCCATGTTAACATTTAAGACCCAAGGGAGCCTGGCAATTCCAAAAGCTTGTTACATCACAACCTTTACCGATAAAAATAAAGCACAGACGAAAACACTGGTCAGTGCGATTCACCACGCCTCAAATGACACAATGATGGATCAGGAATTAAAAACGCATATTCAAGGATTGTCAAAAACCCAAAGCTTGAGTACCAAAACACTTCCAAAAGCAGAAACCAAACAAAAGCCCAAGTTAAGTTTTGATGATATCCGTAAAATAAGAAAGGGACATGAGACCATTCTCAATAACTTGGAAAAAGACCTGCCTTCCCTAAAGGAATTTGCACTGCAGTTGGGCACCAATGAATTTAAATTAAAATATGGTTTTAGGGAATTATATGGCACCAGTGTCTTTAAGTTTTTATTGGATGAGCGCCTAAGAAAATCCAAAATGATGATTCAATATTCCGACCAGGCCCTAAAGACCATAGCCCATAAAACAGGCTTTAAAAGCATGCCGCATTTTTCCAGGGCCTTTAAAAAACGCTTTGGATATGCACCCAGCGAATTGCGCAAAAAACTATCAAAAACAGATTAAAACCTTTAAAGATTATACCCAAAAATAAATAAATCCCCCGCAAGCAAAACCTTATCCCGTTCAAATAAATTTTACTGTGGAACTTTACCATATCAAATCAAAAGCTATGGAAGGTTTAAAATCAGGCTATAAAATACTGTTAAAAAGTATCATCTATCTCTATGTTATTCTTTTTGTTTACACGGCAACCAGTAAACTGCTTGCTTTTGAGGTTTTTGAAACCCGCCTTTTCAAATCCCCCTTGATTTCGGATTACGCGGACACCTTAGCTTATGCCATCCCCTTGATTGAATATCTAATTACTGTTTTTTTACTGTTTCCTAAAACCATAAATATAGGATTATATGCCAGTTTGGGTTTAATGACCTTGTTCACGGCATACATCATTTACATCTTGAATTTCAGTTCGTCCATTCCTTGTTCCTGTGGTGGTGTTTTGGAATCTTTGGGATGGCGGGAACATCTCATTTTTAATCTTTCATTCATCGTACTTGCCATTGTTGGCATCCTTTTATCTAACCAACAACAATCATATAAGCTCAAAAAATATACTGCGTAGTGCCAGGGGAAAGACTGAAAACCTGTAAAAAAGAGTAGGTCATTAATTTTAATACCATTTATTATGAAAACAAGAATTTTTAAAATCGTATTACCGCTTTTTGCCATTCTATTGGCCATCAGCTTATCATTTGCCACAGAGGCAAAACGCGTCATCATAACAGGTTATTACGACCACCCTACCAATGGTTCAACACCTGTCTTGGTAGATTGTAATGATGTCTCAGGCTCATTTTGTATGTATGGTCCATACCAAGTGTTCAAATACCCAAACTTAACAGAGCCACTGCATAAAAACAATCAATAGTATTTATCTTTTTTTATGTAATTCGAAAAGGTGTCCAATTTGGACACCTTTTCTTGACTAACTCAAATACATAGTATCATAAAATACTAATTCTTATCCAGGCCTAAATATTTTCTGATCAGGGGTTCGAGACGTTCACCACGGGCATGGGTATCAACAATTCTACCAGATTTATCCAAAAGCCAAACCGTCGGTAATGAAGAAATTTTATAAAGCGAATGATAGCTTACATTCACCTTTGAGCCTTTATCCAAATATTGTGGCCATTTGGCATTTTGTTTATTAATTATATTCAGGACATGCTCTCTATCTGAATCACTGTTTGCGGCAATCCCAATGACCTCAAACCCTTTATCAGCATATTTTTCATACATCTTTTGAACATAGGGCATTTCAATGATACAGGGTGCACAGGCTGTTGACCAAAAATCCAATAGTACGACCTTGCCTCTCAAATCTTTTAAATCTATGTGACTACTGTCCATGGTAGTGAAGGTCATCTCCAATGGTTTTGAATCATCAAAAGCCTCTAAGTCATACAAGGCCTTAAGGTTTTCTTTAGCCATTTGATGTAATGCCATAATTTCTTTTTCATGCTTGTGTTCCGTATTTAGGGATAGGTCAAAGAAATACTTCCAACAGAGCTTGGTGAGTTCAGGGGCCAATAATTTTCGGGAAATCAAATTGACCAATTGTTCAATATATGAACTGATATCCTCAATATCGGAATATTTGAACAAAAGGCTTTCCATCCTAAGAAGAAATGGCTCCCAATAGAACCAACTAAACGCCTGCCAATAGCTGCTTTCCATATCCTTCTTTTGAAAATTTTGAAATTCATAAAGATACCTGGCATGTCTAAAGTCCCTTCCCAAAAGCGATATTTCAATTTTGAGTTTTTGTTCCCGTGTGGCATTTGATAACAAAAATTTAGAAACTAGACCCCTTCCTTTCTTTAGCCATTGTACCCGTGCCTCAATGTCTATGGGAATGGCTCTAAATTGACTGTATTTAAAAGCACGCTTGTCTTTTGCCGATTTCGCATCCTGTGACAAAAAAACTTTAGTACTGTCTGGTATTTGCTTTGAAATAAAACGTGGTTCAAATAAATAATAAAGATAGAACGTCAGGGTTTCAAAATAATGCTCACTATCTGGATATTTATCCATAAAGTTTTCAGCCAATTGTACTCTCTTAGTAAAAACGCTTTCCTCAAATAGCCTTTGTTCCAAAAATGTGGCATTGTCATACCATGCACATTGCAATGGCCAATCACAGAGATAGGCTTTCATGCTATCCAATTGGACCCAGGCCTTTTCTTCCTCGTTCTCAATATCAATGGTTCTGTTTTGTGCTATGATATTAGGTATTGTACATAATATCATAAGGCCTACTATAATTACTTTTGTCATTTTTATTTTCATGGTGTTGTTTTTATTTTAATTTCAAAATCATCCGAGAGCAAAATACATTTGCCTTGCGTCATATGGCACACTTGATATTCATAGGTACCTTTAATGATTGGGTTACTATCAAGGATTTTTACAGTTTGGGAAAACGTTGCTTTACCCTCAAAATAATTTACCGTGACATCGAACACTGTATCAAATTCACTCTTGGCACCCACTGGCTTAACAGTTCCCACAATTTTATATTTGGGCTGTGTTTCAAAACTGAATTCGGTCGGCATGGGTCCCATATCGTAGTTTTGAATATTACCATATAAATGCCAGCCTTCATCCAATATCACCTGAAAGACAATTTCAACGGTTTCATTTATCTTTACCTGTTCTTTAGAAACCTTATATTGCCACTTGGCAGGATTTAAAATTTGAGCCTGTGCCATACTAAAAACCAAGGAGAACCAAGCTACCCAAATCCATACCTTATTATTCATCATATTTATATCGATTATTGACTTCATTAAAATTTATTTTAAGATTTATTTAGCCTATCTGGTTTAGTATCCTAAATTTTGGGGCTTTAGATTTGGATTGATCAATATTTCATCCTCTGGGATAGGCAATAAAACCCTGGTTTCCATCCAGTCCATTTTTAATGGCCCCAGGACTTCAGTGGCCTTTTCCAAACGCTTTATATCAAACCAGCGAAGTCCCTGTTCCGTAAATAATTCCACTCGTCTTTCGTGATATATTGCCATCAGTAAATCATCATAATCCGAAAAAACAAGGGCTCCAAGACCAGCACGGGCTCTAATAATATTTACATCCTCTAAGGCGCCTGAATAATCCCCTAATTGGGTTTTGGCCTCCGCTCGAATCAAATATTGTTCGGACAACCGGAACCTAATAGCATATTCCAAGGATGTCGTTTCATTAAAATCCGCTTTGTACTTATTCGGATAGTATAGGGTTGTAAGACCATCACTGCTTGTTATATTGGCAACCCAATTCGTAAATCTCAGGTCATCGGTCTCGAAAGCATCCAATAAACCTTGGCTCAATGCATAGGTTTGTCCAGGAATACCTCTGATAATAAATTGGTTGGCTTCATAGGTGTTTTTATTGTTGACCCCATCAGGTATTAATTGCCAGATAGTTTCTGGGGAGCTCTTCAAAAAAACATTATTTAAATCAGCCTCCAATGTAAAACTATCCATGACCTCATTAGTGATAGTTTCAGCTAATTCCCACTGTTCAGTCTGGAGGTAAACACGTGCCAAAAGTGCCTTACCAACATTCTGGTTTGGAATGACGCGCTCCCCAGTTTGGTCAGCAACATCCATGAGTTGAACTGCATGGGTTAAATCTGAAATGATGTTTTGGTAAACTTCATCCTCTGAATTTCTCCCAACCACATTGTTTTCCAAATAATTGGTTGTTGTGATATAAGGAACATCCCCAAACACTTGCACCAATAAACTGTGCATATAGGCACGTACAAAAAGTGCTTGTCCCATAAAATTATTCCTGTCCTCGACACTCAAAGCATTACTAACAGCCAAACCTTCAATAATGGCATTGGACGCATAAATAATTTGGTAGCCCTCTTGCCACCAACTTTTTACAATACGATTTGTTGCAATGACTTGACTTTGGCTGAATTGTAACACAGCTGTATCAAAAGCAAAATAATCCAGTTCATCACTATAAATGCCCATATAAGTGGACAGCCCCAAGTGCCCTGAAACCATCCCAGCTTCTCGCATACTAAAGTAAATTTGAGCCAAGGCAGATGTTACTGTTGAAGCATCTTCAAATACGGTTTCTGACACCAGAATATTTTTT
Source organism: Flaviramulus basaltis (assembly GCF_900114265.1). Classification (GTDB taxonomy): domain Bacteria; phylum Bacteroidota; class Bacteroidia; order Flavobacteriales; family Flavobacteriaceae; genus Flaviramulus; species Flaviramulus basaltis. Next base: position 389,209 of record NZ_FPKV01000001.1, read on the forward strand.
GGAGTATCAACTTCAACAAAATCACTACAGGAATTCATTGAAGAGATAAAAAACAGAAGGCCTATTAATTGTATGTTTTTACTAATCCAAAGAATGGACTGCAAATAGTTTTTTCGATAATTTTTTTCATTTTTATATAACATGGTCTTTAATTTTAAGTTAAAAGTGGCATTGAATGCCAAGGGTTATTTGCCTTAATGGAGGCAAAATGGCCGAGGAAGGTTGTTCTGGATCAGGCCCCTCAAAATTTGTAATTGTCAAAAGGTTTTGGCCTTGGATGTAAACACTCAAATCCAGACCAGAGCTCAAACTGGTTGGGAGCTTATAGGTCAATGAAATATTTCTTAACCGTATGAATGACGCATCCGATACGGCCGCACTACTTTCCGTTTGATATTCAAAGACATCAAACACTGAAGGATCAAAACCACTAATGGCACGCATTACAGGGTTGGTATCCCCAGGTTCTTGCCAGCGATCCAAGAGGCTTACAGGTCCGTTGGCACTGAATCCCGGTGCTACCATGGAAGCCATGTTATTATATGCCCGTTGTTTTTTAAACTGAAAAAAAACATCTAAGGTCAGACCCTTATATGTCAAGGTATTGCCCAGTCCTCCATAAAATTGGGGCGCAAAATCCTCTATCCATTGCTTATCCCCCAGGCTACTGATATTACCATCATCATTATAGTCCTCAAACTGATAAAGCCCAGTATCGGGATCTACACCAAGCGCATGGTACAGGCGATTAATGGTTAAGGGCTGTCCTATAATATAACGATTGGCAAATGTTGAGCTTTCCAATCCATCAAATGCCACTAATTTATTTTTGGGAATGGTTATGTTGAAAGAGGAAGTCCACTGAAAGTTCTGACCGTTGACCTGATGTGTTTTCAAAACTATTTCCAATCCTGTATTCTCAACAGTGGCATCAAAATTTCCTGTCAAACTGTTAAAACCAGTTGTAGCGGCCAATGGTATCCCAATAAGTTGATTGGACGAACGGTTTTGATACCATGAGGTATTTATGAAGACCTTTTCCCTAAACAATCCAAGTTCCAGCCCTAATTCCAGTTTTCTATTGGATTCCCACCCAAACAGAGGATTGAATATCCCTGTAGGCTGTAAAACAGCAATACCGTTATAATCATTTCCAGTTACACTGTAGGTATCCAAAAACCTATAATCACCAATATTATCGCTTCCCGTAATACCATAACTTCCACGTAGCTTACCAAAGCTTATCAAGCCATTATTATTGAACAATGCTTCTTCAGAAAATATCCACGCTAAACCAAGTGCGCCAAAATTTCCAAACTGCTTATCAGGACCAAAACGGGACGATCCATCGCGTCTACCTGTGAGATTAATGATATAGCGGTCCTTATACTTGACATTAACACGCCCAAATAGTGCATGGTAATGGTATTTGCTGTCCTCATCCTGCAAAATTTCATTGGTATTTGCAGCAGCACGATTCTCCAAAAGCTCATCACTTGGGAAACCAGTAGCCCTCATTACCGTTTGCCCAGAACTTTGGCTTTGGAATGTTGTCCCCACCAAAACATTAACGTCAACATCTTTCCATTGTTGGTTCCATTGCAGTTGGGGCTCTACAATCCATGACTGCCTTGAAGCCATATTGGTATTTATGGACGAATAGTTTTCAGGAGTAAACCCAAATCGGGGGCTTCTTGCCGAACTGGGCAATGTTTTTAAGGATTCCAAACGGTATACCGTATACCCCAAATTGGTTTTAATTTCCAAATTATTGAGTAGATTATAGGATACCCCAACATTAGTCAGGAACAGGTGTGTCTTTGCTTTGTATTTCTCGTCCAAAGCCGCCAATGGATTATTCCAAGTATTATTTTCCCAATTAATGTTTCCCTCGTCATCATAAAGTTTTGGTGCATTGGGAGGCAATAAATAAGCTAAATTTGTAAAATCCCTTTGGGGCAATAGATTATCCTCATAAGTATAATTTGTTGAGGCATTTATTTTAAAACGCATGTCTTTGGACTGGTGGTTCATTTGGCTATGGGTTGTCCATTTTTTGTATCGGGATTCACCAGGAAACACGGTGGTTTCTTTTTGGTAGCCACCACTCATTAAGAACTGTGTAGTTTCACTGCCCCCAGAAACGCTTACTTGCACAGTATTACGGTAGGATGTTCCTCCCAATAATATCTTTTGCCAATCGGTGTCACGGTTTGGATCCCAAGTTTTTATATCAGGCCAGAAAAAATCAAATGATGGTTCATCCAAAAGAAAACCAAAACCATCATTTTCAACCCCTTCCCTGCGCACCTCCAAATATTGCGAGGTGGACATGAGGTCCAAAAAGTTTGATACTTGTCCCAGTGTGGTCGTAAAATTTACACTCACTTTGGTTTGACCGATCTTACCCTTTTTTGTGGTAATAAGCACCACTCCATTAGCAGCCCTAGAACCATATATGGCTGTAGCATCGGCATCCTTTAGCACTTCAATACTTTCTATATCGTTTGGATTTATAGCATTTAAAGGACTGACATTGCCAGCGTTAATAGTAGATGACACCGCATTGCTCTCTAAAGATTGTGAACCATAGGGCACACCATCAATGATATATAAAGGCTCCGTATTACCATTTATAAAATTCTGCCCTCGAATATCTATATTAAACCCACCACCAGGCACCCCGGTGTTCTGCACAATGTTCACACCAGCCAAATGACCTTGCATAGCAGCTAAAGGATTGTTAGCAGGTTGTTTTTCGATGGTTTTGGAGGAGATCCTTCCAATATTTCCGGTACGCTCCTTATCCTTAACTTTATAATACCCTGCATTGATTTCTACTGTATTTAAGGCGGTAATATCGTCTTCCATTTGTATGTTCCATTGGGTTCGTCCCGCAACAGGCAATTCCAATGTCTTAAAACCCACAAAGGAAAATACCAAAACATCAGAGGCATTTACGGGAATGGTATAAGTGCCATTAAAGTCAGATACCCGACCTGTTTGGGTCCCTTTAACAATAATACTGACACCAGCCATAGGGATGCCATTGGTGTCAACAATGACACCTTGAATAGTTTTCTGTTGAATACCAAGTTTTGAGACAATCTTTGGTAAAGCATCTACCGTGAAGGAGCATGCCATAAGATATAAGATACACCATAGTGTACATTTTGAATTATTTTTCATAATTTTGAGTTAGAGGTTAACTAATCTTGTTAAATCAATACCTCCTACAGACCCTGCAAAAGTTTTGTGGGAGGTTATTTTATTTGTTTTATAATATCATAGGCATCTATATTTTATGTTATTGGATTACAATTAAAGATGAGCTATCCCTGACCCCATTAAACAATAGGATAAATACCTTAAGCCAGCCAGTGGATCAGGAAGACTCAAACAACAGGATTATCCTGTGCTTTTTTTCGGAAATCATTAAAATTGAAAAGGGTGTTATGGGATAAAAAAGGTTGCGTGTTCCGTAATGGTGTATAACGTCAATCCCACAAATGGCAAGTACTTATATTGGATTTTTAGGTTTCTTTTTAAACAGAATATCAAAAACGCTAACCTCTAGCCTTATGAGAAGCCATAAGTGAAGTTTGTGCTTTGGTTTATAAAACAGGTTCTGCATAATTATTTATGTTATGCGAATCGTTATGATAAAAAAACAACGCAAAGAACCTAGAGAGCAGTAACCTTTAAACATAAAAAAGGCATGGAACCCACCATATTGCCATTGAGGTACTGGTATACCGTGCAACAATAAGTGAGCCCACGCCCTAGGACGTGAGCATCTTACTTATCATCTCGTTGCAAAAATTACCAGTTTTCAATGGCGAGATTCAAAGCGAATGCTTCAATATTTTATTTGAAGAATCGCAAATGTATTAATTCTGTTGCTAATATAAGCAAATATTTCATATGTAGTATCATAACACTACATTATTTATTTCCAATTCTTGGATATTACCATTAATCTGAAGAAATAATGGAGGAAGAAGCAAAAAAACAAATGCTAAAAGCTTTTGGTAGCAATTTAAAAAAGATAAGAAAAGAAAGGGGATTTAGTTACAGAGAATTAGCCCAGTTATGTGATGTAGATCATAGTCAAATAAGTAAAATTGAAAAAGGTTTGATTAGTATTCAAATAACCACTCTTGTTGAACTGTCAAAAGGTTTGGAAATACATCCTAAAGAATTGTTAGATTTTGATTTTAAATTGGGCCATAATAATTAATTGCTAAGAAAAACTTAATCCAAATTAATATGAGCGGTATATTTATCTAGCTGAATTCCAGATTTAAAACTCCTTACTTCTACAACTCTATTTACGTTTGAATCATAAACCATTTCAACAAAAAATTTGTTTACAGCGTAAAGGTTCATTCTTATATGGGCTGTTACGTAATTATCCAAAAAGACACCCTGATCTACCACTGTGAACATTTTTTGATCATGGCTTAGATTATTAAATATTTTAAGAGTCATTTATTATTCATTTAATATCAAAGGGCAGTATATGAACTTGCAGTTAGTTCAATATTTTATATAACAAATACCCAATAATTAAAATAAATACTCCTATTACTAACCAGGTGCTATACAAATTCTTTTTCTGAAATACTATTTGGTCCAATAACAATCGTTTTTCCATCTCTGTCTGCTTTTTAAAGGTTTCCAATTCCTCAATCTTAGTCTTAACCAATCTGCTTCTTTCTTTATAAATATTAATCGTGTTTTGCAAAAAAGTTCCAACGGCAGTTGGTGTAGAAAACCCCCTATCTGCTATTTTTTCCATTAGGGTTTTATCGGCATCATGCCCAATACCAGTAATAAAGGGAATGGGCAGTTCTAAAACTTTTTTACACAATTCTATATTATTAAACACTTCCAATCCACTACCTCCCCCTCTAAGCACTATTAATAAATCTGTAGTTGCGAAATCGTGGGTTTTTAAAAACTCTAATATTTCTTTTTCAGATGATAAACTACATTTGTGGTGTCTTATTCTGAAATAATCTGAATCGGTAAGTTGACCCATATAATCATCTTCAGAAGTCGATTGAACACCAATAATAACATCCAAAATCGGGCTTAAACCTTTTTCAAGCTTAGAGGCAAGTATATCATTGATTAGAGGAAAATCTCGTTCAAACCTTGCCTGTATGATATCATACTCAATTTTAGATATAGCTTGCACGTTTTTCTCATGCTTTAATATCTTAGTTACTCTAAAAAATATATTCAGTTTAGATTCATTAGATAAACTTTGAGCTTTGGTTATAAAACCCTCAAATTGATAATATTTTCCATCAGTAATTTCTTCTTTTAAACTTGTAGTAAACTGAGCTGTTATTTTATATTGCTTGTCTTTACTAACGATATCATCATAATAATACTTACCATAAAGTTTGCCTTTTTTATGAAAATAAAAGCCCTCTAGTATTAATAATGAACCATCTAAAGTAGACGAAAGACTTTTTGCATATAGCGTTTGAAGAATGGATACAGTTATATTGGCTGTTTGATTTGGCATTTTTGTTGCAAAGCTTAAATATAAAAAGTTTTATCAAGAAATTAACTTTCTGTCCACAAATAACAAATCTAACATGTATTAAATGAAACATACTCTAAGCGGAAAAATTGATTTTCTAAGCTTTAGAAAACTTGCGCAACGCTGTGATATTGATTAAAGTAACCTCAATAAAATTGAAAAGGGTAAAATCAAAATTTTCCTTATCTACTGTGTTGGAACTTTCAAAAGATCTTGAAATAAACCCAAAAGAATTGTTTGATTTTGATTTCAAAAAAGATAAAGAAAACTAAAACAAGAGAAACTATTATGTAGTTCTCCCGGCTTAAAGCTATTTAGAATTTGTTATTTTACAAAATGACAACCTCAACAATATCTTTAACTTCTAAAATTACTGATTCTCCAGAATTTTCAATAAATCTTAATTTTCCATCAGACTTAAGTTGATCAAAATTTTTATTGGCTTCAAAAAAACCAAGCTTATAATTTCCGTTAATGAAATTAACTCTCACAGAGTTATATGTAATTAAGGTATTATAAATTATTTTATCAATCCAATCCATAATTCATGATTATTAAGGTTTTATTAGTTTAAAGGTAGTTGTTTTATTCAAAAAATCAAAAAGCTTAACTTTCAAACAAATATGTTTGTGACTTTATTTATGAAGAATGGTTATTTGACGGAAATCATAAAGGGAATATAGCCAATTATATGTTGTTAACTACCATATAATTGAAATGACCATGAAAAAAAACGGATATAATATTACTCTATCTACCCTAACAACTATTTACTTCAACCAAGGCATCAAATTATCGCAATTTTTTAAATTTGTAAAAAGTAAATACAGTAATAAACTAAATGATTCTTTTATTTTAAAATAATCTATTAATATAAGGTTGAAAACTACTTCTAAGATTTGTTTGATTTAGAGAAAAAAATCCAACGCATTAAATTGAGTTTAATCATGTGATTAATCATAATTTATTTTAATACCTATCTTTTTTTACAATGATTATGATCAATAATAAAATATCTGGCTATATCACAAAAGAATAGTTATATTCTTTGCTGAAAAAAGGTAAATCTCAAAACACTTATGAATTTAAGTATAATATTTTTGAAAGTACGGTTCAGAAAATAAAAGGTAAAAAACACAGAATACATGTTGAATATATTATTAAAATCTGTGAATCTATAGGGGCTAAATTGACTTTCATTAAAACTATAATTAGGGTCACATATGCAAGATGATTTAAAATAAACCTTTTATCAAACTAAAATTATATACTGTATAATAGGGAAAACTTTGATTTCTTCAAAATCTACGTTAAAAAAACAAATTGATTAAATGTAATTATTATATTTCATTCTAAAAAGATCTTAACATTTTAGCTGATTTGGTTTTTCTTAAGCTTTCTCCATAGGTGAAATACAAAAAGAGTTAAAATTTCGAAATACTGTGTAAATAAGGATAATTCCTACGTTTTTTGTATTAAAAAACAAGATAATTGAAAATTAAGTATTACCTTGGACGTATTATTTTAGGCGGAAATGAACCGAATAAAGGAAGCACTTGAAGATAAAGGGATTAAGCAAACTTGGCTGGCCGAAAAACTGAGAAAGAGTTACAACATGATGAATGGTTATGTTCAAAATAGGCAACAACCAAGATTGGAGATTTTGAATGACATTGCTAGAATCCTTGAAATTGATGTAAAAGCCTTAATTGTTAGTAGTAAGAATAAATGAGCCAAAATACAGAAACAGAATTTCCAAGCAGTTGGTTTCAGGTGCCATTATCAGATTTATTTTTGGATCCTAAAAACAATATTGTAGATGGACCTTTCGGCTCTAACTTAAAGGCAAGCGAGTATCAAGATGAAGGGATACCAGTTATTCGAATACAGAATATTGACAGAAATAGGTTTATTGATAAAAATATCAATTATGTTTCTGAAGAAAAGGCTGATTTTCTTTCAAGGCATAGCTTTAAAAGTGGTGATATTATCATAACTAAACTTGGAGACCCGGTAGGAAAGGCTTGTTTCGTTCCCAAGAAATATGAAACAGGGATTATTGTTGCCGACTTAATTAGAGCAAGAATAGATAACAAACATCTCAACGACAAGTTCTTATTATATCAGCTTAATTCAAGTTATCTAATCAAACAATTCGATAAATTCACTAAAGGTACTACAAGGCCAAGAATTAAGTTGAGTATTGTTCGCGACTTAATAGTAAATCTGGCTCCTATAAAGGAGCAACTTCGTATTGTAGAGTTTATTGAAGAATTATTCAGTGAATTAGACAATGGTGTGGATAATCTTAAATTGGCACAAAGCCAACTGAAAGTCTATCGACAGGCTTTGCTGAAATATGCCTTTGAGGGCAAACTCACCGAACAATGGCGCAAGGAAAACAATCCCGAACCCGCAGAAAAACTACTTGAGCGCATCAAGGAAGAACGTCATCAACGCTACGAACAAGAAGTCAAAGAATGGAAAGTAGAGGTAAAAGTCTGGGAGAGGGAAGGCAAGCAAGAGAAGAAGCCGAGAAAGCCAATCAAACCTGTTGATTTTCCATCTATAAGTAAAGAAATATTGGATCAGTTACCATCAATACCAAGGAATTGGAAATGGATTAGAAATAATGATTTATTGTATTACGTAACTAGTGGATCTAGAGACTGGAAAAAATATTACGCTAATTCTGGCGCTTATTTTATAAGAACTCAAGACATTAAGACAAACAAACTTAAAATTGAAAATGCTGCTTTTGTTAATCTTCCTGAAAATGTAGAAGGAAAAAGAAGTTTGGTTCAAAAAGGGGACTTGTTAATGACAATTACGGGGGCAAATGTTGGCAAGGTTGCATATATAAAAGATGATATAATGGAATCATATGTAAGCCAATCAGTTGCTTTAATGAAGCCTATCAATACTAGAGTATCCCCATTTTTACATCTATACTTCCAGTCAGATGTTTATGGTGGAAAAATGATTAGTGGATTAGTCTATGGAATTGGTAGACCTGTCTTAAGCTTGGAAAATATGCGTGAATCACCTATAACCTTGTGTTCTTTTGAGGAACAGGAGGAAATAATATCATCGATTGAATCTCAATTTTCAATCATTGACAACTTAGAAAAAACTATCGAATCTGGCCTTCAAAAATCAGAAGCCCTTCGCCAATCCATTTTAAAGAAAGCCTTTGAAGGTAAATTAGTGCTTCAAGATCCCAAGGATGAGCCCGCTTCGAAACTGCTCAAACGGATACAAGCAGAAAAGAAAAAGTACCTGGAAGAGCAGAAAAAACAGAAGAAAAGAAAACCTAAAAACACAAAGAAGATGAGTAAAGAACTGAGCATAGAAGAAGTACTCAAAACTTCTGACAAACCCATGCTTGCCAAAGATGTGTGGCAAAAAAGCAAGCATAGGGATAATATTGAGGATTTTTACAAAGAGTTGAAAGACATTCAGTTAAAGATCAAGGAAGTGAAAAAAGGCACAGAATCATTGTTAAGTCTCGCAAAATGAGGATAGACAAAGTACATATCAAAACACGGTTCAAGAACCTGGAGAATTTTCAGATTAATATAGATGAAAATGCCTGGGAAACTGTTTTACTTGGTCTCAATGCCACTGGCAAATCCAACTTCTTAGAAGCTTTGGTTATTATTTTTAGGGATTTAGACTTAATATTTAATCACAACCGGAAAATTGCAAAACATGATTTTGATTACTACATCAAATATGAATGCAGAAATAACAATATTGAAATCATTCTCGAAAATGGCAAATACAGTTTTATAGTCAATTCGATTCCTGAAACAACCACTGTCACTCAGAACATAGAGCACTATCTCCCTAAACATGTCTTTATTTACTATTCAGGGATTAGTGACCGGCTTGCCAATTTGTATTTGCCCCATCAGAAAATTTACTATGAGAAGATTATTAAACCTGATGCAAAGAGAGAGCAGTTTGACGAGATTCGAAGAATTTTCTTAGCTCAAAATATACATGCCAATTTTGCTCTTATTGCCTTTTATATGTTTAAGGATCAAGAAGAAGAGACTATTAAGTTCTTAAGGGATGAATTGAATATTAGTGGTTTTGGTTCAGCTCTTTTTATGCTTAAAGAACCTGATTGGGCAAAAGGTAAAGACTTTAATCGAGGAGCATCAAATATGTGGGGTTCTGACGGATTGGTTAGCAGATTCCTTAATGATTTACTAAGGTTTTCTTATGCTCCTATTGAGTATAAAGCAAAAGAGGATATAACATATAAAAAGTCTGAAACACAAAACCGATTGTATCTCTTTTTGAAGGAAAAAGAAGATTTTCAGGATTTAGTTGATTTAAAATACAATAATAAAATTGAGCTATTTAATGCTTTAGAGAGTATTCACATTTCTGATATGCTTTATGATGTTAAAATCAAGGTTAAAAAGGAAAATGTAGATGGTGAGTTGGCTATGTCAGAACTTAGCGAAGGTGAAAAACAGCTCCTTACCGTTTTGGGTCTATTGAAATTCACCAAAGATGAAGAATCATTAATTCTTCTTGATGAGCCCGATACTCATTTGAATCCCATGTGGAAATGGAAGTTCTTGGATTACCTGGAAAGAGTGGTAAAGAGAAAGGAAAATACGCAGATTATTTTCTGTTCGCATGACCCGTTGGTAATTGGAAATCTGAAGAAAAATCAGGTTCAAATTTTCAAAAAAGATAAAGATGGGAAAACGGTAGCTTTCAATCCTTATATGAGTCCAAGAGAAATGAGTGTGTCAAAAATTCTGACCAGTGAATTGTTCGGCATTCCTTCATTAATGAGTAAAAAACTAGAAGACCTTCTCAATCAAAAACGATTTCTTCAAGCAAAAATCTCACAAGGCGAACTTGACGAAGATGAAAGAAACCAATTTGAAAGGCTTAAAAAATATTTTGATAGGATAGGTTTTGGAGACGAGACTATGGATAGCCGCTATAATCAATACCTGAAGTTAACAAGTAATCACAAAGAATTCGCCAATAGGAAGTACACGAAAGAGGAAGCGGAAGAATTAGACAGAATTGCCAAAGAAGTATTAGATGAAATTCTAAAGGAGGAAAAGGAGGGGAAATGAGGCATATTGATAAGACAAGGTTTAGGCAAGCGGTGGCTGACTTTATTGATGTAGATGGCTCAACTTGGGATCAAATAAAGCAAAATCGATTGAATGCAATGACAGACTTGACTGTCGATCAAAGGAAAGCATATATAAGAACAAATCCGGTTTGGAATAAGCTACAACCGATTATGATGAGTCTTTCACATAATAAATGTTGGTACTCAGAGGCTACTTTTGGTAATGGAGATCCAGAGGTTGATCATTTTAGACCTAAAAACAGTGCAAAACAGAAAGTTGATTATGCAGACCCTAAAAGTGAGTCCACCATACACAAACCAAATGGGTACTGGTGGTTAGCATATGATTGGTTTAATTACAGATTGTCTGGAGATTTAGCCAACAAGAGAAGAAGAGACAGACTGGGAGATTGTGATGATGTCAAAGGTAAAGGTGATTACTTTCCGCTAGATTTGGTAAATGGGAGAATTGCCAATGATGAAGAGAATTGCAATTGTGAATTTCCAATTTTATTGGATCCCCTTGAACCAGATGACGTCTGTCTAATCACTTTTGATAAAGGTATTCCAATACCTGCCACAACAGATCCTGATGGAATCGATCGTGTGAATCAATCAATTTTTTACTATCACCTTGAACTAGATCAGCTTAACAAAGACCGTAAAATAGTCTGGGATGAATGTGTGGATCAAATCATGGATGCTAAAGAAGCAATTGATAATTCTCAAAACGCAGCTGATAGAAGGAGTTCAGTTAAAAAGTGTTATAAAGAACTGAGGAAACTTGTTGATTCCGAGAAGAGAGCTTTTACAAGTACTGCGAAAGCATGCTTGATGGTTTATGCGGAATTGGATGGATATAGAGAATGGCTTAAAGACTTAGTAAGAACGCTCTAATGAAATTCAAAGTATTAAATAGAACCCATATTGAGCAAGCTGCGGGCATCATTGACGACCAAGGTATTCCTAAAGAAATTGTTTGGAGCCAATATTACGTGGCTGTAAACGGCAATGAATATCCGTTTAAACATCTGGTAAGAACTGCTTACGAACTAGCTACTGGAGAGAAATTGCAATTTCAATCCAATGAGTTGTACCGTGGATATGTTGAAAACGACTTAGGTTTTGAATTTCGGTATTATGAGGGTGGATATAATTTCCTCACCAAAGAGGAATTGGAGTTTTATAGTTCAATCGTCAATACAGATTATAGAACATCAAATCCCAAACATCAATATTACGGTCAAAAGCTCTATCCTATTATTGCAAAAGCCAAATATTGGGCAGAGCAAATTTTGATAGAAGGATTCAAGCTTAGACAAGACGGCAACTGGCTTAATGGTCATGTGGCCCGTATAAAACCCTATTTTTGGCCAAGAATTTATAGTGGGGAGGATAAAGATGTTTTCTTCAATGTAGAGGTCAATGGTTCAGAAAAATTTATTGGGTATAAGTTGGATGGCTATTTTGAGACTACAAAAGCACTTCCGGATTATAAAATCAAATTGCTTGAAGAATACAAAACCCGAATCAATTGGGAGTGGCCTAAAATTCCATTTGACCAATTGGATGAATACAATTGGGATAGACTCATTGAAGAAAGCAAAGCCTACCTTCAGAAATATTTACCACATCACAATCACTTGAAAAGGTTACTTTTAAAAGAATCAAAAATTGCCCGTATCACCTGGAATACGAACGGTTGGGTAAAACCATCTGGTTTAACAGGCAAATCAAGAAATCCGAGTTTTGAAAATGAGCATGGTTTTGGTCACGAAGAATGGTTATTCGATGGAGACAAAGTGATTGATGGGTATAAGTATGGTTTTTTAGAACCCATCCATAAATTTCGTTCAAAGTATGAAGGTCAGATCTTTGATCTTACGCTTTACTCCAGAGATGGGGAATCAAACAAAAATTTTTGGGTTACCAATCTGAAAGATGTTGAAGTACTTTTACCAGAAGAATCAGAAAAGATTTTAGCACTCTACAAGAAAGAAGGTTGGTATGATGAAATGAAAGCTGATCTGTACAATCTCAATCTTGATTCTGGTCAATTAGATACATGGATTAAAGAAGGTGCTGATCAGTTGTTCAATGTGAAGTTCAAAGCTTCACAACTCAATGAAATTCAAGCGGAGCTAATGCCTGTATTGAACGATAATGAAATTGCATCCAATCGATACATTTTAATGGATATGTCGTCCGATCTGTATGAAAAAATTAAGGATAGTGTAAAAATTGGATTTTCATTCGAAGACTCTGGCAGTGAAGAAGCAGACCTTGGTACAAAAAGTAAAAGAACGGCGAGAAAGAGAGAGATTGAACTCGAGTTAAAACATAATATTCTGCAAACCAAATTCTTGAAATACCTTCAAAACAAATATGGTAAGGCAATTGTGAAAAGGGAGTGTACAGCTTATGGGTCTTCACGTATTGATGTGACCCGAAAAACCGATACAGGCTATATATTCTATGAAATCAAGACTTACAACAGTTTGAGAACTTCTATTAGAGAAGGAATTGGGCAGTTGTTGGAATATTCTCTATATCCCAATTTGAATGAAGCCGAATGTATTGTTTTGGTTTCTCATGTGGCACCATCAGGTGAAGTTAAAAACTATCTTAATCATCTAAAGAATTTTATTAAGCTTCCTTTTTCCTATATCCATTTTGATATTGAGCAAGAGGAAATAATTTTAAAAATATAACTTATGGCAACAAATAACTTAGTCGCAAAAATATGGTCATTCTGTGATACGCTTAGAGATGACGGACTTGGATACGGAGACTATTTAGAGCAATTGACTTTTTTGTTATTCCTTAAAATGGCGGATGAAAATAATAGCCAATATAACTTACCTAACGGATGCGATTGGAAAACAATTTTAAAGAGCACTCAGATCATAGAAGATTATGAAAATCTTCTAAAAACCTTATCTAATGCTGGTGGAATGTTAAGTAAAATTTTTGCCGGTGCACAGAATAAAATTCATGATTCAGTTAAATTAAAAAGATTAATTAAGCTAATTGATGGTGAAGATTGGACAAATCAGGACGTAGATATCAAAGGAGAAATCTACGAATCACTTCTTCAGAAAAATGCTGAAAACAGTGGTGCGGGTCAGTACTTTACTCCTAGGTCTGTTATTTCTGCGATGATAACCTGTATAGACCCAAAACCCATGGAAACCATTGCCGATCCTTCCTGTGGTACTGGTGGATTCTTTCTTGGCGCCTTGAATCATTTGAACGAAAAGCAATTATCAACGGAAGAAGCTAATTTTCTAAAATTCAAAGCATTCCATGGATGGGAAATTGAGAAATCTACGGCTCGTTTATGTTTAATGAATCTCTTTCTACATGGTGTAGGTGACCTAAAAGAAACTCCTGACATACAAGTTACAGACAGTCTAAAACGTGGAATTAATGGAGAAGTTGAAGAAAATGAAAAGGTGTCGATCGTATTGGCGAATCCTCCATTTGGAGTGAGTAGTAGTGATATTCCAACGATTGATTTTGAGCAGTCTAAAAAAGATGGATATTTTCTTAGAAAAGATTTCTGGGTAACAACTAGCAATAAACAACTAGCATTTTTACAACATATTGTCGCAATGTTGAACGAGGATGGTCGTGCAGCAGTGGTTCTTCCTGATAATGTACTATTTGAAGGGGGAGCCGGAGAAGCCATCAGAAAAAGACTTTTGGAAGAAACTAATCTGCATACGATTTTGCGACTTCCAACGGGAATTTTTTATGCCCAAGGAGTAAAAGCAAATGTTCTTTTTTTTGACAAACCTCAAGAGTCAGTAAAATCAACTACTACTAAAGAAATTTGGTATTATGACTATAGAACTAACATCAGCCATACTCCAAAGAAGAATCCTCTAAAGTCTACAGATTTAAAAGAGTTTATGGGCTTATATCATTCTGGTAATCTTACTAAAAGGAAAGAAACCTGGTCAGAAGAAAACCCAGAAGGTCGTTGGCGAAAATATTCACTAAAAGAACTTCTAAATCGTGATAAAACGAGCTTAGATATTTTTTGGCTACGAAATGACAGTATAGTAGATTTAGACAATTTACCTGATCCGAACGATTTGGCTAATGAGATAATTGAGAATATTGATGGGGCCTTGGAAAGTTTTAAAAATATAACATTAAAACTCAAGGATTAGTCATGTCCGGTGTATAAAAAAACAAAACTATTTGACATTTCAATATCTCTTGAAGCCATATAAATCTTTTTTAAATATCATAAAACAAAAGGTCTTATCTAACTCCTCCAAACCACTTTAGGTTCCACATAGGTATTAGCTACTTCATAAAAGGTTTCGGTCAGTGTATTTGCTTTAGAGATTTCCAACATCGAAAACCCATTGAGCACCCGTTTTTCTTGGGCATCGGTCAGTTTATGTTTACCTGGAGTCATGGGTGTATGGGCATAGTAATCCAGTTCCTTTCTCATGGTCTGTTTTTTTGTTATGGGATCTTCCGTAAAAAACCCCGTACCATTACCAAAAGGCATGGAGGCATGTCCTGAGCATCGGAACAAGGGTGTCTTACCTTGGGCGGTATTTGGAATGGTCAACCCGGACACCGATTTTAAGGCCTCAGTATTATAAACGAGCCCATTATGCACATGCCCCCAATACCAAACATCGGGTAAATGGGGTGTTAGTGTTCCGTTTTTATTAGTGGTCCCTAAAGCTTCGGTAACCTGGTTCCAAAGTTTATTGTTCAAATTAAACTTATGGTCTTTAATACCAATACCATTATGATGTGTCATTAACAATATGGATTTGTTTTGTGCAGCTATACCCTTAAGAAATTCAATCTGTTCATTCTTTACTTTGTTTTTGTACAAAGACCCGTTCATATATAAAAAGCTGTCATCAAAATAGGCAGAGTCCAAACCTACCAATATCCAATCTCCAAGGTCAATAGAGAAATACGTTCTTCCGCCTTGTGCAGCAAAATCATCAGATTTTAAAGCGATATCGTACAATCCATTGGCCCCATCATACATTTCATGGTTGCTGTTCATCGTATAGAGTTCCCCAGTTAGCTTTCCTTTAAGAAGCCCTAAGAGGTGCTTGCGCTCTTCTTTGGAAGTCCCTGCATAGTAGACATCGCCCAGATGGATGACATAATCTGGATTTAAACTGGCAATGCCATCGATCACCAATTCAGCAGGACATTTTTCCTGATGGCCATCCTTCCATACCCCGGTTCCCCAATCACCAAGAACGGCTATCGTAATGGTATCCTTTGTTTTTGGCTGCTTTGTTTTAGGATTGCTCGCTTCCTTTTTTGAAGGTTCTGTTGTAAAATGGTGTACTTTTTTAGGGAATAATTTATAAAAGGCATAATACACGAGTACTGCAGACCACATGGGGTCCAGCTGGCAAAACTTAGAGAGCACATATAACGTACCATCCTCGGCGACATAACCATCCAAGATTCCCTCCTCAATATCAGTTGTTGTAATCTTACTTTTGGGCAAACCAAAATCCCTAATCGCTTTTGTTAAATAGCCCTGATCTATAAGGTCATTAATAATATATAGCGATAACATGTTTTCCATATCATGCGTATAACCCAGTGTTGTAAATGTTTTTTGGGTATAATAGGTTTCACAGGATTGCAAATACCGCCAATAATCGTCCACATTATTTTCAGCTAAACCCTGTGTTTGTTCAGTCTTGGCTTCGTCAAATTTGGCATTGATGTCACTAAGGGTGTCAAGCTCCTGTGGACTAAATTGGTATACCTTCATGGTTTTAGTGTTTTTAAGTTACTCAAGGTCAGAAAAATATTCTTACAAAAAAATACGTACATATACGTATTTTATAAAGGTATAATGGTCAGTGCTTGGAAACACACCTTCTAAAGGTATTTTTACCGGTACTCAAAACTTGATGCATCAGTTGCTATAAAGGACATCATAGGTAGCTTCATAATAACTATACAATCGTCCCATGTTTCAACATCAACAATGCTATAGATCATTTCTAAAACTTCTTTTATTCAATAAGTCCAAATGCTTTAAGAAGGGCACAAATCGCTAATATCCCTAGGGCTATTTTGATGATAATAACGGATGTTTTGTTATAGAACCAGTCAAATCTGGGGTCGTTGTGTTTATAGTTATCCATTTATACCAATTTTTCCAAAGCCTTCAATTCAACACCCAACTCATTAAACATATCAATGATACTGCTCAACTTAAGTTCTTCTTCGCTGTATTCCTGTGTATTGATACTACATGTAAATTCCCATATTTCAAGGACCTCATTAATGGGAACACTATAATCATGGTACTTTTTGTTGTCCGACATCAACAATAAGGACCCATTAAAATCAATATTGTTCATGACACGTTTGTATACCATCCCATCATTTAAAGTCACCAAAACATAGGTTCTTCCAGTTTTTATCTCACTTCTATCTTCCACAAAACGACCAACGATAAAGGCACCATCTTTCATGGGCAGCATGGAATCCCCTTTAATGGGAAAGGCACGATGCTTACCAGTGGGCAAAAAAGGCAATTTAATTTTCTGTAATTGCTCAATATATTCAGGGTCATCATAACCTGCCAAATAACCTGCGGATGCTTTAACGGGCACCACTTCAATCAAGTTCTCATTTTCTGAATCGACTGTTATCGGAAACAATACCCGTTGGTTTCCAATTTCAATAAATGAGGAATCCTTGGATTTAGTCAGATCATTTCGCAACAATATATCAATGGGTATCTTAAAAAAATCCGATAGCTTTATCAACACCTCAATGGTGGGGGCCGAACGGTTTTCCTCATAAGAACCGATCCTTGAGCGTGTAATCTTCAACTCCTCTGCCAACACTTCCTGTGAGAGCTTTTTTAGAGTTCTTAAATGTTTTATGTTTTTTGCTATAATTTTCATATTGCTACAAATATAAGCAATAATTACTAAAATATGTAGCTAATTTTGAAGCATGGAAAAACAAATTTTGCATTTGGATTTAGACACCTTCTTTGTATCCTGTGAACGGTTGATAGATAGCCGCTTACAAAAAAGGCCCCTACTCGTTGGTGGCACTGGAGACCGGGGCGTCGTGGCCGCTTGCAGTTATGAAACCCGTCGTTTTGGAGTACATTCAGGGATGCCCATGCGATTGGCAAAACGCTTGTGTCCCGAGGCCGTAGTCATTCGGGGCAATGCATCCATTTACACAAAATTCTCGCACCAAGTAACAGAAATCATCAAAGAAAAAGTGCCTGTTTTTGAAAAAGCAAGCGTGGATGAGTTTTATGCTGATTTAAGTGGCATGGACAAGTTCTTTGGGAGCTATAAATATGCCTCTGAAATGCGGGCTATCATCATAAAGGAAACAGGTTTACCCATTTCATTTGGTCTATCAAGCAATAAAATTGTCTCGAAAGTGGCTACGGGAGAAGCCAAACCCAATAACCAATTGCGCATAGACCCTGGTTTTGAAAAACCTTTTTTGGCCCCCTTATCTATTAGAAAAATACCTTCCGTTGGTGATAAAACCTATCAGATTTTAAGAAACCTGGGGATAGACAAAGTGGGAATGGTACAGCAAATGCCTTTGGAAATGATGACCAGTGTACTAGGTGCAAATGGAAGAACCATTTGGAAACGTGCCAATGGTATCGATAATCCACCGCTCATCCCATTTCACGAGCGCAAATCCATTTCAACGGAGCGCACCTTTTCAAAGGACACCACGGACATTGTAAAATTACGGACAACCATTTTTGCCATGGCTGAAAACCTAGCATTTCAATTGCGAAGAGGGGATAAATTAGCCTCCTGTATCAGTGTAAAAATCAGATACTCAGATTTTAATACGTATTCGAAGCAGCTCAAAATCCCATATACCAGTGCGGACCATGTTTTGATCCCCAGAATTTTGGAGTTGTTCGATACTTTGTACCAGCGTCGTTTATTGATCCGCTTAGTCGGCGTCAAGTTCAGTGACTTAGTTTCCGGTAATTATCAAATTAATCTATTCGATGACACAGCAGCGATGTTAAGCCTCTACAACGCCATGGATACGATACGGAATCGCTATGGGGAGTTAAGCATTCAAAAAGCAGCTTCCATGGGTGCAAGAACTATTGGAAGGTTCCAAAACCCCTTCAATGGTGAGCCCCCTATTTTATTAGCCCATAGAAAACAATAATGTACCTCAATTGCCATACCTATTATTCGTTGCGCTTTGGAACTTTTTCGGAGGTTGAGCTCCTTGAATTGGCTAAAAGCAACCACATAGAAACCGTTGTCTTAACAGATATAAACAATACCTCTGCCTGTTTGAACTTTATCCGCAAATCCAAGGCATATGACATCAAGCCCGTCATCGGTATCGATTTTAGGAATGGGGTATCACAACAATTTGTGGGTATCGCAAAAAACAACCATGGGTTTCAGGAATTAAATGCCTTTTTATCTGAGCATTCCCATAACAAAAAAAGCATTCCCGACAATGCCCCAAATTTCAATGATGTATTTATTATATATCCTTTTGAAAAGGTTTTGCAAAACGAAAAAAAACAGTTCAGGGACCATGAGTTCATTGGGGTTTCCATTGAGGAATTAAGGAAACTTCCTTTCTCCATCTACACCTCCTATACCAATAAATTGGTCATACAGCAACAAGTAACCATTCGCAACAAAAAGGACTTCAATGCGCACCGCCTATTGAGGGCCATTGACAACAATACCCTGCTAAGCAAACTTCAAAAATCAGAAGAATGCAAATTAACGGATATTATGTTGTCTCTTGAAGCCATAAAAACGGCATTTAGTGAATTTCCGCATATCATTACCAATACGGAACAGATCTTAAATACCTGTTCCATTGATTTTAGTTTTGGCAAGGATAGGATATCACAAAATCAAAAGGTGTATTTGGACTCACCAGAAGCAGATTATGAGCTCTTGGAAACCTTATGTCAGGATAATTTGCACAAACGCTATTCCCATCCCACAGAAAAGGTAAAAGCTCGTTTACAAACAGAGCTAAACACTATAAAGAACATGAGTTTTGTGTCTTACTTTCTAATTAACCATGATATTATATCCTATTCAAAACGTATGGGATATGTACATGTTGGGCGTGGCAGCGGTGCCAATAGCATCGTGGCATATATAATCGGCATCACTGATGTTGACCCAATAGAGTTGGATTTATACTTTGAGCGCTTTATCAATCCATTCAGGGCATCCCCGCCTGATTTTGATATTGATTTCTCTTGGAAAGACAGAGAGGATATCACACGGTATATTTTTGATCGGTTCAAGAATGTGGCATTGTTGGCAACCTATAATACTTTCAAATATCGAGGTGTCGTACGGGAATTGGGAAAAGTATTTGGATTGCCAAAAGAAGAAATAGACAAGTTGAGTGATGGTATGTATGACATTGAAAATTTAGATGCGATGTCAAATTTGGTTTTAAAGTATGGACAGCTCATTAAGGGCTTTCCAAACCATTTGAGCGTACACGCTTGCGGTGTATTGATTTTAGATAGGCCCATCCATTTCTACTCAGCTACCGATCTACCACCAAAAGGCTTTCCGACCATTCAATTTGATATGATTATTGCAGAGGATGTAGGGATTTTTAAGTTTGACATTTTAGGCCAACGGGGGCTTGCTAAAATTAAGGAGGCGATTGAAATTGTTAAATACAATAGACCGGAACTGCCCCCCATTGATATTACCCAAGTTGAGACCTTTAAAAAGGACCCAAAGATCAATGCCCTTTTAAAAAGGGGCAAAGCAATTGGCGCTTATTATGTTGAATCCCCTGCCATGCGTGGGCTCATGCAAAAACTTCAGACACAAGATTATTTAGGGCTGGTTGCAGCGAGTTCCATTATTAGACCTGGTGTTTCAAGTTCTGGAATGAAAAAGGAATTTATCATCAGGCAACGGTATCCGGAAAGGCGTCGGGAAGCCAACCCCATCTTATTAAAGATCATGCCTGAGACTTATGGCATTATGGTATACCAGGAGGATGTTTTAAAGGTGGCCCATGAGTTTGCTGGACTGAACTTAGGGGAGGCAGATGTATTGCGCCGAGGGATGAGCGGTAAATTCAGGTCAAGAACTGAGTTTGCTCAAGTAGAACAGAAATTCATTAAAAACTGTCATGAAAAAGGGTATCCAGAAGCTTTAACTTTAGAAGTATGGCACCAAATAAAAAGTTTTGCTGGCTATGCTTTTGCAAAAGGGCATTCCGCATCATACGCCGTGGAGAGTTACCAAAGTTTATATCTTAAATGCTATTTCCCTTTGGAATTTATGGTCGCCGTATTAAATAATGGTGGTGGTTTTTACAGCACTGAGCATTACATCCATGAGGCCAAAATGTGTGGGGGAACGATACATCCGCCATGCATTAATACCAGCCAGTTTGAAAACATCATAAAAGGCAAGGCCATATACCTAGGCTTTGGATATTTAAAAAGCCTGGAATCACTGACCATCAAAAGATTCCTGACAGAAAGAAATTTTAACGGCCCGTATAAGTCATTAGATGATTTTATAGACCGTGTATCGATTAGTGTTGAACAAATCACGATCCTGATACGGATTGATGCGTTTAGATTTACCCATCAATCAAAAACGGCGTTGTTATGGGAATCCATTTTTAAGTTAAACGCCAACAAACAAGTTATATCACAAGCCCGTTTATTCAAAACCAACCATCGTAAATTCAATTTACCATCTTTGACGACTACGTTTGTTGAAGAAGCCTATGACCAAATAGAATTGCTTGGTTTTCCACTCTGTGGCTACTTTGACCTCATGGATGAAGCCTGTCAAAAAAGCATAAAAGCTAGTGAATTAAATAGGCACATCAATCAAAGTGTGTTGCTTTATGGTGCATTGGTAAACACCAGGTTCCATAAAGCCTCAAATGGAAAACTAATCAGGTTTTGTACATTTATAGATAAAGATGGACACTATTTTGATTCGGTACATTTCCCAAAAGTTGTTGATAAGTACCCCATACATGGTTTAGGGGTTTATGCATGCCATGGAAAGGTTACTGAAGAGTTTGGTTTTTGTAGTTTGGATATCCAATGGACAAAAAAAATGTCCTTAAAACCAGATCCCAGAAGTTGATATTGGGATCACCCTAGATTTACTCCAAATAAAAGCCAAAAATATATTCATCGTTAAAAAGAACGGTATCCACTAAAATAAATCCATTGTCTGACCATTCCGCATAAGCCTCCCTGGTTTTAAAACCAAACGCCTGTCTTATACAGACAAAATAAATTCTATGAAATTTTGGTATGTTGTCTTTTAAATCAACTAACTTCATAAATACTTGATTTAAATGTGGATAAAAAGATAAGAATAATTTATTAAATTTACTTTATGTGTTTCCATACCAGTACGACCCATAAAACAAAAAAGCTTGAAGAACATTTTAAGGTAACCCTGAATACGGAAAGTGTCCGTCCGATTTTTGATAAACCCAATTATCATTTGAACGGCTTTGCACACCCGAACATGTTGGTAATCCCCCAAGAGAGAAAAGAGGTCCTCGCACCAGGTGTTTGGGGCCTAGTGCCCTCCAATAAGAGCAGCAAGGACATCAAGGCATATTATAAAGAAGCCATTAAGTACGGTGGTGGATTGAATGCCCAATCCGAGAAGCTCTTTCAACATTATTTGTACCGGGAATCGGCCATGACCAGAAGATGTACCATCCCGGTAACCGGCTTCTTTGAGCCCCATGACCACAACAAAAAAAAGTACCCCTTTTTTATCCAAGCCAAGGAAAAACAGCCGTTGGCACTGGCCGGTATTTACACGGTTATCGATACCTACATCACCTTCACAATCCTCACAAAGGCAGCTTCACCCCTTTTTGAAAAAATACATAATCTCAAAAAACGACAGCCCGTTATTCTGGATGCAGCACTGACACAAAATTGGTTAGACCCTGAGCTCAAACAAGAGGACATTAAGGAACTTATCCATATGGATTATCCCGAGAATAAGTTGGAAGCCCATACGGTCAGCAAGGATCTGTTCAGCCCCAAAGTGGACAGCAATGTTCAAACCATTGTTGAAAAAGTAAGCTACACTGAATTGCAAGGGTTCATTTGAGCAGATCGCCGTTTGTAAGCATCCGCTTGTTCATGGAGACAACTTGGCTTTAATTCCAAAAATTTGCCATGGTTTCACCATACCCTCCTATGTAAACATGGACTTCACCTCATTATAGATCCTGTTAAAGTTTAACTGTAAATCCTTTTCCGTATAGGCCCTTGGTGGTTTCGGAAGCCCCTTTGGAATCTCGGGGCGCTCGAACCTGACCTTTCTGTCCTTGCCATCCGCAAACACGACAAATTCCCCTTGCTTCAGCTTAAAAAAGATTTCTGCCCGTCGCTTGGGAACCTCTCTTTCCCCTTTGGTAATTCGGGCCTCCCAGGTCAGCCCCGTCGCTTTACTGATACTTTTGGTCGGATCCTTAACAATTTCGAAGAAACGTTCATAGTATTTGGCGGTATCCGGATCGTTCACCTTCCCAAAGAACTGATAGGACAGATTGCTGAGTATGGCCCTACTGGCCTTTTCCCCGTACAGCATATCGTTCTGGATTTTATCCTGCATCACGTACACCGTGGCGATATCATAGCTTCGAAGGGTAGCTGGGATGCGGTGCATGTGCAGGAGCCTGATGGTAGGTGCCTCCTCCAACAGTATGAATGAGGGCAACCTTTTTCGTTCACTCATCTGTTTGGTGATGGTATGCAAAATGGTGGCAATGATCGGTGATAACGAGGCATCCTTTTTGGGGTTGTTGACCACACAGATAACGGCCGGGTTTTCCGGATTGTTGATATCCAGTGGAACATCATCTGAAGACAGCACCATGAATATCTTTTTGGTGCTGATCTTTTTAAAGGCATTGGACAAGGTGCTTTTCACACCGGCCGTTTGCCGTTCGGACCCCACACCACTGATAAAGGCATCCGCCATGGCCCTGGAGGTCAAATCCGCTTTTAGGAATTTAAGGAGCCCTTTGGTCCCGAGCTGCTGATAAAGTGCTATGAGGTGCGGTATGGTGCAATAGTCCTTATAATCCGTCTTTAGACGCCAGATCAATCCACTGATAAGCCCTTCCACGGCATCTTTAAAAAAGCGCGAGGTACTGTTGTCATCAGATTCCTTGGTCTCCATGAGGTTTTCCAAAAGCACTCTTGAAACTTCATAGACGCTCTCTTCGTCAGGTAAATATTTTGGGGCAATGGGATTGACCCTGTCATATATCGGGTCAAAAGAAAC
The DNA here is from genome assembly GCF_900114265.1 of Flaviramulus basaltis. Lineage (GTDB taxonomy): Bacteria > Bacteroidota > Bacteroidia > Flavobacteriales > Flavobacteriaceae > Flaviramulus > Flaviramulus basaltis. Next base: position 413,207 of record NZ_FPKV01000001.1, read on the forward strand.
CAGATAGAAATTGTTCCCACTGTTTAGGTATAGGGGATATGCCATTTCAGTGATCTCGAAATTCTTATAGTCATGAATAACACCGCAGAACTTATGTTCTTTAAAATGTTTCATCAAGCTGTAGATAATACTTTCTGTTTTGCCACTTCCGGCAGCCGCAATGACCGAGATGCCCCTTCTAATATTTTCCAGGACCAGATTGGACCCACGGGTTTTCAAAATCACTTTGTATTCCTTTCGGATGCTCTGGCCTTCATGGTACCCACCATAGGCAGAACAGGCCAGGTTTATACATTGCCATGGCAACACCATCTGTAGCAATGTTTTCAAAAACACTTGAAATTCCATCTTCAACGCGACCATGACGGATACCAAAACGAGGCACATAACGACCATAAAATCCCCGTTACGAACATATTTGTTGACCGTACAGGACACAAGGCCCCCCAGGATCAAGGACGGAATGAGAACTTGTAAGTGTATCATGGTACTTTGTTTAAACGCCTATGGAGCCTGAGCTTATGGCGGATTCCACGCCCCTTTTGAGTTTCATGAGGGCTTTATAGGCCAATTGCACCTTATTGGTGGGCATGGTTGGCAGCTTGACACCAGCCTTAAACAACAATTTAAATGCCGCTTGTTTTTCCGATGTGGGCAGCCCTGCCAACATGGCCAGAAAACGTTTAGGGTCCTTATCCAATACATTTCTTGCCTGGTAGGTTTCGACAAAGTTCCGTTTATATCCAAAGGTGGTATCGAAGGTCTTCTCTGCTGCCCTAAAAAAGGCATCCCTATTAAAGCCCTGTTTTATTGTCTTCCCATTTAAAATGGTCTCTGCCCCCTTATGCTGGGATAAAGGGGAAAGTTTTGATGTATTGCTGGCATCTTTATGGCTAACGATGATATGGACATGGTTTTGCATCCCTTCCTTATTCATGCCCCGTACGATGCGTTTCCCGTTTATTTTATGCGGCGCCTCCCTTTCCAACCGTTCTATCTCCTTTTCAAGGTGTTTTATAGGCCCTTTGGATGCCCCATTCTCAATGGCCCGTAGGTCCTTTTTAAGTTTCAATATTTTGGTGGCATACGGTTGGTTCTCCCGTATTTCCTTATCGGTACCTTTAAAGGTTCTTTCCTTTTCAATGATGGCATAGTATTTTATAGCATCCACCTCTATCCTTTTGTTTCTATGGAACGACGCGGCATAATCCGCCATAAGGGCCCTAACGTATTGCCGAAGTTTATCGGGATCATTCTTGATGGCCTTCAATTCACCTTGGGATGGACTGACCACCATGGAATAGAACTTGGAGTCTTTCTTATTGAGCTTGGCCGTATTGGCATCTATTTGGGCTATGACTTCTTCGGTACTGATGTGATCATGGTACTGGTCAAAAAAGGACTCCTGGAGATCAGGATGCTTGGCCTCGTTTTCCTTATCGAGATAGTTTACAAAATCCCGCACACTACCGTTAAAATTGTCACCTTGTTGTTGTTTACTGATGGCTATATACATTTCACATTTTTGATATTTCGTTTATATTTTGCTATTTCCTCGGGCAACAGCTCCAGCTTTAGATAGGTCTTACCAAAAGGGCTCTTGACTTCTTTCACATTATAGAGCACATGGTTAAAATCCGCTATGAGCCCATCCATTTTTTCCTCCAGACGGTCATATCTTATTTTGGGTACGGTCGTTTCTTCGGCCCATGGCTCCCCTCTCTCTAGGCCCTCAAACTTGGTCTCAGTGAATTCAAGTTCGTCATCCAGGAACCCATTATCATTTTCCACTTCAAACTGTTGCTCGAACAGGGATTGAAGCATGGCTACGGTTGGTAGGGTCTGGCTTTTCTCTATGTCCCTAATGATGGCAATGGCTTGGCCAATCCTTTTTTTGATCCTCATTTCAATGGCACCCAGGCTCCCATCGATGGAATCCAATGGGGACATTTGGTGCACTTCAAAAAAGTCGAGCATCGTTGTCAAGGTTACCGTATGGGAACTGGAAACTTCCTTGGAAAACTCCCGAAAGCGATGTGCCACATCCTTTTTAATGCTAATGGCTGAAAATCGATATTTTTGGTAGGCATCTTCCATTTTTACTGTAAATAATCACCTGTTTATGGGGTATTCAAAGGGTTTTACTGTAAACCACCTGCTTCCTTGTTTTCAACCAACTCTCAAGAACCCTATAAACAGGGACCTTGCGAAGCAAATTAAAAATGAAGCGCTGCGTGAGCACGCTACCCTCTTGCTTCTCCATTTCGTCACGCTCTGGCGTGACAAAATTCCAAACCATCCGATCCCTTCACATAGCTCTTGGGTCGTTACCTTTTAAGGTGTTCCCACTATTTTAAAGGTATCCAATTTGGGGCAACCCTAAAAACGCCATTTGTTTCCAAATACCACCATTTTGAAGTAAAGCCCACGATTATACCAAAAACCGACCTATGGGACGTCAGATGGTACATCCCAGGACTTGTTTATGCATGTACTGGGGTAACATAAAAAAGGCTTCCGAGAAATTCAAAAGCCTTTTGTCCATCACAGGATTTTACTTCATCCATCTAGATATTGAATACGTACTGATAGCTGTACAGGTGCCTAATTGCCTCTTCTTCCAAAAGGGCATTATAGTCCAAGTGGTTTTCAATGGCATAGGCTTTGAGGTCGTTCCCACAGTGTTGCTCCACGTCCTTTTTGGAGGTTTCCAACAGGCGCTCTTGGGTTTCTGCATCGAGGTTTGTGTAATTGTGATATACCATGACCAAAAAAATTAATACTCACTTGGGAGCATGAGGGTACCATTCACAAAGAACAACCGCAATTCATCCAAGGGAAAATCGGTGACGTTATACCTATGGGTCTCAAAGATATTGCCATTTCCATCGCCATAGCTAATGATGGCTTCGCATTGCTTTTCAAATTGTTGTTTTTTGGAAAGCCGCTTGAAATCGATGGTTATGAAATGGCTTCTATTGGATAGGCTCTTTGCAATGACCGAGGCATCCGTAATCAGCCAAAAACATTCCGCTTCATGGGCAAGGTATTTCAGTCCATCGGTAAACCGGGTACCAATCAAGGGCATTTTATAGAACATCTCCGTGCCACAAAAATATTGCAGTTCAACTTTTATTTTGTTAACTTTATTCTTCATTTTTATTTACATTAAGTTTAAAAGTGAAAAGAGGGTGTTGAGTTAAAAGGGAACACCCTCTATTTTTCTTAAATCATTAGGAAGCGTTATCCTCACCTTTAGTTCCCAATAGCAAGATGTCATCCACGACCACTTCGGTAACGTATCTTTTTTCTCCTGCTGCGGTTTCATAGGCGCGTGAAGTCAATTTGCCCTCAAGTGCCACTTCCTTTCCCTTGCCCACGAATCTTTCCACGATTTCGGCAATCTTTCCCCATGCCACAATATTGTGCCATTGGGTATTCTGAACTTTTTCTCCCTTGGAATCCTTATAAGATTCATTGGTGGCGATTGAAAATTTAGCGACTTTCTTGCCACTTTCAAGGTTTGTGATTTCTGGCACGTTTCCCACGTTGCCAATCAACTGTACTTTGTTTCTTAGAGTACTCATAATTAAAAAATTTAAGGATTAATATTGACCTGTCCGAACTCTTCAGAAAGGCTTTGTTATTGATTTACTTATTATATCCAGAGCGTTTTCCTGCTTTTGTTTTTTTAGCTTTTGTTGCGCTTCCTTTTTGTTGATTTTGTAAGATTCCATAAGTTCCATTTTAGATTTACTTCCCATAGAGCCGACGCTGTTACCTTTTTTTGTTGCTTGGTGGCTTTCAATATTCAGGGTTGTATGAACATATAAAAAGTGCGAGCGAGTTTACCCTGAGCGTGGACGAAGGGAGCCTGGTTATGCTGTCTTCAATCCTGAATGTTGTTATTTTGCTGTCAAAAAAAGGGATGGCGGTGTTGGCCCGGGATGTGGACCTAAATGCCTTGGGAAATACAGAATCATTGGAAGCGGAACAAAATGTCAATAGATAACCATTATTTGGCGGACTTGATCCGCACTTTTTACTTGGAATGCAGCCCTTAGACTGCGCTCAGGACAGGTTTACATTTTCAGAAAAGCGGAAAGGGTTAACGACATGGAAAGTCAAAAGTGATGATTAGGTCCAAGACATTTGTTAATGAAGCTCTTTTCCCGTCATGTAGCCCTTCGCGAAATGATGGGGAATGTGCTGAATGGCCTATTGAGATACGCTTCCCATTATTTGAAATAATATTATTAAAACAGCTTTTCTTGAATATCCAAAATACCGTCTTCTTTTGAAATCCTATCCTTTTTCAGAATATCCTTCAAAGCTTTTCTTCGCTTTTCATAAATCCATAGTCTCAGGTTTTTTAAAAGCCCTTTTTCATAGCCTGAAAGTTCTTTTGGTGCTATTTCGGCCATGGCCTTTAACTGTTCCTCCTTTTTGAATTGTTTGGCATATTGTAAACCTAACCAGGTGTAAATATTCACCCATTCAGTTGGCATGGGCGCTTCATAAGTTCTTGGCATGATGTAGGCCAAGGTCTCAGTCAGTGATGCCATTTTCTCTTTTGACATCGAACAAATGATTCGTGATAGTTTTATTCTACCGAGGATGTCCCTTGGTATGGTATCTTGCCATGCCGATTTAAAGACGATGATTGGGCTTGCCAAACAATCCATAAAATCGAACACAAAATCACTCTTGTCCGTTTTGGTTGGTTGTACTACTTTTTCTTTGGCCGCTATTGGTTCGCATTCAAAACCAAAATCGAACTGAACTACTTTTAAATTTTCCATAATTTGGTATTTTAGGTTAAACACTATGTAATCATACTTGCTAAAACGTGGTATGGTCAACTCCCTTCAATTACCTCAATAAAAAAAAGAGCCGACACGAATGTCGACCCTTCTCCAAACAACAAAAGCTAATCGTTCAATTCCTGAACTTGTTTTTCAAGAACTGTGATGCGCGCTTTCAAACGTACTTCACGCTTGTTTCTCTCTGCTGCATATTCCTTTTCAATATTGGCGATCTTGGTTTTATAGTACCCTTGCATCGCCCTGTAGAATGACATGTTTGTTAAGTTATTGACGTGATTGCTTTCCCCAAAATGCACTTGCTTGGTCAGGATATACCGAATCAACCTATAAAGGATGCCCTTTTTGAAATGCTTTTTAAAATGCTCGGCAGTTTCCAAATCGGTCATCTTGGATGTGTTGCCCAATAATTTTGAAAAGTGCTTTTGTCGACCGACATAGTCCACATTGTTTTCAAATAAGGTTAATGAGAATGCGACCATTTCATCTGTTGAAAGTGCCTTTTCCATATCGATATATGTCGTCTCACGAATCATCTGAACCACTTCTTCAAATTGCTTGTTGGTCTCGATATGTTTCTTACGGATTTCCCTTTCTTTGATTTTAACGATTTGTTCTTCAGGTGTACAATCGGCCATTTTCCTTTTGGACATCGGCTCTGAATAGGTGGAATTTTCAGTTTCAGAATGGTCAACTATTTTCACAAAAATTGCTTTGTTCACATACGTTTTTGGATGGAACATGATGCCCGCAACAAATCCATTTTCTTTTGCGGAACGGTACGTTTCCAACGCTTCCCTGTAATTCCCAATGGCCTCATCAAGTTCAGCTTTCAGCTCATCTTCGGAATAATCGTAATGTTGTTATTCGACCTTAATGGCTTCCATGGTAGGTGCCATTGGTTCTTCAATGAGTTCAACATCATCCAGAAGATAGACTTTCAAGCCATTCTTTTCCAATTGTGAAATTATAAGCTGATTATTATCATCCTCTGCCCAATACTTTCGAATTTCGGGAATCAAAAGCACATGCTCTTTTTTCGATTTCTCAATCAAGTTCAAAAACGACCTATTCTTCTTTGTTTCATAACAGGCCGATTTTGTGCACACCATTTTACCATCGCCAAACAAATTCCCTTGATTGGCTGCATTGAACGGACATGTTATACAATCACCAACTTTAGTGGTTAATTTTTCATCGGTTACATCAAAAGGTGCTTTCTCCAGATCATAGGTCTGGTTCTTGATCATCTGATTGATCTGATGTGCATTGAAATGGTCCCCCATGGTTTCCAACATCATGTGCTGTTCCCCTGGATCGAAAAGCGCAACACCTGTCCCTAATGAAATGGTCATTTCACCACTGCGAACAAATGCCTTAAAACCTTCAATGAGGCCTGCTAATTTCAGTCGTTGCCTTACAAAGTTTTCTGGTCTTCCCAATCGCTTTGAAATCTCTAATGGCGAATATTTTTCGCTTAGGTAGGCCATTGCTTCGGCTTCTTCGGTAGGCTCAACATCCTGTCGTTGCAGATTTTCGATGATTTGAATTTCCAATACATCATTATTATCGTATTCACTAATGATGCATGGTATTGTTTCCGTTTCCACCAACTTACAGGCACGATACCTTCGCTCGCCCATGACGATGATATAATCCTTTCCGGATTTACGGACTGTAATGGGTTGCAGGACACCGTGCTCAGTGATGCTTTGGGACAGTTGTTTAAGAGCTTCCTCATTAAAGGATTTTCTCGGTTGCATTGGATCTGGAATAATCCTTTCCATACTGAGCTCTTGGACTTGGAGCCCAATGGTAGGTCGTACCAATTTTTTCTTGACCTCATCTTTAACGGTGGCTGTTGCCTTTCCCCTTTTTCTTGCGGTACTTGCTGTTGTTGTCATAATAATTAAATTTTAGATTAAACAATATTTGAGCAGGAACCAAACGGAAGCTAAAATCTTGGCTCAAAAGGAAACGGAATAAATAAGCAAGGGAATTAGCGAAGGCTTTATGCCGTAGTCTTTTGATGGAAGTATTTTACGAGTTTATCTTTGTACCAATATTGATATAGATAACCCTCTTTTAAACAGAAGCCATTTCAGTATTTTCATAATACTTAAGCTTTAAGTTAAATAAGGGTCCTGTCGCATCTAATAAGGTTTAATTGTAACGAATTATATATTTCTTCAAAAAAAGAATGCTCAAAGGTTACTGTTTCCCAAAGTCGATTAATATCCACGAGGTGTATTACAACTTAATCCTAAAATGAAAGGATAATTTATATTACTTTTTATAGATGTACAGAACCCTAAATCATTAAATTACCATTTTCTAATAATTTCTTTTTCTATAGAAACATTGGCTTTATGAATAAACTCGTTTTTAGTTGCGTTATAAGTATAATCTTTTTGCCAGTTTTTAAGAACATCTTAATTCGTCAACAAAAGACCAGTAGGTGTTTTTTGAATAAGCCAAAATAAAACTTGATGAATTAAAGGGTTAAATAACATATTATTGGACTTGTTTATTTAGAGAAAAACGATCTTTTAGCTTTTGCATGTCTTCACCTATCTTTTTTTCAATCACTCTAGCGTAAATTTGAGTTGTGACAATTTTGGTATGACCGAGCAATTTAGATACCGTCTCTATTGGAACTCCATTGCTCAAAGTTACGGTTGTTGCAAAAGTATGTCGGGCCATGTGGAAGGTAAGGTTCTTTTTAATGCCACTCATATCAGCTATTTCTTTTAGGTAGCTATTCAACTTTTGGTTGGACAAATAAGGCATCAATCTACCCGAATATAGTGTTCTTGGATGATTTTCATATTTCTTTATCAATGACTCGACTACAGGTAACAGAGGTATTTTTACAGGGATCTTTGTTTTTAGTCTTTCTGACATTATCCAATCACTTCCATCAATCCCCATTAAAATATTATCTTTTTTAAGCTTCATTATATCAACATAGGATAGTCCTGTGTAGCAACCAAAAACGAACAAATCCTTAACTGTCATAAGTCTATCTATAGGACAGGATAGACTCTCTATTCTTTGAAGTTCCATTTCAGTAAGGAATTCCCGCTCCCTTTTCTCTATTTTCGGTTTGAACATAACAAATGGGTCCCGATCGATCCATTCCATATTGTAAGCGAGCGTAATCATTTTTCTGAGTCTCTGAATATGCTTCATTGCTACATTGTTGCTGATGGTTCCTTGCGATGACCTGGACTGGTAGGATCTTAGAAAACTTTCAAGACCAATGATGAATTCATAATCCAAATTTTGAAGGTGTATATTTAGGGTTTTATACTTTTCCTTTAAGTATGTTAAAATATGCTTTTGTGTTGTTTTGTAGTGCCCAACTGTATTGGCCTTCAGTTTATGCGCCATATTTTTATTGTGGTACTCAAAAATATCAATAAGGGTGTAATCAATTTTATCCTCACCCAAATACCTGGACTTGATGAGCTCAGAAGAGAGAATTCTCTTTTCTGTCTTTAAATCACGATAACATTGTACTATTTGTGATTTCACTTCCTCGAGATATAAATTCATTTCTCTGGCAATGGCATTATGGCCTCTCACCTTTTGGGCCTTGGCATCCCAAGAATTTATGTCCACTTTATGTTTAAGGCTTATGTTGGCATTCTTGCCATTCACCGTGATTCTGGCATAAATATTTGTCTGGTTGTTTTTTGCTCGTTTTTTATAAATCCAAAAAAGCACTGAAAATGTGAAAGAAGTACGCATAGTTGTCGTCTTTTTGTTTGTTAAACATTCATTGAGACGAAAGTCAAATCAACTATAGCAAGGTTTTTAAATATTCAAAGTTCAACTTTTAATGATGTTGACGATATGTTGACGATTAAAAATTGAATGTTGACGATTTGTGAACTTTTAAAGTTAAATATTCTATCTTTAAATATAACCCTAAAAACGATAAAACCCCCCTAATTATATAATTAGCGAGGTTTTGATTTAATATATTACTCTTAAAAGCGGTCTGGACGGGACTCGAACCCGCGACCTTCGCCGTGACAGGGCGACATTCTAACCAACTGAACTACCAGACCGTTGCTTTATTGCGGTTGCAAATATACACGCCTTTTTTAATATCTCAAATGTTTTTTATGTTTTTTTATGTTTTTTTTTACTGAGCAAATTTCTGTCGCTCTACCATATAGGTAGTCAGTATATTATTAAAGTCTTTATTAATATCTGCCTCAACATATTTTATTTTGTATTGTGCACATTTTAAGCGTAATGATGTAAAATAATCATCAACTGCTTTATAATAATTTTCCTTTATTGAGTCTGCGTATAAATTAATATACTCCCCAGTTTCAATATCAATAAAACGTTTTGGTTTATTATCGAAATGGAATTCCAGTTCTTTTTCCTTATCAAACACATGAAATAATACAACTTCATGCTTATTATATTTTAAATGACGTAAAGCTTCAAAAAGTTTTATTTCATCTTCGCTTGTTTGAAACATATCAGTAAATAAAAAAATCATTGAACGCCTATGGATTTTCTCTGCTATTTCATGCAAGTATTTATAGGTTTCGGTTTGTTTATTTACTGGCTTTGAAATTAAGGCTTCAGTTAAATGATTTAGCAACATTTGATGATGACGCTCACTACCTTTCTCAGGCGCATAATAATCGTAAGCATCACTATAAATACTTAAACCTACCGCATCACGTTGTTTTTTTAAAATGTTCATTAATGCTGCTGAAGCTAAAACGGAAAATCCAATTTTATTTAACTTATCAATTGAAAAGGTTTCCATTTTAGGAAAATGCATCGAGCTACTATTATCTATAATAATATGACATCTTAAATTAGTTTCGTCATCATATCTTTTAGTATAAAGCTTATCTGTTTTAGCAAATAACTTCCAATCTATATGTCGTGTACTTTCTCCTTGATTATAAATTTTATGTTCTGCAAACTCTGCAGAAAACCCATGAAACGGACTTTTATGAATGCCTGCGATAAAACCTTCAACCACTTGTTTAGCAAGCAATTCTAAGTTTTTAAATCCTTCAGATTTATTAAGTTCGTTTTGTAAATTCATAATGGGTTATTAAATAACTCCATCAACAATACCATAAGTAACAGACTCTTCAGCTCCCATCCAATGGTCACGATTAAAATCTTTCATTACTTTATCAAAATCTTGTCCACAGTTATCCGCTAGAATTTTAGCACTTAATTCTTTCGTTTTTAAAATTTCTTGTGCTGTAATTTCAATATCACTAGCCTGCCCTCTTGCTCCACCACTAGGTTGATGTATCATAACACGTGCATGTGGTTGGATAAAACGTTTCCCTTTAGTTCCTACAGATAGTAATATAGAACCCATAGACGCAGCCAATCCTGTGCAAATTGTAGATACATCGCTGTTTAAAGATTTAATACAATCGTACATAGCAAAACCAGATGTTACATAACCACCTGGACTATTAATATATAATTGAATATCTTTTGTTTCTAAAGCATCTAAATACAACAACCTATCTATTACATGCTTAGCAGATTTATCATCTACCTGTCCCCATAAAAACACTTTACGTTCTTCTATTAATTTGCTATCTATAGCATCTTGTACTTTTATTGTTTTACTCATAATTAGTTTAATTTTTCATCTAAAATAAAAAAAGGTTTACCATTATAGTAAACCTTTTTAACTTTCTTTTTTAATATGTTTTACAAAAGAGAATCTATTGCCTCTGTATAAGCATTTTTTGGAGCTACACCAACTTGTCTTCCTACTACTTCTCCGTTTTGAAAAACTAAAACTGTAGGTATATTACGAACACCGTATTTAGCAGCAAATTCTTGATTGGCATCAACATCAACTTTACCAACAACAGCTTTTCCTTCGTATTCGCTACTTATTTCTTCAATAATAGGCCCTACCATTCTACATGGTCCACACCAAGCAGCCCAAAAATCAACTAGTACAGGTTTATCACTTTTTAAAACCGTCTCTTCAAACATCGCATCTGTTATCTCTAATGCCATAATATTTATATTTTAATATGTTTTTTAATAATTCTAATTATGCAAAATTAGTCATTTTTTTTCCTAAAGCTTACAAGCTAGCAATTTGTTTTGTTTATAGCTACATTGTTTGCAGTTATTTAAACTTTTTATCGAATTAAAAATAATTATATTTCTTTTGCTTTTAATTAAATAGCAAAAAGAATGCCATTGCTTTCTTTTGCATAACTTTCAACTTTCCAAAAAGATAATTTCTATTAATTTAGCTTATAATGTAAATTTCTCGCTTCAAGTTCACTTATAAGTTCTTGACAAACTTTAACCTTTTGTTTTCTACTTGGCATTGAAAGTTTTATCTTTTCTTTTGTATCATAAACTAAAAAATTAAGCATTTGATTACCTGGATGCCTATGAAATAATTCCTTTAATGCTATTATTTTCTGCTCATTTAAATCATTTATATCAACTTGAATAGAAAGCTTTTTAGCATAATTTTCCATAACATCATGCAACAATTGGAAATTATTAAATTGTAACCTCGGGTCACTCTTCTTACCCGTATCTTTATTAACCCAACCTTCACGCACAAATGTTTTAACAAAAACAAAATTGTTTTTCATTAAAAAGTGCCTAAACTTTAAATACTCTTCTCCAAAAATTCTGAATTCAAAACTATCTGTGTAGTCTTCAATTGTAAATAAAGCCCATCCTTTACCTTGTTTACTAACCCGATGTTGCACATCGGTAACCACGCCTCCAAAAACTATTTCTCTATTTAAATAGGGCTCTAAATTATTGAACATTGCTATGGCACCATTACAAAATGTTTTTATTTCAGTTTTAAAATCATCTAACGGATGACCAGAGATATAAACACCTACAACTTCACGCTCTTTACTTAGCTTCTCCATAGTCCCCCACTCTTCGCATGGTGGCACTTGAGGTTCTGCTATTTGTACATCACTAGCATCACCAAACAAACTAACTTGTGCGGAATTTTCGTTTTCCTGATGTTTTGCCCCGTACTTAATTGCTTTTTCTAAAAAAGTAATTCCATCACCATCGTCATGAAAATATTGCGCTCTATGTGTTGACGCTAACCCATCAAAACCACCAGCTAAAGCTAAATTTTCGAATGCTTTTTTATTTGCTGCTCTTAAATCTATACGTTTTGCGAAATCGAATATAGATTTATAATGACCTTCTTTTTTTCTATTTTCAACAATGGTCATAACTGCTCCATGTCCTACCCCTTTTATGGCTCCCATTCCAAAACGAACAGCATAATCTTTATTTACAGAGAATTTATAAAATGATTCGTTAACATCAGGCCCAAGAACATCCAACTTCATGCGTTTACATTCTTCCATAAAAAACGTCACTTGTTTAATGTCGTTCATATTATTTGAAAGCACAGCAGCCATGTATTCTGCAGGATAATGTGCCTTTAAATAAGCTGTTTGATAAGCAATCCAAGCATAACAGGTTGAATGCGACTTATTAAAAGCATAACTTGCAAAAGCTTCCCAGTCTTTCCAAACCTTTTCTAGAATTTTTGCATCATGACCATTTGCACTTGCCTGCTCAATAAATTTAGGTTTCATTTTATCAAGTACAGCAATTTGCTTTTTTCCCATGGCTTTACGCAATACATCGGCTTCACCTTTAGTAAATCCTGCCAATTTTTGGGATAGCAACATTACCTGCTCTTGATATACTGTAATACCGTATGTTTCTTTTAAGTACTCTTCCATGGCTGGTAAATCGTACTCAATATCTTCATCACCATGTTTTCTACGAACAAAACTTGGAATATATTCCATTGGTCCTGGACGATAAAGTGCATTCATCGCAATTAAATCTTCAAAAACAGTAGGTTTTAAATCTTTAAGATGCTTTTGCATTCCAGGAGATTCATATTGGAATACCCCAACTGTTTCACCTCTTTGGAATAACTCATAAGTCTTTTCATCATCTAGAGGGAAATTATCTGGATCTAGCAAAATATCATGTTTTGCTTTTACAATTTTAACCGTATCCTTAATTAGAGTTAAAGTTTTTAATCCTAAAAAATCCATTTTTAGAAGTCCCGCATCTTCAACTACAGAGTTGTCAAATTGGGTTACATATAAGTCTGAATCTTTTGCTGTTGCTACAGGAACGAATTTGGTAATATCATCTGGTGTGATAATTACACCACAAGCATGAATACCAGTATTACGAACAGAACCTTCTAATGTTCTTGCAAGGTTTACTGTTTCTGCTTGTAAATCGCTACCATCAGCTATATTTAAAAGTTCGTTAACTTTCTCTAAATCTTCAGCTCTAAACTTTTTACTTAATTCTTTTTCATCTAGTCCAAAAATCTTTCCAAGCTTAGACATTGTTGGAATTAATTTTGCAATTCTGTCGGCATCAAAAAGTGGCAAATCTAAAACACGTGCTGTATCACGAATAGATGACTTTGCTGCCATCGTACCGTAAGTAATAATTTGTGCTACTTGATTACTTCCGTATTTATTGATTACATAATCCATAACCCGACTTCTGCCTTCGTCATCAAAATCGATATCAATATCGGGCATACTAATACGATCTGGATTTAAGAAACGCTCAAAAAGCAAGTCGTATTTAAGCGGATCGATATTCGTAATCCACAAACAATAAGCAACAACAGAACCTGCTGCCGAACCACGTCCTGGACCAACAGACACGTCCATATTTCTGGCTTCTCGAATAAAATCTTCAACAATTAAAAAATATCCTGGATAACCTGTGTTTTCTATAACGCTTAGCTCAAAATCTAATCGTTCTACAACTTCTTCTGAAAGTTCTTCTCCATACCTTTTTTTTGCGCCTACAAAAGTTAAATGTTTTAAAAAAGCATTCTCACCACGTTTGCCTCCATCGGCTACATCTTCATCTTTTTTAAATTCATCTGGAATATCAAAAGCAGGTAATAAAACTTCCCTTGCTAACTGGTAACCTTCAACTTTATCTACAACTTCTTTTATGTTTGTAATTGCCTCTGGAACATCTTTAAACAAGGCTTTCATTTCATCTGAAGACTTAAAATAATAGTCTTGATTTGGTAAACCGTAACGATATCCTCGTCCGCGACCAATTGGTGTCGCTTGCTTTTCTCCGTCTTTTACACACAGTAAAATATCGTGTGCATTAGCGTCCTGTTGCTTGCAATAATAAGTATTGTTGGTTGCAATTAATTTAACATCGTGCTTTTTAGAAAATTCAATCAGTATAGGGTTAACACGATTTTCATCTTCTTGATTATGTCGCATTAACTCAATATACAAATCATCACCAAATTGTTCTTTCCACCAAAGCAAAGCCTCTTCAGCTTGATTTTCTCCTACATTTAAAACCTTACTTGGCACTTCGCCATACAGGTTTCCTGTAAGGACAATAAGGTCTTCTTTATACTGTTCAACTAATTTTTTATCGATTCTAGGGAGATAGTAAAACCCATCAACAAACGCATGAGATGATAATTTTGCAAGATTATGATATCCGTTTTTATTTTTTGCTAAAAACACTATTTGATAGCCATTATCCTTTCTAGTTTTATCTTGATGATTTTCGCAAACAAAAAACTCACAACCAATAATTGGTTTTACTTCTTTTTCCGTAACCGTTTCTCCGCTTTCTTCGGCTGCTTTAATTTTAGCTTTAACCCCGCTATTATGTCTGTTCGCTGCATTTACAAAGTGAAATGCTCCCATCATGTTTGCATGATCTGTTAAGGCAACGGCAGACATATTGTTTTCTGCAGCAGAAGCAACTATATCAACAACACTCATGGTTGATTGTAATACAGAAAACTGTGAGTGATTGTGCAAGTGAACAAAATCTACATCTTCTAAATCGGATACATTTTGCTTAATTTCTTCAGAAGAAATTTTACTGCCTTCAGCTTTTTTAAGACGCTCACGAATTTTAGCACTTTCCTTTTTAAGGTTTATATGCTTTAATCCTATAAGCTGAATTTCGTTAGGGTTTGCCTCTTTAAAATTTTGGAAATATTCCAGCTCAACATCAAGCTGCTCTTTGGTATACTCTCCTAAACGAACCAATTCCAAAAAACATCTTGTAGTCGCTTCAACATCGGCTGTTGCGTTATGTGCTTCGGAAAAAGGCTTATTAAATAAATGTTGATGTAACTCTGTTAATGTTGGCAACTTAAACTTACCGTAACGTCCGCCAGGAATTTGGCATAAACTAGCTGTATGCTCTGTACATGTATCTAAAACAGGTAGTTCTTGTAATGAGTTTGCAACTCCTCCTCTCACAAATTCGGCACCCATAATATTAAGATCGAACTTAACATTTTGCCCAACAACAAATTTGGTTTTGCTTAATGCTTCATTAAACTTTTCTAATACTTCTGCTAAAGAAACACCTTGCTCTTCGGCTAATTCTGTTGAAATACCATGGATTTTCTCGGCATCATAAGGAATATTAAATCCTTCTGGTTTTACTAAATAATCTTGATGATCGATACAATTACCCATAACATCGTGTAATTGCCATGCAATTTGTATGCACCTAGGCCAGTTATCTGTATCTGTTATTGGTGCGTCCCAACGTTTTGGTAATCCGGTGGTTTCTGTATCGAAAATTAAATACATTAAGTAAGTTTATTTGTTTATAATTTGGTTCGTTTAGAGCAAAAAACGAAGTGTATAAAAATACATAGAATTTATACTTTTTTAAAGGATAGTTATAAAGAGTTTTAAACAAAAAAACGCAACCCAATGGGTTGCGCATAACTAACTAAATAATTAATGTTTATGACACTAATTCCTCATGTACTTTTTCGGTATTAATTGCTGCTTGAATCGCATTTTTTTGATTGAATAACAGCGAATCAATACTTGGTGGTAAAGTTCTATCTTTCAAAACTTCATTATATTCATCAAGGCTTGCTTTTTCGCCTTTAATAGCCTCTTCTAAAATAGCCTCTTCGTCATTCGATGAGAATAAAGATTTTAAGCTCATCCAATTTCTGTGCATTGTTCCTTTAAAACTACCAGATTCTTTTGGGTCTTCACCGTAGCGTAAAATTTCTGTTCTAATTTGTTTAGCAAACTCACTACGCTCTGTAGCTCTTCTTCTAAAAAATATTTTTAAATCTGTGCTATCAACATGATCTGCAGCATTTAAATACCCTTTTTCAGCATCATAATTCTTGACTAATAATTCATTTAATTTGTTTGAAATTTCTTCCGTGTACTTCATAATATCATTTTCATTTTTAAATTTCAATAATTTATTTTAAGATGCTTATTGTTTCACATCATCATATACAATATAAGTGATAAGACTACCTTTGTCAAGGTATTTAACAAGGTTTGTGATTGTTTTAAGAGGGCTTTAACACAATTATTTATCTCTTAAAATTTATATTACTTTTGAAAAACAATATTTTTATTATGAAATTAAAAATTTTACTATTAGTGACAATTGTTTTTTTTAGCTGCAAACAACAAACCAAAAGTATACCTCTTTACATAGGCACTTATACATCTGGTGACAGTGAAGGTATTTACAAACTACTATTTAATACTGAAACTGGCGAACTTAAAGATTTAAGTTTGGCTGCAACTATTGATAACCCATCGTTTATAACATATTCTCCAAACAAAAAAAACATTTATGCAGTTGGTGAAGGTGATGATGGAACTGTGTCATCATTTAAAGTTGAAGAAGCAGGAACATTGCAATTAATAAATAAAGTGAAAAGTCATGGAGGCGCGCCATGCCATATTTCTACAAATAAAGAAGGAAATAAATTGGCTACCTCAAATTATGTAGGTGGCAATATGGCTTTATACGATATTAAAGAAGATGGAAGCCTTAATGAAGCTTCACAGGTTTTTGATCATAATTCTCTTGAGCAAAAGTCTCACGTACATTCTGCTCAATTTTACAAAAACAATCTTTTTGTAGCAGATTTAGGAAGAAACGCCATGTATTTATATAAAAAAGAAAGCAATAACAATTACAAACTGAAGGACTCTTCTATTGTAAAATTTACCAAAAATGCTGGCCCAAGACATTTTGCATTAACTAACAACGGTGACTTTATTTATATAATAAATGAATATGCTAGTACCATTACTACCGCAAAAAAAGTTGGAGATAGTTACGAACTAATAAATCACACATCAACGCTTTCTAAGGATTATTCTGGAGAAAATTCATGTGCAGATATTCACTTATCTAAAAACGAACGTTTTATATATGGTTCCAATAGAGGAGAAAACTCCATAGCCGTTTTTAAAAGAAATACAGAAACAGGAACCATAGAAAAAATACAAAATGTACCTGTTCATGGTGATTGGCCTCGTAATTTCACATTAGACCCTACAGGGAAATTTTTATTAGTTGCAAATAAAAAAAGTAGCAATATATCGGTTTTTAGTGTTGATGCTTCCTCTGGAGAATTATCGTTTTTAAATGATATTGCTTTACCAAACCCTGTTTGTCTTTTATTTTAAACTAAACGCATCATTTTCAACACAAATAAAGTCTTGATAATTAAAAAAATATAGTATCTTTGCGCCCTCATTAATAACCGAGGTCGAGAACCTCAATTAATTAATTATTATGCCAGTAAAAATTAGATTACAAAGACACGGTAAAAAAGGGAAACCTTACTATTGGATCGTTGCAGCTGATGCACGTTCAAAAAGAGATGGTAAATACTTAGAAAAATTAGGTGCTTACAATCCAAACACAAACCCAGCAACAGTTGAATTAAATGTTGATGGTGCTGTAACTTGGTTACAGAATGGTGCACAACCAACAGATACGGCTAAAGCTATTTTATCTTACAAAGGTGCTTTATTAAAAAATCACCTTGCAGGTGGTGTTAGAAAAGGTGCTTTAACAGAAGAACAAGCTGAAGCTAAATTTAACGCTTGGTTAGAAGAAAAAGCGACTAAAGTACAAGCTAAAACTGATGGTTTATCTAAAGCTGATGCTGAAGCTAAATCGAAAGCACTAGAAGCTGAAAAAGCTGCTAATGAGGCTCGTATTGCTGCTGCTGTTCCTGTTGTAGAAGAAGAAGCTCCTGCTACAGAAGCTGAAGCTACTAACGAAGAAGAATAAAAAACATTAATTTTTTATACTTTTAAACTCCGATAACTTTTATCGGAGTTTTTTATTTATTACAATGAAAAAAGAAGATTGCTTTTATTTAGGTAAAATTGTTAGAAAATACAGCTTTAAAGGCGAGTTGCTAATTAAATTAGATACCGATCAACCGGATTTATACGAAAATCTAGATGCTATGTTTATTAATGTACGTAATACATTAATCCCATTTTTTATTGAAAGTTCTCAACTTCATAAATCAGATTTATTGCGTGTTCAGTTTGAAGATGTAATCAATGAAGCCGATGCGGATTCATTAATAAAAAGTGAAGTGTACTTACCTTTAGAGTTTTTGCCAAAACTAGAAGGAAATAAGTTTTACTTTCATGAAGTAATTGGTTTTACCATGAATGATAAAAACTATGGGGAAGTAGGAAAAATTGTGGCTGTTAATGATTCTACAGCACAAGCATTATTCGAAGTAGAAAATAATGGTAAGGAAATTTTAATTCCTATGAATGATCAGTTTATAGTAAAGGTCGATAGAAAAAACAAAACTATTCTAGTCGATACACCAGAAGGTCTTATTGATCTATACCTTTAGGTTTAAAAATTAATTTGTAAATAAAGTTTTAAAATCACTTAAAAAGACACAATATTTTTAGCAAATAAATCTTTATGTACTTCAATAGAGTACAGTGATTTTACAATAGTATTTTTTTGACCTTCCAACAATTTCTCTATTTCTTCTGGGAAATCAAATTTATTAAGAGCTTTTTGGTATTTCTCAATATCTATTACTTGCATTCTCCCAATTTCTGTAAACAGAAATTGCTCATCTTTAGTTGATATAATCTCACTTAAATTTAAACTCAGTAAGTTATTAGAATCAAATACTCCTTGCGGATAAGTTGGTATTCCTCCTTTTTCTCTTATAAGGAAATCTATACTTTTTATAAATTGATTTCTTTCGTAACTAGATACTCTAAAGAAGTTTTTTAATACAATATTATCAACTTCATCAAGTGCATTTAAGAATATCTTTTCTGTTTTGTGATTAACAATTAATAATTTGTTCAGAGAGGAAATAATTTTTTTAGCCTTTTTCATGGTTAAGTTGGTCTTGTTTGATTTGAATGATTTAAAAAAATTTGATCGCTATCTCTTCAAAAAAAGAGATTAAACAATATAAAATTTTATCTAAATCTTATATGGACTTTGCTAAATTAATAAAAAAAATCCATGAAATGCAAAAAACACCTCTTTAAATGCGTTTTTTAAGCTACAAATGCAGATTCTCTTTTTAAAACACGCATTGTAGCTTGAATACTATCTCTCTGTTTTATTAAAATCCTACATAATTGTAAAGGTAAATTAGGCTCCATTAATAATTGATTGTATTTATCGATACTTACTTTTTTAAGACTGAAAACCTCATCTAATAAATCATTTTGATTTTCTAAAAAAATTAAATTTCTAAAATTCATTTTTACTTTATAAAAATCTTTACTTAATTCTCCTAACTGTTCAGGGTTACCATCAAGAATTTTAATTTCATTTTTCAATTCTATACTAAACTCATATCTTTCTAGGCCTCTTTCTCTAAAAAATGTTTTTAATGTGTTATCAGTAACATTTTTCAGGGCCTCCAAGTATATTTTCTCTACCTCATAATTCATAATTAATAAATCATTAAGTTTTTCTATAATTTTTTCTGAATACTTCATATTGATGTAATTTAGTGCTCTATTAATTTATATACGAGTATATAACACGTTGAAGAACTAATAATTATAATTTTTAACAGACTTTAGCATACTTTATAATATTTTAACACTAAAACACATGTCGAAGAGCCCATTTGCCTTTAAGGAATTTACTATTAATCAAGACCAATGCGCCATGAAAATTGGCACAGATGGAGTTTTACTTGGCGCTTGGTCTTCCTTGGAAAGGAATCCATTTTCTATTTTAGATATTGGTGCAGGAACAGGTGTTTTGTCTCTCATGTTGGCACAACGAAGTCATGCAGAACTTATTGACGCTATCGAAATTGACGATGCCGCTTACGAACAATGTGTAGACAATTTTGAACAATCTCATTGGGGAGACAGACTCTTTTGTTATCATGCTTCCTTAGAAGAATTTGTTGATGAAATTGATGACAAATACGACCTTATAATTTGCAATCCTCCTTTCTACTCTGAAGATTATAAAACTAAAAATTCAGCAAGAGACATGGCGCGTTTTCAAGACGCAATGCCCTTTGAAGAATTAGTTTTTGGTGTATCAAAATTACTTTCTAAAAATGGCATATTTTCTGTTATTATCCCATATAAAGAAGAAAATCTTTTTATATCTCTAGCCTCTAAATTTAATATTTTTCCTAATAAAATACTTCATCTAAAAGGTAACTCTACTTCTAAAATAAAACGAAGTTTAATAGAATTTTCCTTTAGTGAAAATACCGTCAAAATTAGTGAGCTAATTATAGAAACAGAAAGACATAAATACACCCAGGATTATATAAATCTAACTAAAGATTTTTATTTAAAAATGTAATTTAATCAATAAAGATTAATTAAATTTGATGAATAAAAATGATGAATTCTCAAAAAAAATAAAGATTCATTATTGATTTTATTTTAAACACCTATAAATTTTATCTTTATGCGACCAGATTTATTTGAAGCTCCAGATTATTACAACCTTGATGAGTTACTTACAGATGAACATAAATTAGTTCGTAATACTGCTCGCGAATGGGTAAAACGTGAAGTTTCTCCTATAATAGAAGAATATGCTCAAAAAGCCGAATTTCCAACTCAAATAATAAATGGTTTAGCAGAAATAGGTGCCTTTGGACCTTACATCCCTATGAAATATGGGGGAGCTGGTTTAGATCAGATTTCTTATGGTTTAATTATGCAAGAAATTGAGCGTGGAGATTCAGGAGTACGCAGTACAGCTTCAGTTCAATCATCACTAGTTATGTATCCTATTTGGAAATACGGAAACGAAGCTCAACGTCAAAAATTCTTGCCAAAATTAGCTAGCGGAGAATGGATGGGTTGCTTCGGCTTAACAGAACCAGATCACGGTAGTAATCCAGCAGGAATGGTTACCAATTTTAAAGATAAAGGTGACCATTATTTACTAAACGGTGCTAAAATGTGGATTAGTAATGCGCCTTTTGCACAAGTGGCTGTTGTTTGGGCTAAAGATGAAAGCGGACGCATACATGGTTTAATTGTAGAACGCGGTATGGAAGGCTTTTCTACTCCCGAAACACATAATAAATGGTCACTTCGAGCAAGTTCTACAGGCGAACTTATATTTGACAATGTAAAAGTACCCAAAGAAAATTTATTGCCTAATAAATCTGGCTTAGGCGCACCACTTGGTTGTTTAGATTCTGCTCGTTACGGTATTGCTTGGGGAGCCATTGGAGCTGCCATGGATTGTTATGATACTGCTTTACGTTATAGTAAAGAACGAACACAATTTGGAAAACCTATTGGACAATTTCAACTTCAACAAAAAAAACTAGCTGAAATGATTACCGAAATTACCAAAGCACAACTCTTAGCTTGGAGATTAGGCGTTATGAGAGAAAATGGAACAGCAACTACAGCTCAAATATCTATGGCAAAACGTAACAATGTAGATATGGCTATAAATATAGCTAGAGAAGCTAGACAAATGCTAGGTGGCATGGGTATTACTGGAGAATACAGTATTATGCGACACTCCATGAATTTAGAAAGTGTGATTACTTATGAAGGCACACACGATATACATCTACTAATTACAGGTTTAGACGTAACAGGACTAAATGCGTTTAAATGATTTAACAATAAATAAAATTTATAAAATGCTTCTTAAACTTTAGGGAGCATTTTTTACTTTTATAAAAAATTTCAAAATGACAATTGAAAAAATTAATAAGGCAATTCTTCCTTATCAAAAAGAATTGCTAAATCACTCCTTATATAATAAAATTAAAACTGTTGAAGATCTACAAGTCTTTTTACAAAATCATGTTTTTGCTGTTTGGGATTTTATGTCTTTACTAAAAGCCCTTCAAAATAAATTAACTTGTACTACAACACCTTGGATGCCTATAGGAAATCCAGAAACACGATACTTAATTAACGAAATTGTTTTAGCAGAAGAAACAGATATAGATATCAATGGCAATAGACAAAGCCATTACGAGTTGTATATTGATGCAATGAAAGATGCAAAAGCCAATACAAGCTCTATAGCATCATTGTTAGAAAGTATCTCCGAAACAAAAAACGTATTTGTAGCTATTAAAAACTGTGAGTTAGATAATGCTGTAAAAGACTTTTTAAATTTCACATTTCAACTAATTGATCTTGGTGAATCACATCAAATTGCTGCCGCTTTCACCTTTGGAAGAGAAGATTTAATCCCTAGTATGTTTACAGAAATTCTTAAGAATTTTCAAAATAATCTTAAATCTATAGACCTATCTAAACTTATCTATTATTTTGAAAGGCATATAGAATTAGATGCAGACGAACATGGACCAATGGCTATGAAAATGATTACTGAACTCTGTGGTAGTGATGCTAAAAAGTGGCAAGAAGTTGAAGAAGTTTCAATTATAGCTCTACAAAAACGTATTGCTTTATGGAACGCTATTGAGCTCTTAATTGAAGAAAAAAACTTGATATTAAACTAACGTCACTTTTACTATATAAAATTTAAAACACCATTTCTTGAAGTTTTAGAAATATAACCACTCATGAAAAAACACCCATATTTGTTGAGTATGACAGAAAAACCTAAAAGTCAATAAATTCGTATATTTAGTTAAAAGCTAAAATGAAAAAGATTATTTTCTTTATAATATGTTCTGTTGTGCTTAATTTTAATTGCAGTAGTGAAAGGATTCTTATTGAAGAACAAGAAATTATAGAAGAAATTGCCGCTCCTGATGAGGAAATAAATCCAGACGAAGAGGATGATGATGCTATTGTTACTGAAAACCAAAATACTTTCAAGATTTTAGGATTAGGAGACAGTTATACTATTGGGCAAAGCGTTTGTGATACCTGCAAATTCCCAGTACAATTAAAAGATAGTTTAATAAATAATTTTAATTCTGATAATGAATTTGAATTAAAAGTTATTGCTACTACTGGTTGGACTACCACTAATTTAATTGGAGCTATTGATAGAGAAAATATTAATAATGATTACAATTTAGTAACGCTTTTAATTGGTGTTAATAATCAATATCAAAAGAAACCTTTTTCAATATATGAAAGTGAATTTCCTCAACTAGTAAACACAGCAATTTCAAAAGGAAAAGGAGACAAAAAAAATGTTATTGTTGTGTCTATTCCAGACTACGCATATACACCATTTGGTAATGGCAACACAAATATTTCAACTGAAATTGATAGATACAATAGTTTTGCTGAAGATTATTGTACCAAAAACAATATTACATATATAAGCATAACCGATATAACTAGAATGGGACTAAATAATCCAGAGTTAGTTGCTTCAGACGGATTACATCCTTCAAAATTGGCATACACTAAATTTGTTGAACGAATCCTTCCCGTTGCTATTGAAAAACTAAAAGATTAAATCAAATTAGTGTATTAGTTATGGCTTATTTAAACAACTGATTATATCTTTGTCAAAACTTGACTTTTGCATAAACTATTAGCAACTTTTTTTGCTTCATTGTATTTGGTTGCCATGTTAAGACCTATTCAGCCTTATATTGAATATGTTCTTAATCAGGATTACATTGCTAAATTTTTATGTATTAATAAAGACAAGCCAGAACTTCAATGTAATGGAAAGTGTCATTTGGTTAAAGAAATCCAAAAACAACAAAAAAACGAACCTAAATCATTAAGAATTTCATTAGAAAACTACCCTATAGGATTCGTTAATATATTCAAAATACAACCTTATCAGGTTTTTACAACTTCAAAAAAAACTAGTTTTCCTTATTCTAACTTATATCATTTCAACTATAAATTAAGGCTTTTTCATCCACCAGACTTAGTATAATTCACTTCATTTTTTTATTTCTTCGGAAGAACTTCCGTTAAGAAACATAAACTATTACATAATATTAAAAAATTAAACAATGAAAAATCTACTCGTTGCAACGCTATGCGTAGTAACCTCAATAACTTTTTCTCAAGAAAAAGAAACAAATTTATGGACTTCTAATAGACCCGATGGGCATGCACCAATCTCAATAATGGGAGACCATATTCATCATAAAGGAGAGCTCATGTTCTCATACCGTTATATGACTATGGATATGAGGCATCTTAGACAAGACACCTATGATGCTACAAATGCAGATGCTCATGCTAATTATATGGTATCACCACAAAACATGACTATGAATATGCACATGTTAAGCATTATGTATGCTCTATCAAACAAATTAACGTTAATGGCAATGTCTAATTATTTAAAAAATGATATGGACTTACAAATGCGAAATGGAAATGAATTCTCAACAAACACTAGTGGTTTAGGTGATATTTCTGTAAGTGCGCTTTATAGCATTTTTAATAAAAATAGAAAAGAGCTGCACGCTCATTTGGGTATTTATATACCAACTGGTAGTATTGAAAAAAAAGGAATGCTACCAATGTCTATGGGTAATGAAGTACAATTACCCTACACAATGCAAACAGGAACGGGTTCTTTTGGGGCAAAATTGGGACTAACTTATTTAGGACAATGTAAGAAATTTTCTTGGGGACATCAATTAACGGGAATAATAAACATTAATGATAATGAACAAGATTATAAATTCGGAAATCGTTATAATTTTAATAATTGGTTTGCCGCAAAAGCTGGTAATAATCTAAGTATATCAGTGAGATTAGAAGCAGTAGTTATGGTTGAAATTGATGGCTCCAGTTCATTATTAAATCCCATGATGGTTTCAACAGCAGATACTAAAAACTCTGGAGGCACTTATCTCAATTCTGGCTTTGGTTTGAATTATCTTGCCACTAATGGAAACTTGGATGGATTACGTTTTGCAACAGAAATTAGCACACCTTTTTTCCAAAATTTAAATGGAATTCAATTAAAACAGAATTACAATTTAACTTTTGGAATGCAATATGCGTTTCATTAATATTTTTTATTTCAAATCTTAAAAAGCGTTTCTGTTTGAAACGCTTTTTGTTTACATTTACTTTATGTTTTCATCCAAAAAAAGATTAGATAACGCCTATAATAATGCTAAAATCATTGATTTTGATGATGATAGTAAATTTATACTCTTTAGTGATTGCCATAGAGGCGATAATAGTTTTGCAGATGATTTTGCCAATAACCGAAACATTTATTTTCATGCCTTAAAGCATTATTATGCAGAAGGTTTTGAATATTGTGAAATTGGGGATGGCGATGAACTTTGGGAAAACCTATCTTTTGAATCCATACTAGATGCCCATAAAAATGTATATATGCTTATGAAACTATTTCATAAAGCCAATAAATTACATATGATTTGGGGAAATCACGATATGGTTTATAGAAATTCTGATTATGTAAAAAAGAATCTATCTACTTTTTTTGATCCAAAAACAGGCGAAGATGTTGAACTATTTAAAGATATTATTTACAACGAAGGCATTATTTTAAAACATACAAAAAGCAATCAAGAAGTGTTTTTAACACACGGTCATCAAGCTGATTGGTGGAATTTTCTATTCTGGAAATGGAGTCGCTTTATGGTACGTGTACTTTGGAAACCCTTAAATGTTATGGGAATTGCAGATCCTACAAGTCCTGCAAAAAACTATAAAGAACTCATTAAAGTTGAACGTAGAACAAAAAAGTGGATTATAGAAAACAATAACTTAATGACTATTGTTGGACATACCCATAGACCGCGTTTTCCTGAACCTGGTGATATTGCTTTTTTTAACGATGGTAGTTGTGTACACCCAAGAAGTATTACAGGAATAGAAATTGAAAAGGGTGAAATCTCATTAATTAAATGGCAAATCGCCACAAGAGAAGATGGCACACTTCAAATTGTAAAAGTATTACTTGAAGGCCCTAAAAAACTTATTGATTATAAAACAAATTAAAATTCTTATAAAGAATTTAAAAAACTCAACAAGTCTGTTCTATCTTTTGTAGATAGATTTTTAAAGTCATTTTTAGCTTTTGAAGCTTCTCCTCCATGCCATAAAATAGCTTCTGTAATATTTTTAGCTCTACCGTCATGTAAAAAATCGGTATGACCGTTAACAACTTGTGTTAAGCCAATTCCCCAAAGCGGTCTTGTTTTCCACTCATTCCCATCAGCTAAAAAATCTGATCTATTATCTGACAAACCTTCACCCATATCATGTAAAAGCATATCAGTATAAGCAAATATAGTTTGATTTGAAATCTCAGAAATTAAACTTGAACCCGTTTCCATACTTGGAATATGACATTTAGCACAATCTATACTTTCAAAAAGTAAAGCACCACGTTTTACAGATTCATCATCTAGATTTCTTGGAGCAGGAACACCTATAGTTTTGCAATAAAACGCTACTTGATTTAAAATATCTTCTGTAATTTCCGGGTCATCACCTAAGCCGTCATCTCCGTTGGTTTGTCCGTAACCTGTTTCATTAGCCATTATGTAGGTTGTAATACCCATATCGCCAGAATAAGCTCCAGCACATTGCTCTAATATAGTTGATGTATTCGCTTTCCAGCCAAAACGCCCAATTTCAATAGCATCGGAAATAGGATTGTAAACATAATTAGCTTTACCAGATATTCCATCACCGTCGGCATCGTTAATATCTTGATTTAACAAAATATCAAATTCTGTAATGGCTTCTAACAATCCTAAACCAAAAACTGGCGGTGCTAGTCTTGGTGATAATAAAATTGAGCTAGGAACAGATACATATGTATCAATAAGTGAATACTCTGGTTTTTGCAAAGTGATTTTTGTACCATCAGCTAATGTTTCAATAATTGGAGTATAATTAACTTGAAATTTCGCTTCAGGTTCATAACCAAAAATAGCTTGATTTTGAATTTGCAATCCGAAATTTGGTACAGGAACTGGTCCTCCATCATCTGCAACTCCAGGAATACTAGCTCGAAGAAAAAAACCACTTAAAGCATTTATTGAACTTGGAAAACCTGATCTACCATCTTTAGGATGGCAAGACACACATGAGGTATTATTAAAAATAGGACCTATACCTCCATTTACTTCTGCTGGTGCAGTAACAAAAGCTGCTTCAAACTGAAAATCACCATCTAAATGCATATCTAAATTTGTACTAGATAAATTTGGTGCTGGCGTACTAAACGAATTACTCGATGTTAAAAAAACTGTGGTTTCTCCACCTGCGTTTAATCGATTTTCTAATGATGGCAAACTTATATATTCATCTTTATCATCTTTTGAACAAGAAGTTATAAAAATGAATAAAAGGGAATAAAAACCTAAATTGTAAATGAAATTTTTCACGCTATTTTTATAAAACAAGAAGAACATTCGATGAATGTCCTTCTTATAATTTTTTTGCAAATATAAGAAATGTAGTTCTTATAAATTACTGATATGAGGTACTAAACTAGATTCTAAAACTACTAATAAAGCAGCTACTTTATTTTGAGCGTTTTCAACAGCTGTTCTATTGTTTTCGATGGCTTCTGTAAATGTTCCTGGAATGGCTTCAATGGCAGTAATTGCATCTGAAATTGCTACTTTAATTTCAGCATCTAAAGATGTATTTGATGTTACAACAACATCAGTAATACCACTACCGTTAGTTCCGTTATAATCTCCTAAATATATGTTTTGAATACTTCTAATATTGTTAGCAAAATCAAATTTAGAATTATTACTAAAACGAGATTCTTCTGCTTCTGGTTTTGCACTTCCTTCATTACCATTAAGTGGTTCTTCAATTTTACCATTAGCAACCTCATCTGCAATAATAGCTAAACCTTCTACAATTTCTGCTAAAGCACCTTTTTGAGACGTATAAATTGAACCCGATTTACCTGCGTTAATAAAGTTTGAAGCAAAATTACCTTCTGAAGCTAACCAACCAAAGTATAAATCTTGAGTTTGCGCTCTTAAGTTTTGTGTTGCAGCAGTTAAATATTCTATTTCTCTTGCTGTTAAATCTGCAGCAGCTTTATTGCCGTCTAATCCCCAAACAAAATACTCAATAGTATGAAAACCTCTAGCTTCGTTGTTACTTTCTAATAATGTTGATGTGATGTTGTTACCACTATTTAAAATATTGTTAATAGCATTAACGTCTACTGGCCAAGAATCAATTGCTGGATCAATACCATCAGTATCGACTGGTCCGTATAAAAACCCTTCTGATTTTTCCCAAGGTGCTCTTGTATTTTGCCAAGCATCTTTTACTGCTTGCAAAGCTGTTTCATCACCTATAGTTAAATTAACAACTGCCGCTTCTAAAGTCCCAGCATTTGTATACAAACTATTATAAGTTTCAGTAATTACAGTTGTTGATACACTTGATAAAACTTGAGTGTAAAGCGTAGCATTTGGATCTACTTCTGTTGTAGTTCCTTCATTATCGCTACAACTTGTTAGACTTATAAATGTAATTAAGCTTAAAAATAATATGCTTTTTTTCATGATATTTTGATTTATTTATATTTAAAATTTGAATCCTATTCCTGTAGAAAATGTTCTATCGTGTTGTTTCTTTCCTGTAAATTGCAAGGTGCTTTGATTGTAATTTTCTGAACCTAAACGTCTGTCTGAATATTGAGCCTTTACGACTATTTGTGGATGTACAAACCAGTTAAAACCTCCTGTTATTGTGCTTCTTTCCCAGCGTGGATTATCTATTATATCTCCTTCTACATCTTGCATTGTATCATAATAATCGTAACGCATGAAAGGGTATAACATTTGTTTAGTATCTGCCTTTATAAGTGGTAATATATTATAGCCTAACTCTGCCGAAAAACCTAAAGCATTTTTACCAACTGGCGTTCTTTTTACACCTAAATTATTTGATAAATTAGCATTACGAACAGATACAATATTTGAATTTTCTAGATTTCCATAAAGTCCTATAACATTAAAACGTAAATTATTTTCGTTGTAAGTTAAATGTCCCTCTACCATAGTCACATAAGCACTTTCACTCATGTCATCTTTTTGCCTGTTAGCTGCAGCATCATTTATGTATGCCGCTAAACCAAAATACGTGTCTTTATGTGTACCAAATTTATAATCTAATCGAGCAGCAAAGGCAAAAGATTCTGCATTTGCCATTTCAAAACGTTCTTGATAACCATCTTTTATCCACCCTTTTGAAGAAAATCCAGAAGCATCTAAACCGCTTACTATATATGCTTTATAGTTGAATCGTTTTGCAAAGGTTCCGTAAAACTCGACACCTGTTTCATACCATCCTAAAGGTAGAATAGCATTCTCCATTTCTTGACGAGTAGTTGTAAAATATTGTATTGGTGAATCTAAATTTTGGTGCAAACCAAAATACATTTTCATTTTACCTGCACGAATATTAAAATAAGGCTTAATTTGGAAATTAATATGAACTTGTTCTAATTTAACACCACCACCTGTTTCAACTTCTTGTTCAAACTCACCAAATTCTTCTTGGGTATCTAAACCTACTGCAGATGCTGTACCACCATGTTCGTATTCAATCTCAGTTTTTAAACTTATTTTATCTGTGAATTTATATTCCAAATATAAGTTTAAACGTTCTGCATCAAATTTGTCTTTTAAAGCTGGGTCTGTATCATAATTATTATTGTAATAATTAATAACGCCATAGCCTTTTAAACTAAAATCATTCCACTTTGAAGTTGATTGGTTTTGAACTGATGTTTGAGTTTTAAACTCTTCTCTAAGTTCTTTTTTAATTTCTTCTTTTAGATTTTTTAAAGCAACAGAATCGGTTTCTACT
Organism: Flaviramulus basaltis; assembly: GCF_900114265.1. Classification (GTDB taxonomy): domain Bacteria; phylum Bacteroidota; class Bacteroidia; order Flavobacteriales; family Flavobacteriaceae; genus Flaviramulus; species Flaviramulus basaltis. The sequence continues at coordinate 443,142 of NZ_FPKV01000001.1, forward strand.
TGCGAAAAAGTATTGAAAGAAATTAGTAGTATTAAAATAAAGGTTAGTTGTTTCATCTAAATATAATTTCGGTGCAAAATTATATTTATTTAGACTAATTACAAATAAAAATAGAAATATTTTTAAAATAATTTAATGAACTAGCTCTCAGGTGCTAATTCTACTTCCAGACCTTCCATATCTGGTGTCATTTGTATCTGGCAACCTAAACGGCTATTATCCTTAACATCAAAAGCTTCAGAGAGCATTGCTTCTTCATCATCACTCATTTCTGGTAATTCAGTAGTGCTTAAAACATAACATTGACAGGATGCACACATGGCCATCCCTCCGCAAATACCAATAGAACCTTCGGGAGCAAGCTCATAAGATCTTACAACTTCCATTAGGTTCATTGCCATATCTGTTGGAGCAACTACCTCGTGAATTACACCATCTCTGTCTGTTATTTTTATATTAATATCGCTCATTGCTTAAGTTTTGTTTTTTACTAAAGGCATGTCATTATTCGTGCCACAAATTTAAGTCTTGTATACTTATTATAATCTAATTTATATGGCAATTTGCTTGATTTGATAAAAAAATAAGGAATCTTTAAAATTCTACAATTTTAAGATTCCCCTTTTCATTGGAAAGATATTTTAATTAACACTTCAACAGTTATTATTAGAATTTAAAACTAAATTTCTATGTTAACAACTTGTTCTATTTGAGGTGCGTACTTTTTTATAGTCATTTCAACGCCAGATTTTAATGTCATTTGATTAACACTACAACCAACACATGCTCCTTGTAATTGAACTTTAACTAATTTATCATCCTCAATAGATAACAATGAAATATCTCCACCATCACTTTGTAAAAACGGACGAATTTCATCTAAAGCTTTCTCAATATTTATTTTTAATTCTTCTGTTGTCATATCTTATTTTTTAACTGCCGAACACCCAGCCATAGTTGTAATTTTTATAGCTTCGGTTGGTGGTAAATCATCATTTCGTCTTACAACCTCTTGCACTACATTTTTTGTTATTTCTTCAAACGCTTGTTCTAAAGATGTAGCGGTTTGTAAAGCTGCTGGACGACCAATATCACCTGCTTCTCTTATACTTTGCACCAAAGGTAATTGACCTAAAAATGGCACTTGTAAATCTTCAGCTAAATGTTTAGCGCCTTCTTTTCCGAATATGTAATATTTATTATCTGGTAATTCGGCTGGAGTAAAGTACGCCATATTTTCAATAATTCCTAAAACAGGCACACTAATACTTTCTTGTTGAAACATAGCTACTCCTTTTTTAGCATCTGCCAAAGCCACATTTTGTGGTGTACTCACTACAACTGCACCTGTAATAGGTAAAGATTGCATGATACTTAAATGAATATCGCCTGTTCCTGGAGGTAAATCTATTAACATAAAATCCAACTCGCCCCAATGCGCATCAAAAATCATTTGGTTAAGTGCTTTTGCTGCCATAGGTCCGCGCCACACAACTGCTTGATTTGGTTGCGTAAAAAAACCAATAGACAACACTTTAACACCGTAATTTTCAACTGGCTTCATTTTAGACTTTCCGCCAATATTCACTGCCAAAGGTTTTTCCGCTTCTACATCGAACATAATTGGTATTGATGGCCCGTAAATATCGGCATCTAAAACACCAACTTTAAACCCCATTTTAGCTAATGTTACTGCTAAATTTGCAGTAACTGTAGATTTTCCAACACCACCTTTTCCTGATGCTACTGCAACAATATTTTGAATACCCGGAATTGGATTTCCTTTAATTACATTCGCTTTAGGCTTAGCGGGAGCATCTACTTTTACATTCACTGTAATCTTAGCTTTTTCGTAAACTTGTTCGTGAATGGTTTTTAAAATATCAACTTCAGTACGCTTTTTTGCCTGTAAGCTTGGGTTTTTTATAGTAATATCTACAATCACCTCATCACCAAAAGTTACTACATTTTTCACAGCACCACTTTCTACCATGTTTTGTCCTTCACCAGGCACAGTAATAGTTTCTAATGCTTTAAATATATCTTGCTTGTTAAGCTTCATTCTTATTTAGATTTATTCTAAGTGCAAATATACAGTGAATTGTTTAGAAACTAAAGTCCTTTTTATTGAAATGACTTATGTGCAGATTTGGTTTAGTTATCAAGAAAAATTACAATTCTTTTGAAGGATCCCAAAAGACACTTTCTAAGTTCTGAATTTGGTTTTCTATTACTTCTATTCCTTCACTTTCAAGAAGTTGTTGCATTAAATTTGTTCCATCAAAATGATGCTTACCTGTTAACAAACCTTTTCTGTTTACCACTCTGTGCGCAGGAACATCTTTACCTCCAGAACCATTCATAGCATAACCAACCATACGCGCACTTCTTGCAGCTCCTAAATATTTAGCAATAGCGCCGTAGCTTGTTACTTTTCCATAAGGCACTTGCTTTGCTACTTTGTAAACTTTATCAAAAAAATTTAAGGTTTCCGGTTTCATTTGTTTGTTCTTATAACATTTAACTTATCAAATGGTGCCTTCTTATAATTCTCTAATAATGTTTATTAAAGTAATAATAGCAATTACACCTGTAATCCCACCAATAATATGGTTCATATTCTTTTGAGTAGTAAAAGATTTGCCTCGTATTTTTTCAAAAAAGAAAATATAGACATAAAGCATTACAAAAGTTCCCATTGCAGCTCCAGAAATGTAGGATATAATACTAATTTGACTAAAATCCAACCAACCTATAGACGCCAAAGTTATAGTCATATAGGCTTGATATGGTATAGGAAATACATTGATTGCAGACAAAAACATACCTTGAAAAAAACGGCTATGTTTACTTTTAATTTTAGGCTGTATTTGTTGCTTTGGTTGTGTTTTTGCTATAAGCAAAAAGTAAATTGTAATTAGAACAAAAATCACAAAAGCCATACGTTGAAGAATATCTATAACTTCTGGGTGCATACTTAAATACCTTGCAAAAATAGCTGCTAAATAAGTTTGTGCTAAAACAATAACACAAACTCCTATAGAAAACATAACGCCTCTAACATGACCTTCTTTTAAACTTATTTTTGCAGCTGTCATATTTAACAACCCAGGTGGGATTATGCCAATAAAAGCTACTATTAAGCCTATAAAAAAGATAAAAGTTATATTCACTACTACTTTATTTTAAACCTAATATACGTAATTGGTTTGTTTTGCTCTAAATATTGCGATTCGTAAAAAGTTTGAATACTAGTTACTTCTTCTGGGCTGCCTTCTTGTTTGTAAACATTATGATTTGCATAAATAACTTCATGTCCTGCACCATGCAACAAACCAAGCGTGTAACCATGCATAAATTCGCTATCTGTTTTAAGGTTAACAACACCTTCTGGTTTTAAAATTTGCTTATAACGTTTTAAAAACTCAGCATTCGTCATGCGATGTTTTGTACGTTTATATTTTATTTGAGGATCGGGAAAAGTTATCCAGATTTCGTCTACTTCATTTTCAGCAAATGCATGATCAATTAATTCAATCTGTGTTCGAAGAAATGCAACATTAGCAATATTTTCTTCAATAGCTGTTTTAGCTCCCCGCCAAAAACGCGCACCTTTAATATCTATTCCTATAAAATTTTTATTTGGATATTTTTGAGCTAATGCTACTGAATATTCCCCTTTACCACAGCCTAATTCTAAAACTAATGGATTGTTATTTTTAAAAACCTTTATCCTCCAATTCCCTTTTAAGTCAAAATCTGATTTAACTAACTCATCTCTTGTTGGTTGAAATACATTTGTAAAGGTTTCGTTTTCTCTAAATCTTCTTAGTTTATTTTTGCTTCCCACAGATTATTGCAAATTTTTAATTATTTGGTAAAATTAAGGAAATATACGAGAGTGTAGATATGCTTATCTTTGAAATTACGTGAAATTTGCGTGAGGGATTGACGCGGCATCCTTTTTTGCCTAAACAAAAAAGATATAGCAAAAAGCCCGACCCTGTTTAAGCAGGGACACGCCATAATTATTTTAATGAAAAAACGAATTTTAGTAGCCCCATTAAATTGGGGTTTAGGGCATGCAACAAGAAGTATTCCTATTATAAATGCTTTAATTGCAAATAATTTTGAACCTGTTATTGCGAGTGATGGTGTTGCCTTAACACTGCTTCAAAAGGAATTCCCTAATCTTTTAACAATTGAATTACCATCTTACAACGTAACCTATGCCAAAAAGGGCAAACACTTTAAATTAAAACTACTTAAAGATTCGCCTAAACTTTTAAAGGCAATAAATGCAGAAAAAAAAGCCACGGATTATATTTTAGAGCACAATGATATTGCTGGTATTATTTCGGATAACAGATTAGGTGTTCGCAGCAAAAAAGTGCCTTCGGTTTTTATCACGCATCAGTTAAATGTTTTAAGCGGAAATACAACTTGGTTGAGCACAAAAATGCATCAGAAAATTATAAAAAAATTTGATGAATGTTGGGTACCTGACACTGATAGTGATATTAATTTAAGCGGAAAGCTAGGCCATACAAAAACTCATGAAACTCCAACAAAATATATTGGTCCATTAAGTAGATTTACTAAGCATAATTCTGAAATTAAAAATGATTTGATGGTTTTGTTATCTGGCCCGGAACCACAACGTACTTTGCTTGAAGAGAAACTATTAAATGAATTATATCCTTACCAAGGAAAAATTATTTTCGTTAAAGGCATTATGGAAAAAGAACAAACCATAAAGACTTTAGTAAATATGACTATTTACAATTTTATGACTTCAGACTTATTAGAGAAAACCATAAATGAAAGTGCTTTAATAATTTCGAGATCTGGCTATACTACTGTAATGGACTTAGCTAAACTTAATAAAAAAGCTTTTTTCATACCAACTCCAGGACAATTTGAACAAGAATATTTAGCTAAAAGACTTACAGAAATGTATTTGGTACCGAGTTGCAAGCAAGATGATTTTAAGTTAAATAATTTAGATGAAGTTAATAATTACAAAGGCTTGAACGCGTTTGATTACAAGGTTGATTTTAAAGATTTATTTAGCCTTTTCTAAAGTGAATGAGAATTCACTCCCTACACCATATTCACTTTCTACATATATTTTCTCATTATGAGCTTCAATAATATGCTTAACTATAGATAAACCTAAACCGGAGCCTCCTTCTTTTCTTGAGCCACTTTTATCTACACGGTAAAAACGCTCAAATAACCTTGGCAAGTGTGCTTTAGATATACCTTCACCATTATCGGTTACACGAACAATAACTTTATTTTTTATAAGATTTTCAATACTAACTTCTGTAGTTCCTTTTTCTCTTCCGTATTTTACTGAATTCACTATTAAATTAGCCAAAACTTGTTGTATACGTTCCCTGTCTGCTTTAACCATAATAGGATTAACATAATCCATATCAAAAGTAAGTGTTATGTTCTTTTTGGTAGCTTTCATTTCCAGCATATCAAAAACGTTTTCTACCAATTCAACTATATTGAATTCTTCCATTTTAAGACTTAAATCCCCAACTTCTAGTTTGGTTATCATGTCTAAATCCTGTATGATATAACCGAGTCTTTCAATACCTTTACTGGCTCTTTCTAAATATTTTTTTCTAATATTTTTGTCTTCCATGGCCCCATCTAAAAGCGTTAAGACATAACCTTGAACTGTAAATAAAGGGGTTTTTAATTCGTGAGAAACATTACCTAAAAACTCTTTTCGGTATTCCTCTCTTACTTTAAGAGTTTCTATTTCTATTTTTTTATCGCGAGCAAATTTATCTATCTCTTGGGTAAGTGTTCGCATGTCTGTCGTAATTGGACCTTTTGATAAGCTTGCAGATTCTAACAATGTTAAATCGTCATAAATCTTTTTAACACGCCTATATATAAAACGCTCAACTCTAAACTGAATTGTAAAAAAAGAAAAAATGTAAATACTAGCCGAAAAACCTAGTACATAATACCATTTAAACTCATATAAATAATATAAAAAAACACTCATCAAGAGCGTTGTATATAGAGTTATATATAGCGATGTTTTTATCGCAAATCGATATGATTTTTTAAATTTTGCTTGCATTAGTCTACAAACTTGTAGCCAACTCCTTTTACAGTTTTAAAGCTTTTATCACCTAATTTTTCACGTAGCTTACGAATATGAACATCAATAGTTCTACCTCCTACAACTACTTCATTACCCCAAACTGTATCAAGAATTTCGTCTCTTTTAAAAACTTTACCTGGTTTAGAGGCTAGTAAAGATAATAATTCAAATTCTTTTCTTGGCAAAATAATGTCTTTTCCTTTTGATGTAATTTTATATTCGTCTCTATTAATAACTAAACTACCAACTTTAACGGTGTCTGCAACATCTTCTTCTTTAAAACGTCTTAACAGCGCTTTTACTTTACTTACTAATACTTTTGGTTTTATTGGTTTAGTAATATAATCATCTGCTCCAGCATCAAACCCTGCAACCTGTGAATAATCTTCACCTCTTGCTGTTAAAAAAGCAACTATGGTGTTTTTTAAATCTGGATTTTTTCTAATTATTTCGCAGGCTTCTATACCATCCATTTCTGGCATCATCACATCTAAAATAATTAAATGCGGAATTTCCTTTTTGGCTTTTTTAACACCTTCACTTCCGTTCTCGGCAGTAATAACTTGATAACCTTCGTTTGATAAATTATAACCAACTATTTCTAAAATATCTGGTTCATCATCAACTAATAATATTTTAATGTCTTTTTTTTTCATTATTTGAGTACCTAGTTTATTGAAGTAAAGATAAAACTAATAACATAATTCTATTAAAATTACAAAATTAATAACATTAAGGTAACAAACAACTTACAACAATTTAAACTTTCGACGTATAACTCAAACCTTTAACAGTTTTTTGGCATCACTTTTGCAATAATTTATTACATTTATATTATTGAATAGAACCTATGAAAAAAAACTACTTTTTCTTTCTTTTAATAGCATTAGCATTTTTTACAACGCAACAAAGTGTTGCTCAAAGTGATGTTAAAACAACTACTCCTATTCATCAAAATATAGAGGGATTATCTATATATCCAAACCCTGTTAGTAGCGGAAAAACGTATATTTATATTACATCAAAATATAATTTCAATAAAAAAATTGAATTTTACAATGTTTTGGGTAAACAAATATTTTCCACAAACCTAACAGGAAAAGAATTAAATATCTCTAACTTAAGTAAAGGTGTTTATATTTTAAAGATTACCGAAAATAATACTAGTGAAACTAGGAAATTAGTAATAAAGTAAACCCAATATTATCATACAGTTAAAAAGCAGCCCAAATGGCTGCTTTTTTAGTTTTAATTTAAAATTATCTTTAAATTTAAAACTTAAATAATTAATCTCTTATTATGAAAAACCTTTACTTTTTATTTATTGCAATTTTAATATCACCTGCTTCTTTTGCGCAAGCTACCTTACCCATTTCTGAAACATTTTCTTACACAGATGGAAGTCTTATTGGAAATGGAGGATGGCTAAACCATAGTGGAACGTCAGGAGATTTATTAGTCTCATCTGGTCAAGCTGTTGTTGAACATGGTACACCAAGTGAAGACGCAAACTTACCATTTACAACAGTAACTGGTAGCATTTATTATGCATTTGATTTCTCTGTAGACGATTTAGGAGCAGCATATAGTGGATCAGACAATGAATATTTTGCACATTTTATGGTTGGAACAGGTAGCTTTAGTGCTCGCCTAGATATTGTGCCCCCTACTTTATCTGGAGACTTCTCAGTTGGTATTGCTACAATTAGTAGTACAGCAGAAGCTATTTGGGCTACAGACCTTATTTACGGAACAACTTATCGTGTAACTGTGGGATACAATCAAAATACAAATCAAGCACAATTATGGATAGATGCTTCGGTTGAAAGTGACACTTCAATACTTGGAGCAGACGAAGCTGATCCTGGTAACTCTATAACAGCATTTGCACTTCGTCAATCTGATTCCTCTGAAAACGAAACTATTCGTATTGACAATTTAGTTATTGCACAATCTTTTGATTCAGTATTAGGAGTAAAAGAAAAAAATCAAATTGAAGGCTTCGCTATGTATCCTAACCCAACAGCATTAGGTTATGTGAAAATATCTAGTAAAAGTAATGCTGATATGGAAGTAGCCGTTTTTGATGTTTTAGGGAAACAAATCATAAAAAATACCGTTAAAGATAACATGTTAGATGTTTCTAATTTAAAGTCTGGTATATATATTATGAAAGTATCTCAAGACAATGCGACTAGTACTAAGAAATTAGTGATTGAATAATATTTAATCTTACCTATAAATTTTAAAGCGTTACCATTTGGTAGCGCTTTTTTATTTTATCTACTTTTGCCAGTATATAAATTATGATAGATACCAATTCCATTTTTAGCACAAAAAATCAAGCTGATTTTGAAAATTTAGCTCTCCAAGTTTTTAGATTTCAATTTGAAAACAACAGTGTTTACAGATCTTTTTGTGATTTATTATGCAAACATCCAAGCGACGTAAAAACAATAAAAGACATTCCTTTTTTACCTATTCAGTTTTTTAAAACCCATAATATTTTAAGTTCAAAAGAAACTATTAAAACAACTTTCACAAGTTCTGGTACCACAGGAAGCGCGACTAGCAAGCACCACATCACAGATTTAAATATCTATAAACAAAGCTTCAAAAAAGGATTTGAACAGTTTTATGGAACTATTGAAGATTATGTTATTTTAGGCTTACTACCATCTTATTTAGAGCGTGAAGGCTCATCCCTTATATATATGGTAGATAATATGATTAAAATTTCTAATCATACAGAAAGCGGATTTTATTTGAATAATATTTCAGAATTAATAGAGACTTTAATCAAATTAGATTCCGAAGGAAAAAAAGTGTTACTCATTGGAGTTTCTTTTGCTTTGTTAGATTTAGTTGAAACTCACAAATTCAAACTAAAAAACACCATAATCATGGAAACTGGCGGCATGAAGGGAAGAAGAAAAGAATTGATTAGAAATGAACTCCATAAAAAACTAAAAGAAGGTTTTGGAGTAAATTCTATACATAGCGAATATGGTATGACAGAACTTTTAAGTCAAGCCTATTCAAAAGGACATGGTGTTTTTAATTGCCCGCCATGGATGAAGATTTTAACTCGAGATACTGAAGATGCACTTACCATTCAAAACACAGGGAAAGCTGGAGGTATAAATGTTATTGATCTAGCAAACATAAACTCTTGCTCTTTTATAGCCACACAAGATTTAGGACGTGTTAATAATGATGGCTCTTTTGAAGTTATTGGGCGTTTTGATAATTCTGATATTCGTGGTTGCAATTTAATGGTACTCTAATTCAACTTGTTTTGTAAGTTGTTATTCTCATACCGACTTATCCAAAAAGCAAATTCTATGAGAACTTACATCATCTTATTTATTATAAATATTTCTTCAATTACTGCACAGACCATAGATTATAATTTAAAAAAAGGCTTTGCAGCAGAAGGCTACGATATTGTCGCTTATTTTAAAAATGAAGCTATTGAAGGAAACAAAGCTTTTAAAACTGAATTTGATGGCATTAATTACAAATTTTCTTCAGAGAAAAACTTAAACATATTTAATGAAGATCCAAAAAAATACATTCCTCAATATGGTGGTTATTGTGCTTATGCTGTTGCTACAAAAGGAGAAAAAGTAAGCATAAACCCTTAAACATTCCAAGTAAAAGACGGCAAACTTTATTTATTTTATAATGCTTGGGGCACAAATACACTAGAATTATGGGAGAAAGAAAATGCATCCAAACTACAAATGGAAGCTGATAAAATATGGGAAACTATAAAATTTAAAAAATAATTTGCTTTTTGTGTAAGATATAAAAAGTAACTACGACAAAATAGCAGCTAAGAAAAAGAAAAATTAATTTTTAGTTGGTTGGTTAGTTTAAAAGTAAAGCCTGATTTCAAAATCAGGCTTTACTATTTTTATACTACTTGAAGTACAAAGTAATTCTTTTTACCACGTTGAAGCAGTACGAATTTATTATTTATTAAGTCTTTAGAAGTAATTAAATAATCCTCTTTTACCTTTTCTTTGTTTACAGAAATTGAGTTTTCTTTTAAAGCACGTCTTGCTTCTCCGTTCGATTTTAAAAACCCTCCTTTTTCGGCTAAAGCTGCAATAATATCTAATCCATTTTCAATCTCAGATTGTGCTATTTGAGTTTGTGGAACACCATCAAAAACATCTAAAAAAGTTTGCTCGTTTAGTTGTTTTAAATCGTCACTTGTAGACCTTCCAAAAAGAATATCACTAGCTTTTATAGCATTTTCTAAATCATCTTTAGAATGCACCATAGTTGTAATTTCCTCGGCTAAACGCCTCTGTAAAACACGCAAATGCGGTGCTTCATTATGCTCTTTAATTAAAGTTTTAATATCATCTTCATTTAAAAAAGTAAAAATTTTAATATACTTTTCTGCATCTTCATCGCTACTATTTAACCAATATTGGTAAAATTTATAGGGCGAGGTTCTATTAGCATCCAACCAAACATTACCACCTTCAGATTTGCCAAATTTAGAACCATCAGATTTTGTAATTAACGGACAGGTTATTGCGTATCCTTTTCCACTATCAATACGTCTAATTAATTCGGTTCCTGTTGTAATATTTCCCCATTGGTCACTTCCTCCCATTTGAATGCTACAATCTTTTTCTTTATACAAATGAAGAAAATCGTAACCTTGTACTAGTTGATAAGTGAACTCCGTAAAACTCATACCTTCGGATGAATCTGAGGAAATCCTATTCTTTACAGAATCCTTTGCCATCATATAATTTACGGTGATATGTTTACCAACATCACGAATAAATTCTAGAAATGAAAAGTCTTTCATCCAATCATAGTTATTCACTAAAATGGCAGCATTATCGGCATTACTTTCAAAATCTAAAAAATGAGCTAACTGATTTTTTATAGATTCTTGGTTATGTCTCAGTGTTTTTTCATCTAACAAATTACGCTCATTAGATTTTCCAGACGGATCCCCAATCATACCTGTTGCACCACCCACTAACGCTACTGGTCTGTGTCCACAACGTTGGTAATGCGCCAATAACATAATAGGTACTAAATTTCCTATATGCAAAGAATCTGCAGTTGGATCGAAACCTACATAAGCACTACGCATGCTTTCCATTAGGTGTTCTTCTGCTCCTGGCATAACTGTATGTATCATGCCTCTCCAAGTTAATTCTTCAACAAAATTCTTTATCATTATTCTTCTATTTTACAAAACTATGGCAAATATAAAAATACATGTATAATTACTAATGTATTATGAATAATTCTTTACATTAGTTGTATGATTTTAGTAACTGGAGGAACGGGTTTAGTTGGGGCACATTTACTTTATAAGCTTGTTAGTAGCAATAAAGAAGTAAGAGCCATTTACAGAAACGAACATAAACTTAGTAATGTAAAAAGTGTGTTCTCTTGTTATATAGATAATTATGAACCTCTTTTTAATTCAATTGAATGGGTTGAAGCTGATATTTTAGATATTCCTTCTTTATCTGATGCTTTTATTGATATTACTCACGTTTATCACTGCGCCGCTTTTGTATCTTTTGAGCCTGACAAATACCAACTTTTAAGAAAAACAAATATTGAAGGCACTGCAAACATTGTAAATTTATGTATTTCTAATTCTGTTGAGAAACTTTGTTATGTAAGTTCTGTCGCTACTTTAGGAAGTGAAACAAACAACAAACCTATTACTGAAAAAACTAACTGGAATACAGAAGCAGATAACAGTGTTTATGCTATAACTAAATACGGTGCAGAAATGGAAGTTTGGCGCGGCACTCAAGAAGGCTTAAATGCTGTAATTGTTAATCCTGGAGTTATTCTAGGAGCTGGTATTTGGCGTTACGGAACAGGAAGTTTATTTAAAAAAGCAAATAAAGGTTTCAAACATTACACATCTGGATCTGTTGGTTTGATAGATGTTGAAGATGTAATAACGATAATGATTAAACTTATGGAAAGCAACATTAATAATGAACGCTTTGTGCTTGTTGCTGAGAACTTAACTTATAAAGATTTTTTACAAGCCTTATCGAATTCTGTAAATGCTGAACCTCCAAAAAAATTAGCTAGCACTTTTATATTAAGTATGGGCTGGAAACTAGATTGGTTAGTCCATAAATTAACTGGTAAAAGAAGACAATTAACAAAACACTTAGCGCAATCATTAGCTTCTGAAACTTTTTACGCTAGTAATAAAATTAAAGATGCATTAAACTATAAATTTAAACCAATTGATAAAACTATTATTTCCGTGGGACATCAATATCTGAAATAGGCTCAACTAAAATGCCTTCATTTTGGAATTTCTTTTTTAAGATAGTCCTCCTTAATGAATCACTATTTATTAAAGTTTTTAGAGAATCTTTCACTTTAATTACAGCTAGAGTATCTTTTTCTTTTGATAATGTTTTAAGCGAATCTTCTTCGCGTTTTGTTTTCTCCTTCCACTCTTGCGCCTCTAAAGCTTTGAACTTAACAGTTAATGCTTCTAAACTATCTTCAACCTTAGTATAAATTTCTTTATAATCTTTTATATGAAATGCATAATAGTTATTACTTAAAGCAAATTGTAAACTATCGATATTATATTTTTTATAAACATAGGTTTTAAAATCAATACCATTTTCTGACATTATTTTTTTATTAACAGAACTTGCCGAAGCTATAAGCTTAGCATCCATTAAAATATCTACCATTTTTTCCTTAGAAATTAAATTCTTTGGCTTGTCTGGTCCCTTTACTTTACTACAAGATATTGTAACTAAAATAACACTTAGGCAAAGTATAAATCGTTTTAAAATCATCTATTAAAAGTTAATCGTTCGGCAGATTTTACTGAATTAAATTTAGAATTTTGATATACCAAATTCCCATTTAAAAAAGTATGTGTAATTCTAGATTTAAATGTTGTTCCTTCAAAAGGCGACCACTTACATTTATATAAAATATTTTCTTTAGTTACCGTCCAAGGGTTATTCAAATCTACTAAAACTAAATCGGCAAAATAACCTTCTTTTACATAACCCCGTCTTTCTACTTGAAATAAGATAGCCGGATTATGGCACATTTTTTCTACTATTTTTTCTAACGATATTTTACCTCTATGATGCATTTCTAACATAGCGGGTAATGCATGTTGTACTAATGGACCACCTGAAGGCGCACTAGTATAAACGTTTTTTTTCTCTTCAATAGTATGTGGCGCGTGGTCTGTCGCAATAACATCAATTCTGTCATCTAACAACGCCTTCCATAATTGATCTCTATCTTTTTTTGTTTTTACTGCAGGATTCCATTTTATTAACGTCCCTTTTTTATCATAATCTTCATCAGAAAACCATAAATGATGGATACAAACTTCGGCTGTTATTTTTTTATCTTTTAAAGGAATTTTATTTGTGAATAAATTGGTTTCTTTCCCTGTAGACAAATGAAAAACATGTAACCTTGCACCTGTTTTTTTTGCTAATTCTATAGCTTTTGATGATGATAAGTAACAAGCTTCCTCGCTTCTAATAATTGGATGGCATTTAATTGGAATATCATCTCCATATTTTTCAAAGTGTTCATTAAAGTTCTTTTTAATAGTACCTTCATCTTCACAATGCACAGAAATAAGCATGTTAGTACTTTTAAAAATTTTCTCTAAAACTTCAGGGTTATCTACCAACATATTTCCTGTTGAAGATCCTAAAAATAATTTCAACCCTGCTACTTGATTAACGTCTAATTTTAAAATTTCTTCTAAATTATCGTTAGTTCCACCAAACATAAAAGAATAGTTAGCAAATGATGTTTTTGCAGCAATCTCAAACTTTTCTTCCAACTTCTCAATAGTCGTTGTTTGTGGATTGGTATTAGGCATTTCAATAAACGAGGTAATACCTCCAGCTATCGCCGCTTTACTTTCTGTTTCAATATTTGCTTTATGTGTTAAACCTGGCTCTCTAAAATGCACTTGATCATCTATAGCTCCAGGAAACACATATTTGCCTTCAGCATCAAAAACATTTATATCTGCAGATTTTGCACTTATTGAATCTTTTATTTCTTTAATATATTTTCCTTCAATTAATATATCGCCACTAAAAATAGTTCCTTCATTAACTATTTTAGCATTTTTTATAAGTGTCATTTTTTCATTCATACTTTCTATTTTTTAAATAGACTTTTAACCTTCATTGAAATAACTCCGAAAATAGCTTCAGATATAATTTTGGAACTTAATTTCGATTCTCCTCGCATTCTATCTGTAAAAATAACAGGCACTTCAACAATTTTAAACTTCTTTAAATAAGCTTTAAATTTCATTTCAATTTGAAATGCATATCCTATAAATTTTATTGCATTTAAATCTATCGACTCTAAAACTTGTCGTTTATAACATACATAACCAGCAGTCGTATCATGAATTTTCATTCCTGTAATTAAACGTACATATTTTGAAGCTCCATAAGACATTAGTACACGACTCATTGGCCAGTTAACAACATTTACACCCGTTACATATCTAGACCCTATTGCCATATCTGCTCCATCAATATGACATGCATTATACAGCTTTTGTATATCATTTGGGTTATGTGAAAAATCGGCATCCATTTCAAAAATATAATTATATTTTTTTTCTAAACACCATTTAAACCCATGAATGTATGCCGTACCTAAACCAGATTTTTCTTGTCTTGTTTCTAAAAACAATCTATTAGGAAAATCATTTTGAAGTTCTTTTACTTTTAAACCTGTTAAATCTGGTGAATTATCATCTACAATAAGAATATGGATATCGATTGATTGAAATAAAACTGCCTTAACAATTGCTTCTATATTTTCTATTTCATTATATGTTGGAATAATTACAACAGTATCCTTCATATCTCTTTTTCTTGAAACTTAATTAGTTTTGGCAAATGTACATTAATAAGCGTTTATTTTTTTTAAATATTCCTTAATAATACACTTCAATATTAAAAATTATGATAATTTTATGGCATGCTTCGTAACATAGTTTCAAACGAATTATATACAGTTTTACTAGTCATTGGAATAGTAATTGTGGCCATTGCTAAATTAATGGCTCCTAAGCGTTTTTCCGATTTTATACTTGTTTTAGGAAATAATAAATACTTAAAAATTTATGCTAGAGAACAAAAATTCTTTGACAAATTTGATGGTTTATTATTTAGCAACTTAATTTTATCTCTATCTGTTTTCTGCTATATAATCTACCAATATATTACTGAGACAAGAACAGTCTCTATTAATTTACTGTTTAAATTAGCTTTTGGTATAGCTGCTTTTATATTAATAAAAGTACTTATTGAGCGGTTAATTGCTAGTGTATTTGAAATAGACAAATTAATTGACACATATCTTTTTCAAAAAATTACTTATAAGAATTATTTAGGTGTTTTTTTATTACCAATAAATGCATTGCTTATTTTTAGTTTTCAACCTACATTAACCACATTTTATGTAATAATCATATTATTGTTAATTGTAAATTTAACAGGCTTAATTAGTTCATTTAAAACACATCAAAGTTTAATAAAACCCAACTTGTTTTATTTTATTTTGTATCTTTGCGCACTTGAAATAGCACCCTATGTTATTTTACACAAGGTATTTTTTACTAAATAACACAAACCAAATGCGCTTATGAAAGTGAAAACCATTTTAGTATCTCAACCAGAACCTAAAATAGAGAATTCTCCTTACTTCGATTTACAAGAAAAACAACGTGTAAAAATAGATTTTAGACCATTTATTCATGTTGAAGGAGTTTCTGCTAAAGATATAAGACAACAAAAAGTTGATTTAAATAATTACACCGCTATTATTTTAACTAGTAGAAATGCTGTAGATCACTTTTTTAGAGTTGCTGATGAAATGAGATTTAAAGTTCCAGATAGCTTAAAATATTTTTGCCAATCTGAAGCTGTAGCCTATTATCTTCAAAAATATGTGGTATATAGAAAACGTAAAATTTATGTTGGGAAACGTTCTTTTTCTGAACTTTCTCCATTAATTAAAAAATATAAAGACGAAAAATTCTTACTTCCTAATACAGATAAAGTGAAAGATGAGGTTCCAGAAACTTTAAATGCTTTAGGTGTAAACTGGAAACAAGCTACTTTTTTCAAAACTGTGGTAAGTGATTTATCAGATTTAGCCAATGTTTCATACGATGTTTTAGTATTTTTTAGTCCTTCTGGTATTGAGTCTTTATTTCAAAATTTTCCAGATTTTAAACAAAACGAAACACGTATAGCTGTTTTTGGAAATACAACTATTAAAGCTGTTGAGGAAAAAGGTTTACGTGTAGATATTGCTGCACCAACACCAGAAACACCATCAATGACCATGGCTTTAGAAAAATATATTGAAAAAGTGAATAAAGGGAAATAACTACTTGTCTTTAACAAAATTAAAAAAAGGATATAATTTAAAAATTATATCCTTTTTTTTTTGAGGCTAAGAATTTTAACATACCTTTTTATTCATTCTATAGAAAAAGAGATTTTTCTTAAGTATTTTTTGAGTTCATTATTTAATCAAAAGAATCAAAGAGAACATTTTAATCTAATTAGTTTTATGGTATAAGTAGCAAAATATGCTACATAACTTTAAATTAATAAAATTAAAATTATGAAAAATTTATTTAGTGCTTTTATATGCTTAATAACGATTAGTACAGTTTCTGCGCAATCTTGGTCAGATAATTTTCAAATTGGAGCTAAGGGAGGTATTAATTTTGCAACAGTTACAGGAGATGACTTTGACAGTCCAGATGCAAGAACTAGCTTCTACGCAGGTTTACTAGCAGAAATACCTGTTTCGGAAAGATTTTCGATACAACCAGAGGTGTTTTATTCTGGACAAGGATTCGATATTACTGATGAACCGGATGAATTCGATGCAGAATACCAAGTAGACTATATTAACGTCCCATTGATACTAAAGTTTTATATACTTGATGGCTTTAATATCCATGCGGGACCTCAATTTGGTTTTAAAATTAATGAAGAACTAGATTTTGACCCAAACAACGATGGTGGAGACACAGATACCGATCAAATAAAAGATTTTGATTTAGGTCTTAGTGCTGGGCTTGGTTATAAAATTGGAGAAAATTTCTTCGTCGAAGCCAGATATACTTATGGTTTTTCTGAAGTTATTGAAGATACCGATGTTCATAATTCTGTTTTCTCTGCTGGAATTGGTTTTATGTTTTAATTGAAACTTATAATACAAAAAAGGAAAATAGGTTCCTAAAAAACCTCTGCTTAACGTGATAAAATTAAATTTATAAAGACTTTATACATAATAAAAGTCGAATTGAATTATAGGTGAACAACTCTATTAAAGTTATTGAAGAAAAGTATGTGTATAGATTTATATAACAACACTTCAAATAACATAAATGACTATGGCTTTAGAAAAACATACTGAAAAGTGAATAAGGGAAATAATTAATTTTCTAAAGCAAACAAAAGGATGATTTTAAAATCATCCTTTTTATTAAATAGAATAACAAGGTAGATAAAATTAAGTCTATGAACCTTATAAAATCGTATATTTAAGAAATAACATATTAAATAACTTATAATTATGAAAAAAAATATTCTTTGCCTAATGCTAATAACATTATCGTTTGTTATGTTTCCAAATACTATAATGGCTAGTGAAATTACTCCAACACATCTAACTGCTAAATCTAACGAAATTCCCGAGGAAATTAAAGTAATGATTGATCGCTTAAATGAAATTAAAGACATGGATAGATCGTCTTTAAATCGTTTAGAAAAAAAAGAATTAAGAAAAGAAGTTAGAGCGATAAAGAAAAGTGTTAGAGCTTCTGGAAATGGTCTTTACATATCAAGTGGAGCAATAATAATTATTTTACTTTTGATTATTATTCTTTAATCCTTACAAAAAAATAAAAAAGCCCAATTAAATTTAATTGGGCTTTTTGTTTTATTATTTAAAACGCATAACGCTGTGGACCGCCGCGTCTAATTTCTTCAGTACAATGTTCTTCAAACTTTTTAAAATTCTCTCTAAAAGCATTGGTTAATTTAAAAGCCGTTGTGTAATAAGCTTCATCATTATTCCAAGTTGCTCTTGGGCTTAAAACACTTGTAGGAACACCAGGGCATTCTCGTGGTTGTGCTACCCCAAAAACAGAGTGTATATGGTAATTATCATAATTATACAATCCTAAATCACCATTTAAAACAGCATTAATCATGGCGCGTGTATATTTTAATTTCATTCTTGTTCCAACACCATAAGGTCCACCTGTCCAACCTGTGTTTACCAACCAAACATTAACGCCTGCATCAATCATTTTCTTGCTTAACATTTCGGCATATTTAGATGGATGCAATGGCATAAAAGGGGCTCCAAAGCAAGCTGAAAACGACGGCACTGGCTCTACAACTCCTGCCTCGGTTCCTGCTACTTTTGCTGTATAACCAGAAATAAAATGGTATGCTGCTTGACTTGGTGTTAACTTAGAAATTGGAGGTAATACTCCAAAAGCATCAGCGGTTAAAAAGAAAATATTTTTTGGATTTTCACCTATAGATGGAACTTGAATATTTTCAATATGGTTAATAGGATAACTTACTCTTGTATTTTGTGTGATTGAAGTATCTTCAAAATTAACATGACCATTTTTATCTAAAACAACATTTTCGAGAATGGCACCTTTTTTAATAGCATCAAAAATTTCTGGTTCATTATCTCTTGATAAGTTTATTACTTTTGCATAACAACCTCCTTCAAAATTAAAAACCGTATTTTCATTGGTCCATCCATGTTCATCATCACCAATTAAACTTCTATTTGGGTCTGTAGATAAGGTTGTCTTTCCTGTACCTGATAATCCAAAAAATATGGCTGTATCTCCATCTTTACCAACATTGGCACTGCAATGCATAGGTAATGTGTTTTTATATACAGGAAGTATGAAGTTTAAAGCAGAAAAAATACCTTTTTTAATTTCACCTGTATAACCAGTTCCGCCTATTAGTGCTATTTTTTTTGTGAAATTTAAAATCGCAAAATTATGTTGGCGTGTTCCATCCTCTTCCGGATTAGCCATAAAACTTGGTGCATTTACAACAGTCCATTCAGGAGAAAAATTCTCTAATTCTTTTTCTGTTGGACGCAAAAACATATTATAAGCAAACTGGTTACTCCAAGGATATTCATTAATAATACGAATATTTAACTTATAGTTTTCATCTGCACAAGCATAACTGTCTCTTACAAAAAGTTCTTTATTTGATAAATAATCTACAACCTTATTGTAAAGCTTATCAAACTTATCGGCATCAAACGGAATGTTTATATTACCCCACCAAACTTTATCTTTGGTAATATCATCTTTAACTATAAACCTATCTTTTGGTGAACGACCAGTAAACTCTCCTGTATTAACTGCCAAAGCACCAGAAGACGCTTCTACACCTTGTCCTTTATTAATAGCGATTTCGTGTAACTCCTCTGGAGATAATTGGTAATTAATTTTTGCGTTTTTTATGCCATATTGCTCTAACGAAATCGTTTTCGTAATCTGGTCGTAATTTCCCATAACTTTTATATAATTTTAATTATTCTGCAAAATTAAGATTTATTTTAGGTAAAAGTAGAATTAATAACGAAAATAAAACAACACCAATTCACCCATCTTCTTAATACCAATTGAGAGGTTACTTATTTGTTTTCCTTCATTTTCAAAAAATCAATAAGTATAAATACCCAAGCTAAAATTAAGAGCAAACCTCCTATTGGTGTTATAAAACCAATAATTTTAAAATTAAAACTTGTTAACGAATTTGTAGCTAATCCATAAATTGATCCTGAAAAAAAAATAACCCCAATTAATGTTAAGTAATAAACCATCTTTTTAGTTTTTTCATTTATTAAAGCTGTACTACCTACAAAAAGTAAAAAAACAGCATGATACATTTGGTACCGAACTCCAGTTTCAAAAGTTTGTATAGCTTCCGCTGTAATTAACTGTTTTAAACCATGTGCACCAAAAGCACCTAAAACAATACTTATAATTCCCAAAAGGGCTGCTGTGATTAAAATTTTTTTATTCATTATTATAAATTATTCTCAATAAAAACTTTTATTTTTTATTAATTTCGTAAAATCAAATACTAATTAAACAATTTAGCTAGTATTACACAAAATTACTCAACAAAACCCAATATGCGAAAGATTTTAATCATTGGTTCTGGAAAATCAACATCTTATCTTTTAAAATACCTACTAGATAAATCTGTTTTAGAAAATCTATTTATCACTATTGGTGATTTAAATATTGAAAACACTAAAAAGCTAATTGAGAATTATAAAAACACTAAAGCTATAGTATTAGATGTTTTTGATGAAACATCACGTAAGGAAGCCATTAAGAATTCAGACATCGTTATATCAATGCTACCTGCACGTTTTCATATAGAAGTGGCCAAAGATTGTATTTTATATAAAAAACATATGGTAACCGCATCTTATGTAAGTCCAGAAATGCAAGCTTTAAATGATGATGCTATTGCCAATAACCTCATTTTAATGAACGAAATTGGTGTTGATCCTGGTATTGATCATATGAGTGCCATGCATGTTTTAGATAGAATTCGAGATAATGGAGGTAAAATTATTTTGTTCGAATCTTTTACTGGAGGATTAGTAGCTCCTGAAAGTGACAACAACCTGTGGAATTACAAATTTACATGGAACCCAAGAAATGTCGTAGTTGCCGGTCAAGGTGGAGCTGCAAAATTTTTGCAAGAAGGCACCTATAAATACATACCATACAATCGATTATTTAGACGTACCGAGTTTTTAGATATTGATGGTTTTGGACGTTTTGAAGTTTACGCTAATCGTGATTCTTTAAAATACCAAAGTGTTTATGGACTAGAAAACATTAAAACTTTATATCGTGGCACAATGCGTCGCGTTGGTTTTAGTAGAGCGTGGAATATTTTTGTAACCTTAGGCATGACAGACGATAGCTACACCATAGATGATAGCGAAAACATGAGTTATCGCGACTTCGTTAATGCCTTTCTACCTTATAGTCCATCAGATTCTGTAGAATTAAAATTAAGATATCAAATTAAAATAGATCAAGATGATATTGTTTGGGATAAGCTTGTAGAACTAGATATTTTTAGTTCCACAAAAAGAGTAGAACTTAAAAAAGCAACTCCAGCACAGATTCTTGAAAAAATATTAATGGATAGCTGGACACTTGCCAAAAACGATAAAGACATGATTGTTATGTATCATAAATTTGGTTACGAAAAAGATGGTAAAAAATACCAAATAGATGCTAACATGGTAACTCTAGGCGAAGATCAAACTTATACTGCTATGGCAAAAACCGTTGGCTTACCTGTTGCGATTGCAGCTCTCGCTATTTTAAATGGCAAGATTAAAACGTCAGGTGTACAAATTCCTATCACTAAAGAAGTTTACCAACCTATTTTAAAAGAGTTAGAAACTTTTGGCATTACATTTAACGAAAAAGAAGTGCCATATTTAGGCTATAATCCTTTAAATAATTAGTTTTTGGGCGTTACCACAAGGGTCGCGCTTTCCGTTCCAATCTTTTTAAAACTAATTATTCTCATTTATCGTCATTACGAGAAGCAAAGCGAGGTGGTAATCTTATTAAACAGATTACCACAACATTTTATAAATGTTTCGCAATGACGAAGAGTTTTAAAAAGGATTTCCTCTATAATCGCTAACGCAAGCATTATAGTTTCAATTTAAAAGTAAATAGTTACTTTTATGTTTTAGATTAAAATAATATGTCAAGCCAAGGAATATTCAAGATTGAATGGTTAATAGAATTAATTAAAGAACAAGAACCTGATAGGTTAGATTTAATAAATCATTTAAAAAAATCGGAAATAAAAGAATGGTATAAAAGGGCTTATGTAGGATTAGTAAATGCAATTAAACCAAATCAACCTGGGTCTGAATGGCAATTTGAAGAAAATATAGAATTACATCATCCAACCGAAGGAACCATTATTTTAGATATTCTAAAAGGTGGTAGAGTTGGTGGTATTGAATTTTTAAAATACATACCACATTATTAAAATATAGATGAAGCAAAAAACAAAAGCGATAACCATTGATGGTATTGATAAAAAAATACTACGTGCATTAACTACAGATGCTCGAACACCTATTTTAGAAATTGCTCGTAATGTTGGTATTTCAGGAGCAGCAATTCATCAACGGTTACGAAAGCTAGAAAAATCTAAACTCATTTCAGGTTCCATGTTTATTATTGATCCTAAAGTGTTAGGCTATTCAACTTTAGCATTTGTTGGCATTTACTTAGATAAAGTTGCGAACTCAGAAGATATTATTAGGGCTTTAAAAAAAATCCCTGAAGTTCTAGAGTGCCATTACACAACTGGTGTTTATAGTATTTTTATTAAGCTACTTTGTTTAGATAACGCACATTTAATGTATTTACTTAGCAATAATATTCAAACTATAACCGGTGTTTTAAGAACCGAATCTCTTATTTCTTTAGAACAACAAATTGATAGACAAGTACATATATAATTCAACGAAATTAAAGTAGTTTCTTGCGCAACATTTTAATATTATTGTATCTTATAATTAATACTACACCAATCAATCTTTAAACAAACTTTTATGAAGAGAACTTTATTATTTTTACTCATCCCCTTTTTTGTGTCATCATCTTTATTTTCACAAGAAGTATCCACAGACAATGCTACAGAAGACAAAAATGAATTAAAAATAAACATGACAAATCTTATTGGTTTTAAATGGCTTGATGTAGGTTACGAGTATATTTTAAATGAAGAGTCTTCAATTGGGATAGGAATATTAACAAAAATTGGATCAGACAGAGATGACAGTGATGGTCTTGATGAATACAGAACATTTTCGTTAACACCCTATTACAGACATTTTTTTTCAAAAAAATACGCTCAAGGCTTTTTTGTTGAAGGTTTTGCCATGTTACATTCTGGAGAAGACGAATTTTATAATAACAACTCTGGCTCGTATTATGACGAAAAATATACCGATTTAGCCATTGGTGTTTCTGGAGGAGCAAAATTTGTTACCAAAAGAGGTTTTATCGCTGAAATATACTTAGGAATTGGTAGAGATATGCTTGATCAAAGTGATATTGAAGTTGTTGGAAGAGGCGGTATTGCACTAGGTTTTAGATTTTAATAAACTAACAAAAAAAGAAAAACCCAAGCAATTACTTGGGTTTTTCTTTTTTTGTTAGTCATGTTTGAAATGAGGAACGATTGATATATCACACACTGGAATATCTATCAAATAATATAATTTCTCCTATCGTCGAAATGACTTTAAACCTTGTTTCTATTTCATTTTCATTAACCAAGTGCGTACATCTACTTCTTGCTTAATAATATTTCGCAAATCTTCTATTTTAACACGTTCTTGTTCCATAGAATCTCTATGACGAATAGTTACTGTGTTATCTTCTAAAGTATCATGATCTACAGTAATACAAAATGGTGTTCCGTTTGCATCTTGACGACGATAACGTCTACCAACAGCATCCTTTTCATCGTAATCTACATTAAAATCCCATTTTAAATCTTCTACAATTTGTCGTGCTACTTCTGGTAAACCATCCTTTTTTACTAAAGGTAAAATAGCCGCTTTTACTGGTGCTAAAACACTTGGTAATTTTAAAACTGTTCTAGTCGTTCCATTTTCTAATTCCTCTTCAACTAAAGCGTTTGAAAATACTGCTAAAAACATACGGTCTAAACCAATAGATGTTTCTAAAACATAAGGTGTATAACTCTTGTTTTCTTCATGATCAAAATATTGTAATTTCTTTCCTGAAAATTCTTCGTGTTGTTTTAAATCGAAATCTGTTCTTGAGTGAATTCCTTCTAATTCTTTAAAGCCAAACGGAAATTTAAACTCTATATCTGTTGCAGCATCTGCGTAATGCGCTAATTTTTCGTGGTCATGAAAACGGTAGTTATATTGTCCCATTCCTAAACTTAAATGCCATTTCATTCTAGTTTCTTTCCAATGTTCAAACCATTCTTTTTGTGTTCCTGGTTTAATAAAGAATTGCATTTCCATTTGTTCAAACTCACGCATTCTAAAAATAAATTGTCTTGCAACAATCTCGTTTCTAAATGCTTTTCCTGTTTGTGCAATTCCAAAAGGAATTTTCATTCGTCCAGTTTTCTGTACGTTTAAAAAATTCACAAAAATACCTTGTGCGGTTTCTGGTCTTAAATATAAATCCATCGCAGATTCGGCTGAAGCACCAAGCTTAGTTCCAAACATTAAGTTAAACTGCTTAACGTCTGTCCAGTTTCTGCTTCCTGTTAATGGGTCTGCAATTTCTAATTCTTCAATAAGTGCTTTTACATCTGCTAAATCTTCATTTTCTAAAGATTTTGCCATCCGCGAAAGCGTAGTATTTATTTTTTCTTGGTATCCTACAACTCGCCCGTTTGTAGACACAAATTCTTCTTTATTAAAAGCATCACCAAAACGTTTTTCAGCTTTAGCAACTTCTTTGTCAATTTTTGCTTCAATTTTAGCACAATAATCTTCAATTAAAACATCGGCTCTATAGCGTTTTTTAGAATCTTTATTATCAATTAAAGGATCGTTAAAAGCGTCAACGTGCCCTGAAGCTTTCCAAGTTGTTGGATGCATAAATATTGCAGCATCAATACCTACAATATTTTCATTCATTTGCACCATGGCTTTCCACCAATAGTCGCGTATATTTTTCTTTAATTCTGCTCCGTTTTGCGCATAGTCATAAACTGCACTTAAACCGTCATAAATTTCACTACTTTGAAATACGTATCCGTATTCCTTTGCATGCGAAACTACCTTCTTAAATTGATCATCTTGATTTGCCATGGTGCAAAAATAAAAAACCGCTTCAAACTAATAGCTAGTTTATTAAAAAATAAGTGTTCTATTCTTTTATTTTTTATTTAAGTTTACAAGACCACTATTTTTATATAAATGATTAAACCCTTAGTAAATTTATTTTTTCCTAAAGTATGTTATGCGTGTCACAACTTACTTGACGATAATGAAAATACTATTTGTATGGATTGTAGGCACGATTTGCCTGTTACCAACTTTCATTTTGATAATAATGATGCTGTTAAAAAAGTACTTTACGGACGTGCAAAAATTGAAAACGGAACTGCTCTTTTCCGGTTTGAAAAAGAAGGCATTGTACAACAACTCATTCATAACCTTAAATACAAAGAGCATGAAACTATTGGTTTTTTCTTGGGAAACTGGCTAGGTAATGAATTAAAAACTTTAGATGCATACAAAGATATAGATTTAGTAATTCCTGTACCTCTTCATAAAAAGAAACTCAAAAAAAGAGGTTTTAATCAAGTTACTAAGTTCGGACAACAAATTGCCGAAGCTTTAAATGCTGATTATAAAGATGATGTACTAGTTAAAATTACAAATACTAAATCTCAAACCAATAAAGGAAGATTTTCACGTTGGACTAATACTGATGAATTATTTGCACTTAAGAATATGGAAAATATTAATAACAAACACATTTTATTAGTAGATGATATTATTACTACCGGCGCAACCCTTGAGGCTTGTATTAATATTTTAAATAAAGCTAAAAACATAAAAATAAGTATTGCTACTATGGCAATAGCATAAACAGTTACTCGTTATATCTCTAAAATTATGTAGGTTTGTAAAAATTTAAAATTGTTGATGAACAAAACCCTTTCAAATTTTATTTTAGCCTTAGTTATTGGCTTAATTTTTATAAACTGTGCTAATCGCGGAACTCCAGATGGAGGACCAAAAGATGATACGCCACCAATAATAACAGCATCTGAACCTGAAAATTTTTCTACTAATTTTAAAGGTAATGAAATACGAATTTCCTTTAATGAATATATAAAAATTAAAGACATACAGAAGCAACTCATTATTTCGCCTCCAATGAAAACGCAACCGGAAATTAAACCCCTTGGTGGCGCCAGTAAATACTTAACTATTAAAATTTTTGACACACTCCAACCAAACACCACTTATGCTTTTAACTTTGGAAATAGCATAACTGATAATAATGAAGGAAATCCATATCCATATTACCGTTACGTATTTTCTACAGGCGATTATATAGATTCTCTTTCTGTTAAAGGGAATATTGTTGATGCCTTAAAAAAACAACCAGAAACATTTATAAATGTTGCTTTATACGAAGTAGATTCTACGTTTACAGATTCTATTGTTTATAAAGATGTTCCTAAATACATTACCAATACTTTAGATAGTGTAACCACTTTTTCAATTGAAAATATTAAAGCTGGAAAGTATATGTTAATGGCTTTAAAAGACAACAACGCCGACAATAAATTTCAGCAAAAAACAGATCAAATTGCATTTTACAAAAGCTTTATTGAAGCTCCTACAGATTCTATTTATACACTTCGTTTATTTTCTGAAGAACTAGATTTTAAAGCAACAAGACCTCGATTAATATCTGGTGAAAAAATAGCATTTGGTTACGAAGGTGATTATGAAAATATGGCTATAAAAATACTTTCTGAAACTCCAGAAGATTTTGAATACCGTATTACAAAGGATGAAAAAGCCGACTCATTATATTATTGGTACAAACCAAGAATGGAAGTAGATTCTCTTCTTTTTAAAGTATCTCACCCAAATTTTGATAAAGATTTTACAGTAAGAATTAGCGAACAAAAAAGAGACACATTAGTTATAGCTAAATCACCTTCTGGTGCTATTGGTCTAAATGAAGATTTCAAAATTAAAGGTACTACACCTTTTGTTAGTTTTGATGCTTCAAAAGTCAGCTTAATTGATAAAGATTCTCTAAATATAGATTTTACAACAAAGTTTGACACCATAACAAATACCTACGCTTTAAGTTTTAACAAAACCGAAGAGAATGGCTATAAAATGCAGATATTACCTGAAGCATTAGTTGATTTTTTTGGTGATAAAAATGATACGTTAAATTTTTCAGTTAGCACTAAAAAGAGTTCTGATTTTGGTTATGCAAGATTTACGTTAGTAAATGCTCAATATCCACTTATTATTCAATTAACTGATAAGAAAGGTGACGTTAAATTTGAAGAATATGCTACTACTAATGAACCTGTAGACTTTTTAAATTTACCACCAAGCACTTATTTTATTAGAGTTATTCACGACACTAATGCCAATAGAAAATTTGATACTGGTAATTATCTTAAAAAAATACAACCTGAACGTGTGAGTCACTTTGATGAAATTGAAATTAGAGCAGATTGGGGATATCCTGAAACGCTTCAGTTTAATTAATACTAAAAGTATCTCTGTCGTTTAAAAACTTAAGTTTATTTCTGTAAGCTTGAATATGCCTTTTTTCTAAAGTTACTATTTGGTTTTGTTCTTTATTTAGTTGAAAAGAAGTGATTTCGTTTCCCAAAACATCATAAACAGCAGAATGTCCTGAGTATTCACTATTTACCCCATCAATTCCTACTCTGTTAACACCAATACAATAACACATGTTTTCAATAGCTCGTGCTTTTAACAAAGCATCCCAAGCAGAAATTCTTGGTTTTGGCCAATTCGCAACATATATTAAAACATCATAATCTTCAATATTTCTTGCCCAAACAGGAAAGCGTAAATCGTAACAAATTAATGGGCAAATTTTCCAGCCTTTATACTCTAAAATAACTTTTTTATTACCTGCTTTATACGTTTTATCCTCACCAACTAAAGTGAACGTGTGTCTTTTATCATAATACCCAAGTATTCCGTTTGGTGCTACAAATAGAAGTCTATTATAAAAGTTGTTGTTTTCTGAAATAACAAGACTACCAACAATTGCTATATTTTTATTTGAAGCTAAATATTTCATCCATAAAACCGTTTTACCAGTCATGGTTTCTGCAACGTTTTCAGCATTCATAGTAAAACCTGTTGTAAACATTTCAGGTAGCACAACTATATCGACTTCTTCTGAAAGACTTTCTATTTTTTTGGTAAAATCAATTCGGTTTTGTTCTGGATTTTCCCAAACCAAATCTGCTTGTATTAATGCTATTTTAAGTTTTTCGCTCATTTAAAGACACTTTTAAACGCCTAATTTATTTAGTAATTCCTGCTTATAAGTTCTTCCTATCGGAATTTTATGATTACTCACAAAAATGGTATTACCAGAAATCTTATCTACAAATTTACTATTTATTATGAAGGATTTATGAACTTGGATAAATTGATTAGCAGGAAGTTTTACAATCCAGTTTTTTAAAGAATCTATATATGAAAGTTTTTGTGTTTGGGTTGTAACAGTTATATAATTTCTATCTGATTCTATATACAAAATAGTATTTAAAATTATTTTATGATGTGTTTTATCAACGTTTAAGAACAAAACATTTTCACTTTCTCCTAATGTGTTTTTTGATGTTTCTAATCTATCCTTTGCTTTATTAATAGCTTTAAAAAACCTATCAAATGAAAAAGGTTTTACCAAATAATCCAAAATGGTATCCAGTTCAAAACTATTCACAGCATATTCTGAATACGCTGTTGTCATAATAATTGCTGGTGGATTTTTAATGGTTTTAATAAAATCTAAACCAGACATATCTGGCAAGTTTATATCCAAAAACACAACATCAACATCATTACCATTTAAAAATGAATTGGCCTCAATAGCAGCTTTAAAAGTACCAAGCAATTTTAAGTCTGGAATTTTTGCAATAAAATTCTTTAAGATTTTTTGTGCTGGAATTTCATCTTCTAGAATAATACAATTCATTTTAAATCTATATTTAATGTCACTTTAAAACTATCTCCTTTTTCAATACTAAATTTATAAGCACTATTATAAATAAGTTCTAGCCGCTTTTCAAGGTTTTGTAAGCCAATTTTTAAATCGGTAGCTGTTACTTTATTCTTATCAAAATCATTTTCGCAGACAAACTTTAAAAGGCCTTTTTCAACTTCAATATCCACTAAAATATCACTATTTAGAGTGCTGTGTTTAAAGGCATTTTCAATAATAGTGATTAATAGCAAAGGTGCTATTTGGTGTTGAAATGAATCTATCTTTTTGGTATAATGAATTTGCTTGACACCTTCAGTTCTAATGGTTTGAAATTTAATGTAATTATCAATAAATTGAATTTCTTTTTCAAGTGAAATAGTTTTCTCATTACTTTCATATAAAACATGTTTCAAGTTATCTGAAAGCATTAAAATAAGCTCTGGTGTTTCATTAGGTTTTTCAAGTGAATAAGAATAAATAGTATTCAAATTGTTAAACAAAACATGCGGATTTATTTGAGATTTTAAAAACTTAAGTTCCATTTCGGCATGTTCTTTTTTAACCTTTACGACCTCTTCTTGCTCATCAATAAATCGATATAAAATCCATATAAATGAAAAGAAAATAAGCGGCACCAAAGTTTGCCACAAATAATCACTTAAACATTTAAAAACAGTACATCCACATTGTGCAAAAGTGTAACAATATAATTGTGTTGCTAAAAAAGATATAATAGCAAATACAAAAACATAAAGTACATATAGCTTCTTTTTAACAAAAAATGGTAGCAGGAAAAAATTATTGAGATATACAATGGCTACCAAAAGTGAAACATATTGCAAAAACGGGTTTTCTTTCCAATAGAAATTTGAAAACAGAAATAATGACACAAATACAAAAAGCATCCAAAAAAGGATGTGCACTAAAACTTGAGAAATATTTTTATTAATTACAGTCATTTAATCTTTGAAAATAATTAGAAAAACTAAAACAGTCAAAGATTATGTACAAAAAGGTAGTTTGTAATTGCAAACAGCAATTATTTAAACAATATTCATTTTCTTCAGTAAGAAAGATGCATTCATATTTTTACAAATACCTACTTTTAATGTGTAATCAAAATGAAGCTCGTCGTTTATAATTTCGGCATCAAAATAATAGTTTTTTACATCTTCCAGTTCTTTCTCAATTTCACACAAACTCAAATCGTGAGTTGCTATAATTCCTGTGGCGTTTGAAGCCACTAATTTCTCAACAAACTTTCTAGATCCTATAGCTTTATCGGTGCTATTTGTGCCTTTTAAAATTTCATCTAAAACAATAAAATAAGGTTCTTTTTGAATGGCATCTACAATGTATTTTAAACGTGTTAATTCTGAAAAGAAATACGAACTATCATCTGTTAAAGAATCTGATGTTCGCATACTTGTAATTAATTTTACTGGCGAATATTCACTTGATTTTGCACAAACAGGTAATCCAACATTAGCCATAACAATGTGTAAAGAAACGGTTCGTAAAAAGGTACTTTTACCAGCCATATTTGCGCCTGTTACAATAAAAAACTGCTCGTTATTAATAGTTAAATCGCTATCAACACGTTTTTCCTTTTTTAACAACGGATGTCCTAAATGTTCAGCTTTTATAACTGAACCATTATTTACTATTATTGGAAACACATAATCTGGATGATTGTAAGCATAATTTCCTAATGAATTGTATGCATCAAAAAATGACACGGTTTCAAACCAATCGGATACTTTATTGCCGTGTTGTTTAATCCATTGTTCAATTCTATAACTATTTTTTATATCGGCTAGAAAATAACCATTTCCAAAAATGGCTCCAATAAGATTATTTCGGTTATCTAAGGCATCTAAAGATTTTGAAAATTCCTTAAAAACGATTGAAGCTTTTTTATTGTGAGACTGTATTTTCTGTTGCTTTTGTTGTAATAATTCTGATGAAAACTGCTCGTTTTCAATTAAATCTAGCAATAAAGCATATTGCCTAAACGTGTCTCTAACTTTATCTGTATTTGAAGCTAAAACACTTATTTTTTTAATATAAGTTCCTGTAATTCCTAAGCCAATTAGTAACCAATAGCCTATAAATGCTTGATTTGATATTAGGTTTAAAACAGTAAGCGTAAATATTAATAAAGAAAGTATGGTGAAAACCATTGGTAACCATTGCATTGCTTTTGGTAAAAATGCTTTGTGATTTTGTAACCAATGTATAATTTGTTTTGCTGGAGTTTCAACATGTACCAAACTTGATGTTGCTGTGTAATGTTGCCTCCAATTTATTTTATCCTTTAATTCTTTAATAGCCTCTTGCCTTAAAACAATATCGTTTACATCATTTGCTTTTAAAGTATCGGCTAGTTTTTGTGTGCCTTCATTTATAGCTGTTCTATTTATAAATTGAAAAAAAGAACCTCTTCCAAATAAATCTATATCTAAACTGTAAAAGTGATTTGGGTCTTGAAATTCCGAACCTCCCAATCTATTATGAAAATCGCCAGAAGCTATTTTAACCTCATCTTCATTAATATTAACAAGCGCTTTGTTTAAAGCTTTTGTTCCTTTTAAATTGGTGTATTTTGAAAGTAAAATAACAAAAATTATAATTCCAACAACAGCAATAACAACAGAAACTTGCCATTTTGAGAAAGCCATATAAACCCCAAAAACGGTTAGCAAAAAAACCGCTATTCTATACATGCTTAAAAGTGTCATTTTGTTCGTTAACCTTTTTACTTCGGCAGTGTAAGTTTCTATGTGTTTGTTATAATAATCTAAGGGGTTTTTCATTTTAATTTTTAATTTGATTCCGATTTCACAAGAATGATAATTTTAAAGGAAACCTCGAAAACATTTTTTCTAAAAGTTAATCTCAAGTAAAGAAACAAAAAAGCCCTGAAATAATTCAGAGCTTTTAAGTTGTGTTTTTATAATTTTAGTCTCTAGACATAAAAATATTTAATACATACCAAAACAATAACATTAAGGATGCAAATAAACCTAAAGCTGCTGGAATATATTGATCGTTTGAATAATTATGAACTAAGTTTGACGTTTGATATAAAATAGATCCTGCTGCTAATAAGCACATCCCTACAGAAAACCAAAGCCCCAAATTAAAGCCGAAAAGACTTCCAGCTATTATTAAACCAAGGGCTATAAAAAAGCCAACTGTTAAACCCGCTTTTAAAAACGAAAAGTCCTTTTTTGTAACAAATACAATTGCAGATAATCCAGTAAATAAAGCTAATGTTACTATGGCTGCTTGATTTAACAAATCAAAACTCTGAGTATAAGCAATAGCCATATAAATTAAAGGCAGAAAAATAAATGCTTCTGCTAAAATATACAAACCAAATGCTAAATATTGCTTATTAGTATCTGGTGTTTTTAAAGCCATTTTTTCAGCATAATTAGTGATAAACATAAAACCTCCTAACATGATTAACCAACGAAAGCCTTGCGTCATTGATAAAGCAAAATTCACAATGGTCTCACTTTGTAATAGTAAATATTCAAAAAGAACAAATACTAAAACACCACCAGCAACATGAGAGTACGTTTTTTTGTAAAATGCCACTTTTTCAACATCAGACAAATCGTTAACTACTAGTTTATTTTGAATCATATTTTCCATAAATAAAATCGTTTTAATTCTAAATAAATGTAATAAAAAGAAACCGAATTCCTAAGTATCCCATAAGAATTCGGTTTATATAAAGTGAGTTTTTAATTTTAATCTCTTCCTCCAAATACTTGAAGCGCCCAATATAATAATGAAGCTAATGCGCCAATAGCTGCAACAACATATGTTCTAGCTGCCCATTTTAAAGCATCTTCAGATCCTGCATATTCTTCTTGAGACACCATGTTTTTATTTTTCAACCAAGCTAAAGCACGATTACTAGCATCATATTCTACTGGTAAAGTAATAAAACTAAATAAGGTTGCAAACCCCATAAAAGCTACTCCAGCTGCGGCAACCCACCAACCTAAGCCTAAACCAGCAGCTCCACCAAGTACTAAACCACCAATAATTAACCATTGTGACATTCCAGAAGTTACACTAACAACAGGAACCAAACTTGAACGCATTTGTAACCAACTGTAAGCTTGTGCATGTTGTACGGCATGA
The DNA here is from genome assembly GCF_900114265.1 of Flaviramulus basaltis. Lineage (GTDB taxonomy): Bacteria > Bacteroidota > Bacteroidia > Flavobacteriales > Flavobacteriaceae > Flaviramulus > Flaviramulus basaltis. The sequence goes on from NZ_FPKV01000001.1 coordinate 476,351, forward strand.
CCACATTCGTGTGCTGCAACTGCTGCCGAAGCTGCGTTTCTTTGATTATAAACCGATTCACTTAAGTTAACAGTTTTATTTTTTGGGTTGTAATGATCTGTTAATTGACCTGGTGTTGAAATAACTTCAACATCAGTAATACCATGGTCTGCTAACATTTTTTCAGCAATTTCTGCGCCACTCATTCCATTACGTAATTGCACTTTTGAGTACTTTTCGAACTTACGCTTTAAAGTATTGCTTACTAACCAACTAACCAATGCAATAGCACCAATTAATATATAGTATCCCATCATTCCATTCATAATTCTTTTAATTTTAATTGTTTAATATAAAGATAGCAAAAATAGCGCCAATTATATATTATGAAAGTTTGTCAGTTTTTAAACCTACAAATTGAAGGTTTCGGCAATTTCTTTATAAACGACTTTTCCTTTAACAATATTTAATCCTTTGGATAATGGAACACTATTTTCACAAGCTTTTTCCCAACCATCATTTGCTAATTTAATAACATAAGGCAATGTTACATTGGTTAATGCTACAGTTGATGTATATGGAACCGCGCCTGGCATATTGGCAACACAATAATGCACAACATCATCAATAATATAAGTAGGATCTTCGTGTGTGGTTGCTCTTGTAGTTTCAAAACATCCGCCTTGATCTACTGCAACATCAACAATTACAGTGCCTGGACGCATATCTTTAAGCATATCTCTTGTAATAAGTTTTGGTGCTTTTGCCCCTTTTATTAAAACACCACCAATAATTAAATCGGATTCTTTAATGCGATTTCTTATATTATATTCACTTGAAAACTCGGTTATAACATGATTTGGCATCACATCATTTACATAACGTAATTGCTTCATGTTTATGTCCATTATTGTGACATGAGCTCCTAATCCTGCAGCCATTTTAGCCGCTTGAATTCCCACAATACCTGCTCCTAAAACTAAAACTTTACCTGGTGGTACTCCAGGAACGCCACCTAATAAAACACCTCGACCTTTAATTGGTTTTTCTAAATACTTAGCACCTTGTTGAATAGACATTCTACCAGCAACTTCAGACATTGGAATTAATAATGGTAAGGATCCATCTGCATCTTCAACGGTTTCGTAGGCAATGCATACAGATTTGCTTTTTATCATCGCTTTAGTAAGTGTTTCGCTAGACGCAAAATGAAAATATGTAAACACTACTTGGCTTGGCTTAATTAAATGGTATTCCTCTTGTATTGGCTCTTTAACCTTTACAATCATATCGCTAGAAGCGTAAACCTCTTCAATCGTTTTTAAAATAATTGCCCCTGCTTCTTGATAATCTTCATCAAAAAAACCACTTCCAAAACCAGCACTGGCTTGTACATAAACAGTATGATTTTTTTTAGCAAGTTCAAAAACACCAGCAGGCGTCATTCCTACTCTATTTTCGTTGTTTTTAATTTCTTTTGGAACACCAATTTTCATAAAGATTATTTTAGGTTACATTCAATGCACAAATTACAACGAATAAATAAAATATTGGCTTACAAAATTAGGTTTCTAGATTTTTACGAACTTCTAGAAAATGGAAATATTATTTTATGAAACAGGGAATTTAGACTAAGAATTAACCTCTATAATTATGAAGTTGATTTATTCTTTACTGTATTTAATTTTGAAATATACCAATATAAAAGAAGATACGACAGTTATGCTATTAGCAAAAATCATAGATGGGCTATTTATTAAAAAACCATAAGCCAACCATAAAATAATGCCTATAAAAAACATTAGGAGCATGGGTAAAGACAAACTTGAAACATCTTTGGTTTTCCAGGTTTTATAAACTTGCGGAAGAAATGCTGCTGTTGTTAAAATTGCTGCTGCAAAACCAATGAGTTCCATATGCTAAATTACTGATCTAACAATTTTACAGAACTTGCTTTAAATCTATTATCTATAATCTCTCCTGTAACTTCTGCTTTTCTAATAACTTCACAAAATCCTGAATGTTCATCATGAGCATCGCCAAAATCATCGATATCTGCGCCATCAACAAAGTAAGATTTGTCATTTATACGAACTGCTAAATCGCAACCTTTTTGAGAAGTCATATCAAATTGACATTGTCCGCAAGACAATTCTACAATTTGTTTTTTGCTGCTATTGCTTGCGCAAGAAACCGCAAAAAAGAAAACATAAACTAAAAATATATTTTTCATAGGCTTATAATTAATCAAACTCACCATAAGGATCATATTTTATACCAGTAAACTCTAATAAATCTTTGTCACCATCCTCATCATAATCAACTTCTACTTGATATGTAAATCTTGTTTCGTTTACTTCAATTATAGTGTAAACGAGTACTAATTGTTCTCCAAAATAGAGGTTTATTTTATTCCCAATTAACTCCCATTCTAAACCAGTTTGACTTACGGCACATTCAGCACAATTAGAACAATTTAACACAACTCTTTCTTCAAAATCAAATTCCTTTCCTTCTGAATTGTAAAACTGAAAAAGGTCTCTTTCACAACCTTCAGTATGTTGATATAAATACGTTTCGCCATCTACTCTTACAGTTTCATAAGACCATGAGCCTACAATAGCTTCAAGAAAATAGGCTTCACGCGGATCTGGAGAAGTATCATCACTTTTTGAACATGATATTAATCCAAGTATAACAAAACTTAAAAGCGCTTTTTTCATAACGAATTTATTAGCCTACAATATTAACAATTTTACCAGGAACTACAATCACTTTTTTAGGCGTGCGCCCTTGCAATTGTTCTTGGGTTTTTTCGTGAGCTAAAACCGTTTTTTCAATCTCATCTTTACTCATGTCTAACGGTAATTCTAGTGTGAAACGCATTTTACCATTAAATGAAATTGGGTAATTTTTGCTGCTTTCTACTAAATGACTTGCATCAAATTCTGGAAAAGGAGCCGTTGAAATAGACTCGCTATTTCCTAACTGATTCCATAATTCTTCTGAAACATGAGGTGCATAAGGCGACAGTAAAACCAATAAAGGTTCAAGTATTTGTTTACTTGTACACTTTTGAACTGTTAACTCGTTAACCGCAATCATAAAAGTAGACACCGATGTATTAAACGAGAAATTCTCGATATCTTCTTGTACTTTTTTAATGGTTTTATGTAATGTTTTTAAATTATCTTTAGTTGGTTCTGCATCATTTACATTTAATCCTTCCTCTCCAACATATAACTTCCAAAGTTTTTTAAGGAAGTTGTGTACACCTGTAATACCAGCCGTATTCCAAGGTTTGTATTGTTCTAAAGGACCAAGAAACATTTCGTAGAGACGTAAGCTGTCTGCACCGTAATCTGCAACAATATTGTCTGGATTTACAACGTTGTATTTAGATTTAGACATTTTTTCAACTTCGCGACCAACCTTGTAAACACCGTCTTCTAAAACAAACTCTGCATCTTTATACTCTTCTCTCCAATTTATAAAAGCTTCAATATCTAATTCATCTGAAGAATTAACAAATGAAACATTGGCATGAATAGGTCTTGCTGGAAAAACTCCATTCAACCAAGCTATGGATATAAAACCTAAATTTCCAGAAGCAACTAAAAGACTATTATATAAATCTTTAACCTTTATAAAAGTTTCTTCATCAATTCGATAATTAGTCAATATTTCTGCTTTTGTTTGAGGATTACTTTTCCACAAATCATGAAATAACTCAAGGTGCTTATAAATAAGCTCAAGAGCTCCTTTGCTTATGATTAAATTTTTTGATGAGTCACTTTCAGAATCCGCTTCTTTACTTGCAAAACCACCATCATATATGTAAACAAAAGCACTAGTCCCCAAAATCATACCTTGATTAATCAGTTTTTTTGCAAACTCATCAACGGGAACTTCACCTTTATCAAATAAGAATTTTTGCCAAAAACGTGAGTACAATAAATGTCCTGTCGCATGCTCGCTTCCACCTATGTATAAATCGACATCTTTCCAGTAGTTTAGTGCTTCTTTACTTGCAAATTCCTCGGTATTATGCGCATCCATATAACGATTAAAATACCACGAACTTCCAGCCCAACCTGGCATGGTGTTAAGTTCTAGAGGATGAATAGTGGTGTTATTTATTTTATCGTTAGAAACTACTTGATTGGTTTCAGTACACCAAGCCCAAACTGTGGCGTTTCCTAATGGTGGTTCGCCAGTTTCGGTTGGTAAATATTTTTCTACTTCTGGTAGTTTTATTGGCAAATGTTCTGCTTCAATCATTTGTGGCATGCCATTTACATAATACACAGGAAATGGTTCACCCCAATAACGTTGGCGACTAAAAACGGCATCTCTTAATCTATAATTGGTTTTTCCTTGGCCATGACCAATTTTCTCTAACTCAAAAATAGCGCGTTTGGTGGCTTTTTTATAGTTCATACCATCTAGGAAATCACTATTTGCAATAACGGTTTTCTCTTTATCAGAAAAAGCTTCTTCCGAAATATCTTCACCTTCAAAAATATTAGGTATTGAAATGTTGAAATGTTTTGCAAAATCGTAATCGCGTTGATCACCACAAGGCACAGACATTACTGCTCCTGTTCCGTAACCTGCTAAAACGTAATCGCCAATCCAAACAGGAATTGGTTCTTTTGTAAAAGGGTGTTCTGCATACGCCCCTGTAAATGCTCCTGAAATGGTTTTTACATCGGCCATTCTATCGCGCTCACTACGTTTTGCAGTGGCTAGAATATAAGCCTCGACCTCAGCTTTTTGTTCTGGAGTTGTTATTTGTGATACTAATTCGTGTTCTGGAGCTAAAGTCATAAAACTTACTCCAAAAATAGTGTCTGGTCTTGTTGTGAAGACTTCTATTTTATGAGATTGATTTGCTTTGTTCGCAATGACGTTGAAAGTCACTGAAGCTCCAACCGATTTTCCAATCCAGTTACGCTGACTTTCCTTTAAAGAATCTGTCCAATCTATTTTATCTAAACCTTGAAGTAAACGTTCTGCATACGCCGAAATTCGCATACTCCATTGTGTCATTTTTTTACGAATAACAGAATGTCCGCCACGTTCTGAAACGCCATTTACAATTTCATCATTCGCTAAAACGGTTCCTAACGCTGGACACCAATTAACTTCGGTTTCTGCTAAATAGGTTAATCTATATTGTAATAATATTTCTTGTTGTTTTACAGTATCAAAACCATTCCAATCATCAGCAGAAAATGCTTCTACATCATCATCGCAAACTGCGTTTACATTAGCATTTCCTTCAGCAGAAAACACTGAAACCAAAGTTGAAATATCTTCGGCTTTATTACTATCATTGTTATACCAAGAGTTGAAAAGCTGAATAAAAATCCATTGTGTCCATTTGTAATAACTTGGATCACTGGTACGAACTTCGCGAGACCAATCGAATGAAAAACCTATTTGATCTAATTGACGACGGTAGGTTTTAATGTTTTCGGCAGTGGTAATAGCAGGATGTTGCCCAGTCTGAATTGCATATTGCTCTGCAGGCAATCCAAAACTATCATAACCTTGCGGATGCAAAACATTAAACCCTTGATGGCGTTTGTAACGCGCATAAATATCGGAAGCTATATAACCTAACGGATGCCCCACATGTAAACCCGCGCCACTTGGGTAAGGAAACATATCCAGAACATAATATTTTGGTTTTTCACTATTGTTTTCGGCTTTAAACGTTTTGTTTTCTGCCCAATATTTTTGCCATTTGGCCTCTATTTCGTTGAAATTGTATGTCATTGTAATGATTTCCGCTTATAAAAGCGCAAATTTACGCTTTATATATAAACTTAAAAACCTTTTGTATTTATTAGTTTATTAAGTAAAAAACCATGCTGTTTTAATAATATAAATTTACTTTTGATGCCTTAAAAACACAGTATTGAATTCAAATATTTACAAAGCTCATTTTGCGCTTCTTGGAGCTAATTTAATTTACGGTGCAAATTACATTATTGCGAAAGGCATTATGCCAGATAAAATTAGTCCGTCGGCTTTTGTTTTTATTCGTTTAGTTTGTTCTACAGCACTTTTTTGGGGTATTAAATTTTTATTTGTTAAAGAAAAAGTTGAACGAAAAGATTTTTTAAGATTAATACTTTGTGGCTTACTTGGTGCAGCGGCAAACATGATGTTTTTCTTTCATGGTATAAATTTAACATCGCCTGTAGATGCTTCAATAATTATGACAGCAACACCTGTTATTGTTCTTATTTTTAGTTTTTTCATCTTAAAAGAACGCTTAACCAAAAACAAATTAATTGGTATTACCATTGCTGGTATTGGAGCAGTATTTCTTATTGTTTACGGAAATAAAGCTGCAGGAAACAGTTCCTTACTAGGTAATTTGTTTGTTTTTTTTAATGCTAGCTGTTATGGACTTTACCTCGTTATAGCAAAAACATTAATGAGAAAATATAATGCTATAACTGTAATTAGCTGGATGTTTTTATTTGGACTCATTTTTATTTTTCCTTTTGGATTTAACGATTTCACCAATACCAATTTTGATGCTTTTACCACTAACACCTATTTGGTTGTAGGCTATGTTATACTTTTTACAACCTTTTTAACTTACTTATTTAATGTTTATGCGCTTAACTTTGTATCGCCATCTGTAGCTAGTAGCTATGTTTATTTACAGCCTGTAATTAGCTTTTTAATGGTAAGTATTTATGCTTATGTTTTAATGAAAGATGAATATGCTCAAGATATTGATAGTGTTAAAATATTAAGCTGCTTAATGGTTGTTATTGGTGTGTATATTATTAGCAAACGACCTAAAAAACTAGCTTAAAGCGATTAAAACACAACAATTTTAATATGTTTTAGTTAATATAAATGCAGATTGCAGATACTTTATTATTTTTACATTCGTTAATCCACATTATATGAGTTCATCATTTGAAAAGCACCAAAAACGCAGACTTATTTCTTCCTATTTTTCAGTTGTTTTAAGTATTGCTTTGGTATTATTTTTATTAGGATTATTGGGTATGCTTGTGCTAAATGCTAAAAAAGTGTCTGATCATTTTAAAGAGCAAGTAGTCGTAACTATCTATTTAAAAGATTCGGCTAAAGAAGTTGAAACTAAACAACTTGAAAAAAGTTTAGCTATGGCAGATTATGTAAAGTCTACCGAATATGTTTCAAAAGAACAAGCTGCCGAATTTATGAAGGCTGAAAACGGTGAGGATTTTATGGATTTTGTGGGTTACAATCCGTTACAAAACTCAATAGATGTTCATTTAAAAGCCGATTTCGTAACCTCCGAGCATCTTGAAAAAATTTCTACGGAAGCGTTAAATAAAAACTTTGTAGATGAAGTGACTTATGATAACGATTTGGTAAACCTTATGAATGATAACGTTAAAAAGATAAGTTTTTGGGTATTGGTTATAAGCGGCATTTTTACTTTAATTGCTGTTTTATTAATAAATAGCTCAATTAGATTATCGGTATATTCTAAACGATTTACCATAAAAACCATGCAAATGGTTGGTGCTACAAAGCAGTTTATTCGAAGACCATTTGTTTGGAAAAGTGTACGACTTGGTATGTTAGGCGCTTTTTTAGCACTTATTGGAATGGCTATTGTTTTATATTATTTAAATAAAACATTTTCAGATTTACAATTATTAAGCAACCCCGTTTTAGTGACTTTATTATTTGTTTTAATTTTTGCTTTAGGGATTGTTATTACTTGGATTAGCACCCACTTTGCAACACAACGTTTTTTAAATTTAAAAACAGACGAGTTGTATTATTGATTTTTTTAAATAAATCTTAAGAGTCATTTTTCAATAAATGTTTTACTTTGCACAATATTACTAGTAGTTATGGGAGAAAAAAAACGAAAAGAAGAATCAAAACCTGTGTTTGTATTTGGAAAGAAAAACTATAAATTCATGTTTATAGGTTTAGCTATTATTGCTCTAGGTTTTATTTTAATGTCTGGCGGTGGTAGCGACGACCCTAATGTTTTTAATCCTGATATTTTTAGTTGGAGACGCATTCGTTTAGCACCAATGTTAATCCTTATTGGGTTTGGTATTCAAGTCTATGCTATTCTTTTAAATCCTGATAAAAAATAGTTCTCAAAACTATTTCTCATACTTCAAAATCACTTGAATTCACATTTATTGGAGCATTAATAAGGTTTCAGCAAACTTTGTTGTCATTTTAGAAAGATATTTGCTACTGTTTTTCATGGCATCATCTAGATTTTTAGCTTGATTTATTACTGCATCTGAATACGAAATCCCTAGTTTTTTTGCATCTTCATTTAAAAGTGACACACTGCCACATAGAGCTGCTACAGGTATTTGATACTTTTTAGCAGAAGTTAACACACCTTGAATCGTTTTTCCTGAAAGTGTTTGATTATCTAATTTTCCTTCGCCAGTTATAATCCAATTAGCACCTTGAATTCTTTTATCAAAACCAATTAAATCCTTTACCAAATCGATGCCCGATTTTAACTCTGCATTTAAAAACACCATAGCGCCTGCTCCCATTCCGCCAGCTGCTCCAGAACCTTTTATATTTTGAACATCTTTACCAAACTGCTCTATAAACACATTAGAAATATTTTTTAAGCCTACATCTAATTGCTTTATTTCATTCTCTGAAGCACCTTTTTGTGGCCCGTAAATATATGCAGCGCCTTGTTCTCCATATAACGGATTAGTAACATCGCAAGCGACTTTAAAATCTATATCATTTAAATCTTCAATGACATTATCTGTATTTATATAATGAATTTTTGATAAATTTTCACCTATTGGACTCAGTTCAATTCCATTCTCATCTTCAAACTTATACCCTAAAGCAGTAGCCATACCAATACCACAATCGTTAGTTGCACTTCCTCCAATACCAAGAATAATGGTTTTAGCACCTTTTTTTATAGCATTCAAAATAACTTCGCCAGTCCCCAAAGTTGTGGTATGAAAGCAATTCTGTTCTTCTGGTTTTAAAAGAGCCATTCCAGAAGCTCCTGCCATTTCAACAAAAGCCGTTTTAATAGCTTCCATATAAAGATACGATGTATTAATTGGTCTAAATAACGGGTCGTTAACTTTTACATTTAAAAGTTGCCCGTTTAAATGGTATTCTAAAACTTCAATTGTACCATCACCACCATCAGAAAGTGGCAAGTTTATTATTTCAACATTTTGCAGCACTTTTCTTAAACTATCCTCAACAATATCACAAAATTGCATGCCTGTTAAAGAGCCTTTAAATTTATCTGGCGCGAGTACAATCTTCATAAATAAAATTTATTAGTACTTTTAGTTCTATCAAATATAAGCATTATGGAGATTTTAATTGCATTAGTAGTTGTTGTTGTATTAATGGTTATTGCGGCTTCAAAATATAAATTTCATCCTTTTTTATCTTTATTAATGGCTGGTATTGTTATGGGATTTGTTGGTGGGCTAACTGAAGAAGAAATCACAGCAACCCTAACTTCTGGTTTTGGAAAAACCCTTGGAAGCATAGGAATAATAATTGCTTTTGGGACCATAATTGGTGCTTATTTAGAAAAAAGTGGTGGCGCTAAAACCATGGCAAATTGGGCTTTAAATACTATAGGAAAAAGTAGGTCGGTTTTAGCTATGAATATTACTGGTTTTATTGTTTCTATACCTGTGTATTGCGATTCTGGTTTTATTATTTTATCTCCTTTAAATAAAGCAATTAGCAAAAGTACCAAAATACCATTAACGGTTTTAGCCGTTTCGTTGGCCGCTGGATTATATACTGCACATGTATTTGTGCCACCAACTCCTGGTCCTTTAGCCGCAACGGCTGCTTTGGATGCAGATTTAGGACTGGTTATTCTTTTGGGTCTTGCCGTAGCTTTTCCTGTATCTTTAGTTGGTTATTTTTGGGCAAAATACCTTCAGCGTCGCTATAAAAATATTGAAACTTCTACTGAGAATAAGGATGAAGTTTCTGAAACCGATTCACAACATCAAACTATTCCAAAAACGTCAAATACATTTATGCCAATCATTATTCCGATTGTATTAATTGCATTAAAATCTATTTCCGATTATCCAACACATCCTTTTGGAGAAGGTGTTTTTTCAAGAATAACTAACTTTATAGGAAACCCTATAATTGCTTTATTAATTGGTGTTTTTCTGGCTTTTAAATTGAAAAAAAACGTTAAAGAAGCGACGCATTTTAATTGGGTAACTAGCGGATTAAAAGAAGCTGGTATTATTATTTTAATTACAGGTGCTGGTGGTGCTTTTGGTTCTATTTTACAAGCAACAGGTATTGGAGATATTATTGGAAGTAAGTTTTCAAATTTAAACCTTGGTTTGTTTTTACCATTTATTATTGCGGCTGTTTTAAAAACTGCTCAAGGCTCATCAACAGTTTCTATAATCACAACTGCCGCTATAATTGCACCAATTTTAGAATCGTTTGGCTTAGATTCTTCTTTAGGTAGAGCATTAACTGTACTTGCAATTGGCGCTGGTGCCATGACAGTTTCACATTTAAACGATAGTTTCTTTTGGGTTGTGGCACAATTCTCGGGAATGGATACACCAACTGCACTTAAAACACAAACCGTTTCCACCTTAATTCAAGGCTTTTTTGGTATAATTTTAATTATGATTATTGGTTGGATTTTTATTTAATCGATTTAACATACTTTTTATACCTACTGTTATGTTTACTTTATGTTATTAGCTATTTTTGACGCATGGATATAATCGACTCAATCATTCTTGGTATCATTCAAGGTCTTACAGAATTCTTACCTGTTTCATCAAGCGGACATTTAGAACTAGGAAAAGCCATTTTAGGCGATAATTTAGTAGCAGAAGAAAGTTTATTGTTTACAGTAGTTTTGCACTTTGCAACAGCTTTAAGTACTATTGTGGTTTTTAGAAAAGATATTTTAGATTTGATAAAAGGCGCTTTAAAATTTAAGTGGAATGATGATTTACAATTCATTACTAAAATTGTAATATCCATGATTCCTGCTGTTTTAGTTGGTCTCTTTTTTGAAAAACAATTAGAACAACTTTTTGGAGGTAGCGTTTTGCTTGTAGGTTGTATGCTTATTGTGACTGCAATTTTATTGTTTATGGCAGATAAAGCTAAAGACACCAATAAAAAAGTATCCTTTAAGAATGCTTTTATTATCGGAATTTCTCAAGCTATTGCTATGTTACCAGGGATTTCACGCTCTGGTGCAACAATTTCTACATCGGTATTATTAGGAAACGACAAAACTAAAGCAGCTCGTTTTTCATTTTTAATGGTTGTGCCGCTAATTTTTGGAAAAATTGCTAAAGATGTTTTAAGTGGTGATTTAACTTACGATAGTGGAAATTTCACTTCGCTTTCTATAGGTTTTATAGCTGCATTTGTTGCTGGTTTATTTGCTTGTACTTGGATGATTGCCTTGGTTAAAAAAAGTAAACTTTCTTATTTTGCTATTTACTGCGTTATTGTTGGTTTAATTGCTATCGCATTTGCTTTATTAAATAAATAATATGCTTAGTAAAGACGATTATCTTTCTGGTCAGGTTTTATTAATAGACAAGCCTTTAAATTGGACATCTTTCCAAGTTATAAACAAATTGCGTTGGGAAATACGACAAGCATTTCAAATAAAAAAAATAAAGGTTGGTCACGCTGGCACTTTAGATCCTTTAGCAACTGGTTTACTAGTTATTTGTACAGGTAAAATGACGAAGCAAATAGATACCTTTCAAGGACAAATAAAAGAATACACTGGTACTATAACTTTAGGAGGCACTACGCCTTCTTTTGATTTAGAAACTGAAATAAACGAAACCTTCCCTACTGAGCATATTACAGAAGCCTTAATTAAAGAAACCACAAAACAATTTATAGGTGATATTCAACAATTCCCACCTGTATTTTCAGCTTTAAAAAAAGACGGAAAACGTTTATATGAATTTGCTAGAGCTGGCGAAGAGGTTGAAATAAAATCAAGATTAGTAAGTATTTCAGAATTTGAAATTACAAATATTGATGTGCTTAACGTAAGTTTTAGAGTAGTTTGCAGCAAGGGAACCTATATTCGATCATTAGCTAACGATTTTGGCAAAGCTTTACAATCTGGAGCGCATTTATCAGCTTTAAGACGTACAAAAATTGGTGATTTTCATGTTGATAATGCACCTTCAATTGATGACTTTATCAAGGACCTTAACATCTCTTAACAACTAAATTCCTTTATTTTACGTATATTTCATAAACCCAAACGATAATTAAAAAGATTTGAACTTCACAAATCAACATAAAGCCCTACTTATTACCTTCTTCCTTTCGGGAACCGTAGTACTATCTGTTTTTAATTTTGGACTTAAAAAGCAGAGCGAAATTGCATCTGAGAGTTACTACGAAATTGAGCCTGAAAAGGAACTCACTAAAGAAGAAATAAAGGTTCTTGAAGCTTTAGAAAGTTTAAATAACGCTAAGGCAGAAACTAATGATGCTTTTAATGAGACTCAAAAAAGCAAACAGTTTGCTCAAGCTTATAAAACCATTGCGCCACCAGAAGATTATGTTCCAAAATCGAGTAGTGTCTCAGATGGTCCAAATACTGCAAAACGAAATTATGACGATACTGAAGACTCTAAACTAAACGACGACGAGTTAACTAAATTCAGTAAAGTAAATGAGCTTTTAAAAAAACAACGCTCTGGTGGTAATAACTCTAAAAGTACAATTAGTTTTTCATTAAAAAATAGAACAAAAGTTTACATTCCTATTCCTGTTTATCTTTGTGAATTTGATGGCAAAATAACTGTAAATATAACGGTTAATTCTGATGGAAATGTTACTGATGCTTACGTAAACTCCTCATCAACATCAGATAACGAGTGTTTAATTGAACATGCTTTAGAATATGCAAAACAGTCGCTATTTAGCACAGATGCATCTAAAGAAACTCAAATAGGAACCATTACATTTTATTTTATAGGCAAACAGTAGGTTGTAATTGGCATAGTATTTTTGTAATATCTTCAATTATATTTTGCCCTTTGTTATCATTATACCAATGCTGTAAATCTTCTTTAAATTCTGGTGTTAATTGACCGTATTGTGCTTTAAACTTATTTACATAATTAGTTGCTTCACTAGGTCTTGGTCCGTATGTATTTGCAACTTCTCCTGTTTCATCATCAATCATAATTACCTTAGGAATTGCTCTAGCTCCTTGTGTTAAAAAAGCATCCATAAGTTCAGGATTTTCATCACGAAGCACCACTTTAAAATTAATAGATGAATTTAACTCTGCTATTTTATTTAAAACGGGCATAACATGAGCTGCATCTCCACACCAGCTTTCTGTAATCACTAACCAAGTTGTTTTTTGATTAAATTCTGAAATTTTTTGTTGAGCATCTCCATATATTTTTAAAGTTTTATCCCAACGTTTCATGCGTTTGTCATTGAGCTTGGTGTAATTGGCTAAAGCATCTGTTTTTTCTAATCCTGTATTCGAATTATCTAGAGCTAATTGTTTTACTAAATTACGATAAGCATCATAAGACATACTTTTTTCTATAGCAGATTTTATTATAACGTTCATTATAAATTTTTTTAAATGATAACACAAAATTAGTATCTTGTTTGTTTATTTATGATGACTTTTGTCATGTTTCACTATAAAAACTTACAACTCACAATAAGAGCAATTAATTATTAATTAGTACTTAAAAAAATTCCAAATGAAAAAACATAGATGTGGTTGGTGTGAAGGTGATGATTTATATGAAGCTTATCATGACCAAGAATGGGGCGTTCCTGTTTATGATGATGATACTCTTTTTGAATTTTTAATTTTAGAAACTTTTCAAGCGGGTTTAAGTTGGATTACCATTTTACGTAAACGTGAAAATTTTAGAGCTGCTTTTGATAATTTTGACTACAAAAAAATAGCAAACTACAAACAAGATAAAATAGACACTTTGCTTTTAGATGCTGGCATTATAAGAAATAAATTAAAAGTAAATGCTACCGTGACTAATGCTCAAAATTTCATGAAAATTCAAGAAGAATTTGGGAGTTTTAGTAAATACATTTGGGAGTTTGTTAATGGAAAACCAATTAAAAACAACCTTAAAAACTACAAGAACGCACCTGCTACTACAAATATTAGTGATGCTTTAAGTAAAGATTTAAAAAAACGAGGTTTTAAATTTGTTGGCCCTACAGTTGTTTATGCACATATGCAAGCTACAGGTATGGTTAACGACCATGAAGCTGAATGTTTTAGATATAAAGAAGTTTAATTGACTGGATTAACTAAAGTAGCAGAAATTTTCACAAAGTCAAACTGTTTGATTCTTCCAAATATTTTAAAAATAAATCTCTAGAAATCTCCTCTGCACCTAAACTCTCAAGATGACTGGTATACACTTGGCAATCTATAAGCTTATAATTCGTGTTTTGTATAAATGATATAAAACCCGCTTTACTTGCGTTACTTTCTTTAGTAAACATACTTTCTCCAGAAAAGACGTTGTTTCCTAAATCTACACCATAAAGTCCAGCAACCAACATATTATCACGCCAAACCTCAACAGACCTTGCATAACCTAGTTCGTGAAGTTTTATATAGGCATCAATCATACTTTGAGTTATCCAAGTTCCAGCTTGTCCTTCTCTTTTTGCTTTAGAACATTCAGTAATTACAGCTTTAAAATCTTTATTTACAGTAACGACATAATCCTTATTTCTCAAAACCTGTTTCATGCTTTTTGAGACTTTCAACTTTTCTGGAAACAACACAAAACGTGGGTTTGGAGACCACCACAAAATAGGCTCTTCATTTTCAAACCAAGGAAAAATACCCGATTTATAAGCAAGCAATAATCGCTTAACCGATAAATCGCCACCAATAGCTAATAACCCATCTGATGAAGCTTCGTTTACATTTGGAAAGGATATGTTTTGTGTTAGATATTTCATTTAACTAAATTTCTATAAAATTCAAATTTAAAGCGTTATTAGAAATAATTATTAGCAATCATGTAAAATAAAAAAACCTCAATGTTGTAGTAAACATTGAGGTTTTTTTATAAGATTTCTGCCATCGCAGTAATAACAATATTATTTAAAAATTTAAAAAGGAAGATCGTCGTGATCATCTTCATTTAAATCTCCTGCTGGTTCAAAAGCATCAGCAGGTGGCACTGGTGGCAAGTTTTCACCTCCAGCTTCACTTTGTGCAGCTTCTATTCTCCAACCTTGGATAGAATTAAAATATTTAGTTTCTCCTTGTGGATTTACCCACTCTCTACCACGTAAATTTATGCTAATTTTTACCTGTTGTCCTTCTTTGTAACTGTTTAACAAATCTGTTTTATCCTGCACAAACTCAACCATAATATGTTGTGGATATTGCTCCTCAGTCGTTACAACAATTTCTCTTTTCCTAAACCCATTACTTCCAAAAGTTTGAGTTTCTCCTACCATTTTTATTCTTCCTTGAACTTCCATGTTTACTATTTATATCTAAATTAATTACTATTCTATTTTAACTTAATAAAACTTTCCAAGCGCTTTCAATATCTCCAAAACTCAAATAATTACGAGCCAATTTATGTTTTTGCCTGTGAGTTACTGTTTTTATATTAGGATGACGCTCTCCAATATCAGCTATAAAATCTTCAACCATTTTCTTGGTTGGTAACGCCTCAATATTAGCAAGCATACCTAAATCGTTTCCTGTTAAAACCATACTGTTTTTAACATAATCTGGAAAACTATCTACACCTATCCCTAATGTGGAAAGTGGTTTTGGTATTTCAAAAAAACCTTTTTTCGCTCTACTATAATAACTACCTCCTGCTCTGGCTACTAAATCTAATTTTTTCTGATCTATAGAACCATCTTCATTTAAAACGTCATCATCAATATGAAATTTCACAACTTCGCAAATAATTAAATTTCCTGCACCGCCTTCAGTTCCAAGCTTTATAATATCATTCACCTTACATTCAAATTGTACTGGTGCTTCAGCTACTCGAAACGGTTTTACAATATCAGATTTTAACATTGTTAATCCTGCTTTTTCAAACTCATTAACCTTTTCTGGATATTCTGTACTGGTTAAAGACATTTGGTGAACCATATCATAATTCACCACATTAATAACCACTTCCTTTGTTGCCTCAACATTTTGCAAGGTGTGTTTTTCTGTATTGTCTCTAACACGTCTTGAAGGTGAAAAAATCAATATTGGCGGGTTAGCGCTAAACACATTAAAAAAACTAAATGGTGATATATTTGGATTCCCATCTACATCAACTGTACTTGCAAAAGCAATTGGTCTTGGTGCAACAGCACTTAGCAAATAACTATGTAATTTACTAGTTGATAATGTTTTTGGATCTATTGACGCCATTAAGCTTTTTTTAATTTCAACAAATGTAGCCATTATGTTGTTCATCTAAAAACAGATTTACTAACAACTTACGCAATAATATTAACAGTTTTGCATTATATTACAAGTCAAATTTAATTGTTAATGATTTTTACAAAGTATAGCAATGCATTTCGTTGGATTATTATTATTGCTTCGTTTGCTATTGTATCTCTTATTTTATGGAAAACATATGAGTTTTTTCAGCATTTTAAAGATGAAGAAAGAACAAAAATGGAAAATTGGTCTTTTGCACAAACCGATTTACTAAAAACTGATAATCTTAATTTTGATTTAGGAAATTTACCATTAAAGGTCATTACAAGCAATAAAACTACCCCAATGATTAAAGTAAATCAAGATGGTAGTTATGAGTATAATAATATAGAGGACAACAAAGTAAAGGATTCAATATCCCTAAATAAGCTAATCTTAAAATTTAAACAAGAAAATGTTCCTATTAAGGTGAAGCTTGACGGAAAAGTAATTAGCACAATTTACTATGGCAATTCTCCTTTATTAAATAAGTTAAAATACTATCCTCTAGCGTTATTTCTTATCATTTTTCTTTTTGGTGCTGTTATTTATTTCTTTTACAGAAGCAACAAAAACGCTACTCAAAATAAGCTTTGGTCTGGTATGGCAAAGGAAACTGCACATCAAATTGGCACGCCCTTATCTTCCTTAATTGGATGGACAGAAATATTAAAAAGTGAAGATATAAACCCAGACTATATTGTTGAAATTGAAAAAGATATAGACAGACTACAAACTATTACAGAGCGTTTTAGCAAAATAGGCTCAGTTCCAAAATTAGAAGTTCTAGATATTATTGAAGAAACCGTAAACTCTTATGATTACTTAAAAACACGCTCTTCAAAACTTATTGATTTTGAAATAAAAGTCCCAAATGATGAAATTCTCGTAAATTTAAATAAACAACTTTACAGTTGGACTATTGAAAATTTAGTCAAGAATGCTATTGATGCCATGAAAGGTAGAGGTAAATTAACTATTGAAATTTCACAATTAGAAAATAATGTAAAAGTTAGTGTGACCGATACAGGAAAAGGAATTCCTAAAAAGGATTTTAACAAAATATTCGACCCTGGTTTTACAACCAAAAAACGTGGTTGGGGATTAGGCTTATCGCTAACAAAACGTATTATTGAAGATTTTCATAATGGCAAAATAAAGGTTTTACAATCTGAAATAGGAAAAGGCAGTACCATACAAATAAATTTAACCCGAGCTTTCTAATTTATGCCAGATAAACTAATACACATAAAAGGAGTTGACTTAAAAAATAACTGTCCAGAATGTTACAGTACAGATGGTTTGCACTTAACTTTTAAGCAAAAAATAGTTGAAACCAAATTTTATAAATCCATTACCTCTGAAATTAATCATGAATTAGCATGTAAAAATTGTAATTCGATTATTTATCCTGAACAATGGACTGATGATATTGACCGTGTAGTTGAATATCAAAACAAAGCTTTTGCTCCAAAAAAGCCTTCAACTTATTTAAAAAAATTATCTTGGATTGTTATTATAACTATTGCTATAGTTGTTGCTGCAATAATATTCACAATACTTTACAACCAATTATAACTCTGCTTTTATAGCGTTGGCTACTTGCTGCAGCTCTTCCGAAGTTAATTTTTCTTTTTTAATAAAACGCGCATCTTCCATAGTGTGTAAAGGAATTAAATGCACATGAGCATGAGGCACTTCTAATCCAATTACTGTTAAACCAATACGTTTACATGGTATTGCTTTTTCTATGGCTAAAGCAACACGTCTAGAAAAACTCATTAAACCATTATAAGAAGTCTCATCCAAATCAAAAATTTTATCAACTTCTTTTTTAGGAATACAAAGCGTATGCCCTTTAGCGTTTGGATTAATATCTAAAAAGGCTAAAAACTCATCCGTTTCTGCCACTTTATAGCAAGGAATTTCTCCGTTAATTATTTTAGTGAAAATTGAAGCCATAGTTTTTGAGAGTTTTGAATAGTTGTAAATATAAAAAAGATTCCTAATCATATTTAATTAGAAATCTTTTTTATCCTTTTTTTAATGAACTAGATTATCTTGAAATTTCGATAATATCAAATTTCATAACGCCATTTGGCACTTGAATTTCTGCTACATCTCCAACAGATTTACCTAACAAACCTTTACCAATTGGTGAATTAACCGAAATTTTTCCTGAAGCCAAATCTGCTTCACCATCAGCTACCAAAGTGTATAGCATTTCCATACCATTGGTTTGGTTTTTTATTTTTACTTTAGATAACACTAATGCTTTAGTAATATCTAATTGCGATTCATCAATAAGCCTTGCTCCAGCTAAAGCATCTTCCAATTTAGCAATTCGCATTTCTAACATGCCTTGTGCTTCTTTAGCCGCATCGTATTCTGCATTTTCACTTAAATCGCCTTTATCTCTAGCTTCTGCAATTGCTCTAGAAGCTTTTACGCGCTCTACATCTTTTAATTGTTTAAGCTCGTCTCTTAATTTTTTTAATCCCTCAGGTGTATAGTATGATACTTTACTCATAACTTCATCGTTTTACTTAATAAAAGATGCTGAAAAAAATTCAGCATATAAAAAAATCCCGCATACACGAGATTGTACTACAAATATACAAAATATTTAACTCAATTTACTTTTTGTTGTAAATTGCCCATTAAATTCAAAAGTGCTATGAAATACGTTTTCAGTTTTTTATGTTTTATTTTTCTATACTCTTGCAGCAGTAATTCTATAGATAATAAAAACTGTAAATTTTTACTAGATATTGGTGTTAATCTTAATATAGACCTTAGTTTACCGCAATATAGCCAGTTAGCTTTTGCAGGAAATTCGATATATATTGCTAATGCAGGAAATGCAGGTATTATTGTAGCGAGTATTGGTGCAGATTTTTATGCTTGGGATGCTAGCGACCCAAACCATGTGCCTAATTCTTGTTCTGCATTAATTCCAAATGGTTTGTTTGGAACCTGTGGTTGTGATGATGGTAACACTTATAATTTTGTAACTGGAACACCCGAAGGAAATGATGGTTTAAGATGTGCTTTAAAAAATTATAGAGTTGAAAAAGCTGGCAATAATCTTTTAATTTACAACTAAAAAAAAGCCTCAACATAATGCCGAGGCTTTTAATATTGTTTCTATTCTTCTTAAAACTTAAGAGTAACTCCAACTAAAAAGTTAGTAGTTGCTTGCGGATAATAACCTGAATAATACCCAGTAGTTGTTCCAGTTGGACTTGATGTATCATCATAATCATATGAGCCAAAAAACCCATTAGACACATATTCTTTGTTAAATACATTGTTAACTAACCCAGATATAACAATTGACTTGAATGTTTTATTAGGTTTAATTTCATAATTGATATTGAAATCGTTTACAAAATAGCTGTCCAATTTAGAATCTTCATTATCTACATTTCCCATATATTGTTCACCAACATATTTGCTTAAAAAAGACAATTGTAGATTTTTTAAAGGATTAAAATTAAGTGCATTACCAATGACTAAATCTGGTGAAAAAGAAATATTTGTATTTCCTAAATCTACCAGTTCACCATTAATAGGTGAATTAAAATCTTGGTTTTTATTACTGCTTATTGCAATATTAGTTGAGATGTTAAATAGTTTATTAAACTGAATATTTGCATCAACCTCTAAACCTAATCTGTAACTTTTACCACTTGTTGCTCTTATAGGGCTTCCTACATCATCCAACTCGCCAGTTAATACCAATTGATTTTGGTAAAACATATAATACAAATTCGTATTTACACTTACTTTGTTTTTATGGTGTCTCCAACCTAATTCAATATCATTTAGCGTTTCGTTTTCTGTTACACCTGCTTTAAAATCATCACGATTTGGCTCTCTATTTGCTCGTCCGTAAGATGCGTAAAAGCTGTTAAAATCAGAATTTTTAAAAGTGAAACCTAATTTTGGATTAAAAAAACTAAAGTTTGCATCGGTTACAAAACTTACTAAATCTGAATTTATTCCATTAGTTTTATAGCTTACAAAACGCCCTTGTAAGTCCACAAAACCTGTTACTTTTTCAGCAAGTTTAAATGTTGCTTTAGAAAAAACACTAAAATCATTTTTAGTAGCGTCACCTTCATAATATCTATCTCTAATATTCGTATTTGGTGCTAAATCGCTTCCCCAAATAACTTCTCCAAAATGATCACCATCATAAGTACTGTAAGAGATACCCGAAATAATTTCTAAAGTATTTTTCTTATAAGAAACATTAGCATTTAGGACGTAAAAATTATTATCTAACCAACGGCGTACAATAACATCGGAATCATCTTCAATTAAATTATCAAAATCTGCAGCAGATTCTTCAGGTTTATATTGCTCATAATAGCCTTTTCCTTTGGTATAGTTTAAACCTAAATTAGTTGACCAGTTGTTATTGAAACGTTCATTCCAATGCAATTGATAATGGTCTTGCCAATAATTATCGGTTTCATTTTCATAAGTATATGGGTTTTGACGGCGGTTTTCCTGTAATTCATCTGCTGTTAATCCATACCATGCTTGATAAGTTTGCTCTTTTGCTCCAAATGTTAAGGCTTTAATTAAAGTATTTTCATCTTTGTAAATACCTTGTAAAAAGTATGAACCTAAATCTGTATAGGCACGGTCTATATAACCATCAGAATCAATTTTAGAGAAACGTCCAGAGATTTCAAAATGGTCATTTAGTAATCCTGTGCTAAGTTTTACGGTATGTTTTCTTGTATTATAGCTTCCAAAGCTATTAGAAATCTCCCCTGAAGCCTCATCTGAAAGCACATCTGTTAACACATTTAAACTTGCGCCAAAAGCACCTGAGCCATTTGTAGATGTTCCAACACCACGTTGTAATTGTAAACTCTCAATTGATGAAGCAAAATCACCTAAGTTTACCCAAAACGTTCCTTGACTTTCTGGGTCGTTATAAGGAATTCCATTTATGGTTACATTTACTCGAGTAGCATCTGTACCACGCACTCTAATACCCGTATAACCAATACCTGCTCCGGCATCACTTGTGGTTACTACCGATGGCAAATAATTTAAAAGCGCAGGAATATCCTGCCCTAAATTGCGTTTTTCCAATTGCTCTTTTGAAACGTTGGAATGTGTAATTGGAGAATCTGCATTTACACGAACTGCTTTTACTAAAACTTCGTCTAGTTTTTCGGTTTTAGTTGAATCTTGTTTTACTTGATTTTGTTGCGCATTGGCGCTGACTGATAACACGAGAAGTGTTAAAAAAAGAAAAATGTTTTTCATTACGATTATGTTTATAATCGAATAAAAAGAGGTAATTATTCTTAATTGTTAATAAATTAGTTTGTGTCATTACGAGGAGTTTTTACGACGCAGTAATCTATTCCTTTTAACAGATTGCCACAGTAATTAAAAATTACTTCGCAATGACGATAAAATTTAAATTCCTAAACAGCATTACCTGTTCTAGGTTCAATGGGTATGATCTCAGCCGATAATAGGCACCCCTTTTTTGAGAACGCTGCAAAGATATAAACAATTGATATTTACCAAATGATATTTGGCAATTTTTTTAATCGATATCTGGTTTTTTTCTATTTGCCTTTTTATCAGATAGGTTACGTTTATTTTTTAAACGTTTTTTAATAACTGATTTAGGCACTTTAGTAGGAATTCGTTTTTTAGGAACAATTAACGATACTTTAATTAGCTCTATAAATCGTTTTATAACGAGCTCTTTATTTTTATGCTGACTTCTACTTTCGCCACACTGCAAAATTAAAACACCTTCATTAGTTAGTCGGCTTTTAAGTTTTCTTTGAATGCGTTGCTTTTGAAAATCAGTTAAACCTTCTGATGCATTTAAATTAAAAGATAACTCAACTTTTGAAGACACTTTATTAACGTGTTGCCCACCAGCACCCGAGCTTCTAATGGCTTTAAAAGTTAGTTCTTGTATTACAGCATCTACGTTAAATCTCACTATGCTTGATGAACGGGTTTAAGTAAATCGTTAACCGTTTTTACAGGATTAAAAGTTTCTAATGGAATTTCAACAAAAATAGAATTCCAATACGCCATACTACCATTCCATAATCCTGGAAGTTCTAAGGCTTGAATATCTATACCGTTTTGTGTTTTCATGGTTATAAAAGCAGCTTCAGGATCTACATAATTCATTAAATCGAATTTTTCACCTTTATAATTCTTTACGCCACAAACCAAATCTGTTGGGTTAAAATGTGTGGCATTTTTTACAATATCCGCTTGTGCTGAATTATCAATATCTATTTGGGCAAACTCAACTATTTGAAGTGATGTATTGCCTTCTTCGTCTTTTACCCAAAATGGTCCGCCTCCAGGTTCTCCTTCATTTTTCACCATACCACAAACACGAATTGGCCTGTTTAACTTATCTTTTAAATACACTCTTTTTTCTGGTTGTGTAAAATCATCAAAACCATCATCAATAACAACATTCATTTTACTTGACAAAAATGAAGCTATTTCTAAAAGTTTAACTTCTTCAATCGCTTTATTATCTAATTCTCGTAAATAACCAAAAGCTTGTTCTTGAGCATTTACAAGTACGCCTGCAATAAGTTTTTTATAATTAGACACTTTTTTGTTTAATTCTAAAACCACAATATTATCCACATTTTTTATAAAAATAATGTCATTATTTAAGTCGTTTAAATTTTCTAATAACGCGCCATGACCTGCTGGTCTAAATAGAATTGAGCCATCTTCATTTCTAAAAATTTCATTATTGGTGGTTAAAGCTAAAGTTTCTGTCGCTTCATTTTGATATGAGTATGAAACATCAAAAACAGTATTGGTTTCTTTTTCTACAGCATCTTTAACCTTCTTCAATTCTGCATCAAAATAGCTGTGATGTTTTTCTGAAACTGTAAAATGTAAATTAGCTTTACCTTTAGATGAAGCATATAAAGTTGATTCTATTAAATGCTCTTGAAAAGGTGTGTTTGCTCCCGATGGATATTTGTGAAATGGCAATAACCCTTTTGGCAAAAAACTATAATTTAAACCATCTTCATTTAGAATGGTTTTAACTAGCTCATAATACGCTTCGCTTTCACTTAAACTGTCAAAATTTGGATTTATAGCTTGCGCTTTTGATAGAACTTCTTCATAAAACGGAAATTTTTCTAATCCAGAAATAAATATTTTTATAAGCTTATCATTTTGTCTTTCTGCATAACTCTCAATAGTATCTTTTTCAGGATTAAAATTATTTAAAAACTGAAATAAAAATTTAAACATTCGAGTAGCTGCACCAGATGCTGGAACAAATTTCACAATATTTAATTGGTTTTGTTTCGCTTCAAAACTTTTAATTAAATCTTCTGTTTCGCTTTCATTGTAGCTTTCAATACCACTTCCAATAGTAGCTGCAGATATTAAATTGGAATAAGACATTCCGTTTTTAATACGAGAAACTTGGGCTTCAACTTGCTTTAAAGTAATTCCTTTATTTTCTATTTGCTGAATATCTTTTTCTGTAAACATAATTACTTGTTTTTTAATAATTCATCAATGTGCTTCACAGCCGTTTCTAATCGTATTTTTTTATCTCCTTTTAACAAAACATAAGGGCGATTATTTTCAATCAAAGCCTTTTGAAAAGCATCAAACATCTCTTCCCTGTTTTCTGGTTTATCTCGCAAATCATCTGCTTCCCAAGGTGTATCAATATATGTTAGAAAATATAAATCGTAAGTGTTTTCTAAAGCATATTTTTCAAGAATTGGATCGCAACTTCCTAAATAGTACGTTTCGGAATAAACTTTAGTTTCTAATAAATCGGTATCGCAAATTAAAACAGTATCTGTTTTTTTAGCCAATTTATTTTCAAGTTTCATTTGCCCTTTTGCAATAGGCAACAAATCGTCTGGTTCGCATGTATTACGCTCGTTATTCCATTTATTTTGGAGATATTCTCGCGCATATTCTGGTACCCAAACTGAATTGTAATATCGAGCCAATTGTCGTGACAATGTTGTTTTTCCTGTAGATTCAGGCCCAAACAAAACTATTTTTACGCAGTTTGAAGGTTCTTGCTTAAATTTTTCTTCCATGCTAAATAACCAAAAATGGCAATAAATGTAAATCCTAAATATTGAAAACTCGTAAATGTAAATCCTTTATAAAAATACAATGGCACTGAAATTATATCTCCAATAATCCAGAATATCCAATTCTCAATTTTTCGCTTTGCCATAAGCCACATACCAACAAAAAATATTGCTGTTGTTATGGTGTCTACATAAGCAACCCAACTAGTCCATTTTTCAAAGGCATTGTAAACTAAATAAACAAATAATAGAGTAGCGAAAAATATAGCTATACTTATCTTTTTTTCGTTGAACGTTATTTTTGAAATGGGAGTAACATGTGTTTCATCAACTTTTCTAGTCCAAATATACCAACCATAAACGCTCATTATGAAGTAATAAGCATTTATCATCATATCTCCTAACAACCCCCATTTTAGTAATAAGTAAACAAAAATAACAGTACTAATCATACCTGTTGGGAATACTAAAATGTTATTCTTTTTTGAGTACCAAACCGATAAAAATCCAAAAATGACAGCAACAATTTCTAGAATAATATCTACAGTTTCATAATCTGAATATTGCCCGAATAAAAAATCAAAAATGAGGTTCATAATCGTGTCTGTCGGATTTTACAATTTTCATATAAAGCAAACCTCTTTCAATAAGTTCAAAAGCTTCCTTTATTTCTGTAGTTAGCAATTGCATAACGGCATCATAATCACCATAAACTTGAGTACTTAACGGATTTTCAAGAACCTTTAAATCTGAAGCTCTTAACTTTTTTATAAAATGAATAATTGCCGGTTCGTAATTGTCTTGTAATGGTGTTAAGGTTAATTCTACTGATATTTTCATTTCAAAATTTGGTTTCTTTTCCGCAAAAGCGAAAATATTTATTTTTTTATGTGATGCTAAAAACAATCTTTTCAACTTCGCTCAAGGTAGCATTTTTAGTACGACAATTATTTTCTTATATCATCAAAAAATGATTCATTTTCCTCAAAAGCTGTACCAATAACAACGAGATCTGCTCCAGAATTATAGGTGTTTTCTAACTCATTCTTACTTCTAATACCACCACCAACTATTAATGGAATTTTCAATTCTTTTTTTACTAATGAAATTATCTCGTGTGTTAATGGCTCCTTTGCTCCGCTACCAGCTTCTAAATACATAAATTGCATACCTAATAATTCCCCAGCTTTAGCCGAATCAATTATGAGTTGAATCTCATTTCTTGGCAAAGGCTTGGTTTCTGTAACTTCTTCAACCGCTGTTACTTTTCCGCTTTCAATTAACAAATATCCTGTTGGAATAACTTCAAGATTAGAATTTCTTAATTTTGAAACAGCATCAATATGCTTACCAATTAAATAGTCTGGATTTCGTCCTGAAATTAGTGATAAAAACAATATTGCATCTGCTTTATTTGTGATTTGCGACACATCTCCCGGAAACAATATTACGAGTAAGTTTGTGTGCTTTTTTATTTCAACAACTAAAGCTTCGGTTACATTTTCTTCAACAATACTTCCACCAACAAAAATATGAGTTGCTACAGAAGCATTTACCTTTTTAATAAAACTAGCTGTATTTTCAACATGAAATTTGTCTGGATCAATTAAAATAGCCAATAGTTTTTCACCATTTGAAACAGCTTCTAATATGTTTTCACAAACTCCTTTCATTTAAGCAATGGCGTAAGCACAGGTAAAGCCCTCAAATTCTAAAAAATGAATATTATATCGGTATTTTTTATTTTCATAATCTATCCAAGCTACAGTTTCATCTTTATGATCTGAAACAGGAATAACTAAACAATGCTGTTTAAAACTCAACACTGGTGTTGCAAAAAGTTTGTATAATGACTCTTTAACACACCAAATAGTTGTTAGTTTTTTAATATAAATTGAATCATTTTCATTTAAATAATCAAACTCATAATCAATAAATTTATGAGCTATAACAGTTATTTTATCACGTTGTTTTTCAATATCGATTCCAACAATACAATCGCTTACAATAACTGCCGAAAAATTAAACGAATGTGTAATTGATATTTGTTTACCATCTTTTAAATGAGGCTTACCGTTTTCGTCATAAAACAAATCGTTATCCTCATAACCAAAGGCAGCTAATAAATGCCTCACACTTAAAAAACCGCGCTGATGCAATTCACTTTTCATACCTAAAACCCGCTTTAAACTTCCTGATTTTAAGTTTATAGGCAACATTAAATCATCATAAGATTCTGAAATCTTCCAGATTTTAACAGTAGTTTGTGAATTTGGAGCAAGGGTTTTATAAAGTGGCATTTAATATTCTGAAAGTTATTGATTATCTTTGCACTGCTTAAAACAAATTAAACGTTTTGGTAAGCGAATTTAAGTATTTTAAGCGCTAATCACAACGAAGTTTGGTTATTAAAACAAAAAGAAAAATTGATATGAGTATAAAAACAATTCCTTACGTAGAGAGCAAAGTAAAAGATATATCTCTTGCAGATTGGGGACGAAAAGAAATAGAATTAGCCGAGGCAGAAATGCCTGGACTTATGAGTTTACGTGAAGAATACGGAAATTCTCAACCACTTAAAGGTGCGCGTATTGCAGGTTGTTTACATATGACTATTCAAACAGCAGTTTTAATTGAAACTTTACAAGCTTTAGGTGCAGAAGTAACTTGGAGTTCTTGTAACATTTTCTCAACACAAGATCAAGCTGCTGCTGCTATTGCTGCTGCTGGAACTTCGGTTTATGCTTGGAAAGATATGACTGAAGAAGAATTTGATTGGTGTATTGAGCAAACACTTTTCTTTGGTGAAGACAGACAACCACTTAACATGATTCTTGATGATGGTGGCGATTTAACCAATATGGTTTTAGATAAATATCCAGAATTGGTTTCTGGAATTAAAGGTTTAAGTGAAGAAACTACAACTGGAGTTCACAGACTTTACGAGCGTGTAAAAAATGGCACATTACCAATGCCTGCTATTAATGTAAACGATTCGGTTACAAAAAGTAAATTCGATAACAAATACGGATGTAAAGAAAGTGCTGTAGATGCGATTCGTCGTGCTACCGATATTATGCTTGCAGGAAA
The DNA here is from genome assembly GCF_900114265.1 of Flaviramulus basaltis. GTDB lineage: Bacteria > Bacteroidota > Bacteroidia > Flavobacteriales > Flavobacteriaceae > Flaviramulus > Flaviramulus basaltis. Next base: position 504,038 of record NZ_FPKV01000001.1, read on the forward strand.
ACGTGTTGTTGTTTGTGGTTATGGCGATGTTGGTAAAGGTACAGCAGCATCTTTTAAAGGAGCAGGAAGTATTGTTACAGTAACGGAAATTGACCCGATTTGTGCTTTACAAGCGGCTATGGATGGTTTTGAAGTTAAAAAACTAGAAACAATTGCTCCAAATGCAGATATTATAATCACTACAACAGGAAATAAAGATATTGTTCAAGCTAAACATTTTGAAGCTGTAAAAGACAAAACGATTATTTGTAACATTGGGCATTTTGATAATGAAATTGATATGGCTTGGTTAAACAAAAATCACGGTCATACAAAAAACACAATTAAACCACAGGTTGATAAATATACCGTTAACGGAAAAGATATTATTATACTTGCTGAAGGTCGTTTAGTAAACTTAGGTTGTGCTACAGGTCACCCAAGTTTTGTAATGAGTAACTCGTTCACAAACCAAACTTTAGCACAATTAGAGCTTTGGACAAATACTGATGCTTACAAAAACGATGTATATATGTTACCTAAACATCTTGATGAAAAAGTAGCAAAATTACACTTAGCTAAAATTGGAGTGGAGTTAACAGAACTTCGTGAAGACCAAGCAAAATACATTGGTGTAAAACAAGAAGGTCCTTTTAAACCTGAGTATTACAGATATTAAAACCTAAACGTCATGCTGAACTTGTTTCAGCATCTTATCAAATATTTAAATCCCAAGCAGTTTCTGTTTGGGATTTTTTTTATCATTTCAACAAAAGAGCAATCGCTCTAATTATTCTACTTGTGTGATTTCTCCTTTGTCGAAATGACTAAATTATTTTTGTACAGCATTAATATTACAATCAATCCACCATATCCTCCTCAAAATACCACCACAAACTAGAATCTATAGAATTTTTCATTTTAACAATATCCACATTTTCTTTTAAAAAAACAGTGATACTTTCATTAGCTCTATTTTGCTCAACACAATCACATATTTCTATAGTCTCAATTTCATTAAAATGTTCTAAATGATTTTTAATCTTAACGTCTAAAGACTCATCACTTAAGTAAATCTTAATGCTTGGTTGCGATGGGGAATTTCTAATTTCTGATCTAAATGGTAGCATACTATCTAATTTTACGTTAGACAATTTTTTATTGCAGATGCAATTCATTAAAGTTACGGATTTAATTAATATCTTTTACAATTAAATTTTGTAATGAACAGCAAACGCATAGCCATTTTAAATAAGCAAATATCTAAACTAGAAGCGTATATACCTCTATTTGATGAAGAAAACACTACAGTTTCTAAATCCACAATAGGTTGGCAATTAGACCATGCTTTAAAAGTTTTTAATATGACTAGCGAATGGACTGAAAACTCCAACCCAAAGAATTATAAACGAAAATTCAATTTTTGGCGCAGTGTTTTATTCCCTATAAATTATTTTCCAAGAGGTAAAGTACGAGCTCCAAAAGTTGTACAGCCACCACAAATTATTTTAATTGAAGATATAAAAAGCCAAATACATGCAGCTAGAACTCACATTGAAAATTTAAACAAACTACCTAAAACTGCTTATTTTAAGCATTTTATTTTTGGTGATTTATCAAAAAAACAAACCTTGAGGTTTTTGCAAATGCACACCCATCATCATTTAAAAATTATAAGTGATATTTTAAAAAAATAAAAAACACTTCTATTAAACTTATTTTTTGATTTTTTTATTATTAATAAAGCTAACAATTTAATAATATGGATTACACTTGGCATTATACTATTAGTAACTTTGCTTTTAAAGTAAAAACTTGAGTAATACTAAACCCATACAAGAAAATAAAATTTCAATAAATAAAAAGAATCGAGCTATAAAAATAGTAGGTCGAATTGTATTGGCATTTGTAATACTTTTTATTCTATTAGTCTTATTTATAAGAAGTCCGTGGGGGCAAAGTCTTATAAAAGATCAAGTTGTTTCTTATATTTCTGACAAAACTAAGACCGAAGTATCAATAGACAAATTATTTCTAACTTTTAGTGGTTCTCTTCAGTTAGATGGCCTTTATTTGGAAGACAAAAAAGGTGATACCCTTATATATTCTAAAACGTTAGAAGCCAATATTGCTCTTTTAAATATAATTAGAGGCAATAGTGTTGGTGTGGATGCATTATACTGGGAAGGTGTTGTCGCTAAAATAAAGAGAAAGGACACCATTTCTAGTTTTAATTTCAACTTTTTAATTGATGCTTTTACTTCTCCACAAGAGAAAAATATTGCGATTGATAGCACAGAAACCGCAATGCAATTCATTTTAAAAAATCTAGATTTTAAAAATTTTGATGTTGTTTATAACGATGACGTTACAGGTATAGATAGCCATTTTGTTTTTGAGAATTTAAAGCTAGATATGGAAACCACTAATCTTGAAAGCATGGAGTTTTACGCTTCAAATTTAGAATTGAAAAATGCTAAAATTAAATATATACAGAAACCGGTAACTAAAATTCTTGATGAAGAAAGCTCTCTTTTACCTTCAATTTCTGCTGAAACATTTTCACTTAACAATGTTAAAGTGAATTATCAATCGTTGGCAGATGATGTCGCTATGGATGCTAATATTGTTAATCTTTATGCTGAAATCCCTACAGCAAAGCTATCTGAAAACACGATAAATATTGATGCTTTTAAACTTTCAAATTCATCTATTCTACTTTACACACAAACTAAAAATAATGTTGTAACAGAATCTGTAAACAATGTTAGTAAAGACATTGAAAAGGATATTATTAAATTTGAATGGCCAAACCTAAGAGTCGCATTAAAAAATTTAGATTTAGAGAACAACAAATTAGGCTACTTTGTAAATAATGAAAAGTCTAACAAAAACATATTTAATGCTAACACCATTGAACTGAACAATTTTAGTTTAAAAGGAGAATCTGTTTTTATTAAAGATAAATCTGCTGGCTTAATTATAAAAAGTGGAAGCTTCAAAGAAACCTCTGGTTATCAACTTAAAGAGTTTGAACTAGATGTAAATGTTACCGATACAGATTTTATTATTAATCAGTTTAGTTTAGCAGTAAACCAAAATTATGTTACTGGTAAAATGGAGATGCAATATCCAACACTTTCTGCTCTTTTTGAAGCTCCAGAAAAATCAAAAGTTAGCCTCAACCTTTCAGATTTTAGATTTGATCTTCATGATGTATTTCCCTTTCAACCAGACTTAAGCAATAACCCTACTTTTGTTACTTTAAGTAACAAAGCCATTTCTGGCAATATAAAAGGTTTAGGAAATTTATCTGAAATTAAATTTCCAAAACTAAATGTCCTTTGGGGAAAATCAACACAGATTTCTGCAAACGGAACTATTTTCAACATAACAAATCCAGACAAACTAAGATATAATATTCCAAGCTTTAAAGCCATCACGATATATGAGGATGTAGCTAAGTTTATTGAAGTAGATTCGCAATCTATAAATCTTCCCAAAAACATATCGCTTATAGGCTCTATAAATGGTAATGAAAATTCTATAGAAACAAATAGTGAACTAAAAACCGAACAAGGTATTGTTGCAATTAATGGTGATTTTACAAGTTCAGAAAATCTAGTTTTTAATACAGAAATTAGTATTAACAATTATCAAATAGGACAACTTCTTAAAAACCCAAAACTAGGTAATTTAACAACCTCTATTAAAGCTAGTGGTAAAGGGGAAAACTTAAATTCGCTAAATGCAGATTTGGAGACTACCGTTAATAGCTTTAATTTTAATAATTACGCCATAAATAACCTTAAACTAAATGGCCACATTGAAAATGGTGAAGGAAAAGTGACTTCAAAATATAAAGATGAAAACATCAACTTAAACCTTATTGCTAATGTTTTATTAGATTCTATAGCTCCAAAAGTTAATTTAGAACTTGATTTGATAGGTGCAAATTTACAAGCACTTGGTTTAATGAATCGAGATATTAGGACTGGCTTAAAACTTTATGCAGATTTTAAAGGTAATGCTACCAGTTATGATGTCTCTGCTAATGTTAATGATGGTGTTGTGGTTTATGATAATAAGAGCTATTTAATTGGTGATTTGGATGCCAAAGCCCATATACGAAGTGATACCACTTCGGTATCTGTATCAAATAAAATATTGAATATGCAATTAGAATCTAACACAGATCCTAAAACTTTTAGTGAATCATTAAAAAATCATATTCTGAGTTATTTTTATAGAGAAAACAAGTTACCAGATTCACTTAACAAATCAGTAAAATTAAAATTCAAAGGAGATATTGTGGATGCTCCTTTACTAACTGATGTCTTTCTGGTAAATATTAAAGATCTAGATACTGTTAATATTTCGGTAGATTTTGATGAAGCTGAAAGAAAATTAAAGGGTAACATTACAGCTCCCAAAATTAATTATAGCGATTATATTATGGATGGTCTTGCCCTGTCCATAGACACAAATAAAGATAAATTTATTTTCGATTTAGGTTTTAATCAAATCAAAGCAGGCCCATTATTTATTCCTCGTTCCATTATAAAAGGGGAACAATTGAATAATGAATTATCACTTGATTTTATCGCTTATGATAAAGAAGAGGAAATGATGAATGTAAAGGCTGAAATTACGGGAGATAGTGAACGTCTTCGTTTTCATGTAATACCAGAAAATCTGACTTTAAATAAATCTAAATGGATAATTCCTTCTGATAACGAAATAATAATTACGGAAAAGAAATTAGCTTTTAATAATTTCAAAATCAACAAGAACAATCAATCCATTCAAATAACCGACAAAGATCCCTCAATAGAGAAAAATCATATTGCTTTAAATTATGCTAATTTTAAAATAAGTGAGTTTTTTAATTATTTAAATCCAGAAAAAAAATTAGCTACAGGAAATTTAAATGGGAATTTTATTCTAGAAGAACCTTTCAATAATACAGGTTTCCTTGCAAACCTTACTATTTCTAAATTATCATTAATGGATGTTGATATGGGAATATTAAGCGTCGATGGAAAATCGCTTGGTGGCAATAGCTATAACCTAAATGCTTCTTTAAAAGATGGTGATGTTAATCTAGATCTTAAAGGCAATTATACAAGTGATACAAAAGATGCCAAATTAAATTTAGACTTAATCATTAATGAGTTTAAAATGAAAGCTTTAACAGGATTTTCGCAAGGACTTATCACAGGAACTGATGGAAACTTTAGTGGGAAATTTGGAGTAAATGGCACAACAGTGAATCCCATATATAATGGAAATATAAATTTCAATAATGCTCATTTTGAAGTACCCATGTTAAATAGTGCATTTACATTGAAAAATGAAAAATTAAATATAGATAATGATGGTCTTAAACTAAACAACTTTACTATTCTTGACGAAAGTAATAATACGTTTGTAGCATCTGGGAATGTAGGCACTGAAACATTTTTAAACCCTACTTTCGATTTAAGTTTAAAAGCTGATAATTTCAGTTTTATAAACGCCTCCAAAGAGGATAATGAATTTCTTTACGGAAAAGGTGTATTTGATGCCGATGCTAAAATAACTGGAGACTTACAAATACCAAAAATCGATATGACCCTTAATGTAGGGTCACAAACAGATTTAACATACGTTTTACCATCAGCGCAAGTAAATGTAGAAGAGCGAGATGGTGTTGTTATTTTTGTAAATCGAGAAAACCCAAATGCCATTCTAACAAAAACAGAAGAGCAGACAGCTACTTTAAAAGGATTTGATATTACAGCAAATCTCAATATTGGTAAAGAAGCAGCCGTAACAATAATTATAGATGAGCAAACAGGTGATAATTTTAAAATTTCGGGTGAAGGTGAATTAAATTTTGCTATGAATCCAAACGGACAAATGAATCTTGTTGGAGTATATAATGTTTCAAGTGGCCACTACGAAATGAATTTATACAACCTTGTTAATCGTCGTTTTGAGATAGCAGAAGGCAGTCGTGTAAGTTGGTCTGGCAATCCGTTTGATGCAAAATTAGATGTGAGAGCTACATATAAGATAGAAACTTCAGCATCAGGACTCATGGCTCCTGCTTCTTCTGGTATTGATGCATCAGCTAAAAACAAGTACAAACAAGTATTACCTTTTTACGTATATCTAAATATAGATGGCGAGCTTATGGCTCCAAAAATTTCCTTCAATCTTGATATGCCAGAAGACGAACAAGGCTCTATAGGTGGTCAAGTTTATGGTCGTGTACAACAAATAAATCAACAAGATGATGAATTAAACAAACAAGTGTTTTCATTATTAGTCTTAAATCGTTTTTATCCAGATTCAGGAAGTGATGGTAGTTCTGGAGGTTTTGCTTCTATGGCAAGAGATAATTTAAATGATGCAGTTTCAGATCAACTTAATACGTTTTCTGATAAATTATTAGGAAAAACAGGTTTTGAATTAGATTTTGGTTTAGATAGTTATACAGACTATCAAGGTAATGCTCCACAGGACAGAACGCAATTGGATATTGCTGCACAAAAAAAATTGTTTAATGACCGTTTGGTTGTTCGTGTAGGTAGTGAAGTAGATATACAAGGCAGTAGCTCAACTAACGAACCTACTCCTTTAATTGGGAATGTGAGTTTGGAATACCTTCTTACAGAAGATGGTCGTTATAAAATTAGAGGTTTTAGAAGAAATGAATTTGAAAATGTAATAGACGGACAAACCATTGCTACGGGTATTGCATTAATATTTACTCAAGAGTTTAATAAATTTAATGAACTCTGGGATGCTATGTTTAAAGGCAAAACTCTTAAAGAAGAACAACAAGAGGAAAAAGCAAAATCAGTCGAAGAATCACAAGAACAGAAAGAAGAGAACGTAAGCAAAAGCTTAGATAAAAAGAAAACTAATTAAATAGAATTTTTACCTTGAGATATAAATTGAAGCATATAGTTTTAATATTTTTTTGTGTTAGTCTTTTTTTTGGATGTAGTATAAATAAATACATACCAGAAAACGACCGCCTTTACACAGGTGCAAAAGTGTCTTTAGAAATGGACTCTATTCTAAAAAACAAAAGCCTTTTAAAAGACGAACTTGAAAACGTATTACAACCAGAACCAAATAGTAAATTTTTAGGCATGTATCCTGGTTTATATTTTTACTATAAAAATCAGAAAGAAAAACCAGGTTTTATTAATAAATGGCTGTACAAGCGCTTTAATGAAAAACCTGTTTATCAAAGTGATGTTGAACCATCCCAAGTAGAAGAAATTTTAATAAACAGATTAGAAAATAGAGGCTTTTTTTACAGTAAAGCAAATTCAGAATTTATTGAAAAAGACAAAAAAGCTTCCATAACTTATACCGTAAAAGCGTCAAAGCCTTACACGATGGCAAGCTATAATTTAGACACACTATCCTATCCAATTTATAACGATATTAAAGAAAGTGTTGCCTCTACAAAATTTAAAGAAGGTATGCGATTTGATCTCTCTAATATGAAATTAGAGCGATTACGTATTGATAATAATCTTAAAAAAAAGGGCTATTATAATTTCAATGAAAGCTTTCTAATTTTTGAAGCAGACACCAATCAATACAAAAATAAACGCTTCGATTTATTTTTAAAATTAAAAAAAGAGGTTCCCGAGCGTGCTGTAGTGCCGTATAAATTATCTAAAGTTAATATTTATGCAAACTATAGTGTAGAAACAGATTCTATAAATACGAGCATAACACAATTTGAAAATAAAAATTTTATACAGAAAGAGCTTTTCTTTAAACCTAAACATTTGTCTCCTTTTGTTACGCTTGAAAAAGGACAATATTATAATGCTGAAACTTCAAGAAATACAGCAAGGCGATTATCTACCATAGGAGCTTATAAATTTGTTAATATAAAATATAAAGAAATAGACTCATTACTTACAGATAGTTTAGGGTATTTGGAAACCAATATTTATTTATCGCCACTCAATAAACGTGCTATTAAATTTGAATTACAAGGCATTACAAAATCCAATAATTTTGCTGGCCCTGTATTGGCATTAACCTTTTCTAATAGGAATTTATTTAAAGGCGGAGAAACTTTAAATATAAGTGCAAAAGTTGGTTATGAAACACAATTAGCTAGTGGTGCGAATGCTGGATTAAGTAGTACTGAATTAGGATTAAAAGGTGAGCTTATTTTTCCTAGAATGATTTTTCCTTTTAAAATTAATGAAGATTTTTTTAAATATGCTATTCCTAAAACAAAAACGTCTTTAAGTTTAGATTATTTAAACAGAAGTAAACTCTACCAATTAATCTCTGCAACAGCTCTTTTTGGTTATAGATGGGATGCCAATAGATTTATCACACATGAAATAAACCCTATATCTGTTAACTACACACAACTTTCTAATACCACAGCAGAATTTGAACAGATACTGAATGAAAATCCCTTTTTAAGAAGTAGTTTTGACCAGAAATTTATTTCCGGACTTACCTACTCTTTTACTTATAACGGTATGGTTGATACACAGTCTAAGCATCAACTGTTTTTTAATAGCACCATAGATATTGCTGGTAATAGTATTAGTCTTTTAGATAAAGAAGAAGCACCTAATGAACCTAATACTTTTTTAGGATTGCAATATGCTCAATATGCTAAAGCAGATATTGATGTGCGTTATCACTTAAAATTAACTAAAAACCAAATATTAGCAACGCGATTGTTTGCTGGTTATGGTTTGGCGTATGGCAACTCGGAAGTTATACCCTATGTTAAACAATATTTTTCTGGCGGTCCTTATAGTGTACGTGCATTTAAAACACGCTCTTTAGGCCCAGGTACTTATAATGCAGATGATGATAACAATGGTGCTTTTTTCGATCAGACTGGGAATATTAGGTTAGAAGCAAATATTGAATATAGGTTTCCATTGTTTGGTTTTGTTAATGGTGCTTTATTTGCTGATGCTGGTAACGTTTGGAATTCCAAAGAAAACACATCTTTACCAGGTAGTAAGTTTTCTGGAGATTTTTTAAATGAATTAGGTATGGGCGCAGGGTTTGGTGTTCGTTTAGACTTACAAGGTTTTGTAATACGTCTAGATCTTGCAGCTCCATTTCATGACCCTTCAAAAGATGAGGGTTATAATTTTGATGTTACTTCCCCCATCTTGAATTTTGCTATAGGATATCCATTTTAAAAAATTTCTTTACTCTAACAATTTAAGCTTTGATAAATCATGAAAAAAGAAATCTTTTTCATCATTCATGGATACAAATAATCCGTTGGGAAACTTAACGCCTAAAGCTATAGTAGTAACATCACAACCATCGGTTTCCAGAGTTCCTAAATTAATTTCTTTTATAAAAGCATTTGTATCTACATCAAAAACATTAAAGGTATGTTGCTGTTGATTGGAGACTATTAAAAAAGCTTTATCTTGATATCTAGCAATAGCCATACCCTCTATATCATCTCTAAAATATTCACCTCCAAAACAATAAATTTCTTTATCTCCCTTTGATGGATCTGCGTGATATTTTCGTATACAATGGCCTTCATCTGCATAATAAACAACACCTGTTTCATCATCAACAGCAATGGCTTCTATTTCTTTGTTTCCGCTAAAAACGCCTAATTTTCTTAGTAAATTTGTATGTACTCCCAAAGAATCTGAAACCAATTCATATTGATATAAATAGCCTTGTGTTGGTCCAAATTTTCTACTTACAAAAACCGAAATACCACCAGTTTCTGGATTTTTATAAAATGAAACGCCCATTGGACGTTTCATTTCTAAATCAGTTTCATCAGTAAAAACTTTAAAACCACCATTGTCTAATGGCTTCATATCTGGAACAGAAAATAATCGTATTTGGTTTTTTTCTCTTTCAGAAAACACCATAATATCCGTTGAAGTAGAATCGGTTAAAGCAAAATTATATCCAACATCAACATTATTTGGATAGCTAATATTGGTAATACTTTTTTCCTTTATAATTTTTCCATCTAAATCAAACGCATACACTCCGCCATTTACCTCATCTTTATCGGTACCAAAAACAATACTTGCTTCTGGATTGTTATTATTAATCCAAATAGCAGGATCATCTGTATCGTGTGGTGTTTTTTCTGTAACAACATCTGCAACTATTTCTGGCAATTTGGTAGCACAGGCTAATAACAAAACGGTAATTCCAAAAACAATATTTACTTTAAGTTTATTCATGTTTTATTTTTAATTCTTTTTAAATAAATCATACTTTAAACCAAAAGTAAGACGCCTTCCGTAGTATTCTCTTTGCATGGTTCTGCTTTTAACACCTTGGTAATAACGCAAAGGTTGATCGGTAATATTATTTAAATCTAAATAAATACTCAAACCTTTATTAAAAGCAAACGAGGCATTAAAATCTAAGAAAAATTGCTCATCATAATATCTATCTTCAAAAGCGCGTCCTCCAATTTCATCAACATAAGCATCAGAGAAATTACTTGACAAACGTAAACTTAATCTTTTGCTTGCATAGCCTAAAGAGGCATTAAACATGTTTGGGGCTGTATTTGGCAAATCTAAATCTGTACGCTCATCACCATCTTCATTTCTAATACCGTTAGCATCAGATTTTAAATGTGTATAATTTAAATAAATACTGAAGTTTTTAGCAAAACCAGGTAAGAAATCTAACTTACGTTGAAAAGCAAATTCAAAGCCTAATACAGAAGCATCATCTCCATTTAATGGTTGAAATAAATCAAACCCTGTAGTACCTGTACCAAAAGAATCATCAGTGGTTTCTGTTTGAAATGTGTAAACAAAGTCATTTATTTTTTTATAAAATACACCTCCCGAAATGATTCCTATACTTTTAAAATAATGCTCTGCCATTAAATCAAAATTCATAGATGTTGTTGGATCTAAACCTGCATTTCCAACAAAAATTTCTTCGTCTCCTAAAACAACATCTAATGTAGGAACTAAATCTGCATAATTTGGCCTTGCTAAAGTGTTTGTCCAAGCAAATCTTAAAACTGTGGCATCTGTTAAGTCATATTTAAAATGAACACCCGGAAGCACATTTGTATAAGAACTCTCTTCTGTAATTTCTCCAATAATATTCTCTTCATCTTCTATTTGGTTCCCGGTTGCTGTAATTTTAGTTGTTTCAATTCTTAGTCCAAAAAGTGCACTAAGCTTATCTGATAATTTTTGATTAGCCATTATATAACCAGCAAAAACATTTTCTTCTACATCAAAATTTGCTCTTAAATACTCGTCTGGCACATCTTCGCCTTCAAACTGTGAAGCATCATTTAAATTAAGACTTCCAATAAATTCTGGAGTTGCAAAAGAACCAACTAAGTATTGGCTTCCTGCTAAAAAATCTGAATCTGAATAATCACGAGTAGGAACAGTTCCTAAAAGATTAAAAGCAGAGGTTTCTGGAGAATACTCCATAAAATTATTATCTCTATTTTTATTTTTAAATCTGGCACGAGCACCAAATTTTAAGAATCCTTCCTCTTGGTTAAATAAGTTTAATGGTAATTTAAAATTCACAAATACATTAAAATCTTCTTCTTCTGTATATTGATTTTCTTCAGTTAATTCTCCAAATTCAAAATCATTATAAGCAGCATCTGTTGCACTTACTGGTGTGTATAAAGGATATTCAGAATCATTATTATAAGAAATAGCGTACTCACTTTCATATTCTAAATAACGCTCGTTTAAACGCTCTTCTGATGCTTTTGCAAAAGATGCCATCCAGTCTATTTGTAAAGCATTAACCAAGTGCTCACCACCTAAACTGAAATTAAACATACGTTGATCTTCTAAACGCCTGTTTTTGTTACGGTTATTATCAACACCTCCTTTTGATTGTCTTTTTACTTCTACAGGAAATGAGGTTAAATTTCCATTTTCATCCACAGTAAAATCTCCTGGCTCAATATCTTCTCCATCTAAAATTTCATGTTCTAAACGAAATCGGTTTTCACGGTCATCTCTCCAGTTATAGATAGATTTGAAATAAATATTATTATTGTCGTTAAACTTATAGTCAAAATTAGCTGAAAAACTGCGACGTATACGCTGCACTAAATACTCTCTAATTTCAAATGTTTTTGCATATGGATTTACGTCTACTTCCTCTAAGTTATCTTCATCATCATTAGCATTATATTCAAATTCATCTTCCCATTCTGCTTCAATATTATCACTTCCAAAATCTTTATCATTAAATGACACTGAAAGCATCCATCCAAATTTTCCGTCATTAGATCTATCGCCTACTAAAAGCGATCCGTTAATAATTCTCTTATCTGTAATGTAATTAACTCCAGAACCTGCAGTTGCAGATAACCTAAAACCTTGTGGAGAGGTTCTTGTTATTAAGTTTACAGAACCACCAAGAGCATCGGCATCCATATCTGGAGTTACTGCCTTATTAACCTCAATAGTTTGAATCATATCTGATGGAATTAAATCCATTTGAACATTTCTATTATCGCCTTCGGCTGAGGGAATTCTACTCCCATTTAATGTTACAGAGTTTAGTTGTGGAGACAAACCTCTAACAATAATGTTTCTAGCTTCTCCTTGATCTACTTGCATTGTAATTCCTGGAATACGTTTTACAGCATCTCCAATATTTGCATCAGGAAATTTACCAATTTGATCTGTAGACACAATGTTGGTTATGTTCGTTTTGTTTTTTTGAGTATTTAAGGCTCGTGCTTGCCCGCCAATACTATATGCTGTTATTTGAACTTCATTTAACTCTGTGCTTTGAGAAGCTAAGACAATATTAACAAATGCTGTTTGAGAAGCAGATAAAGTAACCTCTTCTTCATAATCGGAATAACCCAAATACTGAATTAAAAGCGTATAAGTTCCTTCTGGAATATCTACAATGGTGAATTTTCCATCAAAATCTGATACTGCTCCTTTTTTAAGTTGTTCAATTAAAACTGTTGCTCCAGGAACGGTGATACCATTATTATCGGTTATAATACCTTGAATATTTCCGTTTTGTGAGAATACAAAAGATGAAAACATTAAGGCAAAGAATAAAATTACGTAGTGGTTTTTCATTGTTATTTTGTTGATTAGTTATGTAAACACTAAATAACAAAACGTATAAATGAAGCGTTTTAAGTACTTTTTAAATTAAGGTTATCTATTAACTAAAAATACTTAGATTTTAAACTTACTTAACATTAAATAAAACTTTAGATCACATTTTATTTAATTCCATAAAAAAACCCTTTCTGGAAACAGAAAGGGTTTTTATTCTTGTTAAGAAAATTATTTCTTAAGCCTCAAAAGGCTCAATAGAAACATAAGATTTGTTATCTTTTTTCTTTGTGAATTTTACAACACCATCAACATAAGCGTGTAAAGTGTGATCTTTTGAAGAATATACATTCTCACCTGGGTGATGTGTATTACCTCTTTGTCTTACGATGATATTTCCAGCTAAGGCAGCTTGTCCACCAAAAATCTTAACGCCTAAACGTTTTGATTCTGATTCTCTACCATTCTTAGAACTACCTACTCCTTTTTTGTGAGCCATTGTCTTAAGTTTTTATATTGTTAATATTAAGTGTTGTAGAATTATTTTTCTACGCCACCATCTAATCTGTCTTGTAATTCTTTTAACTCATCCCATTTACCATCAGCAGCTAATTGCGCTTGCTTTGGCCAAGTATCAGTTACTAAGTGTGCTAATCTAGAGCTTGCTTCTGTTAAGATTTCACTTAACTTAGCAGCATCTGTTTTTGCAACTTTAGCGAAAGTATCTATACCTGCAGCTACTAATGCTTCAGCAGCTTTTGGTCCAGCACCTTCAATTTTTTTTAAATCATCTGCTTTTGCAGCTGATTTTTTTGGAGCAGCTTTCTTTGCTTCAGCTTTAGGAGCTTCAACTTTTGGTTCTGCTTTTTTCTCTGCTTTTACTGGGGCAGCTTTTTTAGCTCCAGAAGCAGCAATACTTTCAATTACAATTTCCGTTAAAGATTGACGGTGACCATTTTTAACACGGTAACCTTTACGTCTTTTCTTTTTGAAAACTATAACTTTATCACCTTTAAGGTGCTTTAAGACTTTTGCTCCTACTTGAGCTCCGTCTATAGCTGGGGCGCCAACAGTTATTGTATCACCATCTCCTAAAAGAAGAACGTTATCGAAAGAAACTTTCTTACCTTCTTCAGTTTGTAAACGGTTAACAAAAACTCTTTGATCTTTAACAACTTTAAATTGTTGCCCTGCTATCTCTACAATTGCGTACATAGCGTAACGTTTTTATTAATTAATTTGTTCAAAAAATGAGTGCAAATATACTGCTAATTAATTAATCTACAAACGTTTTATTGTTTTTGAGGAATATTTCCGCTTTTTTTAAAAAGTTGCATTACTGTTAGTGTTGAAACCACTGTTGTTGCAAACCCCATTATAGCCACTACAAAAGTTACCAAACCTACATCTGCACCCAAACCACCATTCATTAATTTAAGTAATTCTGGCAAAAAATTTGGATTAAATTCGGTAGCATAAAACAAAAAGAAAATAGTAAATAACAAAGTAGCAACAGTACCTGTAATGAGTCCTGTTTTAAAACCTTCACCATAAGAGAAATCATCAGAATTTTCAAGCTTTTTAAAACGTATGGCTTCATAAATCCCAAAAGCTGTTATTAAGGCATTAAAAAAACTAAATGCTGGATTAGTGTGTTTATGGAATAGTGCTAAAACTAAAAAATAGGCTATTAAAACGGCGCTAGTAACCAAACCAAAACGAATAGGAAGAGATATTTTATTCATAATAATAGGTTGAATTAATTCATTTAAATTTCGTAAAAAAAAATGACTTAAAATAATTAAATCATAAATTTCCGACAAACAAGCTAAAAAAAGCCATATGATTTATTATTTTTGAGAAACTGTAACTTTTTTTAAAAATACAGACATACTTTACTATAAGAAACAATACAAACAAAAACTCAAAATGAAAAAAAGACTATTTTTATTCGCTTCAATGGCTTTAGCTGGTTTTTCAGTTAATGCTCAAGAAGTAAAATTTGAAGAATTTGATCTAGACAACGGATTACATGTTATTCTTCATCAAGACAACACGGCTCCTGTTGTTATAACATCTGTTATGTATAATGTTGGGGGAAAGGATGGAGATAGATCTCGTACTGGGTTTGCTCACTTTTTTGAACATCTTCTATTTGAAGGCTCAGAAAATATTGAGCGTGGGGAATTTATGAAAATTATTCCTGCAAATGGAGGTACTTTTAACGCTAATACTTCTCAAGACAGAACATATTATTATGAGATTTTCCCTTCTAATAAATTAGAATTAGGATTATGGTTAGAGTCTGAGCGTATGCTACACCCTGTTATTGACCAAGTTGGAGTTGACACTCAAAACGAGGTTGTAAAAGAAGAAAAACGCCAACGTTATGACAGGCCTTATGGAGGTTTATTAGAAGCCATTGGATCCAATGTTTTTGAAGTACACCCTTATAAAGACCCTAATATTGGTTACCTAGAGCATTTAGATGCTGCTACCTTAGAAGAGTTTAATACTTACTTTAAATCTTATTATGGTCCAAATAATGCCGTATTAATTGTTGCAGGAGACTTAGACATTGCCAAAACCAAAAAAATGGTTGGCGATTATTTTAATGAAGTAAAAAAGGGACCAGAGGTAGTTAGAAATTTTCCTAAAGAAACTCCTATTACTGAGACTAAAGAGGCTATAGCTTATGATAAAAATATTCAAATTCCTGCAATTCTTGCGGCATATAGAACCCCAGGTTTTGGAACACGTGATGCATATATTCTAGACATGATCTCTTCTTATTTAAGTGGTGGTAAAAGTTCTATTTTGTACAAAAAATTAGTAGACGAACAAAAAGAAGCACTACAAGTTCAAGCAGTAAATCTAGGACAAATGGATTATAGCGTTTTTGCTTTATTTGCTTTGCCTTTAGGTGAAACAACCTTAGACACTCTACTATCTGAAATGGATGAAGAAATTACTAAAATGCAAAACGAATTAATTTCAGAAAGAGATCATCAAAAACTTCTAAATCAATTTGAAAATCAATTCGTAAATTCTAATTCAAGTATTGCTGGTATTGCTGGCTCGTTAGCAACATACTACTTATTATATGGCGATGTAAACCTAATAAATAAAGAAATTGACATTTATAGATCAATTACTAGAGAAGACATTCAAGCTGTAGCTAAAAAATACTTAAGCCCAAATCAACGCGTAGAAATAGAATATTTACCTAAAAAAGATGAGCAATAAGATGAAAACAATATATATCATGAATACTAAATTATTTGCCTTTATACTATTGTTTTTTGTAAGCATAAGTATTAACGCACAAATAGACCGATCTAAACAGCCAGAAGCAGGTCCAGCTCCAAAGATTACATTAGAAACTCCAGAAGAGTTTGAATTAAAAAATGGACTTAAAGTTCTTGTTGTTGAAAACCATAAATTGCCTAGAGTTTCTTACTCATTACGTATAGATAACAATCCAATTGCAACTGGCAAAAAAGCTGGTGTAGAAAGCTTAATTGGTAATATGTTAGGCAACGGAACTACATCAATTTCCAAAGATGATTTCAATGAAGAAATTGATTTTTTAGGAGCTAGTCTTAATTTTGGTTTTAGTGGTGGTTTTGCTAGCTCATTATCTAAATACTCAAATCGTATTATAGAATTAATGGCTGATGCAGCTATAAATCCCTTATTAACAGAAGAAGAATTTGACAAAGAAAAAGTAAAGCTTCTTGAAAATTTAAAATCTAACGAAAAAAGCATTGATGCTATTGGCAATCGTGTAGGCGACGCCCTATCTTACGGAACAAGTCATCCTTACGGTGAATTTATAACAGAAGAAACTATTAATAATGTAACTTTTATTGATGCTGTTGCTTTTTACGAAAGATATTTTAATCCAAATAATGCTTATTTAGTTGTTATTGGAGATATTGATTTAAAAACCATTAAAAAACAAATTAAAAAACATTTTAGTGCTTGGGAAAAATCTAAAGAAACACAATCTGCAGTAATTGCCGTGAGCCCAAATATAGAAGCAACTCAAATTAATTTTGTCGATTTACCAACTGCATCTCAATCTAGTATCTCCATTACTAATAATGTAGATTTAAAGATGAATGATGAAGATTATCATGCTTCTTTAATTACAAACAACATCTTAGGTGGTGGTGGCGAAGGTTATTTATTTAAAAACCTTCGTGAAGAACACGGGTATACTTATGGTGCTTATTCAAGTTTGAGCGCAAACAGATATGGCGCAGGGCGTTTTGAAGCAACAGCCAAAGTAAGAAATATGGTAACAGATAGTGCCGTTGTACAAGCGCTAAAAGAAATTAATCGTATTAAAACAGAACCTGTAGATGCACAAACACTTAAAGATGCAAAAGCTAAATATGTTGGTAATTTTATTATGGGCTTAGAGCGTCCACAAACAGTAGCAAATTATGCTCTTAATATCAAACTTAACAACTTACCACAAGATTTTTACGAAACATATTTACAAAAAATTAACGACGTAACTGTTGAAGACATAAATAGAGTTGCCAATAAATATATCAAGTCTGAAAACGCAAGAGTTGTTGTTGTTGGTAAAGGAAGTGATGTATTAGAAAACCTTGAAAAAACAGGTATTCCAATTAAATATTACGATGTATATGCAAACGCTGTAGAAAAGCCAACTTACGAAATACCAATGCCTGCAGATATGAGTGCAGACAAAGTACTTAACGCGTATATTTTGGCAATTGGTGGTAAAGAAAAATTAGATAAAGTGAATTCTGTTTTTATAACAGCTGAAGCTGAGTTACAACCTGGTGTAATGATGAATTTAGCAATGAAAAAAACTGTGAAAAATCAGGCGCTTCAAGAAATCACTGCGATGGGTCAGTCTATAATGAAATCTGTTGTTGATGGCGAGTCTGGTTACATGGTAATGCAAGGACAACGTAAAGATTTAAGTGACGATGAATTGAAAGAAGCTCAAGTGGAGTCTTCTCCTTTTCCAGAAGTTAACTATTTAAATGGTGGTGTTTCTCTTGAAAAAATAGAAAAAATAGAAGGCCAAAACGCTTATAAAATTAAAGTGAGTGATGAAACTTCTATTTATTATAGTGTAGAAACAGGTCTAAAAATCATGGAAGTTAAATCTGCTCCAACAGGATCTGTATCAACATACTTTACAGAATACCAAGAAGTATCAGGAATAAAATTCCCTTTTAAAATAGGACAAAGTTTTGGACCTCGTAAATTAGATTTCTTAGTAAAAGAAATTAAAGTTAATGAAGGCGTAAGTGATGTAGATTTTGACTAAAAATCTATCTAACATTTAAATTAAAAAAGCCGAAGTTATTATACTTCGGCTTTTTTTATGATTTTTTTTTATGCGATAAATAAACTCCAAACAAAATAATTAAACAAGCAACACCTTGTAAAAAACTAAAACCCTCACCATCAACAAAACCCCACATCAATGCAACAACAGGCATAACATATGTAACCGACGACGCAAAAACAGGCGTAGAAAGATGCACCAATTTATTAAACAATATTTTTGCCATTGCTGTACCAAAAAAAGATAAAATAGTAATATAAAGCATTGACATTTTAAATTCAGGATTTTGAAATGTTGATTTAGAAAAGAAATCTGTAAACAATAAAACGAGTACCGCCGGAATAAATATAGCAGCATAATTTCCCACAGCAATTGTTAAGGGTTTAACATCTTGCAAATAACGTTTTATAATATTAACATTCGTAGCATACATAACAGTTGATAAAATTACAAATCCAGCATACATATAATTTTGATTTGGATTTAAATCAGCTCCTTTTAAAATGAGTAATGCTGTACCTATAAAGCCAACAACAACACCTAAAATTTGTCTTTTTGTTGACACTATATTAAACACAGCAAATCCTAATAGGATAGTATTTAAAGGCACTAAAGAGTTTAAAATTGAAACTACAGCACTATCTATTTCTGTTTCTGCTATAGCAAAGAAAAAGGCCGGAATAAAAGACCCAAGAAAACCAGAAAGAATTAACCATTTCCATTCTTTTTTTTTAATTGTTTTTAGCTTATTAAACCCAAGCGAAAACAAAATAAGTCCTGTAATAATATTTCTTAATGCTCCTAATTGAAAAGGTGTTAAACCTAAAAGTGATTTCTTTATTAAAATGAAAGAACTCCCCCAAATTAATGACAAAACAATAAGATAAACCCATTTTTTATTAGCTAAAAACATAAACTCTTTCCTTTACACAGCAAAAGTGAAGTTTTTTTAACACAAATAGACCTAAATTATTATTAGTTTTGTAAACAATTAAATTACAAAAACTTATACTATGAAACGTATTAAATATATTTTCGCTCTTGTATTAATTTCAACTTTTGCTTTAAGTTGTAAAAACGAAGTAAAACCAGAAATTAAAACGGTTGAAGTTGAAACTGAAGCTGTAAAAGAATTAGACCCAAATGCAACTTATGCTAAAGCAGAATTTACTATTGATGGTATGACCTGTGCTATTGGTTGTGCTGCTACTATTGAAAAAAAGATTGCTAAAATGGAAGGCGTAAAATCGGCAACTGTAGATTTTGATAAAAAATTAGCCATGGTTGAATATAATGAAGCAAAAGTAAACCCTACTTTACTTGAAAAAACGGTTGCAAGCGTTGCTGATATTTACAAAGTAAGCAACATGAAAACAGTTGAGGATTTTTCAACTAAAAAAAGTAATGTTCATTAATTTGAGGTCATACTAAAAATAAAAAAAGCTTCTCAAAATGAGAAGCTTTTTTTATTTCCACTTAATAGTTTCCATAATTTGCCTTATATCTTTTTGAATATAATTGGCAGCTGGTAAAATGGAATCATAATTAGGTTTTGCATAAAAATACAACGACCCAGTTAAAAAATGATTTACACTATCGGTTACATAAAACTGTGCTAGCGATGCTACATTACCTTTAACCTCAGAGAATAGACCATAAACTTTACGTTCCTTACTTTCATAAGGATAAGCTGGTATCTCATTAGCTTTTTTTGTGTGCTCTAAGGTGAATTTTTGAGCATCTCTTAAAAAATCTCTTAGGTTCTTTTCATCCTTATCAATAGCCTTGTAGGTTAAAAAAATAGTACCTTTTAACGACGGATATTCTAAATTAATCCCATAACTTTTAGTTGGAGCTTTCAGTTCTTTAGATGTAACTTTTGTTGCTAACAAATTTGTTTCAAATGAAAATGGTAATTCTAAATCAACATCAACATACTTAGCTTTTGGATAATCTAATCGTAAATAAGCTTTTGGTTTTGGCACATAATCTTCATCGCATGATAAACAGAAAATGACTAGCAATAAAATGAAAATATTTTTTATCATTATGTTATAGTAAATTTTACAAGCTTAATACGCTTTTTGTCCATAGCTTCTATAGTGAAAACGTAATTTTTAAAATTTATTTTACTATTTAACTTGGGAAAATTTCTTGATATTTCTAAAACAAAACCCGCAATGGTTTCTGCTTCTCCTTTACTTTCTTCAAAAACGGTATCATCTTCAGCTTTAATAATTTTATAAAAATCCTTCAGTGCTGTTTTCCCTTCAAACACATAATTATTTTCATCTAATTTTGAATACGTTAAATCCTCATCATCAAACTCATCACTTATATCTCCCACAATTTCTTCAATAATATCCTCTAAAGAAATTAGTCCAGATGTACCTCCATATTCATCTACCACAACTGCTAAATGTACTTTCTTTTCTTGAAATTCGGCCATTAAATCATCTAACTTTTTGTTTTCTGGCACAAAAAATGGTTCGCGAATTAAAGTTGTCCAATCAAATTGTTTTCTATCTATATAAGGTAACAAATCTTTTACGTAAAGAATACCTTCAATAGTATCCATATTGTCCTTATAAACTGGAATTCTTGAATAGCCATTCTTTATTATTTCTGGCATAATCTCCGTATATTTTTGACCAATATTTAAAGAAAAAATATCAATACGCGGACGCATAACTTGCTTTGTATCAGTGTTCCCAAAAGACACTATACCTTGCAGAATTTTATGTTCTTCTTTAGTAGTATCTTCATCACTTGTTAACTCTAATGCTTGAGAAAGCTGGTCAACACTTAAATTAGATTTTTGTTTACCCAATTTGTTATGAATAGCCAACGTAACACTACGCATTGGCAAGCTTACTGGCGACAAAAGAATATCTAAAACCCGCAATGGGTACGCCATAAATATGGCAAACTTTAAATTATTACGACTGGCATAAATTTTTGGTAAAATTTCGCCAAATAATAAGATTAAAAAGGTAACAACAACAACTTCTAAAACAAACTTTATTTGAGGATTAACAATGCTACCAAACATAAAATCACCTAAAAAGGCAAACAAAATAACTATCGCAATATTTATAAAATTGTTTGCAACAAGTATGGTGGCTAATAATTTTTTTGGACGTTCTAAAAGCATTAAAATGATTTGAATGCGTTTAGATTTTGCTTCAACACCATCCTCAACATCTCCTCTATTTAACGAAAATAAAGCTACCTCTGCTCCAGAAATAAGTGCAGAACATAATAAAAGCAAAAATAACAGTGCAAAAGAAAAAACAACTGAAAAATCAACTGCCATAATTAAAGGTCTAAAACTCGTGGGGTCAGGATCCAAATACTTTTGCTTTAGTTAAACTTAAAAAGGGAGATCGTCATTTTCAATTTCAATAGACTCATTACTTGGCTTTTGAGTTGCCATTGAGTTTTGTACAGGAGTATTACCCATGTTGCTTTCACTCTCTTTTTTTGTTGAAAGAAATGTAAAATCGTTACATTGAATTTCTGTAGAATATCTATCATTCCCCTTTTCATCTTGCCATTTTCGGGTTTTCAACCTACCTTCAATGTAAACTTTATCGCCTTTACTTAAATACTTTTCGCAAATCTCTGCAGCTTTATTTCTAACTACAATATTATGCCATTCAGTATTTGTAATACGCTCATTAGTTTGCTTACTTGTGTAAGTTTCATTTGTTGCCAAAGGAAATCTCCCAATACAACCACCACCTTCAAAATAATGCATCTTTATTTCATCACCCAAATGCCCAATAAGCATTACTTTATTTAAAGTTCCAGACATATCTACCGTTTTAAAGAGGGCAAAAGTAACCTTTTGCTTTCCATTTTTTTAAAATTAATAAAAAAATATGATTGTTAATACTAAACTAATCAAAATTAAATGATTCAATAAAATTTCCTATTAAAATTGGCACCGCGTATTCGTGTATTTTATGTATTGAAATTCCTTTAACAGCAAGCCTCTCAACATTAATAATCCAAAAATTTGTATAAAGATGTTGATGCGATAATTTATGAACAATAGGTTCTTTATTATATAAGGACAATTCAAAAGATGTGTTTTTTAATAAATCATCACTTTCAATTTGCTTTTTAAAATTTTTAGAATCAATATTCTTTTCTATTTCAATTAAGGGAAATTGATATAGGTTTTGCCAAATACCTTTTCCTTCCCTTTTTTCCAAAATAGTTTTTTGATCTTCTGATATAAATACTAAAAAGTTGAAATACTTTTTTTTCGCTTTAGCAGATTTAATTTTTACAGGTAAATCGTTAATTCTATTTTTATTAAAAGCAATGCATCCTTCATTTAATGGACAAATATTACAATACGGATTTTTAGGCTTGCATTGTATGGCTCCAAACTCCATAATAGCTTGGTTAAACTCGGCTGGATCCTTTTTATCAATTAATTCTTGAGCTAGTTGCTTAAACTCCTTTGCTCCTTTTGATGAATTAATAGGTGTATCTATTCCAAAATATCGAGACAGTACTCTATAAACATTTCCATCAACAACTGCAGCAGCCTCATTAAAACAAATAGAAGCAATAGCACTTGCGGTATAATCACCTACACCTTTTAGTTTTAGTAACTCTTTATATGTATTAGGAAACACTCCTTTTAATTCATCTGCAACATATTTAGCAGTAGTATGTAAATTT
Source organism: Flaviramulus basaltis (assembly GCF_900114265.1). Taxonomy (GTDB): domain Bacteria; phylum Bacteroidota; class Bacteroidia; order Flavobacteriales; family Flavobacteriaceae; genus Flaviramulus; species Flaviramulus basaltis. Next base: position 527,132 of record NZ_FPKV01000001.1, read on the forward strand.
CTAGCACGAGAGTAATAACCAAGTCCTTGCCATAATTTCAAAACCTCACTTTCATTTGCGTCTGCAAGATCAAAAATAGTGGGATATTTAGCGACAAATGCATCATAATATGGTAACCCCTGACTCACTTGTGTTTGTTGTAAAATAATTTCAGATAGCCAAATGTAATATGGATTTGTAGTTTCACGCCACGGCAAAATTCTTTTATTATTTGAATACCAGTTAGTTAGTGTTTTTGAGAATATCATTAATTAATTAAATAGTGTGAACAAAAATAAACGTTTATAATCTTAAATTTTAATGAATTAGGTTTGAAATATTGAATATTTAATCCCTATATTTGCATCCCTTTTAGAATTAATAGTAACAAAAAAATAATATATTAAAATGACGAAGGCTGATTTAGTAGCAAAAATTTCTGAAAAATTAGGAATTGAAAAAGGTGATGTTCAAGCAACTGTTGAAACATTTATGGAAGAAGTAAAGACTTCTTTAGAAAGTGGTGATAACGTTTATTTAAGAGGCTTCGGTAGCTTCATTATTAAAACAAGAGCCGAAAAAACTGGTAGAAACATTTCAAAAAATACGACTATAAAGATACCAGCACATAATATCCCTGCATTTAAACCTGCAAAAGTTTTTGTTGAAGGTGTTAAAACAAATGTAGACGTTAAGTAAAACATTAATCGAATTATTAATTTAAAAAGACACTATTTATGCCAAGTGGTAAAAAACGCAAAAGACATAAGGTAGCGACGCACAAACGTAAGAAACGTAGACGCGCTAACCGTCACAAAAAGAAAAAATAAATCGAAAAAAAGTAGTTAGATTAACTACTTTTTTTGATTTAAAAACAACAAGTTCTTTGAAATGAGTTCATTATTTTTTTGACACTTATTAAGTGTTTTATGGACTCCACGGATGTTAAAAATCCTGTGAAAAAATAATGTATAATCCATCTGTCACCTTAAAAGTGATGGATTAAAATTAACAAAATGGATAAAGAATTGATCATTCGATCTAGTTCCGATAATGTTGATTTTGCCTTATTAAAAGATGGAAAACTTATTGAATTACAGAAAGATGAAGATAGTAACGACTTTTCGGTTGGCGATGTGTTTATAGCCAAAATACGAAAAGCAGTTCCTGGACTAAATGCTGCATTTGTAAATGTAGGTTATGAGAAAGATGCATTTTTGCATTATCATGATTTAGGCCCAAAACTTCCTTCTCTTTTAAAATTCACAAAACGTGTAAGCACAGGTAAACTAAGAGATTTTACTTTAAAAAATTTCCCATTTGAAAAAGATATTGAGAAAGATGGCAAAATTGCCGACGTCTTAAAATCTAATCAATCGCTATTAGTACAAATAGTAAAAGAACCTATATCTACAAAAGGGCCAAGAATAAGCTCAGAGCTTTCAATTGCTGGTAGATATATTGTTTTAGTTCCTTTTTCTAACCGTATTTCTATTTCTCAAAAAATAGAAGACAGAGAAGAAAAAGACCGACTTAAACGCCTGGTAAAGAGCATTACTCCACCAGGTTTTGGTATCATTGTTCGTACTGTAGCACAAGGCAGAAAAGTAGCTGAACTAGATAAAGATTTACAAAATTTGCTTAGTCGTTGGACGGCAATGTGTAAAAAGCTACATAAAGCACATCACCCTAGTAAAGTATTAGGAGAAATGAATAAAGCCTCGTCTATTTTACGAGACATATTCAATGATACCTTTACAGGAATTACTGTTGATGATGAAGAGCTTTATTTACAAATTAAAGATTATGTGCAAGAAATTGCACCAAAAAAAGAATCAATAGTTAAATTGTATCAGTCTAATGTTCCAATTTTTGAAAAATTTGGAATTGAAAGACAAATAAAAACTTCGTTTGGAAAAACCGTTTCTATGTCAAAAGGTGCTTATTTGGTAATTGAACATACCGAAGCGCTTCATGTTATAGATGTAAACAGCGGAAATAGATCTAACAAAGCAAACAATCAAGAGGATACAGCATTAGAAGTTAATTTAATAGCTGCTACAGAAATGGCTCGCCAGTTACGTTTACGTGATATGGGTGGTATTATTGTAGTGGATTTTATTGACATGACCAATGCTGAAAATAGGCAAAAATTGTTCAATCACCTTCGTGATGAAATGAAGGATGATAGAGCAAAACACAAAATATTGCCTCCAAGTAAATTTGGATTGATACAAATTACAAGACAGCGTGTTCGCCCAGAAATGAACATTAAAACTCGTGAGGAAAACCCTGATGAGATTATTAATGGCTCTGAGGTTGAAGCACCTATAGGAATCGTGCAAAAAGTTAATCACGATCTTGAACAACTATTAAAAAAAGACTATAAAAAGTTGACTTTAAACACACATCCTTTTATAGCAGCCTTTTTAACAAAGGGCTTTCCATCTATACGTTCAAAATGGTTTTTTGAACACAAAAAATGGGTTAAAGTTTTACCAAGAGATGCTTACACATACCTTGAATATCATTTTTTTGATAAAAATGGTAAACAAATTAAATAATAAAAAAGCCTTACTAAATTAGTAAGGCTTTTTTTGTTTAGTTTTTATAAACTTTTAAAAGATTTTATCTCATTTTTAGAATCTCTCAATTTTTTTACCCCAAAAGCAGTTGCACCTAAAAGTAAAATAGTTAAGCCTCCATCTAATGGTATTGAGTCACCACCAACAGAATTAGGATTTCCTTCATTTCCTGAATTTGGATTGTGGTTATCTCTAAATTTCTCTTTATTAAATAAACTAACTAACCAATCCCAAAAACTCATTGAACTTAGTATAAGTTGAGCAGGAGCTGTTTTTAAATTAGTTGAACTTATTTTAGTGGTGGATGTTATTAAGTTGGTATCTAAGTTAATTGCATTGGCATTTACTGAGAATACTAAAAATAATGTTAATGCAATTAAATTAATAGATTTAAACAATGTAATCTTTCTGGTTTTCATAATCTCTCTGTTTTAAATTAATACCTACTCAAAGCTCTTATAATTAACCGAATACAGTTTGCTCTTTTAAATAAAATATTAACCTAAAAACATAATAACTTTGAAAACATATAGATTTTAAGGTGCTGGATTTGGAATTTGAGCGTGTATCGCATTTATTTCTCCCAATAATTCTTTACTTAAATCAACATTAATACTCTCTATATTTTCTTTAAGTTGCTCTAAATTAGTAGCTCCAACAATATTACTTGTTAAAAATGGCTGTTGATTCACAAACGCCAATGCCATTTGTGTTAGACTTATATTATTCGCTTTTGCCAATTGTAAATATTTTTCTGTTGCCTTTTTTGAGCGATCACCACTGTAACGTGCCATTCCAGGAAAAAGATTTAATCGTGAATCTGGGCTAGCGGTTCCTTCTATATATTTTCCCGTAAGCATGCCAAATGCTAGTGTAGAATAAGCTAATAATCCAATATTCTCTCTTATAGAAACTTCAGCAATATCACCTTCAAAAGTTCTATTTAGTAATGAGTATGAATTTTGAATTGTTATCATTCTTGGTAAACTATTATTCATTTTATGTTCTTCTAAAAAACGCATAGTTCCCCAAGCTTTTTCATTTGACAAACCAATATGCCTAATTTTACCTGCTTTAATTTGCTTGTCTAATGAGTGTAATACTTCGTTAAAATTATCCTCCCAAAAATCATTTGAATCATGTTTATAATCACGATTTCCAAAGGTATTAGTTAAGCGCTCTGGCCAATGTAGTTGGTACAAATCAATATAATCGGTTTGTAAGCGTTTTAATTCTTTATCTATTGCATCTTCAATTGATGCAAAACCATCTTTTCTAATATGTGCTACATAATCGCTACTGCGACCAACTATTTTACTTGCTAATACTACTTTATCTCTATTACCCGTTTTTTTAAGCCATGTACCAATAATTTCACTTGTACTTCCTTGTGTTTCTGGTGTTGCTGGAACTGGATATAACTCTGCAGTATCAATAAAATTAACTCCTTGGTTAAAAGCATAATCTAATTGTGCATGACCATCAGATTCTGTGTTTTGGTTTCCCCAATTCATGGAACCTAAACAAATTTTACTAACTTTTATATTGGTATTTGGTAATGTTGTGTATTTCATTTTATGAATTATTCTATGATTAGATTAATTAGTAAAGATAAAAAAACCCTTCAGTTGATTTAAAACTGAAAGGTTTAAAACTTTGTTAACGTTTATAAGTTTAATTATCGTTTAACAACTTAGATAGTTCATCTAACTTTGGTGTTAAAATCACCTCAATACGTCTGTTTTTTGCTTTTCCTTCTGCCGTTTCGTTTGATGCAACTGGCGCATATTCCCCTCGTCCTGCAGCGGTTAAATTTTCTGGATTAATAGATACGTTTTCTCTTAAAATATTAACTATTGCCGTAGCACGCTTGGTTGATAAATCCCAGTTACCACTTAACTGTGCATTACCTTGATAAGGAACATTATCCGTATGCCCCTCAATTAAAACTGCGATGTCTGGATTATCTCCAAGCACATTTCCTAATTGTTGTACTGCTCTTCTACCTTCACTACCAACTGCCCAACTTCCAGAGTTAAATAATAGTTTATTTTCCATAGAAACATATACTTTTCCATCGCGTTGTTCAACTGTTAACCCTTTACCTTCAAAATCGGTTAAAGCTCTTGAAATCGCATTTTTTAAGGCTGTCATTGCTGCATCTTTTGATGCAATAACATTTTCTAATTCTGCAACTCTGTTTGAACGATCTTCTAACTCCTTTTTAAGTTTTTCTAAACGTGCGTTTTCTGCTGCTAAAGCTTGTTCTTTAGCTTCTAATTGTGCTAATAATTCTCTGTTCTTTTTAGAATTTGCTGCAATTGACGCCGAACTATTTTCTTCTAATGCATTATAGGAAGCTTTTAAATTATCATAATTCGCTTTTGAAGCATTATAATCAGCTTGTAATTTATCACGTTGAGTAACAGCCTCATCGTAAGCCGACTGAATTTGTTTTAATTCATTTTCTGCAGCAGTTTTAGCGCTTAAAAGTGCTTCATTATCTAATGATAATTTTCTGTTTTCACTTTTCAAATCAGCATATTTTGCTTCTAAATCTTTATATACTTTTGGTGATACACAAGAGGTAAAAACCACTAGAACTAATACTAAGAATGTGCTTTTTTTAATCATTTTGATAGGTTTGTTTACTTAATAAATACTTTTAATTTTCTATTTCTAACAGAATAGGACAATGGTCGCTATGTACTGCATCAGAAAGTATAACGGCTCTTTTAATGTTTTCTTGTAATGGTTTTGAAACCATGGCATAATCTAATCGCCAACCTTTGTTGTTAGCTCGCGAATTTGCACGATAACTCCACCATGTATATTGTTGAGATTCTTGATTTAAATATCTAAAAGAATCTATAAATCCACTATCAATAAAACTTCCAATCCATTCTCTTTCTACAGGTAAAAACCCTGAAACACCTTTCATTTTAGGATTGTGAATATCAATTTCTTCATGACAAATATTATAATCGCCACAAATAACTAAGTTTGGAATTTCTATTTTAAGATTATTTATATAGGCATGAAACATATCCATATATTCTAATTTATGGTCTAAACGCGCATCATTTGTGCCTGATGGTAAATATAAACTCATAACTGAAAGGCCATCAAAATCTACACGCACGTTGCGTCCTTCAAAATCCATAGATGCTATTCCTGTTCCATATTCTACATGGTTTGGTTCTGTTTTGCTTAAAATAGCAACACCACTATAACCTTTTTTTTGAGCACTAAACCAATATTGGTATTTATATCCAGCCTCAGTAAATAGGTTTAAATCCAGTTGTTCTTTTAACGCCTTAATTTCTTGTAAGCAAATAACATCTGGATTTGCACTTTTAACCCAATTTATAAAACCTTTATTTAAAGCTGCTCGAATACCATTTACGTTATAGGATATAATTTTCATCTGATTTAATAAGAATTTTAGCTAAAATAAATAATGCGTTACATTTACACTATTAAATATAGCATGAGTTTTAACGAAGCTATTAACAAAATATTTTAAACGTTTTACAGTTTAATTACTTGATGAAGTTTTTTACATATATTCTTATGTTTCTAATTGGTTTTTGTGGAGTTTCGCAAGACCAAAATTCTAATTATAAAACTAAAAAATTTGCTGTAAAAGATTCTATTCGTATTGATAGTGTAAGCATAAATTCAAGCTACTTTTCAATCAAAAAAAAGAATAACACAGTTATAGATTCTACCTTTTATACTGTTGATTTTTCTAAAGCCATTTTAACCTTTAAAAAACCTATTGAAACTGATTCAATAATTATAAATTACTTGAAATTTCCTGAGTTTTTAACTAAAACTTATAAGCAATTGGATGAGAAGATAATAGTTGAAAATAATAGTAACAATCAAATATTATACAAGTTATCTCAACCTAATACGTCTAATACTTTTATTCCTTTTGATGGTTTAACAACCTCAGGAAGCATTTCACGAGGCGTTACTGTAGGCAATAATCAAAACTCGGTTTTAAATAGTGAATTAGATCTTCAAATTACAGGAAAGTTAAACGACAAAGTCTCGCTTAGAGCTTCCATTCAAGATGCTAATATTCCTTTACAAGAAAGTGGTTATAGTCAGCGTTTAGATGAGTTCGACCAAGTTTTTATTGAATTGTTTAGCGAGCGTTGGAATATTAGAGCTGGTGATATTGATTTAGTAAACAACAATTCTTATTTCGCTAATTTTTCTAAACGTGTACAAGGTTTAAATTTAAATGTTAAACTAGGTGAAGAAGATAAACAAACCAATTTATTTGCTGCTGGTGCTATTGTTCGCGGACAATTCACCACTAGTCAATTTACAGCACAAGAAGGCAATCAAGGACCATATAAACTCCAAGGACAAAATGGTGAGTTGTTTGTGCTTATTGTATCTGGTAGTGAAACCGTTTATGTAAATGGTGTTGCTGTAAAACGAGGCGAAGATCAAGATTATATAATTGATTATAACGCGGGTGAAATTATTTTCAACTCAACATTTCCCATTACTTCCGAGATGCGTATTACTGTTGATTATCAATTTAGTGATAGAAATTACTCGCGTTTTGTAGCTTATGGTGGTGGAAAAATTGAAAGTAAAAAATTAAATATTGGAATTTCTGTGTATTCTGAAAATGATGCTAAAAATCAGCCACTACAACAAAATTTATCTGAAGAACAAGTTCAAATTTTAGCTGATGCTGGAGATGACAGAACGCAAATGGTTGCGCCATCAGAAGTACGAGAAGACTTAAATGAAAATAGAATATTATATAGAAAAGAGTTTATTAGTGGTAATGAAGCTTTTGTTTTCTCAAATAGTCCAGACGATGAATTGTATAGAGTAAGATTTTCTTTAGTAGGTAACAATCTAGGAGATTATATTTTAAGTAACACCAATGCTATTAATAACATTTATGAATATGCTGGAATTAATCAAGGAAATTATGCGCCAATTGTGCAATTAATAGCGCCAACAAAACTACAGATTGCTGTTTTAAATGGAAGTTATAAACCTTCTGAAAAAACTACCATAAATTTTGAAGCTTCAGGGAGCAAAAATGATTTGAATTTATTTTCTAACGCTGATGATGAAAACAATGATGGTTTTGCTGGTAAAATAAATATTGAACAATCGCTTATAAAAAATGATAGTCTTTGGAATTTTGATGTGTTTGTAGATAGTGATTATATAAGTAAAGACTACCGAAATATTGAAGGACTTTACAATCCAGAATTTAACCGAGATTGGAATTTAGACCAAACTAATATAAATGGTATAGGTCTTAATTTAGGAAATCAAATACTTCTAAATTCTGGTTTTAGATTTTTTCATCATAAAAAAGGTTTTGCAGATTACCAATTTGAGCATCTAAATTTTTCAGATGGATTTAGTGGCAACAGACATATTATAAATGCCAATTTACTATTAAACAAGTTTAACATTTTATCTTATTCAAGCTTTTTAGATGCCAATTCTAATACAAATTCCTCTACTTTTTTAAGGTCTTACAACCGTATTACTTATAGTATGAAAAAAAGTTGGTTAGGGACAAAACTAGCTTTTGAAGATAATGAACAAACAAACATTTCAACTCAAACTCTTACACCATTAAGTCAGAAATTTAAGTCTTATGAAGTGTTTATAGGGGTTGGAGATAGCACTAATGTTTTTACTGAAATTGGCTACAAAAACCGTGTAAACGATAGCATTAGAAATAACGAATTACAAAAAGTAAATACATCAAATACATTTTATTTAGACTCCAAACTTGTTCAAAATAAAAACACCAATTTATCATTGTATGCTAATTATAGAAGCTTAAAAAGCGAAGATGAAAATGTAGAAGATGAACGATCTATAAATTCGAGGTTACAATTCAATCAAAATATTTTTAACCAATTAATACAATGGAATACCATTTTTGAAACCAATTCTGGAACATTACCTCAACAAGATTTCACCTATGTTGAAGTTGAAGCTGGACAAGGCACTTACACTTGGATTGATTATAACACTAACGGCATTCAAGAACTTGAAGAGTTTGAAATCGCTCAATTTCAAGATCAAGGCAAATATATTCGGGTACTTTTACCTAATCGAGTATTTATAAAAACACATCAAAATAGGTTGAGCCAAACGCTAACTTTAAATCCTGCACAATGGTCTGTTTCAGAAAATAAAACAGAAAAAATATTTTCACATTTTTACAATCAAACCAGCTATTTAATAGATAGAAAAACAAAAAGAGAAGGCAATAGTTTTAATCTAAATCCTTTTAAAAATAATGAAGAAGATCAATTAGGATTACAACTAAATTTTAGAAACGTTTTCTTTTTTAATCGCGGAAAGCAGCGCTATACAACATCTTACACCTTTCTTGATAATACCACTAGAAATATTTTATCTATTGGATTTATTGAGAATAGTTTAAAAAGTCATCAAATTAATTTTAATCATAAAATAGCTGAAAGTTGGTTAATCAATTTTCTATCTGCTTTTGATAATAACGAAAGTATAAGCGAAAATTTTGCAAGTAAAAATTACAATTTTGATGAAGCAAGATTTACCCCTAAACTCTCTTATTTATTTAATGACAATTCAAGTTTTGATATATTCTATCAATATGCAAGTAAAGAGAATACTATCGGAAACTTAGAATCTTTAAAACAACAGAAATACGGTATTTCTTTTTCTTTAACTAATAGCCAAAAAAGTGCTATAAATGGTGAGTTTAATTATTTTTCGAATATATATGATGGAAATGCAAATACACCTGTTGCATATCAAATATTAGAAGGTTTACAACCGGGAAAAAACTTTACATGGAGTTTGTTAGCGCAAAAAAAGTTAACCGATTTCTTAGACCTTAACTTAAGTTATTTTGGAAGAAAAACTGAAACCAGCAAAACCATTCATTCTGGATCAATTCAATTAAAAGCTTATTTTTAAAATTTAGAATTATCTATTTTTTCAAAAACTGAAATAATTGTTTTTACCGCATTTATATAAAATTCTGGTTTGATGTTTTCGTAATCATCAGTTGGTTCATGGTAATCCTTATGGTCTTCAACTCCAAAGTATAAAAACGGAATGTCTTTTTTATAAAAATTAGCATGATCGGAAGCATAGGTCCAATTCTCTAAACCATCATATCCTTCGTGTCCAGTTAAAAGTTTAATCTTTTTAGATTCTTCAATATTTGAAACAATATATTTTAATTGTTTATTTTTCGCTGTTCCTACTACAAACAATTCATCCTTTTCACTCCTACTAATCATATCCATATTAATATTGAGGATAATGTCCTTTTTTGAAACAATAGGATTATTTACAAAATATTTTGATCCCTGTAAACCTAATTCTTCAGCATCAAAAGCAGCTAAAATAACTGAGTGTTTAGGTGGATTTTTTATAAAATACTCAGCAAAACTGAATAAGGCACTTATACCAGAAGCATTATCATCTGCTCCATTATATATTGTATCATGTTGAACACCTTCATGGTCATAATGCGCGCTTAAAACAATATATTTATTGGATGATTCAGAGCCTTTAATAATACCTAAAACATTTGTAGCTTTATAATAGTTTCGTTTATTAATGAAGGTGAAATTTTGATTATAATCCTTAACCAATGGTAAAACATGCAATGCATTAAATTGATTGATGATGTATTTTTTTGCCTTTATTGCGCCTTCTGTATTGGTTCGCCTACCTTCAAAAGCATCTGATGACAATGCTTGAATGTGCTTTAATAAAGAGGTTTCATTAAATAATTCATGCGTATTTAAATCACCTTGAGCTACGCTTACACCACTAAAAAATAAGCAGTAAATAAATAAACAGTAAATAGATTTAGGCATAAAAAAGACAATAATATATATTTAAAAAATAGCTGACAAAGATACATATATTATTCATATCCCCTTTTTGTATAAAACAAAAAAGCTCATATCATCAAAAATGATATGAGCTTCAAGTATATATTTTGTTTTTAAATAGATGCTTTCATAAGCTCTCTATTCATTCTAGCTATGTTTTCTAATGAAATTCCTTTAGGACATTCAATCTCACAAGCACCTGTGTTTGTACAGTTACCAAAACCTTCTAAATCCATTTGGGCAACCATGTTTTTAACACGGTCTGCTGCTTCAACTTGTCCTTGTGGTAATAAAGCATATTGTGATACTTTAGCTCCTACAAATAACATCGCTGAAGAGTTTTTACAACTTGCAACACATGCCCCACAACCAATACATGTTGCTGCATCCATAGCTTCATCTGCAGCATGTTTTGAAATTGGAATAGCATTTGCATCTTGTGTATTACCAGAAGTATTTACAGAAATATATCCACCTGCATGTTGAATTCTATCAAAAGAACTTCTATCTACAATTAAATCTTTTAATACTGGAAATGCTGTTGCTCTAAATGGTTCAATAGTAATTGTATCACCATCTTTAAACATTCTCATGTGTAATTGACAAGTGGTAACTCCTCTATCTGGACCATGTGCTTCTCCATTTATATACATAGAACACATGCCGCATATTCCTTCGCGACAATCATGATCGAAAGCTACTGGGTCTTCCCCAGAGTTTACTAACTGCTCATTTAAAACATCCATCATTTCTAAAAAAGACATATGCTCTGAAATTTCAGTAACTTTATAATCCACCATTCGACCCTTTGTCTTCGAGTCTTTTTGTCTCCAAATTTTAAGTGTTAAATTCATAGTGTCTTTTTTTATTTGTATGAACGTTGTTTTAGTTCAATATCTTTAAATTCTAATTCTTCTTTATGTAAAACTGCGTCTGCAGGTTCTCCTTTATACTCCCAAGCTGCAACAAATGCAAAATCTTTATCATTACGTTTTGCTTCTCCTTTTTGAGGTCCAGATTCTTCTGCAGATTCTTCACGGAAGTGACCTCCACAAGATTCTTCTCTCATTAAAGCATCTTTAGCAAATAATTCACCTAATTCTAAGAAATCAGCAACACGTCCTGCTTTTTCAAGTTCTGGATTAATTTCAGCTGCCGTTCCTGGCACAGAAACTTCTTTCCAGAATTCTTCTCGAATTGCTTTAATTTCTGCCATAGCTTCTATTAGGCCTTCAGCATTTCTAGACATTCCTGCCTTATCCCACATTACTTTTCCTAATTTCTTATGAAAATAATCTACAGATTTTGTTCCTTTATTATTTACAAAGAAATTAATACGATCTGTAACTTCTTTTTCAGCTTCTTCAAATTCTGGCGTATCAGTCGAAATTTTTCCGGTACGAATATCATCTGATAAATAATCTCCAATAGTATATGGTAATACAAAATAACCATCAGCTAAACCTTGCATTAAAGCAGAAGCTCCAAGTCTGTTTGCTCCATGATCTGAGAAATTAGCTTCTCCAATACAATAACACCCTGGAATAGTTGTCATCAAATTATAATCAACCCAAACACCTCCCATTGTATAGTGAACTGCCGGATAAATCATCATTGGTGTTTCGTATGGATTTTCATCTACAATTTTCTCATACATTTGGAATAAGTTCCCATACTTTTCTTCAACAATAGCTTGGCCTAATTCGTATACTTTTTCTTTTGATGGATTTGATATATTATGAATTTTAGCTTGCTCGACTCCATAACGTTGAATCGCCGAAGCAAAGTCTAAGTAAACGGCTTCTCCAGTTGCATTAACTCCGTAACCAGCATCACAACGCTCTTTTGCAGCTCTTGAAGCTACATCACGAGGCACTAAGTTTCCAAAAGCTGGATAACGACGTTCTAAGTAATAATCTCTTTCATCTTCAGACAAATCGGTTGGTTTTTTACGTCCTTCACGAATTGCCATAACATCTTCCATATTCTTTGGCACCCAAATACGTCCATCATTACGAAGAGACTCAGACATCAATGTTAATTTAGACTGATAATCTCCTGAACGCGGAATACAAGTTGGGTGAATTTGCGTATAACAAGGATTAGCGAAATACGCTCCTTTTTTATGAATTTTCCATCCAGCTGTCACATTCGATCCCATAGCATTGGTTGATAAGAAATATACATTTCCATACCCTCCAGAAGCTACAACTACCGCATGAGCAGAATGTCTTTCTATTTCTCCTGTAATTAAATTACGAGCGATAATACCACGAGCTTTTCCATCAACTTTTACGACATCTAGCATTTCGTGGCGGTTATACATTTGTATTTTACCACGTGCTATTTGACGGTTCATTGCTGAGTATGCTCCTAATAAAAGTTGTTGTCCTGTTTGTCCTTTAGCATAAAAAGTTCTAGAAACCAATACACCTCCAAAAGAACGGTTATCTAACAACCCTCCATAATCACGTGCAAAAGGAACACCTTGAGCCACACATTGATCTATAATATTTGTTGATACCTCAGCTAAACGATATACGTTAGCTTCACGCGAACGATAATCCCCTCCTTTTACTGTATCGTAAAATAATCTATATGTCGAATCACCGTCGCCTTGATAATTTTTAGCAGCATTAATTCCTCCTTGTGCAGCAATTGAGTGTGCACGACGTGGAGAATCTTGATAACAAAATGCTTTTACATTGTATCCCAATTCTGCTAAAGTTGCAGCGGCAGAACCTCCTGCTAAACCTGTTCCTACAACAATAATATCTATGTGACGCTTATTGGCAGGATTAACTAAGTCTATATGATTTTTATAATCTGTCCATTTATCTTGAATTGGACCTTTTGGTACTTTTGAATCTAAAGCCATACTATTTAAGATTAATGGTTAAAATGATGATAAAGTGCAATAAAAATAAATCCTAATGGAATTATTATAGAGTAAGCTTTTCCAATACTCTGTAAACGTTTTTTACGAATTGTTGAAGCTCCCATAGATTGAAATGCTGCTGTAAAGCCGTGTAATAAGTGTAATGCTAAAAACACAAAAGCTAACACATATGCTCCTACTCTAATCGGGCTTACAAATTTATGTGTTAGTTCTTCATAGTATCTAAACCCTTCAACGCCTTCAATAGTTCCAGACCAATCGCCTTGAATATATTTCGTATTAATTTCTGGAAACCAAAAATCAATAAAATGCAGTACTATAAATGCGAGAATAGCAAGACCGCTATATATCATATTTCTACTCATCCATGAAGAATTAGCTGCGCCATTATTTTTTACATAAGCTATTTTTCTTGCATTTTTATTCTTAATCTCTAATACAAATCCCATAATAAAATGAAATACTACACCGAAAATTAAAACAGGTTGCAATGCAAATTGCACCAACGGGTTTGTACCCATAAAATGTGAAACTTCGTTAAAAAGTTCTGGACTGAATACGGATAAAATATTAATTGCAAAATGTTGAAGTAAGAAAAACATAAGGAAGAATGCTGAAAGTGCCATAGCTACTTTTCTTCCAATTGAAGATTTAAAAAATCCACCCATTATTTTAGAAGTTAATTTATTTAATTACAAAGGTAAGCTAGCATTCATTTATAGACAAATAACAAATGTCTTGTTTTTACTATTTAGAATGGTTTTAAAGAGATTGACCCAACTAACAATACGTTAATTTATTTTTACAAAAATTAAAGTATTGAAAATTATTAAATAGTTTTTTTAAATAATTCATAATAATTTTGTTAATTTATAAATACTAACCAATTAAAATCAATAAAAATGGAAGAGTATTTACCGTTGATTATTCAATTAATAACTGGAGCTGTTGGAGGAAATCTAGCAGGCTCTCTTTTGAAAAACTTATCGTTAGGAACAATAGGCAATACTATTGCTGGACTTGTTGGTGGCGGACTAGGAGGTCAGCTTTTAGTAATGCTTGGTCTTGGTGACGGAGCCGCTGCAACCGAAGCAGCATCAAGTATGGATATTGGTAGCATTATTAGTAGTGTTGCTGGAGGTGGTGTTGGTGGTGGTGCTCTTATGGCAATTATTGGAGCTATTAAAAACGCCATGAATAAATAATTTATTCATCTAAATAAATAAAGAGGGGTAAAATATAAATACACCTCTTTATTTATTGATTTAAAAGTAATTATTCTAAGATTATCTTTTTAGTTATAAACAAAGATTCAGAATAAATATTTACAAAATAAATACCTTTAGAAAAACCTGACAAACTAATTATTTTTGTTTGTGATGAATCAGAAATATCACATTCTACAATCTGTCTACCGCTAATATCATAAATAACAGCCTTTTCTAAATTTATAAAGGATTTATTTTTAATAAAAAGTTCTTCTCTTGTAGGATTTGGATACAATATAATGGCTTTTTCAAACTCACCTTCTTCAACGCTCAGGCTACAAGAACTAGTATCATAGTCTGTCATTAATTCTAAATTACATATAGGATTTGTTGTACTTCTTGTTTGAACATTAACCCCTGCTTCAATATCATCATTACTTAACACTCTATTATATTCAGAAATTCCCATACTATAATGCATAACAGCATTTGAATTAATCACATGACCTAATTGGTGTCCATGACCCAATTCGTGTAAAGCAACACTTTCAAAGTCATACTGCGATCCGCTAGGAGTTCCAGTACCAAAATACCAAGAAATAGCATCATCAAAAACAATATCTAAACCTGAAACATACCATTGAGGATTAGGCAAACTACATGATGGTGCCGAATACCAAGAATAACAAACCCCTAAAACGCCACTGTCTAGCTCATTACCATTATCAAACCTAATAACATTTGTACCATCACTACTAACAACATCTGTTGCTGTTCCATTATTTTTTATGGTCCAATTTACTTTAGTATTACAACGCCAACTTTCAAGAGCTCTTTCAAAAGCTACTCTCGCTCCAGGTTTTTCTGTATCATTAAAAAAATCTGTTTGCATAGTCCATACATAGCCTCCAGTTATAAAGCTTTGTTCGTAGTGCTGTACAGGATATGCCTGTATACCTGAGCCTGGATCATATTCTACATTAGATTCTGAATATGAAATAGTTAAATCAGTTGTAGATTCTATCTTTACAGAAGCCGCGTCTTTTACACGAATTTTTCCAGTTCCTGCAGTAGAAGGAACTTCAACAATAATTTGAGTATCTGTCCAAGATACAACTTGAGTATCTAAAGCATCAACAAAAAAGGCAAGTCCTCCCTCATTGGCATCTGAAAAGCCAACCTCACCAGAAGTCCCAAAACCAGAACCATTTATTGTTATTTCTGTTTTTGTGCCAGCTGTTGCAGTTGTAGGCGAAAAACTTGTTATAACTGGAGATAAAATCTTACTTTGACTTGATGCTTTTTTAAATTTTATAGTATTGTAAGCAGAAACTTCTACGTACTTTTCTTTTGTAATATACATCAACTCGTTATAAAAATTTGAAGAAATCCCTGATGTTTTATTAAATGGATTAACCACTAGATCATCGTATAAATTATACCTATAAAATCCCTGAAGAGCACTGTAAGTTTTAAATTTCTGATTTAGAGATTTAGTAACAGATTTAGTAATTACCTGGCTACTTTCTAACATAAAAACACCAACATTTCCCTTTTTTAATTTCAAACTTGAAGACACTATTAATGCTTCTAGACCAACCGTTCCTCCTAAAGTTATTACATCTACATTTTTTGATTCTAGTTTTCCTTTAAAAACCTTGTAAACCTTAATAGTATTGGAAGTATAAATTAAATTATTACTCCAAAAGGAGCTTTGTGAAAATACCTCACCTTCAACAATTAATATTGAATTATCAATCTGTTCTTTCAAAGAAATTTTCCTTAGAGAAAGTTGTGCAAATAGCGCGTTGAAACTCAATAAAAAGAGTAATAATGCAATTTTTTTAGTATTGTTTTTCATTTTCAAAAATTTAATCTATAGGTTTTAAAATGTATTTATGTTTGATATTATCCAAAAATAAAGAATTATTAATAAAGTCTTTTTTCTTTTTGTAATTTTATTGCCAAAAAAAAATTATGAAATATCTACCAATAAACAACAAACTCTTTATAAAAAATCGCAAAAACTTTACAGCTAAAATGAAACCTAACAGCTTAGCTGTTTTTAACTCAAATGATATTTATCCTATAAGTGCAGATAGCACCATGCCTTTTGAGCAACATAGAGATATTTTTTATTTAAGTGGCGTTGATCAAGAAGAAAGCATATTAATTTTATTTCCAGATTGCCCAAAGGAAAAGCATCGAGAGATTTTGTTTTTGAAAGAAACCAATGCACATATTGCGGTTTGGGAAGGTGAAAAACTAACTAAAGAAGCAGCTTTTAAAACTAGCGGAATTAAAACTGTGTACTGGCTTCAAGATTTTGAAAAAGTTATGTTTGAGTTAATGACACAATGTGATACTGTCTATATTAACACAAACGAACATTATAGAGCTAATGTAGAAACTGAAACACGTGAAGATCGTTTCACAAAATGGATTAAAGACAAATATCCTGCGCATAGCGTTGCTAAAAGTAACCCAATATTACAACGTTTACGTTCAGTAAAAGAAGATATCGAAATTGAGCTTATGCAGCAAGCTTGTAATATTACCGAAAAAGGCTTTCGTCGTATTTTAAATTTTGTAAAACCAGATGTTTGGGAATATGAAATTGAAGCCGAATTTATGCATGAATTTTTACGTAATCGCTCAAAGGGGTTTGCTTACACACCAATAATAGCCTCTGGTAACAACGCCAATGTTTTACATTATATTGAAAACAACCAACAGTGTAAAGCAGGGGATTTAATTCTATTTGATGTTGCTGCAGAATATGCTAATTACTCAAGTGATTTAAGTAGAACTATTCCTGTTTCTGGAAAATTTACTAGCAGACAAAAAGATGTTTACAACGCAGTAAATAGAGTTAAAAATGAAGCTACCAAAATGCTTACACCTGGAACTATTTGGGCAGATTACCATGTTGAAGTTGGCAAAATTATGACATCAGAATTAATAGGTTTAGGTCTATTAGATAAAGCTGAAATTCAAAATGAAAATCCAGATTGGCCCGCTTATAAAAAATATTTCATGCACGGCACCTCTCATCATATAGGTTTAGATACGCACGATTACGGTATTTTAACAGAACCTATGCAAGCAAACATGGTGTTTACTGTAGAACCTGGAATTTATATTCCAGAAGAAGGTTTTGGAATTCGTTTAGAAGACGATGTTGTTATAAAAGATAAAGGAGAGCCTTTAAATTTAATGCAAAACATTCCTATTGAAGCAGATGAAATTGAAGAACTTATGAATTCATAAAAAGTAAAGGGTCGTTATTAAACGACCCTTTTTTCAAAAACATTTAATTATTGCAATTTACAGAGTGACTAATTCAAATAAATAATCGTTTAGTTTTTGAAGTGTCTTAATTTTATGCTTTGTGTCAATTAATAGCGAAATGTTATTATTGCTTCCACCGTAAGAAATCATTCTAATTTTTACATCTTGTAATATTTGAAACAACTTATAGGTGTCTTGATGGTTTACAATAGAATGACCTACCAAGCATACAATACTTTGGTTTTTATCAACTTCTATTAAAGCTATTTTATCTAATTCAGCTAAAATTTTATCAAGATTTCTATCATCATCAATAGTTAATGAAACTGCAACTTCCGATGTAGTAATCATGTCGATAGAAGTTTTGTAAGTTTCAAAAATTTCAAACACCTTTTTAAGAAATCCATGAGCCTGCAACATACGTGCAGATTTAATTTTAATAGCTGTTATATTATCTTTCGCAGCAATAGCTTTTATACCATTTTCTGAAGTATCACTGGAAATTAATGTACCATGAGCCTCAGGATTCATAGTATTTTTTAACCGCACAGGAATATTATCTGCTCTTACCGGCGTAACCGTTTGTGGGTGTAATATTTTGGCTCCAAAATAGGCTAATTCTGCTGCTTCATCAAACGATAAATTTGAAATTGGTTTTGTATTATCAACATGTCTTGGATCATTATTATGCATCCCATCAATATCTGTCCAAATTTGAACTTCTTCAGCTTTAATAGCAGCACCAATAATAGTAGCGGTATAATCGCTTCCACCTCGTTGTAAATTTGAAATTTCATCATTATTATTCAAACAAATAAAACCTTGTGTGATATAAATTAGAGAATCTTCAGCATTATTTAAAATAGCTTGAAGATTTTTAGCAATATGGTCTATCTCTGGTTCTTTAAACTCATCAATTCTCATAAAACTTAAAGCAGGCAATAAAGTGGAACTTATATTCTCCTGCTTTAAGTAGCTATTAAACATGTATGTTGAAAGTAACTCGCCTTGAGCAACAATTTGATTTTCTAAATTTTCAGAAAAAACTTTATAAGTACATTCTACCAAAAAGTTAAATACGCCTGAAACGTATGTTTTAACATCTTCATTCAAACCCTTCTTTTGTAAAAGCTTGTCTATAGTTATAAAATATGTTTCATGAAGTTTATTTATCTTTTCTATGGCTTCATTAGGTTTATTATCTGCAATATTTTGTGCTATAGCTACTAATTGATTGGTGGTTCCAGACATAGCCGAAAGCACCACTACTTTTTTCTTTCCATCGTTAATTATACTTTTAACGTTGCTCATATTTTCAACAGAACCTACCGAGGTTCCCCCAAATTTCAATACCTTCATTTTCATTTATTTGACTATAAAATTATAACTCATTTATCTATTAACTATTTTTATTTAAAAAAAAGTTTATTTTTGCACATATTGTTAAATAGTTAACATGAAAACTGTATCTAATTGTGTAGAAGATATTTTAATATCTCAACCGTATCTGGAAGAAGCACTTTCAAGAAATATTATAAATTTTAGTGCTTTGGCTATTGAACTTACCGAACCTATTAGCCAAATGCTTAAAAAGGACGTGAAGCCAGGCGCTATAATGATGGCTCTTAGACGTTACAATCCGCCAGTTGCATTATCAAATTCTGTAAAAATGAAAAAAGTAATTCAGAATTTAGGTGACATAACTGTTCGTTCGAATTTAACAGATTTTACAGTAAAAAATTCGGAGACTATCATTGATAATCATTCTAAAATTCTGGATAGAATAAATCAAGAATCTAAATTATTCTATACATTTACTCGAGGTATTCATGAAAGCAACATAATAATATCTAGTAGCTTAAAAGATTTCATTCAAGAACAATTAAAAAATGAAAGCTTTTTAGCAGTACAAGATGGCTTATCTGCTATAAGTATAAACTTACCAAAGGACAATTCTAAAATTGCGGGATTATATTATCATTTTTTTAAGCGATTAGCATGGGAAGGTGTTGTGCTTTATGAAGTAATTTCTACAACAAACGAATTTACTATTTTGGTTGAAGACGAATATGTAGATAAAGCTTTTGCTGCTATTAAAAAAGTGAAATCTTAATTACTTATTTTCAAATTTTTCAAACACATTTACAATTACGAAAGTAAATAAAGCCGGTAACACCCATCCTAAATTTTCATTAGCTAAAGGAATAATTGCTTTAATATTTTCTAAATTTTCAGTAGGCAATAAAAAACCTAAAAAGTCTGGAATACTAAAAATAAAAGCGACTAAAACTACACATCTAAAAACCAATTTTGATGCAAATTTTTCAGGTAATACATTTAGTAAAATTAGCACAATACATAAAGGGTAAATAAACATTAAAGCAGGAAGTGCCACATCAATAATGTATTTCACATCCATTTGCCCAATACCAACACCTACTATGCAACAAAAAATAGCCGAAATTAAATATGCTTTTTTGAATGTTTTAAAATAAACTTTAAAAAAATCTGATACACTAACAATAATAGCAACGGCAGTTGTAAAACAAGCTAAAGCTACTAATACACTTAAAAATACAGACCCTACATTTCCTAATGTTCTTACAGCTATTCCCGAAAGAAGGTTTGTTCTAGATATATTTTCTTCAAATTGAGTATTATAGAATGCCCCTGTCGCAATTAATCCTGCATAAATAATGAGTAATCCAAACATGGCTATAAATCCAGATTTAGCAACCATGGTTTTTTTCTCATTAAAAGACATATTGCTATTTGAATTGTTAATAGACACCAAAACAACACCCCCCATAATCATACCTGCCATGGCATCATAAGTTTGATAGCCTTCTAGTAATCCATCAATTAAAGGCATTTTAAAAGCCGATGGATTCATATCTCCTACTGGATAAAAAACACCAACCACAATAATGCTTAATATAATTAAAACTATTATTGGTGTTAAGTATTTACCTATTATACTTAGTACTCTATTCCTATTTATTACAAACACAAATACTAGTACAAAATATATAATACTAATAAACAAAGGGCTTATATTAAAATAAGGCTCAATAGCCATTTCGTAAGTTACTGCAGCTGTTCTAGGGCATGGCAATGCTATAGTTATTGCCAGCATACAGAAACAAAAAATAGAACTAAAAAAAGGTGAGACGTTTTTACCAAAATCAAACATAGTGCCCTGTAATTTGGCATGTGCAAATATTGCTAATAAAGGAATAATCGTTGCTGATATTAAAAAACCTAATGCAACTAGCCACCAATCTGGTCCAGAATTAAAACCTAATAATGGTGGTAAAATTAAATTACCAGCACCAAAAAAACCAGCAAATAATGCGAAACCAAATACAAAGGTTTCTTTAGTTTTATTCATTGTATGATTTTATCTTTGCCTAAGATAAATTAAAAATGACTCTAGAATACAAAGACATCAATATTTTTTATACCGATAATGGCAAAGGAAACTCCATTGTTTTCCTGCATGGTTTTTTAGAAAATAGCAATATGTGGCTTCCATTTATTCCTTCTTTAGCAAAGAACAATAGAGTGGTTTGTATTGATTTATTGGGTCATGGCAAAACCGGATGCTTAGGTTACATTCATACTATGGAACTTATGGCTGATGCTATTGAAGCGGTTCTTAAAAAACTTGAAATTGAAAAAACCTTTATTATTGGTCATTCAATGGGTGGTTATGTGGCTCTTGCTTTCGCTGATAAAAACCCTGAAATGCTAAAAGGTTTATGTTTAATGAATTCAACTGCAGAAGCAGATTCATTTGAAAGAAAAAAAAATAGAGACCGAGCCATTCTAGCTGTTAAGGATAATCATAAAAGATTTATTAAAATGGCTATCTCAAATTTATTTAGACCTAAGAACAGAGCCGTTTTCTCTGAAGAAATAAAGCAACTCACAAAAGAAGCTCTACAAACACCTTTACAAGGTATAGTTGCTGCTTTAGAAGGTATGAAAATTAGAGGAAATAGAGAAGCGTTATTAAAAAGCAATACTTACAAATGTTTGATGATTATTAGTAAAAAAGATCCTGTTTTGGATTACAATTCACTAATTAAACAAACAAGAAAAGCACAAGTAAAAGTTGTTGAATTTGCAGATGGACACATGAGTCATGTGGAAAATGAAAATGATTTACTACAAAGCATAATGCATTTCATCGAAAATAATTGACGTTTTGTCGTTTATTTATTTTTTTTATGTAAGTTTATGTTCCAAACAACCCTAACATGAAAAAAATTACCACTAACAAACCCACCCTAATCCCAAAGGTATACTGCAATCTCTTTGGTCATGACTATCAAGTAACTAAAAAAGTAACCTACCATGTAAAAGAGTATACATGTAGGCATTGCAGAAAAGAATTAACTACAAATAGTAACGGCACATTAACCGAGCTAACCCCCAAGTTTAGAGAGATAAATGCTATTTTAGAGAAAATTCACGCAACAAGAATAGAACGTTCAAAGATAAAAAGTGACACTTCGTCGATTTACCACCAAGTTGTTTAAAGTTGTAAATCATTTTTTATACTTTAATTGTCTCTAGGAAGGCTAATTAAAAGATAAATGAAATGAAAAAAATTCATTGCAAGATGTTTGGTCACAAATTTCATGTAACACGCAAGGTAACATACCACGTTAAAGAATACACCTGTAAAAACTGTAAAAAAGAATTAACCACTAATGGCAATGGCTATTTAATTGAGTTAACACCAAAATTTAAAGAAATAAATGACGTTTTAGAGCGTATCTATAAAAATCGTTCTAAGAAAAAAATTGAAGAAACAACACCCCCATTAATTCCTATCGGAAATCTATTAATTTTTAGTCATTAAAATTTTTCCAACCTTGTGCTTTAATAGGTATTCTAGTCTCGGCTCTAGTTACTAAATGCATCCCTTCTCTTTCTTCTTTAATATGCCCAATAATACTTAAATTAGGGTTTGCTTTAATTTTCAGAAAATCATCTTGAGAAATAGTGAACAACAATTCATAATCCTCACCTCCGTTTAACGCTACCGTAGTGCTATCTATATTAAATTCCTCGCAAGTAGAAATTACTTGTGGATCTAATGGAATTTTATCTTCATACAAATCACATCCAACTTTACTTTGTTTGCATAAATGAATAATTTCAGAAGACAACCCATCACTAATATCAATCATTGAAGTAGGTTTAACATTCAAATCATTTAATAATTTAACAATGTCTTTACGTGCTTCTGGCTTTAATTGGCGCTCAATAATATAAGAATATGGTTCTAAATCTGGTTGACTATTTGGATTTACTTTATAGACTTCTTTTTCACGCTCAAGAACTTGCAAACCCATGTATGCAGCACCCAAATCTCCACTTACAACAAGTAAATCATTTGGTTTAGCTCCATTTCTATAAACCTCATTATTAGATTCAACCTCACCAATTGCTGTAACAGAAATTAATAAACCTGTATTAGACGATGTGGTATCCCCTCCAACAACATCAACATTATAAATATTAGCCGCAGTTTCAATACCCGCATACAAATCTTCTAAAGCCTCTAAAGGAAACCTGTTAGACACTGCAATAGAAACTGTAACTTGAGTTGGATTAGCATGCATTGCATAAACATCTGACAGATTTACAACAATAGCTTTATAGCCTAAGTGCTTTAATGGCATATAACTTAAATCAAAATGAATTCCTTCTAAAAGCAAATCTGTTGTCACTACAATTTTTTTGTTTTTGAATTCTAAAACTGCAGCATCATCTCCTATTCCTTTAATAGTTGATGATTGTTTTATTTTGAAATTCTCAGTTAAATGGTCTATAAGTCCAAATTCACCTAAATCACTTAATTGAGTTCGCTGTTGGTTTTTATCTTCTATCATATTGCAAAAATAAGAAGCTAATTTTGTTTTTACTATCTTTATACTAAAACATAACCTATTTAGTTTATTATTAAAAAAATTGCCATGAAATCATCACGAACTATTTACGCTATTTTTTTTGCGTGCTTACTATTTTCTTTCACACAATCCTGCAATACTGAACCTGTCGAAAGACCTGTAATAATAGATTCTGATAATGATGGGATTGACGACAGCATAGATAATTGCCCATCAACTACAAACCCTAACCAAGAAGATAATGATAATGATAATTTAGGCGACCCTTGTGATGAAGATGATGATAATGATGGCATTCTTGACATAAATGATAACTGTCCATTTACATCAAATCCAAACCAAGAAGATGAAGATAATGACGGAATTGGCAATTTATGTGATGATGATTTTATTAACCCCAACGCACCAATTGCTGAATGTATAAATGGTTTTGCTGATATTTATCCATGTGAAAATTACGATTTAGTAGGATATATTTCGATATCAGATTTAGGTGGTGCAGGATCTGCAGGAAATGATTGTTGGGGCTGGGTTGATCCAGAAACTCAAAAAGAATACGCCTTATTTTGCTCCACAACTGGAGTTGCTTTTGTTGATATTTCAAAGCCAAACGAACCGATTATTGTTGGAAAATTACCTACTGCAACTTTTAGTAGTTCTTGGCGGGATATAAAAATATATGAAAATTATGCATTTGTAGTAGCCGACAATGCAGGTAATCACGGTATGCAGGTTTTTGATTTAAGAAAATTAAGAACAGTCACTAATCCTCCAGAAACATTTATAACCGATGCTAATTTTACAGAATTTGGTAGCGCACACAATATTATAATTAACGAGGCAAATGCATATGCATATATAGTTGGTACAGGAAGAAATACTAACTACCAAGGTGGAACTATTATTGTTGATATTGAAAATCCTATAAACCCAACTAATGTAGGTATACTTAACGGGTATTCGCATGATGCCCAAGTTGTGGTTTATACGGGGCCAGATGCAGAACATTTTGGTAAAGAAATTTTTATAGGTAGTAATGAAAATGAAATTGTAATAGTAGATATAACAAACAAATCAAACCCAATACAACTCTCATCAATAAGCTATAATAATGTTGGTTATACACATCAAGGATGGTTTACTGAAGATTTGAGATACTTTATTTTAGGTGATGAATTAGATGAGATAAACTTTGGCAATAAAACTAAAACTATCGTTTTTGATTTTTCAGATTTAGATAATCCTATTTTTCAGTTTAATTATTTTGGCCCAACAGAAGCCATCGACCATAATGGTTACGTAAAAAGTGATACTTTTTATCTTGCAAATTATAGAGCCGGAGTAAGAATGGTTGATATCACCAATATTGAAAACAGCTCAATGACAGAAGTTGGTTATTTTGACACATATCCTGAAAATAATCTTGCAGATTTTGATGGTGCTTGGAGTGTTTACCCATATTTCCCTAGTGGCAACATCATTATAAGCGACATTAACAGAGGATTATTTGTAATTAGAAAAAGTGATTTATAATTCTTCCATTTATGAATACTATCAAACATGCTTCATTTCTGGTGTGGATTTTCATCATTATTTTAAGTTGTTCTTCAAATAATGATAATTCAAATATCCACAATGAGCATGAAATTGAAATAGATTTTGTAAAAACACTTGGCGGCACAAAAAATGAAAGTGCTCAAGCAATATGTAAAACACCTGATGGTGGTTATGCTATTTTAGGATACACCCAAAGTATAGATGGCGATATTGAAACTAAAACAAATGAATCTTTTGACTATTGGTTATTAAAATTTGATAGTAATAATCAGCTTCAATGGCAAAAAACCTATGGAGGAACGAATGATGACAGAGGAAGCGACATTATTCAAACCAGTGATGGCGGTTTTGCAATAATAGGTTTCACAAAGAGTAATAATAATGATGTTACAGAAAATGCTGGATCAAGCGATTTTTGGCTAGCAAAACTTGACAACGCAGGAAACATTAGCTGGCAAAAAAACTATGGTTTTTCTGGAGCAGATAACGGTATTTCCGTAATTCAAACTAACGATAATGGATTTCTATTAACCGGTGTTTTAGATGTTTCTGCTTCTGGTGGTTTAGGCAATAGTAAAAACGCTTCGATTAAACATGCAGGTGGTGATTATTGGGTAATTAAAATTGATGTATTAGGAAATAAAGAATGGAGCCATTATTATGGTGGCACTTTTACCGATACACCTTATGATGCCTTTCAAACAGAAGATAATAGCTATTTAATTGTAGGATCATCAGATAGTGATGATGTAGATATAAATAAAAATAAAGGTTCTTATGATTTTTGGATTATTAAAATTTCAGAAACTGGAGGACTCATCTGGGAAAAATCCTTTGGTGGTTCAGAAATTGATGAAGCTAGAGCAATAACAAGTTCCGGTGATGGAAATTACGTTATAGTTGGAGATACTAGAAGTAGCGATTTAAACGTTTCTAAAAACAAAGGCGCTGCAGATTTATGGGTAATTAAAATATCTCCTGAAGGAAATTTAATTTGGGAAAAAACTTTTGGCGGTAGTAGCTTCGATGTAGGTCGATCAGTTTTTAAAACTAAAGATAACAGCTTTTTAATATCAGGAAGTTCAAGAAGTGCCGACGGTGATATTTCAACAAATCAAGGTCAAAATGATGCTTGGATTTTAAAAATTGACGTCAATGCTAATTTAATCTGGCAAAAAAATATTGGAGGCTCAGAGATTGATTTTACTTACGATGCTGTTGAACTTGAAGACGAAACAATTATTGCTGTTGGAGAATCTGGAAGCTCAAACAACGGTATTCTAGAGAATAAGGGATTTACAGATTTACTTTTAATAAAATTAAAATAATTGAAAAAATTAGCCTCAATATTATTTACATTTTTACTGATTTTATCTTGTAGCGAAGATAAAGATGATAATGTTTCACAAGTAAGCACAACATTTAATTTTACTCATAATTGGGAGGGAACATTAGTTACAAATGCCAATTTCAACACCATTCAATACATCAACGCTAATGGTGAAGAATTAAGCATTGAGAAACTCAGATATTTAATATCAAAAATCACTTTTCAAAACACTAATGGAAAAACTTATATTATTGATGGTTATAATTTAGTTGATGTTACAAATAACAGTAATTTATCATTTTCATCTGTAACAACAATTCCAACAGGAGACTACACCAATGTCTCTTTTGTTTTTGGTTTTAATAACGATGATAATTATAATAACAACTACCCAGATTTAAATTCTACTTCATGGAATGTTCCAGAAATGCTAGGTGGTGGTTATCACTACATGCAGTTAGAAGGGAAGTTTATAGACAATACAACAACCGAAACTGGTTACGCTTATCATGCTATTAGAGCTGTTGATAATTCTGGCACTAATCTAGAATTTGAAGACACTTTTATTGAAGTTAATTTAGGCGAGGTCACTATAACAAATAATGCCACATTTAATATAGAAATGAATATTGCCCAATGGTTTAAAAGCCCAAATACTTGGGATTTAAATGTTTTAAACAATATGTTAATGCCAAATTATGATGCTCAAATAATGATTTATGAAAATGGTCAAAACGCATTTAGTTTAGAATCTGTAACACAATAAATAAAATTGAAAAAATGGCTATTACATATTTGTATAATAATCCTTTTCATTTTTACGTCCTGTACAAATGAACCAGTAGGAGAATATGTAGCTGTTCCAACTTCAAGTCCGCTACAAATCCCTCAACTATTTGAAGAAAACATCCTAAACCCAATAATACCAATAGATAACCCTCAAACAGTAGAAGGCATTGCATTAGGCAAAAAACTATTTTTCGACCCTATTTTATCTGCTAATAACACACAAGCCTGTGCCGATTGTCACGCTCCAGAAAATGCTTTTACAGACTCAAGTAGATTTAGCGATGGTATTGATGGTGTTTTTGGTAACAGAAACTCCATGCCTCTTTTTAATCTAGCTTGGAATTATGATGAAAAATTCTTTTGGGATGGTAATACTTTTGGTTTGGAACATCAAGCTTTTGTGCCAGTTTCAGATCCTATTGAAATGAAAAGCTCTTGGGCACAATTAGAAGCAGAACTTCAACAACATCCAGAATACCCAAACTTATTTCAACAAGCTTTTGGAGCTTCAACTATTGATTCTACTTTGGTAACAAAAGCCATAGGGCAATTTGAGCGTACTTTAATATCATCAAACTCAAAATTTGACAACTATCTTTTAGGAAAAACAGAATTAACTTCGCAAGAATTAAACGGATTTAATGTGTTTATGGACGAAAGCCGAGGTGATTGTTTTCATTGTCATGGAAGCGATAAAAATCCGTTATGGACAGATAATATTTTTCATAATAACGGTTTAGATGAAACTTTTTCAGACATAGGTTTGGGTGCAGTAACAGGCGATCCAGCAGATAATGGTAAATTTAAATCACCATCACTTCGTAATTTAAATTTCACCGCACCATACATGCACGATGGTAGATTTACAACCCTTGATGAGGTAATAAATCATTACAGTGAAGGTTTAAAAAACTCAGTAACTATTGATCCACTAATGAAAAAACTCACTCAAGGTGGCGTGGGTTTAACAGACATAGATAAAACCGATTTAAAAGCTTTTTTACTCTCCTTATCTGATTATGAGTTTATCAACAATCCAAACTTTAAAAATCAATAACAAAAACCTATAAAACTATATGCTAATATAATGTTAGGTTCTATGGTAATCCGTGACTTATATTGTATATTTGCACTCTATTTAGAGCAAATCTAATTAAAGAATTATGATAAAAGTTTCTGAAACAGCTAAAAAGAAAGTTATCGAGCTTATGCAAGATGATGGCTATAACCCAACTACAGATTTTGTTCGTGTTGGTGTAAAAAGTGGTGGTTGTTCTGGTTTATCTTACGATTTAAAGTTTGATAAAGAAAATCAAGAAGGCGACAAAGTGTTTGTAGATAATGACGTGAAAATTATTGTAGACAAAAAAAGCTTTTTATATTTAATAGGAACAACACTAGAATATTCAGGTGGATTAAACGGAACTGGTTTCGTGTTTAACAACCCTAACGCAAACCGTACTTGTGGTTGTGGCGAATCATTTTCATTATAAAATTAAGAAAGAATTATGTCGAAGTATACGGAAGATGATTTACGTGAAGAGCTTAAAACCAAAGAATACGAATATGGTTTTTATACAGATATAGAATCTGACACATTCCCTATTGGTTTAAATGAAGATATTGTTCGTGCTATTTCTCTTAAAAAAGGAGAACCAGAATGGATGACAGATTGGAGATTAGAGGCTTTCAAAGCTTGGAAAGAAATGACTGAGCCAGAATGGGCAAACGTACATTACAAAAAGCCAGATTTTCAAGCCATTTCTTATTATTCTGCACCAAATAGCAAACCAAAATACAATAGCTTAGATGAAGTAGATCCAGAGCTTTTAGCAACATTTGCTAAACTTGGAATCTCTATTGATGAGCAAAAAAAATTATCCAACGTAGCTATGGATGTTGTGATTGATTCTGTATCAGTTGCTACAACATTCAAAAAAACATTAGGTGAAAAAGGTATTATTTTTATGAGTATTTCTGAAGCTATAAAAAAGCATCCAGAACTTGTAAAAAAATATTTAGGAACTGTTGTTCCGCAAAAAGACAACTTTTATGCAGCTTTAAATAGTGCTGTATTTAGTGATGGCTCTTTTTGTTACATTCCAAAAGGTGTTCGTTGCCCAATGGAACTTTCTACATATTTTAGAATTAATCAAGCAGGAACAGGACAATTTGAAAGAACTTTAGTAATTGCTGATGAAGGTAGTTATGTAAGTTACCTTGAAGGTTGTACTGCACCTAGTAGAGATGAAAATCAATTACACGCAGCCGTTGTAGAGCTTATTGCCTTAGATGATGCTGAAATAAAATATAGCACAGTACAAAACTGGTATCCTGGAAATGCTGAAGGAAAAGGTGGTGTATTCAATTTTGTAACTAAAAGAGGTTTGTGCGAGAAAAACGCAAAAATTTCTTGGACACAAGTTGAAACTGGTAGTGCTGTAACTTGGAAATATCCAAGTTGTGTACTTAAAGGGGATAATTCAGTTGGAGAATTTTATTCAATTGCAGTAACCAACAATTATCAACAAGCAGATACTGGAACAAAAATGATTCATTTGGGAAAAAACACCAAATCAACCATCATTTCAAAAGGAATTTCGGCAGGAAAATCACAAAATAGTTACCGTGGTTTGGTTAAAATTAGCCCGAATGCAGATAATGCCCGTAATTTTTCGCAATGCGATAGTTTACTAATGGGTAATGAATGTGGTGCACACACTTTTCCATACATAGAAGCAAAAAATAAAACAGCAAAAATAGAACACGAAGCAACAACTAGTAAAATTGGTGAAGACCAAATTTTCTATTGTAATCAACGTGGTATTGACACAGAAAAAGCCATCGCATTAATTGTAAATGGTTTTAGTAAAGAAGTTTTAAATAAACTTCCAATGGAGTTTGCTGTAGAAGCTCAAAAACTTTTAGAGATAAGTTTAGAAGGAAGTGTTGGATAAATTATTTGTATTCAAAATGAAAAAAATATTCATTCTACTTTTATGTGTTTCTGCATTTATAAGCTGTAAAAATGATACAAAATCAAAAAGCACAGAAGAAACTATTATTACAGATAGTTCTGAGCGAACTAAAAAACAGAATGATGGTTTAACTCTATTAAAAGGAGATTTTGTTTATTATGGAGGTGCAGCAGTATTGCAAACTCATTCTGAAATTTATGGCGTTCTAATAACAGATAAAATGTTAGAACTAAATAAAAAGGCAGAAGAATACAAAAAAGAACCAACAGATATGGTTCAAGTTGAAATAAGAGGTAAAATAACAAATCAAAAAGACGATAAAATTCTTTGGGAAAACAAAGTTGAAATTGCTGAAATATTAAATGTTTCTGCACCAAAGAATAGAGATAACGTTGTAAAATTAGGACAATAAATAGTATGTTAAAAATTGACAATTTACACGCAAGTGTTGAGGACAAAAGCATTTTAAAAGGTATTAATCTTGAAGTAAAACCAGGTGAAGTACATGCTATAATGGGACCTAACGGTTCAGGAAAAAGCACACTTGCTTCAGTTATAGCTGGAAAAGAAGAGTATGAAGTTACAAAAGGTAACATTACTTTTGATGGTGAAGATATTGAAGAATTAGCTGCTGAAGAACGTGCACATAAAGGCATATTTTTATCATTCCAATATCCAATTGAAATTCCAGGCGTTTCAGTTACTAATTTTATTAAAACGGCTATTAACGAATCGCGTAAAGCAAAAGGATTAGAAGACATGCCTGCTAAAGACATGCTAAAACTTATTCGTGAGAAAGCAGATTTGTTAGAAATAGATAGAAAATTTTTATCACGCTCTTTAAATGAAGGCTTTTCTGGTGGAGAGAAAAAACGAAATGAAATTTTTCAAATGGCTATGCTAGATCCTAAATTAGCAATACTTGATGAAACCGATTCTGGGTTAGATATTGATGCACTTCGTATTGTAGCAAATGGTGTTAATAAACTAAAAAACAAAGACAATGCTGTTGTTGTAATTACGCACTACCAAAGGTTGTTAGACTATATTGTTCCAGATTTTGTTCACGTATTATATAATGGGCGAATTGTAAAATCTGGTGGTAAAGAATTAGCGCACGAACTTGAAGAAAAAGGTTACGACTGGATTAAAGAAGAAGTGAACGCATAAATTAGTAACCAGTTCTCAGTCCACAGTAAGTAACTAAACTGCAAACTGAAGACTGCTTACTGAAGACTTAGAAAAATGGATTTAAAAGAAAAATTATTATCATCTTATTTAGTTTTTGAAGATCATGTAGATATGGATACTCATATTCACAATCTTCGAAACGATGCTATAAAAATATTTGAAGAAAAAGGTTTTCCAACAAAAAAAGAAGAAGATTGGAAATACACCTCTTTAAATAAAATCTTAAAAGAAGACTATAGTGTTTTTCCTAAACAAGAAAACGCCATAGAATATAACGACGTTAAAAAATATTTCATCCATGATATAGATTCTTATAAAATCGTGTTTATAGATGGAAAATACTCTTCTCACTTATCGCAAACCACTCATGATGGTATGGATATTTGTTTAATGTCCGCTGCTTTTACAAAACCTAAGTACCGTTTAGTTATAGAAAACTATTTTAATAAAGCGGCTAGCAAAGACAGTTTATCATCTTTAAACACAGCGTTTTCAAGCGAAGGTGCTTATATCCATATTCCTAAAAATAAATTGGTTGAAAAACCAATACAAATCATACATTTTTCAACAGGAAATGAAGCTGCAACCATGTTACAGCCTCGTAACTTAGTTGTTGTTGATGAGAACTCCCATGTTCAAATTATTGAGCGCCATCAAAGTTTAACAAGCAATGCTGTTTTAACAAATAGTGTTACCGAAATTTTCGCAAATAAGCGTGCTATTGTAGATTATTACAAAATCCAAAACGATAATTCAAACGCCTCTTTAATTGATAATACCTTTATCAAACAAAAGCAAGAAAGTGTGGCATCTGTTCATACGTTTTCATTTGGAGGTAAATTAACACGTAATAATCTTAATTTTTATCAAGAAGGCGAACGTATAGATTCTACCTTAAAAGGAGTAACTATAATTGGAGATAATCAACATGTTGATCACAATACTTTGGTGCATCATATCGAGCCAAATTGCGAAAGTCATCAAGATTACAAAGGTATTTTTGATGAAAATTCTACAGGTGTTTTTAATGGTAAAGTTGTTGTTGAAAAAGAAGCACAAAAAACCAATGCGTTTCAAGCAAATAACAATATTCTAATAAGCGATAAAGCAACCATTAATACCAAGCCACAACTAGAAATTTTTGCCGACGATGTAAAATGCTCTCATGGTTGTACCATTGGTCAATTAGACGAAAGCGCTTTATTTTACATGCAATCCAGAGGTATTCCTAAAAAGGAAGCCAAAGCACTTTTAATGTACGCCTTTAGTAACAATGTTTTAAATTCGGTTAAAATACCTGAAATGAAACAACGTATTACTAAAATTATTGCTAATAAATTAGGCGTTAATTTAGGGTTTGATTTATAAAAAAATTTGAAGCTATTTCCCGCTATTCACTATATCTTTTTTGCTAAAAAAAACAAAAAAGGATGCCGTTGCTATCGGGGCTAAACACAAAGCTATGTTTAAAGTACATGATATACGAAAAGACTTCCCTATACTTTCACGAAAAGTAAATGGCAAACCTCTAGTGTATTTTGATAATGCCGCAACCTCACAAACACCACAACAAGTTATTGATGTAATTGTAGATTATTATTCAAATTACAATGCCAATATTCATCGTGGTGTGCATACTTTAAGTCAAGAAGCTACCGATTTATACGAACAAGCACGACAAAAAATACAAGCACACTTTAATGCTAAGTTTTCACATGAAATAATATTAACTTCTGGAACTACGCATAGTATAAACTTAGTCGCAAATGGCTTTTCTTCTATCTTAAAAAAAGATGATGAAATTATAGTTTCAGCTTTAGAACATCATAGTAATATTGTGCCTTGGCAAATGTTGTGTGAACGCACAGGAGCAACTTTAAAGGTTATACCAATGAATCAAGAAGGTGAATTGGTAATGACGGAATACGATAATTTACTTTCGGAAAAAACAAAACTGGTATTTGTAAATCACATTTCAAATGCACTAGGAACTATAAATCCAATTGAATCTATTATTGAAAAAGCTCACAAAATTGGAGCTGCAGTTTTAATTGATGGTGCCCAATCTTGCCCTCACATAAAACCAGATGTTCAAAAATTAGACGTCGATTTTTATGTAGCTTCAGCACATAAAATGTGTGGACCAACAGGCGTTGGTATGCTTTACGGAAAAGAAGAATGGCTTAATAAGCTTCCTCCTTATCAAGGTGGAGGTGAAATGATTGCAGAAGTAACGTTTGAGAAAACGACTTATGCAGCATTACCCCATAAATTTGAAGCTGGAACACCAAATATTTGTGGTGGCATTGCTTTTGGAGCCGCAATAGATTACATGAATACTATTGGTTTTGATGTTATTGCTTCTTACGAACATGACCTATTAGATTATGCTACTAAAAAACTTCTAGAAATAGATGGTTTAAAAATTTATGGTACTTCTAAGAATAAAACCTCTGTTATATCCTTTAATCTAAAAGGGATTCATCCTTATGATGTTGGTACTATTTTAGATAAACTTGGTATTGCTGTTCGTACTGGACACCACTGCGCACAACCTATTATGGATTACTTCAAAATTCCTGGAACAGTTAGAGCTTCCTTTTCTTTTTATAACACTAAATCTGAAATCGATATTCTGGTTGAAGGTGTCAAGAAAGCAAAAATGATGCTTTCGTAAGGTTTTCGTTGTTTTATTAAATTTTTATTGTTTAATAATTAACTATTTGTAGTGTTTTGTCGAATAATTAACATTTTTTTGAAGATATGTAAGATATTTTCTAAAATAATTCTATCTTCAGCGTCGACTAATTCAAATTTATATTACAAATGAAAAAATTACTTTTAAGTATGGCAGCAATAGCCTTACTATTTACAGCATGTGATGATGAAAAAAACGAAATCGTTCAAGAGCAAGAAATTGACATGAGCGATTTTTATGTTTACACAGATTTCAATGAAGATTTAGGCTCCAAATCAGCCAATTCTAAAGAGAAATTCAAAACATGTTATTCCATGAATGTTCTTAATAAACAACTTGATGCTAATCCCGGTTTAGCAAAAAAAATGTTTGATGTAGAATATCAAACAAGAAAATTTATAACCGCCAAAGGCAAACCAGGTGGTAATCCTGGAGGAGGCGGAAGTGGCGGCGGAGGATCTGATGTAGATGTATTACCAATAGAAGATGGTTTAGGAACTATAAATATTCCTGTGTATATACATATTGTTCTACCAAACGCTAATGATGTTTCTAACTCACAAATTCAATCACAAATAAGCGTATTGAATAACGATTTTAGCAGCACAAATACAAACTTACTTCCTTCTGGAGCAACAGACTTTATAAATGATGCAACAACAACGGGTGTTAGCTTTTCTTTAGCTCAAACATTTAGATACAATAATTCTACTTCATCTTGGGGAACTAATGATTCCGTAAAATCAGCTTATCCTCCTATTACTCCTGAAACACATTTAAATATTTGGGTTTGTAATATTGGTGGTGGTATTTTAGGTTATGCTCAATTTCCTGGAGGAAATTTATCAACAGATGGTGTCGTTTTATTACACTCAAGTTTACCTGGTGGTTCTGCAGCTCCATATAATTTGGGAAGAACTGCAACTCACGAAGTAGGTCATTATTTAAACTTACGCCATATTTGGGGTGATGGAAGATGTAAACAAGACGATTTTGTTACAGACACGCCTTCTTCTAATGGTGCTAACTATGGTTGTCCATCATTTCCAACAGTTAATTGTAATACAACTGATATGACAATGAATTATATGGATTATACAGATGATGCCTGCATGTACATGTTTACAGATGGCCAAAGAAATAGAATGCGTGCTATTTTTGCATCTGGTGGAGCAAGAGACACAATGGCTGGAAACTAAATAAACTCACATAATAAAAATTAAAAAGGCGCCAACTTTGGCGTCTTTTTTGTATTATTAATTATAAAAATAATCGATTAATTAAATGAAATTTTTATTAATATTTTTATCTATAGTACTAATTGAAAAAGGCTGTAACCAATCAAAAATAAATCAGGAAAATATTTCTGTTGAGTATACAGCATCGTCAAGAGGTATTTACAAACAAATAATAGTTGATAAAAAAACCATTTCAACCTTACAAAAAAGGGGAGGCATTCCAACGACTAAAGTTTGTAATGAAACTTATTGGGATAACTTAATAAAAGTAATCAAATCTATTAATATTGACTCGATATCATCATTACAAGCACCAAGTAAAGCGTTCCAGTATGATGGTGCTGCAATAGCAAATTTAAAAATAACTCATAATGGTAAAACCCATGAAACACCACCTTTCGATCACGGAAACCCACCAAAAAAAATAGCAGAACTTGTTAAAGAAATCCTATCAATTTCAGAAAATATTGAATAGCAACTTTTGTTATTGTATTTTTGTATAAAATATGTGCTTGTGACTATTGAAGATATCCAAAACGAAATTATAGATGAATTCTCAATGTTTGAAGATTGGGAAGAACGTTACCAATATATGATTGATTTAGGGAAAGATTTACCCCTAATTAACGACCAATACAAAACTGAAAGCAACATTATAAAAGGTTGCCAAAGTAAAGTTTGGGTACATGCCGAAATGAAAGATGATAAAATAGAATTTACTGCGGATAGTGATGCAATTATCACCAAAGGTATTATAGCTATTTTAATTCGTGCATTTTCAAATCAGCACCCAAAAGATATTATTGATGCGAATACCGATTTTATTGATAAAATTGGGCTTAAAGAACATTTATCTCCAACACGAGCTAATGGCTTAGTAAGTATGATAAAACAACTTAAAATGTATGCTATAGCATACCAAACACAATTAAAATAATGAGCGATACAACAATAGATACTACCGAATTAGGTGAAAAAATAGTAAACGTTCTTAAAACGATTTACGATCCAGAAATACCTGTAGACATTTACGAATTGGGGTTAATTTACGACGTATTTGTAAATGAAGATTACGATGTAAAAATATTAATGACATTAACAACTCCTAACTGCCCTGTTGCCGAAACATTACCACTAGAAGTTGAAGAAAAAGTAAAATCGCTTAACGCTGTAAATAGTGCTGAAGTAGAAATTACTTTCGATCCGCCATGGACGCAAGAATTAATGAGTGAAGAAGCAAAGTTAGAGTTAGGAATGCTTTAATTTATTTATGCAAGACGAAATTATAAATCGCGTAGCGAATAGCAAATTAGTTACTTTAAATCTTGAGGATTATTATCCTGAAGGAAGGCGTGTATTGTTTGATATTAAAGACTGGCTTTTTGAAGGTTTTGTATTGCGCGAAAAAGATTTTAGAAATCAAGTATCAGAATACGATTGGTCTCAATATAAAGGTAGCTATATAGCATTAACTTGTAGTAGTGATGCGATAATTCCTGGATGGGCTTTTATGCTTTTATCTATTCAACTAGAGCCTTATGTTAAAAAGACAATTATTGGCAATCTAGAAGCTCTAGAAACGTCTATATATCAAGATGTTTTAAATGATTTGGATGTAAGCACTTTTAAAGACAAACCTATTATCATAAAAGGCTGTTCAAAAAAACCTGTACCACAAAATGCCTATATCATGCTTGCAACAAAATTAAAACCTGTTGCTAGATCTATCATGTATGGAGAAGCGTGTTCTTCTGTTCCGCTGTTTAAAAAATAAATAATTTTTACTGTTTTTATTGTGACTTAATTGCAAAAAAGGGTCTCAATAATAATCAACTTTGTGAATATAAATCATCATTTTTGAAAGAAAAATTGACTTATATTTGCACGCATTTTATTAAAAAATCATAAAAATGAAAAAAACCTTATTATTATTCGCATTTATTATCGGAATCGCTTCGATGAACGCTCAAACTAAAGAAGAATTACATGCTCAAAAAGCGGAAAAACAAGCCATAGCAAATGCTGCTCAAGCTGAAGCTAACGCTTTACAAGCTCAAATTGATGCTTTACCAGGCTGGAGAAAAGGTGCATTTGGTACTATTGGAGGAAGCATTTCTAACTTTAACAATTGGTATTCACAAGGTGCTCCAAATAACTCATCAGGTAATATTGGCTTTACTTTTAACGGTTATGCTAATTTAATTGAAGATAAATTTTTCTGGAGAAACTCATTAAACACGAATTTAAACTGGGTAAAATTAGACAATAAAGATAATCCTGATGATGACGATAGTTTTAAACCAACAACAGATGTATTTAATATTTCGTCTTTATATGGTAGAAACCTTACTAAAACATTAGCTATTTCTAGTTTAATGGAATACAGAACAACATTATTAAACAACTTTAACGATCCTGGGTATTTAGATTTAGGTGTTGGTGCGACTTGGACACCAATTGAAAACTTAATAGTTGTTATTCACCCATTAAACTACAACTTTGTTTTTGCTGATAATGATGCTATTTTTCAATCCTCTTTAGGTGCTAAAATTGTTGCAGATTACACTAGACAAATTGGTGCTATAAATTTTAAAACTAATTTTTCAACCTTCCAAAGCTATGAAAGTGGTGATTTATCAAACTTTACATGGACTAACTCTTTTGGATATACATTATGGAAAATGATTGGTGTTGGTTTTGATTTTGGTTTAAGAAGTAACAAACAAGAAGCTTTAAAATATGCTTTAGGGCAGTTTGACCCAGTAGCAGTTCCTGCTCAAACTGAGCCTACATTTGATAATGTGGATAATAAATTACAAACTTATTACACTGTTGGATTAAGCTATAAGTTTTAATTCTCAATAATATAAAAAAAAGCACTTCAATTGAAGTGCTTTTTTTTGTCTTTTTTTACTCTGTTCCTTTAAAATCCTTAGTTTTATTCTTTTTACTAAACAGTCTTTTAAAAAACCCATCTCTCTTTTCTGGCTCACAATTTAAATCTTCTAAAACCTTTACTGTAGGACTTTCAAATTTAGATTTAGTAATGTTATTAAAGCTGCTGTCTGTATTTAGTTTTTGGTAAAATTTCGCAAAAATTGGTAGTGCAGAATTTGCTCCTTGTCCTAAACCTGTTGTTCTAAAACCAATGGCTTGATTATCGTTACCAACCCAAGTAACTGTTACCAAATTGGGAGTTAAGGCAACAAACCAACCATCTTTATTGTCTTGTGTAGTCCCTGTTTTTCCTGCTATATCATTAGTAAGATTATAAGTAAATCTTAACCTTGAAGCTGTACCTGAATTTACTGTAGATTTCATAATTTGTAGCATCACCTGTCTTGTATAATCAGTAAAAGCTTCATCTTTTTTAATTTGAGGTTTGAATGAAGCAATAATATTACCCTTTTTATCTTCAATTTTGGTAATACAATATGGCATTACAGCATGACCTTTATTAAGAAAACTCGCATAAGCCCCTGTTAATTCTTTCAAATTTATTTCGGCAACTCCCAAAGCTAATGATGGCTGATTGGGTAATTCTTTAGAAATCCCCATTTTTTTCGCCTGTTCTAAAACTTTAGGAATTCCAACTTCATTTAAAACTTTAACTGCTATGGTATTTATAGAATTACTTAATGCAGTCTCTAAATTATAATTTAAATAAGAATTTTCTTCATTGCTACCAGAATTACTTGGTGTCCAATTATCATAGTTTTTATACGTTACTTCACCCAAAGAAAAATAAGTACAAGGATTCATTCCATTTTCAATAGCCGCTGTATACACAAAAGGTTTAAAAGTAGAGCCAACTTGTCTTTCGCTTTGCGATACATGATCGTATTTAAAATACCTATAATCAATACCTCCTATATAAGTTTTTATTGCTCCCGTTTTAGGCTCTATAGACAACATTCCTGTATTTAAAAACTTTAAATAATACGATAAACTATCAATAGTAGACATGTTTTGAATGGTATCCCCTTTCCAATTAAAAAGTTCAATTTCATTTTTAAGTAATAGTGAATCCTTAATTTGCTTATCGGCTAAACCTTGTTTTTTATAAAATTTATATTTGTTCAGACTTTTAATAGCAGTTTCAAATATTTGTCCGTTAGTTTTCCAAGGTGTTTGTTTTCCAAAAGACGCTTCAAAATCACTTTGTAATTTATTAAGATGTTCTCTCATTGCAGTTTCTGCTAACTCCTGCATTTTGAAATCTAATGTGGTATGAACAATTAAACCATCTCTATATAAATCATAAGATTTGCCCTCATTTGTATTAATAGAATCTAATATAACAGCTAATTCTTTTTTAACTTGTTCTCTAAAATACGGAGCAATACCAACATCATGATTAAAGGAACGATAATCTAAAACCAAATCTTGATTTTTATAAAACTCAAGCGAATCTTTTGAAAGGTATTCATATTTAACCATTTGATTAAAAACCACATCACGCCTGTCTTTACTGCGCTGTAAGTGTAATCTCGGATTAAAATAATTATTAGCCTTTAAAGTTCCTATTAAAGCAGCAGCTTCAGATCTTGTTAAATCATTCGTCGTTTTATTGAAGAATTTTTGCGCTGCACTTTCAATCCCATAAGTGTTATCAGGAAACGTAACCGTGTTGAAGTAAAGCGTTAAAATTTCTTTTTTCGAATAGATTTCTTCTATCCGCTTAGCAATTATAGATTCTTTAAACTTATTGATTAGCATCCCAAAAACGGGGTAATCTTTTCGTCCAAATAAGTTTTTGGCTAATTGAAGTGTAATGGTGCTTCCTCCACCGGCAGATTTATCTTGAAGAATAATATTTTTAAAAAAAACTCGTGCTAAACTTACATTATCAATGCCATCATGCTCATAAAAACGAGCATCTTCTGTAGCAATTAGGGCATCAATTAAGTGTTGAGGAAATTTATCGAAAGTTAGAGGTTGCCTATCATAAATATAATACTTACCAATTAAAGCACCATCTTTATCTAAAACCTGTGTAGCTTGTTCTTGTTTTATGGAA
Organism: Flaviramulus basaltis; assembly: GCF_900114265.1. GTDB lineage: Bacteria > Bacteroidota > Bacteroidia > Flavobacteriales > Flavobacteriaceae > Flaviramulus > Flaviramulus basaltis. The sequence continues at coordinate 567,723 of NZ_FPKV01000001.1, forward strand.
CTTAAATCTTCCTTTGATGGTAACTTACCAAATAGTCCTAAATAAATACTAAAATATAATCCTATAAAAAAAACAAAAACAGATACTCCAAAAATCAATCCCCATTTTACCCATTTTATCTTCAAAACTCTAAATAGCCAAATAAAAAAAGGCATATTCTTAAGTTTATCTAGCTGAATATTATTCATTATCTTCATAATCTGGATACAGAAAATGATTGTAAGGAAAACGAGTTACATGAATTTCTCTAACTTCATCATAAACACGTTTTTTAAAGTCTTCTAAATTTTCTTTATTTAATGCCGAAATAAATAAAGCATTATTGCCTACTTTACTCATCCATGTACTTTTCCATTCCTCTAAAGAGTAATGTCTTTCTGTTCTTTCTGTTTCTAAATCGTCATCATCTAAAGGTTCTGCTTCGTAAGCATCAATTTTATTGAAAACCATAATAGTTGGCTTATCACCACTTTTTATTTCTCCTAAAACTTTCTCTACAGAAGCAATGTGTTCTTCAAAATTAGGGTGTGAAATATCTACAACGTGCAGCAATAAATCGGCTTCACGAACCTCATCAAGTGTACTTTTAAAACTATCTACCAATTGAGTTGGTAATTTTCTAATAAACCCTACGGTATCACTTAATAAAAAGGGTAAGTTTTGAATAACCACCTTTCTAACCGTAGTGTCTAATGTTGCAAACAACTTATTTTCGGCAAAAACATCGCTTTTGCTTATCACGTTCATTAAAGTAGATTTTCCAACGTTTGTATAACCAACTAATGCCACACGAACCATTTTACCACGGTTACCACGTTGTACAGCCATTTGTTTGTCAATAGTTTTTATACGCTCTTTTAAAAGGGATATTTTATCACGTACAATACGTCTATCTGTTTCTATCTCGGTTTCACCAGGTCCGCGCATACCAATACCACCTTTTTGGCGCTCAAGGTGTGTCCACATACCTCTTAATCGAGGCAATAAATATTCGCATTGTGCTAATTCTACTTGCGTTCTCGCATAGCTAGTTTGTGCACGTTGAGCAAAAATATCTAGTATTAAATTGGTTCTATCTAATACTTTAACGTTAAGAATTTTACTAATATTTCGTTCTTGGGCCGATGATAATTCATCATCAAAAATTGCCGTACCAATATCATTATCTTCAATAAATTGGCGAACTTCTTCCATTTTACCTGTTCCTATAAATGTTTTAGGATTTGGCATGTCCATTTTTTGTGTAAAACGTTTCACCGCATAACCACCTGCAGTAAAGGTTAAAAACTCCAACTCATCTAAATATTCTTTAGATTTTACTTCGTCTTGATCTTTTGTTATAACGCCTATTAAAACTGCTTTCTCTAAAGCAATATCTTTCTTTTCAATCATGTTACAAAGTTAAACATTTGTAGCTATTATTATTTTTATATTTTTAAGCCTATTTTTGATTTATGGCAAACACTTTTGACGATATTCCTGTTCGTGACAATATGCAAACTATTGCATTTTATAATCTTGAAAATTTATTTGATTTAGTAGATGATCAATATACCAATGACAATGATTTTTTACCAACATCAGTTAAAAAATGGACTCCTAAACGGTATGATAATAAACTTAGAAAGTTAGGTTTTGCTATTTCTAATATTGGAAAACATGAAACTGGAAAACATCCTGCTATTGTTGGATTAGCTGAAGTTGAAAACGCAAAAGTTATTGAAGATTTAATAGCTTCAAAACATCTAGATGATTGTAATTATAATTATGTTCACTATGATTCTTTAGATGAACGTGGTATTGATGTTGCCTTACTGTATGACACTAATGCTTTTGTAGTTTTACATTCTGAAGCTTTTACTGTAGAGTTATTTAACAATCAAGGTCTCCCAGATTATACACGAGATATTTTGTTAGTATCAGGTTTGCTTGATGGCGAAAATGTAAATATTATTGTAAACCATTGGTCGTCTAGACGTGAGGGAGAAAAAGAAACCGAGCATAAGCGTATTGCTTCTTCTGATAAAGTTGGTGAGATTATTTCATCATTACGACTTGTAAATCCAGATGCCAAAATTATTATTATTGGTGATTTTAATGACGACCCAAGTAGTAATAGTATAAAACGTTTGGTTGAAGCTTACAGTTTACACAACTCTATGGAAACTTTACGTTCTTATAACAGAGGAACATCAAACCATAACCGCCAATGGAATTTATTTGATCAAATTTTAATTTCTTCCAACTTTTTTAAAACCTCAGATCATTTATTTGAATATAGTTCTGCTAATATTTTTGATGAAGATTTCTTAAAACTTTTTAACGGAAAATATAAAGGCACGCCTTTTAGAACCTATGTTGGTAAAAAATACAAAGGTGGTTATAGCGATCATTTTCCTGTTTATGCTGTTTTTAAGAAGTGATCATTTATTGTAGTAAAGAAAAGTTTGTCATTCTGAATTTATTTCAGAATCACATCACACATTACTATACTTTTATGAGACCCTGAAACAAGTTCAGTGTGACGACAGCTTTTAAACTGCTTGAAAAAGAACAAAAGTAAGTCCCAAAATCACAACAGGTAAGAACCAAAGCAACCAAATATTATAAGTCAGTTTTCTGTTTTTAATCATTTTTGCGTTTAGTACTTTTCGTTTTCTACCGCCATATTGCATCCAGTTTTTGAAGTATATGAAAATAACAATCAAAACGAAAAGTGTCCATGCTTTACTTGCAGACATGGTATCCATATGCATTTGCCTAAAAAACTTTGCAAAAAACACACCTAACAATAAAAGCAAACTACATTGTAGAACAGTAATATAAAACGTAGCAATGCTATTGGCTTTCTTACTTTTTTTGTTTTTATAATATTGGAAAAAGTGAAAAAACAGGATGTCGAATGTTGTCATTTGGCTAATTTATGGTTACTAAGGCACATAATCAACACTAATTTCATCCAACTCATAAATACCATCAAAAGTATCTTGTCCGCTTCCAGTATATTTAAATGCAATATGCATAATTCCTAAGGCGCAAGATAAATCGACAGTTCCAGAATTAAACCACGGCACAAAAGAATCGGTGTCTTTTACAACATAAGCCGCAGATAATACACCCCACGTTGCGGATAGTATATTTTCTTCAGTTCCGTCCCAATCTAAAGAATATAAAACCTCCATAAAACTACTATCGGCAAGACTGTTAGAGGTTTTAAAACGTAATGTTTCACCATCTTGAGCATCTAAATTAATTGCAGGCGTTATTAACCAACCTATATTACTATCATCACCAGAACTAGCAGATTGAAATCTTGCAGACCGACCTAAAGACGCATTAGATGATGTTGAAGAATAACCTTCCCAAGCTTCTACACCAGCTTCAATATAATTAGTCCATCCATCAATTTCAATCGGTCTATTATTTCGTTGTGGTTGAAAATTTTCATATAATAAATTATTTGAACCTACACTTTCTGCTAATCCACAAGTTAATTCCATTGGGTCACAACGTTCGTCACTATCAAAATTTATATCAGCAGAACTGTTAAGGATAAGCACATTAAAATCATCACCGAAATCTCTACTAAAAATACCTGTAACTATTCCATTTCCTTGTGGAACAATTAAAGATTTAAAATCGGAAAAAGTACTTGTTTCTAAAATCATTGAAATTCTCGAATCGCAACTTTCAAGCAAACGATGTCCATCAAATTCATCAAAAGATTCACTTGCAAATGTTGACCCCAATTCAAATCTATTTAATTGCATATTATTAAGCTGAATTATGGTGTTTTTATCAGCTTCTGTTAAATCTGCTAAACCTGAAACTTTAGGGATTATAGTTGCTATCTCGTTACTTCTAATAATGATGTCTTGATATTCCGCAGCTTGAATTTGTTTTACAGATACAGCATCTCCTTTACCTATTGTAATAACACCGCTTGTTTCTCCAATAGTTAAACCATTTAATTTTATGTATACTTTTTGCCCAAATTGATATGTATCTGATAAGTTGCTTACATTTATACTTACTCTAAAACCTAGTCTTGGATCGTTATCTGGATTACTATCATCCACTTTATTTTGAATAATTAACTCCTCAAAAAAGTTTCCCGATTTATCTGAAGACACAACATAACCTTGAATATATAAATCGTTTTCATCATCAATAATTACCGTTGTATTATCATTATTTATAGCCTGTTCATAAAGTGATTTAACAGCTCTAAAAGTGGTGATTTGTTCTTGTAGAATATTTGGTTCTGTTATTGATATATCTGGTAGACTATAATCATCATCTTTTACACATGATGAGATAAGAAACATTGCCGATATTACTAATAACACTAGTTTTATTTTCATAACAATTAATTTAAAATCTAACATTTAAATTCAAGAAATAGGTTGTGCCTCTTCCGTACCAATATTTTGATCCAAAAACAGGAGTGTCTAATGCTTTATCATCTCTCAGTTCTCTGTAATTGGCATTTCTACCTTGTTCAAAACCCCCTGTTTTATAAACTTCATCTAAAAGGTTATTAATACTTGCAAAAAGTCCGACATAGTATTTACCTAACTTCCAGGATTTCCCTCCAACTAAATTAACCGACATATAATCATCAAAACGTTCTTGCCTTAATAATTCTCGAGCTAAATCTTCGTCATAATCATTAAACTCATTACCATCAAAATCTGTGGTAAAATTGGTTGATCTTGTTAATGGACTTACATCTATATAAATATTACTAAAAAAATTCGCAGTAGCACCAAACCACCAAAAATCGGGATCGCGATATTCAAATCCTATTGAGTAAGCATTTTGCGGACCAGAGGCCAGCTTATAATTTTTCAAATTTGATTGTCCAAAATCTTTAAATCCATTTACAAACCCAGCATCTAAGGACTCTTCATCGGGTTCGGTTGAAAGAAATAAATTTGGATTATTATCATAAGTAAATTGCCCCATTGCTGCGACACCTTTCAATTTAATAGTAGGGGTTACTTGAGCTTCAACACCCAACTCTAATCCTATATGTTTTTTGTTAATTCCCTGTAAAATCTCTTGTACAAATGCTGTATTATCACCACCAATGCCATCAGCAAAAAAGAATGATATTTCACTGGCATCATTAATTTTGGTATAATATGCGGTGAGTTTTGATTTAATTATTGACGACCGAAAAATATAACTAGCGTCGATTGATGTTATTTTTTCTACAGAGATATTAGGCACCACATTATGATTTTCTCTAGAATTTGAAAATGTGTTTTGTATAGAAGGTGCTCTAGAAATATAACCTGCGTTAACATCGAACACATGTTTTCCTGTTATTTTATAGGTGAAGCCTCCCTTTACACCAATTCCAGTAAAACTTAACTTGTTACCTTTTCCTAAGGAATTATCTGGAAATCCACCATTTTGATAAATGCCTTCTCTTTGATATGTTGTGTTTTTTATACTTGTAGCAGCATAAAAATCTATCTTGTTATAGATAAATTGTGTTTGTGCATAACCACTTAACTCATTTGAAAAAATATTATAATCGTATTTAAATTTATCCCCTTCACCAACTATTCTATTTGGGTTTGTTAAATCGTTTTGAGCTTCGTCAATATTAGTCGCAAAACCATCAATATCTAAATAGGTTGACGCTCCTAAAAGATCTAAAACCTGTGCATAATTTTCAGATTTTAAAGTTTTATAATTTATCCCTACATTCAGAATAAGATTATTGCTTATTTCTTTATTTATAAGAGAATTCACCGTCAATTGCTTGTCATTTACAATGTCTTCATATAAAGCATAAATAGCATTGCCTCCGTTTTGTGAATTATTAATATTGGAACTATACATGGCATTCCAATCTATTTGTCCGTCATTTTGAAACGCTTTTAATGCACCATAAGCAAACTGTAAATCGTTTGGAAAATTACGTTCAAAATAACTTGGCAGTTTTTGATAATACGTTGGACTCGGATTTGAGCCACCGCCTTGTGGAAAACCATCAACTAAGTCTGTACCATTATAATCTAATCTGCTATTTCCCATTTTACCAAATTGATAGCCAATATTGGTATTTAATGTTGTTTTACTATTTATGCTCCAAAAATGGTTTAACATAACAATTGGCTCATTTACTTCCTTAATTCTTGAGTTACGCTTTTCGCCATCTTGAAAACCCCAATATTCGTTATATTTTATTCCTTTTAAATCATAAATTTCTTGAGTATTTGGTGATGATTTTCCTCTTCGGTTTGGTGTATAAATCGCTGAAAAACTTAGACTATGTTTATCATTAATAATTTTTTCTACGGATGTAAAAAAGGAATTAGAACTGTAACTTGTTGCTTCTTGATAACCTTCATTACCCCAACGCCTACCTACAGAAACTGTATAAGCCCAATTATTTTTCAACAATCCTGACACATAAGTTCCCATAAAACGGTTAGTATAACTTCTGTTTGAAGATGAATACGTTAAACGAGAACCTGGTCTAGCTTGTGATGCTCTTATATTAATATTTGTTGTGCCTAAAACACCTCCAAAAGTATAATTTGATGGTGTTAATCCTGATGTTAATTCTTGATTTCTCAATACATCATTTATACCTCCCCAATTACTCCATTGTGGCCGACCATTATAAACTTTATTCATTTCAATACCATTGATTAGAACTGAACTGTTATTTGAATCTAACCCTCGCACTCTAAAAAAAGAAGAACTAAACTCAAAAGCTGCTGTTCTTTGAAAAATATCGAGTGAAGATGCTAATAAACCCGAAATATTATCGGCGCCACTAGTATCGTCGTTAAGTTCATCATCAGATAAAGTAATGGTAAATAAATCGGCAGTACTTGAAACATCTCTATCTAAAGTCATATCCATAATATTTACCGTTTTTCCTTCATTTACAATAATTGGATAGCGTTTAGAAATGTATCCTGTTTTCGAAATTCGAAGAATTTGTTCACCTAAAGGCACGTTTTTATTAAAAATAAATTCACCAAAAATATTTGTTAATAAATACTGTTTTGTTTCCTCAATGGTAACCGTTACACTTTCAATAGGCTCAAAAGAAAGCGCATCTTTAACACTACCTTTAATAATTGTTTCTTGGGCGAGGGATATGTAAACTGATAAAATTGCAACTAAAAAAAGTAGTAAATTTCTATTCATTATTTAGATTAGAGTCGGCATAAAAATTTAAATCTAACTATTTTATATTAAAATACCTACATTTGAGATAAGTATTATATTTCAAATACTAAATAACACTCTATTATTAATGAAGTATTTAACTCTTTATATTTTATTTTTTTGCTTTTGCTCACTTATAAATGGACAAGAGAAAAAGACCTTTAAAATTCATACAGTAGCCTTTTATAATCTTGAAAATTTATTTGATACCATAAATGATCCTACAAAATTTGATGAAGCCAGCCCTATTATGGAAATAAAGGCTAATCGGCAAGATATTTATAGAAAGAAGATTAGTAATATGGCTCGAGTTATATCTGACATAGGATTGGATGTAACAAATAATTCGCCTGCTATTATTGGTGTTTCGGAAATTGAAAATAGAGAAGTATTAGAAGATCTTGTTAATGATTCCTTATTAATAAATAGAGATTATGGTATTGTTCATTATGATTCGCCAGATGTTCGTGGTATAGATGTGGCATTACTTTATCAAAAAAAATTATTTACACCAACGTCTAGCAGCAGTCATGAATTAAAAATCTATGACGATGAAAATCATAAAAGAATTTATACCAGAAACCAATTATTAGTAAGTGGTAAACTTGATGGTGATTTTATACATATTATTGTAAACCATTGGCCATCAAGACGTGGCGGAGAAGCCAAAAGTAGGCCAAAACGTATTGCTGCAGCTAAACTAAATAAACACCTTGTTGATTCGCTTCAAGTTATTAATCCATATACCAAAATTTTTATTATGGGCGATTTAAATGACAACCCAAATAATGCTAGTATAAAAAATGTTTTAAAGGCACAAAAAAATAAAAGAAAAGTAGGTTTAAAAGGTATCTATAATCCCTTTATAGCGTTTTATAAAAATGGCTTAGGCACAACAGCTTATCGCGATTCTTGGAGTTTATTCGACCAAATTATGATAACTAAATCTTTACTTGAAAAAGATTATTCGTCTTTTAGGTTTTATAAAGCAGGAATTTTTAATAAGCAATATTTAATTCAACCTACTGGCACTTACAAAGGCTACCCTTTTAGAAGTTGGTCTAATGGTGGTTTTAGCAATGGCTTTAGCGACCATTTTCCTGTATATGTCTATATTATTAAAGAAGTTAATTAATCTCTTTTTAACCTAACCAAGTACTCCAAGGAATTCTTGATAAAAACAAGACTAAGGCGATTGAATAAAATATAGCTATTGTTTTTAATTTACCGTTAGAAGTTAATTTCTTCTTATGTTTAGAGTAACCAATAGTTATTAAAGCTACAGCTATTATGTTTATTAAAGGGTGTTCTACTAAATATAACCTATTTACAGAATCTTTCATGATTTCACCCATACCTATCTCGCTAAACAGTTGTAATCTAGGAGATACAAAGTATAAAACCAATCCTATTAATAACTGAATATGTGATACTATTAATGTGAATAATCCCTTTCTAAAATCACTAGCTTCATATTCTTTATCTCCTAGCGTTTTTATAATAGCATTTACGGTAGCAATTATTAAAACTAAAAGCACTAAATATGCCCAATATGAATGAAGAGTTTTTACGATTCCGTACATGATTATTTTGTTTTATTTTTATTTAACAAATGTAATAATTAAAAGCATAAAAAAACCGCTTCAAGCTGAAGCGGTTTTAAATATTATAAGGAAAATATTATAGGAGTTTTAGTAAACTACCCATTCTCCATCTGTTTTAATTAAAGTTATAGTAAATTCTGAAAGTCCTCCAGCATAAACTAAATAGCTTAATTGATATTTTTGTCCTTCAACAGCATTTGGATCTAGATAATCCAATAATACACCTAAAGAATAAATAATATCATCTTGACTCCAACTAGAATCATAATCTGCATAATTTAAAAGTGTAGCAACTTTACTTGAATAATTTGGATCATCAGACAATGTCTCACCCATATAAGTATAATCAGCATCTGTAAGTGAATACTTTATAGTATTATCTGGAATCCAAATACCATTTTCTAAACCAAATTGTAATGTAGTAGAAATAGTAGATTGATAAGCCACCCAAACTCCGTTAGTATAAGTATATAAGTTACCTCTAGTTTGTGTTGCATTAGCCGAACTTGAATAGTATTTATAAATTACTATTATCTCATCTTCTTCTTGAGCATAAGGATTATTTATTCCTAAGAAAGTACTAATATAAGTATCTGCTGGAATAGAACTACTAAAGTTGTTGTAACGTCCTGGTTGTCCAGAAGCTTCACCCATAGAGTCATAATCGTTAGAAGTTAAGTAATAAACACCTGATGATAATTCCCAAGCACTACCAGTATATGTATAATATACCTCATTAGCAACAGTTTCTCCTTCTACTCCTGGAACTTTAACTAATACATTTTCTATTTCCCATGTAGCCCCAATAGTTAAATCAGATTCATATTTAAAAGCAATATGAATTGTTTCTCCTTCATAAGCTGAAAAATCAACATCCTCTGATGTTACTGCAGTCCAGCTACTTCCATCTGGCACAGGAGTTACATCAATAGTATCCCAAGTAGCAGTTGCTACATCACCATCATAATCGGTAGAAACCATAATATTATAATAATCTGATGCATTTGTATATCTAAGAACTTGAGTTAGTTGAAATAAAGGGTTTACTTGAGCTGTTAAATCAATTTCTGGAGAAACTAACCAATCTTCATTCACAAAATAGTTTGGATATTCTGAACCATTAATAGTTGCACCATATTGTGTTCCTGACCATACTTGAGTACCAGTAATATTAAAAGGAGTCCAATCTAAAAGAGATTGAGCTGTTTTAAAATCGGCACTAACAAGATTAGAAATCCCTTCTACAGGCACTTCTACATATGTGTTATATTGTACTAATACTGATTGTCCTTCTGTTGGAGATGTGTATTGAGCAGTAAGAATATCACTCATGAAATCTTCTGCATCTTCATTAGGATAAAATCCTGAAGCATTTAAATTTCCTTGAGGATAATCTGCATTAGCCAATGCATAAACATCTGCACCAGTATAATCACTTACTCCTTCTGCAGACCCAATATATAAAAGGTATTCAACCTTTGCTGAAGATCCATCAGATAGATAAGGGTATTTATCTGTTAAGAAAGCTGGTAATGCAGCTTTAGCATCGTCTTCTGAGCTAAAACTTCCAAAGCTAAGATCTAAGTCATCATAATCATCATCAGTTAACGTAAACTCGACATCTTGAACTACACCACCTTTGTTTGCATTAATATCATCATGAATATCTTCCATAGGATTACAACCAACTATGGTTGTTCCTAATAAAATTGCGAATAAATAAAATATTTTTTTCATAACTTTTTTTTAAAATTTAATTTTTAATCCAACACTATATGTTCTACCTGCTCCATAATATACTAAAGCAGAAGCAGATGTTCCGTCAGTATCATTAGCATCCGAAATATATTCAGTGTTAAATACATTGTTTACTTTACCATTTAAAACAGCTTCAAAAGATCCCATTTCAAATGTATGGCTTAAACCTGCATCAAATAAACCGTATGATGGTGTTTTCCATGTATCTGGAAGATCAGCACTACCTCTATCTGTAACGAAATAAGATGAGAACATATCTCCTGCGTAATTATAATCTACATAAATTTTAGATTTTTCTGCGATTTTATAATTAGCCCCTAAAGCAAAAGTAGTTTGAGCTGCATCACCAACTTTTAAATCTTTAGCATAAACATCAACAACATCTACTTCATCGCCATCTTGGTTTCTAACACTTGCAGATACATCACTTTTCCATTGCCAATCTCCAATAGATGCCATACCTGTTAATGTAAGCTCATCTGAAAACTTATATCTAAAATCTACTTCAATACCTTGATGTAAAGCATCCATACCAAGTAAGTTATAGTATACTCTTTCAGACTCTGGTGTTGGTCCAGGATAAGATCCAGAAATAGACTTATCTAACCAACTTGTACGGTAAAGGTTTACATTAGCGTATAATTTATCACTTCTATAACCATAACCCAATTCTACACTAAATACTTTTTCGTTTTCAGCACCTTCATTTAATTCTAAAGTGTCTTCATTTAAAAATACACTAGTTAAGAATGGTGCTTTTGAAAAGTATCCTACATTTACAAATACATTATTATTTGAATCTAAATTGTAGTTACCACCACCTTTTATACCATATCCTAAAAAATTGATATCAGCAGAAGTTCTACTTCCAATGATTTCATTATTCATAAATTCTTCTTTCTTGTAATTTGTGTTAGAAATATCTGTAGCCACAAATAAGTTAAAAGATTCATTAACTTGATATTCAGCTTGAGCAAAAAGTCCTGATCTGAATACAATACCATCATAATCCTTGTTGTAACGATCACCTACTTTTAATGGATTACCAAAAGCAAAAGTATCAGTTTCATTATCTAAGAAGAATTCTCCTCCTAATAAATCATCAACTTGATACCAGTGAGATCCTACATAAGATCTAGCATCTAAACCTCCTGAAATTGTTAATTTATCGCTTATAGTATTTTTATAAGATGATAAAACACCAAACCACTGATGTGAATTTCTTGAAGATGAAATTATATCTGTTGAGCCTCCTGCTCCATTTGCTATATTCTCTTCAACAACAGCGTCAAAATCAATTGGTTGTAAACCTGAAGAACCTATTCTGTAGTCGCTTGACCCAATTTTAGAACCTTCATCTCTACGTCCACCTCCGCTTCCAAAAGATGCATAAAGTGCTGTTGATAAAACTGAGCTGTCATTAATTTCCCATAAATGATTTAAAGAAATTTGAGGTTTATGATAGAAGTTATAAGATTGATGGTAAACTTGTCCGTTTTTATAACCCCAATCTTTATTAGCTTTTTGTGGACCTGAATCTGTATCTAATAATTCTGAAATAGTAGAACGATTAAAACGTTGTCCATGTGTTTGTTGAGCTCCAAAAGCACTAAATGATAATCTGTGAGAATCACTTAATTGTTGTGATAAACTTATAAAGTAATTATATCCTGAAAACTCAGTTCCATCAACATATCCGTCTCCAGTAATTTTTGATGCACTAACTGTTGCTGCAAAACCTTTTTCTGATAATCCTGTAGAATAGGTCATTCCATATTTCAAGTATCCATCGTTACCAATTCCGGTAAAAATATTTCCACCTTGTTCTGCATCAGTTGTTTTAGTAATAATGTTTACTGTTCCACCTACTGATGGTACAGCTACCTTAGAAGCTCCAAGACCTCTTTGTACTTGCAATGAAGATGTTACATCTCCTAATCCTGCCCAGTTAGACCAATAAACAGCTCCGTTTTCCATATCGTTAACTGGTACTCCATTAATCATTACTGCAACATTTTCAGAGCCAAAACCTCTTAATGAAATTCTACCATCACCATAACCACCACCTGCTCTAGTTGCGTATACTCCTGGTGTAGATTTTAAAATCTCTGGAAATTCTTGTGTACTTAATTTTAAAGCTATTTCCTCTGATTTAATTGTTGATACTGCTACTGGAGTTTTTCTATCTACAGCAACAGAAGCAATAATTTGAACTTCTTGCAAACCTACTTGGCTTGATTCTAAAAATACATTTCCTAAAGTTGCGTTTCCTGAAAAAGAAACTGTTTTTGAAGTGTAACCTACATAAGTAATTACAATTTCTCCTGAACTTCCTTTTGTGTTAAGCGTAAAATTTCCATCAAAATCTGTAACGACTCCATTGGACGTCCCTTTCTCAACAATGTTTGCACCCGGAAGTGGCATGTTTATTCCTGCTTCCAATACTATACCGCTAACAGTACTTTGTGCCATAATAACAGTAGTAAACAAAAATGCTACTGCCATTAATAAACTTTGAGTAATTTTTCTCATAATTTTTAAAAAGATTAATTATTTAATTTTTGAAATTAGTCGATGCAAAAATACGGATAATTAATGTTCTAATATTACCCAATTGTTAAGAAATTTAACAATTGTTGATAAATAAAGTGGTTTTTGTTTTAAAAATTATCACCCCTTTTGATTATTTCACTAAGAATATTTCTGAGTTTTATGAAAAATCCTTATAATAATTCAATAAATTATGAGTTGAAGAATCATGTGTATTAACGGCTGTATTGTTAAATTCTTGTAAAATTTTACTAGCTAGTTGCTTTCCTAATTCTACACCAAATTGGTCATAGCTAAAAATATTCCATATAACTCCTTGCACAAATATTTTATGCTCGTACATTGCTATTAATTTACCTAAACTTTCTGGTGACAATTTGTTGATAAAAATCGTATTTGTAGGCTTATTTCCTTCAAATACTTTAAAAGGAACAATCTCTTTTTGAGTTCCTTCTGCAATAACCTCAGATTCTGTTTTACCATTTAGTAAAGCTTCAGTTTGTGCTAAAAAATTAGAAATCAATTTGTCTTGATGATCTTGATTTGCGTGTAATGATTTTGTAAACCCTATAAAATCTGCCGGTATTAGCTTTGTTCCTTGATGTATTAATTGAAAAAAGGCATGTTGTGAATTAGTTCCTGGCTCTCCCCAAATAATAGTTCCTGTTTGATAATCTATTGGATTACCATTTCTATCAACACTCTTTCCATTACTTTCCATAATACCTTGTTGTAAATAGGTCGCAAATTGGTTTAAATATTGAGAATAGGGAATAATAGCCTCTGTTTCCGCTTTAAAAAAGTTGTTATACCACACACTTATTAATGCTAAAACTACTGGTATATTGGTTTTAAAATCTTCATTTTTAAAATGCTCATCCATTTTATGAGCACCTTGTAATAAGTTGTCAAAATTATTATAACCTACTGCTAAACTAATAGTTAAACCCACGGCACTCCAAAGCGAAAAACGTCCACCAACCCAATCCCACATTGGAAAAATATTGTTTTCGTCTATTCCAAAAGCTTTTACATTTTTAATATTAGTAGAAACTGCTACAAAATGTTTTGCAATATCATTTTCATCAGCCGATTTTAAAAACCATGATTTGATTGTATTTGCATTTGAAAGCGTTTCCTGAGTTGTAAATGTTTTTGAAACTATTACAAATAATGTTGTTTCTGGATTCAGTTTTTTAATAACCTCATTAACATGATCGCCATCTACATTACTTACAAAATGTGTAGTTAAATGATTTTTATAATATTGAAGTGAATCTACCACCATTGCGGGACCAAGATCTGAACCTCCAATACCAATATTTACAATATCTGTAAATGTTTCTCCCGTATATCCTTTTCTATGTCCATTAACAACTTCATTAGTAAAACTTTCTATTTTTTCTTTTACTTGATGTATTTCTGGCATAACATTAACACCATCAACAGTAATTTCAGAGCTTTTTGGAGCACGTAAAGCTGTATGCATAACAGCTCTTCCTTCTGTTTCATTTATTACTTCTCCTGAAAACTGACTTTTGATTGCCTCCTTTAGTTTAACCTCATCAGCTAACCCTAATAAAAATTTTAAAGTCTCTTCAGTAATTCTATTTTTTGAAAAATCTACATAAAAATCATCCCATTTAATAGTAAATTTATTTGCTCTATCTAAATCTTGAGCAAACAAATCTTTCATATGAACCTCTTTAACTTCTTTAAAATGTTCTTGTAATTTTTTCCAAGAATTTGTAGTTGTAGGATTTATATTTGGTAAAGACATATTATGAAGTTGCTTGAGTTATTACTGTTTGTTCTGGTTGCTTGTTTTCTTTAATTTCTGGCTTAAAGAATGTATTATCTAGCTTATATTTAATTGGTTTTATAAACTCTAAATATTCTATTTTTAAGGAATCTGAAATTGGTTTTGCTTCAGGAAGTTTTTGTTTAAAAGGATCTACTTGTTTTCCATTTTTCCAAAAACGATAACATACATGCGGTCCGCCTGTATTACCCGTCATACCTACCCAACCAATAACATCGCCTTGTTTTACAAATTGCCCCACTTTTGATTTACGTTTACTCATATGTAAATATTGGGTCTCATAAGTTGCATTATGGCGTATTTTCACATAATTACCGTTACCTCCTCTTCTTTTAGATTCTGTAACAGTACCATTTGCAGTTGCCATAATAGGCGTACCAATTGGTGCTGCAAAATCGGTTCCTTTGTGAGGACGTACTTTATAACCATAAACAGCGATTCTTCGTTTTAAATTATAACGAGAAGAAATACGACTAAACTTAACAGGTGCTTTTAAGAAGGCGCGTCTCAAATTTTTAGCTTCTTCGTTAAAATAATCAACAATACCTTTTACTGAGTCTGTCTCAAAGCGAAATGCATAAAAAGGCTCATTATTATGCTCAAAGTAAGCCGCTTTAACATCGTGAATACCTGTATAAATAGTATCATCAATATATTTATCAGTATAAATCACTTTAAAACGATCCCCTTTTTGTAAACGTCTAAAATCAATAGTCCATGCGTAAATTTCGTCTGCAAGTTTATTAGTCAATACGGCGCTAACTCCCTGTTCATCTAAAGTTTCAGAAATACTACTAGTAATAATACCCGTTACTGTTTTCTCAATATATCTAATTGGTTTTCTACTTTTGTAAGCATGTATAGAATCATTAAAATTAATCACCACATACTCTTCTAAACTAGGCTGATATATAAAACATTTAGGTGTTTCTAGTGAATCTTTTGCACAAAGAAGTGTGTATGGCTTACCCTTTTGAAAAAATCTGGCAATGTTATAAGTTTCTTTAGCTTTTTCTGCAATGTAAAAGATTTTGGGATAACCTACATTGTTTCGTTCTAAAACTCCCCCAAAGCTTTCCCCCGCTTTTACAGTATCTCTTTTTACTATGTAATCGTTTAATTTAAAACCAAATTCAAAAACATCCTTTGGCTCTTCAACCGCTGCTAATTCTTCTTTTACTATTACAGGTTTTTCCTCATCTTTTTTACAACCTATAAAACACATTGCTAGTGCTAGTATTGTTATATATCTGTTCCCCAAGTTTCTTTTTCTTTTTCTGTCCATAAATCCGGAAAAAATATTCTTTTTTGATATTTAGGGTGCATGTATTTTACCCATTCACTTCCCCCTGTTGCTTCGGCTGTTTTGCCGTTAATATTTAAATAATGGTTTGCTGTATTATAATGCGCCATAACCCATTTTATATTAACCGTATAATCATAATGGCGCATAGCATTTATTAACTCTTTATTGGATTGAGCGCTTTTAGGCAATGCCTTAAACTTTGTCCATAAATTGTTGTTTTTATAAAACTTTGTAAATCTAATAAATTCATCTTTATATCGCTCTTCAAAAGCAGATAATGTATACGTTTTTTTACCAGTTTTATAATCTTTACCTGCGGCTTGCCAATATAAATGTTCAAAAGCATGCTCGTAAGACGAATTACTATCAATACTATCTCTAAATCTTTTATCAATTAAATTATTAAGCTCCGTCGATGCAAATTCTATTTTCCTGTATTGCGCACTTTGAAAACCACTAGCTGGTGTTAATGTGGTTCTAAATTTATTATATTGATCTAAATCCATTCCATCTTTCATAATACTGAAAGAAGATGTAAGTACATCAAAATAACGACTAATACGCATTATTTTATCTGTAAATACTTCGGTGGTTAACTTATCGTTTTTCGCAACTTGTTCAATTTCACTAAGAATCATTTTGAACAAAAGTTCTGAAATTTGATGATACATGATAAACACTTTCTCATCAGGAAAAACTGTACGTTGCACTTGAAGACTTAATAAAGCATCTGTTTGGATGTAATCCCAATAATTTATGGGTTTACTGTGTAATAATCCTTCTAAATGCGCCTCAACATCTTGGTCTATAGCTTCGTATTTTTCTTTAAGTTGATTGGTTATTTTGGAGCTCAAAATTTCTTAATTATTAACAACTATTCTAAATGGGTGTTTTAATCCTTTAAAAGCTTCTAAGTCGGCCCTAAGTGACCCTACAGCCAAATCTGCTTTAATACGTAAAGGTACTTTATTTTTGTCTTTTGAAACCCAAAGTGTTAAACTTTCTTCTTCTTTAAAAACACGTCCTGCCATAACATAAGGGCGAAATTTTAATGACTCAATTTCGCCAAAATCTGTTTTAATAGTTTCTTCACCAAGGTATTTTAATTTAAATCCATAGTTTTCTTCATCAAAAAACATATCTATTTTTACTTCATCACCTACTTTCAACTTACTTATATCCAAATTATTTCTAAGATAATAGAACGTTGATACCATATCTTGAATATTAGGTTTGGTATCTATTATTTTTTTTGTGTTGTTTTTTTTATCGTTTATGTGCGCTTTATTATTTGCCTGATCAAAATCGATTTCTAAATCTTTTGTGTGACCTCCTTCATCAATATTTCTAACAAATTTATAAGGCATGATTGTTTTTTTATCAAAATAGCTTTCATACCTATCTTTTACTTTAAAAAACCATTTTATCATACCTGTTGTCCAGCCTTTTCCAACTACATGATATACTTCTTTGTCTTCTAATTTAGCATCTTTTACAGTAAGTGTAGCATTTCCTGCTTTTAGCCAATTACTATAACTCATTTTGAATTTAAACCATTCGCCATCACCAAATGCAGATTCTTTTTGCGCATAAGATGTTTGCAGCGATATTATTGCGATTATAATAAGTAGTGATTTTTTCATCTTTATTTGGGTAATTGTATTGTAACTCTTGTTACTCTACTTTATTGTTATAGCTTTGAAATTACAATTACTGTTCCAAAAATATAAAAAATCTTCAGACAGCTTGTAACTATAAGAAGTTCTTAACGTTAATTTATTACAAAAACCAAAAAACTCCATCATTACTGATGGAGTTTTTTATGTTTAAAGAAAAACTAAAGTGTCCCTCTATTTGCTTGTTCTCTTTCTATAGATTCAAAAAGCGCTTTAAAGTTTCCAGCTCCAAAACCTCTTGCTCCCATACGTTGAATAATTTCAAAAAACAATGTTGGTCTATCTTCAACTGGTTTTGTGAAAATTTGAAGTAAGTAGCCTTCTTCATCGGCATCAATCATTATCCCTAAGCCTTTAAGGGTTTCAATGTCTTCTCTTAATTCATGGCTATATTCTTCTAACCTACCAGGAACAGCTTTATAATATGCTTCTGGCGGAGTTGATAAAAATTCTACACCACTAGATTTTAACTGGCTTACTGTACTTATGATATCATCTGTTGCAACTGCTATGTGTTGCACGCCTGCCCCTTCATAAAAATCTAAATATTCTTCTATTTGAGATCGTTTTTTCCCTTTTGCAGGTTCGTTTATAGGAAATTTTATGCGTCCATTACCATTACTCATCACCTTACTCATAAGCGCCGAATATTCAGTATGAATTTGTTTATCATCAAAAGACAAGAAATTTTCAAAACCCATAACATCTTCATACCATTTTACCCAAGTATTCATTTGCCCCCAGCCTACATTACCAACCATATGATCAATATATTTTAAGCCTGCTGGCTTGGGGTTATAATCTGATTTCCACTCACGAAAACCAGGTAAAAATGAACCGTTATAGTTTTTACGCTCAACAAACATATGTACAGTTTCTCCATAAGTATAAATCCCCGCTCTAACCACTTCTCCATGTTCATCTTTTTCAACAACTGGTTCCATGTAGGATTTCGCTCCTCTGCTTGTAGTTTCTTGATATGCTTTTCTGGCATCTTCTACCCAAAGCGCTACTACTTTTACACCATCGCCATGTTTTACGATATGATCATTTATAGGTGATTTACTAGTAAGTGGTGTTGTTAAAACTAACTTTATTTTATCTTGCTTAAGCACATAGCTTACTGCGTCTTTGGAGCCTGTTTCCAAACCTTTATAGGCGTAAGACTGAAAGCCAAATGCTGTTTTGTAAAAGTGAGCAGATTGTTTTGCGTTACCTACATAGAATTCTACATAGTCTGTTCCTATAAGGGGCAAAAAATCTTGTGCGCCTTCGAATATTTTTTCTAAACCGTAGTTTACTGATTTTATGTCTTTACTCATGATTAATTTTTTGTTTGTTGATTTATTAAATCGTTTAGTTGATAAGGAAAACGTCTTTTTTAGCCCTGATTGAAGCGACATCCTTTTTTGATTTTTCTCAAAAAAGATATAGCGGAAAGCAGGAAGTCGCTTCTAATAAAAAGCTTACTCTAACCAAGATTTATGGTAGCTGTCGTCGGCAATTTTCATAGCTTCTTCTGTAACCTTAAGCGGCTTAAAGGTATCTACCATTACGGCTAATTCATCGGTTTTAGTTTTACCAATACTTCGTTCTGTTGCTCCAGGGTGTGGGCCGTGTGGAATCCCTGCTGGATGTAATGAAATATGCCCCGCTTCAATATCATTTCTACTCATAAAATCGCCATCTACATAATATAACACCTCATCGCTATCTATGTTGCTATGATTGTATGGCGCTGGTATGGATTGTGGATGATAATCGTAAAGTCTTGGTACAAAACTGCACACCACAAAAGCATCTGTTTCAAAAGTTTGATGAACTGGTGGCGGTTGATGTATACGACCGGTTATGGGCTCGAAGTCGTGAATTGAAAAAGCATAGGGATAGTTGTAACCATCATACCCCACAACATCAAAAGGATGCGAAGCATAAACCATTTCAATAATATCGTCTTGCTTTTTTACTTTTATTAAAAATTCGCCGCTTTCATTATTTGTTTCTAATTCATATGGCCTGCGGATATCTCGCTCGCAAAATGGTGAATGTTCTAGTAATTGCCCAAACCAATTACGGTAGCGTTTTGGCGTATAAATTGGTCGGCGAGATTCGACAATAAATAGTCTATTATCTTCCGTATCAAAATCTATTTTATAAATAATTCCTCTTGGAATTAACAGATAATCACCGTATTTAAAATCTAAATTCCCTAAATGTGTTCTTAACTTACCGCTGCCTTTATGTATAAAAATAAGTTCGTCGGCATCTGTATTTTTATAAAAATAATCTTGAGTTGATTGCTTTGGAGCCGCCAAAATAATAGCACAATCACTATTTATTAAAACTGTTTTTCGGCTTTCTAAAAAATCGTTTTCTGGCTTAACTTGAAATCCTTTTAAACGGTAGGATTGTATATTATTTGCTTTTGCAATTTTTGGTGCTACACTGTATTGTTTTTTAATTTCTTTAACTTGTGTAGGTCGTTGCTCGTGGTAACTGTTTGTAGACATACCGTCAAAACCAATAGTACCAAATAGTTGCTCGTAATACAAATTACCATCTGGTTTTCTAAATTGAGTATGACGCTTATGCGGTATATTTCCTAATTTATGATAAAAAGGCATTGCTTTAAAGTTTAAAAATTAGATATTGAAAGTAATCCTTGAAATTAGTTTTAGGATAACTTATTTGTTTAGTAATTATAAAGATACAATAAAAACTGACCGATTACTCAGGATTTCTCTTGATGAGATAGTGTAGAAATGATAATAAGTCTTCCCAAAAAAGTTTCATAGTCTTACAAATATCGTAATTAATTTAAGAGAACGCAAAAAGACATTTATATTAACAGTATTTTACTAAAACCAAAACCCAATATTAAAAAACCATGTGCTTTGTTTTTGCTCTGGTGAATAACTATATTTTGCTTGTATAGGACCTATAAACGTATCTATTGCATAACCTAAAGCATATCCTCTATAGTCCGGTAATGTAAACCATTCGCCTGTATCAAAAATATTGTCTTCTATGTTAGCCCAATTCGCTTCTGCAGTAATGTGTTGGTTTTTATAAATTTCATAATCGGCTGTAATTGATGCTTTAACATAGCTGTTTCCTGTGAGCGAAATAAAATCGTACCCAACAAATGGCACAAAATTATTAATCAAATTATTTCCATAACCTCCTAATGCAAAATCTAATGTTCTGGTAGTATCTTCGCCAATTTTAAAACCTCCATGAGCTTGTAAATTAAAAGCTAGCTTGTCTAAAAGACTGAAAGCGTAACCTATATCTGCTTTTGCTATTGAAAAATTTTCAAAGTCTTTATTAAAATTTGAAGCGTACAAATACATGTGTAAATCGCTATTAAAGTAAACTCCTTTCGTTGGGAAGTATTTATTATCGTAAGTATCTAGTCTTAAATTACCAAAAAGACTTAAATAATCTGTTTTTTCAAAGAAAAACTCATCTTCAGGATTATTTCCTGAAATTGTTTCAGATTTCACTTCTAACCTTTTATGCTCTGCTCCAATACTTAATGCAAAATCTCTTCTAAATAAGGTTTGTAGATAAAACTGATTGGTTTGATCTTTAAGTTTTGCATCAATTTTATTTAATCCATTGGTTGCTATTTGGTCATCATCTAACAACAGTTGTGCATTAATATTTCTATTAAATTGATTGTATCTAGAATTTAATCCTATACTCCAATAAAAGCCTTTATCAATTAAATACTCGAAATTATATCGCACATTATCACCCAAAATTAAATCTAAAGAAGCCAAATCATTATTAAATAACACCCTTTTTTTTGTTATGTTTAAAAGTGCTGCACTTTTATATAAATCGTCATAATGTACTCCTAATTTTAAAAATGTATTTATTTGAGATTCTTTTAAATTAGCAATAAGATCATAACCTTCTTTATCCTTTGTGTTTTTTAATTGGTATTCAAAAGATTTGAAATTATTTGTAGCTACAAGATTATTAATGCCTTTATTAAAATCATCATAACTTATTTTTTCATCGTTTTTTAATTTAAGTTTTCCTAAAATATAAGCTCTTGTATATTTTTCATTCCCCTCAACAGATATCTCATTAATAACTAAGCTATCTATAGGCTGTGGTCTTATTTTTGGCTTAACATCGTATTCATCATATGATGCTAATTTTCTAAAAATATTCAGTTTAGATAATGCAGCAATTTTGCCTGCTTCTATAATTTTGGTTCCTTCATTAAATGAAACAACGCTGTATGGCTTTATATTTGGCTTAATGTAAACATCAGTTTTTTCAACTTTTATTTTCATATCGTTGATTGTCCTGAAGTTGTTAATTTGAAACAAAACATCTGTGGCTGATGTTAATTCTTCACGATTAGATAATCCATCTTGAACATCAACACCAATAATAATATCCACGCCTTTAGCACGTAACTCATCAATAGGATAGTTATTCACAACTCCCCCGTCAATTAAAATATCTCCATTAATAACAACCGGCTGAAATAATGATGGTAAGGCCCCACTTGCCATCATAGATTGTGTTAAATTACCTTTATCTAAAACAACTTGTTTTCCCGTTTCTATATTAGTTGCAATACAAAAAAAAGGAATGGGTAATTCACTAAAATCTTTTACTTGGTTAACATGTAGCGTTAATTTTAAGAATAAACTATAAGTGTTATTTCCTCTTGAAAGTGCTGATGGTAACTTTACTTTATAATTATCAAATGGCAATTTCACAGCATATTTCTCCATGTTATCACGTTGATCAAAAGCTGTAGAAGTTCTTGGTAACTCATCATTAATAATATTATCAAAATCTACTCCTTGGAAAATAGAATCTAGCTGATTTCCAGAATAACCAGATGCATATAATGCGCCAATTATAGCGCCCATACTAGTTCCTGCGACATAATCTACTTTTACGCCTAAACTATCTATAACTTTTAAAACACCAATATGTGCCAAACCCTTTGCGCCACCGCCACTTAAAACTAATCCTACTTTTGGCGTATGTTTTTCTTGTGTTTCATTTTGCGCTTTCGCGGAAAGAGAAACCACTAAGCATAAAGTTAATATGATGGTTTTAAAATTCAAATTGATTATTATAAACTATTTATCATGATAAAAATTATAAACTTTCTCTGCTCGTGAAACACCTACAACAGCTTCCAACTCATCTAACTTAGCATTGGCAACACGTTTTGCAGATTTAAAATGCTTTAGCAATTCTACAATGGTTTTTTCTCCCACACCTTGTATGGTTTCAAGCTCTGTATTTAACGCACTTTTACTTCGTCTATTTCGATGATGTTCAATACCAAAACGATGCGCTTCATTACGCAACTGCTGTATAATTTTTAAGGTTTCGCTTTTTTTATCTAAATATAAGGGAATTGGATCGTTTGGGTAGAATAATTCTTCTAAACGTTTTGCTATTCCAATAATCGCTATTTTCCCTCTTAAATTTAAAGCATCTAAACTTTTTAACGCAGATGATAATTGCCCTTTTCCGCCATCAATTATAATAAGCTGTGGCAATGGCTGTTCTTCTTCAACCAAACGTTTGTATCTACGATATACGACCTCTTCCATTGAGGCAAAATCGTCTGGACCTTCAACGGTTTTTATATTAAAATGTCTGTAATCTTTTTTGCTAGGTTTTCCATTTTTAAACACTACACAAGCTGCAACTGGGTTTGTTCCTTGAATATTAGAATTATCAAAACACTCAATATGTCTTGGTTCTTCAGAAAGTCTTAAATCGGCTTTCATTTGTGCCATAATTCTGTTTACATGCCTGTCTGGATCAACTATTTTTATCTGTTTAAAACGCTCCATTCTAAAATACTTCGCGTTTCTAAGCGATAAATCTAAAATGTGTTTTTTATCACCTAATTGTGGCACAGTAACTTTAATATTTTCACCTAAATCTACCTTAAAAGGCACATAAATTTCTTTTGAATTGGAATTAAAACGTTGCCTAATTTCGGTTATAGCTAATTCTAATAATTCCTTATCAGTTTCATCCAATTTCTTTTTTATTTCTAAGGTATGTGAACGAATTATAGAACCGTAAGACAATTGTAAAAAATTAATATAACCATAACTTTCGTCACTCATTATAGAAAACACATCAACATTGCTGATTTTAGGATTTACAATGGTAGATTTTGCTTGGTAATTTTCTAAAACTTCTACTTTTTCCTTTATCTTTTGCGCTTCTTCATACTGCATATCATCTGCTAAGTCTCTCATTTGCTTTTTAAACTGAGATAGCGAATCTTTAAAATTTCCTTTTAAAATTTCTTTTATAGCCTTAATATTATCGATGTATTCCGCTTCAGTTTCTAATCCTTCACAAGGACCTTTGCAATTTCCTAAATGGTACTCTAAACATACTTTATATTTTCCCGCTTGTATTTTTTCTTCAGCTAAATCATAATTACAAGTTCGTAAAGAATACAGCCCTTTTATTAGACTTAATAGCGTTGAAACGGTTTTCATACTAGTATATGGCCCGTAATAATCACCGCCATTTTTAAATACACGTCTAGTAGAAAAAACTCTTGGAAAACGTTCGTTTTTTATACAAATCCAAGGATACGATTTATCGTCCTTCAACAATACATTATATCGTGGTTTGTGTTTTTTTATTAAGTTGTTTTCTAACAATAAAGCATCTGTTTCTGTTTCAACAACTATATGTCTTATGCTTGCAATTTTTTTTACTAGCACTCGGGTTTTACCATTATCATGGGTTTTGGTAAAATAAGAACTTACTCGTTTTTTTAAATTCTTAGCTTTTCCAACGTAAATAATAGTACCCTCTTTATCGAAGTATTGATAAACGCCAGGTTGATTTGGTAAGGTTTGTAATTGTATTTCTAAAGCAGGAATATCCATTAAACCAAAGGTATATTAAATTCTAGATATTGTAAAAATTCGCTTTCCTTATTTTAGTACCTTGCACATAAGTTATTCATATTTAACATCTTTTTAAAAAATAAAATGAAAAAATTAATCCTTCTTTTTGTACTCGTAATGTTTTCGAAATTTATAAATGCACAAGAAAATCTAGATTTTTCTATGAGTTTTGATCACTTGGCACTATCGGTAAATGATGTTGATGTTGCTGCAGAATTTTATAATTCTATTTTAAATTTAAATGAAATCACTAACAAAACAAAGGTTGATGGTATTCGATGGTTTTCGTTAGGAGATAATAAAGAACTTCATTTAATTTCCATAGTTGCAGGCGAAATTAAGCTCAACAAAGCTGTACATTTTGCCGTTACTACATCAAGCTTTGATACTTTTATTAAAAGATTAACATCAATGAATATTAATTATTCTAGTTGGGCAGGAGAAGAACAAAAAATAACTATAAGAGCTGATGGTGTTAAACAAGTTTATGTACAAGATCCAGATGGTTATTGGATAGAAGTAAATAGCGTGAAGCAAAAAGCTTAAAAATCCTTTAATTTAAAGGAGATTACCATAAGTTTTTATAAGCTAATTTCTACATAATTAATCTTTTAATTTCCTACCTTGCGCCTCTTTTTAAAATAACAAATGAGTAAAAAAACAATTGGTAGGGTTGATAAAATTGACTTCCCAAAACTAGGTTTATTCAATATAAATGTGAAAATTGATACAGGTGCTTATACATCTGCTATTCATTGTTCTGAAATTATTGAAGAAAACAATGGGCTACGTTGTGTTTTTAATAGTGATGTTCACCAAAACTTTGGCAAAACCGAAATTTTTTTTGACACGTATACAAACACAAACGTAAAAAGCAGTAACGGATACAGAGAAAACAGATATAAAGTGAAATCTGAAGTTATATTTTTTGGAAAAACATACAAGATTAACTTAACTTTAAGCACTAGAGACGACATGAGGTTTCCTGTTCTAATTGGCAGGCAGTTTTTAAAACAAAAATTTATAGTAGACGTAGATTTAGAAAACGTTTCTTTTTATAAAAAAAACAATGAACATAGTAATTCTATCTAGAAATCGAGAATTATACTCGACAGAACGCCTTATTGAAGAAGGTGAAAAAAAAGGACATAAAGTAGAGGTTATAGATCCATTAAAATGTGATATTATAATCGAAAAAGAAAAGCCTACTATTTATTATAAAGATAGATATTTAGACTATGTTGATGCTATTATTCCTAGAATTGGTGCGTCTGTAACTTTTTACGGTTGCGCTGTGGTAAGACAATTTGAAATGATGGGTGTTTTTACCATTGTAACATCAGATGCTATTCAACGTTCCAGAGATAAACTGCGTAGTTTACAGCGTTTAAGTAAAGCGGGGATTGGCATGCCAAAAACAGTTTTTACTAACTACTCAAGAGATGTTGAAGAGGTTATAGAACATGTAGGCGGAACCCCTGTTATTATTAAACTATTAGAAGGCACACAAGGTTTAGGTGTTGTTTTAGCTGAAACAAAAAATGCAGCAGAATCGGTTTTAGAAGCCTTTAATGGTTTACAAGCTCGTGTTATTGTTCAAGAATTCATTAAAGAAGCCAAAGGTGCAGACCTTAGGGCTTTAGTTGTAGATGGTCAAGTAGTTGGTGCCATGAAACGCCAAGGTAAGGAAGGCGAATTTCGTTCTAATTTACACCGTGGTGGTTCTGCTAATATTATAAAACTAGATCATGATGAACTTAAGCTAGCAATGAACGCATCTAAAGCATTAAAACTTCCTGTTTGTGGGGTAGATATGTTACAATCTGCAAGAGGGCCTTTGCTTTTAGAGGTGAATTCAACTCCTGGTTTAGAAGGTATTGAGGGCGCTACTGGTCGTAATATTGCTAAAAGTATCATTAGTTATATTGAACGCAACACACAATAAATGCCAGAAACAAAAAATAACATTCTAACCATTTTAGGTGAGCAAATAAAATTAGGAGAAAGTAAAGAAGTTAATTTTGATGTGGCGAATTTGCATACCTCATCTTCTGTAAATGTTCCTGTAATTATAGAACGTTCAAAAAGACCTGGACCAACAGTTTTATTTACTGCGGGTATTCATGGTGATGAAGTTAATGGTGTTGAAATTGTTAGACAACTTATTGCAAAAGGCATAAACAAACCCAAATGTGGTACTATTATTTGCATGCCCGTTATTAATGTTTTTGGATTTATAAATTTAAAACGAGAGTTTCCAGATGGTCGTGATTTAAATCGAGTTTTTCCTGGAAGTCCTACGGGGTCTTTAGCCGGCAGGGTTGCCTATAAATTAATGCAAGATATTATACCTAATGTAGATTTTATTATTGATTTTCATACAGGTGGTTCTGGCAGATTTAACGCACCTCAATTACGCTATTCAAAAGACAACATTAAACTAAATGATTTAGCTAAAGCCTTTGGGGCACCCTTTGTTTTATATTCTAAAAATTTATCAAAATCGTTTAGATCTTCATGTTTTAAATTAGGTAAACCTTTATTGCTTTTTGAAGGTGGAAAGTCTTTTCATATAGACGAAGCTGTAACAAATTCTGGCGTTAATGGTTCTAAACGTATTTTGAATCACTTAAACATGTTGTCCACTAAATTTAAAGCATCTGCACCAAAAAAAGAATGTGTTTTTATAAATGAAAGCAAATGGATTCGGGCTAACTTTTCGGGTATGTTTAAAGCCTCAACTTTAATAGGAACAGCAGTAAAAAAAGGAGATGTTTTAGGTAATATTACAGATCCTTACGGGAAACTAAATTTTGCTGTAAAAGCACAAAATTCTGGTTATATTATCAATTTGAATGAATCGCCTATTGTTTATCAAGGTGATGCGCTGTTTCACATTTCCACAAAACTTAAAAAGTAATTTGCAATGACAAAAACTGAATTACGAAAAACATATAAAAACCTTCGTAATAAACTGTCTCAAAATCAAATTGAAGATTTTAGTTTAGCTATTTCTAACCAGCTTTTAAAACTTCCTGTTTGGGATTATTCTTTTTATCATATTTTCCTTTCCATAGAAGAACACAATGAGGTTAATACCGATTATATTTTGAATATTTTATCGGGAAAAGACAAAAATATTCTTATTTCTAAAAGTGATTTTGAAACCGGTGATATGATTCATTATCTATTAACCGACAATACCGTTATTAAAAAAAATACGTATAATATTCCTGAACCTATTGATGGTATTGAGATTACTGATGATAAAATTGAAGTTGTTTTTATTCCCCTTTTGGCATTTGACAAGCAAGGTAATCGTGTTGGTTATGGTAAAGGGTTTTACGACCGTTTTTTATCTAAATGTAATACCGAAACTATTAAAATAGGCCTTTCTTTTTTTGAAGCTGAAAATATTATTTTAGATACTATTGAAAGTGATGTGAAATTGGATTATTGTGTAACACCTAAAAAAGTTTATGAGTTTTAATTATTATTGGCAGCTTTCACAATACGTTTCCCGTAAATACTCATCTTCCAATAGCTGAAAAGTTACTCCACCAGCATCTATATAATTAAATAACTTACAAAAACGCTCCGCATTCACGTTAATGGCATTAAGCATCACTGTTCTGTAATTAGGATCTTTTGTAAGTTGTTTGTTAATAATTGTTAAGTTCAAATAATAAAATAACAAATCTTCATCAATATCAATGCTCCTTGCTTTACTTTCAAGCAAGTCTATTGCTAACTTATCATTACTATAGTAACTAAAAAACTGAGCCAAGCTTAAATAATCGTAATCAGTTAAAGTTAACTTTTTATAACTTTTATTTATTAATTCGACCGATTTATCTTTATTATCAAAATCTCTGTTTTTCATAAATTTTTCACAAATAATCATGTGAAAATTTACAATCATTTTTAAAATCAAAGATTTATCTATGTCATATTTTTTTAACAAATTAATCTCTCTTAATAATTCAACATCATCTATATCTATAGCATTAGAACTCCAAAGCTTAATTTTTACAGCTACTAAATTGTATTTAATCTCTCCAGCTTTTGGTACAAGCTTTTCAATTTCTAATAACTCATTATATGACACTAATGCTTGCCTTTCATCTAACATATACCTAAAAGCAGCATTTTTGTTCATTATTTTAGCAAATATTTCCTTTTTAGGTATCTCCATTTTTTGCAAAATATGTAAAGATGTTTCCTCGAACTTAAGCTTTTCGAAAATTGAGTTTTGAATTTCTTTAGCGTTTTCTAAATTATAAACCTCTATTGCCGAGTTAAATCGCTTTAAAAGCACATCTGCCATTTCACTGCTATACTTATCCTTTTTAACTAGTTCTAATTCTACAACAGCTTTTCTGTGGTTTTTAAAAATAGGCTCCATTTGCTTAGATATACTTCCTGCTATTTTTTCTTTAATTTCATTTTTAGTTAGTAATGACAAGTATTTATATGGCGTATTTTCAATATCATTAAACAATTCTACCCAGTTCTCTAAACTAGAAACATTAGTCTCAATTGTTGGCTTTTGAAAAGATTGTAAAGCGGCTACAATACTTTTACCTCGTAGCTTTTGCAATTCTATGTTCCTACTTTCAATCCCTTCTATAGAAGAATAGGCTTTAATATTTATAGCTTTAATATTAAAATCTGTTAATTTTAGAGAATCATAAATTGGTTTTATATCAGCCTGAGAATACTCAGATTTATTCTTTTTAAAAGGGATTACAAACTTCAAGGTTTTACGCCTTATAAAATCACCTTCATTTTTGATAGATTTTATTTTTTTTGTACTATAAGTTAAGGAGTCTAAATACATACCCATATCCAACAAATCTGATTCATAAGAATCTAAATCATATAGCACGTTATAAAGGCACAAGTTTTTATTACCAAGAAATAAAATGTTATATTCCAAATCTTTGTTAAGCAAACTAACAGGAACTTCACCAACGTTTACACTGTAGATATTATCACCTTTACTTTTTAATCCTTTTTTTAATGCTTCAGAATAAATTGGTTTAAGTAAATAACCCTTTATTTGAGTTTTCTCAATTTCTTCTAATTTACAATCATATCTATCTTTTGAAACGATATCAATAGCCAGTCCATCATCTTGATTTTGAAACAATAAATCAAACCAATGCTTATCATTTATTTCAAAATAAAGCGTTTTATTTTGTCTTATAATTGAAAACTTTACTTCAACAGGTTTTTTGCTATACGTTTTTAAGCATTCTTTACAATTTTGTTTTCTATCACTATCTGAGAAAACAATATCGTAAGTGCTTTGAGAAGAAACAATTTTAACCGAAAAGAGAATAAATAAAATTATAAAGAGGGATTTATCTTTCATTTAATTGAGAGACATTAAATTATGGTTTAGTTGATATATAAAAATAACAAAAATTATTGAGGTAATAAATACGTAGAAGTACTTATTTTTAAATCACTATTCATTGAATAACACCTTCTTAATTAATGCATTAAATCCCTTACCTATAGCTATATAGATAATATTAAAATGAATCTGAAAAAACTAAAATATTTGCCTCCATAAAAAAGGAAGCCACTAAAAGGCTTATTAAATTTGTTTAGTCTGGTTTTAATTTACTGCTCAGTATTACAACTTTCACAGTACGTTTCTCTTAAATACGCATCTTCTAATAGCTGAAATGTTACGCCTCCTTTTTCAATTGAATTGAATAATTTACAATAGCGCTCTTTATTCATATTAATAGCATTTAGCATAATTATTCTGTAATTAGAATCGTGAGTTAAATTTCTATTAACTAGAGTTAAATTTAAATAGTAGAATAATAAATCTTCATCAATATCTATACTTTTAGCTTTATTTTCTAAAAGTTTTACAGAAAAGCTTGGGTTTGCATAATAGCTAAAAAATTGAGCTAAGCTTAAATAATCGTAATCTGATAATGGAAATTCTTTATAATTATTGTTAATGTATGAAACCGACTTGTCTTTATTAACATAATCTCTTTTTCGCATTAAATTTTCGGCTTTAATAACATGAAAATTCACCATCATTCTTGAAATAAGTGAGGCCTCAATACCATAGTTTTTCAAAGCATTTATTTCGTTTTTTAATTTTGTTTCATCAACATCAATAGCATTAAAACGCCAAAGTTTTATTTTTATAGCAGCTATATTATACTTCACCTCTCCATCTTTAGGTACTAATTTTTCTAAATCTAATAATGCATTATAAACAATTAAACCATCTC
This sequence comes from Flaviramulus basaltis, assembly GCF_900114265.1. Lineage (GTDB taxonomy): Bacteria > Bacteroidota > Bacteroidia > Flavobacteriales > Flavobacteriaceae > Flaviramulus > Flaviramulus basaltis. Next base: position 598,837 of record NZ_FPKV01000001.1, read on the forward strand.
TAATATTTAACATATATCTATAAGCAGAGTTCTTGTTAAATATTTTTGCAAACTTTACTTGTTTTGGTATTTGCATTTTTCTTAAAAAATCTGGAGAAACCTCTTTTTCTTTAAGTTTTTCAAAAATTGAATTTTGTATTTCTCTTGCTTCTTTTAGATTTTCTTCTCCTATTGCTGAATTAAACTTAGTTAATAACTCATCTGCAGACATACTTTTGTACTTATCTTTCTTTTCTAATTCTAATTCTAAAACGGCTTTTCTATGCTTCGTTAAAATTGGTTCTATTTCATTGGAAAGATCCCCTACAAGTTTTGCTTTAACTTCCTCTTTACTTAATTCTGCTAAACTTTCATATTTAGTCCCGTTAATATCATTTAAAAATTCTACCCAATTTTCGGAAGATGAAATACTAGTTCTTATAGTTGGTTTTTGAAAGGCTTGTAATGCTTTAACTATACTATTTGCGCGTTGTTCTTGCAACTCAATATTACGCTCTAAACGGCCTTCAATAGATGAATAGGCTCTTATATTTATTGCTTTTATATTAAAATCGGTTAATCTTAAAGAATCGTAAATAGGTTTTATATCCTCCTGAGAGTATTCTGCTTTATTTTTTTTAAAGGGTATTTTGAATTTTAAAGTTTTGTTTTTTAATATGTATCCTTCTTTCGCTGATACTTTTATTTGTTTTGCATCATAAGTTAAAGAGTCTAAATACATCCCCATATCTAACAAATCCCATGGGTAAGATTCTAAGTCATAAATAACATAATAATTACATAAATTCTTATTGCTTAAGAATAGAATATTGTATTCTAATTCGTCATTCAAAAAAGCTTCTGGAACTCTGCCAACATGTACTCTGTATATATTTTCTCCGTTAGGTTTTAATCCACTTTTTAGCTTCTGTGAATAAACAGGCTTTAATAGTAACCCTCTAATTTGTGTATCATTAACATATTCATATTCACAAGAATATCTATCTTTCACAACAACGTCAACAGCAATACCATCTCCTGCATTTTTAAACAATAAATTGAACCATTTTTTATCGTTTACTTCAAAATAAAGGTTGTCTTTTTCTCGCTTAATTGAAAATTGAACTTCTTTTGGTTTTTGGTTAAATATTTGAAAACATTGCTGACATTTTTGTTCTCTATCATTCCGCGGAAAAATTATATCAAAAGTATTTTGAGAAAAAGTTATGTTTGAAACGAAGAATAAGAATGAAATTAAGAATAGAAATTTACCTTTCATTAATTGAGGGTTTAAGTTAATGTCTTCCAAAAACTTAAATATAGCAAATACTATTAAAGTAGAAAATACTTACTTATACTTAGTTTAATTTATGCTTTCCTCTTTTTTAGAAAAAGCTTTTTTATTAAACACTATAAGCATTATAAACCCCGTACTAATTGCCATATCAGCTACATTAAATACAGGTTCGAAGAAATTAAAACGCTTGCCACCATATAAAGGAAACCACTGAGGCAAGTCTATTTCAAATAAAGGGAAATACAGCATATCTACAACCTTACCGTGTAATAAACCATCATAACCACCTGTATGTGGTAAAAAGGTAGCTACTTGGTTTGCGCTATCTTCAAACAAAATACCATAAAATACAGAGTCAATAATATTACCTAAAGCACCCGCAAATATTAATGCAATGGCAATAATTAACACTTTAGAACTTTGCTTTTTTGTAGTATCATAAAGCCAATACCCAATACCAAAAATAGCAACCACTCTAAATAAAGTTAGTACTACTTTTGCTGTTCTATCTGATATAAAAGACACAAAATCACTGATTTTTGTACCCCAAGCCATACCATCATTCTCAATAAAGTATATTTTAAACCAACTAAAAACACTTATACTTTCATGAAGTGCAAAATGGGTTTTGATATAAATTTTACTAATCTGATCAATTAGCAAAATTAGAACGATAAGGATTATGGATTTTTTTAATGACATTTAAAAGTATACTTCAAGATTATTTTCGATTCCAGAATTTGCAGGAATAACAAATAAAAAACGCCTCGTTTTAAATCGAGACGTTTCAAATATATAATTAATAAATATTATTGCATATTTTTTGCTTCAATACTTAAGGTTGCATGTGGCACAAGCTTTAAACGTTCTTTGTTTATTAGCTTTCCTGTTACACGACAAATGCCATAAGTTTTGTTTTCAATTCTGATTAAAGCGTTTTTTAAATCACGGATAAATTTTTCTTGGCGGATAGCTAAAGCAGAGTTAGACTCTTTGCTCATTACCTCACTACCTTCATCAAACGCTTTAAACGTTGGTGAGGTATCATCTGTACCATTATTATGGTCGTTCATATAGGCGCTTTTAATAAGCTCTAAATCGTGTTGTGCTTTTTTTATTTTATCTTGAATAAGCTCTTTAAATTCTCCTAAATCTTTATCTGAGAATCTTACTGTATTTTCAATAGCCATAATTTCAATGTTTTTGTATAAACAATTTGGTATTTACATCATCAAAAGCAATTTCTATACCATTGTCTAGTTTATCAATAATTTCAAGTTCGTTTGTTAATGTTTCCGATTTGATATAAGTCAAATTAGCATCTACTGCATTTACAATATGTTCATCTTTTTGAAGGGTAACATTAATTCTATCTGTTACTTCAAACCCTGAATCTTTACGTAAATTTTGAATACGATTAATTAACTCACGGGCTATTCCTTCTTTTCGTAAATCATCAGTAATAGTTACATCTAAAGCTACGGTTAAAGCACCTTCATTTGCAACAAGCCATCCCTCAATATCTTGTGATGTAATTTCTACATCTTCGCGTTCTAAAGTAATATTTTTTCCGTTCACTTCAACGACTAAATTGCCATTTTGCTCTATTTTGTTAATATCTTCTGCTGTAAAGTTAATTACAACATTGGCAATGGCTTTCATATCTTTTCCAAAACGGGGACCGAGCGCTTTAAAATTTGGTTTTATTTGTTTTACTAAAATATCTGAAGCATCCTCTAAAAGTTCCACCTCTTTTATGTTAACCTCATGTTTTATAAGGTCTGAAACCGCTAAAATTTCTTCTTTTTGTTGTTTACTATCAACAGGAATCATAATTTTTTGAAGCGGTTGACGCACTTTTATCTTTTCTTTAGCACGTAACGATAAAACTAAAGATGATATTGTTTGCGCACTTTCCATTTTGCGTTCAAGAGACTTATCAACAAAATTTTCGTCAAAAACAGGGAAATTTGCTAAATGTACACTTTCAAAATCTTCTTTTTTGGTAACTGCATTTAAATCTAAATACAATTTATCCATAAAAAACGGTGCAATTGGCGCTCCCAACTTAGCAATTGTTAACATACACGTATAAAGTGTTTGGTATGCCGAAATTTTATCTTGTTGGTAATCGCCTTTCCAAAAACGTCTTCTACTTAAACGCACAAACCAGTTACTCACGTAGTCTTGTGTGAAATCTGAAATAGCTCGCGCTGCTTTAGTAGGCTCATAATCGGCATAAAAAGTATCAACTTTCTGAATTAAAGTGTGTAATTCTGAAAGTATCCAACGGTCTAATTCTGGTCGTTCTGCTAAAGGTATATCTGCTTCAGCATAACTAAATTTATCTAAATTAGTATATAAACTAAAAAATGAATAGGTATTGTAAAGTGTTCCGAAGAATTTACGTTTTACTTCTTCTATGCCTTCTAAATCGAATTTTAAATTATCCCATGGATTTGCATTACTAATCATGTACCAGCGTGTCGCATCAGCACCATAATTTCCTAAGGTTTCAAAAGGATCAACAGCATTTCCTAGACGTTTAGACATTTTTTGTCCGTTTTTATCCAATACCAATCCGTTAGACACTACATTTTTATATGCTACAGAATCAAAAACCATTGTTCCAATAGCATGAAGTGTATAAAACCATCCACGTGTTTGGTCTACACCTTCTGCGATAAAATCGGCTGGATAAGACTCATGATTATCAATTTTTTCTTTATTCTCAAACGGGTAATGCCATTGTGCATAAGGCATAGAACCAGAATCGAACCAAACATCAATTAAATCGCTTTCGCGGAACATTTTTTGCCCTGAAGGAGATACTAATATAATATCGTCAACAATGTTTTTATGTAAGTCGATTTTAGCATAGTTTTCTTCTGAATTGTTTCCAACTTCAAATTCTGCAAAAATATCTTCTGCCAAAACACCTGCTTGAACAGCTTTTTGCATTTCAGCTTTTAATTCTTCAACCGAGCCTACACAAATTTCTTCTTTACCATCTTCAGTTCTCCAAATTGGCAATGGAATACCCCAATAACGAGAACGCGATAAATTCCAATCGTTTGCATTAGCTAACCAATTACCAAAACGACCAGTTCCTGTAGATTTTGGTTTCCAATTAATGGTTTCATTAAGCTCGAACATTCTGTCTTTAACATCTGTTACTTTAATGAACCAAGAATCTAATGGGTAGTATAAAATTGGCTTATCTGTTCTCCAACAATTTGGATAACTGTGTTTATATTTTTCAACCTTAAAGGCTTTGTTTTCTTCTTTTAATTTAATGGCTAGTTCTACATCTATAGAACGTTCTGGTGCTTCACCATCATTATAGTATTCATTCTTTACATATTTACCAGCATATTCTCCCATTTCTGGACGAAATTTACCTTGTAAATCTACCAATGGAACCAAGTTTCCATTCTCATCTTTTACCAACATTGGTGGTATTTCTGGTATTGCTTGTTTTGCAACCAAAGCATCATCTGCTCCAAAAGTTGGTGCTGTATGTACTATTCCCGTACCGTCTTCAGTTGTTACAAAATCTCCAGAAATAACTCTAAAAGCATCTTCTGGATTATCGTTTGGTAAGGCATATTGTAAAAGTTGTTCATATTTTATTCCAACTAAATCTTTACCTATAAATTCTTTTACAACAAAAAACGGAATTTTTTTATCTCCAGATTTATATGCTAATAATTCTGATTTTTCTTCAACTTTATTAAACTTCCCAGAAAACTGATAGTTAACTAATTTCTTAGCTAAAATAACGTTGATTGGCTCAAAAGTATATTGATTATAAGTTTCAACCAATACATAATCGATTTTAGACCCAACGGTTAACGCTGTATTACTTGGTAATGTCCAAGGTGTCGTTGTCCAAGCTAAAAAGTAAATATCTCCTTCATTTTGTAAAAAACTTGGAAGTGTATTTTCAATGGCTTTAAACTGAGCTACAACGGTAGTATCTGTTACATCTTGATACGTTCCTGGTTGATTTAACTCGTGAGAACTTAAACCTGTACCTGCTTTTGGCGAATATGGTTGAATAGTATAGCCTTTGTAAAGTAAACTTTTATTATAAATCTGTTTTAACAACCACCAAACAGACTCCATGTATTTAGGCTCGTAGGTGATGTATGGATCGTCCATATCTACCCAATATCCCATTTTTTGAGTAAGGTCATTCCAAACATCTGTATAACGCATTACCGCTTTACGGCAAGCGGCATTATAATCTTCAACCGAAATGGTTTTACCAATATCTTCCTTAGTAATTCCTAATTCTTTTTCAACACCCAACTCAATAGGTAAGCCATGAGTATCCCAACCAGCTTTACGCTTTACTTGGTAACCTTTCATGGTTTTATAGCGCGGAAAAATATCTTTAATAGCACGTGCTAAAACGTGATGTACACCTGGAAGCCCGTTTGCAGAAGGCGGTCCTTCAAAAAATACAAAAGGCTCGCTACCCTCTCTTGTAGTTACACTTTTTTCAAATATGTTATTTTCCTGCCAATAGTTTAAGATTTCATCTGCTACTTTTGGTAAGTCAAGTCCTTTATATTCAGGGAATTTCGCGCTCATTTACTCGTTAATCTTTTAAGTTCGCGAATTTAAGGAATTTTGATAAAAACATCCCCCGTTTTAAAGGAAAAGAGTGAACATTTTAAACGAGTTAATAATTTTAGGGTATCAGACAAGAGAATCAACTTAATACTCCAATATTTGTATTATTATTCATTTCATTAAGCCATTCTAACATGAAAACTATATATAAATTTTTCACTTTAACACTATTGTTTTTTGCTTTTAGTTGCAACCAAACTGCAAGTAGTCAAGCTCCTGAAGCCGTTAAAAAAACTTTTCAAGAAAAATATCCAGGTGAAAATGATCCCGATTGGCATAAAGATGCTCATGGAAATTTTGAGTCGCATTTTAAAATAGATGGCATTAAATATAGAGCCGATTTTAATGCTGATGGCTCTTGGATTGAAACTGAAACTAGTATTGACAAAAAAAATTTACCAAAAGCTATTAGAGAAAAAATTAAAAATAATTTTGATGGAGATATTACCGAAATTGAAAAGGTTGACCATTACTCAAAAGGTGTATTCTATGATGTTGAGTTTAAACAAAAAGGAAAAAATAAAGATATAGAGTTTAAAGCTAATGGTGATATTATCAACTAAATTTTATTAAAAAGCCAAAACAAATGTTTTGGCTTTTTATGTGTTTTAAAGTTCTATTAATATTAATTAACTAGTATTTTCTTTGTTAAAACTAAATTTTTATCTGTATGAATCAATACAGCATACGCATTTGCCACTAAATTATTAAAAGAAATACCTGCCTCTAATGTATCTTTAGATAGATTATTATATTCTAGTATTTTCTGCCCATGCATATTTAGCAAAACTAATTTTTTCACCATACTTTTTAATTGTTTTGCATGAAACTTTTTTGTTTTTGCTTGATAATACACATATTTCATATCATATTGAGCATCATTAGTACTTAAACTTTTTGCTCCTACACTTGTCTCTGGTTGAAATGCCAGCTCAAAACGGTCATTAAAACTACCTTTGTCTGACATAAATTGGTATGCTTCTCCAGTCGACAAATCGAAATAGCTACCCGTAATCTTGTCTCTTAAAAAAATGGGTTGTGATTCATCAATATTTTCTAGTTCTGTTATTTTTATTGAAAAAGTGTTTTCTCCTGATGAATTATGTTTTAGTTGCACTATTTTTTCTGGTACCAATGCTGCATAAGCTTGAATACTCATATTCATGCCTTTTAAATCTAAATGTAGATCATTTTCATAAGCTTCATTAACCTGGGCATCATATCCATAATCATAATCATCAGTTGTATCCTCACTAAAACCTAGTAATAATTCTCGTTTTACTAACGATCCCTGTATGCCATTAAATTCAAGTCTAATTGTTTGAAAAATAGAGCCGTTTGTTCTTCTCACTATAGGTTTAGAAGAGGTTTTTGATGTACTTTTATAATGATATGACTCTTTATTCTGTTGAGTTTTACTCTCAATTTCGTCTCCGATAGACCGATAAGAGCTAACTGCCCCTAACTTGTTATTTACTTGTGCTTTAAGACTAAATGCTAGTATACATTGTAAAATTATTATACTGAAGGTCAAGCTGTAGGTTTTGGGGCATTTTATTCTCAAATCTTAAAAATTTTGGATTAACTAATAATAAGAACTCAGATATATTATTAATTTGGGCTAATCATATAAATGGTATTCTAATTTTGGGTTAAAATTAAAACTTTTATAAGAAAAAGATCTCAAAAATAATTTTTATTCACTTTTAATCTATAAAAAATGTTTTTAATCGGTTATTTAATACCTTTAATCTGTATTTGAACAACATTGAGTTCGAAAAAAACATGAAACATAATAAAAGAAAAACGGATACTATTGTACTTATAGAGTATTAAATTTTACTTACTAGCCATTTAAAACAAAAAAAACCAGTGAAGTTACTTCACTGGTTTTTTAAAAATTTATTTGTTTCTACTATTTTTATTTGATAATCACCTTTTTTGTTAAGACTTCGTTAGATGCCGTTCGCAAACAAACCACATAAGCACCAGTTGCCATATTATCAAAACGTATTCCATTCTCTAAACTTTGTGTAGACACATTTTCTAACTCCATTATCCTTTGTCCTCGCATATTAATTAACGCTAAGTTCTTAACCTCGCTGTTTAATTTTTTAGCATAAAAAGTTTTGGTCGTATTTTGATAGTACATATAGTTTGCTGTAGCTAGTGACTCTTCTGTACTCAATGTTTTTTGTTCAGATTGAAAAACAATCTCAAAGCGCTCGTTAAACTTCCCTTGTGCAGAAGTGAAACTATAAGCCGTCTCTTGTGTTAAATCAAAATAAGTCCCTGTAAGATTATCTCTTAAGTAAATCTCTTGATCTTCTGCAATATTATCTAATTCTGATATTCTAATCTCAAAAGTGTTATTCCCTGATGATTTGAAGTTTAATGGCACTGCTTTATCTGCTGTGATTTCACTATAAGCTTGCATGTTCATATTCTCGCCTTTTAAATTCAAATTCATATCGTTATTATTCGATTCTGTACATCGAGCATCATAACCATAATCATAAGCATCACTAGTATAATCACTAAAACCTAACACTAACTCGCGTCTGGTTGCTGGTCCAGATACAGAACTAAAATCTAATCGGATTTTTTGCATGCTATCTTTTTCTTCATTAGTTGTGCTTTCTTTTGATGCTGTTCCTTTTGAAGATTTACTGTTGCTAGATTTAGAAAATACTGAACCATTATAAAAGCTACCATCAGCATCAGCTTCTTTTATAAACACTCGCTGATCATTATTAAACTCTACATTGCCATCTGCTATTATTTCTGTAATAAAGCCTTGCCCAACCGGAAGGTATTTTGATGGTACAATGGTGCCATCTAATGCGCCAAGATTTATACCATCAATACCCACGAATTGATATGCTCTTACATAGCTTAGCAAATTTACTTGTGCATAACCACCATTATACTCATTAAGGTTATGTGAGCTTCCGCTCCATTGCTGCCATAGTTGTATAGTACCATCTATTACACCCTGGTTATCAATTATAAATTTATGAATATTCAATGCTGATGCATACGGGTTCCCTAAAAGAAATTCTGTTTTAGAAACATTAGGAATAGATCCTAGTCCACCTTTATCCTTTACACTAACTAAAATGGTTCCATTATTAGGCTTACCTTCAAAGATGTATTGCTGTTCTGAGGCTGGAATGCCTGTTCCTTTTTGGGTATAACCTACACCTGGACTTAACCCTGCTGATGTATTTATTTGTGCCCAATCCCAATATGTTAAGCCGTTGATATAAGAATATAACCAATAGGTACTAATACTGCCATTACCAGTAAAGTTTGATGTAAATTGAAAATCAAGACCTAAATCATCTTTTAGCATATTTAAACTAAAATCTGAATTATTAATATTGTTTGTTGTAGCATTATTATTTATTAAACTTGTTGCACCTTTTACACCTACTGGAGAACCCCAATAGTTATACCAATACGCACTAGCTGTGCCTTCTTGACGCCTTAAAATCTCACCTTCTGCAGAGGTCACTAAATCACTGTTAATAGTTTGTATTAATTGAGAATCTGCTAATAAATCTAAAGTTCCATTCAATTCAAAATACCAATTATTTTCAACTAGATGATCACCTTGTATAGTCAACGTATTCCCAGAATCTATTATTAATCCTGATGTTATTATGTCATGACTCGCTGTAACATCACTTGATATTTTCACAATACTCCAGTCTTTATTGGTTGCGGTATTCCCAATATCCCAAACATTGCCATATAACCAAGTACTTGAACTAACCCAAGAACCACTATTTGTTGTAACATATGGTAGTGGCGCTGTTTGCTCTTCCACAACTTCTATATTCATTAAATTTATAGTCCTATTGTAACTCGAATAATCTGAAGTTATATTTTTCAAAATATCCTTCATAGGATAGTAGGCTATTAAATTATCCCAAGATACAGGATTATTTGTTGCTGTATCTTCAATATCCTTTGCTACAATAGTTCCTTTGACATTACCTAAATTATTTTCTATTTCTTGATAAACCGTTTTCTGTATTTGACTATCTGTTAAAGCAATATCAAAAACACGAACCTCATCTATATCTCCTTTAAAATACTTGTCGTCTGTTAGTGAATTTGAAAATCTACCAATTTCAAATGTATTATTTGCATCACTTCTAGATTCAATAGGAGCGCCTGCTAATAGAATATTAAAAGTATCTACTAAATCACCATCAACATATAACCTGATTAACCCTGTTGCGCTTGAATATGTACCCGCTAAATGGTGCCACTCATCATAGTTAATTGTAATACTAGGGCTATTACCAGCTTGTTTTATAGACATCCCTAATGGTTTAATTGTGAACGCAGGTCTATTTCCATTATTTAGAGATAGTTGACATCCAACATCTTCTCCTAGAATAACCATGTTTGTTGAATTACCAGAATCAGACTTTACCCAGGCCATAACAGTAACATCATTTAATCCATTAATAAAAGAAGGTCTTGTTAAATAATCATCTCCGCCGTCAAAATATATAGATGCATTTGCTGGAGGGTTTATATTAAATGAATCTCTATAATCTAAATCTCCACCAGATGACAAATCTCTATCAGTATCTGGCAAAACCGATAAATCCATTGGGTTTTCTATGTCTTCATTAACATCCCAAACACTATCGTTGCTACCATTAGTTTCGAAAGTATTTGATAATCCATCATTGTCATCATCGACATTTATAGAACTATTTGTCATTCCATTTTCTTCAATATCTGGAACACCATCATTATCTGAATCTAAATCTAAATAATCAGGGATTCCATCTCCGTCTGTATCTTCAATAGTATTTAATACAGATTCATAATTATCATCAATACCATTATTATTAGAATCGGCCATTAATGCTCCGTATCCACTTGGCGCAATATAACCATCTGTTTTTTGAGCCTCCACATTATCTGGTATTCCATCACCATCACTGTCTATATCCAAATAATTTAAAACAAAATCTGAATCTTCTAAACTTTCTGAAACAACATAATTAACAGTTCCAATATCTGCTGAGATTTGAACAGCATCTGGAATACCATCTGCCCCTACAACATTACTTACTACTCCATTTGTATTGCTCTGTCCATGACCAGCTTCATCAGCATCAAAAATGCCATCATTATCACTATCAAGGTCAAATAAATTTGCAATACCATCTCCATCATTATCAAGATGAGAATTGGTTGCTTTCACAGATCCTTGATCAAAATTACCAAAGTCTGACATTGTAATAACAAATGAATATATTCCTGGACTTAACGTAACTGTGCCTTGTACCAAAGTCCAAGGAGTTGCTTTTGATGAGCCATTCTGAACTGGTATTGCTATTGTTCCTGTATCTGTAACTAAAGTAGCTCCTGTATTATTATTTCCAGTTCCAGAATAAATTGCAAGTTTGGCAGTTGCTGAATTACTATTATCTCTTGGAGAAAAATAACCTGAATAAGTTATATCTGTTGTTGAAGTAATTTTAAAAGATTGGTAAACATCTGCATTACCATTTAGATCAAGATAGTGCTGGCTAAAACCAACAAAATTAGTGTTAGGATCGGCATCGAATGGTGGACCACCATTTCCATAATTATAAACATCCCCATTTACCTGAACGATATTAGCTGTACCTCCAGATCCTAAACCTCCTGGTATAACAACCCATGGTAAAATGGTAGATGAATTAACACCCTGCCCACCTTGATTGTTACCATTGTTTGGAACCGGTAAAAATTCAAACCCACCATAACTTAGAATATTATCTTCTTGTTCATCTAATATTCCATCATTATCATCATCTAAATCTACATCATCATCAATTCCATCACTATCATTGTCTAGACTTAATGCGATGCTACTAGCACTTTTAGCTGAAGAAAAAGCAATTTTATAATCTTCTATTTCCCCTGCCTTATACTTGAAATCACACGAAGTAAAATCAGTGTCACTCCCAGACACAAAACCAACTCTCATAATAGAGCTTCCTGATTGAGCTGAACTAGGCACAGGTATTGTAATAGGTACGTTTATCGTTTTATTTCCACTTGTATTATTATTATCTACTACTGTAAATAAAAATCGCTCACCAATATCTTCAAAATCATCATCGCTAGCTTCATTAAAATTCATCCATACTGCCAAAGTATTAACCTCATTATTCCAGCCATCTAATGTTATTGTAACATCGCCTGTAATTGTTTCTCCAACATTTATATCGATTTCGGGTAAAGAGGAATAGGAAGTATAACTTCCTGTTACTTTTGAACTAGAATTATTAACACTTTTAAATGCAACATTAGATATATAATTAGTATTATAAGTACCTATATTAATTGGAACACAAAAGCTAGGTTCTCCATCTTCAAGATCTGGCTGTGGAGTTGAACTTCCCTCTGATATAAAGTTAATATTATAATCTTCTACCTCTCCTGTTTTGTAATTATAATTACAAGATGTAAACCCAGAAGTAGCATCTATAAAACCAATTCTCATTCTAGCATCTCCTGCCTGTGCTGTTTCTGGCACTAGAATACTTATTGGTACGTTTACTTTTTTATCACCTCCTTTATTCTTACTATCTTGGAAAGTAAATAGAAACTTTTCTCCACTATCCTCAAAGTCATCATTATCATTTGTGTTAAAATTCATCCAAACAACTACTGCACTTGTATTTGTATTCCAACCATCAATAGTTACAGATACTGTACCATTAATTGTTTCCCCAGCTATAACATCCATGGGTGATATCGAGGAATAATATGTATATCCTCCGGTTACTCCTGAACTAGAATTGTTAATACTTCCAAATTTAACTTTGGATATATAATTAGTATTATAGGTGTTTATGTTAGATGGAACACAATACTGAGCGTTAAGGCTTGTAATTGATAAGAATTCAAAAACAAAAAACAATAAAACTCCATAATATGGAATAGCACACGTACTTTTCATAGGTTAAAATTTAATAGTTTGGGACCATTTAACTTTTTATAATACTAACGTAAATTTTAGTAAAATAGATTTAAAAAACTTTGAGGGAAGTTTAATTATTAATTACAAAATACAATATGTAGCTTGAAATCAATTATTCTGCAATATTAAAACTTATTATTTTCGATTAAAAAAAAGATTAATCCTTTTCGATAAAATCATTTAAAAAAGCCATAAAATACCCACAAAACAAATTAAATGCATAATAAAGGGATGAATTACATTTTTTTTAAATAAAAATTTAATGTTTAATTTATTATTAATATTCTAAAACAGTGACAATACTAATTCAAAAAATCGACAAAACCTAATAAAAATCAGATTAAATGCTTGATTTTTGCGACGAACTGTAAATTAGCTAAGAAAATTGAGCTTTTTAAATTAATTCTGTAACCAAATCTTCAATTTTAGAAATCAACTGAACTTTAATTACTGTTTTTTTTAGTGAAATTTTATTGTATTTAGAAACAAAGATGGTTGAAAAGCCTAATTTTTCAGCTTCCAAAATACGTTGTTCCACGCGTTGAACAGGGCGAATTTCTCCCGATAAACCAACCTCGGCAGCAAAACAAATATCTTTTTGTAGTGCGACATCTTCATTTGAAGATAAAATAGATGCTACAACTGCCAAATCTATTGCTGGGTCATCCACATTAATTCCACCTGTGATATTTAAAAAAACATCTTTAGCTCCTAAGCGGAAACCTGCACGCTTTTCTAAAACAGCTAATAACATATTTAAACGTTTGGCGTTAAAACCTGTTGCACTACGCTGCGGTGTACCATAAACTGCTGTACTTACTAAAGCCTGAACTTCTATCATTAACGGACGCATGCCTTCTAAAGTTGCAGCAATAGCATTACCTGATAGTTCTTCATCTTTTTTAGATATTAATATTTCTGATGGATTAGATACTTCTCGTAAACCAGAACCTTGCATTTCATAAATTCCCAATTCATTTGTAGACCCAAATCGGTTTTTATGTGCTCTCAAAATCCTAAAAACATGATTACGATCGCCCTCAAACTGCAAAACCGTATCTACCATGTGTTCCAAAATCTTTGGACCAGCAATATTGCCATCTTTTGTTATATGTCCAATTAATAAAACCGGTGTAGCGGTTTCTTTTGCGAATTTTATAAGCTCTGTGGTGCATTCCTTTATTTGTGAAATGCTTCCTGAAGATGATTCTATATAATCACTATGAAGTGTTTGAATAGAATCAATAATAACAATATCGGGTTCTAAAGCTTCAATTTGTTTAAATATGTTTTGAGTTTTAGTCTCGGTAAGAATGTAACAATTATTGTTTTCTGGATTAATACGTTCTGCCCGCATTTTTATTTGCTTTTGGCTTTCTTCACCAGAAACATATAAGGTTTTATAAGGTAGTTTTAAGGATATTTGAAGTAATAAAGTGCTTTTTCCAATTCCTGGTTCTCCTCCTAAAAGTGTTAATGATCCTGGAACAATTCCGCCGCCTAAAACACGATTAAACTCACCATCAAAAGTATCTAAACGAGCTTCTTTTGAGTTGTCAATTTCATTTATTCTTAATGGTACTGATGTACGCTTTGTTGGTGATGTTGGTGATTTCCAATCACTTTTTTCAGGTTTCTGAATAACCTCTTCAACAATTGTATTCCACTCTTTACATGCATTACATTGCCCTTGCCATTTTGCATATTGTGTGCCGCAATTTTGGCAGAAAAACGTTGTTTTAACTTTTGCCATTAATACCCAAAATCTTCTTTTATAGAGTCTGCCTTTTCTAAAACAATGTCTTTCGTAATACCTGCAATTTCTTTTAAAGTGTAAGCAGATTGATATGTACGCATTGCTTTTTTAGTCTCACCTGTTTCTTCATAAAAACGCGCTAAATAGTAACCTCCTAACAGTGTTTCTGGATATTCTTTTCTAGCAATTTTACCTAAATCCTCATAATACTCAAAAGTTTCATTTTTTTCTATGGCTGCAGAAATAGCTTTAAAATCATTAATTAAAATTTGTTTTTCAATACCAAATAAATCATAAATAGTTTGATATTTTTCTTCAAGATAAACCACAGGAGAGTTTTCTAACTCCAAAATAACCTCTTTGTACTCTTTTTTAGAAATAGGCTGAAAAACTTTAAACATGCCTTCTATTGCATTTGGTAAAGCGTGAGTTGGCACAGAATAATGTGATGGTCCTACAAAGCTATCAAAATCATAAAATAAATTTTTATTATCTATTGCAGCAATATCTGTATTTAAGGCATTTGTCATGTCCTTTATAGATGAATCATCATTGTTAGTGTTCGCTAAATAGTAAAATGTTTTGGTTTCAATTTTCCTTAATATTTCCGGAATATAATCAATCATATTAGGTGCTAATTCTGGACTAATTGCTATATAACCTTGAAATATAGGATCTGGTTTTAGTAAATAGTAATTAATAAAATTAGCTGTTTCACCATGTCCAACAGCAACTCTAAAACGACCTGTTTTATATGTTTTTTCAATATAAGGGATGAGTTCCATTCCTATAAACTCAAAAAAAGCTGCACCTGTTTCTATTGGTAATGAATTTTGTGCAGAATACATGCAATCGTCAAACCGTTTATCAAATTGATTTACACCAACAACAATAGCTTCTGGCATATCTTCCCAGTAAGAATAATAATCTACGTTTCCCGCCACGGCTTCAAACATATAATCACCATCTAATACAATAAATAATGGATAAGTTTTATCTTCATTTGAATTATATCCTCTTGGTAATTGAATTTTTAATTGGCGTTCACCATCTAATTTTGAAGATTGAAAAACTTCATATTTAACTTGTGCTTTAACTAGTGTGAAAGAACAAGATAAGAATAGCAATAAAATGATTGATTTTTTCATTTTAAAATGATTTGAGATTTAATAGTGGCAAGGTAATAAATTAACTAAGACATTAAAAGCAAAGTTTTACACTCTCTAAATAAGTTTTAAACTTTTTATTTAGCCTATTTTCTATTAAAAATAGGCAGGTAAATAAGTGATAAACCCCCAAAAATAATGACCATTACGGTTTGTGAT
This sequence comes from Flaviramulus basaltis, assembly GCF_900114265.1. GTDB lineage: Bacteria > Bacteroidota > Bacteroidia > Flavobacteriales > Flavobacteriaceae > Flaviramulus > Flaviramulus basaltis. Next base: position 614,838 of record NZ_FPKV01000001.1, read on the forward strand.
GTCCACATAATCCAACCAAAAGCACGACTAGGATCTTCGGGAATACTAAATAATAAAAATGCTAAAACAACTGCCTCTGGGTAAGAGCCAATCCCTCCGTTTGTTGCCGCAATACTAAAACTAGCGGCTATAAAACCTATTAAAATGGCAGCAAAAGGGATGCTACTTGTTTGTTCAAGTGAAAATGAAGTAACATAAAACATAAGGACATACATTGCCCAAATAAAAAGGGTGTGAAATATAAAAGCCCATTTCTTTTTCATTTTAAAAATACTAAATGCGCCTTCTATTAAACCGTTTACAAAATCTTTAATTTTTAATGCTAATTTAGATTTTCCCTTTTTTATAAATCTTAAAGCAAAAACAAATAAAACAATAGCCAATCCTAAGGCTATTATTAGTTTTGTTGGATTAAATTTTTCAATTAAAAAACCATAGATAAAATCAAATTCTAGAAAAAGTGTGATAGCAATAATAACTAGCATAACTATCATGTCTGCAATACGTTCTGCTACAATAGTTCCAAAACCTTTTTCAAAAGGCACTCCTTCGTAATTAGTTAGTATAGATGCTCTAGCAACTTCGCCAGCTCTGGGAATTGTGTAATTAATTAAATAGGTAGCAAATACTGCCATGATACTATTTCCTAATTTAATTTTATAGCCTAATGGCTCTAGTTGAAAACGCCAACGGTAAGCGCGTGATAAATGGCTCAAAAAACCTAAAAAAAGACCTAAAAAAACCCAAGTATAATCTGCTTTTTTAAAATACTCAACCAACTCATCTATTGAAATTTGAGACAGCGAATACCAGACCAAAAAAACTCCCAATAATAATGGGAGTGAAATTTTAAGTATGCTTGTTATTTTGAGTTTCAAAAGTTTATTTTAATAAATTTGTGGCTTCGTCTGGAAAGACTAAAGATGGTTTAAAAACTTTTGCTTTTTCTATATCCATAAAAGCATAAGTTATTAATATTAAGGTATCTCCTACTGAAACTTTTCTTGCTGCAGCACCGTTAAGAGTGATTTCCCCACTATTTCGTGGTCCTGGAATACAATAAGTTTCTAAACGCTCTCCATTATCGTTATTTACGATTTGAACTTTTTCGCCTTGTATAATATTAGCAGCATCCATTAAGTCTTCGTCAATGGTTATACTACCTATATAGTTGAGTTCTGCACCTGTGCATTTAACTCTATGAATTTTAGATTTTACTACTTGAATTTGCATGTGGCAAAGATAATTAATTTAGAGCGATATTATCAATTAGTCTAATATCATCTGCATATACTGCAATAAACGCTCTGTATGATTTTTTGTTTGATTTTCTATTAACTGGTTTTAAGGTTTCGGATTCTGCTATGATAAAATATTCCAATTCTAATAAATCATGCTTAGAAAACTGTTTTTCAACCCATTCCGATACTTTATTAGCACTTTTTGTACCAAAATGCTTTTTGGCAGTTTTTAATGTTTTATAAATAAAAGGCGCTCCTTTTTTATACTCTGGTTTTAGCCGTGTGTTACGCGAACTCATGGCTAAGCCATTAGTTTCACGGTGTATTTTACAACCTACAACATTAACTGGAATGTTATATTTTTCTACTAGTTTTTTAATGATTGCTAATTGCTGGAAATCTTTTTCGCCAAAATAAGCATTATTAGGCTTTACAATCTCGAAAAAACGTTTTACAATAGTACCTACACCATCAAAATGTCCATGTCTAAATTTGCCTTCCATTTCAAACTCCAAGCCATCAAAATCAAATTCTTTAGACACTGTGTTGCCTTCATAAACATCTTCTACAGTTGGCGCATAAACCAATATGCTTGTTGCGCTTACAGTTTTCAATAAAGCAACATCGTTTTCTAAAGTTCTTGGATATTTTACCAAGTCTTCTTTATTATCAAACTGTGTGGGATTTACAAAAATACTAACTACCACTTTATCGTTGTTTGCTAGAGCTTTTTTAACTAATTGTAAATGCCCTTCATGCAATGCACCCATAGTAGGAACCAAGCCTATTGTTTGATTTTTAGCTTTTAAAGCTTCAATCGTTGCTATAATTTGCTGTTTTTCTGAGTAAACTTCCACCTTTTAATAAAAAATTAACGCGTGCAAACTTAAGATTTTACAATCAATTTGCATAAAATTTTGTACTTTTGCGTGTTTTTTATTTTGAATTTTAAAAAGTAGAACCTTTATATAGTAAGCTTTACAGAAATTTTATTTAAAAAATAAATCAGTGATTGCTATTCTAGAATGCCATTATTAAGTCAACAAAAACAAACATATGAAAGATAAGAGGATATTGTATGTATCATCTGAAGTAGTGCCTTATTTACCTGAAACCGAAATTTCTTCAATGTCTTTTGAAGCACCAAGATTGGTGAATCAACAAGGCGGACAAATAAGAATTTTCATGCCACGATACGGTAATATTAATGAACGAAGACATCAATTACATGAAGTTATAAGACTATCTGGTATAAATTTAGTGATTAATGATTTGGATATGCCACTTATTATTAAAGTAGCATCTATTCCAAAAGAACGTATTCAAGTTTACTTTATTGATAACGACGAATATTTTAAGCGTAAAGCAACTTTAACCGACGAAGATGGTAATTTGTTTTCTGATAATGATGAACGCGCTATTTTCTTTGCAAAAGGTGTGATTGAAACAGTTAAGAAATTAAACTGGTCTCCAGATATTATTCATGTTCACGGTTGGTTAGCCTCTTTACTACCTGTTTATTTGAAAGAATACTATAAAGACGAACCTTTATTTAACGAAAGCAAGATTGTTACTTCAATTTACAATCAAAGTTTTAACAATACTTTAAATAAAGACATGGTTAATAAGATTAAATTTGACAACATTAATGATGATGCTATTAAATTACTTAAAGAACCATCTTATAACAACTTAATGAAAGTTGCTATTGATTATTCTGATGCATTAATTGTTGGGTCTGAAAACATTCCTGATGATTTAAATGATTATTTAAAAGCATCTAATAAACCTATTTTAGAATATAAAAGTAAAGATGAATTTGGTGAAGCTTACACAACATTTTTTAATAATACCGTTTTAAGCTAAACTATTACATTCATTAAATATATATATGAAAAAGACGATTAAAGCCCTTAAATTCTCTGCTGCTTTTCTACTTATTGTTTCATCTTTTATTGCTTGCGATAAAGATTTTAATGTTATAGAAAGTGATGTTCTAGGAACAGAAAATTCAAATTTCACGACTGATAATGCTGTTTATCCTATTTCAGCTTACAACAGAAAACTAAATTCTTTACAAATAAATAATTTGGCTTCTAACTTACTTGGTGTTTTTAATGATCCTGCTTATGGTAAAACCACTGCCAGTATTATAACTCAAGTAACACCCACATCTTTTAACCCGGATTTTGGTGAAAACACTGTAATTGATTCAGTTGTTATAAACATCCCTTACTTTAATACAGTAGTAGGAACTGATGATGATGGCTATTCAAAATATGCTTTAGATTCCTTATACGGAAATCCCGAAGCACCAATTAAGCTTTCAATTTATCAAAATAATTATTTTTTAAGAGATTTTGATCCAAATTCAACACTTAATAATACTCAAAACTATTACTCTAATGCGAGTAGCACATTAAACTCTGCATTTACAAGTACTAGTGAAATAAATTTTGATGACCATATAGCAGCAACAATTTATGAGGAAGATATTTTTACTCCAAGCAAAAATGCTATAAAGACCACTATAGGCGAAGGTGATGATGCTGTTACAACAAGAACTACACCAGCATTTAGAGTCGTTTTTAACCAAGCAGATTATGCAGATGAACTTACATTCTGGAAAGAAACTATAATTGACAAACAAGATGATCCTGTTTTAAGCAATGCTAATAACTTTAAAGATTACTTTAGAGGCTTATATTTTAAAGCAGAGTCTATAGGAAGTGACGGTAACATGTTTTTAATTAATCTAGCTTCTACAGCTGCTAATATTACTATTTACTATTCAAAAGATTCAAGTGTAGAAGGAGAAACAATACAATCTACTTATGTATTAAATTTCACAGGAAACAAAATAAATACTTTTATTAATGATTACAACCTAGTAACGTTGCAAAATGGAGATAAAGATTTAGGTGATGAAAAACTTTATTTAAAAGGCGCCGAAGGATCTATGGCTGTTATTGACTTATTTGGAAACGAAGACACAAATAACAATGAGATAGCAGATGCCCTTGAAGATTTTATTAATGAATATAGACAAACTGATGACAATGGCGAATTCATTAAAAACAAGACAACAGGTAATTTTCTTTTAAAAAAACTTATAAATGACGCGCATTTAGAAATTTATGAAGACGAAACTATGCCAACACTTCCTGTAGATGAAAATGGAGACGCGTATCATAAATATGATCGTATTTATGCTTACGACATTAAGAATAACACCCCTACTATTGATTATCTGATAGATGCAACTGAAAATTCTCAAAGCGCGTTTAGTTCTAAAATTATTAGCCTAAGTCAAAGAGATACCGTTTTAGGAAGATATAAAATACGTCTAACAGAACATTTAAATAGTATTTTACTTAGAGATTCTACTAATACTAAAATAGGGTTAGTATTATCAACCAATGTGAATTATACTAATAATGCTAAAATTTTACAAAGTAATGATGCTGTTACTGCAGTTCCTGCTGCTTCTTTATTAACACCAAGAGGAACTATTTTATATGGTAGCAACGAGAACGTTTCAGAAGGTAAAAGATTAAAATTAAAGGTGTTTTTTACTGAGCCTAAACAAGATTAACGATTTAACTCATTTGTTTTTCAAAATATTTTTTTTCTAATTGAGAAAAATGACTTCCATCGTGTAAACAAGAAATTCATATAATAATTTATCGTAAATATGTGAAATATTTACTATGAATTTAACCACTAAATTAATCAAATAAACTATGTGTGGAATTGTAGGATATATTGGCCACAGAGAGGCTTACCCAATTATAATAGAAGGTCTTAAGCGCTTAGAATACAGGGGCTATGACAGTGCTGGCATTGCGCTTTTTGATGGTAAAAACCTTAAAGTTTCTAAAACAAAAGGTAAGGTTGCAGATTTAGAAAATCGTATTGAAAAGGAAATCACAAAAACAGGTAATGTTGGTATTGGTCATACACGTTGGGCTACTCATGGTGTTCCTAACGATGTAAATTCACATCCTCATATTTCAAACTCTGGCGATTTAGTTATTATTCATAATGGTATTATAGAAAATTATGAATCTCTTAAACAGGAATTGATTTCAAGAGGTTATACTTTTCAATCGGATACAGATACAGAGGTCTTAATTAACTTAATTGAAGACGTAAAAAAACAAGAAAACGTAAAACTCGGTAAAGCCGTTCAAGTTGCACTAAACCAGGTTGTTGGAGCTTATGCTATTGCTGTTTTCGATAAAAACAAACCAGAAGAAGTTGTTGTTGCTCGTTTAGGAAGTCCTCTTGCTATTGGTATTGGTGAGAACGAAGATGAGTTTTTTATTGCTAGTGATGCTTCTCCATTTTTAGAATACACTAAAAATGCTATTTATTTAGAAGATGAAGAAATGGCAATTATTAGACGTCATAAAGGCGTGAAAATAAGAAAAATTAAAGATGACTCTTTAGTAGATACTTATGTTCAAGAATTACAACTTAATTTAGAGCAAATAGAAAAAGGAGGGTTTGAGCATTTCATGCTAAAAGAAATTTTCGAGCAACCAAAAGCAATAACTGATACCTATAGAGGAAGATTATTAAGAAATGAGGCTATTATTAAAATGGCCGGTGTTGAGGACAACATGAAAAAATTTCTTAATGCTAACCGTATTATTATAGTTGCATGTGGTACATCTTGGCATGCAGGCTTAGTTGCTGAATATATTTTTGAAGACTTAGCAAGAGTACCTGTAGAAGTAGAATATGCTTCAGAATTTAGATATAGAAATCCTGTAATTACTGAAAACGATGTAATTATTGCTATTTCGCAATCCGGTGAAACAGCAGATACACTTGCAGCAATAAAATTAGCAAAATCTAAAGGCGCTTTTGTTTTTGGCGTATGCAATGTTGTGGGATCTTCCATAGCTAGAGAAACTCATGCTGGAGCTTATACACATGCAGGTCCAGAAATTGGTGTAGCATCTACCAAAGCATTTACAACTCAAATTACAATTTTAACATTAATTGCGTTAAGGCTAGCTCGTGCTAAAGGCACTATTAGTAGTTCCGATTTTCGTCATCATTTACTGGAATTAGAAATGATTCCTAAAAAAGTAGAAAAAGCTTTAGAAGCTGATGATAAAATTAAATTGATTGCAGATATCTATAAAGATGTTAATAATTTTCTTTACTTAGGTAGAGGCTATAATTTTCCTGTAGCCTTAGAAGGTGCTCTTAAGCTAAAAGAAATTTCATATATCCATGCAGAAGGTTATCCAGCAGCAGAAATGAAACATGGCCCAATTGCACTAATAGATGAGAATATGCCAATTGTTGTTATCGCTACTAAAAAAGGCCATTATGAAAAAGTAGTTAGTAATATACAAGAAATTAAGTCAAGAAAAGGAAAAATTATTGGTATAGTTACTGAAGGAGATGTTCAAGTTAAAGCACTTGCAGATCATATTATTGAAGTTCCAGAAACTATAGAATCCCTTTCTCCTTTACTTACTACAATTCCACTTCAATTACTATCTTACCATATAGCTGTTCTGTTAAATAAAAATGTAGATCAACCACGTAATTTAGCAAAATCTGTTACTGTAGAGTAAAAATATTAGCCATTTATATATAAACCCTAAGCCGTAATACTTCTTTCAAAAACATTGTAATTATCATTTTTAAAGCTTATTTTTAAATATATTGTAATTTTTAAGCCTGTTTTTTGCCAAAGACTACTATGCATGCATAATTTTTTTGCGTTTTTATTCGTAAGTAATCTATTATATACATATATTGCCAAACTAAAATTAAACTAATTCAAATAAATGAAAACAATTCTCCCATTTTTATTGTTGCTTTTCTGTGGATTTTCCTATTCCCAAACAACAATTACTGGTTCTGTTGTTGATGATAATAATCAACCCATTCCAGGAGCAAACATTATTATTTTAGGAACCTCTTCGGGTACTGTAACAGATTTTGATGGTAATTTCACACTTACTTACAATCAAAATCCTCCGTTTTCAGTTCAAGCTAGTAGCGTAGGTTTTGAAACTGTTACAGAGAAAGTTACATCAAATAATCAAAAAATTAATTTTGTTTTAAAAGAAGGCACATCATTAGATGAAGTGGTTATTTCGGCTTCAAGAACACCTGAGCGTATTTTTGAATCTCCTGTAACTGTCGAGCGTTTTGGACTAAAAGAAATAAAAAACACAGCCTCTGCCGATTTTTATGATGGTTTAGAAAACCTAAAAGGTGTCGATGTAAACACAAATAGTTTAACATTTAAATCTGTTAATACACGTGGGTTTGCAACATTTGCTAACAATCGTTTTATGCAACTTGTTGATGGGATGGACAACTCTACTCCAGCACTTAACTTTCCTATTGGAAATTTAGTTGGGATGACAGAAACTGATGTTTTAAGTGTTGAGTTATTACCTGGTGCATCATCTGCATTGTATGGTGCAAATGCTTTTAATGGTATATTATTTATGCGAAGTAAAAACCCTTTTGATCATCAAGGTATTAGTGCTTCAATTAAAAAAGGTATTACTTCACAAGAAGCTGCTGGCGATAACGATTACATAGATGTTAGTTTTCGTGCTGCACATAAATTTAGCAATAAGTTTGCAGCTAAAATAAACTTTGGTTACTTAAAAGGTACTGATTGGGCTGCAAATAGCGAAGTAGACAAAACTATGGTTGGTGGCACTAGAGCAACAAATATAAACTATAACGGTGTTAACGTTTATGGCGATTTAGTTTCTACAAATATTAGATCCAAAGCTCCAGAAGCTTACAAACCACTTGTTCCAAATGTATCTGTTAGTAGAACAGGTTATGATGAAGCCGATTTAACCGATTATAATGCTGAAAGTGTTAAAGCAGATTGGGGATTGTATTATAGACCTTTTGAAAACGACTTTGAAATATCGTATGTTGGTAAAGTAGGTACAGGTTCAACCATTTACCAAGGTAGTAACAGGTATCATATTGATGGATTCTTCCAAGAACAACATAAAATCGAAATAAAAAATGATAATTTCTTTTTAAGAGGTTATGTTGTTGGCGACAATGCTGGTGACTCTTATGACATGGTTGCTACAGCTATTCAAATAAATAGAGCATGGAAAAGTGATGAGCAATGGTTTAGTGATTACATATCAACTTATGTTGGAGCAACTCTAAGTGGAGCAAACGAGGCTCAAGCACATGCTGCTGCAAGAGGAGTAGCTGAATCTGGTAGATTTTTACCAGGAACTCCAGAATTTAATAATGCTTATAATAAAAGTATCAATGACCCTAATTTAGCAACGGGTTCTAAATTTCAGGATGCTTCTAAGTATTATCATGCTGATGGAAATTATAATTTAAGCCATTTAATTGATTTTGCTGATATTCAAGTAGGTGGTTCTTATAGAAAATACAATTTAAACTCTTCAGGAACTATTTATACAGATAAAAATGGTCAAATTGATTATTCAGAATATGGTGTTTATACACAAATTCAAAAAGATATTGAATTAAATGAAAGTTTAGAACTTAAACTTACTGGATCTGTCCGTTATGATAAATCAGAATTTTTTGACGGATTCTTTTCTCCAAGATTATCGGCTGGTTTAACAGTTAACAGAAACCACAACTTTAGAGCATCTGTCCAAACAGGATTTAGAAATCCAACAACACAAGATTTGTTTATTGGCTTAGATACAGGTGCATATGTTTTAGTGGGTTCTGCACCAGACAATTTAGATCGTTTTTCTCAAGATTATCCTATTAGTAATTCAGGTCAATTACTTGGTCAGCCATCTTCTATAACACAAACTGGTCGTGCAGCATATACCAATTCATACACAGGAAGTTCTGTGGAACAATTAGCAGCAACAGGAAACCCTGCTGTTTTAGCTTCACCAGATGCAATTGCAAATCCTAGTTTAGTAAAACCAGAACAAGTTAGTTCCGCAGAAATTGGATATAGAGGAAAATTCGAAAATTTAATTGTAGATTTTAGTACTTATTACAATAAATACAAAGATTTTATTTCTCAAGGATATGTAATTTCGCCTCTATATGGTACAGTTGGAGACAACTCATTATCAATTGCTGCAATAGCTAATGAAGATTACCAAGTATATGGTACCTATACAAATGCTGAAGCTGATGTTAAATCTTACGGAGCTTCTTTAGGCTTATCAACTAAAATATTTGGAAGTTTTGATTTAAGTGGAAGTTATACTTATGCAAAACTAGATTTTGATCAAGCTAAATATCCTGATTTTGTAACAAATTTTAACACGCCTGAACACAAGTTTAAAGCGTCTTTTGGAAATACAGAATTGTTTAAAAACTTCGGTTTTAATATAGCCTACAGATTTAGTGATGATTATTACTGGGAAGCTACATTTGGTGACGGTTTAGTACCAGAATTTCATGTAGTTGATGCACAAATTAACTTAGTAGTACCTAGTTTTAAATCAACTTTTAAAGCTGGTGCTACAAATCTTACTGGAAAAGAATACACTACAGCTTATGGTACCGGTTATATAGGTTCTATGTATTATTTATCATGGACAATTAACAACTTATAATTATTATGAAAAAGACAATTATGAATACAAAATATATATGGCTGTTAACAATTCTATTAGGGTTTTCAGCATGTAATACTCCCGAAGATATCCTTAAAGACTTCAATATAGATCCTCAAACTGGAGCCGAATTACCAGAATTAGTAATGGGAAGTGCAGATTTCTCAAACTATGTTGCTCTTGGAGGTTCATTTACTGCAGGTTTTACTGACAATGCTTTATTTATTGCAAGTCAAGAAAATTCATTCCCAAATATTTTATCAAAAGAGTTTGCTAAAGTTGGAGGTGGTGATTTCACACAACCTTTAATGAGTGATAATTTTGGTGGACTAGCTTTAAGTGGTAATAGATTACCTGGTTTTGACCCTCGTTTAGTTTTTGGCGGAGCTGGCCCTGTTCCTTTAGAAAGTGTTATAGGTCAAGTAACAGTGACCACAGATTTAACATCTAACCCAACAGGCCCTTTTAAAAATTTAGGTGTACCTGGTGCAAAAAGCTTTCATTTACTTGGCAACGGCTATGGTAATATAGCAAACTTTCCTGCGGCCGCTAACCCTTATGCAATAAGATTAACTGGCACAACGCCCGATGCTTCGGTTTTAGAATTAGCAATGGCTCAAAGTCCAACATTCTTTACCTTATCAGAAATTGGAGGAAATGATGTTTTAGGTTTTGCTTTATCAGGTGGCGATGGTTCTAATGTTATTACACCAAGCGCAGGTTCTGTTGGTGTTGGCTTTGATGCTACTTTCACCTATTTAGTTTCTGCATTAACATCTACAGGTGCAAAAGGTGTCGTTACTAATGTTCCATATATTACAGATTTGCCTCATTTCACAACGGTTCCTTATAATCCAATTCCATTAGATGCAGCTACTGCAGGCTTTTTAAATAGCGCTTCTGCTTATGGTGCTTATAACGCTGGAATTGTTCAAGCTTTTGCTTATTTAGTGAGCGTGAGCGCTATAAGTCAAGATGATGCCGATGCTGAAATAGTTAAAAGAACTATAAATTTTGAAGCTTCTTCAAACAATGCTGTTGTAATAATGGATGAAAGTTTAACTGATTTAACCGGTATAAATCCTGCTTTAGCAAGCATGAGACAAGCTACAGCTGATGATTTATTTGTATTAACTGCTTCTAGCTTTATAGGAACCGAAGCTATTCCTGGTAATCCTCAAACGGTAAATGGTGTTGCAGTTCCATTAGCAGATAAGTGGGTTTTAATACCTAGTGAACAACAAACAATAAAAGAGGCTACCGATGCTTACAATAATACTATTGCAGCAGTAGCAAATTCTAATGAAAATGTAGCTTTAGTAGATTTAAAAGGAATTTTAGCCGAATTAGCTTCAACAGGTATAACCTTTAATAATTATACCTTAAACGCAAGCTTAGTTACAGGTGGAGCTGTTGGTTTAGATGGTGTTCATTTAACAGCAAGAGGTTATGCTTATATGGCAAACAAGTTTCTTGAAGCTATTGATGCTGAATTTGGTTCGAACTTTGTGGCTTCTGGAAATGTTGCAAAAGCAGGAGATTACCCAACAAATTACTCTCCATTATTACAATAAGTTTATTTTAAAATATAATTTCTAAACGCCTTCTTAAAGAGGGCGTTTTTTATTGGAAAAAAGCTATAAAAACAACTTTATTTTTAAATTAAAAAATATATCTTTGCACGCGAAAACTAAAAGTGTTTTCATACAATTAAATCGCATAATATTAAACATATAAGTAATGTCTAAAGTTACAGGTAAAGTTGCACAAATAGTAGGTCCGGTTATCGATGTTGAATTCGCTGCTGGTTCAGAACTTCCAAAAATTTATGATTCATTAGAAATCAAAAGACCAGATGGTTCTTTATTAGTACTAGAAGTACAATCTCACATTGGTGAAGATACTGTACGTACTATTGCTATGGATTCTTCTGATGGCTTAAGCAGAGGGACTGAAGTTACTGCTACTGGTGCTCCTATTCAAATGCCGATTGGTGATGATGTTTACGGACGTTTATTTAATGTAATTGGAGATGCTATTGATGGACTTGGAGACTTACCTAAAGCTGGAGAAGCTGGGTTACCAATTCACCGTAAAGCACCTAAATTTGAAGATTTATCAACTTCTACAGAAGTTTTATTTACAGGTATTAAAGTAATTGACCTTATTGAGCCTTATGCAAAAGGTGGTAAAATTGGTTTATTTGGTGGTGCTGGTGTAGGTAAAACAGTATTAATTCAAGAGTTGATTAACAATATAGCAAAAGGTCACGGTGGTTTATCAGTATTTGCTGGTGTAGGTGAAAGAACTCGTGAAGGGAATGACCTTTTAAGAGAGATGTTAGAATCTGGAATTATCCGTTATGGTGATGATTTTATGCATTCTATGGAAGATGGCGGATGGGATTTATCTAAAGTTGATAAATCAAAAATGAAAGAATCTAAAGCGACTTTCGTTTTCGGACAAATGAATGAGCCTCCTGGAGCTCGTGCTCGTGTTGCCTTATCTGGTTTAACAATTGCTGAGTACTTTAGAGATGGTGCTGGTGAAGGACAAGGAAAAGATGTACTTTTCTTCGTAGATAACATTTTCCGTTTTACACAAGCTGGGTCTGAAGTATCTGCATTACTTGGTCGTATGCCTTCAGCGGTAGGTTACCAACCAACATTAGCAACAGAGATGGGTGCGATGCAAGAGCGTATTACTTCAACTAAAAGAGGTTCTATTACATCTGTACAAGCGGTTTATGTACCTGCAGATGATTTAACAGATCCTGCTCCTGCTACAACTTTTGCTCACTTAGATGCAACAACTGTATTATCTCGTAAAATTGCTGAGTTAGGTATTTATCCTGCGGTAGATCCATTAGATTCTACTTCTAGAATTTTAACTGCTGATATTTTAGGAAATGAGCACTACGATTGTGCACAAAGAGTAAAAGAGTTATTACAACGTTATAAAGAATTACAAGATATTATTGCTATTCTTGGTATGGAAGAATTATCTGAAGAAGATAAATTAGCTGTAGGTAGAGCTAGACGTGTACAACGTTTCTTATCTCAACCATTCCACGTAGCTGAACAATTTACAGGTATACCAGGTGTATTAGTTGATATTAAAGAAACTATAAAAGGATTTAACATGATTATGGATGGTGAATTAGATCGCTTACCAGAAGCTGCTTTTAACCTTAAAGGTACTATTGAGGAAGCTATTGAAGCTGGAGATAAAATGTTAGCTGAAGTTTAATATTAAACTATATAATTATGCATCTAGAAATTGTATCACCTGAAGCAACTTTATTTAGTGGAGAAGTAACTAGCGTTTCTGTTCCTGGAGTAAATGGTGAATTTGAAATGTTAAACAATCACGCACCTATTGTGTCTTTATTAAAAGAAGGTTTTGTGAAAATTTCAGGAAGCATCCAATTAGATAAAGAGGTTCAAGACAAATTTACTAAAGGTGATAAAAACACAACTTTATTAAAAATTAATTCTGGAACACTTGAAATGAAAGACAATAAAGTTATTGTTTTAGCAGATTAGAGTTTATCATTATAAAAAAGAAAAAGGCATCAAGTTTAAACTTGATGCCTTTTTCTTTTTAGTCATATTTCTTAATTAAGAATTTGAAGCAATTTTTTGTGTAATAGCTATATTTTCTTCTAGAAGATCTGATTCCTTAATCAAGAACTAATACATACTTTTTCGACATGACTAATATATTAAGTTACCATATAATTTTTCGCAAGACTTATAAATTCTACTTTTTGCTTCTTTATCCAATCTTCATTTTTATTTAATTCTTTAGCTATAATGTCGGCAACTAAAGGCGCTGCCTCAATGGCTGCTCTTGCGTCTAAAAACAATAACCTTACTCGTCTTGCTAGTACATCTTCAACTGTTCTTGCCATTTCATTTCTAACGCTCCATATTACTTCTGCAACTGTATATGGATAATTTGGATGAATCTTTTTATAATTATCTTCATTTTCTAATTGAAGGGCTTTTATTCCATCTAAATCACTTCCATAAACATATAAATGATTTTCGTTTGATATAAATCCTGATTTAATATTACCATGTATATCAAGATTTCTAGTTTGCGTTGTTATAAAAGGTAAGTTGTGAACTTCAATAGCTTTATCTATTACATCTTCTGCCATTTTTCTATAAGTTGTCCATTTACCACCTATAATGCTAATGAGATTACTCTCTGAAACAATTATTTTATGGCTTCGTGAAACTTCTTTTGTTTTGGTTTTATTTTCTTTAGGAGCGGCAAGAGGTCTTAATCCTGCATAAACACAAAGAATGTCTTTCTTTTTTGGAACTTTATTTAAATATAACTTAACGTTGTTAAGTATAAAACTTATTTCTGCCTTTGTTGGAACAGGATCAAGCGTTTTTTTTCTAACAGGCGTATCTGTTGTTCCCACCAAAACCTTATCATGCCAAGGAATAATAAATAATACCCTACCGTCTGATGTTTTAGGAATCATAATAGCGTAGTCGCTATTTAAAAACGATTTATCTAACACTAAATGAATCCCTCGACTTGGAATAATTGTTTTTTTGTGAGTTGGATCATTTATTTTTAAAATCTTATCTGTAAAAACGCCTGTTGCATTAATAATACATTTCGATTTAATATGATAAACGTTATCTGTTTCTTTATCAATTACAGTAACTCCTTTGTTTTTACCGTCACTATCATTTATAATATCAATAACCTTAAAATAATTGAGCAATGTAGCCCCTTGTTCGATGGCTGTTTGTGCTAAATTGATAGCTAATCTAGAATCATCAAACTGACCATCATGGTAAATTACACCGCTAGACAAATTCTCTTTTTTTAAATTAGGAAGTAACCGTAATGTATTTGAGTTATTAATTAATTTCGATTTTCCTAAACTTAATTTCTTAGATAACAAATCGTAAAATTTAAGTCCAATAGAATAATAAAATCCTTGCCACCATTTATAATTTGGAATTATAAATGACAAATTTTTAAAAAGATGTTTTGCGTTTTCTGAAAGAATACCTCTTTCTTCTAGAGCTTCTATAACCAAACCCACATTACCCTGAGCTAAATACCTTACTCCTCCATGTACCAATTTTGTGCTTTTACTTGAAGTCCCTTTAGCAAAATCACTGCCTTCAAACAAAACAGTTTTCAACCCTCTACTAGCAGCATCAATGGCAATACCTAAACCACTTGCTCCGCCACCAATTACAACAACATCAAATTCTTCAGTATTTATTATTTCATTAATTAATCGCTCTCTATAAAACATAAATGTTTTGTTTATTTTCGTTTTACTAATCTATAGATAAAAAAGCAAAATAGTCTCTGAAGCTTTAAAGTTAATTAACAATGATTACATTATTTATCAAGATTAATTAGTGGCTTTGATAAACTTACTGTTTTAACCTCTTCACTATTTATTTCTATTAAGTTGTTTGAAAATGAATTTGTTGATATTCTGCAATTAGTTGGTATTGTTAGAAAAACTCAAACTTGTTATTGGCTCTATTGCTAAGACAATACTTAATGATTTTTCTTGTAATAAATTATTTTAGGTGTTGATGGAATTGATTTGGAATTTGGACTAACAACAACCTATTAAACCGAAGCAATTTTTAAATAGAAAAACAATTGAAGATCTAGGTATAGAAATTGTAATTACTGACTAACTTTAATTTATATCACAAATCAAAATTTCCCATTCTTGATTGTTAGAATGAAACATATGCAGAGTTTTAAACCCAACGGCATAATGTGCATTTAGAGATCTTTGATTCATTTTATCAACCTCTGTTATTATACAGTTATATTCTTGTTTTAGCACCTCTTTCATTTTGCCATATAACCCCCTAAAAACACCTTGTTTTCTATAATTCTTATCGATACAAATTTGTCCCATAACAATATAGTTTTCTGTTGGCTTAACCTGGGTTTCAATCATATCAAACATGGGTTTTAAAACATCTATATCGTCTTTAAAAGCTTTAACCATACTTAACGCATAACCAATAACCATATCTTCATGCGTGGCAATAGTATGCGCACAAACATCATTCATCGCTTTTAGAACTTCAAAAGTATGTTGAACGGTAACAAACCCTTCTTGTTGTTTTTCAGTTTCAGAAATTGATATTGGGATATTCCGTTTTTGTAGTTCAAGAATTTGATACAACTCTTGTTCAGTTGAAGCTCTTTTATAAATTATATCGTTCACAATAAAAAAACTATACTTTTTTAATCACATTAGTCACAATTCCCCAAATGATAAAGTCGTTATCTTCTGTTATTTTTATAATGGGATAATTAGGGTTTTCTGGTTGCAACCAAAGACCTTCTTTATCTATTTTTAAACGTTTTACCGTAAACTCGCCATCTAAAAAACAAACAGCAATTTTATTATGACTAGGCTCCAAACTTCTATCTATAACCAACAAATCACTATCATCAAGTCCTGCACCTATCATTGATTGTCCACTTACTCGAGCAAAAAAAGTAGCTTCTTTGTTTTTTACAAGTTCATTATCTAAAGAAATACGTTCTTCCTTAAAATCCTCAGCAGGCGATGGAAATCCCGCTGAAATTCCTGTATCTAAAAAGATAGCGCCCAAACCATTTGAGGGTTTTGGAGTAAAAAAACTTAGATTTTTAGATTTATGTAGTAGTGTGTTTTTCATTTTAAGTCTAACAAAGAAGGTATTTGGATAAAGTTAATAAAGATTCTTATACAACGTTAATATTATTTTACTTTAATAACATCATTAATATTCGTTGTATATCTAGGAGATAAGCGTTCTTGACGCATTTTCCATGTACGTTTTAAATCTTGACTTCCTAGTTTAATTTTATGATTAGCATATTTAGCATTTAAATCATCTATAACACCCATTAATGGTTTATGTTTAGGGTCTTCATATTCAAATATATCTAATTGATGATTGTTTGTTGGCACCAATCCCATCACAATTACTCCAGCACGCTTATACTTGATTCCTTTTTTAAAAATACTAGACACATCTCTAACAGCTTCTCTACTAATAATTAGGCTAGAATCTGTTGGATAAGGTAAACTAACAACTCTACTCGCCCGGTGCTGTTCAAAATCTTTTTTGTGTCTGTCACTACTTAAAGTAACATAAATCATATGACAACTAGATCCTTGTTTACGGAGCTTTTCAGCACAACTTGTAGCAAACGTGGAAATACGTTCTTTAATATTATCAATATCTGAATAGGTGTATTCAAAACTTCGTGTAGTTGCAATAGCTTGTTTGTTTTTTGGCTCGTCTAACAATATTTTAGAGTTGCCTTCCAAATCCTTTTTGAGTTTCCATTCGGTAATTGAAAAACTTTTACTTACCCAATCATCAGGCAGTTGAATAAAATCGAATGCTGTTTTACATCCTTTGGCATTTAATCGTTTGTGGATGCCACGACCAATGCCCCAAACATCTTCAAGTTTTGTCCACTTTAAAGCTTTAATTCGTTTTTCTTCAGAATCAATTACATATACGCCTTTTGTTTCATTTGGAAATTTACGTGCTATTTTATTAGCCACTTTACTTAGTGCTTTTGTTGGAGCTATACCGACACAGGTTGGAATACCTGTCCATTTTAAAATACGTTGACGCATTTGATTTCCATAGTCGTCAAAATCATGATTTTCGAAGCCCTTAAACTCTAGAAAGGATTCATCAATACTATACACCTCAACATCTGGCGTGAATTGTTCTAATATTTTCATAACCCGACTACTCATATCTCCATATAATGGGTAATTAGAAGAAAATATCTGAATATTATTTACTTTACAAAAGCCTTCCCATTTAAAAATAGGTGCTCCCATAGGTAGCCCAATAGCTTTAGCTTCATCACTTCGTGAAATGACACAGCCATCATTATTACTTAAAATAGCAATAGGTTTATTGCGTAAATTAGGATTAAAAGCGCGTTCACAAGACGCATAAAAGTTGTTACAATCTACTAAGGCATACATGAGAGTAAAGATACGTGAATGCCTTAAATTTTATTAAAATAATAACTAAAAAAGCTTCCCGCTTTTTATAATCGTATTACCAATGCGCTTGTAAGAAACTTTAGTTCCGTTTGCACAAAATTCGTAAACTGCTTTTGCCTTTTGTTCTGAAGCAGATAGCAACAAAACTTCATCTTCGGTACAATTAAAATCTTTAGCGACTTTCTTTTTAACAAACTCAATAGTAGCTCGTCCCTTTTTTAATTGTGATTGAATTTTATTATTCAGCTCGGGCTCAACAAAATCTTCTGCTATATTACAGGTGTTACTTTCTTTTGCAATTAAAG
This sequence comes from Flaviramulus basaltis, assembly GCF_900114265.1. Lineage (GTDB taxonomy): Bacteria > Bacteroidota > Bacteroidia > Flavobacteriales > Flavobacteriaceae > Flaviramulus > Flaviramulus basaltis. The sequence goes on from NZ_FPKV01000001.1 coordinate 633,007, forward strand.
CATTTGCTGAGTCACTATTATCAGCATCAATATACTCCCAAGTAAAGTCTGCTTTAAGCAAAACACGTCTGCCGTCTTCTGTTTTAACAATATAGTTATTTTGCGCAAAAGCAAAACTTGAGATAACAAATAAGAGAAGAAAGAAAGAAAATTTCATAGTGAATAAATAATTTAAATAATTCCAAAAATACGTTTTTTTGATGTCACAAAAAAGCCACCTATTTAGCCTGCAACCAACTTTCTCGTAATGCTTTTGCCTTTTTATCCAATTTTAAGTTATTGGCTTCAAACAAACTTAAAGTATAATTTTTACTTGCTTCTAAAATTACGTTAGCTTCTTTAGTTTCCCCTAAACGCTCATAAGTCACTTTAATTCTGTCGTTTGGTTTGAAGGAATTTATTATAGAGTCAAAATCGGTAGTTTCATTTATTAAAACATCATTTACTTGAATGATTTTATCGTCATTTTCTAGTCCAGCATTGTATGCCGATGATTTCATGGTTGTGTTTTCAGTTATTAAATCATTTCTTACTGTTGCTCCAAAATCGATTTTACTATTATCTTGAGTTAAAATCACTCCCATATTGTTTAGAAGTCTTTTCATGTCTGGCATATTACTTTTATAAATATAATTATCGAAAAAATAATTGCCAAAATCGTCTCCTGCATAAGTATTTAAAGTACTTCGTAAATCTTCAACAGTATATGGTATTTCTTGTTTTCCGAATGTTTTCCATACTAATTTCATGTAATCATCAAGATTTAATTCCTTTTCGCGGAGTGATAAATCTAAAGCAAGCCCAAGCATATTTCCATAAGAATAATAAGAAATAAATGTATTGCTTCTGTTTACAGGATCTACAGAACGTGCTGCATCAACAAATGGCGCTTGGTAACTCATTTCAATAGGATTAAAAAACTGCCTTCCTGGTGAATTCCAAACATAATTAAAAGTTCCTACTATACCATTGATGTATTTTTCTTGATTAATTAATCCTGCTCTACATAGAATTAATGTGGTGTAATAACTCGTAAAACCTTCGGCAAACCAAAGTTCACCACTCATATTTGCTTCATCAAATTTAAAAGGCTCTAAGCTTTTTGGGCGAATACGTTCTACATTCCAACTATGAAAAAACTCATGCGATACCGTTCCAATATTTCCACTTATACCTCCATCTGCTAAACTTCTTGTATTTGTTAAAATGGTTGAATTTCGATGTTCCATACCATCGCCAGAAGCATTTGGTATATAACAAGCCAAAAAAGTATAATTACCATAATCGAACTTTGGCAATTCTCCATAAACAGCCTTTTCTTGTAATACTATTTTCTTTACTTGTTCAAAATAAGTATCTAATTCTTCTTCTGTGCCGTTGTGGTGCAAAACAAAGTTTAAAGTCTGCCCTTCAACATCAAAAGAGCGTTTACTAAAATTGCTAATCTCTGTTGGGCTATCCATAAAATATTGCAGATTTTCAGCATAGTAAGTATTTCCTTTAATAGGTTTTAACTGTGTGGCAACTTTCCAATTTAAATCGTTACGTACATTAAACGTTACTTCAATAGCATCATTTTCTAAACTTGGTGCATAAATAAATGTAGCTGGAATATTAAGATGCGCATGCGTCTCATCAATTTGCGCATAAGTTCCTCCGCCTCTATTTGCAAATAAAATATAACTGACTTTTATAGTACCATCATGCCCTTTTATTTTCCAAGAATAAGGATCTGGTCTAGAAGCATCCAACACATTCCCTTCGCCATCTGTAACTTTAACATCATAAATATTTTTCATAAATTCATGTAAAGCATAACGCCCTGGCGATGTTCTACTCATTCTAAACTCAATATCATCTGTTTTTAAATTTGAAAAAGTAGCTTCTACAAAAGCTTCATGGTGTACGGCGTTTTCAAAAGAAATAGTGTATTTTGAAGAAACTTGAGCAAAAATTATGGAATTACTAGCTAAAAAAAGGAAGCCAAAAAGAAATCTTTTCATGAGTTAAATTTTAAACAACTAAGATAGTATTTTTGTAACATGAATGATTTACCAAAGAAGTTAAAATCTAAACTTGATGAGCGCCAACAAGCAAATGCTTTAAGGTTTCTTGGTAAACAAAACAATCTGATAGATTTTTCTTCTAATGATTATTTAGGGTTTTCAAAATCTGAAACCATTTTTAATGAAGCCCACAAGTTTTTAATTGGACATAACATAAAACAAAATGGCGCAACAGGTTCAAGATTATTGTCTGGTAATCATCACTTGTTCTCAGTTGTTGAAAACATGCTATTTAACTTTCATAACAGCAACTCTGCTTTAATATTCAATTCTGGTTACGACGCCAATATTGGTTTTTTCTCAAGTATTCCACAACGAGGCGATGTTATTTTATACGATGAATTTATACATGCTTCAATTCGCGATGGTATTTCTATGAGTAATGCCAAAGCCTATAAGTTTAAGCATAATGATTTAGAAGCATTAGAAATATTAATGCTTCGTCATTCTGAATTTCTTTCAGAATCTCATCAAAACATTTATATTGTCACAGAATCTGTTTTCTCAATGGATGGTGACACTCCAGATTTAATTAATCTTTCAGCATTATGCAAAAAAAATAATGCCTACTTAGTAATTGACGAAGCGCATGCTATTGGTGTTTTTGGCGACAGTGGCGCAGGACTTATTCAAGATTTAAATTTAGAAAGCACAATTTTTGCACGTATTATAACTTTTGGCAAAGCTATGGGCTGCCATGGTGCTGCAATTCTTGGAAGTGAAACCTTAAAACAATATTTAATAAATTTTTCACGAAGCTTTATATATACAACGGCGCTACCACCTCATAGTTTAGCTACCATTCATTCGGCATATCACGAATTGGTAGAAAGTAAAAATATAGGTAACCTGCATCAAAATATTCGCTTTTTTAAAGCTGAAATTATTAAATACAAACTAGAACATCTTTTTATTGAAAGCAATTCTGCTATACATTGCTGTGTAATTTCCGGTAATGAAAAAATAAAATTTATTGCTGAAAAATTACAAGAAAAAGGATTTGATGTAAAACCCATTTTATCACCAACCGTTCCCAAAGATCAAGAGCGTTTGCGTTTTTGCTTACACAGTTACAATTCTAGTGAAGAAATATCAGAAGTATTAAAAGCACTTAGTAATTTAATATTATTATGAACAACTACACTCAACTTATAAAACATAAAATGAGCGACACCTTTAAAACCATAGCCAGATTTCAATATTCAACCGAAGCGCAAATTATAAAAGGACGCTTAGAGGCAGAAGGTATTCAGGTCTTTCTATCAGATAATTTAACTATAGATACCGACCCATTAGTAAGCAACGCTATTGGCGGTATAAAACTAAAAGTACTTTCTCGTCAAGCTTTAGAAGCGCAACATATTTTAGAATCTATCAATAAATATTCTATTGATGATGAAGGCAATACTATTAATTGCCCAACGTGTGGCAGTGAAAAAATAGAACTCTTTTCAACAATAAAAGATGCTAAATCATTATTCTGGTTTATTTTTGGGTTTTTATTTTCAGCACTTCCATTTTATACAAGACATAAATATAAGTGTGAAGAATGTAAAACAGAATTCGATTTAAAATGAACACATATTTCATTACAGGCATTTCAACCGAAGTAGGTAAAACAGTCACTTCAGCAATTGTAACTGAAGCTCTAGAAGCCGATTATTGGAAACCCATACAAGCAGGAGAATTAGATAATGGAGACACCCAAAAAGTACAAAAATTAGTATCTAACTCTAAATCTAAATTTCATCCAAACAGTTATGCCCTACAAACACCTATGAGTCCGCATGCTGCTGCCGAAATTGATGGTATAACAATTGATTTAAAAAAGGTCAAAGCACCAAAAACCACTAACAACTTAGTTATTGAAGGTGCTGGCGGATTATTAGTGCCTCTAAATGATACCCAAACCGTTTTCTATTTAATAAAACCCAATTACAAAGTTATTGTGGTGTCTAGGCACTATTTAGGAAGCATAAATCATACACTTTTAACTGTTAATGCCTTAAAAGCAAAAGGGTTTGAGGTTTCAATTATATTTAGCGGAAATGAGCATAAAACAACAGAAGATATCATCAAAAAAATGACACAGGTTCCTATTATAGGTAGAATTGATGAAGAGCCTTATTTTGATAAAAATGTGGTAAAAGAATATGCTGAATTGTTTAGAGACAAATTATAACATTCGTCACATAGAACTCATTTCAGTGTCACATAATCAAATATGAAATTTAGTTACGTTTATATATTAACCAATAAATATAGAACTACATTTTATATAGGTGTTACAGCAAATTTACCAAAACGATTAGAAGAACATTATCATGAAATTACTTCAAAATTCACAAAAAAGTATAACACAAAAGATTTAATCTATTTTGAAACTTTTTCAAATATTGAACAAGCAATCGCAAAAGAAAAACAACTAAAAAATTGGCATAAAGAATGGAAATTGAATTTAATTAACACAATAAACCCAACTTTAAAAACCTTAGATTATTAATAATTTTGTCACCCTGAACTCGTTTCGGGTCACATCAAAAAATAATGAGATGCTGAAAAAAGTTCAGCATGACGCATATGAGCTTACAAGAAAGAGATAAAAAACACCTTTGGCACCCATTAACGCAACACAAATTGCATCCAGAAACCATTGCCATAACCAAAGCAAAAGGATGTGTGCTAACCGATGAAAACGGAAACAATTATATTGATGCTATTGCCTCTTGGTACACCTGCATGTACGGACATTGTAACGACTATATAACCAGTCGTGTTTCTACGCAAATGCAGCAACTCGACCAAGTTGTTTTTAGCGGATTTACACACGAACCTGCCATAAAATTATCGGAAGCACTTATTAAAATACTTCCCAACAATCAAAACAAAATATTCTTTAGCGATAATGGATCAACAAGTGTAGATGTTGGTATTAAAATGGCATTACAATATCATTTTAATAATGGTGAAAAACACAATACTTTAATCGCTTTTGAAGATGGTTTTCATGGTGACACCTTTGGCGCCATGAGTGTTTCAGGGTTATCGGTTTATAATGGCCCGTTTGAAGATTATTTTTTAGATGTAAAACGTATTCCAACTCCAAACGGAGAAAACCACGAAGCTATTTTAAAAGCATTACAAGACATAATTGCTAATAATAAAGTAGCGGGTTTTGTTTACGAACCTTTAGTGCAAGGTGCATCGGCTATGAAAATGCATGATGCAAGTGGTTTAAATAGTATTTTACAATTCTGTAAAGAAAATAATGTTATCACAGTTGCCGATGAGGTGATGACAGGTTTTGGAAAAACAGGAAAACACTTTGCTTCATTTTATATGGAAACCAAACCAGATATTATGTGCTTAAGTAAAGCCTTAACAGGTGGTTTATTACCTATGGCGCTTACAACATGTTCTCAAGATATTTATGATGTTTTTTATAGTGATGATATTAGTAAAGGCTTATTTCATGGTCATACCTATTCTGCAAATCCATTAGCTTGTACTGCCGCTTTAGCAAGTATAGAATTATTACGATCGGAAGATATTCAAAATAATATTAACGCTATTACAGCGTCTCATCAGGTTTTTGGCAATCATATTAAAAATCACCCTAAGGTGAAATCTATTAGGCAAATGGGTATTATTTTTGCTCTCGATTTAAATGTAGAAATGCAACGCTATGGAAATTTACGCGATAAACTTTTTAAATTTTTTATGGAAAATGGTGTGTTTTTGCGCCCATTAGGAAATACTATTTACATACAAGCACCTTACGTAATAACCAAAGAACAGTTACAAAAAGTGTATCAAGTTATTGAAGATGCATTAGAAATACTATAACTTTGCAACCAAAATAAATCTTTTGCAAAAACCAATCTCCATAACTGCTATCGCATCTATTTCTCCATTAGGAAAATCATTAGATGAAGCATGGGAAAACTACCAAAATGACACGCATTGTATTACTGAAAAATCATTTCAAAATGGTACCGCTTTAGCTGCCGAAATCACAAATGAAGCAAAGCAAGAGATTGAAAATTTAAGAACTTCAGACCATAAATATAAATCGTTAGACGATACTGTTCTATACGCTATTTATGCTTCAAGACAAGCCGTAAAACAAGCAAAATGGAACGGTTCTGATAATTTCGGAATTAACATTGGCTCTTCCCGTGGTGCAACGCAACTTTTTGAAACCTATCATGAAGATTTTTTAAAAAGCAACAAAGCAAAAACCTTAAGTTCGCCAACAACAACTTTAGGTAATATCTCATCTTGGGTTGCGCACGATTTACAAACCGAAGGTCCCGAAATAAGTCATTCTATAACATGCTCTACAGCTTTACATGCTATGCTAAATGGTGTCGCTTGGATAAACTCAGGCATGTGTAATAAATTTTTAGTTGGTGGCAGCGAAGCCCCATTAACGCCATTTACCATTGCACAAATGAAGGCCTTAAAAATTTATGCAGATAACAGCCAAAACTATCCTTGTCGCGCATTAGACCTCAACAAAAAGCATAACAGCATGGTTTTAGGTGAAGGTGCGTCTATGATTTGTTTAGAAGGTGGTAAAAAAGAAAACGCATTAGCCATTGTTAAAGGCATCGGTTACGCCACAGAGATTTTAGAGCACAATATTTCTATTTCTAGTGATGCTAAATGTTTTCAAAAATCTATGAAAATGGCATTAGGTGACATAAACCCTGATGATATTGATGTTGTAATAATGCATGCACCAGGCACAATTAAAGGCGATATTTCTGAATACAAAGCCATAGAAAAAATATTTTGTAACAAAATACCTTCACTTACTACTAACAAGTGGAAGATAGGTCACACCTTTGGAGCTTCGGGAGCTCTAAATATCGAATTTGCTTTATTAATGTTAAAGCATCAAAAATTTATTGGTGTCCCTTATTTGGAATCGCAAAATTCTCCAAAAAAAATAAAAAATATTTTAGTAAACGCTGTTGGATTTGGCGGAAATGCAGTGTCAATTTTTCTTTCAAAATAAAGTTGCAAAACTTTATAAAGATTGTATATTTATTAACTCATATTTATCCTAAAAATGTCTGATTGGTTTTCGAATTTAGATTTGCTTTCAAAAATTTACTGGTTAATAGCTATTATTGGGTCACTCATTTTTACTTTGGTCTTTATATTAGCATTTGTAGGTGGAGATGCGGATGAATTTGACAGTGTTGATTCTGAAATTGATGGTGATGCTGGTATCGGTTTTCAATTTATTACATTTAAAAACCTAGTTGGATTCTTTACTATTTTTGGATGGAGTGGTATTGCCTGTATTGAAGCTGGACTTTCCAAACCAATAACTTTTATTATTTCTACATTTTGCGGTTTAGTTATGATGGCTATAATGGCTAGCATGTTCTACTTAATGCGAAAATTGAGCGATAGCGGTACTCTAAATTATAAAAATGCCATTGGTGCCATTGGCGAAGTATATCTTACTATTGCTGCAAATCGAGCTAAAATGGGAAAGGTTACCGTAACAATTCAAGGTGCTTCAAGAGAATTAGAAGCCCTTACAGATTCTCTTATGGAATTAAAATCTGGTACCATTATAAAAGTACTTGATGTTACCAATAACGGCATATTAATAGTAGACCAAACAAGAAAACCAATTGAACCCATAAAACAACACACTTATGAAATTACTGATAATTCAGGAAAACTTTAACTTAGGACTTCCAATGGCTCTTATTTTTGGAGTATTATTTATATTCCTTTTTTTAATTGTTTTAATAAGACGCTATAAACGTTGTCCATCAGATAGAATTTTAGTTGTTTATGGTAAAGTTGGCGGTGGGCAATCAGCAAAATGTATTCATGGTGGAGCCGCTTTTATTATTCCAGTATTTCAAGACTATGAGTTTCTGGACTTAACACCTATGTCTATTGAAGTAAATTTAATAAACGCCTTATCAAAACAAAACATTCGTGTTAATGTTCCATCTAGATTTACCATTGGTGTTTCTACAGAACCAGGCGTTATGCAAAATGCTGCAGAACGATTATTAGGTTTAGGGTTACCAGATATTCAAGAACTCGCTAAAGAAATTATTTTTGGCCAATTACGTTTAGTTGTTGCATCAATGGATATTGAAGAAATTAATTCTGATAGAGATAAGTTTTTAACTAACATTTCTCAAAGTGTTGAATCTGAACTTAAAAAAGTAGGTTTAAAACTTATAAATGTAAATATTACAGATATTGTTGATGAATCTGGTTATATAGAAGCATTAGGAAAAGAAGCTGCTGCACACGCCATTAACGCAGCAAGAAAATCTGTAGCAGAAAAAAATAGAGATGGTTCTATTGGAGAAGCCAATGCTGTTCAAGACCAAAGAACGCAGGTTGCAGCTGCAAATGCACAAGCTGTTGAAGGTGAAAATAAAGCAAAAATAGCGGTTGCAAATTCAGATTCATTACGTCGTCAACGTGAAGCAGAAGCAGAACGTGTGGCTAACGCATCAGAAAAAGTACAAAGTGCAAAAGCATTAGAAGAATCTTATGCTGCTGAAAAAGAAGCTGAAACTGCAAGAGCAGAAAGAGAGCGTTCTTCTCAAATGGCAGATGTTATTGTACCTGCTGAAATTGATAAAAGAAAAGTGGAAATTGATGCTGAAGCTGAAGCAGAAAGAATAAGAAGACGTGCAAAAGGTGAAGCCGATGCCATTTTATTTAAAGCTCAAGCAGAAGCTCAAGGTCTTTACGAAGTATTAACAAAACAGGCTGCTGGTTTAGAACAAATTGTAAAAGCTGCTGGTAATAATTCTAAAGATGCAGTATTATTATTAATTGCCGATAAATTACCTGAATTGGTTAAAACTCAAGCCGAAGCTATTAAAAATATCAAAATTGATAAAATAACAGTTTGGGAAAATGGAGGAAATGGTGAAGATGGAAAATCATCTACAGCAAATTTTCTTTCCGGAATGTATAAATCGGTGCCGCCTTTACAAGATATGTTTAACATGGCTGGTATGGAACTTCCTGAATATTTAAAAGGGAAGGATGTAACAACTGAGAAAAAAGATACAGATACTTCTAAAAATAAAGAATGATATTAAAATTCCGCTTTTAAAGTTGAATTTTCTACCTTTACACCCTTATTTGAGACTATGAGCGAGACAAAACACAACTGGACTAAAGAAGAAATTCTAAATATATACAACAAACCATTAATGGAGTTGCTTTACGAAGCAGCAACTGTACACCGTTTACATCACGACCCAAACACGGTGCAAGTAAGTACATTGTTATCTATTAAAACTGGTGGTTGTCCTGAAGATTGTGGCTATTGCCCACAAGCAGCACGTTATCATACCAACGTTGAAGGAAACGATTTAATGAGTGTGCAACAAGTAAAAGCACAAGCGTTACGTGCAAAATCTAGCGGAAGTTCTCGTGTTTGTATGGGTGCAGCTTGGAGAAATGTAAAAGATGGTGAGGAGTTTGACCAAGTTCTAGAAATGGTGAGAACCATTAATAAATTGGATATGGAAGTATGTTGTACTTTAGGTATGATTACCGAAAACCAAGCACAACGTTTAGCAGAAGCTGGTTTGTATGCTTACAATCATAATTTAGATTCATCTGAAGAATATTATAAAGAAGTTATTTCTACACGTGGTTTTGAAGACCGTTTAGAAACTATTGATAACGTTAGAAAAACCAACGTAACGGTTTGTAGTGGTGGTATTATTGGTATGGGCGAAAAGGTAGAAGACAGAGCAGGTATGCTTGTGGCGCTTTCTACATTAAATCCGCAACCAGAATCGGTGCCAATTAACGCTTTAGTTGCGGTTGAAGGTACTCCTTTAGAAGATCAAGAACCTATTTCTATTTGGGACATGATTAGAATGGTCGCTACAACACGTATTATAATGCCAGAAACTCAAGTGCGTTTAAGTGCTGGAAGAACAGAAATGACTCGCGAAGGACAGGCGATGTGCTTTTTTGCTGGTGCCAACTCTATTTTTGCTGGCGATAAATTACTAACTACACCAAACCCAGATGTAAACGAAGACATGAAAATGTTTGAGTTATTAGGGTTAAATGCACAAAAGCCTTTTATTAAAAAGATGCAACCAGAAACGGTTGAAGCTACAGACTCTAAATACCAAGCTTTAGGTGAAAAACCAAAATGGACAAGACCAGAGCATACTATAGAGCGTAACGAAGTCGCTAAGCAAAAAGCTAAGGTTGTAAAATAATATTAGTAAGCATTTTTTGTTATTTCGACATTGGGAGAAATCGCATAATTTGTGATATTATATTTTAGCTCAACACCACATTTTTTAAAAAATTAATATTTAAATTAACGTACGTTATTTTTGAATAACGCATCTATTTGCGTTAGGGATAGTAATGAAAAGCCCACAGCGAGGTACGAGCGCGGACTTGCAATGTATAGCCCGACCCTTGTGGTAACGCCCAAAAATACTATTTTGAATTTCGTAACGTTTTCTTAACTTTAGCCACTAAAAGATTTTAGCCTTGTCACTAAACTTACAAGACATTCCTAGAGTAAAAACAATTACTAAAGAGGATTTTTTAAAACACTATTTTAAACCACAAAAACCTGTGGTTATTGAACGTTTTATAGACGATTGGCCTGCGTATACTAAATGGAATTTAGACTATATGAAAACCATTGGTGGCGATATTACCATACCGCTTTACGATGATAGACCTGTTAATTTTAAAGATGGTTTTAACGAGCCACATGCAAAAATGAAATTAGGTGATTATGTAGATTTGTTAAGGCGCGAACCTACCAAATACCGCATTTTTTTATGGAATGCATTAAAGGAAATACCCGCTTTACAAAAAGATTTTACGTTTCCAGATTTTGGTTTAAGCCTTATGAAAGGGATTCCTATGCTGTTTTTTGGCGGTCGTAATTCGCACACGTTTATGCATTATGATATAGATTTGGCTAATATTTTTCATTTTCATTTTGAAGGTGAAAAACAAATTATTTTGTTCGACCAAAAACAAAACGACTTTCTATATAAAATTCCGCATTCTCTAATTACTAGAGAAGATATAGATTTTAATAAACCCGATTTTAAAAAATGGCCCATGCTTAAAAAAGCTAAAGGTTATAAAACAATGCTAAATCATGGTGAGGTTTTATATATGCCCGAAGGCTATTGGCATTACATGCGTTATATTACACCTGGCTTTTCTATGAGTTTACGTGCTATTGCTAGAAACCCTAAAAATTTAACTAAAGCTATTTACAACATATTAATAATGCGAAATTATGATGGCATGATGCGCCGTTTAAAGGGGCAAAAGTGGATAGATTGGAAGAATGAGCAAGCTGTTATTAGAACACATAAAGACCTTTAAATAAAACTTTTTTATTTACTAACTTATAATACCTTTGCGCACTAAAAATTTTAAACTAAATCATGAAAAAAGTAATTTTATTAGTAGTACTATTAAGTGTTTCGTTTGTTAATTCACAGGCCTTTATAGGAAGCGGTGATAACAAATTTCAAGTAGGTGCGAATTTTCAAGATAATGGTAGCGGACTTAACCTTAGTTACGATTTTGGTATTGGCCAGAATATTTCTGTTGGTTTCTCCTCAACTTATCTTTTAGGTGTAGATGATGCCTTAAAAAATAACGCAAATGATGACTTAAATGCAGGTTTTGACAATCGGTTTGATATTAGAGCTCGTTTTAATGCTAACTTAGGTAACGTGGTTAATATTGATGAAAACTTTGATATTTATCCAGGTTTAAGCCTAGGGCTTAAAAACTTAGGTGGACATTTAGGGATGCGTTATTTTTTTACTGAAGGTTTTGGTATTTATACCGAATTAAACACTCCTTTTGCAAAATATAAAACAGAAAAATTAACGCCTGCTGAAAAATTGCATAACCAATTTACGGTTAATGTGGGTGCTAGTTTTAATTTGTAAAAAAAATTAAAATAGTTTACTAAAAAAGCGGTGAAAATTTAAATTTTCACCGCTTTTTTATAATTACTTTATCAATTCTGTTGCTTTTTCGTATACTAAATATGATTCCCATCCTCTATATAGCAGATAATCAATTAATTTCTTCCTTTTCTTAAACTTGTCCTTTTCTTTTATAGAATGCAGTCTTTTTTCGGCTAAATCATTAAAAACCTCGATGTACTCCTCTTCCTGTATGGTTGCAAGTGCTTGATTTATATTAACTTTGCTTACGTCTTTTTTCTTAAGTTCATAAGATAATCGACTGCGCCCCCATTTCTTGATTTTAAACTTACCGCTTACAAATGTTTTGGCAAAACGTTCTTCATTAAGAAAGTTATGTTCCAACAGATGAACTATGATTACATCGATAGCCTCGGGTATCATGTACATGGTTTCAAGCTTTTGCCTTACTTCTTGATGACACCGTTCTTGATACGCACAATAATGCTCCATTTTTTTGGTAGCTTCTTGTAGCGTATATGTTTTTTTTGTTTGCATTGGCTTTCAAAAATAACAATTGATAAACTAACAATAAGAATAAAAAAATATAAAAACCAAATCTACTATACTAAGCATTGCCTAAGTATAGATTTTTTAAACTTAACCGTCATGAAAAAAACTACCCTTATAAAATTCCTTACTTTATTTATAGTACTTTTTTCTACTATAAATTTTGGTTATGGCCAAATTTTTTATGACAATTTAGATTATCTAAATCCATATAAAGACCCTAATATAACGGCATCTGGCATAGACCCAGGCCCACAAATTACTGGGAATGATTACACTGATACCTATAGCCTTACCGCTTGGGATGGTGCAAGTTTAAATCCAGATCAGTATATTGAATTTACCATGACTCCAAACGCTGGTTTTTCTCTTAACTTTTCAAGCTTTGTTTACAATTCTGTTTATTATAATACTGGTCCTTTTTTACAATTGAGTTCTAGTTTAGATGGTTTTGCAACAACTGATGTTGCAAATATTGGAACACCTAATAATAGCGGAACAACAACTATAGATTTAAATACTAATGAATTTCAAAACATTACAAGTTCAATAACATTTAGACTATATATATGGGGAGCAATGACCCAGTATGAAGCTTTTGTTATACAGGACTTTGCTTTTAATGGAACAGTAAGTCCAATAGCATCATGTTTAACAAACTTAACATGGGATGGTTCTACGTGGTTTCCTCTTGCTTCTTTACCAACATTATCAAGTTCTGTTACTATTAATGGTGATTATAATACGTTTACTGATGGTAGTTTTAGTGCTTGCAGTTTAACAGTTACTAATGGAGCAACTCTAGATATTTCTGACAATGAATATATTGAAGTAGAAAACGACTTAACTGTAGATGCTGGTGGCTCTATTATTTTACAACCTTATGGCTCGTTTGTTCAAAATAACGATTCAGGAACTGTAACAAATGATGGCTTAATATCTGTAGTAAAAGAAACAGCTCGAATGAATGCTTGGTATGAGTATACCTATTGGAGTTCCCCTGTTTTAAATGCAACAATTGGTGGCTCTTTAACAGAATCTGAGCCAAGTAGACGTTTTCGTTATAATGGTCAAAACTTTTTAGATGCCTCTTATGAAATTGGAAATGATAATACTGCTTTTTTTGGGCAAGATGATATTGATGATAATGGTGATGACTGGGGGCGCGTTAATGGCTCAACAGTTATGCTACCTGGAGTAGGTTATGCAACTACTCTTACCGAATTTGCATATAGTGTTGCACCAGGAACTTCAAATAAAAAATTCAGACAAACATTTATTGGTGATTTTAACAAAGGGGTTGTAAATGTTCCTATTTACAGAAATGATTTTGAACTTAATGATAATAACTGGAATTTAATAGGAAACCCTTATCCTTCGGCTATTAGTGCTGATGCATTTTTAGCTGCAAATAGCAATGTGGACGCTAGCGCAAGAACAGATTACACAACTGACGGCGCAATATTCTTATGGTCTCAAAATACTGCGCCATCTGGTTCAGCCAATGGAAATGAACAATTAAATTTTTCAGATGCAGATTATGCTATTATTAATGGAATAGGAGAAATTGCTGGTGGCGATGGATTAAAACCAAACAGATTTATTCCTTCGGGTCAAGCCTTTTTTGTGTCTATGTCTAACGCAGCAACCGCCACTCTTGTTTCTGGAGATGTATATACAGCAGATGTTATTTTTAACAATAGTATGCGTGTTTTTGGTTCTGCAGATAATAGCCAATTCTTTAAAAGCTCAAATTCAAAAAAGAGCGCTACTTCATCAGCCAATAAATTATGGATAAATTTAACATCAGATAATGGTGTGTTTAATCAAATACTTGTTGGTTACATTAATGGCGCAACTAATAACGATGATGGTGCTTATTTTGATGCTCGAAAAATTGTAGCACCAACAGCTTATGCCGCTTTATATTCAACTATTGAAAATTCTGATAAAAAATTCGTGATTCAAGGTAAAGGAATTAATAGCTTAAATGCAGATGAAGTTATTAATCTTGGGTTTTCAACCAATATTGATGTTGCAACATTGTACACCATATCTATTCCTCAATTTGAAGGTGATTTTTTAAACAACAATCCTGTTTTCTTAAAAGACAATTTGCTTAATACTGTGCACGAATTATCGGCTTCAGATTACACATTTACTTCAAGTACTGGTGTATTTAACGAGCGTTTTGAAGTTGTATTTAGTGCAGCTTCATTATCTACAGATGATGTTTCTTTAAATTCAAAATCATTAAAAATTATTGAATTGGAAAATGATAATGTGCAGTTTACAACATCAGATAACTTAAATATTAAAACCGTAAATATATTTGATCTCTTAGGTAGAAACTTATATAATTTTAAAGGAAGCACAACTTCTGAAACATATAACCTTTCTAATTTGAGCAGTTCGGTTTTTATTGCTAAAGTTGAATTGTCTAATGGCGCAGTAATTACTAAAAAAGCGGTTAAGAAATAGTTGTTTTTGCAAACACAGATGAAGCCGTCTGTTTAAGTTATCCGGTTTCTTTTAGTAAGATTGCCACGTATTTCGTCCTTACAATGACATTACAAACTATACTTTAAAGCCAAAATAAAGTTTCTTCCAGCAGCAGCTATTCCAGATGAATAGGTTTTATAACGCTGGTCTGTAATATTCTCTAAACTTGCAGTTAAAGTTATAGAATTGGTTAGTTGATATTGTGTGCGTAAATTAAGTGTATACCAAGATGGACTGTATGGATTGCCTTTTGCATCTAAAGCATAGATATAATCCTTTTCTGTTTCAGATGGCGCTAATTGATAAAAGGATAATTCGCCATTGTAATTAGCAAACGCATCAAACTTTAAAATTCCAGAATCCCAAACTAAATGTGTGTTTCCAAAACTTGGCGCTGCATGCCTTACGGGTACTTCTATATTGCCTTCTACCTCGGTTCCACCAATAATATTGTATTGCGTTGTCAATTTAAGTTGATTTGTAAAGTTGATTTTTGCACCAACCTCAAAACCATAAATCCACGCTTTTGAGGCGTTTTGTATGGCTTGCACATTGCTTAATTCGCCATCATAAACAATTTCGTTTTCGCCATTTAAGGTGTAATTTCTTCGCACTAAGGCGTTATCTAAATACGTATAATAGGTATTCATATCTAAAATAACCTTATCGCCAAAATTCAATTTTAAACCTAATTCTCCACCGTAAGCGTACTCTGGTCGTAAATTCTCGTTGGGCACCACCACAGAGCCAGGCTCAGAATCAAAAACTTTACCAACATCGTCAATATTTGGTGCTCTAAATGCCGAAGATGCGTTTAATTTCCACTGTAATGTATTATTAGGCGACCAACTAATGCCAGCGGTTCCTGTAAGTGCGCCTGCTTCATTTTTTGATGTGCTAAAAGGTAAATTTAAGTAGGTGTTATTCTCTGTGAAATCTGCTTTAGAAATAACATGATTAAAACGCAAACCCGATTGAAATACAAATCTCGTGTTTGGTTTGTATTTAAAACTTGTATACACTGCTGCCGATTGCCAACTTGCACCATTAGGATATCGCGAAACTGTTGGCGTTACTATATTTGTTGAAACATCTTCTTCATCACCGCTAGATTTAACCTTGTTATAAATGTATTCCAAACCGTAGAAAAGCTCTGTTTTAGTGCTTAGTTGCTTTTCAAAATCTAAGTTAAATGAATAAGCATCGACCGCTTCTTCTCTTAAGTTTCTTATATTAGATTGAAAATCTCTATCCATTCTACTTTCTTGAAAATTTTGATAGGCTACTGTAGCTTTAATTTTATCATAAATTATAGAATTGCTACTTAACTTCGTGATTTGCAAATTAGACATAAACCATTTTTGTGGGCCGTAATTCCATTCTGCTGAACGTAATGTGCCTCCACGATAGCGTATTAAACGGTCGTACCTTGAATAGTCTGATGTTGCTGTATAAAACAAGCCTAAATCGAAGCTTAAATTTGCATCAGGTTTATAAAGTGCTTTTTGCATCAGGTTTATTTGATTATAACCTGTTACCTTTTGCGCCAAAGGATTGTTATTTTGAATAATAACATCGCCATTATTTGTTGCTAAAACGAATTCTGGTCTTAAATACTCATCAGGACCTTGGCTTCCCATACGCAAATCTCCAAAATCTGTATAACTCGCATTGGTAACAAATGCCCACTTTTTATAGCCTAAATTAAAATCGAAATGTTCTGTTTTTTCATCGCTGGCAGTAGCGTATCTTAATATCATATTAGCATCAAACAACAACGAATCTGTGTATGATAATTGTGGTTTTTGCGTATAAAAACTCATCACACCACCAATAGCATCGCTTCCATAAATTACGGATCCTGAGCCTAATGTAACCTCTGTGTTTTGTATTGAAAAAGGATCGATGGAAATAACGTTTTGCAAATTTCCGCCTCTAAAAATAGCGTTATTCATGCGTACACCATCAACAGTAATTAATAACCTATTAGTTGAAAAACCTCTTATCATTGGGCTTCCGCCTCCTAATTGGCTTTTTTGAATATAAACTTGCCCTGTATTTTCCAGTAAATCTGCACCAGTTTGTGGATTTGTAAATTGAATACTTTCTTTATTTGTACTTACTATTTTTTGTGGAATGTCTTTTTTACTTTGCTCAAACTTTGATGCAGAAATAACAATCTCATCCAAACCTTGCGTATTAGAAACCAAATACACCTTATTTGATTGCCCAAGCTTACGTTTTGTTATCTTTTTTAAAATGTGTGATAAATGCTTGAAATATATGATTTCAGTTTCCAAAAACACATTTAAATCAGCCTCTCCTCTAAAATTAGTAACCACACTTTTAGACTTATCTACATTATAAATTGCTACTCCAAAAACAGGCTCTTTCGTTAATGAATTTAAAACCTTTATGTTTTGAGCCTGTGATAGTGTAGATCCAATTAATAAAAAGAAAACAATGTAAAAAAACTTCATGTTTTAACTAAAAACTTGATTAAATATCTGTAGTGATTTAGGGGTTTTAAAATTACCTAAATGTAATTCAAAATAAAGCAAAATCATACTTAAAAAAGCCTGTCTTTGCTTTGCATTAATTCTCACATTAGGTAAGGCATCAAATGTTGTGCCTAATAAGGTTTTTAGTAATGTTAAATTTTCTCCAGAAACACTATATCTATCACTAGGTTTTAATTCGAACTTACCTTCATTTAAATTAAAAAACGGGAATTCCATTTGGGTTGTATCTGGATAAAACCCTAAATATTTAGTTAGCTTTAAAAGGAATAATAAATGAAAGTTGGAATACTCTTGTTGAGAATCTAGCCATAATAAAGTGTTTTCTAAATAGCTATAAAGAGCATCATTTTGTTCTTCCTCTTTTAACGTATTTGATAAAACTTCGGACAAAAACATAACAATAGAGCTTTTTAAAACATTTGAATGTAAGCTCGCATAAATATTATTCAACTTAGTTTCTTTAATAGCTTGTAAAGACCTATTCTCCTTATAAACAAGCATTATTTGCAATTGAGATAATAATTGAAAATATGCTACTTTTGTGGCGCCTTTTCTATTCTTTAAAACACCTCGTAACAAAAAGCTTAAAACACCTAATTGCTCTGTATAACACTTAACTATAAGATCGTTGTCTTTATATTTTAATTTAGATAGAACAATAGCGTTTGTAGTGATTAGCATTATCTAACGACCATTAATTTTAAAACTTTAGTTTCATAAGTATCTAAATCTGAAAGCATAATTAAATAAACCCCAGAAGCGACTACATTATTAGCAAAATTTTTACCATTCCAATAGGCTGTCCCTCCATCTATTTCAAGGTTATAGCCATTGTATCTTTGGTTTGTTCTAGATTGAGCTTCGGCAACTAAATTGCCTTCTATATCTGTGATTTTGATATTTACATTTTCTGAAATATCCTTAATTTTTACCTTTTCATCAACGATGTTAAAATTAGGTCTTACAGGATTTGGGTAAGCGTAAGCGCTTTCTAAGTCTTCAAAAGAACTCGATCCACCAGATTGAAAAGACACTAACCCTTTACTTGTTGCAATGTAAACTGTCCCGTTTGTATTATCCAAGGATACATCATTTATACTATTTGATGGTAACGGTGAATTATCTTTAGTAAAATGAAAAATGGTTTTTTGTCCATCTGATGAAAAATAAAATAATCCCGAATCTGAAGTTCCTATCCATTTATTATTAGAACCATCTACTTCAATATCTGTAATATTTTGCTGAAATAATAATTCTTTAGCGATACCATCTTCTTCAATAATAATTTCTTCTGCTCTTACATTATCATCAGTAAAAAAGTTAGAGATGTTATACAGAACACGCAACCCTCTAAAAGTTCCAATCCACAGTTGATTTCTTTGGTCTAATGCTAATGCAGTGGCTATTGTAGTAGGCATGTTTTCATCTTCTTTATATAAACTTCTAATAAGTTGATTACCCCCATTTTCATTATACCCAATTAGTCCAAATTGAAAACTTGTCACCCATTTTGTACCATCTCCTCCAATAACAAGATTTGAAAACCCTTGGTTTCCGGAAAACCCATTAGAAATTAGATCAGTAAAACTATAAGACATCCATTTATTAGTACTAGGATTATATGATTTTAAAGGTCTATCTATTAAACTTGTAATAGTCCATAACAATCCATTTTTGTCAAATTCTGATGCCCCTACTCTTAAATCAATATAGTTTGCATTGCCTGGCAAAACTAAAGACTCTAACCCACTATTTGTTTCATTATATAAAATAGTAGGCACATCTTCATTAACCTCCAATAAACCATTGAAAAATGAGCTTATGAATACTTGATTATTGTTAAAAGGATTAACGGCTATTTCGTTTAAACATTTTGCTGTTAAAACCTCACTATAAGGATTATTAATCCATTCATCTTCTTTTAAATGACTAAAACCACGACTATTTAATGGATATGGATTATAATATAAATCGTATTCTCCAAAAGTTACCCACAAACCATTGGGCTCTACTTCAATAGAAAATGGAATATTTAATAAAGGACCATCTGGATGAATTTCCTCAAAAACTACTGGGCTTAAAAGTGGGGTTTTTAAAATTCCAAAATCTTTCGTTCCTATGTAAATATTGTCTAAATCCGCAGTAGCTGCTGTATACAGGCTACTAAATGAGGAATCAATATCTACTTGAGAAACTAGGTTGAAATTTGCATCATATAAAAAAACATTATTTTGCGTTGTAACAATTAAATTGTCTCTAACAAATCTTAAATCTAAAGGAGCATTGGTGTACAAAAACACCTCACTAATAACATCATTTATAATTTGATAAATTCTTCTATTTGTATTTATGGCATATAATTTATCTTCCTGAGTTTCTATAGCTGTCCAATTTCCTGAGTTAACTAATTGCCAATTCTGAAAATCTATTAAATTAGGGTTTGATATTTCTGCTTTTCTAATACCATTACCCCCTAAGCATGCCGCATATATATTATTGTTAAAAATAGTGGTTTCACTTACCTGAATTTGAGCACCACCATTTCCAATAAAATAAGTGTCTCCAAATTCTAGTTTATCTAAGTCGAAAACTGAAATCCCATAGTTTGTAGAGATGTATATAAAATTTTGATAGGCATTAAAATGATTAATTCTTTTATCTGTAGGTGGTATTGTAGGCTTATCAACAATATCAACTACTGTTAATATGTTATCATCATTATCAAAAGCTATTTCGATTAATCCATTCTCATAACCTATAACCAATAATTCATATACTTCACTATAATAAATGGTTGAAATTGCATCACCTGAAAGGCCATTAACGGTAGTTATTTCTTCAATTTCATTTGTTTGTGTGTCTAAACTGAAAATAGCGTTATTTGAAGCCGCATAAATTTTACTATTGCCACCTTCAGTAATATCTTTTATTTCATTGTATGAAAAATGCCCTTTCCAAAGTGTAGAAAAATCTTGAGAAAAATTAAGTATTGGAAATACACAAATTAAAAAAACAACTAGTTTCTTATACATACATGTTTTTTTGAGTTTTCAAATATATTTATATCTAACGAGTTTTGCTTTAAAATAATATATTTTAAACAAAAAAGCTTCCTGTAAAACAAGAAGCCTTTAATTGATTTAATATAATAATACAATTCTACACAACACCTTGAGCCAACATAGCATCTGCTACTTTAACAAACCCAGCGATATTTGCGCCCTTAACATAATCTACATACCCATCATCATCTTTACCATATTCTAAACACGATTTATGTATATCTGCCATAATATCTTTAAGCTTATTATCAACTTCTTCTCTTGACCATTTATATCTTAGAGAGTTTTGAGTCATTTCTAAACCAGAAGTCGCAACACCTCCTGCGTTTGATGCTTTACCTGGCGCGAATAATATTTTTGCTTTATGAAATGCTGTAATAGCCTCTTTTGTTGAAGGCATATTTGCGCCTTCACTAACACAAATACAACCATTCTTTAAAAGCATATTGGCGTCTTCTTCATTTAGTTCATTTTGTGTAGCACATGGTAAAGCAATATCACATTTAACTTCCCAAGGTGTTTTTCCTTTTACAAATTTTGCGTTAGGATAAGACTCTAAATACTCGCTAATTCTACCTCTTTTTACATTCTTTAACTCCATCACAAAAGCTAATTTTTCAGCATCAATTCCATCAGCATCGTAAATATATCCTGAAGAATCTGAAAGTGTTAAAACCTTTCCTCCTATTTGCAATACTTTTTCAGCTGCATATTGAGCCACATTACCAGAACCTGATATAACGACATCTTTTCCTTTAAAACTGTTATTTTTTGTTTCTAGCATTTTCTCAGCAAAGTAAACATTACCATAACCAGTAGCTTCTGGTCTAATTAACGATCCTCCCCAAGACATTCCTTTGCCTGTTAAAACACCTGTAAATTCGTTTCTTAATTTTTTATACATTCCAAACAGAAATCCTATTTCTCTAGCACCAACGCCTATATCTCCTGCAGGAATATCTGTATTTGGACCAATATGTCTAAATAATTCACTCATAAAAGCATGACAGAACCTCATTATTTCATTGTCACTTTTCCCTTTAGGATCAAAATCACTACCTCCTTTTCCACCACCCATCGGTAAAGTGGTTAAAGAGTTTTTAAATACTTGTTCAAAAGCTAAGAACTTTAAAATACTCATATTAACAGTAGGATGAAAACGCAACCCACCTTTATAAGGTCCAATTGCAGAATTCATTTGAATTCTATACCCTCTATTTACTTGAATTTCTCCAGCATCATCAACCCAGCACACTCTGAATGATATTACACGTTCTGGCTCAACCATTCTAAGCAGAATGTTTTTACCATAATATATATCATGTTCAACAATATAAGGAATTACAGTTTCTGCAACTTCCTCTACAGCTTGTAAAAACTCCGGTTCATGACCATTTCTTTCTTTTACAAGGTCTAAAAATGCTTCAATATTACTTTTCATATGCACTTATATTACACTATAATTTATTAAATACGTAATTTATCGGCGCAAAGATACGTTATCTTTAAAAATAATGCCTTTGTTTTTAAAATTTCGCAATAGATATTTTTAATATATTTAAGTAAATTTATTAACATTTGTTTCTTAAATGAGTTTTTATATATTTGTTATTAATAATGCCTCAAGAAAACGAACCTTATTATGCTTAACTTGAAACAGTTAGTTTCTTATTTTTGTTTGTTTGTTATATTTCAAACTGCTAATGCTCAATTAGGCTTCTCTCATGAAATAGGGGTTATAGCTGGTCCTGTACAATTTAGGTCAGATTATGGCAGTCGTAATGAAGGGGAAACCAATTTTGGTAATTCTGGCATTGGAATAGGTATTGTTCATTTCTTTAATTTTTCTTACCGAAAAAATTATCATTATAGTTTTAGAGAAACATATTTTATTGAGCATTTTAAAATCCGCAATGAAATATCCTGGAATAGAACTAAATTAGAACATTTTGGAAAATGGGTTGATCCTAGCAAAACATCTGAGGATGCCAAAAGATTACGAGGACATACAGGTGTATCCAAAAATATTGATTTGGGTACTCAATTAGAGTTTTTTCCATTAAATATTCACGCATTTGAATCATTTACTCCCAAAGTAGCTCCATTTATTAGTTTAGGTATACATTATACTTTATTCAATGCTGAAGTAAACACAACTTATGCCAATCCAAATCCCCTAGCTATTGGCGATTTAACAGACCCAAGCAATTTTTATTCTCTTTGGAATCCAGGATCTGTTGATGCCTCTAGTGGAAGTACTTGGTCTGTGGTTAGTAGCGTTGGTGTAAGATATAAATTATCTAAACTAGCAGACCTAATGCTAGATGTTAGAGGGCAATATTATTTTAGCGATTGGGTTGATGGTCTAAACCATCAATTAGAATATAATAAAAATAATGATTGGTTAGTATGGGTAAATATTGGCTATATATATTATTTAGATTAACCCAAAGCTTGCTTTAAATCGACAATTAAATCTTCAATATCTTCAATACCTACACTAAGTCTAATTAAAGAATCTACAACACCTGTTTTTTCACGTTCCTCTTTTGGTATGCTTGCATGCGTCATACTTGCTGGATGACCACATAATGACTCAACACCACCTAAAGACTCTGCTAAAGTAAATACTTTTAAATTTTCGATAGTTTTTATAGCTTCTTCGTAATTATTTCCCTTTGTAGTAAATGATATCATACCTCCAAAATCTTTCATTTGGCTTTTTGCAATCTCATGATTTGGATGATTTACAAAACCAGGCCAATAAACGTTTTCAATTTTAGGATGCTTAACTAAAAACTCTGCAATAGCTTTTCCATTTTCACAGTGGCGTTGCATTCTAACATGTAACGTTTTTATGCCTCTTAACACTAAAAAACTATCTTGAGGACCACAAATAGCGCCACTAGCATTTTGAATGAAATATAATCTATTTGCTAAATCTTTATCTTTTACTATTAAAGCGCCCATAACTGCATCACTATGTCCGCCAAGGTATTTTGTAGCAGAATGCATCACAATATCCGCGCCTAAATCCAATGGTTTTTGTAGGTATGGCGTTGCAAAAGTATTATCGACAGCTAACAATATATTATTAGCTTTTGCAATTTTTGAAGCTGCTTTAATATCAATAATATTCATCATAGGGTTTGTTGGTGTTTCAACCCAAATAAGCTTAGTATTCTTATTTACAAAAGTCTCAATATTTGATGCTTCTTGCATGCCAATAAAGTGAAACTTAATTCCGAAATCTTGAAATATCTTAGTAAACAATCTAAAAGAACCTCCGTATAAATCGTTAGTAGAAATAACCTCATCACCAGGTTTTAAGAGCTTTATTATAGCATCAATTGCCGCAAGTCCTGAACCAAATGCGAGTCCATAATTACCGTTTTCAATGCTTGCAAAAGCATTTTCTAAAGCATTTCTAGTTGGGTTATGCGTTCTTGAATACTCGTACCCTTTATGTCCACCAGGTGTGGTTTGTGCATAAGTAGATGTTTGATATATTGGCGGCATTACTGCTCCATAAGCCTTATCATGTTCTTGTCCGCCGTGAATTACTTTAGTGTTAAATTTCATTTTTAAATTGAATTTATACAAATGTAAGTTATAATTCGGTGTATTCAAATGCAATAATTACCTTTAATGTTGGTTAATAAATTTACTTATGCTACACAAAAAACACCTTATAATTATTTGCTCATTTTTCTTTTTTATAGCCTGTAAAGAGGAGTTAAAAACATCTTTTACAGAAATTGATATTTCTACTGAAGACAACGAGATAGTTGAAATAAATATCCCAAAAGCTATTGGAAACAAAGCTATAGCTGATAAAATAAATTCAGAAATTCAAAAATCAATAATAGCCGCATTACATATTGGAGATCCAGACAAAATCACTTCAAAATCTATTGAAGAAAGTATTATTTCCTTTAACAAAGAATTCATCACTTTTAAAACTGATTTCCCAGAAACAGTTCCAGAATGGGAAGCACAAATTGATGGTGAAGTTATGTTTCAATCATCAGAAATTACAAGTATAGCTATTACTTCTTATACTAATACTGGTGGCGCTCATGGTGCTTTGCATATTTCTTTTTTGAATTTTGAAACCGAAACCGGTGAACTAATTAATAATAGTAAACTAATTAATAATATTGAAGCCTTTAAAGATTTTGCAAAACCTTATTTTGATGAAGCTTTAAAAGAAAATGACTTAGTTTTTGATACTGAAACCTTTGAGCTACCAACAAATATGGCGTACAGCGAAGAAGGCATTGTTTTGCTTTATAATACCTATGAAATTGCACCTTACTCTGTAGGTGTTATTGAGTTTGCAATCCCTTTTAATGAAGCTGAACCCTACTTAGTTTTTAATAGCCTTTAAAAGCGCCAAAACATAGCCATAATGAATCCCTTCATGTATTGTTACAAACTGTAATGCTTCATTAATATTTGTTAAGGTATTTCCTGTTGTAGAAACAGTGTATTCATTATAGGTTTTAAAAACACCTTTGCTATAATCTTCCTTTGTTTTTTTTAAAGTAGAAAACAATAACTCTTGTATGTCGTTAACCTCATCTTGCGAAATATCTCCTTCTGGTTTTGTATCCTTTCTATATTTATTAATCATTTCATCAGAAAGTGTAGATTCTAAACCCGACAACCTATAAGCTAGTAATTGTTGAGAAACCACAATATGAGCAATGTTCCAAATGATATTATTATTGAATCCCTTCGGTATTTTATTTAAATCTTCTAGAGAATTATTATTAATTATTTTACTAAAAATACCTCTTGTATTATTTAAAACCTGAAATGTAAAATCCATATTGCTTAATTTTTTGATAAATATAGTTTTAATTTGTTTTTTAGAAACCATATCATAGAATGAAAAAAGTATATTATTTAAAAACGTGTAGTACCTGTTTAAGAATTTTAAAGGAGTTAAACTTATCTTCTGAATTTGTTTTACAAGACATTAAAACTGAAGAAATAACTGTAAAGCAATTAGAGGAGATGAAAGAACTTGCAGGAAGCTACGAAGCTCTTTTTAGCAAACGCTCTAAACTTTACAAGGAAATGGATTTGAAAAACCAAACTTTAAGTGAGCGAGATTACAAACAATATATTTTAGAACATTACACTTTTTTAAGCAGACCTGTTATTCTTATTGATAATGAGATTTTTATAGGAAATTCTAAAAAAACAGTCGAGGCAGCTAAAAATCATATTGGGATTAGTTAAATCTCTGTTAATAAAGGTAAATCAGTTAATATTCACATGAATTGAGATAACTATTATTACCAACTCAACGTATATTTAATAAAACAAAATTAAGTTTAATTAAAAACAAAAAATATTATGAGTAATAACGGAAATACAGTTTTAGGCATATTAGCAGGAACCGCAATTGGGGCAGCATTAGGAATTCTTTTTGCTCCAGATAAAGGAAGCAGCACAAGACAAAAACTTAGTGATGAAGCACTATTAGCTAAACAAAAAATAGCCGAAACCGCTATAGACTTAAAAGACAGAGTCGTTTCTACTGCATCAACTCAAAAGCAAACTTTAGATGAACAAGTAGAATCTATAGTATCCAATGCGAGTTATAAAGCAGACGACATTATTACGTCTCTTGAGAATAAGTTGAAAGACTTAAAAATGAAAAACAAACAATTACAAAAAGATAAAATAGCTTAAATGAGATTAGTTGATTCTATAAATGACACGAACTCAAAAGCAAAAGAAGTAGGAGAAAAATATTTAAAAACTTCCTACGAATATTATAAGCTTAAAATCTTCCAACAGTTAACAATATCTGTTAGTTTGGTTTTTAAAGCCTTTGCGATTGGTGCTTTACTTTTATTAGGTATCGTTTTTTTAGCAATAGCTTTAGCTATTTTAATTGGTGAAAGTTTAGATAATTACGCACTAGGCTTTTTATGGGTTGGATTCATATTTTTAATTTTATCACTAATTGTTTTTCTTTTTAGAAAGCATTTAAACAATCTTATAATTAAAAAATTATCAAAAACCTTTTTTAACTAATTATGAAAACTTACAATAATTCAGAAACTATAGAACGTGAATTAAAAATTCTCGATTTAGAACGTCAAATTGCTTTGGAAGAATTTAAAGTGGTTAAAGAGGCTTATAAAGAAGATTTAAAACCACTTAACTGGATTCAATCTGGTTTTAAAATGGCTAGCAAGTTTGGGGTTATGCTACTGGCAAAGAAAATACTTAAATAGCTTATTTTATTTATTAAAAACAAAAAAGTCTAACATTTCTGTTAGACTTTTTTTGCTCCTTCTCTTGGGCTCGAACCAAGGACCCTCTGATTAACAGTCAGATGCTCTAACCAACTGAGCTAAGAAGGAATGTGTTTTTCGCCTTAGCGAGCGCAAATATATATATATTTTTATTTACTGCAAACTTAATTTTAAAAAAATTTATCCAAAAATAGCTTTATAAATATCATTACCGTTTGCAAACAAAACTAAAGCTATTAAAATAAAGAATCCAACCATTTGTGCATACTCCATAAATTTATCTCCTGGTTTTCTTCCAGAAATCATTTCATATAATAAAAACATCACATGACCACCATCTAATGCTGGTATAGGTAATAAGTTTACAACCCCTAACATAATAGATAAAAATGCGGTAATATTCCAAAAGTACTGCCAATTCCAAACGCTTGGAAAAATATCATAAATGGCTTTAAAGCCACCAACACCTTTATAGGCGCCTGTACTTGGTGTGAAAATGGCTCCTAATTGATCCCAGTAAGAAACTATTCTATCTTTTGCCTTTTTTAAACCAACTGGAAAAGATTCAAAAAAACCATACTTTTTTGATTCAAATTTATAATATCCTAAAGCTTCTAAAGTTTCCGGTGTAGAATTAGAGGCATAAACCAAACCTAACTTACCTTCATTGCTAATTTTTAAAGGAACATTTATTTCAGCTTTATCTCTTAAAACTTTAGCAGCGACCTCTTGTCCTTTAAATTTTTCTAATCCTAACTTAACCTCATCTGCATATTTAGTTTCAAAATCATTTAAACCAAAAATAATATCGCCTTTTTTAAGACCACTATTTTTATTAAATGAAGTATCTGGAACTTGTACAACTATAAAAGGCTCTCTTAATTCAATAAAATCCTTTTCTTTTGAATCTATTAATTGTGCGAGAAAATCTTCTGGAAATGTAATGTTCGACTGTTCTCCATTTCTTTCAATGGTAATTTGTTTTCCAAACAATACTTTTTCAGGAAGTGCAGAAAAATTTTCAACTTTTTCTCCATCAACAGCAATAATTTTATCGCCTGTTAACAATCCTGCTTTGTTAGCCACAGTGTTTTCAATTAAAAAACCATCTGTAATATTTTCAACTGGTAAAAATTTATCTCCATAAAAATAGCTCATCCCTATATAAATAAGAATTGCTAATAAGAAATTAACCGTAACACCACCTAACATAATAATTAAACGTTGCCACGCTGGTTTTGAACGAAACTCCCAAGGTTGAGGCTCTTGTGCCATTTGCTCGGTATCCATGCTTTCATCAATCATACCCGATATTTTCACATAACCTCCTAATGGTAACCAACCTATGCCGTAAACGGTTTCGCCTATTTTCTTTTTAAATAATGAAAACTTAACATCAAAAAACAAGTAAAATTTCTCAACTCGCGTTTTAAAAGCTTTTGCAGGAATAAAATGCCCTAACTCGTGCAAAATAATTAGTAAAGAAAGACTCAGTAAAAACTGAGATATTTTTATAACAAACTCCATAGTATCTTCAATCAATTTTTTATAATCGCACAAAAGTAAGCTTTTAAACCAACTTTAAAAAAGACAATCAAATATTGCCAATGGATTTAACAATAATTTATGTGCCGTTTAAATTCTGCATAATTAAATTTCATTGTATTTTTGTTCATATTCAAAATTATACAGTTTTTTAATGCTATCATTTTTTAAGGATTACAAAAAGTTTGCCATTGTTTTTGCAGTAATATCTATCATAATTATTGTATTAATTTACAATACTCTTAATGTTTACAAGCCTCTTAATATTTACCAGCCTGCTATGGTAAGTACAGAACTTGTTGATAGTACTATTCAATATCAAAAGAAATATCATAAAATAGCCGATTTTAGTCTTATTAATCAAAACGGAAAAACCATTACCCAAGAAGATTATAAGAACAAGATTTATGTTGCCGATTTCTTTTTTACAACCTGCCAAACTATTTGTCCGATTATGACAGGTCACATGGCTGAAATTCAAGAAAAGATAATAAATGATGACGAAGTGATGCTACTTTCTCATTCTGTAACTCCAAAAATTGATAGTGTCGCTCAATTAAAACGCTATGCAAAATTAAAAGGGGTTAATGACAGTAAATGGAATTTGGTAACTGGTGATAAAAAACAAATATATGATCTTGCCCGAAAAAGTTACCTTGCTGTTAAGGATAATGAATATGGAGGTGAGTTTGATATGATACATACCGAAAATTTTATGCTAATTGATAAAAAACGACAAATACGTGGGTTTTATGATGGCACCAATGCAGAAGATATAGATAGACTTCTAGAAGACATTAAAATCCTTAAAAAAGAAGACTCCAAATAGTTTTTTAGCAACAATTTTTTTAGGCTGAATATTTACATTACTTTTGCTTCTTTAAAATCAATCTAAATAAGCTTGCAAGACACTTTAGCAAATTTAAAACGAGGCGAACACGCTATAATTAAAGATGTTTCATCTATTCATATTCCATTAAAATTACTAGAAATGGGATGTTTACCTGGCAATTCTGTAGAGCTTGTTCAATTAGCTCCTTTTCAAGATCCTATGTATTTAAATATAAATGGATCTCATTTAGCTATTAGAAAAGAAACGGCCTCTCATATTTTAATTGAAAAAATAGTATGAGTAAACAGATAAATGTTGCCTTAATAGGTAATCCAAATACCGGAAAAACTTCCGTTTTTAATGCTTTAACAGGGTTAAACCAAAAAGTTGGTAATTATCCTGGTATTACTGTAGAAAAAAAAGAAGGTATTTGCAAATTACCTCGAGGTGTTAAAGCACATATTATTGATTTACCGGGGACTTATAGTTTGAACGCATCATCACTTGATGAAAACGTTGTTATAGAGCTTCTCCTTAATAAAAATGATAAAGATTTTCCAGATATTGCTGTTGTTGTAAGTGATGTTGAAAACCTTAAACGAAACCTTTTACTTTTTACACAAATTAAAGATTTAGAAATCCCTACGCTCTTGGTTATTAACATGTCAGATCGTATGAATTATAAGGGTATTTCTTTAGATATTGACTATTTAGAAGAGCATCTCAAAACTAAAATAGCCTTAATAAGTACGCGTAAAAATTTAGGAATTGATAATTTAAAAACCTTAATTGCTAATTATAAAGATATTTCCATTGAGCCTTGTTTAAATGCTTCAGAAATTGATAAAGAATACTTTGACAATTTAAGAAAAGCGTTCCCTAATCAATTATTATATAAACTTTGGTTAGTTATAACACAAGATGTAAACTTTGGAAAAACTGATAGAAAGGAAATTGATGCTGTCGCTAACTTCAAAACTAAAAGTAAAAGCGACCTAAAACGCTTACAGCAAAAGGAAACGATAAAACGTTATCAGTTTATAAATAATGTTCTTAAAGTTGGACAAACCATTGATGCTTCTCAAGCTAAAGATTTACGTAGTAAATTAGATCGCGTTTTAACCCATAAAGTTTGGGGTTATGTTATTTTCTTTTTCATTTTACTTACTATTTTTCAAGCTATTTACGATTGGTCCAGTATTCCAATGGACTTTATTGATAGCTCTTTTGCATCATTAAGCGAATGGACAAAAAATCAATTACCTAAAGGCGCTTTTACTAGTCTATTAGCAGAAGGTATTATACCAGGATTAGGTGGAATTGTGATTTTTATTCCGCAAATAGCCTTTTTATTTTTATTTATAGCCGTGCTTGAGGAAAGTGGATATATGAGTCGTGTTGTGTTTTTAATGGACAGAATTATGCGTCGTTTTGGATTAAGCGGAAAAAGTGTTGTGCCGCTTATATCTGGTACAGCTTGTGCTATTCCAGCTATTATGGCAACCCGAAATATTGAAAGTTGGAAAGAGCGTTTAATAACTATTTTAGTAACACCGTTTACAACTTGTTCTGCAAGACTTCCTGTGTATTTAATAATTATCGCTTTAGTAATTCCAGATGGCCGTTTTTTTGGTTTAGGTTATCAAGCTTTAACCTTAATGCTTTTATATCTTTTAGGGTTTGGCACAGCAATTATATCAGCATATATTCTCAATAAAGTATTAAAAATAAAAAGCAAAACATTTTTTGTTGTTGAAATGCCGAACTATAAACTACCTCTTTTTAAAAATGTAGCTTTAACAGTGGTTGAAAAAACAAAATCATTTGTTTTTGGTGCAGGAAAAATCATTTTAGCAATATCCATTATTCTATGGTTTTTAGCATCGTATGGTCCTGGCGAAGATTTTAATAATGCAGAAAATATTATTAAAACTGAATATGCTTCACAACAGTTATCAAATGATGAATTGCAACAACATATTGCGTCATATAAATTAGAGCATTCCTTTATAGGAATAACTGGTCGTGCCATTGAACCAGCAATAAGACCTTTAGGTTACGATTGGAAAATTGGCATTGCTATTGTAAGCTCGTTTGCAGCACGTGAGGTTTTTGTTGGTACACTAGCCACTATTTATAGTGTTGGTAGCGACGAGGAAGAAACCATAAAAAACAGAATGGCTGGAGAAGTAAACCCTATTTTGGGAGGTCCCCTATTTACGTTTGCTTCAGGAGTTTCTTTATTGTTATTTTATGCCTTCGCTATGCAATGTATGAGTACGCTTGCTGTAGTAAAACGTGAAACAAATACTTGGAAATGGCCTATTTTACAATTAGTCATTATGAGTGGTTTTGCGTATATTGTAGCTTTAATTGCTTTTCAATTTTTGAAATGAAAATGAATTAAATTCGACTAAATAATTATGAACACACTTATTCAAAACATATTGGTTTTTACATCTATGGCATTTGCTCTTACCTTTTTGGTAAAAAAATACTTTTGGAAAAAAACGGCTTCAAAAAAGGCTTGTGGTGGTGGTGATGCCTGTGGTTGCCATTAATTATTATTTGCTTTTGCAATATTAATACTGCAACCTATAGAAAGGTAATTCATAGTATGATTAATGCCAGTACCAAAAGAGAAATCTAACTGGCAATTATCTTGAATTAAGTAAGTAATTCCAGCATCAAAATTAGATTCATAATTATTAAAATCTAACAAAGCTCCATAAGGTTCTATATAAAAGCTAAATATTTCTGTTATCGAAATTCCTAACGCAACAGAATATGTTAAATCGCCGTTGCCTTTACCAAAATAATCGTAACCAACATTGTAACCTAAACCCATTGTATTATTCAATTCATGAGAGATAGATAGTTTATTTATTGTTCCGAAAGCATCATTTGTTAAAGATTTTGAACCCGTTGGCAGAATAACATGAGAAAGAAAAGCAATTTCGGTGTTTACATTTTCCTTTTTAAATAACTGAATTTTAGTTCCAATTTCTAAATCGCTAATACCATTAATTTTTTGAGACGTATTTTGATCTTTCAAACTTTCGAATTGACTAAGAACTCTAATTTCTAAAACTTTTGAAATTCCATATCTAAATAATGTTGTAGGAGCTAATATTTGTCTTTCTGAAATTAAATCATCTTCATTAAAAGCTAATAAAATTCCCGATTCTATTTGTAAACTTCCTTTGTTAACAGTTGATGAACTTTCAGTTTGGTCTGGTCTATCTGTAATGATTGTTTGTGTATTCCCTGAAAAGTAAGTCACTAAAAAAAATAGTATTGCTATAATAAATCTTGACTTCAAAATATTATTCCTATTTAAAAGGTTTAAATAAAAAGCCTCCAAAATTGAGCGACTAAAAACGTTACAACAAACCCTAAAATAACTGGCATAATTGATGCAAAAATGGTCCATTTTGCGCTTTTCGTTTCTTTGTATATGGTATAAATAGTTGTACTACATGGATTATGCAATAAACTAAACAGCATGAGGTTAATTGCTGTAAGCAAGGTCCATCCTCCAGCTCTTAAAACATCTCCAGTAGCATTCATTGAATCTAATTCAAACATTACACCTGCGCCTTCACCTCCAGATATTCCTGTAACCATAACTGTAAGCATTAAAATAGTAGGAATAACAATTTCATTTGCAGGAATTGCTACAATGTAAGCCAATAAAATAACACCATTTAACCCTAAGAGAAATCCAAATCCATCCATTGAGCTTATAGCCCAAGATGCTATGCTTTCATTACCAATATAAATATTAGAAATTAACCAGATAACAGCTCCAGCAGGTGCTGCGAATACTATAGCTCGCCATAATACAATTAAAGTTCTATCAATTAAAGAAGTGTAAATAGTTTTCCAAAAGCGAGGTGGTCTATAAGGCGGTAGTTCTAAATTAAAGGTAGAAACCTCTCCTTTTAAAACGGTTTTAGATAACGCCCATGATACGGTAAACATAAAAGCCATTCCTAAAACAGCAATACCAATTACCGCTAACAAGGACACAAAACTAGAAATAGAACTTGGTACAACTGCTCCAATAAAAATGGTAGCTATTAATATTTGTGTTGGCCAACGCCCGTTACACAACGAGAAATTATTAGTTATAATAGCAATTAAACGTTCTCTAGGGCTATCTATAATTCTGGTAGCAACAACACCAGCAGCATTACATCCAAACCCCATACTCATGGTTAAAGCTTGTTTCCCGTGTGCTCCAGATTTTTTGAATAAAGAATCTAAATTGAAGGCAACTCGGGGCAAATAACCAAAATCTTCAAGAAGCGTAAACATAGGAAAAAATATAGCCATAGGTGGCAACATAACAGCTATAACCCAAGCGACTGCCAAATACACACCATCAATTAAAAATCCATCTAACCACCACGGCATACCAATACTCGCTGCTCCAGATTTTAAAAGAGGATGAATGTTATCTAATAACAAGTTTGCTAATAACGATGATGGATAGTTTGCCCCAACTATGGTTAACCACAATACTGTTCCTAAAATTAAAAACATAATGGGAAAACCAAAGGTTTTACTGGTAACTATTTTATCAATTTTTGAATCTAAACGAAACCGCTTTTTAGAATGATCTACCTGAACCGTATCCTTTACAATATCCGCAGCATCAGCATAAATACCTTCTGTTAGATTATCATGAAAATCATCACCAATTTGCCAACGCAATTCATTAGATAACTCAATAATATTATCAATATTTTTTTGATTCATTTATGCAATTTTAAACTAATTCACCTGCTTTTAAAGCATTAATTATTTGTGTATCACCTTCTAATAACCTAAAAGCAATCCATCTACTATTAGGAATGTTAGGGAACTCTTTTTCAATTTCAGCAGCTAATGTTTTAACTGCCTTTTCTATATTATCTGGTACATTTTTTATTCTATGTGGTTTGCAAATGATAGTACCATTAGCAATTTCGCTAATGGTTTGAATCAATTCTGGAATACCTTGATTAAATCTTGCACTTGTAGGCACTACTGGTATGCCTAAATCGCGTGCTAATGTTCGCTCATCAATAGAAATATTATTGCGTTTCGCTTCATCCATTAAATTTAAACACAAAACCGCTTTATCTGTAATTTCTAATATTTGAAGTACTAAATTTAAGTTTCGTTCTAAACGATTCGCATCGACAACAATAACAGTAACATTAGGTTTTCCAAAAAGAATAAAATCTCTTGCAGCTTCCTCATCTTCAGATGTTGAAAGCAATGAATAAGTTCCTGGTAAGTCAACCAATTTGAATTTTTGAGTATTGTACTCAAATCCACCTTCTGCTCTGGTTACTGTTTTACCAGGCCAATTTCCAGTATGTTGACGTAAACCTGTTAAGGCATTAAAAACAGTACTTTTTCCGGTATTAGGATTTCCTGCTAATGCTACTACAAAATCAAAATTATCAGTATGGATTCCTAGTTTTTTAAGTCCGTCTGCATTAAAATGAGCACAGGTATCGCAAGCACTTTTCACTTTCGTTTCCATAATCTTAATCTTTTTTAATAAGAATTTTTGCCGCTTGATCTTTTCGTAAAGCAATTGAGGTTCCTTTAATTAAGTAGGCATGTGGCTCTCCTAAAGGATTCATTAAGTCTATACTAATTTTAGCACCTTTTACAAATCCTAAATCCAGTAATCTTCTTCTACTTTCGCCTCTACTTTCTTTTGATATTCCAATAATTTTTGCCGTTTCTTCTTCATCTAAACTTGATAATCTGGCAATATTATCTTCTATGACAACTTCCTTTTCAATAGGTGATACCGTTAAATTAGCAGCTACAATAGGTGCTAGTTTAAATTCCTCTCCTTCAGATTGAAAAGTAATGCGTGTGTTATTATTTTCAATAACTCTAATAAGCGAACCAATGTGAATATTTTCGGCTAAAATCTGCTTATAAATCACTTCAGGCTCATCTTCAATATGCGTAATTCTTCCAATAGTATTTACTTGTAAAAGTGGTAATTCAACACCATTAACCTGAGCTACTTTTCCTGTTTTTGTTGGGATTGGATCACCATGTGGATCAAACTTTGGGTTTCCCAAATGTGCTGCGAGTGTATTAGTTTCATCATGATTAAGCTTATGCTCCATCATTTCTGCTCTATCATGCCATTCTGTTTTATGAAAACCTGTTTTGTCGGCTAAATAGCGTTCCCATAATCTATGAACTCGAACTATACGCAAAGCGTATTCTCTTCCTGTTTCTGATAATTTTAAAATATCTGATTCAAAATAAATTAAATCATTAATGGTCATTTTATTTATTGCCTCAACAATTCTAGTGTTCTTATAATCCAATACTTGAACTAAGGTTTTCATATCTACTTTATTACCAGAATTTTCAAAATGATATAATTGCTTTAAAATATCTTCAATAATAGTTTTTTCATTGTTTTTAAAATTCTTTCTAAGAATCCAAAACCATCCTTTTATTGGGCGAAAAAACACAAATAACAAGGCCACAATAACAAAAAATATAATGAGTGCCGATATTGGATTGTAGTTATTCATATTACAGACTTAAATATAAATTTTGAGCCACTTCTTTGGAAATGATCATCTTTCTTGTTTTAGTTTCTATCGTTAAAGAGTTATCAAAAGGCTCATAATCTAAAACCTTAATAGTGTCTCCTAGAGCTAATTTATTTTTATTTAAATACTTTAAAAAAGTATCTGTTGAGTCTTTTACAAAAGACAAAACACCTTCTTTGCCTTTGTCAACATCAAATATATTGACACTTTTTATAGGTGAATAATTCCCGTCTTTATCTGGAATAGGATCACCATGTGGATCGTGAGTTGGATATTCTAAAAATGCATCTAACTCATTTACTAGTTTTAATGACTTAACATGCTCAAGTTGTTCTGCCACTTCATGAACCTCATCCCAAGAAAAATTAAGCTTATTTACTAAAAACACTTCCCAAAGCCTGTGTTTTCTAATAACTAATGTTGCGGCTAAGCGACCTTTATTTGTTAAGCTTACGCCTTGATATTTAACATAATTTGCCAAGTTTTTATCGGCTAATTTTTTAACCATATCTGTTACCGAAGAGGCTTTAGATTCAACCTTTTCTGCAATGGCATTTGTGCTTACAGGAGTAGCTCCTTGTTTACCTAAATGATAAATTGCTTTTAAATAGTTTTCCTCAGATAGTGTTGTCATGATTTATAAATATAACACAAAGATACTTAAATTTACTCATGTATAAAAATATTTTTAGTCTTATCTAAAAATATTTTTACTGTTAAAGCTTATGAAGCAAGTAACAAAAATATTTATAACTTAGCTTAATGGCACAACACAACGAATTAGGTAAAAAAGGAGAGCAGCTAGCTGTTGATTTTTTATTGAAAAACAACTACGATATTATTGAACGTAATTACCGGTTTGATAAAGCCGAAGTTGATATTATTGCCCAAATAAATGACACACTTGCGATTATTGAAGTTAAAACCCGTTCGAGTACAGATTTTGGAAACCCACAAGATTTTGTAAAACCTAAACAAATTCAACGATTAGTTAAAGCTGTTGATGAATATGTTACTGTAAATAATTTAGATGTAGAAGTCCGTTTTGATATTATTGCTATTATAAAAGACGGCCAAAATTTTAATATTGAGCATTTAGAAAATGCTTTTTATCATTTTTAAGAATATATTAAATAAGTTAAAAAACTAGCGAGATGCTGAAACGAGTTCAGCATGACGTATGTAGCTTAATTAAGCTCATCATCAAAAAACGTTTTTAAAACCTCTAAACCTTCAGGTTTAGCAATAAATTTTTTGTCCTTATCTAAAATAAAATATGTTGGTGTTGCCGTTACGCCATAAGCATCACCAATTTCGTTGTCCCATTTACCTTTACCGTAAACATGTATAAATTCAGGATAATTTTTAATTAGGTTTTGCCAGTTTTTTGGTTCATCTTCTAAACCAACAGCAACAACTTTAATCGAACTTGTTTTTTTTGATTTTAGGTAAGCTTGTAACTTTGGAACTTCATCTAAGCAATGTGAGCAGCCACTACTCCAAAACAAAATAATATAAGTTTCGGCAATATTAAGTTCGCTTAATTTCTTGGTTACTAGTTTAGTATTTCCCTTTATTTCTATATCAAAATCTGGGGCATTATTACCAATAGATGTGTCTTTATATAAAATTAAGGAATGTAAAAGTTCTTGATCATTCAATGCCACAGCAATATCCATTAAATAGGTTTCTGCAATGTAATTAGCGACAGGTTCTAAATTTAAATCTACCATTTGTTGCCATAAATCTACTAACAAAATACGTTTCACTTTTTGAGGCGCATCTTTCATTTTACTACCAACTACTTCAATATTTTTCTTATAGTTTGTAATATCATCTTCAGAATCTGATGACATTCCAAAAACATAATTCAGCATTTTTTCTTCCAAAAAATTAGAGCTTTGAAGCGTGCTATTTTTAAAATCCACAAAATCAAAATAATGCTTTTTTAAATTATTTGAATATGTTTTTACATCTTCAACTTTTAAAGGGATGTAAGGTTTATTTGCTTTAATAAATTGAAGAGCCATGGTTTCTTTAGCTGCTTTTTCAAAACTTATCTGGGTTTCTTTTTGAGTTTTAAAAATGGCTTTTAGCGCTGTAGTGTCTTTACTTTGTTGGCTAAAATAATTCCCAATACTTTGTGTAACTAGAGACATACTATTAGTGTAAGAAGCTAGTAACTTGTTTTCAGTAGATTTTTTGAATTTTACGCCTGTTTCAGAATTAAAGGTTAACTCAATATCTTCTTTTCCATTATAAATGATATCAAAATTATAATCTTCTTGAGGAACGGCATAAACCAATCTATAAATACCTTTTTTTACTAAAGAATCTAACTTAATCTCAAAACTACCATCTTTTTTCACTTCTGCATTTGAAATATACTTAGATATTGTAGGTGAAACTTTATACAATAATGCCACATTATAATCTTTGGCTGGAGAAAACACGCCTTTAATTGTATGTTGAGCAAGAAGAATACTAGGTAAAAAAAGCGAGAGAAAAAGTAAGCGTTTCATCTTTAATGGTGTTGTTATTATTTTAAAACAATAATTAAGCCACAATAGGTTGTAAGGCGTTTAATGCTTGTTTTACAGTTTTTATATTGTTGAAAGTTAACATTAATCGTAAACCATTTCGAGTTTGCTTTTCTTTCATTTTACAATCACTTGAATGTGTTTGAACAAATTGCAACACTTTTGTGAAGTTTGCACTTTGATAAAAATTACTTTGTTGGTCGTTAATAAAATAACCGATTAGTTTACCTTGTTTCATAATGATTTTCTCGAAACCAATTTTGGTTGCTAACCACTTTATTTGAACACTATTTAATAAATCGGTCACTTGTTTTGGCAACTCTCCAAAACGGTCTATCAAATCTTTCTCAAAAGTATGTAATTCTGCTTCCGTTTTTAAATTATTTAGCTGCGTGTATAAATTTAATCGTTCAGCAATGTTATTTACGTAGTCATCAGGGAAAAGTAATTCAAAATCGGTGTCAATAGTAACATCTTTCACATAAACCTTATCAGCTTCATCTTCATTGTATAAATCTTTAAATTCATTGTCTTTGAGTTCTTCAATAGCTTCATTTAAAATTTTCTGATAGGTATCAAAACCAATTTCATTTATAAAACCGCTTTGTTCGCCACCAAGTAAATCTCCAGCTCCACGGATTTCTAAATCTTTCATGGCGATGTTAAAACCGCTACCTAAATCTGTAAATTGTTCTAAAGCCGTGATACGTTTTCTGGCATCATCGGTCATTGCAGAATATTCTGGAGTAATAAAATAACAAAATGCCTTTTTATTGCTACGACCTACACGACCGCGCATTTGATGCAAATCGCTTAATCCAAAATTATTGGCATTATTAATAAAAATGGTATTTGCGTTTGGAACATCCAACCCACTTTCTACAATTGTTGTACTTACCAGAACATCAAAAGCACCATCCATAAAAGACAACATGAGTTGCTCAAGTTTTTTGCCTTCCATTTGCCCATGACCAACACCAATCTTGGCATCGGGCACTAAACGCTGAATCAAACCTGCAACTTCTTTAATATTTTCAATACGGTTATGTATGAAGAAAATTTGTCCGCCACGTTCAATTTCATAACTCACAGCATCGCGAATGCTTTCTTCATTAAAGCGGATAACATGGCTTTCAATAGGATATCTATTTGGTGGTGGTGTAGTTATAACCGATAAATCTCGAGCAGCCATTAAACTAAACTGAAGCGTACGCGGTATTGGTGTTGCTGTTAATGTAAGTACATCAACATTGTCTTTTAAAGTTTTTAATTTTTCTTTTACAGCGACTCCAAATTTTTGTTCTTCATCAACAATTAAAAGTCCTAAATCTTTAAACTTCACATTTTTACTTACAAGCTGATGAGTACCTATAAGAATATCAACTTTTCCTTGTTCTAAAGCTTCAAGTGTTTCACGTTTTTCTTTGGCTGTTCTAAATCTATTTACATAATCGACCGTTACTGGAAACTCTTTTAAACGCTCTTTAAATGTTCTAGAATGTTGATATGCTAAAATAGTTGTTGGCACTAAAACGGCCACTTGTTTCCCGTTATCAACAGCTTTAAATGCTGCGCGAATAGCAACTTCGGTTTTACCAAAACCAACATCACCACAAACCAATCTATCCATTGGGCGTTCGCTTTCCATATCTGCCTTAATATCTGCCGTTGCTGTGCTTTGGTCTGGTGTATCTTCGTAAATAAAAGAAGCTTCCAACTCGTGTTGCATATAACTATCTGGGTTGTATTGATAGCCTTTTTCTGTTTTACGTTTTGCGTAAAGTTTAATTAAGTTGAATGCGACGTGTTTTACACGTGCTTTTGTTTTTTGCTTTAAAGTTTTCCAAGCATTACTACCAAGTTTATAAATTTTTGGTGGTTTGCCATCTTTCCCATTAAACTTAGTGATTTTATGAAGCGAATGAATGCTTAAATACAATACATCGCGTTCTCCATAAACCAGCTTTATGGCCTCTTGCTTTTTACCTTCAACATCAATTTTTTGAAGCCCTCCAAAACGTCCAATACCATGATCGATATGGGTTACATAATCGCCAATGTCTAAATTAGTCAATTCCTTTAAAGTAATGGCTTGCTTTTTGGCATAGCCATTCTTAACATGAAATTTATGATAACGCTCAAATATTTGATGATCTGTATAGCAAACTATTTTACTGTCATGGTCTATAAAACCTTGGTGTAATGATAATATAACCGTGTTATAAGGTTTTACTTCTAAATGCGAATCATCAAAAATATCGTGAAAACGTTTTGCTTGTTGTTCACTTACACAGGCAATGTAATTTGTATAACCTTTATAGTGATTAGTATTTAAATCTTCAATTAGTAGATTAAATTGCTTGTTAAATGATGGTTGTGGTGTGGTGTTGAATTCAATATGATGAGCTGTCTCGACTCCACTAGACATAAGAGCAACACTTCCAAACTCAATAATTGAAAAATCAAGTAATTGCTTTTTTAGTAATCTAGAATCACAAAATAACTCGTTAGGTTCGGCATGTTTAATTTCTGAAGAAAGGGTTTTAAAAGCGTCCTCTGCTTTACTATAAAAATCGTCTATTCTAGAAAAGAATAAATCGGCATTTTTAAAACAAACTACTGTTTTTTGAGCGATATATTTTAAAAAACTCTGCCTACTTTCCTGCAATAATTTATTAGCAACATTTGGGATAATATTGATTTTTTTAATTTGCTCGATAGATAACTGTGTTTCTACATCAAAAGTTCTTATACTATCAACCTCATCACCAAAAAACTCAATTCTATAAGGTTGATCATGCGAAAATGAAAACACATCTACAATACCACCACGTACTGAAAACTCTCCAGGTTCTGTAACAAAATCCACACGTTTAAATTGATATTCAAACAAAACTTCGTTTACAAAATCTATAGACAAATTATCGTTAACCGAAACCTTTAAAGTATTACGTTCTAGCTCTTTTCTGGTAACAACTTGTTCAAAAAGTGCATCTGGATATGTAACAATTATCGCTGGTTTTTTTTGCGAATTTATACGGTTTAAAACCTCAGCTCGTAATAATACATTCGCATTATCGGTTTCTTCAATTTGGTATGGCCTGCGGTAACTGCCTGGATAAAATAACACATCTTTATCACCACATAATTGTTCTAAATCGTTTAAATAAAAAGCAGCTTCTTCTTTATCATTAAAAATGATTAAAAATGGTTTTTCTGCTTGTTTAAAAACACTTGAAATAACAAATGAAAACGAAGAACCTATAAGTCCTTTTAAATGCGTTTTACTTTGAGTTTGAGCAATAGTAGTTTGCAGATTTTGCGTTTGCAAAGTCTGTG
This sequence comes from Flaviramulus basaltis, assembly GCF_900114265.1. GTDB lineage: Bacteria > Bacteroidota > Bacteroidia > Flavobacteriales > Flavobacteriaceae > Flaviramulus > Flaviramulus basaltis. Next base: position 674,800 of record NZ_FPKV01000001.1, read on the forward strand.
CGTAGGTTTGCGAGAGGGTAGTTTTACTCACCTAATTTTTTAGTTTTACGAGTGCAAAGATACGGTTTAGAATGTTTTTTTTAATGTTTCAGCTTAAATTCATGATATTTTTGAAAAATCTTATTTTGACTTTGCTCTTTATCGGCTTTATTGATTAAAGTGCGACGTCATTAATCAAATTAAAATTCATGGTTTTTTAAAATAAATTAACCTTAAATTTTGATTGAAGAAACCAATTTAAAGATAACCATCTCCTTTGTCCACACTATTGTGTTTTAAAAAGATATAGCTTTGAAATTAGCTCAAGATAAATTACAAGCTCAACCCTTTTAACATCACCCAAAAAAGTCCTTTTTCGGTTTAATTTATTAAAAAAAATATGTACGTTTGCACCACTAAATTAATATAATATATATGTCGTTTTCAGATTTATTTGATAGTGGATTTAAAAAGCGTAACGAAGATCATTTTGCATCTATAGTTCGAATTGCTATGGATGATGGAATTATCTCAGAAGAAGAAAAAGCCTTTTTAGATAGATTAGCTCGCAATTTAGATATAAGCGAAGGTGATTATAAAATTATTTTAAATGATTATAAATCACACCCTATAAATCCGCCTCTTTCTTATGACCAACGTTTAGAGCGTTTGTATGATTTATCACGCATGGTTTATGTAGATCACATTAAAGGTGACCATGAAGAGCTTTTACTTAATAAAATTTCGGTAGGTTTAGGTTTTCATCCTGAAAATGTAAAATACATTGTTGATAAGGCTTTAACCTTAGTAAGCAATGGTGTGGATTTAGATACTTTTACTGATGAAATAAAACATATGAATAGATAATTACTTTCTATTTTAGATTATAAAAAATGCGAACTCTTCAGTTCGCATTTTTTTGCTAACTACTGAAATATTATAATAAAATTAACAAACTTTATTATACATTTACACTTTATAATTTAGTGCTAAATGCAAAAAATTAATTTTTTATTTTTAACGGTTTCATTAAGTTTCTTCTCTTTATTTCTATTTAAGACGGAAAGCAACTTATCTGTTAAATCTGTTAATCACTCACATGATATTAAAATTGATCAATCATACAATTCGTGTGCTATATCGATTGATAATTCTTTTGATGAAATATTAAGTTTTGATGAGCAAAAAAATCAAAACCAGATAAACTATTTAGAATCGTTTAAATCGTTAAATCGTGTTCTTGTTGAGAATAATTCTCATTATTTAAGAATCTGCCAGCTCTTCAATTTAAATTTAACTATTAAAAAAATAGTCTACCCTTTTCACTCCTTCTTGTAGCTTATTAATTTTTAACGTATTTACTATAAAACTCTTTCATTTTAAATGATTATTAGAGGGTTTTAAAAATTCAATAAAATTAATTTTAAAAAAATATACAAGATGAAAAATTCAGTAATAATAATTTCTATCTTATTAACTTTAAGCGTGTTCATTCCTTTTTTGTTATTTATATATAGTGGAACAAAAAACACATCAAACACAAAAAAACATGTAAATTCTTTAATAAAAGGCAATGGCATTGTTTATAGCCTAAAAGAAATATGGCGTAAAAACTTTATAGGTATAAGTAACGAAAACAATGTATTAACTTATATAAATTCTAACGCAGAGAAATCTACTATTAATAATATTAATATACACGATTTAAAACAGTGCAATGTTATAAAGAATTATACCAAAGAAAAAGACAAGGTTATAAGATTACAAAGCTTAGAATTAGAACTTATTTATAAATCTTCTGGTAATAAAAACTTAAGGATTCCTTTTTTTAATATTGATGAAGACTTAAGTGAAGATTATGAAATACAACGCATTGAAAAATGGCATAAATTAATTTTAAATGCCATTCATGTAGAGTCTTTAGAAAAAATAGCTTCATAAATATTGCTTTTAAATAAAAAAATGCGAACTCTAGAGTTCGCATTTTTTTATTTATATAATTTAAGCTGAATACGCTTTCGCGGAATATCTACCTCTAAAACCTTAACAATAATTTGTTGATGCAAACTAACATGTGCATTTACATCACTAACAAAACTATCGGATAAATTTGAAACATGAATTAACCCGCTTTCCTTAATTCCAACATCTACAAAACAACCAAAATTGGTAATATTGTTTACAATTCCAGGAAGTAATTGCCCTTCTTTTAAATCGTTAATAGTTTTTATGTTTTGATTAAAAGTAAATACTTTGGCTTGTTCACGAATATCTAAACCTGGTTTTTCCAATTCTTTAATAATATCTTGAAGGGTTGGTAACCCAACCGAATCTGAACAGTATTTTTTTAAATCTATCTTCTTAAGCAGGTCCGAATTCCCTATTAAATCTAAAACATTCTTACCTAAGTCTTTCGCCATTGTCTCAACAGTTTTATAACTCTCAGGATGAACTGCAGAATCATCTAACGGATTTTTAGCTTCTTTAATTCGTAAAAAGGCCGCACCCTGTTCAAAGGCTTTACCTCCTAGCCTTGGAACTTTTTTAATATCACTTCTTGAAGTAAAAACTCCATATTCATTTCTATATTCAAATATGTTTTCGGCAAGTTTTGGTCCAATTCCAGACACATAACTTAACAAACTTTTACTAGCCGTATTAATATTTACACCAACAGCATTCACACAATTTTCAACCACGCCACCTAATGCTTTTTGAAGATTTGTTTGATCTACATCATGTTGGTATTGCCCAACTCCAATAGACTTTGCATCTATTTTTACGAGTTCGGCTAAAGGATCTTGTAACCGTCTTCCAATAGAAATCGAGCCTCTTACTGTAACATCATAATCTGGAAATTCTTCTCGTGCTATTTTTGATGCTGAATATATACTAGCTCCAGCCTCACTTACGACAAAAACCTGAATATCATTTTTAAAATGAATTTTTCTAATAATAGCTTCCGTTTCGCGTGATGCTGTTCCGTTTCCAATAGCAATGGCTTCAATTTTATAAGCATCGGCCAATGAGCTTATTTTTTTCATAGCACCAGCAGCATCGCTTTTTGGTGGATGCGGATAAATAGTTTCGTTATATTTTAATTGCCCTTGTGCGTCTAAACAAACGACTTTACAACCGGTTCTAAATCCTGGATCTATGGCTAAAACACGTTTTTCACCTAAAGGCGAACCTAATAAGAGTTGCTTTAGGTTTTTTGCAAATACAGAAATAGCAGATTCATCGGCTCTATTTTTAGCAATTTGTAATGCCTCGTTACTTAATGATGGTAGCAGTAAACGTTTGTAAGCATCGGCAATAGCGAGCACTATTTGTTCTGCACACGCGTTGTTGGAACGTATAATCCGACTTTCAATTTTATCTAAAGCACGCTCATTATCAATCTCTATTTTAACTCGAATATAACCTTCACTCTCTGCTCTTAAAATGGCTAATAAACGGTGAGACGGAATTCGGGTTAGCGATTCTTCCCAATCAAAATAATCTCTAAATTTTTGTGCTTTTTCATCATCTGCTTTCGTTTTTACCACTTTCGTAGAAATCATTGCAAAACGTTCTAGCTGTTGGCGAATATTGTTTCTAACATCGCTACGTTCATTTATCCATTCTGCAATAATGTGTCGAGCACCTTCTAAAGCATCATCTACAGAAATAACATCACCTTTAACATAGTTATGAGCTATAGACTCTATATCATTAGCATTCTGGCTCATTATAATCTTAGCGAGTGGCTCTAATCCTTTTTTACGAGCAGTTTCTGCTTTGGTTTTACGGCTTTTTTTGTATGGTAGATATAAATCTTCAAGTGTTGTTAAATCTTGTGTAGCTTCTATTTTTTGTTTTAATTCTGAAGTTAAAACATTTTGCTCTTCCAATGCTTTTAGAATAGCTATTTTACGTTTTTCTAAAGCCTCAAATAGTTCTTTATATTTTACAATTTCTCCAATTTGTACCTCATCTAAATTTCCTGTACGTTCTTTTCTATAACGAGATATAAAAGGAATTGTACAATCTTCATTTAAAAGCTGAATTGTGTTTTTAACTCCAGATTCTGGTAACTGAGTTTGTTTAGTAATATATTTTACAATCATAAAAAAATGCCTTATAAATATAATTTTATAAGGCATCTAATATATTTAACTCGAATTGAATTCTCGAATTTTTAAGCTAATTTTTTAGTTTTGTCCAACTTCCATTTTAGCTTCTTTAATCATTTTATCATTAGGAACAATAGCCACATTAACTCTACGGTTTTTTGCTCTTCCTTCTGCTGTACTATTATCGTTCATAGGCTGTGCTTCACCAAACCAATTTGTAGTGAACCTACTATTACTTAAACCCATACCTGTAAGATAATTAGTAACTGCATAAGCTCTGTTTTTTGATAATGTCATATTACTTTCTTCAGAACCAACACTATCAGTATGTCCAACAACTAAAATATTTGTGTCTGGGTATTCTTTAAATACACCTGCTAGTTTATTTAGTGTTTCTTGAGAAGCATTATTAACATTATACTTTGCAGTGTCAAAATATACACCACTATTTTCATCAAAGGTTACAACAATACCATCATCAACACGTTCAACTTGTGCTCCTGGTATTTCTTCTTCAATTTTTTGAGCTTGTTTATCCATTTTATTACCAATTAGCACACCTGCTCCACCGCCAATAACACCGCCAATAACAGCTCCTAATTCTCCATTACCACCTTTACCTACATTATTACCAATAATGGCTCCTAATATAGCACCTCCAGTAGCGCCAATAACCGCTCCTTTTTGTTTATTGTTTGCATTTTGTACAGATTTGCATTTTGTAAAACTCATTACAGTTACAAATGCTAATAATAAAATTCCTGTTTTTTTTATAATTGATTTCATAGTCTATATTTATTTTTTAATAAAATTCATACTCATAGTAAACGAACTACCTGCTACACTTACTGCTTGTTGCCATTGCATTGACGTTTCTGATAATGCTGTTAAACTTAATCTGAAACCTTGATTTGTTTCAGAATTATATTTTTCATCTGTTGGCTTTAATAAAAAATCATAAAGTCCTGTTGTTGCATCAATTTCTTGAATAGTGAATATAAAATGTCTTTGATCTAATGAACAATCCATACCATTAAGCGTATAAATACCCGTGTTATTATTTGGTATAAATTTCCATGTACTACCTTCAAAACAATCGCTTGAGGCATCATTAAATAAGATTGAATTATAGCTTCCGCCTTGATTGTATTCTATTGAGGTTAATGTCCAATCACCTTTAATAACTTTTTTGGAATCTCTAACTGTTTTTGATGCTCCGCAAGACATTATAGTAATAGTAAGAAGTAATAAGAGTATTCGTTTCATAAGTTTATTTTTTAATGTTAGTCAAATTTACCACAAGTATGTGGACAAGCTTAGTGTTATTGATTAAAAAACTAATCCATTTACTAGATTAGATACTTTATATTTACGAGAAATGTTTAGCTTTTGGACTTATAAGTATGCCTAAATAAAAGTTATTTTTAGATTATGTAGCTTTTGAAGAAATTATGCTACTTTTTTAATCAAATCAAAACAAGGGCATTTTTTACACCGTTTGTTTTCGCCTTTTTTAAATTTTTTGCAACAACTAGTTTTTACTTTTTCGGGAAAATCAATTCCTAATTTTCGTAATTTTTTTATTGCCTTTTTTTGTTTCTTTTTTCCCAAGAGAAATTGCTTATAAGAATATAAGTGACAAAAATACTTATTTTTATTAAATCTAAATAAGATTAAATGTTAAAGTTATTCAGCTCTACCCATTGAAGCTGAGCTAACTGTTAAGTTTACTATATCTCTATCAAATAAATACAACCCTCCTTTATCATTACCAATAAGGTTAATTTTATCTAGTATAGTTCTAGCTACAGCTTCTTCTTCTATTTGCTCTGAAACGTACCATTGCAAGAAATTATGAGTTGCATAATCTCTTTCTTCTAGAGAAATATGAACAAGTTTATTAATGCTCTCTGAAACAAAAACTTCATGATCAAAAAGTTTTTCAAACATTTCTTTAAAGGAATTAAAAGTAACATTAGGCGCTTTTAATTGCGAAATCTGTGCATGTCCGCCACGTTCGTTAACAAACTTAACCAGTTTAAGCATATGGTCGCGTTCTTCATCTGATTGTTGATACATAAATCCAGCAACACCTTCTAGACCTTTAACCTCTGCCCAACATGCCATTGCTAAATATATTTGAGACGACTCTGCTTCTATTCTAATTTGATCGTTTAATGCTTTTTCTATAGATTTTGATAACATATCTTTAGGTTTTAAGGTAAAGTTACAGATTTTTTATGTGTTTTTAAACACTAAAAAATATTCCTTTTAACTTTTTAAAGTATTGCTAATCTTTAAACTTTTTTAAGATGTAAGTTTTAGTTTTTGGAATATAATTACCTAGAATAAAATAATCTTTATACTTAAAAATAGTTTTTGCTTCATTTAGATTATCTGGTTCCTCATGATTCTTTATTTTATCGAAAATATTATCCTCTATTTCGCCTTTTATATGTTGATATCTTGAGTCTAACAAAGACTTAAATTGTACAGATTTTGTATTAGAATATGAGTTATAAGCAAAAAAAGTTGGATTAAAAAAAACATTAGCAGAACCTATAGTCGCTAAAGGAAAACCTCCAAAACCTCCCATTGGCATCATCATACCTCCTCCTTTTATTTCTTTTTTACTTCCTAAAGTAACAACATGATTATCATTATGGCTATATGCAGAAACTCCAATATCTGCTGAGTTTACTTTTCTTAAAAACTTTTGAGAACCTTCTAATTCTCTATAATTGTCATAAAATCCACCTTCCTGAATAATAGGTGTGTTTTTAAAAGTTATCGAATCTTTGTCATTAATTGTAAATCTTTTTAATAGTTTTCCTGAATTATAATTTTCTATATTTAGAACTAAAACACTTTTGGTTGCTGTTGTAGTAAATAAAATAGAATCATTTATAAAAGAATTACTTTGCTTTTCTGAATGCTTAAGGTTTTCAAGTGGTTTTTTAAATAACTTTACATTGTAGCTGTAATTATTAATAGGGTCTATGGTTAGAATTTGAGTTATATCCCTGTTATTATCAAAAGTGAATACAAGTTTGTCATTTCTAGTATAAAGCTTAGTTTCTTCAGACGTTATTTCAATCGAACTAGGAGAATCACCATCAATTTTTTGCACATCACTACTTTTTATTCCTCCATTACTTTTAACAGTAAATAGATTATATAACGATACCTTTTTGTTTTTTCTGTTTAAAAAGCTTTCAGATGTTAAATTTAATTTAAACGGCTCATTAAATTTAATCCCATCAGAAGTGTAAAAATTCAATGTAGACGTCTCTTTAATAATTGTTATTAAATAAAATATATTATTAATAGTTACCGTTTGTACAAATCTTTCATATAACCCTTTAGGTTCAAATTCATTTATACTAGAACTTTTATCATCGAAAGAAAAACTTATTGCAGCATATTTATTGTTATTCTTATTAGTTAAATATAAATTATAATTTGTACTATCTTTAATGCTGTACCCTATAAGTTTACTATATTTTCTTCTTTTATCTTCTGAAGTTAGTTTATTAACTACTTCTAATCTATTATTAAGTAAATAACCATAAACCTCTTTTGGAGTCATAAAAAACAAAGCTAAATCATCTGTGGTTTCATTTACTACAGGAATAACTTCTTTTGTTAAGAATTTAGGGTCACTAATATCATTTTTAAATTCTGATATTTTTTCTTGAGAAAATATATTTGTGAAAGAGCAAATTAGGATAAGAATACTGAATCTTATTTTCATTAAAGTTTAGTTTTTGATAAATATAAGATTCTTTTTCTTAACTTACATGTAAACCATTTGCTACATTAGAATCATCCGGATTTACAAATACTAATTTTCCTTCTGCTGTTTCTGTCATTAAAATCATACCTTCACTATCAACACCTCGCAACGCTCTTGGTGCTAAATTTACTAACACGGTTACTTTTTTACCAACAACTTCTTCTGGTGTAAAACTTTCAGCTATGCCAGAAACTATTGTACGCACATCAATACCTGTATCTACTTTCAAAACCAATAATTTTTTTGCTTTTGGCATTTTTTCAGCTTCTAAAATGGTTCCTACGCGAATATCTAGTTTTATAAAATCATCAAAAGTAATGGTGTCTTTTTGTGGTTCAATTTTTTTATTAGCAGCTTCATTAGCTTTTTTACTTGCTTCTAATTTATCGAGCTGTTTTTGAATAGCTTCATCCTCAATTTTAGAAAACAATAGTTCTGCTTTTCCTATTTGGTGATTAGCAGGAATTAAAATATCTTTTGTTGATATATCATTCCATGAATTTTCTGTGTAAAGAAGAATACCTTTTAGTTTTTTAGAAGTAAATGGCAAAAACGGCTCACTTAAAGTGGCTAAAGCACTTGCTATTTGAAGTGCAACAAACATGATGGTTTTTGTACGTTCTTCATCTACTTTAATTTCCTTCCAAGGCTCTGCATCAGCTAAATATTTGTTTCCTAATCTAGCCAAATTCATTAATTCTTGTCCCGCCTCTCTAAATCGATAACGTTCTATAGAACTTGCTATAACATCTGGGTAAGCTTTTACAGTCGCTAAAGTCTCATCATCTACTTCTGAAAACTCAGCAGGTTGTGGAACAACACCTTCATAATACTTGTTGGTTAAAACCACTACGCGGTTTATAAAATTACCAAAAATAGCGACTAATTCATTGTTATTTCTTGCTTGAAAATCTTTCCAAGTAAAATCGTTATCCTTTGTTTCTGGTGCACTCGCATTTAAAACATAACGCAAAACATCTTGCTGACCTGGAAACTCTTCTAAATATTCATGCAACCAAACCGCCCAGTTTTTAGAGGTTGATAATTTATTGCCTTCTAAATTTAAAAACTCGTTTGCAGGCACATTATCTGGTAAAATATAACTGCCTTCTGCTTTTAACATGGCTGGAAAAATAATACAGTGAAATACAATATTATCTTTACCTATAAAATGCACTAATTTAGTGTCTTTATCTTTCCAATAAGGTTCCCAATCTTTCCCTTCGCGTTGTGCCCATTCTTTAGTTGATGAAATATAGCCAATAGGCGCATCAAACCAAACGTAAAGCACTTTGCCTTCGCCACCTTCCACTGGTACAGGAATTCCCCAATCTAAATCTCGGGTTACTGCACGTGGCCGTAAACCATCATCAATCCAAGATTTTACTTGTCCGTAAACATTAGGTTTCCAATCTTTTTTATGTCCTTTTAAAATCCATTCTTTTAAAAATGCTTCGTGCTTATCTAAAGGTAAAAACCAGTGTTTTGTTTCTTTTAAAGTCGGCGTATTTCCTGTTAAAGCAGATTTTGGATTTATTAAATCTGTTGCGTTATGACTTGTTCCACAGTTTTCACATTGATCGCCATAACTTTCTTCATTACCACATTTAGGACAAGTTCCAATAACAAAACGATCTGCTAAAAATTGATTTGCCTCTTCGTCGTATAATTGCTCGGTGACTTCTTCAATAAATTCTCCTTTATCATATAAGGTCTTAAAAAACTCTGAAGCTGTTTCATGATGAATATTAGCGGTTGTACGCGAATAATTATCATAAGAAATTCCGAAATCCTCAAACGATTTTTTAATTATAGCATGATATTTATCTACAATATCTTGTGGTGTAACACCTTCTTTTTTTGCTTTTATTGTAATTGGCACACCGTGCTCATCACTACCACCAATAAGTGCTACATCGTTTCCTGTTAATCGCAAATAGCGCGCATAAATATCGGCAGGCACATAAACACCAGCTAAATGACCAATATGAATAGGCCCGTTAGTGTAAGGAAGTGCAGTAGTAATAGTATATCTTTTTGGTGTGTTCATTGTAATTCTCTAATTGGGTTGTCATTGCGGAAATTTTGATAAAAATTGTAACAATCTGTTAAATTTTAAAAGATTACTACGTTGCTGAGTTCCTCGTAATGACGTTACGTTTTATAAAGCCGTAAAAGTACACATTTTGGCTACGATTTAGAAAAAAAATGTACATTTACATTATGTCAAGAACCCTAATAACATTAAGCTTATGTTGTGTTGTTTTCATCTTTGGAAGAAACACAGTTTGTGCGCAAAATTTAAGCTTACAAAAACAAGAAATAGTTTTGATACAACCACCATACTTAAAAGCAGGCGATACTGTTGCTATTGTAGCACCATCAGGTGTTTTAAAAAATAGAACTACAGAAGTTGAACAAGCTAAAGATTTACTTAAAAGTTGGGGGCTTCATGCTGTTGTTGGAAAACATGTTTTTAGTCAGGCAAACCATTTTGCAGGAACTGATGACGAACGCTGTGAAGATTTTCAAAACGCCTTAGATGACCCTAAAATTAGTGCCATTTGGTGTGCTCGTGGTGGTTATGGAACAGTTCGAATTTTAGATAAATTAAATTATACTAAATTTAAACAAAACCCGAAATGGCTTATTGGGTATTCTGATATTACTGCGCTTCACAATCAAATACATAACAATGGAGTTGAAAGTATTCATGCCATGATGTGCACCAGTTTACAAGACGATATGAGTACCATTGAAGAAACTGTTTCAACATTTAAAGATGCCATATTTGGTAAATCTTTAAGCTATACCTTAGAAGGTTCTGATTACAACAAAATTGGAACAGCTTCCGGGCAACTTGTAGGTGGCAATTTAACCATGCTACATACTATGTTGGGTTCAAAAACGAGTATAAACACTTCTGGTAAAATTTTATTTATAGAAGAAATTGGCGAATACAAATACCACATAGATCGCATGCTTCAAAGCTTAAAACGTGCTGGATATTTTGATAATTGTAAAGGCGTTATTATAGGTGATATGAGTAAAATGAGAACAAACACAACCCTTTGGGGAACATCTATTGAGCAACTTGTTTTAGATGCTTTAGCTGATTATAATTTTCCAATTGCTTTTAATATGCATGCAGGCCACGAAAAAGATAATCGTGCTATGATGTTGGGTCGAACTATTGATTTAACTGTTGCTAAAGATAAATCTACAATTGTTTTTGATAAATAAAACGACTAAAATCTTCGCTCCTTTTGCAACTGCTCATAAGCCGCTTGCACTTGTCTAAACTTTTCTTCAGCCCCTTTTTGGTGTTCTTTCCCTAAGTGAATTACTTTATCTGGATGGTATTTTTTAGCCATAGTTCTGTACGCTTTTTTAACTTCATCATCCGTAGCATTTTTATCAATTTCTAAAACTTTATAAGCATTATCGCTACTGTTATAAAACATGGCTTTAATACTTTCATAATCACGAGAACTTATTCCTAAATAACCAGCAATAGTATAAATTTGACGTTCTTCATCTTCGGTTACAGTACCATCAGCTTTGGCAATGCCAAATAGAAAATGCATTAATTGTAAACGTGATGGATGATCCATCATTTGTCTAATTTGTAAACAAACTTGTCTGGTAGAAATATTATCTTGGTTGTTTATCCCTTTAAATAATTTAAATGCATGGTTTGCACGTTCTTTGCCATACATATTTACAAATTGTTGTCGCACAAAATCCAATTCTCGCTGATCTTGAATACCATCCGCTTTTATAACTATAGATGCTAAAACAAGAAGGCTCACTTCAAAATCGCCAGATTGAGTTTGTGGGCGCTGTTCTGGTCTTGTTCTATAAGTTGTTCGGCCACCTTGTTGTGGCTGTCCTTGTCCTAAAAACGGGCTATTATTTCCGTTTGTCATTGCATCAACCATGCTACCTAATGCCAACCCAATTATCGCTCCTATTGGGCCACCAAACGACCACCCTAAAGCACCACCTATCCATTTTGAAAAACTCATGTAAGTATAAATTTTGTTTATCGTCAAATATAATATTTGTTAGTTGATTGCATCGTCTTTTTGTTACACAATTGGTATCTTTGCAGTCTAAAATGTTAATTATTAAAATTTAAAAATATGTATCCAGCAGAATTAGTAAAACCAATGCGTGAAGATTTAACGAAAGTTGGTTTTGAAGAATTACATACAGCCGAAGCGGTTGATGCTGCTTTAGCAAAAGAAGGAACTACATTAGTAGTGGTAAATTCAGTTTGTGGTTGTGCTGCAGCTAATGCGCGCCCAGGGGCTAGAATGAGTTTACAAAACGCTAAAAGACCAGATAACATCGTTACTGTTTTTGCAGGTGTGGATAAAGAAGCTGTTGACGCAGCTCGTGGTCACATGGTGCCATTTCCTCCAAGTTCTCCAAGTATGGCATTATTTAAAAATGGTGAATTGGTACACATGCTAGAGCGCCATCATATTGAAGGTCGTCCTGCAGAATTAATAGCAGAAAATTTAGTTGATGCTTTTAATGAGCATTGTTAAGATTAATTTCTTAAAATAAACAGAAAAAAACCACGACTAAAATCGTGGTTTTTTTTTTATTTTTGAAGCATGCAAAAAATACTAGCTTATCCTTTAACTATAATTTATTTCCTGTGTTTTTTTTTAACACTGATTATATTTCATGCAATCCAATGGTTTTGTTTTAATGTTTTAGGCTATCAAGCTCATAAAAAAAGTGTTGATTGGTTGCAGTTTTTTATAATGAGATGTTTAAATATTTTAGGCACACGTTTTACCTTTAACAATCCACATCAAATAGATACAAATCAGCCACTTATTATTGTTGCTAACCATCAAAGTATGTACGACATATCTCCTATTATGTGGTATATGCGCAAACACCATCCTAAATTTATAAGTAAAATAGAATTAGGCAAAGGCATTCCTAGTGTATCATACAATTTACGTCATGGAGGCTCCGTTTTAATTGATAGAAAAAATCCAAGACAAGCCTTACCTGCAATTATGAAGTTTGGTGAATATATTGAAGCAAATAAACGTGCCGCTGTTATTTTTCCAGAAGGCACACGAAGTAAAAACGGTGAACCCAAACCATTTCAAACAAAAGGGTTAGAAGTTTTATTTAAAAAAATACCATCTGCTTTAGTCGTTCCTATTTCCATAAACAATTCATGGAAAACACTAAAATACGGTAAATTTCCAATGGGCATCGGTAGTCATATTACTTTTACCGTACATAAGCCTTTAAAATTAGCTACCTTTGCAAATAAGCAAGAGCTTATAAATAGTATTGAAACCACTATAAAGGAACATATACACCCGTAAAACCTATTTATGTCGTTAAAGAATGTACGATTAGAAGTGATGCAGTTTTTGGAAAAAGACGTAGAATCTCTTATAGAAAAATACCTTATCCCAATAGAAAAAATATGGCAACCAACAGATTTTTTGCCTAATTCTGAAAGTGACTCTTTTTTTGAAGAAGTGCGCGAAATACGTGAACTTTCAAAAGAATTACCTTATGATTTCTGGGTGGTTTTAGTAGGCGATATGATTACTGAAGAAGCATTACCAACTTACGAGTCATGGCTTATGGATGTTGAAGGTGTAGATCAAGTTGACAAACAAAATAGCTGGGGAAAATGGGTTCGCCATTGGACAGGTGAAGAAAACAGACATGGTGATGTGCTTAATAAATACCTTTATCTTTCTGGACGTGTAAACATGCGTGAAATTGAAAAAACAACCCAGTACTTAATTGCTGATGGTTTTGATATTGGCACAGATAGAGATCCATATAAAAACTTTGTTTATACCAGTTTTCAAGAGTTAGCAACCTATATTTCTCATAACAGAGTTGCTAAAATGGCTAAGAAAAAAGGCAATAAACAACTAGCTAAAATGTGCCAGATTATTTCTGGTGACGAAATGCGTCATCACCATGCTTATTCTGAGTTTGTAGAGCGTATTTTTAAAGTAGATCCTAGTCAAATGATGATGGCTTTTTATGATATGATGAAACTTAAAATTGCAATGCCTGCACATTTTTTAAGAGAATCTGGAGATAAAATTGGTAGTGCTTTTGAAGAATTTTCAAATACCGCACAACGTATTGGAGTTTATACCTCTAATGATTATGTAGATATTTTAGATAAACTTATAAAGCGTTGGGAAATTGATAAAATAACCAACCTTACAGACGAAGCCGAAAAAGCAAGAGATTATTTAATGAAACTTCCAACAAGAATGTATCGTTTGTCGGAACGCATTAAAATACCAGAAAATTCGTTTCAGTTTAAATGGGTAGAACCTGCTATTATAAAATAAATTAACAATATTATATCTTTATAAATTCCTTTCAAACCGAAAGGAATTTATATTTTTATACTCTTATGTCTTCAGAAAAAATAATAAATAAAACTATTGTATTTGTAAAAGAAACCCTTGCCAATGCAGAAGGTGGACACGATTGGTTTCATATTCAAAGAGTTTATAATAACGCTTTACTCATCTCTAAAAATGAGAACGTAAATCTATTTGTTGTTTCGCTTGGTGCTTTACTTCATGATATTGCCGATAGCAAATTTCATGATGGAGACGAAACTGTTGGGCCTAAAACAGCTCGCGAGTTTTTATTTAAGTTAAATGTAGATTCATCAACAATAGAACACGTTGTGAGTATTATTGAAAACATTTCTTTTAAAGGTGGAAATGAGAATCAAAAATTTAAATCTCCCGAATTAGATGTTGTACAAGATGCAGACCGTTTAGATGCCATCGGCGCTATTGGTATTGCACGATGCTTTAATTATGGTGGTTTTAAAAACAGACAACTTTACAATCCTGATATTAAACCTAATCTTAATATGAGTAAAGCTGAATACAAAAATTCAAATGCACCAACTATCAATCATTTTTACGAAAAATTATTGCTTTTAAAAGATAGAATGAATACTAAAACAGGCACAAAAATAGCGAACGAACGCCATAACTTTATGCTACAGTTTTTAGATGAGTTTTATAAAGAGTGGAATGGTAAAAACTAAATTACTGAATAATAAGCTTTATTTCCTTTCTATAATTTGAAGCGCTTTTACCTGTTACTTCATTAAACTGCTTGTTGAAATGCGAGAAATTGTTAAATCCGCATTCAAAACAAATATCGGCAATACTCATTTGGCTTTCATTCAAAAGTTTTGTAGCATGCACCACCCTGTATTCGTTTACTAATTGCGTAAACGTTTTTCCTGTAGTTTTCTTGAAATATCGGCAAAATGCAGGCACAGTCATACTTACTTTATCTGAAATCTCATCTAAAGTAATATGTTCCTGAAAATTAGCATTGACATACTTATATATAATATTGATTTTATCGCTGTCTTGCGGATTCGTTTCTAACGCAATTCCGTCTGCATTTAATATAGTATAATCGCTTGTTGTGGCTAAATAATCTAATATTTCTAGAAACTTTAAAACACGTTTTAATCCGTCTCGCTCTAAAAGTTTTTCAATTTTAGGACCAATTTTTTGCTTTGTTTCAATACCGAATTTAATTCCTTTTTTTGCTCTATCAAATAATGATGAAACATTTACCATTTCTGGAACCCCAATAAACTCAGTTCCTAAAAAATCAGACTTAAATTGTACTATGGTTTCTGTTCCAATAGCTGTTAGTCTATCTGTAAATCCATTGTGCGGCAAATTGGCACCAATTAGTATAAGTTGGCTATTATTAAAATAAGACAAGTGATTACCAATATGTGTTTTTCCTTGTCCTTTATTTACGTAAACTAATTCTATCTCTGGGTGAAAATGCCAAAAGGCATTGTTCTTATCTACCTTTTCTACGTGCTGTCTTACTAGGATTGAACTACCAAAACTTGGACTTAGTTTCTCTAATGTAGGTTTTTTTATAATCATCTCTGGGCATATAATGCAAAGTTACTACATATTGTTATGACAATATGTATTTTTTTGCCACAATTATGTGTTATTTTGTCTTAACAAGAAGTTAACATTTATTTAACGGTTAATTTAGCATATAAATAAGTCAAAATTGATGTTTTCCAAACCCTCTTTCTAATATATATTTGTAGTGTTAAACATTATTAAATCTAGATCATGTATAATCTAAATAAAAATAATCAAAAACACAATTGTGGTAGTCGTGTTTTAGGTTTTTAGATTAAGTGATTAAAATATACTCTCAAGAGTGACAATATTCATTAATAATTAGTTTAATGTCTTATTTAGTTTAGTTGGTAAAAGTGAGCTGTGGTGGCTCACTTTTTTTTGTGCCATATTTTTAACTATAAACCTTTATTATTAAAAATTATACTCAATTAACATGCAAATGCTCTATATTAATTTAATACTAATTTGATGTAATAATAACAGATAAAATAGCACATAAATTAATCAATATCAATGTTTTACAAACTAAAATACCAACATATATTTGTAGTGTTGAACGTTAAAAAAAACCAAATCATGAAAAATTTAATTAAACACACAAAAAAAGGATTCTTAATGGTAACTATGTTTGCTACCTTATTAAGTTTCGCAAATGAAAATTCATTTTTTACAATAAAAAATGACGCTAAAAAAACAGTACTCATATTAAAAAATGTGAAAGAAGGTAACCTATTATCTATTATAGATAATAATGGTATAATTTTATATAAAGAACTTATTGAACAAAATGGTGTATATTCTAAAGGATTTGATTTAACATCGCTTCCTGATGGTAAATACATTTTTGAATTAGATAAGGATATACAAATTGACACTATTCCTTTTACTGTAACATCTAACAATGTTGTTTTTAGTAAAGCAGAAGAAAAAACAATTTTTAAACCTTACACTAGAGTTAAAGGAAACATGCTTTATATTACAAAACTAGCATTAAATGAAGAGCCTTTAAAAATTGATATTTATTTTTCAAACGCTATTGATTCTAAACTTATGTATTCAGAAAAAATAGAAGGAACAAAAAACATTCAAAAAGTTTACAGATTATCTGGTTTAGAACAAGGTAACTACAAAGTAGTTATGAAAACTGAAGGAAAAACATTTACAAAAAATATTTAATTCCCAATATTTAAATTTAATTTTTGCTAGAAAAAGTGGGTTATTTTAAACCCACTTTTTTATTTTAAAAAAGTTTTAACTGCCCATCTTTGAATTGCTCATGTAATTCTGTGTTTAATTTTGGCTTTCTTTTGTCCTTAAAATATTTTAATCTTCCTAATTTAACAAGATTATTAATCTGTTCTGCAATCTTACCTTCTCCATTCATTCTTGTTTTATAGCGTGAATCATTTAAAGTACCACCGTGACAACTTTCTATTTGATGCAATACTTTATCAGCTCTATCAGGCATTGTTTTTTTAATCCAATCAGAAAAAATTTCACCAATTGCACCATTAAGTCTAACAATAGTATGGCCTATTGATAACGCACCATTATCTGAAGCTGCTTTTGCTAATGGTAAAATTTCATGACTATTAATTGATGGAATTATAGGTGCCAACATCACATTTACTGGAATTTTATTTTCACTCAAAACCTTTACAGTTTCCAAACGTTTTTTTATTGAAGCTGTTCTTGGTTCTAAAATACGTCTGGTATTTTCAGACAATGAGGTAATAGATATATTTACACTTATTAAACTGTCTTTTGTTAAGGCTTCTAAAAGATCTAAATCTCTAAGAATTAATGCGTTTTTTGTAATTATAGAAACTGGATGTTTATACTTTAAAAAAACCTCCAAACATTGTCGAGTAATTTCAAATTCTTTTTCGGCGGGTTGATAGCAATCTGTATTTCCAGACATCACTATTGGATGTGCTTTCCAACTTTTCTTTTTTAATAAAGCTTCTAATAGTTTTGGCGAATCTTTTTTTACTAAAATGCGACGTTCAAAATCTAAACCAGCACTGTAACCCCAATATTCATGGGTGTTTCTAGCATAGCAATAAATACACCCGTGTTCGCAACCTTGATAAGAATTCATTGAGTATTGCATGCCAACATCTGGGCTTTCAACTTTATTGACAATTGTTTTTGGAAAAACAGGTAAATAAAGTGTTTTGTTTTTATCGACTTGCTCGTCTTCTTTTTGACAGAATTCTAAAAAATCGTCACGCATTTCATGACTTAATTGAAAGAAACGATTATGCACATTAAGTTGTGCTCCTCGTCCTTTTATGGTAGATTTTGGGTTCATTACAGTAAAACTAAAGGTTTTTGCTTTTGAGTAGCTCTTTAAAATTACTTATAATTTGCTTTTAAAAATGTTAAAATCAAAATGGGTTATTAACAAAAATCTGA
This sequence comes from Flaviramulus basaltis, assembly GCF_900114265.1. Lineage (GTDB taxonomy): Bacteria > Bacteroidota > Bacteroidia > Flavobacteriales > Flavobacteriaceae > Flaviramulus > Flaviramulus basaltis. The sequence goes on from NZ_FPKV01000001.1 coordinate 693,060, forward strand.
ATTATAAAAAAATGCCAAATAGTTTATATTTGGCATTTTTACTCAATATGAAAAAGAATTTACACCTCGCTACCACCCGAGGCTTAATATTTTTAATTAAGATTAATTATTGAAATATCTTCTTTTTTACTTTTATTTTTAAATCTATATGTAATACCAAAATTGATTAAATAATCTGCAAAAGCAGCATCTCCTTGTCTTTCTGTTCCTGTTTGCTGTTCGGTTTCAATATCTGTAACACTTTGTGGCCTCTCTCTTCTAACAGCTATTGGAACATTTAAGTTTAATGATATATTATCTTTCATAAAGGCAATTCCTGGGTCAATAGAAAGCACGTTTCCTGGTCTTCTAAATCCATCACTTTTTCCAATAACATCTTCTACAGGAATACCTTCAAACCTACCACCTAATGAAGCTGATAATGTTTGAGAAAGTGAATAGCTAAAACCACCACGCACTGAAAACTGATCGGTTACAGACATTATTGATTCGTTTTCTAGAATTGGACTTAATGTTTCCCTAAATGTTCTTATTCCATTTTTATTTCTTGGGTTAAATAAATAGAATCCACTTAAATAAGAATATAGCCCAGTGCTTACTTTTTGGTAAAATTGAAAATCTAGTGTAAAACCAAATCCGCCATCACCTGGTTGTATTGATTGGTCCACAGGGCGAATTTGAGGCTCACCGTTTGTTCCAACATTGTAAAATATATCCGTAGCGTTAAAATTTCCAGTTGGTAATTTAAGACCAAAGCCCATTGCTAAATTTCCGTTCATATGAGTTTCTGAATTAAAAAGCCAATAGCCTACACCCAATCTTACATCTCCAATACCTCTAGAAAACGATAAATGCCTTTCTGTTCTACCATGCTCATATAAAGAAGATCTAGTATTTATAACTGATGGAATCGTTATTCCTGCATACAATCGATCGGTTATACCATAATTTAATGTAAAGTCCCATGAATGAGAGTTATTTATAACTTCAGTGTTATTTGACACTCTATCAGGCTCTTCTTCTGTTCCTCTAAAGTGTCTAAAGGATTTAAAATATCGATAATTCATGCCTAACTGAAAATCGCCAGGTTGAAGCAGATTACTATCTAAATTATTACCTACACTACAAGAAAAATGTCTGATTGCTACACAACCTTGAGCCAGCATACTGTTTGTTGTTAAACAAAACAATATTAAAATTGCAACTCTTATTAAATGTATTCTCATATTTAGTTTTGCCTCTATATTGAACAAGAAGCATATTGCTAAAGTAGTTGAACACCTTATTGGTTTGTTTCAACAAAAAGTTAAAAACATTAATGAAAGATTAAGAAAATTAATAAAGTATTAATATGAGTTTAGAAGGAGTTTTTTTAGTATTATAGTATGATATTTAGAAATGAAAAGAAGATCTGTTTATATAGTCATATTTATTGTAGCCATTCTTGGTTTGTTTTTTATTCAATATAAATACCTGAAAATTGGCGTTAGTTTGGCTACTGTTCAATTTAAAAAAAACATAGATGTTGCAAGTAAAAATATTAAAAATGATTTGGCAGATGAAAATCAATTAACTTTTTTAGTTGGGAAAGCCATAACAAATGATGATACTAATTTTAAATTAAGTATTGATAGTATTCAAGATGCTTCAAAATACTTTCTTAAAGATTTTATAAGCTACAGACTAAAACTTAATGGAATTGACACTGATTTTTCATATAGATTAATTGCTAAAGACAGTAGCTTTTCACTAAAATCGCCTAATCAATTTAACACTAGCGAAAACCTACTTACGTTCCCAATACAATTGAAAGGTTACTTACCAGAAACAGCAGGTAAAGACACCCTTTTAGAACTACAATTCAAAAATATAAACTCATATCTTTTATCTCAATTAAATGGGCTCACCATACCAAGTTTGCTGTTTATGCTTATTATTATAATTATTTTTATTTGGTTTTTAAGATCTATTTACTGGCAAAGACAAGTAATTACAACAACAAACTCTTTTATAAATAACCTAACACATGAGCTTAAAACCCCTGTGTTTTCAATAAATCTAGCATCAAAGATGTTAGAAAAAGATTTAGACACAACAAAAAAACCTCTTTTAAAAATTATTAGGCAACAAACAGAGCGATTAAACAAACATATTGATAAGGTTTTAGAATTAGGGAAACTGGAGTTTCAGCCAAAATTGTTTAATTTAAAAAAAACAGACTTCAAACCTAATTTAATTGAAATTTGCCAAAATTTTGAAACACTTTCTAACCTCAACAATATTACGTTTACTTATAACTTAGAAGAGGGTAGTTTCTTAATTAAATCTGAAATTAATCATTTAGAAAATGCTATCAGTAATATTTTAGATAACGCTCAAAAATACTCAGAAAACCCAATTATAAAGTTAAATGCTTCTAAACATAAAAATCAATTACTAATTAGTATTTCAGATAACGGCGTTGGTATAAATAAAAAAGATAAGGATCTCATATTTAAAAAATATTACAGAGTTTCTAACGAAGATGTACACAAGGTAAAAGGTTATGGACTTGGTTTAAGCTACGTAAAAGAAGTCGTAAAAAAACATAAAGGAAAAGTAAAAATAGATAGCAACGTTGGAGTTGGCACAATTGTTACTATTTTTATTCCGTTAATTCATGAAAAATAATAAGCAAAATATAATCCTTATTGAAGATGACCCAACTTTGGGTTATTTACTTACTGAGTATTTAAAAATGAACAATTTTGAAATATCTTGGGCAAAAACTGGTGTTGATTGTTTAAAAATGTTAGAAATGAACATTTACGATTTAGCCATTTTAGATGTTATGCTCCCAGATACAAATGGATTTGATTTAGCCACAAAAATTAAAAACTTACACCCTAATTTACCATTTATATTTTTAACTGCCAGATCGTTAAAAATTGATGTTTTAAAAGGTTTTTCAGCAGGTGCAATTGATTATTTAAAAAAACCGATTGATGAAGAAGAATTGGTTGTTAGAATTAAAACTCTACTTTTTAGATTAGAAAGTCCAAAACAAAAAACAGATAATGATGACACCTATAAATTAGGCACTTATGTGTTTAACACATTAAAACAAGAGCTTATTTATAATGACCAAAAAACGGATTTAACAAACAGAGAAACCCAGTTATTATTATACTTAGTAAATCATAAAAATAACCTTTGCACTCACAAAGATATTTTAACAACTTTATGGGGTGAAAATGATTACTTCAACAAAAAAAGCCTGAATGTTTTTATAACGCATTTGCGTAAATATTTAAAAAACGACTCTTCTCTAAAAATAGAAAACATTCACAACCGTGGGTTTATATTAAGAATTGACGATTAGTGATTTGTGTTTAGTGTTAAACTTGACTTTACCATAAAAAAACGATAACTTCGTTAAACACTTGTGATACAGAATGTTAAAACAATTCTTTATTAATTAGTTGTTGTAACATATTAAAAAAGCAACAATATGTCAAAAATCAGGAAATCATCCCTAGAAATAGGTAAAGAAGAATTTTAAAAAATTGGATATCAATTAATTGATGATATTTCTGATTTTATTGAATCAATAGATCGAAAACCTGTTATTCCAAATGAAAGCCCGAGCCAATTACAGCAGCTATTAGGTAATGCTTCCACCTGCTACTGAGCTAATTACTAAAGCAACTGATTTATTATTCAATCATTCCTTACTTAATGGACATCCTAAATTTTTTGGGTATATTACTTCTTCAGCGGCTCCGATTGGCACATTGGCAGATTTACTGGCGTCATCAGTCAATCCAAATGTTGGCGCACATATTTTAAGCCCAATAGCTACTGAAATTGAAAAAAAACCATTAAATGGTTATCTGAATTTATAGGTGTCTCACCAAACCATGGAGGCATATTGGTTAGTGGTGGTAATATGGCAAATTTCACTGCATTTTTAGCCGCCAGAACAGCGAAAGCACCTAAGAATATTAAAGAAGATGGGATTTCAAACTATTCAGAAAAACTTACTATTTATTGTCCCAAATCGACACATTCCTGGATTGAAAAAGCTGCCATTCTATTTGGATTAGGCACAAAGTCTGTAAGTTGGAAACCACAATAAAAAAAGATCTAAAAAATAACTGCAAACCAATAATGGTAATTGGCACAGCAGGTGATGTAAGCACGGGAGCTGTTGATGATTTGAATGCTATAGCAAGTATTTGCAAAAAATACGATTTGTGGTTTCATATTGATGGTGCTTATGGCACTCCTGCCGCTGTTATTCCAAAACTCAGTTATTTATTTGATGGCATTAAAGAAGCCGATTCTATTGCTCTAGATCCACACAAATGGTTATACAGCCCAATTGAAGCAGGTTGTACATTAGTAAAAAACCTTCAACATTTAATTGATACTTATAGCTCACATCCAGAATATTATAACTTTAGTAACACTGAAGACGAGATAGCTCTAAATTTTTATGAATATGGATTTCAAAACTCACGAGGTTTTAGGGCTTTAAAAGTATGGCTAACATTACAACAAATAGGAAGAAGTGGCTACGAAAAATTAATTAGTGAAGACATAGAACTCTCAGAAATGTTATATAACCTAGCTAAAAAACATCCTGAATTGGAAGCTATTTTTCAAAATTTAAGCATTACTACTTTTAGATATATTCCTTTAGACACCACTAAAAGTAAAGATTTTATAAATGAATTAAATAAAAATTTATTGAATATGCTTTAGACTGGAGGAGAAGTTTTTTTGTCAAATGCCATTGTTTCTGAAAAGTATTGCTGGAAAGCTTGTATAGTGAATTTTAGAACTTCCCAAAAAGATATTGAAGAAATTATTGAAATAATAATAAGAGAGGGAAGAAAAGTTTATTTAAAACTTTCTCAGAAATTAAAATAGATAATTAGTCAAATGTATTTAATATTAAACTTCTCTTTATAAAAATTAAGACATTTATATAAATGCAGTTAGACGAAATTTGAACAAAAAACACTGAGTTTAATAACTAATTTAGTTTACAACTCTAAAGTTCTTTCTCTATGTTCAACAGCCCATTCTACCATAACATCTAAAACACTGTGAAATGTTTTTCCAGATTCTGTTAATTCATATTCAACAGTAACTGGAGTTGTATTATAAACTGTGCGTTCAACAACACCATTGTTCTCCAAATCTTTCAACTCCTTAGATAGCATTCTTGGAGAAATTTTATCAATATTTCGTTCTAATTCTTTAAAACGTTTTTTTCCATACATTAAACTTCCAATTATAGGTAGTTTCCATTTTCCGTTAATTACATTTAATGTGTCATTAAGAGCCAGAACATATTGTACTGAACATCTTTTTACTTCATCTATTTGATTTATTATTTCCATATGTTTTTATTTACACTATACTTTTGTATACTACTATACAAAGGTATAATACTTACTTATGTATATCAAATATATGTATTTTTGTTTTACAATTCTAAAAATATATAAAAATGAGTTTAATAGAAGATCTAAATTGGCGTTATGCTACAAAAAAAATGAATGGGAATATTGTTCCTCAAGAAAAATTAGAATACATATTAGAAGCCGCTAGATTAGCACCCTCATCGTCAGGATTACAACCATATCAAATATTTGTAATATCTAATAAAGATTTACAAGAAAAAATAAAACCTATAGCTTTCGACCAAAGTCAAATTATTGATGCTTCGCATATAATGATATTTGCCGCTTGGGATGGTTATACATTAGAAAAAATAGAAAAAGTATTCAATAAAACTATGGAAGAAAGAGGCCTTCCAAATGATACAATGGATGCATACAAAAATCAACTTTGGAGTATGTATGAGCCGCTAGGACAGGAATGGCAAGCAAACCACGCCGCAAAACAAACTTACATTTCTTTAGGAATGGCAATGGCTGCAGCTGCAGAACAAAAAGTTGACGCAACTCCTATGGAAGGATTTATACCACCACAATTAGATCAATTGTTAGGTTTAGATAAACTTGGTCTAAAGAGTAGCTTAATACTTGCCTTAGGTTATAGAGAAGAAGCTAATGATTGGCTAGTTAAAATGAAGAAAGTACGCACGCCAAAAGAGGAATTTATAACTGAAATTAAATAATCGTGAAAGGAAATATATTAATTACTGGAGCAACAGGTAGTTTAGGGAAATCTGTTTTAAACAATTTATTAAAAGATTTTCCTTCAGATAAACTATCTGTGTTGGTAAGAGATGATAATAAAACAACCGAGTTTAAAAACAAAGGAGTAACAACATTTGTTGGCGATTATGATAATTACAATAGTTTAGTTTCTGCATTTAAAACCATTGATAGTTTATATTTTGTATCAGGTAGTGACATTGCTAACAGAACAAAACAGCACGAAAATGTTATAAACGCAGCAAAAGAAGCAGGAGTGAAACATATAGTTTACACAAGTTTTGTTCGTGAAAATGAAACACAAAACTCTCCTATTGCTACAGTGGCTGAAGCACATTTAAAAACTGAAAAATGGTTAAAAAACTCAGGTATTGATTATACTATTTTAAAGCATACAATTTACATGGATTTTATTCCAATGTTTTTGGGTGAGCAAATGTTAGATACTGGCGTTGCATATTTACCTGCTGGTGATGGAAAAAATTCTTTTGTCACCCGTAATGATATGGCAGAAGTTGGCGCAAAAATTCTTACTTCATTAGAAGATCACAAGAATAAAGAATACGATATTATTAATGAAAACACTATTGGTTTTAAAGATATAGCATCTCAAATATCAGAAATTACTGGAAAACAAATTCAATACGTTTCACCAAGTCAAAAAGAATATATAGAAACATTAACAAAAGCAGGAGTTCCACAAGAGTATATTGGTGTTTTTGCTGGTTTTTCTGAAGCTTTTAAACAAGAAGAATTTATTAAAACAGGAACTACGATAAAAGCATTAATAGGTAGAAAACCAACAAATATAAAAGAATTTTTAACTCAAGCATATTCAAAAAAACAATAAAGAGTTAGAATGTTTTGAAAAACTTAAGGAATTTAGATTAACCATAATTTTAGCAGAATGAAGTATTATAAGTTTTAATTTTATAAGAATTAGCTTTTACTAATCCAAATATGAATTCATTAAACGATTTAAAAAAAATATCAGATACCCTACCTCTTTCTCAAAGAATGCCTGTTCTATTTTTAGGCCATGGGAGTCCAATGAATGGTATTGAAGAAAATCAATTCACTAAAGGTTTTCAAAACATTTCAAAGACATTGCCAACACCTAGTGCTATAGTTTGTATTTCTGCACATTGGTATACAAAAGGAACAAAAGTTACTGCTATGGAATTGCCTAAAACCATTCATGATTTTGGTGGATTTCCGCAAGAATTATATGAACAACAATATCCCGCAAAAGGGAATCCTGATTTAGCAAAAGAAACTAAAAACCTGCTAAAACCAACACTTGTAGAATTAGATGAAAAATGGGGCTTAGATCACGGAACTTGGACAGTTTTAAAGCATTTATTTCCAAAAGCAGATATTCCTGTAATACAGTTAAGTATAGATTACACAAAAGATCCAGTTTATCATTTTGAACTAGCAAAACAATTAAATTCTTTAAGAAACAAAGGTGTTTTAATTATTGGAAGTGGAAATATTATTCACAATTTAAGATTGGTAGATTGGAAAAATTTTAATGAAGATAATTATGGCTACGATTGGGCTATTGAAGCTAGAGAAACCATTAACAATTATTTACTTGAAGGTAATTATAAACCTTTACTTAATTATGAAAAACAATCAAAAGCATTGCAATTAGCCATTCCGTCCCCAGATCATTATCTCCCTTTAATTTACACCTTAGGTTTGCAACAAAAAAATGAAAATAGTATACTTTTTAATGACAAATTACTTGCGGGTTCTTTAAGTATGACATCATTAAAAATAGGTTAAAAATTTCACTTAACTTAAGGCATGTTAGATTGAATTAATGGGTTTTGGTATTTAGTAAAATCCGATAAATCCTAAACCTATTCGATAGCCATTTTATTAATTAAACCTCTATCATCTATCTGTCCTTTATTCCCCAGGAAAGTCGGCTTTTCTCTTTTGTAAAAAAGCTGTTGTGCCTTCTTTAAAATCTTCGGTACCAAAGCATTTTCCAAACTGTTTTATTTCTGCTTTATAACCATCTACACCATCTTTATAATTAGCATTTATAGCTTTTATGGCGCCTTTTATAGCTACTGAAGAATTACGCATAATCTTTTCTGCAATTTTCTCACAAAAAGGTAATAACTCTTCTAGAGCAACAACATGATTTACTAGTCCATAATTTAATGCTTTGCTGGCATCAATCATTCCTGCTGTCATAATCAATTCCATAGCACGCCCTTTACCAATTAATTGTGGCAAACGTTGTGTACCACCATATCCTGGTATAACACCTAATGATACTTCTGGTAAACCTAATTTAGCATTTTCGCTAGCTACTCTAAAATGACAAGCCATAGCTAATTCTAAACCACCACCCAGCGCAAAACCATTAACAGCTGCAATTACTGGCGTTGATAAATTTTCTATAAAATTAAATAGCAAATCTTGACCTTTTTCGGCTAGTTTTGCGCCTTCTTTTATGTTGAAATTTGCAAATTCACTAATATCTGCTCCTGCAACAAAAGCTTTTTCACCACTTCCTGTTACAATAATAACCTTAGTATTTTTATCCTCATTAGCTTTATTAAAAGCATCATGCAATTCTTCAATAGTCTCCTTATTTAAAGCATTTAATTTACTTGGTCGGTTAATAGTGATAGTTGTTAAACTGCTGTTTTTTTCTGATAAAATATTATTGTAACTCATGATTTTTATAAATTTTAAATATCTTTTTTAAATAGTTCCAATCCTGTGATTTCAGACAGTTCTGAATCATAAAATCTTATAGATGTTTTTACAACTCTATCCGATTTATCTCTTGGTGATTTACTTGTAATTCTGGCTTTAGAATTATTTAAGTTTTTAGTGTATTTGCCATCAAAATCTTTTGATTTATTAGCAAAAAAATAAACTAATTTCCCTTTGGATTCCCATGTTCCTTTTCCATAAAAATTTTCTTCAGGGTTTCTCTCTCCTACAATATCTCTAAAAAAATGATATATAAATGTTCCATCAGAATTTAATGAAAGTGTCCATTTTATTTTTGTTCCATCTGTGTTTTGAGGCTCTAATGTATATACTCCTGTTTGAGCAAATAAACTCAAACTAAACATAAAGATTAATATAAAAAATGTGTGTTTCATAATTTATCCTTTAGGAAAAACTACTTTAAATGTTGTGCCTTTATCTTTTTCTGAAACAAATGTAATAGTTCCTTTATAGGTTTCTACTATATTTTTCACCATAGCCAAACCAAGCCCCATACCACTACTTTTGGTCGTAAACTTGGGCTCGAATACTTTTTCTATATTTTCTTCTAAAATCCCTGAACCATTATCTGCAACTGTTATAACAATTACCTCATCATCAGTTTTAACATTAACACCAATTTTGGGTGTTCGGTTATCTGGAATTGACTGGATACTATTTTTAACTAAATTAGTAACAACACGTATAAGTTGAGTTCTATCAAGTTTAGCAATAATTTCTTCTTTCTCAGCCGTAAAAACTATATAATCTTCATTAAAAATATCAAGCGCTAACTTAACAATTTTAACCACATTAAGCATTTCATTTTGTTGCGCTGGCATTTTTGCAAAGTTTGAAAATGCTGAGGCTATGGAACTCATCGTATCTATTTGCTGAATGAGTGTTTTACTATATTCATCAACTTTTGAGTGTATATTTTCATCATTAGGATCGAATTTACGTTGAAAGTTTTGCACCGTTAAACGCATAGGCGTTAACGGGTTTTTTATCTCGTGAGCTACTTGTTTTGCCATTTCTCGCCATGCCTGTTCGCGCTCGCTTCTGGCAAGTTGTATGGCACTTTCTTCCAACTCGTCAATCATACTATTATAAGAGTTTACTAAAGTTGAAATCTCTTCGCTAGTATCATTAATTTCTATTTTCTGATTTCGCTTTTCTAAACGTGTCGTATTAATTTTATCGCTAATGGTTTTTAATGATTTTGTAATGTATTTAGACAACAAAAACGAAATACTTATCGCCATTAATAGCACTAACATAAAGGCATATCTTAACCGCTCTAAAAACTCTTCCAACTCTTTAGCAAGAAAATCGTCTTTTTCTAAATATGGTAGATTTAAAATAGCTAGAGGCTTAGATTTTTGATCTGTAATATATATGTATGACGATTGAAATATTTCTCCATTCTCTTCATGTTTATCAACATATCTATGGTCAACCGTATGCGAAATAGCATTTAATATTTCGGCATCAATACACCTTTCGGCTTGGTCTGGTTTTAAATTAGCTTTTGAAGAAATAAGCATCGTGCCTTCTAAATCGTATAAATTGATTTGAAGTTTATGAATGTGAGCAATTCTATAAATTTCGTCTTTAAAAATTAACGGAATATTTTCGGTTTTAACCTCCCAAGTATTTTGTCGTCCATTTAAAACCGTAGTGATATGGGTTTTAATGTTCTCTTCTTTACGATTTAAACGCCCAGTGTGATAGTCTTCACTTTGCTCTTTATATTGATAAATAGCAACTAGAGATATTAGCACTGAAGCTAATAATACCAGAAGTATCATTGAAATAAAAATACGAATACGTAAAGAGAGGTTTCTTAATTTCATCTAATATTATAATCGACTAAATATAACAATAATCGAACCAAAGACGCTAATGGCTATTTAAAAATAAACCTCTTCGTTAAAAGTTGATTATTATAGTTGCTACCTGCGTTAGGGATAGAAAAGGAAATCCTTTTTGAAAGGCACGAGCAAAAAGATTGTATTGGATAGCCCGACCCTTTTGGGAAACGCCCAAATAACTTAAGCTTCTGGATTTTTATCTCTAATGTTCTTATAAATTTTAAAACCTAGCATAATAAGAACCCCTAAAACTATAATTCCAACAACACCCCAAACCCAGTTAATGGCACTTTTTAAAACCACTAAAAAAACTACTACAAAAAGAATAAACGTAGCGCCTTCATTCCAAATACGCATAAAACTTGAGGTTTTTTTAACCACATCGTTTTGTAATTGTTTAAAATATTGATGCGTTTTTAAGTGATAAATAATGAGTAAAACTACAAACGCTAACTTAACATGCATCCAAGGTTGTTGCAACCAATAAGGTTGTAAAATAAGCAACCAAACAGCAAAAAGAGTTGCTAAAATAGCTGATGGCCAAGTAATGATATACCATAGCCGTTTTGCCATAAGTTTAAGCTGTTTACCAAGAATTTCCTTGTCTGGCGATGGTTTATGAAATGCTTCAATTTGATATACAAACAACCGAGGAATGTAAAACAACCCCGCAAACCATGTTATTACAAAAATGAGATGAAACGATTTTATATAATTGTAATATTCCATAGCCTAACTATTTGTAACTAAATTACGTTTTACTTCTCTATTTAAAAAATAGGCTGTTATTATGGTTGCTAACGTATCAGAAATTGGGAAAGACATCCAAACACCTAATTCTCCATAAAATTTTGGAAGAATTAAAATGAGTGGAATAAAGATAAAACCTTGTCTTGTTAGTGTTAATAAAAGTGCGGGTATAGCTTTACCAATAGCCTGAAAATAAGCAGCACCAATAAGTTGAATAGCTACAATTGGTGTTGCTGCAAATACCCATCGCATATCGCTTGGTGTTTGTTTTATAACCTCAACATCTGTAGTAAATAATCTTGTAATAGCTTCTGGAAATAACATAAGCATAATAAATACTAAAGTTGCTAAACCTGAGGCATATTTTAATGCTGTAAAAATAGTTTTTTTAACACGTTGATATTCTTGTGCGCCATAATTAAAACCTGCAATAGGCAAAAAGCCTTGTGTAACACCAAAAACTGGAAATAATGCAAACATTAGCATACGACCAACAATAGCATAAGCGGTGACAGATGTTTCGCCTCCTAAGTTGTATAAAATATTATTCATGAATAAATAAGTTATACTTACGACTGCTTGTCTTGCAAGAGTAACAAACCCCAAAGAACTTATTTCTGAAACTATAGATTTGTTTAAACCAAAGTGTGAGATATCTATTTTTAATTCAGAGTTTTTTGATAAGAAAAACCACAAAATGAATGCAAAACAGAAAAGGTAGGATATCGTAGTTGCCCAAGCGGCGCCTTCCATTCCAAAATCTAAAACGTTTATAAAAATATAATCCAAAACTAAATTCCCAACGGATGGAATCATCATCGCATACATTGCAAATTTAGGTTTCCCTTCCGCACGTATTACAGTATTTCCCATCATACAAAGTGCTAGAAAAGGCACGCCATATAAAACAATTCTGTAATAAATTTTAGCAGGTTCAAAAATGGCACCTTTACCTCCAAATGCAGGAATAATATCATTAATATAAAGCAATCCAAAAAACACCATGGTTATAGTTAATAACAACGTAAGTGTTATTTGATTACCAAAAGTTTTTAAGGCTTTTATATTGTTATTTGCACCTAATGCTCTTGAAATTATAGAAGAACCTCCAATACCAATACTCATTCCTAAAGCGGCAATAAAAAAAGATACTGGAAGCACAACATTTATGGCTGCTATAGCTGTTGAACCTATCCAGTGTCCAACAAAAATAGTATCTATAAGTATATTAAGCGACATTACTAATATTCCTATAGATGCTGGAACAGCTTGTTTTATAAGTAGTTTACCTATGGGTTGCGTACCTAAGTCTTGGGATGATATTTTTGCCATTATGCTAAAATGGATTCAGATGTTGCCCATTTTTTTACCCATTTTGAAAGCAATGCTACCCATTCGTCATCGTCATTTAAACAAGGTACTGTGGTGAAATATTTACCGCCAACTTCATGAAAAATTTCTTCGCCTTCCATAGCTATTTCTTCTAAAGTTTCCAAACAATCACTCACAAAAGCAGGTGTTACAATAGCCATGTTTTTAATGCCTTGTTTACCTAAACGCTCAATAGTTCTATCTGTATAAGGTTGTAACCATGGATCGAAACCTAATCGTGATTGAAAGGATGTTGAAAATGAACCTTCTTCTAACTTCAATTTTTCTCCAACCAATCTGGTGACTTCTTTACATTGATGTCTGTAGCAAAACTCATGCGCTTTGCTAGCAGTTGCACAACAACTACCATCTATTTTACAATGTGATTTTGTGATATCACTTTTTCTAATATGACGTTCTGGAACACCATGATATGAAAACAATAAATGCTCGTAATTTTTCCCTTGTAAATGCCTTTTAATAGAATTTGAAAGTACTTCAATATAGTCTGGTTTATTATAAAATGCTGGAACAGACTCTATATTTAAGTTTGGAAAGTATTCTTGCTGAATTTCTTCGGCTAAAACTATAATAGTCTCTGTTGTAGCCATAGCAAATTGTGGATATAATGGAAATAACAAAACCTCTTCTACACCTTTATCTACTAATTCTTGAAGACCTTTTTTAATAGTCATACTTCCATAACGCATGGCTAAAGCCACTGGCTGTTCAACTTGTTTTTGTAATTTATTTTGAAGTCTTTCTGACAATACAATTAAAGGCGAACCTTCTTCCCACCATATTTTTTTATATGCTGCTGCAGAAGCTTTTGGGCGCGTATTTAAAATAATACCTTTTACCAATAAATTTCTTGCCCAAAGCGGAACGTCAATTACCCTTTCGTCCATTAAAAATTCGCCTAAATATTTTTTCACATCTTTTGGTTCTGGACTGTCTGGCGAACCAAGATTAACAAGTAAAATTCCTTTTTTCATTAATTTTTATTCCTTAATTAATTTAAAACTCTTTAAAGTAAAAGCAGTTTGCGGTAAAATAAAATTTGCTTCCGCTTGTTAGCTTATTTGCATAATCAAATTTATGTGTCATCGCTTCCTTAAGTACGGCTAGAATTTCTGAACCGCTTAAAAAAACCTGTTCTTTTGGAAAATAAAGCGCACAAGAAAATACTTTATCACCCGTTTCATCAATATTATATACTATTTTAAGATTTATACTTCTTTCTGCTTTAAAAATATTTTCTTTTTTTTCTGAGAGTACAATTTTAAAAAACGTATCACTAAAACCACTTCCTTTTCTATATTTTGCTTTTATATGAGCATCAGCGATTCTTATTTTTAAACTTTTAGACTGACTTTCAATTTTACTTAAAAAGTCTTTATGATCGTTAGTCATAAAAACTATATAACCATCTTCTTCTGCGACTTCAACTTGTATGTCTTGAGCAATAATTAATTTGGGTATGGTTATTAAAAAAACAAAACAAATACATGTTTTCAATGCTCTCATTCTCTTTTATAAACTTCTAAATAAAATTATCTTTTCAAACAATACAGTATTCCACCAACTAAATGTTTTTTAAATTCTGGCTCAGAATACGATTCGTTGGTGTGACCCAATCCTGTGTAAAACATGCGTCCTCCATCAAATTCTTGATACCAGGCAATAGGATGAATCTCACCATTTTTTCCGCCTTTATAGGTTGATTCATCTAAAGTTAACAATACATTAATAGCATTACTTATAGATTTAAAATTATACCATTCATCATGTCTAATCCATTCTTCCGACAAATGTTTTGTAGATTGATGGTTATTGTTAATTGTTTTTACGGTAGCTTTACTCTGTTCTGGGTGACCATCAAAATAAGCGCCTACAAGTTTATTGTACCATGGCCAATCATATTCAGTATCTGTAGCCGAATGAATTCCCATAAAGCTTCCTCCATTTTCAATAAAAGTTTTAAAAGCTTTTTCTTGATCATCATTTAAAACATTACCTGTTGTGTTTAAGAAGATAACCAAATGGTATTGCTTTAAATTTTCATCTGTAAAAACCTCAGAATTTTCAGTGTGAGTAACTTCAAAATCATTTTCTTCTCCTAGCTTCTTAATAGTTTCAATACCTGTTTCGATAGATTGATGTCTGTAACCTTCTGTTTTAGAAAATACCAAAACCTTATCTGAAGCTTCAGAAAAATTTGTTATAAACACAAATAGGACTATTAAAATTGCTTTCATAAAACTAGTCTTTAATGTTTTCTGAGTTTTGTTGATGATATAATTTAGGCCTTTCTTCATTGTAATTACAATCTTGAAAAATACCACAAGAAATATTAGACCGAACTAAAGATTTAGCATTGTCAGCATTTTTGGATAAAGCTTCAATTTCTGGAGTTAAATGTTTCATATTATTAGAGTTTAATATGTGATCTAATTTAAAGAAACTACGTATTTTTTTGGTGTTGTACCGTACTTCTTTTTAAAGGCTGCTATAAAATGACTAGATGTGCTGTACCCTACTTTTAACCCTACTTCATTTACATTATCATTTCCTGCTTCTAGTAGTTTTCGTGCAACTTCCATCTTGTAATCAAATAAAAAACTAAAAACTGAATCGCCATAAATTTGCTTAAAGCCTTCTTTTAGCTTTTTTAAATTTAATCCAATTTCATCAGATAGTTCTTGTAAACCTGGTGGCTCTGCCATTCGAGAAATAATAATATCCTTGGCTTTTCTTATTTTAATAACATTAGTTTCATCTACTAAAAAGGGGCATTGCTCCACATCTGCATCTTCACTTCTATTAAAATACAAGCTTAAAAGCTCATAAGCTTTACCTTTAAAATATAGGCTTTTTATAGATTGATTTAAATTATAATTTATAAGCTGATTAAGCACAATGGCCATTGATGGAGAAATAGCACCATCTTTATAGTATTTTTTGTCCTTATTATCATCACTCAAAAACGTAATGTAACCAGCTTCTTGCGAAAACAAACCATGAAACTTTTTAATAGAAATTAAAACTGAAACAATCCAAGAATTTGGGTCTGTTTTAAGGTTTATTGGGAGGTCGCGTTGTGGATTGTATAGCAATAAAGAGTTTTCCTCTAAGATGTTTAAAGTGTAACGGCCATCGTTAAAAATAAATTCACACGATCCTTTTAAACAAAAATGAAATTGAATGTAATCGCTATTTATTTCTTTAACAATGCTTTGCGTTTCACTTTTATCATTCTTATAAGTTAAAATTAAAAAACCATCATCTACTTGGGTTTCTTTAAATGAACTTTGAGCGACATTTTTTTGCGAACTTTCTGCGTTATTCATAGAGCCTTTATTTAGATTGGTTCTAAATAGATTTAATCAAAACACTTGATTCTACTGCAAAAATATGATATTTATCATTCATTTAAACAAAAACACATTAAAAAACTTGAAACGATACTAAAAGTTCTTTGAGCGTTACTTTTTTTATAAGTATCAATATACTTTTGCTTCACATTTCAGGTATAAGCATGCAGAAGTACAATATTTCTAGAAGTAATTACTTTTATGCCATTGGTTTAAGTTACAAAAAAGCCGATGCGGATATAAGAGGTCGTTTTAGTTTGGATGAAAATTCTAAACAATCACTATTGAATCAAGCCAAAGAAAATGATATTGAAAGCTTGATAGTAACTTCTACTTGCAACAGAACTGAAATTTATGGTTTTGCACAACACCCTTTTCAACTAATACAATTGCTTTGCGATAATACTCGTGGCACCGTTGAAGAATTTCAAGAAGTAGCTTACATTTATAAAAATAACGATGCCATTGCTCACATGTTTCGTGTAGGTTCTGGTTTAGATAGCCAAATTCTTGGTGATTTCGAAATTATTAGTCAGTTAAAAACAAGTGCTAAAATTTCGAAAAAGCATAATTTACTTAACCATTTTACAGAGCGGTTAATTAATGCTGTTATTCAAGCTAGTAAACGTATTAAAACAGAAACCGATATTTCATCAGGTGCAACTTCAGTATCGTTTGCATCGGTTCAATATATTTTCAATTCTGTTGAAGATATTTCTAATAAAAATATTTTACTATTCGGAACGGGAAAAATTGGTAGAAATACTTGTGAAAACTTAGTAAAACATACCAAAAACGAGCATATTACTTTAATTAATAGAACTAAAGATAAAGCAGAACAAATTGCTGGGAAATTTAATTTATTAGTTAAAGATTACGCTAATTTACAAGAAGAAATAAGCACCTCTGATATTTTAATAGTAGCAACAGGCGCCCAACGCCCAACTATTGATAAACATATTATTCAATCTAAAAAACCGCTTTTAATATTAGATTTATCTATTCCTAAAAATGTTAATGAGAATGTTAAAGAGCTTGACAATGTATCGCTTGTTCATTTAGATGATTTATCTAAAATTACCGATCAAACTTTAGAAGCTCGAAAAAAACACATTCCATTTGCAGAAGCTATTATTGAAGAAGTAAAAGCAGAATTTAATAGTTGGTTAGAAACTAGAAAATTTGCACCAACAATAAAAGCCTTAAAGCATAAGTTAAATGGTTTTGCTTCTGCTGAATTAGATGTGCAACGCAAAAAACTAACTGATTTTAACGAGGCACAAGCCGAATTAATCAGCAATAATATCATCCAAAAAATAACCAATCATTTTGCACATCATTTAAAAGATGATAACATTTCTACAGACGAAAGTCTTGAACTTATTAAAAAAGTGTTCCAGTTAGAACCTTCCAAAAAAAATGTCTAAAATTATAAGAATTGGTACTCGCGATAGTGAATTAGCACTATGGCAAGCCAAAATAGTACAAAGTCAACTTGAAAATTTAGGTCATAAAACCGAACTCGTTCCTATAAAATCTACAGGCGATTTGGTTTTAGACAAACCACTTTATGAGTTAGGAATTACCGGTATTTTTACTCGCACTCTAGATATAGCCATGTTAAATCATGATATCGATATTGCTGTACATTCGCTTAAAGATGTCCCAACAGTTTTGCCAAAAGGTATTGTACAAACTGCTGTTTTAAAACGAGGCAATGTTAATGACACACTTATTTTTAATGACAATGAGGAGTTTTTAGGATCTAAAGAAGCCGTAATTGCAACAGGAAGTTTACGAAGAAGAGCACAATGGCTTAACAGATTTCCAACGCACACTATTGTAGATTTAAGAGGTAACGTAAATTCTCGTTTACAAAAACTTGAAGAAAGTGAAACTTGGAACGGTGCTATTTTTGCTGCCGCTGGTATTGGTAGAATTGGATTAAGACCAGAAGAAGCTATTAATTTAGACTGGATGATTCCTGCGCCCGCACAAGGTGCAATTATGATTACAGCACTAGAAGATGATGAATTTGTTAGAACTGCTTGTGCTGAATTAAATCACGAGGAAACCGAAATTTGCACCACTATTGAGCGCGAATTTTTAAATAAACTAGAAGGCGGTTGTACTGCGCCAATTGGTGCTTTAGCTTATATTAAAGATGGTGACATCAACTTTAAAGGTGTTTTATTAAGTCCAGATGGTACAAAAAGAATTGATGTTACTCGAGTTAAAAAACTTGGTGAGCATAACGATATGGCTCAATATTGTGCCGATTTTATTATTGAACGTGGCGGGAAACGCTTAATGGATAACATTAAAAACTCAACTAGAAAAACAAATGTATTTTCTACGAAATCTTTTACCGAAGACCAACGTTTATTATTTCATGAAAAAGTAGTTGCAGACAGCAGCGATTTTATCAAAATAAGTTTGAATAGAATTCATCCACGTTTCTTAAGAAATGAAATTCAAAATGTTATTATCACCAGTAAAAATGCTGTGGAATCGTTAACAACAAACTATTCAGCAACCGAATTACAATTTAAAAATATTTACTGTGTTGGTCGCAGAACAAAACGCCTCATTGAAAAAAAGATTGGCAAAGTAAAACACATTGAAAAAAATGCTGAAAAGCTTGCTAACTATTTAGTTGAATATATGGAAGGCGCAGAAGCAACATATTTCTGTAGTGATATTAGGTTAGATGTGCTACCAACAGTTTTAGCAGAAAACAATATAAAAGTTAATGAAGTTGAAGCCTACCAAACAAAATATGATGGTGTAAAAATTGATGATTCTGTTGAAGGCGTCATGTTTTATAGCCCATCAACTGTTGAAAGTTTTGTTCAAAAAAACAAAGCAGAAATTATTGCGTTTTGTATAGGAGAAACAACAGCTACAGAAGCTAAAAAACACTTTAATGATGTTAGAGTAGCAAAAGTGCCAACTGTTGAAAGTGTGATTGAGTTGGTTAATGAGTATTATATTTAATATTTTAAACGTCATTACGAGGAACACAGATACGCGATAATCTATTGATAATAAGAAGATTGTCCCAAAAAACAAATTTACTTCCTAATGACAAATAAAAAGGCATGATAAAAAACGATTTATTTTTAAGAGCATTAAAAGGAGAAACTGTAAATCGCCCACCAGTTTGGATGATGCGTCAAGCAGGACGTTATTTACCAGAATTTATAGCAATACGTGAGAAATACGATTTCTTTACGCGTTGTCGTACTCCGGAATTAGCAAGCGAAATTACCGTGCAACCTATTCGTCGTTACGGAATGGATGCTGCTATTTTATTTAGTGACATCTTAGTCATTCCTCAGGCCATGAATATTGAAGTGCAAATGAAACCAAATTTTGGACCTTATTTACCAAATCCTGTACGCACTCAAAAAGATGTAGATAATGTTATTGTTCCAGATGTTACAGTAGAATTAGATTATGTTTATCAAGCTATAAAAGCAACCAAAGAGTTGTTAAATGACGACATTCCTTTAATTGGTTTTGCGGGATCACCTTGGACTATTCTATGTTACTGTGTGCAAGGTCAAGGCAGTAAAACCTTTGATAAAGCTAAAGAATTCTGTTTTACAAATCCTTTAGCAGCACATCAATTACTGCAAAAAATAACGGATACTACAATTGCATATTTAAAAGAAAAAGTAAAAGCTGGTGTTAACGCCGTTCAGATTTTCGATTCTTGGGGAGGTATGTTATCACCTGTTGATTATCAAGAATTCTCATGGCAATATATCAACCAAATTATTGAAGCTTTAAAAGATGATGCGCCAGTAATTGCCTTTGGAAAAGGGTGTTGGTTTGCACTTGGTGATATGGCAAAAAGTAACGCATCTGCATTAGGTATAGATTGGACATGTTCTGCTAGAAATGCGCGTTATTTAACTGGAGGAAACATAACACTTCAAGGTAATTTTGATCCGTCTCGCTTGTTATCACCGCCATCAGATATTAAAAAAATGGTACACCAAATGATTAATGAATTTGGTAAAGATAAATACATTGTAAATTTGGGTCATGGTATTTTACCTAACATCCCACTAGATCATGCAAAGGCATTTATTGATGCCGTAAAAGAGTATAATGCTTAAAAACATTTCCATAGGAATCAAAGCATATTTCGGAGCTTTTAGTTTAATCTCTAAACTTAAACTCTGGAAATTCTTTGTGATTCCTATGCTAATCAGTTTTGTAACTGCTACTTTTTTTATTTGGATTGCTTTTACTTATTCGGATAATATTGTTGACTATATCACAAGCCTAATTCCTGGATGGAATACTACTATCAATATTGGTTGGGTTTCTAAAATTTTTTATTTTTTATTTGCTATAGTAATTTTAGGAGTTGGGATTATTCTTTATAAACACATTATAATGGCATTATCAGCGCCATTTATGAGTCCTGTTTCCGAAAAAATCGAAGTTCATTTAACAGGAAACACAGCGCATTCACATAGAAACACAAGTTTTATTGAACAACTTTGGCGAGGTATTCGAATAAATGGTAGAAACTTAATCATGGAATTGTTATTAACCATTCCCATTTTACTTTTAAAATTTATCCCAATCGTCAACATTTTTTCAACCATTTTACTATTTTTAGTACAAGCCTATTATGCAGGTTTTGGTAATATGGATTACACGCTAGAACGTCATTTTAAATATAAAGAAAGCGTTAAATTTGTTCAAAAAAACCGAGGTTTAGCCATTGGAAATGGTATAGTTTTTATTCTATTTTTATTAATTCCAATTGTTGGTGTTATATTAGTGCTACCATTATCGGTAACTGCGGCAACGTTAAAAACCGTGGAGGCTTTAGAATTAAAATCTGATATTAAAAATGTTTAGTTTTAGTAACTATAATATTGAACCTATTCAACTTCAAGACGCTTGGAGTATATGTGATTTCATGATTGCTAACGAAGACCGTTTAAAAAGATATTTCCCTAAAACTTTAGAAGAAAATCTCTCTCCAGATTTATCAAAAATTTTCACTGAAAAAAAAGTAAAACAATTCGAATTAAAAGAAGAGCTTCTTTTCACTATAAAGGAAAAGGAAGAAAATAAATTAATAGGCTTAGTTTATATAAAAGAACTCGATTGGACTAAAAAACAAGGCGAATTGGCTTATTGTATTGGCTATGAGTTTGAAGGAAAAGGCATAACAACAAATGCCATACATATTTTATCTGATTTTGCTTTTGAAAACATCGAATTAAAAACGTTACAAATTATAGCTCACAAGAGTAATATTGCTAGCATAAAAGTAGCCGAAAACTGTAATTTCATTTGGATTAAAACCCTTAAAAATGAACATACGCCTCCTGGAGAATCCCCTTTAGACATGGAATTATACGAATTGTATAAAGAATTTGAATAGACAATATAATGAAAGATACATTTTTCAACTATATACATAAATTGCAAGATACCATCACTTCTAAACTTGAAGAAATTGATGGAAAATCGAAATTTAAAGAAGATGTTTGGGAACGACCTGAAGGTGGTGGTGGACGCACGCGTGTTATTGAAAACGGAAATGTATTTGAAAAAGGTGGTGTAAATATTTCTGGAGTTCATGGTAAATTACCAAAATCGATGCAAAACTATTTTAAAGTAGGTGAAGTTGATTTTTTTGCATGCGGTTTAAGTTTGGTACTGCACCCTAAAAACCCAATGGTGCCAACCGTTCATGCTAATTGGCGTTATTTTGAAATGTATGATGATAAAGGAAAAATAATTGATAGCTGGTTTGGTGGCGGACAAGATTTAACACCTTATTACCTATTTGATGAAGATGCAAAACACTTTCATCAAACCTGTAAAACAGCTTGCGATAATCATAATCCTGAGTTTTACCCAAAATATAAAGCACGTTGTGATGCCTATTTCTACAACACACACCGAAACGAAGGTAGAGGCATTGGCGGTTTGTTTTTCGATTATTGTAAAGCTTCAGAAACCATGAACATGCAAAATTGGTATAATTTTGTTTCCGAAGTTGGTAATAGCTTCTTAGAAGCCTATGTTCCTATTGTTGAAAAACGAAAAGATTTACCATATACTGAAGCACAACGTAATTGGCAGGAAATTCGTCGCGGTCGTTATGTAGAGTTTAATTTAGTACACGATAAAGGCACCCTTTTCGGATTAAAAACTAACGGACGAATAGAAAGCATTTTAATGAGTTTGCCACCTCATGTACAATGGGTTTACGATCATCATCCTGAAAAAGAAAGTGAAGAAGAACGTTTAATTAAAATATTACAAAACCCTATAGATTGGGTTTAATTAAACACTATGAATTGCTACTGCGGAAACCAAAAAACCTATTCCAACTGCTGCGAAAAAGCACATAAAAACATGGGCGAAGCTGAAACTGCAGAACAACTTATGCGTTCTAGATATAGTGCTTTCGTATTAGCTAATGGCGATTATTTAATGCAAAGCCACCATACATCTACACGACCTTTAAAAGAGAAAAAAACTATCGTAAAATGGGCAAAATCTGTGCAATGGATTAAACTTGAAGTGACAGAAAAAGTTAAAGGAACAGAAAACGATACTGAAGGAACCGTAACTTTTAATGCTTACTTTTATGAAAAAGGAAAGGTAGAAATGATTCACGAAAAATCAACATTTGTAAAAGAAAACAACACGTGGTATTATTTAGGTTATGCCAAAAATTAAAAAATATGTATCCATTAAGAAGAAATAGAAGACTAAGAACTAACGAAGCTATTCGTTCATTAGTTCGTGAAACCATAATATCTCCAAACGATTTTTTAGTACCTCTTTTTGTGGTTGAAGGCAAAGGCATAAAGGATGAAATTCCATCTATGCCAAACTACTTTCGTTATAGTTTAGATTTATTAGAAAACGAGGTTAAAGAACTTTGGAAACTAGGCTTAAAATCTGTGTTGCTTTTCGTTAAAGTTCCCGATAATTTAAAAGATAATAAAGGTACAGAAGCTTTAAATCCAAACGGATTAATGCAACGCGCCATTAAAACCGTTAAAAATGTGTGTCCAGATATGTTAGTAATGACAGATGTGGCATTAGACCCATACTCAGCTTACGGACATGATGGCATTATAGAAGACGGACAAATTCTAAATGACCAAACTGCTGATGTTTTAGCAGAAATGAGTGTTTCGCATGCACAAGCAGGCGCCAATTTTGTTGCGCCTAGCGATATGATGGATGGGCGTATTTTAACCATTCGTGAAGCATTGGAAGAAGAAGGTTTTATAAATACAGGCATTATGAGTTATTCCGCAAAATATGCCTCTGCTTTTTATGGTCCTTTTCGTGATGCATTAGATTCTGCTCCGGTAGATTTAATTGACATTCCTAAAGACAAAAAAACATACCAAATGGATTATGCAAATCGACTTGAAGCCATTCGTGAAACCGAAATGGATATTGACGAAGGCGCAGATATTGTGATGGTAAAACCAGGATTATGTTACTTAGATATTGTTCGTGAAATAAAAAATGAGGTTGATGTACCATTAGCGGTTTATCAAGTTTCTGGAGAGTATGCTATGCTAAAAGCTGCTGCCGAAAAAGGTTGGTTAGATCACGATGCTGTTATGATGGAACAAATAACAGCTATAAAACGTGCTGGAGCAGACATCATTGCAAGTTATTTTGCTAAGGATGTTGTGAAATTAATTTCTTAAGTCAAGAAAAATAGTCAAAAAAAAGTAAAATTAATGCTTTCTATAATTTTGTGGAATTCTTTAATTATAACCTAAGTATGGATTTGCCCCATTTTTTAAATTCTTCTTCAGTTATGATCTCGCCTTCAATTGGTTCTTCAATATCTTCTACTTCAGAAGTATTAAAATCAATTTTATCCACTTTCCAATTATACTTTGCTTTTTGTCCTCTTTCAATTTCAAGAATCAAACCCGGAAGTCCGTTAAATCCTTTTGGACCATGTTTAACAGGGATTTTTGGTGTATACCATGCTTTAATTTTTTCATCATTCTTTTGAAAGGCCAAATAACATAAATATCCATTTACTACCTTTGTCTCTTCTGTAATAGTCCATTCTTTAGGCTCTCCTTTAATTTTTTTGGTAGAACCCATAACATCGGTTTGATTAATAGTATAATTTCTAGTCCAATCTGTATAATAAATCGACTTTCCGCCTGCCATAATCCATGTTAAATTTACACCACTAGGTGTTAATATAATTTTCCCGTTTGTATTATTCCACTCAGGAGTTTCTGTATTCTTCTCAACCATGTAAGTAGATATGCTATCATTAAATATAAGATACGCTTCAACGGGTGAAGCATTTTGAATTAAATATAAAACCTTGTTTTTCTCTTTAGTATTTAATGGATTATCATGAGGTTTTTCTATGCTATCTTTTTCTATAGTAACTATATAAGTTACTTTCCCTTTTGTTTGAGAAAACAAGGTTAAAGTTAATAGTAAACTAAAAATAAGTGTGCAAAATATTTTTTTCATTCTTAAATTTATGAAAATTATTTTATTTAATACAATTTTAAAAATACCTTTATTAGGAATCTAAATGCTTTAGTTGTTTAAGTATGCATTTTGTAACTTAGCATTTAACAAAATCCAATTTAATGAGCACATTAATTTTTTGGGCAACCATTTCGATTTTCTTTTCTTTTTTATGTTCTATTCTTGAAGCCGTTTTGTTAAGCGTTACGCCAACGTTTATAAATGTTAAAAAACAGGAAGGCAAAGAATATGCTTTAACCTTAGAAACTCTTAAAAAAGATGTAGACAAACCATTAATTGCAATTCTTACTCTTAACACTATCGCACATACTTTAGGCGCGATGATGGTAGGTATTGAAGCCGAAAGTTTACCTTATAAAATTGAACTTTGGGGTATAAATACTGTTGGGGTAGTTTCAGCAATTATGACATTTTTAATTTTAGTAGCCTCTGAAATTATACCAAAAACTATTGGTGCTACTCATTGGAAAAAGCTGGCTAATTTCACTTCAAAAGCGTTAACCGTTTTAATATTTCCATTAAAATGGTCAGGTATTTTATGGCTCCTTCAATTAACAACAAAACTTATTGGTGGCAAAGGTCATGGTAGTGTTTTAAGTCGTGAAACTTTTATGGTAATGACCGATATGGCTCATAAAGAAGGTGTTTTTCAAGAAAATGAAAGTAAAATAATAAAGAATTTATTAACCTTTAGAGAGATTTTTGCTAAAAACGTAATGACGCCACGAACCGTAATGCAAACTGAAAATCAAAATACTACTGTTGAAGATTTTTTCAATAGAAATTTAAACCTTCGTTTTTCAAGAATCCCTATTTACGAGGATAACCCAGACAACATAAAAGGACTCGTTTTAAAAGATGAGATTTTTAAAGAAATGGCACTTGATAATGGCTCCAAAAAATTATCAGAATTAAAGCGAAATATTATTATTGTTGACAGAGATTTACCTATTCCAAGTCTTTTTGAGCAACTTGTTGAAACTCGAAACCATATGGCTTTGGTTGTTGATGAATACGGCTCTGTTAGTGGTTTAGTAACTATGGAAGATGTTATTGAAACACTTTTAGGGTTGGAAATTATGGATGAAAGCGATAATGTTTCAGACCTTCAACATTTAGCTAGAAAAAGCTGGGAATCACGTGCTAAAAAACTAGGTATTTTTGAAGACAAAGCTCCTGAAAACTAATGGAAACTTGTATTATCAAATCGCCCTTGGGGTTCACTAAAATTACTGGTGATGAAGATGGCGTTGCATCGGTTACCGTTTTAAATTCTGAAGAAAAAATAACTGATGTTATTCCTGTCGAATTAGAAGACTGCATCATTCAACTTAATGAATATTTTGAAGGAAATCGCAAACAATTTGATCTTAAGCTAAATCCACAGGGAACCGATTTTCAAAAGAAAGTATGGGATGAACTCCTTAATATTCCTCATGGAAAAACAACATCCTACCTAGAACTTTCAAAACAATTGGGTGATGTAAAAGCTATTCGTGCAGTTGCTAATGCTAATGGTAAAAACCCTATTTGGATTATTGTGCCTTGCCACCGAGTTATTGGTAGCGACGGTAGTTTAACTGGTTACGCTGGTGGTTTACATAGAAAACAATGGTTATTAGAACACGAAAGCCCATATAAACAACAATCACTTTTTTAAATGTATAGAACCCTTACCAATATTGCAAAACGTTTCTTTACCAATGCTCAAGTTTATAAATATGGTTTTAATTGGTCGCCAATGTACAGGCGTTCTACAGGAAAATTAATTGAGGTTTCAGAAGATTTGTTATACGTTAAAATAAAAATTCCGTTAAGTATAAAAAACAGAAATTTTGTTGGTTCTATTTTTGGAGGTAGTTTATTTTCTGCAACCGATCCTATTTATATGATTCAGCTTATGGATATTTTAGGAGACAATTATGTGGTTTGGGATAAAGACGCTACCATAAAGTATAAACGTCCAGCAAAAGAAACAGTTTATACTGAATTTGTTTTCACCAAAGATGAAATTGAAAGTATTAAAAATGAGGTTTCTAAAAATGGTGAATTTAATTTAGTAAAAACACCTAATATTGTAAACAAAGATGGCATTGCTATAGCAGAAATTAGTAAAACTATTTATGTTGCAGATAAAGCTTTCTATAAAGAAAAACGCAAACAAAAAGAAACAAATAAATCTTCTATTTAATTACTATATTTATTTTCTACTAAACTTAACTTTATGAAATTCATAAAAAAACTCCTTAAATGGATTGTTGTTCTTTTCGGATTATTAATTATAATCCTTTATATTACAGATACAGACTACCTTATTAAAGCCGTAAGAACTATATATCTTCAAGGTTACACTACTGCTTATTTAGAAGATTACAAGAAATTTGATAATCAGCCTATTGAAAATGGAACACCTCAACCTTGGCCAAATCATAAAGATTATAACTCTGTAAAAGAGACTGAAGGCCTTAATGAAATAAATAAAGCTAATGGAACCATTGCCTATGTTATTATCAAAAACGATAGTATTTGGTTTGAAAATTACTATGATGGTTTTAATGAAAACTCTAAATCTAACTCTTTTTCAATGGCGAAAAGCTATGTCTCTGGTCTCATGGGAAAAGCTATTAAAGATGGTTATATTAAAAGCTTAGACCAACCCGTTAGTGATTTTTTACCAACATTTAGTGAAGGTTTAGCTGCTAAAATGACTGTTGGTGATTTATCAAGTATGTCCTCTGGAACAAATTGGGATGAAGCTTATTATTCTCCATTGTCAATTACTACACGAGCTTATTTTGATGATGATTTAGAAAAAGTAATGCTTGGTCTAAAAGTAGTTGATGAACCTGGAACCAAATACAAATATGCTAGTGGAGATACTCAGCTTTTAGCTATGGTTATAGAAAAAGCAACTGGTAAAAAAATGTATAACTATTTAACCGAGAGTTTTTGGAATCCATTAGGATGCGAAAACCCCACTCTTTGGCAAGTAGATAGTAAGGAACATGATTTAGTTAAAGCTTATTGCTGTATAGCTAGTAACGCAAAAGATTTTGCCCGATTCGGAAAATTATATAAAGACCATGGAAAATGGAACGGAAAACAAATTTTAGATTCTGCTTTTGTTGCAAAATCCTTAAAACCGCGCTTTCCAATAAGTCCAGAATATGGTTATGGTTGGTGGTTAAAAAAGCAAAATGATAAAGAATTTTTTATGATGCGAGGACATCTTGGACAATATGTTATTGTAGAACCTACCGATAATATTATCATCGTACGTTTGGGGCACTCTAAAGGACCAACAGATAAAATTGCAACATTCACAGACGATATCTCTGTATATATAGAAGAAGCCTATAAAATGTTAGAAAAATGATAAGCAAGCTAAATCTTGAAAATATTTTATTCCTGGATATTGAAACGGTTCCAGAAATGCAAAATTTCTCTGATTTGGATGAAACCAAACAAGCCTTATGGGAACACAAATCGCAATACCAGCGTAAAGATGATTTTACTGCAGAAGAATTTTATGATCGGGCAGGAATTTGGGCAGAATTTGGAAAAGTAGTTTGTATTTCGGTTGGTTATTTTACATTTCAAGGAGGCTTAAGAAAATTTAGAGTGACTTCCTTTTATGGTGATGAAATTAAAATTTTAAAAGACTTTAAAAATCTTCTTATTTCTCATTTTAGTCAAACAAAACATTTGCTTTGTGCTCATAATGGAAAAGAATTTGACTTTCCATACATTGCTAGACGCATGATTATAAATAATATTGAATTACCACATAAGTTAAACCTTTTTGGAAAAAAACCTTGGGAAGTTCCGCATTTAGACACCTTGGAATTATGGAAATTTGGTGATTATAAAACATACACATCATTAAAATTATTAACTAACGTTTTAGGCATTCCATCACCTAAAGATGATATAGATGGCAGCGAAGTTTATCGGGTTTTCTACAAAGAGAATGAAATTGATAGAATTGTTATCTATTGCGAAAAGGACACGATTGCGGTTGCTCAAATATTTTTAAGACTTCGTGGCGATTCCATTTTAACTGATGATGAAATTATTCATATATAAAAAAGCCCAGATAAATATATCTGGGCTTTTTCTATTAGAATATTAAATGTTTCTTTATTCTTTAATGAATCTTTTAGTCATTATTTCATCTCCATCATTAACCTCAATAATATACATGCCTAATTGTAAATTAGATATATTTATTTCTTTTTCAGTTAATTGACCTTGTTTTACTGTTTGTCCTAGTAAATTAACAATTCTATAGGCTATCAATTCTTCACCTGCTACTTGAATATTTAAAATATTTTTTGTAGGATTTGGATATAATCTAAAATCACCTTCAAAATTATCAGGTTCAACTGAAAATGATGCAAATCCTGAATTACCACTTCCTAGAGGTGATATAGAGTTTGGAGCAAATCCAGAACCAATTATACCCTTAATCGTTACTTGATCTATATAAATATAATCTGAATTATTTGAGGCATCACATTGAAATCTAAATTGAGCATTGCTTGCAAAATTATAGTTTGTAGCATCTAAAGTTACTGTAGCAGTATAGAACGTATTGTTATTAAAACTTGTTCCACTAGCATATGCAGCAACTGTTGTCCAAGTTGAACCATTGTAATAACGCAACCAGAAGTCTTCACCATTTTCCATACTATACGCATAGAAATAAAACTGAACTTCAACAGTATCATACTGTGTTAAATTAAACGATTGAGACGTCATTGCAGAAGCAGTACCAGAATTATCTCTTAACTGTATAGAATAGCTACCTTCATAAGAACGCGAACCTGAGTAACGAGCAACATCACTTCCTCCGTCAGACCAACCATCCCATCCAGATTCAAAGAAACCTTCGTGTAATACTGTTGTAGATCCAGAAGAAGCCTCGTTAACAACTATTGTTCTATTTGCAGATGCTAAATTTCCTGCTGCATCACTTACAGAATATGTTACTGTATATGTTCCTTCTGAATTTGTATTTACAGTTCCTGAAGTTACAATACTAGAAGTTAAGTTTCCATCAACATTATCTGTTGCTGTTGCTCCTAATTCTGTATAAGTATCGCCAACAGTTAAAATAATTGTTGATGCACCATTTAAAGTAATAACTGGTGGCGTTGTGTCTGGCGTTGGAGTTCCATCACCTAAATTAACTGTATAATCTTCTACTTCACCATAGTTAAACGTTTCGCAAGATGTTGGCACTCCATTATACTTCATTGAAACACGCATTCTTGTTGTACCATTAATTGCAGAAGATGACACCGTAAAAGTTCCACTTACTGGTGTTGTTGATGTAGCAGATTGAGACCAAACTTGTTCTCCAGAATCTCCAAAATCACCATCTTGATTATAATCTATCCAAACAGAATAACCTTCGTTATATACTGTGCCTGTCCATGTTGGTGTAACTGTGATAGTATAAGCATCTCCTTTTGTAAGGTCTGTGGATATACTTGTGAAGTCTGAATAAAATTGACCAGAAGAAGCATTATTTATAGTTCCTAATTGTACTCTTCCAATATATTCGTCATTAATATTTGTACTTGCTGAATCACAATATGATAAAGGAGCCGTGCCTGTAGTTGTAACGCTAATAGAACTTGATGTTCCACTTCCTCCTGTCGAACAGTTAGCTACAACAGAAACTGAATAGGTAGTTCCTGGCAATAATCCTGAAGAAGTATAAGAGGTTCCTGAAACCGTTGTAGTTGTTCCTCCTATTGTGATGTTGTATGCTACTGCTCCTGAGACAGCAGTCCAATTTGCTGTTAAACTATTATCAGAAATAGATGAAGCTGCTAAACTAGTTGGCGCATTCAATGCACAAGTTTGTACAAATTCTGATCCAATACCTACAGCATAAAATGCATTTGTTGTAGCTATAACTTCAGCACTATTTATACCATATAAATCTTCTGCAGCTTGTATCCCACTTGTTCTTGCATTTGAATATTGTGAATTTGATGATAAATACACACTTTCTAATCGGTAAGCTATAGCTGCTGCTTTATCAATTCCAATACCAACAACACTGTAAGAATCACTATTGTCATTAGTGCCATTTTTACCCACAGTTAGTATATAAAACCAATGGTTTAAAACACCACTATTATAATGTACACCTCCACTATCACCAGAACCTGTATACCAATTTGTCCCTAAATAAGTATCCGGTTGACCATGAGCTTTTGGATTTGATAATGAACGGATTGGGCCTCCAATTTCTTCACCTAAAACCCAAGTGCTTTTAGTTGGGTCTGCATAGTATTCTACAGATGCTGCCCAAATATCTGAAAACCCTTCATTCATGGCTCCAGACTGGTAAGAATAAACTAAGTTCGCCGTGTTTTCACAAACGGCATGACCTATTTCATGAGCAGCAATATCAATTGAAGTTAATGGGTCAAAACTTGTGCCATCTCCATAAGTCATTACACTCCCGTTCCAAAATGCATTATCTTGATTTGAATAGCCATATTCAACTAAATCAAAATGAACATAACTCTTAATAGCAGCTCCATTATTATCGTAGCTATTTCTATTAAAAGTTTGCATGAAATAATCATATGTTTTTTCTGCTCCCCAATGCGCATCTAAAGCTGCATTATCTTTATCTGCATTATTATGTTCAGCCGCTGTCCAGTTATTATCATTGTCAGTAAAATCTATTGCAGAATTATAATTTATTCGCATTTCCATATTATAAGTTTCAATTCCATTTCCTCTAGAACTTCCTCTTAATACATAATTTCCGCCACTTGATGTTGTTTCTATAGCTTGTGATCCACTGTAACGCGTAGCTGCAGTTCCTGTAGCAAATACATCTTCTATTGAAACTGTTTTTTTAGATGCCTTTTTTAAATTATTCCCTTCAAACTTATCTAAATGTTTAATTATAGGATTTTTGAAAACAACTTCTCCTGAGTGAGCATCTACATATATATAATCTCTGCTTATTGGTTTTGTAGCATACATATCAAATTTATATACTAATCGCGCTTTATTTTGTTGGATTATTTCACCAGGGAAAATTAAAAGCTCTCCAGATGGCTTTTTATAATTATCCATAATTTTAGCCTCTTTTGGACTTTCCCACAAATACTTTTGTGCACCAATATAATTTAAAGCTTTATTAAAGGCAGCCACATTAGACAATTTTGGAGACAAATCTAATTTCCCTGCAGAAAATAATTCCCCTGTCATTGTTTTTATTTTGCCATTCTTTGCGTGAACCGTATAAGTTGCAAATTCAACTTTAACACCTTTAATATATTGTTGATATTTTTCGTGTGTAATGCCTAGTTTATCTGTTTCAGATTGTATTTTAGTTAAATCATTATCTGATGATAATTTAAGTTGGTTTTTAATAACTTGCTTGGCATCAGATAATCTATAATTTGAAGACTCTTCAAATTTTAAATTTTTAATTTTATTAGGTTGTTGGGCAATAGCTACTATTGAAAATAGTGCAAATGCAATTAGAAAGGTAATTTTTTTGTTCATTCTAAAATGGTTAAGGTTAGTAATAAAATATTTATAGTATTTGTAAAAAATTTAATATTAAAATCATAAGTAAATATTTATATTTTGATATTTAACGAAAAGCATTTAAACAAATAGATTTTATGAAAATATTATTAATAAAGTTAATTTCAAGTATAATTTTTAGTGTTTTCGACGAAATACTGATTATTTTTAAATTTCTGTGGTTTTCCAGTAATTTATTTGAGGAATTGGACTACACTTTAAATTAGTTTAAATTTTAAATCTATTAAATTCAATATCTTTGAAACTATTACCTAAAAAATTATGTCTCATATCTTAAAAATCAAAAATTTATCTATTTCATTTGGTGAAAACGAAGTGATTCATAACATTTCTTACGAACTAAATAAAAATGAAATATTAGGTATTGTTGGTGAATCGGGTTCTGGAAAATCGGTTTCTTCATTAGCCATTTTAGGATTACTTCCAAAAAAAATATCAAGAATTACATCGGGCTCAATTAATTACAATGATGAAGATTTAACGCTATTTTCACCAAAAGCATTACAAACAGTTCGCGGTAGTAAAATAGCTATGATTTTTCAAGAACCTATGAGTTCTTTAAATCCATCAATGACATGCGGAAAACAGGTTCAAGAAATATTATTACAACATACAAACCTATCTAAAAAAGACTCAAAAAATGAAACCATTTCACTATTTGAAAAGGTAAAACTTCCTAGCCCAGAAAGAGTTTATGACGCTTATCCGCATGAAATATCGGGCGGACAAAAACAACGTGTTATGATTGCCATGGCAATAGCTTGTAAACCCGATGTGTTAATTGCAGATGAACCAACAACAGCATTAGATGTAACCGTTCAAAAAGATATTATTAAACTCTTAAAAACGCTTCAGGTTGAAACTAGAATGAGTGTTATTTTTATTACGCACGATTTATCTTTAATTTCAGAAATTGCCGATAGAGTTTTAGTCATGTACAAAGGAGATATTGTTGAGCAAGGAAAAACATCAACTATTTTCAAAACACCTCAACACATTTATACCAAAGCTCTAATAAATTCGCGTCCATCCTTAGAAACAAGATTAAAAGTATTACCAACCATTCAAGATTATTTAAATAACACAACAAATAATGATATTATAACTGGTGAAGAACGCCTAAAAAGACACTCAAAATTGTATAATAAACCAGCATTATTAGAAATAATAAATGTTGAAAAAGAATATGTTTCTAAAAGCGGATGGTTTAGTAAGCCTAAAACATTTAAAGCTGTAAATAATGTGAGTTTTAAATTATATGAAGGTGAAACTTTAGGTTTGGTAGGTGAATCTGGTTGCGGAAAAAGCACCTTAGGAAATGCTATCCTTCAATTAGATAAAGCTACTGCTGGTAAAATATTATATCAAGGTGTAGATATCACCAAGCTTCCTAATTCTGAAATAAAAAAACTCCGAAAGGATATTCAAATTATATTTCAAGACCCTTATTCCTCATTAAACCCTCGAATTCCAGTAGGTGAAGCTATTATGGAACCTATGAAAGTCCATAAGCTTTATAATTCTGATAAAGAAAGAAAAGAAAAAGTGATTGATATTTTAAATCGTGTTGGTTTATCTGAAGATTATTTTAATAGATATTCTCATGAATTTTCTGGTGGGCAAAGACAGCGCATTGGTATAGCCAGAACCATTGCTTTACAGCCAAAACTTATTGTTTGCGACGAATCGGTTTCTGCTTTAGATATTTCTGTTCAGGCACAAGTTTTAAATCTTTTAAATGAATTAAAAGAAGACTTTGGTTTTACATACATATTTATTTCGCACGATTTAGCTGTAGTAAAATATATGTCTGATCAACTACTTGTAATGAATAACGGTAAAATTGAAGAATTAGATGATGCTGATGTTATCTATAATAATCCAAAAAAAGATTACACAAAAAAATTAATTCATGCTATACCCAAAGGGTTATAGCATGAATATTTTTTTTGTTAGATAAAACAAACTTTTTAAAAATTGTAAATTCTCATTTACAGTTTCTTTGAATTTGCTTTCATCATTAGTAGGTAATTCAGGTAGATTTGTTGCAATATTCATAATTCTAAATTTTTGGTAGATTTGGGGGAAATCTATTAATCTGTTTTGGTTTCTTTGGGCTCTGCTAATATCAAATTTATTTTCAGTTAATCGGTTAAAAAACATAAAAATTCGATGAAATACATTTTTATTTAACATTTGTCAAGTTTTTATTATAGTAAACTTGATTTTTAGATAGCTATTTAATTTGAAAGTAGAATAAATATTAAATGTCCATTTCTGGAATATCCCCATTAATAGTTAAATGTCCTTCAGTCGCATTTTTAATATCTTCTACTGATACGCCTGGAGCACGTTCTAAGAGTTTAAAACCTCTATCTGTTACTTCAACTACTGCAAGATTAGTTACTATTTTCTTAACACAACCAACACCGGTAAGTGGTAATGAGCATCTTTTTAATAATTTAGATTCTCCGTGTTTATTTGTATGCATCATAGCCACAATAATATTTTCTGCACTTGCAACTAAATCCATAGCGCCTCCCATACCTTTAACCATTTTTCCAGGTATTTTCCAATTGGCTATATCTCCATTTTCAGAAACTTCCATAGCACCTAAAATGGTTAAATCTACATGCTGTCCTCTTATCATTGAAAAACTTAACGCTGAATCAAAAAAACTTGCTCCAGGTAAAGTTGTTATGGTTTGTTTACCCGCATTAATTATGTCTGCATCTTCATCTCCTTCAAAAGGAAAAGGTCCCATACCTAGAACTCCATTTTCACTTTGAAACTCTACTTCAATATCATCTCTAACATAATTAGCAACCAAAGTTGGAATACCAATACCTAGATTAACATAGTAACCATCTTGAACTTCTTTTGCAATACGTTTTGCAATACCGTTTTTATCTAGCATAATTTAACTTCTTTGTCTTACTGTACGTTGCTCAATTCGTTTTTCATATCGTTCACCCTGAAAAATACGTTGTACAAAAATTCCGGGAATATGAATTTTATTGGGATCCAAAATACCAAGAGGTACTAATTCTTCAACCTCAGCAACTGTTATTTTTGCTGCACCACACATATTAGGATTGAAATTTCTAGCTGTTCCTTTAAAAATTAAATTTCCAGCAGCATCTCCTTTCCATGCTTTTACAAAAGCAAAATCGGCTTTAAAAGCATGTTCTAAAACATACATTTTTCCATCAAACTCACGTGTTTCTTTACCTTCTGCAACTTCAGTTCCATAACCTGCAGGTGTATAAATAGCTGGAAAACCTGCTTGAGCTGCTCTACAACGTTCGGCTAATGTACCTTGAGGAATAAGTTCCACATCTAACTCACCAGAAAGCATTTGGCGTTCAAACTCATCATTTTCGCCCACATAAGACGAGATCATTTTTTTTATTTGTTTATGTTGAAGTAGTAAGCCTAAACCAAAATCATCAACGCCAGCGTTATTTGAAATACACGTTAGTCCATTAACACCAAGCTTTACCAATTCAGCAATAGCATTTTCAGGAATACCACTAAGTCCAAAACCACCAAGCATAAAGGTCATATTACTAGTAACCCCTTTTAAGGCATCTTGAACATTAGATACTTTTTTATTAATCATTATTAATCAGTTTTTGCTTTATAAAATTACGAATAATTGAATGATTTGATGAAAATAATCACAAATAAAAAATAGTGAGAAATGAAGTGATCAAAGTTTGTAAATTAATTTAAACATGATGAATCTTGGTAGAATAAATGTTTTGTTATCACTTATTAAAAAACTATTGAAAGAGTTTTGCTGTTTGAATTTTACATTAAGAAGATTGGTAGCATTTACTTCAAAACCCCAAGGACTGTCTTCTTTTTGGTAAAATAAAGAAGCGTTCGCCGTATCAAAGGTATTTGTTATGCCATTGTTTTTATTTTTATAAGCATCAAAACTATAATCAGCTTTAAAAATAAAATCTTTTAAAAAATCGTATTCTAGGTTTATAAAGTATTTATCGTTTTCGAAATTATTGATATTGCTTAATGAACGATAATTACTAAAATCCTTGACATAACCCAGCTCAATATTAGGATGATTTTTAAAAAAGGTTTCGACACTAAATGTAGAAGAGACAGATTTTGAAATATTTAAATGGGTTTCATCGTTTAAAATTTGGTAAAAATCACTGTAGTTGAAACTGCTTCGCAAATTATATCTTATTTTATTTATTTTCTTAGAAATCCCTCCTCTAACAGACCAATTGTATTCTGGGTTATCAAATAAAATTTGAGTAGTAAACTGATTAATTCCATCTAACTGAGTCACATTTTTAAAATGCTTCACTTTTTTATTAAAACTCATGTTTAGATTAATGTTTAAGTTTTTAAACAGGCTGAACTTATAGTAGTTTAAACTAACGGAATGATACAATTGATTTTCTAAAGTGGTATCACCTTTAAATACACTATTAAAACTAGACAATATAAAATTATTTGCTAAACGCTCGATACTAGGGAAACGGGCATTTAAAGCATATTTGAAATTTATTTTTTCGCTATTGTTGAACTCAATTTTAGTAGTAAATTGCGGTAGAAGTAACGCTTTATTATTTGAATATTTATCATCAAATTGCTTTGTATTCCAGTTGTAAAAATGATAATAAAGCATGGGTTTAAAGGCTGCAATACCTATTTGAAACTTATATTCTAAACCCACAAACGTATCTATGAAATTATAACCAAAGTCATTGCCAAAATCATTACTGTTAAAATTATTAATACTGCCATTGGTTAGTTGTTGGACATCTTGGTTATAAAAAGTACTAAAAACACTACTAAACCCAACGCTTGTATATATATGGTTAAAATTGTTTAGCACCCAATAATCTTTTATAATGGTATTAAAACTATGTGAATTCGATTTTTTGGTTTGATTGATATTGTAAAAAGTATCATCAACCAAAGGAATAAAGCCTTGCAAAATTTGTCTATTGGTTAGCCATTCTGTAATGGGTTTGTCGTTTTGGTAACTGTAAGTAGCCTCTAAAGTGGTGGTATGGTCTTTTGATAATTTTCGGCTATAACTTACATTTTGTTTTAAGTTTATTCCTGTAACATCCGTAAATGTAGTAATGCTATTATCTTGAGTTGGGTTTAAAGTGGTGATTAAACCATTACTATCATTGTTGGTAAGCTTTACAAAAATATCATAAGTTAAGTCTTCTTCAAAACTTGGATTATATTCTAAAGTAATTTTACCAATGGTGAAAAAATTATTCAAACTGTTG
This sequence comes from Flaviramulus basaltis, assembly GCF_900114265.1. GTDB lineage: Bacteria > Bacteroidota > Bacteroidia > Flavobacteriales > Flavobacteriaceae > Flaviramulus > Flaviramulus basaltis. The sequence continues at coordinate 730,754 of NZ_FPKV01000001.1, forward strand.
GTAACGGTTCTATCTTCTTTAAACGGCGTATCAAAATTTAAGTAGTCGTTTAGGGTATTGCTTTCCGTTTCGGTTTTGCTTTTGGAAGCAATAACGTAACCACTAATATCAGTTGCAGTATTAACAGATTGCCTAATGTTTAACGCCCCAAATTGGTTGGTATTGGCCGTATAATCTTTATTGTTTAAATATTGAGCAAAATCGCTGTTAAATAAGCTAAAATAACTGCCGGCATCATTCATTAGTTTACCAAAACCACCTTCAAACTCTAAATAATCCCGAAAGCTAAAACTTTTAATACCTTGGTTGTTTAGGTCGCCAATAAAATTCACATTGGTTTTTGGGCTGTAATAAAATAGGTTGGGATGAAATAAATAACGGTCTTTAATGCCTGCACCCACCTCAACATCGCCAAAGGCAAATTTCTTTTTGTCTTCTTTTAGCTTAATGTTCATGGCCATGTCCTCACTATCTTGGAGGCCTTTTAACATAGCCACATCATTATAATTATCAAGAATTTCAACCTTATCAACCGCATCGGCAGGTATGTTATTTACAGCTAGTTTACTGTTACCCGTAAAAAAAGTTTTGTCTTCAACCAGTACTTTGGTTACTTTTTTACCCTGTACTGTTACATTACCCAATTTATCAACTTCTACACCAGGAAGTTTTTTAAGTACCTCTCGCAGTTTACGTTCTTCGCCTGTTGCAAAAGCATCCACTTTATAAGTAATGGTGTCTTTTTTAACGGTTATGGGTGGTGTATAGTTTAGGGTAACCTCATCTAACTGGTCTGGGTTTTCCAGTAATATAAAATCTTTAATGAGGTCTTGATTGGATGTGGTTATGCTAACAACTTGCTGTTTAAAACCTAAATAGCTTACCGTTACTTTATAGCTTTGGTTTTTACTCAAGCCTAATTTGTAAGTGCCGTTTTCTTGGGTTATAGCAAAGGTAATAACTTCATTATCGCTTTCTGGAATTGCGAAGATGTTCGCATAACTTAATGGGGTTTGTAAAGAATCTGTTATTTTGCCAAAAACTTTGATTTGTTGGGAGTAAGCTTTGTGAAAACCCCAAATTAAAGCTATAAAAAATAAAATAGTTTTTAAAACAAAATGAATCTTATTACCCTTTTCTGTTTTCAAATTTTTCTGAGACTATTTCATTATACTCATCTTCTGTAACTTCCTTCCCCTTTGAAGGGTAACTAATTTTTATGATTTTATCATTAAAAAAATTTATTTTACTAACAGTGGTTAAAATACCATTATTTTCTAATTGAAGTATTAATCCAGGTAATCCACAATACCCATCTGGTCCATATAACAATGGTATATTTGGAGTATACCATGCAGTGACTAGTAACTTGTGTATGCCCTCTGAGTTTTTTATTGTTCGTAAAGTTGTCGCTTTATAACATAAATAATTGTCAATTCTTAAAGTATCACTAGTTAGTGTCCATTTTATGGTTTTCTTATGAATTAAAAAAGAACTTCCTGAAAATTCTTTTTTATGAATAGTAGTTTTTTTTATTGGGTTATGGTAAACTTCACCTGAAAATTCTGAGATTGATTGAGCAAATGATTCAACTATTAGATTGTTCTCTATACTTAATTTCTCAACTTTCTTATATAGTGAACCATCTTTATTATATGATAATTCATATTCTTGAATTTTTAAAAGTATTGATGCTTGTTTAAAGTAACCTTCAGAGCTTTCTTCATTTGCAGATATCAATTGCTTTTTGTAATAAATACAACCACTTTGCGCAAAAACATTAACTGAAATTGTAAGCACAAAAAACATAATCACTTTTTTTAATTTCATAATTTAAATTTAAACTAAATCATAACAGTCAAAACACTATAAAATTTCAACTGTTATAATAAAGAAAGTTAACTAAACTTATAGTATTTATGTATACTATAATAGTAAGTTAGATTAATTTCCCATGCAACCGTCGTATGCTGCTTCCCAAACATTATATTCATTTTCATGAGTAGCAATTCTACGTAATTTAAGCATATGACCTCTAAAATCCTGAACGGTATCATCTGCAACATCCCAACATGTATAAGGGTCTGTTTCTGATTTAGCATTCGAATTAATACTACTCATAAAAAGAGCTACAAAAAAGATACCAAATTTTATTCTCATAATTTCTAAAATTTTAAACCAGTTTAGTTAATAATTGGTTGGTTAAACTAAATGTGTGTTCAGTCTATTCAGTCTATATTTATTTGATTTTTTTTAGTATAGTATTCCATTCTATTTGAATTTACTTTCTTAAGAAATTCAATGTATTCATTTTTTGTTATTAATTCACCTTCTGACGGCATATTGATAACTAATTCTTTTTTTGAAAAATTTAATTCATCTATATACGTCAATACTTTATTTTTTTCCAGTTGAAATATTAAACCTGGTAGACCACAGTAACCTTCAGGTCCGTAGCTGAAATTTATATCCGGACAATACCAAGCAACTATTGTATTGACTACTTTACCTTTTCTTGTTTCAACTGTATCCTTAGTAATTGCTTTGTAACATAAATAGTTTTCTATTAACTTAGTACTATTTTCAAGAACCCACTTTTTTGAATCAATTCTACTTGTTATCAGAAACTGTTTGCCTGCTGAGTTTTTTTTGTGGATTGTCTGTTCATCTAAAGAATTGTAGTACATTTTACCAATAAACCCAGCGAAAACTTTCGCTACATCATATTTTAAATCTTTATCAATATTGAGTTTTTTTTCCTCTTCATAAACTGCATGAGTCTTATTAAATATTAGCGAATAAGTAAATTCTTTGATGTAATTGTCAACATTTTTTGTTAATTCATTAATTTCAGAATCAATATTCTTATTTTGAATTTTATATTCAGATGTTTTCTTATAAATAACTTTTCCAGATTTAATCTGAGAATTACCAGTATTCAAAAAAAAATGAATAATCAATAAAAGAATAAATTTTCTTGTCATAACCTTAAAAGATGAATTTAACTTACTTAGAATATAAAAATTATATTCTAAGTAAGTTAATATTAATTTTGTTCCATACAAACATCAAAGAAGTATTGAAATAGGGCGTCTTCTCCTTCTACCCTAAACCACCAAGCGTAGCTAGTGTTACAGCCATGTAATCTGCTGCGCGAACACAACCTATAACATCTGTAGATTCTTCATATGATTCTTTAATTTGTAAACCATTTGTGCTAATACTCATAAACATAATACTTATGGTAAGTATACTTAATAATTTTCGCATAATCTTAAAATTTTAAACCAGTTAAGCTTATATAATAACTGGTAGGTTAAACTAAATACGTGTTCAGTCTATTCAGTCTAAAATTTTTAGTCTATGAATTCAGTCTATCTTTTTAGTTTAAGCAGTCTAAAACCTAAACCTGTAAGCCGTTATTTAATTTTAAGGGAGAATAAAAATAATCAGCGCTGATTTGTTGCAACTTTTTGCCCAAAAACATCATTTTGTATAGACTGAAACAAAACTTTGCTTCTAAGCCTTACAAATATGAAAAAAAAACATAATATGCAATTTTTTCGTACAAAATTTATAAGAATTTTCATTTTTACGGGATTCCCGCAGTTTTTCGAAAAAAAATATTACTTTTTCGATTAAACTTAATTTATAAACGCCTCTATATTAGTCTATAGCAAAGGCAACTTCTTCATTATCATTTTCTGGAATGTCTAAAATATTAGCATAACCTAATGGGGTTTGTAAAGTATCTGTAACTTTACCTGAAATAACTACTTGCTGAGCAAAAGAAGAAAATCCTGCTAAATATAGCAGGATTAAAAGTTTAAAATATTTTTTATTTAATTGATCTGATTTACCTGTCGTTGAAAATTCCTTTAAAACGCTTCTTATAATCTTCATAAGTAATTTTAATTCCTTCACTAGGTTTTTCAATATTTTTTTGTTTTTCTGAAAGCTTAATTTTTGTGGCTTTGAAAGAAACCTGCTTTGTATTTAATTCTAAAATTAAACCAGGCAATCCATTATAGTACTTCGGTCCAAAGCCTAGAGGAATATCTATAGTATACCAAGCAATAACATCACTTATTTTTCCATCATTTAAAGCAATGGCCTTGTAACAATTGTATTTACCTATTTTTCTATTTTCTTTAGTTAATTTCCAATTATACTTTTTTTGACTTATGAGGAATAATTCATCGTGCCCTTTATTATTATAAAGATTTTCGTTTGTTGTTAAGTTAAAATAAAATACATTATCAGCTCCTGCAGCAATTTTGGTTAGATTTATTGACGGATTCACATCATTGTCCATAACTTTTATTTTTTGATATATAGATTCATTATTATTGAATACTAAACTATAATCCACATCAACAGAATTCTTAATTAACTCTTTGGTTTTTGAACCATAAACTCTTGATTTAAGTTTATTAAAACTTATTGTATATGTAACTTCTCCTGATTTAAATTGAGAATCTTTTACATTAAAAAAAATACTGAAAAGAATAAACAAAAAATTTAAACAAGTTTTCAAATAAATTGAGTTATTTTTTTGATATTTGCTCAATAAAATCTTTTAAATAGGTACTGTAGGCTTCTTGGGTTATAACCTTTTCTTCTTCTGTTAATGGTTGTATTATATTGTTACTATTGAATTTAATTGATGTAACATAATACACGTTTCTACCAAGTTCTAACTCTAGTATTAAACCAGGGAGACCTTCAAAATGTATTGGCCCAAAAGGGATAGATATTTCAGGTGTATACCAAGCTTCAATAACCATATTTTTATTATAACCTAATAACTCATTACTATATATTAATTGTGCTTTAAAGCAATTGTACCTATCAATTTGTTTGGTTTCGTTTAGTAATTTCCATTTGATTTGATTTAATTCACGTTTTATTAGTGATTTTTCACCACCAGATATAGTTTGGTATAATATTTTTTTTTCGTTAATATTTTTGTAATATTTTTTTTCACCCTCATTTAGAATTATTTTTTTTAAGGAATTATCTTCAATATCATGAAATAATCCTGAAATAGAATCACTTAAAAAAAATAACGATTCATTTTTATTAAAAAGCAATGTATAACTTAGTAAGTCATAATTCTTATACCTATTGTTAATAAATTGCTTTTGCTTAGCAGTATATTGTTCTGGCAGGTTGTTTAAATTTATAATTCTTTGATAGGTAACTTCTGTTACTTTATTTTGAGAATGACTAAAATTAAGACTAGAAATAAGAAGGTATAATGCTAAAAAAAATTTATGCATATCATTGTAAAATCATTAAAATATAACCTCACAATATAACTTATGAGGTTAATTTATTGTTAATCAATATAATAATACAGATTAAGGTATACTAGACATATCCCTTTCGAGTTCATTAATCGCATCATCCATACAATCATAAAAAGCTTGCTCAGCACTTTCTGAATCACCTGTTATTTCATAATCCATTGCCGCATAATCGTCACAATCTTCTACAGGGCCTTCATCGCAATATTCTGTTATAAAATTATTAGCTTACAAATGGGAATAATTGAATATAATCATCCCTAGCACTAATAAAAGACTAAAAACCTTTTTCATAATTTCTAAATTTTTAAACCAGTTATTTACTAAATGGTTGGTTAATAAATATATTATTAAGCCGAATTTTAAAGCCGAAAAAACAGTTAAGTCGATTGCATTAAAATAACAAAAAGCCATTGCTATTTTAAGTACGCCATTTTTAGTTTAAGTGAGAAAAAACTAGCGCTAGTAAAGATTAATCTTGTTGCCCTCAACTTTTTTCTATCGGCTTAATGTTAGAAATTGGTATCAGACATTTCAAACATAAAAAAAAAAAAAATGATAATATACAAGCTTTTCTTACAATTTTTAATAAAAGTATGATTTTACGGATTTTCCATAGCAAAATTGAAGATAAGTATTACTTTTTAAAATTATTGTTCATTATCAATCGAAATATTTTCAAATATGTCAATTCGATTTATTTATAAAAAATTGTATCGAGACTATTTTAGTTTCAAAAATCTAAATCATCTGGAGTATCTTTTTCAGAATCATTATCAGTGGCTGTATTTGCTTCTTCAGAACAATCTATATTAATGGAAAGATTTCCTGGTGCTACAAAGTCTTCTTTTGAGATATTTAATTCTTCATCAGCATAACAGCTTTTCATGTATAAACCCCAAATAGGTAATGCCATAGCTGCTCCTTGCCCATAAGTAATACTTGCAAAATGTGTTGCTCTTTCTTCTCCACCAACCCAAACTCCTGTAACTAAATTGGGCACCATACCCATAAACCATCCATCACTTTGGTTTTGTGTGGTACCTGTTTTACCTGCTATTGGATTTGTAAACTCATAAGGGTAGCCTGTTACAATTTCTCTGTAATCTGCTCTATAAGAATCTGCACCTTTACCTCTTAACCTAACTCCAGAACCTGTTTGCGTAACACCTTCCATAAGTTTAACAGTTACATATGCTGTTTCCTCACTTATTACATCACGTGTTTCTGGTTTAAATTGATAAAGAATGGTACCATTTTTATCTTCAATATTTGTAACCATAACAGGCTTTGTGTAAACACCTTGGTTAGCAAATGATGAATAGGCTCCAACCATTTCGTAAACACTAATATCTGGTGTTCCTAATGCTATTGAAGGCACCGGAAGCATTTCAGATTCAATTCCTAATTTTGTTGCTAAATCAACTACTGTTTGCGGCCCAACTTTATCAATTAGTCTAGCAGTAATTGTGTTAACCGAGTTTGCTAAAGCATTCTTTAACGTTCTTTGTCCACCATAACTTCCTCCTGCGTTTTTAGGACACCATTCTTCTGGGTTACCAAACTTACCGGCTTCAATACAAAAAGGTGTGTCTGGGAATTTATCACAAGGTGATAAGTGTAATTGATCTATTGCTGCGGTATAAACAAAAGGTTTAAATGTAGAGCCTATTTGGCGCTTCCCTTGTTTTACCATATCATATTGAAAATGTCTATAGTTTATACCTCCAACCCATGCTTTTACATGTCCTGTTTGTGGATCCATAGACATCATTCCTGTTCTTAGGAATGATTTATAATATCTCATAGAATCTATGGGCTTCATAATAGTATCAATCTCTGATGCTTTTCCATCTTTCCATGCAAAAACAGACATTTGAGATGGTTTATTAAATGAGTCTTTAATTTCTTTATCAGACTTTTTTAAATCATACTTCATGTGCCTCCATCGCTCAGATTGTTTCATGGAGCGGTTTAGCAAATCATTTATTTCACTTTGCTCTAAATCTAAAAAAGGTGCTGTTGGATTTCTTTTAGGTGTATTCTGAACAAAAAATTCCGCTTGCAACCTTGGCATATGTTGTTGCACAGCATCTTCAGCGTATTTTTGCATGCGTGAATCTATGGTCGTGTAAATTTTCAAACCATCATTATATAGATTCCATTTTGTGCCATCTAGTTTTGGATTATCTTTAATCCATTTTTTCATAAAACCATCCAAATAACCTCTAAAATAAGTAGCAATACCATCACGATGAGATTGTGGTGTATAATTTAAATCGAGGTCTGTTTTTTGAAGCGAATCTTTAATAGTTTCATTTATAAAATCATATTTTTCCATTTGATACAACACCACATCACGTCTGTTTTTTACTCCTTCTGGGTTTCTTCTTGGATTATATAATGATGAATTTTTAAACATACCAACCAACATAGCAGCTTCTTTTATGTCTAAATCAATAGGTTCTTTATCAAAATAAATACTTGATGCACTTCGAATACCATCACCATTATTACCAAAATCATAAATATTAAAATACTGTGCTATAATTTCTTCTTTGGTATATTGACGTTCTAAACGTATGGCAATAATCCATTCTTTTGCCTTTTGCAAAATACGCTCTATGATGTTTTCTGAACCTTCACCATGAAATAATTGTTTTGCAAGCTGTTGAGAAATAGTACTTGCACCGCCTCCACTACCTAGTTTAAATACGGCTCTTAAAGTTCCTCTAGCATCAATTCCAGAATGTTTTTTAAAACGCGCGTCTTCTGTAGCAATTAAAGCATCAACTAAAAAGGGTGACAAATCATCATAACCAACAGGTGTTCTATTATCATTAAAATAAAATTTACCTAAAGTTTTTCCGTCGGAAGAAATAATTTCAGTTGCTAAATTAGTTTTAGGATTTTCTAAAACAGTATGATCGGGCATTTCCCCAAATGCTCCCCAAGATGCAAGCATAAATAATAATAATAAGGCTAATATACCTCCTAAAAACACCATCCAAAACCAACGGATGTATTTTGAAAAATCTTGGACTGTTGTTGTTTGCTTTTTTGTTGCCATCTGCTATGTATAAAACACTTAAAAAGTGTTTAGTTTGACAATTTATTTATTATTAATATTTTCTATTCTAAAGCCAATATCTGTGACACCTTCAAGTTCTATAACGCCATTAACTTTGCCATTTTCACGCATAGCGTGTTGAATATTAACAGTGTATTCTCCTGCTTCTTTAAAAATAACTTGTTCTTTGTACCACAACTTGTTTTCTTTAACATCTGTATAACCAGCACCTAAAAGTTTCCCATTAGGCTCTGCCATTTTATATTCTAAAGTGTCTTTTACTGTTTTACCGTGTGGAAAAACCATTTCGACAATTAAAAACAAATTATTGTATTTGTATGCATTAGTGTTTCTAAAATTAACAAACAAATTATAAGCATTTGTAGAATCTGGAGGCGTTATCTTAAAAGTAACAATAGAATCTTTATGCCATTTATTTGGAATAGATTTATAGGTATCAAAAACACGATTAGAATCGCAAGATGCTAATACAAAAGAAAACATTATAAAAAATAACAAGACTCTATTTTGCAGCATTTTTACTGTTTTGAGGTTTTCTCCTATTGTTTTTGTTTCTGTTATTCTGCTTAGAATTATTATTATTTGGTGTAGCATTTTTATTGCTTTGTCCTTGATTACCTTTCTTTCTATTGTTTTTACGTTTATTTGAAGGTTTTGGACTATCGAACCTTGTTAAACTATCTTGACCTACAACGTTCTCAAACTCCGTTTTAGTATCTTCTATAAGGTCTGAAGCATATTCTTCAAGGCTAGCAACTTTTATGTTTTTTTTGTTTTGTTCAATAATTTCATTGGCTTGTTCTGTAGTTATTTTGTGCCAATTCATCCATTCGCCTTCATAAGCATACCACATGTGCCCTTTAAAAATATCTGTTTTTTGGCATACTGCAGTCCCTTTTTCGGTTTGTAATTTTATATCTGTTTTAGGAAAACTTTTTAAAGCATCAAGATAGGTGTCTAACTCGTAATTTAAACAGCATTTTAATTTACCACATTGTCCCGCTAGTTTTTGCGGATTTAATGATAATTGCTGATAACGTGCCGCCGATGTACTTACCGATCGAAAATCTGTTAACCAAGTAGAGCAACATAATTCGCGCCCACAAGAACCAATACCACCAAGTCTTGCTGCTTCTTGACGAAACCCTACTTGTTTCATTTCTATACGAGTTCTAAATTCTCGCGCAAAAACTTTTATAAGTTCTCTAAAATCTACACGGTCTTCTGCTGTATAATAAAATGTGGCTTTGCTTGCATCACCTTGAAATTCGATATCAGAGATTTTCATTTGCAACTTCAAATCTATTGCAAATTGACGAGCTCTAACCTTCATTGGCTCTTCTTTATCGCGAGCTTCAGACCAAATATCAATATCCTTCTGGCTTGCTTTTCTATATATTTTTAGAGCTTCCTCTAAGTTTTCGGGTATGTTTTTACGTTTCATTTGAATACGCACCAATTCTCCCGTAAGAGTAACCATACCAATATCATGACCAGATTTTGCTTGAGTTGCAACAATATCGCCAATGCTAAGCGTTAAATTTTCGGTGTTATGATAGTATTCTTTTCTGCCATTTTTATAACGTACCTCAACCCAATTAAAGGGTTTTTCGCCATTAGGAAGCGACATATTCGCTAACCAATCAAAAACAGTTAGTTTATTACAACTATCTGTCCCACAAGTACCATTATTTTTGCAGCCTTTTGGAGAGCCGTCTTTCGTTGAGCAACTTGCACAAGCCATAAATTATATATATTGATTCCGATTAAACCTAACAGTTTAACGGAAGATGATTAAATTATATTGATTGTAAATATAAGATTATTTAAAAGACTAGAAGCTATTTAAACTAAATGCTTTTTTTCTGTAAAACATCAAAAATGTTTCTTAAGTCCTTTTTGTAAGGTAAATGATTTGCACGTCCTTTTTTGAAAATATCATTGCTATTTCCTTGTCCTTTTCTAAGCTCTTTTTGCTCTTCGTGGGGGAGCCTGTTTATTTCCATACAATTGGTAGAACAGCAATTTTCCATGTCGCGTTTACAATCATCACATTGTATAAATAATAGATGACAAGCTTCGTTTGCACAGTTAGTATGAACATCAAAAGGATTTCCACATTGGTGGCAATTAGCTATAACATCTTCACTTATTCGTTCTGCACGCCTATCATCAAACACAAAATTTTGACCTAAAAACTTATTCTCTAAATTTTTCTCGTTTACCTGCCTAGTGTACTCAATAATACCGCCTTCAAGCTGGTATACATTTTTAAAACCTTTGTGTTTAAAGTATGCACTAGCCTTTTCGCAACGAATACCTCCAGTACAATACATAACCAGGTTTTTGTCTTCTTTATGGTCTTTTAAATCGTCTTCAATAATATCTAAAGAGTCTCTAAACGTATCTACATCTGGTGTTACGGCATTTTTAAAACGCCCAATTTCACTTTCGTAATGGTTACGCATATCCACCAAAACCGTGTTTTCATCTTCAATAAATTGATTAAACTCCTCTGCTTTTAAATGAATTCCTTTGTTTGTAACATCAAAAGTGTCATCGTTTAAACCATCGGCAACAATTTTATTACGCACCTTTACTTTTAGTTTAAGAAAGGATTTGTTGTCTTGCTCTACAGCAATGTTTAATCTAATATCTTTTAAAAAATCTATAGAATCTAAGTGATTTTTAAATTCGTTGAAACGATCTGCGGGAAGTGATAATTGCCCATTAATACCCTCGTGAGCAACATAAATTCTACCAAGAACATCTAAAGCGTTCCAAGTAATAAACAAATGGTCTCTAAAAACTTGCGGATTGCCAATTTTGGCATATTGGTAAAAAGAAAGTGTTAATCGATTTTTTCCTGCTTTATCAATTAATTCTGCTCTTTCTTTTGCGCTTAACTTATTGTACAGTTGCATGCTATACTAATTTTTAAGGTTAAAAAATATTTTAAGCAGCAAAAATACAATTTTTAAAAAGAACCACAATTTATGGCATAAAAAAAGCACTTTAGTAAACATAAAGTGCTTTTTCTTGACTAATCCGTAGTTAATATTACTTTAATTTTTACCTAAAATAATATCTCGGATTTAGCCACCATCGGCTTTACAATTGCTATTTATTAGAATAGTAACTGAAACACCTAATGCCTTAATTAAAATTGTTTGTTTGAAAAATTTCATAACTTTTTCATAGCAAAATTTTTCCTCTTTTTATATTAGATGCAAAATGTGGAAAAAGGTTGCGTGATAAAATTGTATTGTGCCAAAAGTTGTAGTATTTTAGCATACAATTTTTTAGAAAAATATAGAAAAATGAGCAGCGAAAAAGAAGCTAAATTAAAAGCATTAAAACTTACATTAGACAAGCTAGATAAAGCCTACGGAAAAGGAACAGTAATGAAAATGAGCGATTCTGCAATTGTAGATGTTGATGCTATTCCATCTGGCTCTTTAGGTTTAGATATTGCATTAGGCGTTGGTGGTTACCCACGCGGACGTGTTATTGAAATTTATGGCCCTGAATCTTCAGGTAAAACTACATTAACTTTACACGCTATTGCCGAAGCTCAAAAAGCAGGCGGCATTGCAGCATTTATTGATGCAGAACATGCTTTTGATAGATTTTATGCTGAAAAACTAGGTGTTGATATTGATAACTTAATTATTTCTCAACCAGATAATGGAGAACAAGCTTTAGAAATTGCCGATAACTTAATTCGCTCTGGCGCTATTGATATTGTTGTAATAGATTCTGTTGCGGCTCTAACGCCTAAAAGTGAGATTGAAGGCGAAATGGGTGACTCAAAAATGGGTTTACATGCACGATTAATGTCTCAAGCATTAAGAAAGCTTACCGCTTCAATTAGCAAAACCAATTGTACAGTAATCTTCATTAACCAACTACGTGAAAAAATAGGCGTTATGTTTGGTAACCCTGAAACAACAACAGGTGGTAATGCATTAAAATTTTACGCTTCGGTTAGATTAGATATTAGACGTTCTACTCAAATTAAAGAAACTGATGGAAACGTAATTGGAAATAAAACTAGAGTAAAAGTCGTTAAAAACAAAGTTGCTCCTCCTTTTAAAATGGCAGAATTTGACATTATGTACGGTGAAGGTGTGAGTAAGGTTGGTGAAATTTTAGATTTAGCTGTAGAACATGAAATTGTTAAAAAAAGCGGATCATGGTTTAGTTACGATGAAACCAAACTTGGACAAGGACGTGATGCCGTTAAAGCATTAATAAAAGACAACCCCGAACTCATGGATGAGTTAGAGGGCAAGGTTAGAAAGGCCGTGTCAGAAAAATAATTAAAAATCCCGTTAATTCGGGATTTTTTTTGTTTCATACGCAACCTTTCTATTAATGTTGCATCTACAAGTAGAACATGTAATTAACCCTAAATTGTTTGCTATGAAAAAATTTATTGTTTTTTGCTTAACCTTGGTGGGTTTAGCATCATGCAGTATTAATGAAGATTCTCCAAAATATACTTCTGAAGCTTTGCCTGTTGAAAGTGTAGACATTCCTGATGAGTTTGAGTTAGGAGAAACATATCCTATTACAATTTATTATTTTAGACCTACAACTTGTCATAACTTTAAAGAGTTTTATTATTACAAGGAAAATAATGAACGCACAGTAGCTCCTATAAACTATGTTTTTGAAAGCAATAATTGTCAACCACTTGAAGACGAGTTAGTAGAAGCCACTTTTAATTTTACAGTAACAAGTAACGGCTCTTATATTTTTAAATTTTGGCAAGGCGAAGACACCGAAGGAGAATCACAATATTTAATTATTGAAGTTCCGGTTACAGGATAATTTAAATATTAATTAATACATGTTTTAGTTTGAGTTTAAATCAACTCATAGAAAATTGTAAAATTGATGATACTAAAGCGCAAGGTGAATTGTATAAGCTCTTTTCGAGCAAACTATTCGCTATTTGCTTAAAGTATTCACGAAACTATGCAGAAGCAGAAGATAATTTGCAAGATGCATTTTTAACTATTTTCAAAAAAATTGAACAATATAAAAGCAAAGGTTCTTTTGAGGGCTGGTTAAAACGTATTACTATAAATACCGCTTTACAACGCTACCGGAATGAAAAGGTTTTTGATATAATAAATGAAAATACCATAGAAGAAGTTGAAATAGAAATTGAGGAAGATTCCATTTCAATCGATTATCTATTACAAATTATTCAACAATTACCAGACAGATATAGATTGGTTTTTAACCTTTATGTATTGGATGGTTATTCGCATAAAGAGATAGCAAATATGCTTAATATAAATATAGGAACTTCAAAATCTAATTTGGCTAGAGCTAGACAAATTTTAAAACAGACTATTGAAGACTATAAAGCAGCAGAACATTCACAATTACTATAATGAGTGATAAAAAACATATAGACAGATTATTCCAAGAGGGCCTAAAAGATTTTGAAGCCACACCTAGAGATGCTGTTTGGGAAAACATTGAAGCAAAATTAAACAAGAAAAAGAAAAAAAGGCTTGTTATTCCAATCTGGTGGCGTTATGCGGGTATTGCAGCTTTATTATTGCTGCTTTTAACTATTGGTAGTGTTTATTTTAAAACTCCTGATAATTCTAATGATAATCAAAAAAATCAAGTTGTAGAAACTGAAAATAATGCTTCAGAAAAAACAAATACTCAAAGCAAAACGCCTTTAGAAGATTTAAATAGTGCTTCTGAAACAAAAACCGCTGTTACGGATAATTCCAACTCAAAAGAAGACATAAAAACATCAACTAAAGACGCTAATTTTAAATCCCCTTTAAATAATTTAACACCTTCAAATGAGTCATCAGTAGCGGAAAATTCAGCTACAAAAAATAAAAATGAAAGCAAAGCAAAGCAAATTTCAAATAAAACACAAAATGCTAAAAACACATTATTAGATTCTAGTAATAATAAAGCAGTCGCTAATCATTATAATGAAAATACTAGCAAAGAAAATCTTCAAAATAAAAAAGAAAACAGCAGTACTACTGCATCTTCAAATGAAGAAAACGCCTATTCCGATAAAAAAGATGAGTTGCTAATCAATAAAGATAAAGCTCAAGAGCTTATTAATCATTCAAAAAACAACACCGCTATTACAGATGTAAAAGATGAAGAAACAGAAACTTTAGCGGATAACAAAACAGAAGAAAAAACACTTACAATTGAAGATGCTTTAGAAAAAAACAAAGATATTATTGAAGAAGAAGAGGAAACCCAAAACAGGTGGAGTATTGCCCCAAATGCTGCGCCTGTTTATTTTAACTCCTTAGGAGATGGCTCTTCTATTGATCCTCAATTTAATAAAAACTCTAAATCAGGAGAGCTAAATATGAGTTACGGTATTGCTGCTAGTTATGCTATAAATAATAAACTCACTATTCGCTCTGGTATAAACAAAGTGAATTTAGGCTATAATACCAATGATGTTATTGTTTTTCAATCTACAGGAATAAGATCAAGTAGTGGTTCGTTGCAAAATGTTAATGCTTCAACAGCTAATATAAATAGTGATATATCACAAGATGTAGTTTCTATTACAAATAGTTTTGAAAGCTTAAATACTGCAAAAATTCCTGAATCTTTTGAAACTACCAACACATCAATAAATCAAGCTTTTGGTTACATAGAAATTCCATTAGAAATTCAATACACGCTTTCCGATAAAAAACTAGGTGTTAATGTAATTGGTGGATTTAGTTCATTCTTTTTAAATAATAATGAAATATTTTCTGAAGCAGAAAATGGTAGCAGAACCTTTTTAGGTGAAGCTAATAATATAAATAAAGTGAGTTATAGTGCTAATTTTGGATTGGGTTTAAATTATAAAATGTCTAAAAAAATAGATTTGAATTTAGAACCAATTTTCAAATATCAAATCAACACATTTAAAAATACTTCCGGCAATTTTACACCTTTTTTTATAGGTGTTTATACTGGATTCGCCATTAAGTTCTAGGTTTTTGGTTAGATCTGGATGTGTGTTTTCAATTAAGCTCGAAAATGCATATCAAATAAAACTGCTCATTCCCCGAGCAGTTTTTTTATTTATTAAAAGCCTGTAATTGTTTTAGAATAATATCTCTTGCTTTATCATTTAAAACTTTAGTCTCTTTGATAGTTAACCCTTTAGTCGATAAAAACTCATGAATTTTTACACGCATTTTACCAGGTCCTCCACTAAAAAATGTATAAGAAAAACGCTTTTTATTATCGGCAAATGTTAACGGCACAATAGGTATTTGATGGTTTATCGCTAACCTAAACGCGCCATCTTTAAATTCATCTAACATAATATTTTCTTCTGGCACACCTCCTTCAGGAAAAATACAAATACTAACCCCAGATTTTAATCGGCGTTGCGCTCTTAAAAAAACAGCTTGTCTACTTTTTGGTGAGCTTCTATCTACCAAAATACAGGTTCGTTTGTAGAAAAATCCAAAAAGCGGAATTTTAGTCAGCTCTTTTTTACCAACAAAAACAAATGGTCTTTTAACCGAAACTAACATCAGCATAATATCTACCATAGACGTATGGTTAGCAATAAACATATAGCTTTTGTTCTTTTCAGGAGTTTGTTCCCGTTCAATTTGATAAGCAAAACCCATGCCTATTAAAATAGTTTTAGACCAAATTCTAGCAAGTTTAAAAAATAATGGATACCAAGATTCTTTTAATATAGAAATTAAAAGCAACGGAAACATAATAAGAATTGGCAACGCTACAAGGATGTAAAACCAAATGCGGTACAATACCCAGAAAATATATTTAAATACTATCATAAAATCCAAAAATACATAATTGTATTGAGCAATTCTATTAAAAAAATTACCTTTGCTCGAAGAAGAAAATTTAAGATTAACTTTAATGAGATTTCCTCTTTCATGGGAATAAAATTATGGCAAGAATACTTACAGGCATACAAAGTACAGGAACACCACATTTAGGAAATATTTTAGGAGCAATTATTCCAGCAATAAAAATGGCTGAAAAGCCTGAAAATGATTCTTATCTTTTTATTGCAAATCTGCATACGTTAACGCAAATTAAAAATGCCGAAACATTGCGTACTAATACATATTCTACTGCTGCAACCTGGTTGGCTTTTGGTTTAGACATAGAAAAAACAGTATTTTACAGACAAAGTGATGTGCCACAAGTAACAGAACTCTCTTGGTATTTAAGTTGCTTTTTTCCATACCAGCGTTTAACATTAGCACATAGTTTTAAAGATAAAGCCGATAGATTAGAAGATGTAAACTCTGGTTTGTTTACTTACCCAATGTTAATGGCAGCTGATATTTTGCTTTATGATGCTGAAATTATTCCTGTAGGGAAAGATCAAGAACAACATATTGAAATGACACGTGATGTCGCCTCTCGTTTTCATGCAAAAGTTGGAGAAACCTTTGTTTTACCCAAAGCAGAAGTACAAAAAAACACAATGCTTATTCCTGGTACCGATGGCGAAAAAATGAGTAAAAGTAGAAATAACATCATCAATATATTTTTAGATGATAAAAAACTACGTAAACAAATAATGGGTATTCAAACCGACAGCACGCCTCTTGAGCAACCTAAAGACTGGAAAACTTGTAATTGTTTTGCTATTTATAGTTTGTTAGCTAATGATGAACAAATAGCTACAATGAAAGCGAATTACGAAAATGGTAATTATGGTTACGGACACGCAAAACAAGCCTTATTTGAATTGATAGTTGAAACATTTGCAATACAACGCGAACGTTATAATTATTATATGAATAACCTCTACGAAATTGATACGGCTTTGGCTGTTGGCGCCGAAAAAGCGAAGTTGATTGCCAATGATGTTTTGGATAGAGTTAGAGAGAAAGTTGGGTATTAAATAACCTCAAACAACTTTCCAGGCAAAGGCCTAATAACTCCTTTTAATTCCATAGTCAATAAAACACTCGCTACTTTAAAAATAGGTAGATTGCAATTAATTGCAATACCATCTAATTGTTGCTTTTCGTTTTCTTTTAGGTAATTATAAATCACCTTTTCGGTAGCATCTAGCTCAACAAAAAGTTGCTTTTGTATTGCTGGTTTTTTATCATTTTCTAACTGCCAATTTAAAATATATGGTACATCTAATGGAGAGCTCAGCATATGTGCTTTTTGGTGCTTTATCAAATTATTACACCCAACACTTTGTAAATCGGTTGTACGCCCAGGAACTGCAAATACATCTCTGTTATAAGAGTTTGCAATATCGGCAGTTACTAAACTTCCTCCTTTTTCAGCAGATTCAATAACAATTGTGGCTTCACTTATACCTGCAATAACCCTGTTTCTCTTTAAAAAATTATTCCTATCTAATTTATCTGTGCTCCAAAAGTCGGTTAAAAATCCTCCGTTTTTTTCAACTTCAACCATATACTTTTTATGCACTTGCGGATAAATAGTGTTTAAACCATGTGCTAAACAACCAATGGTTTGTAGGTTATGTTTCATAGCTGCTTTGTGAGCAGTAATATCTGTTCCGTAAGCAAATCCTGAAATAATTACAGGGTTATAAGGCACAAGTGCTTCAACTAAAGATTCGCAAAATGCTATACCATTGCTCGTTATTTTTCTTGCGCCTACAATACTTATAATATGTCTATTCTCTAAATCTATGTTGCCCGATTGAAATAATAAAATAGGTCCATCTATACAATGTTTTAGTTTTTCAGGATAATTTTTATCGTTAAAATAAAATGCTTTAATATTATTCGCTTTAATAAAATCAATCTCTTTTTCGGCTTCCTTTAAATAACTTTTTTTAAATAATGCCTCTAACATAACCGCTCCTATACCATCAATTTTGAGTAGATTTTGTTTTTTCTCTTTTAAAACTTCTTCTGCAGAACCACAATGATTTATTAATCGTTTTGCTGTAATATCCCCAATATTTGGTACTTGTTGAAGCGCTAGAGTATAAAGCAAATTGTTTTCTGTCATCTTAAGTATTTGATTTTGAAACCGCAATAAAAGCATTTTTGAAGTGTTAATAAATAGTTATGCCAAAATTTTATTGGAAAGCATAATTTTTTAACTTTGTTTTTATGCAATTAGAAACCTACATAAGCGATTTGCTTTACAGATACGAATGTGTTACCATCCCAGATTTTGGTTCATTTTTAACACAAAACACTTCTGCATCTATTGATGAAACATCAAATACATTTTATGCGCCAAAAAAAATGGTGTCTTTTAATGAGCAAATTCAAAAAAATGACGGCTTATTAGCGCATTATATTGCAGATATTGAAAAAGTACCTTTTGAGGTTGCTAATAAAAAAATTGCTAAACGTGTTAAATTATTAAAATCGTATTTAACACAAGGCGAAACACTTTCGTTTAAAAATATTGGTGATATCGTTTTTAATAATGAAGGCAAAATTTTATTTGAGCCTACTTATCATTTAAATTATTTAACCGATTCTTTTGGATTATCTCAGTTTGCATCATCAACAGTAACTCGCGAAGTTTATAAAGAAGAAGTTGAAACTATTGAAAAAGTAATTCCAATTGCAATTACGCCAGAAAAACGTAAAGCAAGACCTTATTTAAAATATGCAGCTGTTGCAGTAATCGCTTTAACACTTGGTGGTTTAGTGGCTTCTAATTTTTATGTAAATCAAATTGAAGAACATAATCAATTAGCACAAGAAGAAGCGACAAAACAATTAGATACTAAAATACAGCAAGCTACTTTTAACTTAAACCCACTTCCTGCCATAACACTAAATGTTACCAAACAAACTGGTAATTATCATATTGTAGCAGGTGCTTTTAGAGTTGAAGAAAACTGCGATAAAAAAATATCTCAACTAAAAGCCGATGGCTTTAACGCTAGAAAAATTGGTGTTAACAAATATGGTTTACATCAAGTTGTTTATGGTAGTTACGAAACTGGAAAAGAAGCCTTAAATGCTATTCGCAAAATTCGAAAAAACCACAATAAAGACGCTTGGTTACTGGTTAAAAAGCTAGATTAATTATATCTAAAAATACATCTCTAAAACCTAAAATCGTTTTACCTTTGCTACATCATTAAAAAAAGCATGATGAAAGCAAAAACACCCGAACAATCTAGAACGATTATGACCGATATGGTCTTACCTGGTGAAACAAATCCTTTAAATAATTTATTTGGTGGCGAATTACTAGCGCGTATGGATCGTGCTGCAAGTATTTCGGCAAGACGCCATAGCAGACGCATAGTTGTAACAGCTTCTGTAAATCATGTAGCATTTAATCGTGCTGTACCTCTTGGTAGCGTTGTAACTGTTGAGGCGAAGGTGTCTCGTGCTTTTAAAACGTCTATGGAAGTGTTTATTGATGTTTGGGTTGAAGATCGCGAATCTGGCAATAAAACTAAAGCAAATGAAGCCATTTATACCTTTGTGGCTGTTGATGAAACTGGACGACCAATTGCTGTACCAGAAGTAACACCTGAAACCGATTTAGAAAAAGAACGCTTTGCTGCTGCTTTACGCCGAAAACAACTAAGTTTACTTTTAGCTGGAAAAATTAAACCAAATGAAGCTACAGAATTAAAAGCTTTGTTTGATTAAATGATTTACTTAAACTAGTAAATTCACGACAAAGAATAACTTTTAAAACTTAAATATGTGAGTTTCTGAAACAAATTCAGGATAAAGAGTTGTATCACATCTTATAAATCCAACTTGCAGGATTTTCGGTACTTACTCCTTTAGATATTGCAAAACTTAATATCGTTTCTCCATTTGATGGGTTTGTAAAAACTTCGCCAATTACTTGTTTTGTTTTTACTTTATCTCCTTTTTTAACGTAAACATGAGATAAATTTCTGTATAGCGTCAAATAATTACCATGACGAATCATTACAATTGGGTTTACGTTTTTCATTTTAATAATTTCGCTTACTTCACCATCAAAAATAGCCATAACTTTTGCGCCTTTTTCAGTAGCAATACGAACGCCATTACTTTTAATAGTTAGCGATTTATCAATAGGATGAGGTTGTGTACCGTAACCCAATCTCACAACCCCTTTTTCTACTGGCCAAGGTAACTTTCCTTTATTCGACACAAAATTAGAGGCTAAAACCTTTTCTTCTGGAGTTAATGCAAAACTTGTTGAGTTTGTGGTTTTAGTAGCGCCTGCTTTTTTATTAGATGCTGCAATTGCTGCTTTAATAATGCGATCTATTTCTGCATCAATTCTATCGGCCTCTCTTTGCTTTTGCTTTATTTGAGAAGCATATAACGACAAATTCTTTTTTATAGATTTCATTAAAGCCTCATGCTCTTTTCGTTCTGTTTCTAATGATTTTTGAACAGCTTTATTTTCAGCTATTAACTTATTCTTATTGTCTTGCTGTTTTAATAAATTACTGTTAGTTTCTTGTAGTTCTATTGTTTTTGCCTTTATAGTTTCACCTTGCTGCTTTTGGTGGTCTGAATATTGTTTAATATACTGTAACCTTTTATAGGCTTGTTTAAAATCGTTTGAAGACAACAAAAACATAATTCTGCTTTGTTGATTTTTACTTTTATAAGACTTCACAATCATTGCAGCGTAATCTTCTTTTAACTGGCTTAGCTCGTCTCTTAAATTGGTTATTTTATTTTGATTTGTATTTATCTCTCGTGTTAACAAATTGGCCTGCTGGTTGGTGACTTTAATTAAGTTAGACAGCACTCTTATTTTATAGTTAAAATCTTCAATTAATGAGATTTGCGACTTTTCTTTTGATTTGTTTTCAGCACGTAATTCATTAATTTTTTGAATCTCTCTGCGTAATTCTTGTAGGCGTGTTTCTAGTTCTTTTTGCTTATTATTTTGAGAAAAAACTACTGTACCACAAAGTAAAAAACTTAGTAGTAACAATATTTTATATATGTGTTTTTTATTTCTCATTAAAGCTCGATTTCTTTAAAACCAGAAGGGATTTTAAAAGGGAATTTTAAATCTTCATTTAATGAAACGTTTTTAAATTCTAAATTTAAAATAACCTCTTCGTTTGCCTCTACTGCTATTATTTTTATTTGCTCTGGCAAAATTTGTTTTTCAACTTCTTGATGTGATAAATAGTCTATTTGCAAATGTCTCAACTCTTTAGGCTGTGTGATTTGCTGAGATTTCACTTTAAAATAGGAAGGGTCTAACAAAAAGAATATTTCAAATAATTCGCGCTGCTTTTTAGGCTGAAGTACATAAGAACCATCATCTACATAGGCTTTATAATCGCCATCTTTTAAGTTGTAAACTGCTTCACCAATTAATAAATTTTGAACTTTTTTAAAGTCTAATTCAGTACCCAATAAATCACTTAAATATTTATAATCACCATCAAAATACGTGTTGTCTAATTTGTTATAAAAACTCACTTTTTCTGGAGTTACTAACGCTCTAATAATAGAAAATGAAGCGTTTATCCATAACATTTCATCTTTTTTGACTCTAAAATTTACCGTATGTGTTTGCGACTTTCCATTTTGAAGAAGGGTGATTTTAAGCTTAGACTGAAGCGTTTTAAAACTTGGTGTTTGTTTTGCGTTCTCTTTTAATAATTGTCTTGTAGATAGATTGTAGTTTGCTTCGCCACTAGAAATTGTTTTTGCAGATTTGCAATTAAACATAAATACCATTAACAAGATTAAAGTGAATTGGGAACGTATATTCATTAATTTGAATTTTCTATTTGTTTTGCTTTATCTGTAAACGCTTTTGCTTTATCTGTATTGTTTAACAAAGTGTATGCTTTACCTAATTGGTTATAGAAGTCAGCTTCCATTTTATTGTCATCAATAATATAATCTAATCCTGTTTCTAAAGATTCTAAAGCTTTTTTTGGTTGGTTTAATTCGTTTAACGCCACACCATTTATTAAATAAAACAAGGGTTGTGATGGATATTCTTCAAGTACTTCAGTACTCTTTTCTTCGGCTAAATTATACTTTTTTAAATCAATATATAATAGTAATACATTACGTAAAACCATAAAATTCCCTGGTTCTAATTGTAAAGCCGTTTCAAAATATTCTAAAGCTTTTGCCTTGTTGTTTTTCGCTAAATGGTACTGACCTAATTCTATAAGCGTTTTACTATTATTGGAATCACTTACCATGCTTGTAGCATCTATTAAATCGGCTTCGTATTGCGGATTATCGCCAACAAATTGAACAAAATCGGTTAATACTTTAAGTTTTGCTTCGGGTTTTATTTCTGAGCTTTTAACCACAATTTTCATCGACTCTATAGCTTTATCAGCATTATTATCGTCTAAATAAAACTTGTATAACGCTAAATGAACTATTTGCGAATTCGGATTTGTTTTTAGCAGTTCTTTTGCGGTTTCAAAAGCCTTTTCTTTTTCGTTGTTTTCACTGTAGCGGAAAATAAGCGCCAAATAATTTGATTCTTTATCTGGATTATTTTCAACACGTTCTTCAAGATTTTTAATTTGATCTTTTTTGCGCCCAGTAACTTCATAAATTCTGTTTCTCATAATATCACGAGAAACAGATATTCCAAATTCATTATCTAACTCATCTAAAATCTCCAAAGCATCATCATATTTTTCGGTTCTAACATAAAGTGATGCTAAATCTTCTTTATAATCAGGATGATATTTAACAAGTTGCTTAACAGTTTTTATGGCTTTATCATGTTCGTTTTGGGATACATAAAAAGCATACAATTCATCTAAAAACCATTCATTATCTGGATCCTTATTCACTGCTTTTTTAAGTGCATCTTCTGCTGCTCCAAAATTTTTAAGCATATTGTAATTTTTGCCTAATTCAAAATATAAAACAGGAACAGAATTATCTATGTCTATACATTGTAAAAGAGCTTCAACAGAACGGTCATAATTTTCAATACCTTTTTGTTTCAATGCTTCATAGAAAAGGACTTCAAATTTATCGTCATTATCACCTAAATCGTCATTTTGAGCATAGTTTGCCTGTGGAATAATTAATATTCCAAATAAAAGAAGATATATGTAGATTTGTTTTTTCATTGATTATGTGATGTCTCGCTTAGCTTAGACATGATAACTAGCTTTCAAATAGCATTCCAAACTCTATGTTAATGAATTCCTGCCTTCACAGGTGTTTTTATTCCAAAATAGAATAATCTCCTATACTGATACTTTTAAAATCACCATTATACTTTACATGATTACCAATCATAGCATTATCTAAATTAGCATTTTTAATACTTGTATGCGTTTGTATTAAGCTGTTTTTAACGATTGAGTTTTCAATAATAGTATTATTTCCAACGGAAACAAAAGGTCCAATAGTTGTATTTTTAAGTACCACATTTTCGCCAACAAAACAGGGTTCAATAATTTTAGAATTCTCTAATTTAGATGAAGCTGCAATTAGTTCTTCTTCGCCATCTTCTTTTAAAAAACCTAGCATACGCTGATTTGTTTCAATGGTTATGGATTTATTTCCGCAGTCCATCCACTCATCTACTGTTCCTGTTTTGAAAACTTTACCATCTGCCATCATACGCTTGATGCCATCATTAATTTGGTATTCACCACCATTCATAACGTTTTCATCAAGAATTTCTTGTAGTTTTCCTTTTAAAACTGCTACATCTTTAAAATAATAAATACCTATTACAGCTTGATTGCTAACAAAAGTATCTGGTTTCTCAACCAATTCCACAATCTCTTGGTTGTCATTTAGCTTAACAACACCATAAGCTTCTGGGTTTTCAACTTCTTTAGTCCAAATAACACTATCGGCAGTCGGGTCTAAATCAAATTCCGCTCTAATTAGTGTATCTGCATAAGCGATTACTGCTGGACCTGAAAGCGAGGGTTTTGCACACATAATAGCATGACCTGTCCCTAGTGGTAAATCTTGACGGTAAATAGATGCTTTAGCGCCTAACCCTTTTGCTAAATCTTCTAAACTAGTAACGACATCGTCTCCAAACCAAGCTGGATCACCTAAAACAAATGCTATTTCTTCAATAGGTTGTTTTAAAACTTTGGCAATATCTTTTACTAACCTATGAACAATAGGCTGTCCTGCAACAGGAATTAATGGTTTTGGTACGGTTAAACTATGTGGGCGTAAACGAGAACCTCGTCCTGCCATTGGTACTATTATTTTCATGTTAAATGCCTGCGTAGGCAGGTATCTTTTAAGATTAAACTTATAATTTTATTCTCTTAATTTATTAAAATTTAAATTCCAATTTAAACTCAAATCAGTCTAACTTGAATTCATTTCTTGTATGAGTTTAATTTTCCAATCTCTTTTCCACTTCTTAAATTGCCTTTCTCTTTTTTCGGCTCCATTTCCGTTTTCAAACTCTTCAAAATATACGAGAACACTACAATTATATTTTGCTGTAAATGCTTTTGGATTTGCTTTTAATTTATGCTCTTTTACTCTTTCATCAATATTATCCGTGACTCCAATATAAATAACTCCTTGAGGTTTATTTGTAATGATATAAACATACCAAAGATTCATTTTTTTTTAGAGATTCCTGCATTCGCAGGAATTGGTTTATTTCACGCCTGTACTACCAAATCCACCTTCTCCTCGTGAGGTTTCAGAAAGTATTTCAACCGCTTCCCATTCTGCTCGTTCGTGTTTAGCAATTACTAATTGTGCAATACGCTCACCATTATTAATAATAAAATCTTCATTTGAAAGATTTACTAAAATAACGCCTATTTCTCCCCTGTAATCTGCATCAACAGTTCCTGGTGCATTTAATACAGTGATTCCTTTTTTTGCTGCCAACCCACTTCTTGGGCGTACTTGAGCCTCGTAACCTATAGGTAATTCGATAAATAAACCTGTACCTACAATACTTCTTTCTAAAGGTTTTAAAACTCTTGACTCCGAAATATTTGCGCGTAAATCCATTCCTGCGGAAGCAATGGTTTCATAATGTGGTAAATCGTGATTCGATTTGTTTACTATTTTTATTTGCATGTTATTTTTTTAACAATTGTTTTATTTCGTTTTTTTCTGAAAAATAAATAATTCCCAAAAATACAATTAACATCGATATTCCAATAGAATAAACGCCTCTAAATTGATAAAACGATACTATAGATAATACCGTTGAGAGCAATAAATACAAACCTATTTTCTTTAAATTATAGGGTATTGGGTAGTACTTTTTTCCAAAATAATATGATAAAATCATCATACTAGCATAAGCTGTTAATGTTGCTAATGCAGAACCCTTATAGCTCATAATTGGAATTAACAAAAAATTTAATGCTAACGTTAACAATGCCCCAAAAACGGATATATAAGCTCCAAATTTTGTTCTATCAGTAATCTTATACCATACAGAAAGATTATGATAAATACCTAAACAAAAATTAGCTAATAGAATTATTGGAATAATCCACATGGCTTTCCAATATGCCTCGTTTCCAATAAAAACAACTTTTAAAATATCTGCAAAAACAACAACTGTTAGCAAAATAACAGAACCAAAAATGACAAAATATTCCAAAATTCTAGCATAGTTTTTTTGGGGGTTTTGTGTTTTGGCATGACTAAAAAAGAATGGCTCTATGCCTAAGCGATATGCGGTTGCAAACAAGGTCATAAACAATGCTAATTTATAACAAGCAGAATACATGCCAATCTCTGTTTTGGCTATGTTTTCAGGAAGTAATTTATCTAATAAAATCCTATCAAAAGTTTCATTAATAGAAAAAGCAACGCCAGCAATTAAGACAGGAAATGCATAACGCATCATTTGTTTCCAAAGCAAAGTATTGAATGTGTATTTTATCTTAAAATAAAATGGAAGCATTAGCAATAAAGTAACCGCACTGGCTACTAAATTGGCGATGAATATATAGTTAATTTCAAAATTTGGTCTGTAAAAGGGCTCAAATATTGATGATTGAGAAGCTAAATCTTTTAACCACAAAAGCAAAAACAGATTTAATCCAAGATTAATAACTACATTCAATATTTTAATAAGGGCATATTTCATTGGTTTTGCATTTGCCCTTAACCAAGCAAATGGAATAATAACTAATGCATCTAAGAGTAAAATCCAAATAACCAGATTAATGTATTCTACTTTTATATCAATAGATTTCGCAATGGTGTCCTGAAAAACTAATGCTAAAGCAAAAAAGATTAACGAAGTAATAATTAAAGAAATTGTTGATGTTCCAATCACTTTAATTCCATCCTCTTCCTTATTAAAAAATCTAAAGAATGCTGTTTCCATTCCGTAGGCTAGAATGACATTAAATAAAACAAAATAAGAAAAGATTAAAGATACATCTCCATAATCGGCCACCGATTTTAAAACACTCTCATCAGTGTGTAATCGTACTAATAGAAAGCTAAGCATTCTTGGTAGCACAGTAGCTAATCCGTAAATGAATGTTTGCTTAAATAATGTTTTGAATGTGCTCAATGATAGGTTATTTGTATCGCTAAAAATACGTTTTTAGCTAAAGCAAACCAAAGATAAATTGTTGTGTATTGGGTTGTGTTATGGATAGTGTTACGTTTTCTTTTAAAGAATATTAGATTTTTTAAAATTATTGAAACTCACTATACATTCAGCATATTTTAGTTTAAAAACATTCACTGAAATTTTGACATAAACATCAAAATACAATACAAATAACTCATTATCAATTATTTATATTTTTGTGTTTATTTAAGTTCATTTAAAAACAAAAGCTCTTTCTTTATTTCTTTTATGATAAAAAATGCCAAAAGAAGAATTATCACTACTGAAGAAACAAGAATGTAATTATAAAACCCTGAAGAAAGAGCTTGTTTAAAATTTGGTAAAAGCATTATAAATCCAATAACATATACTGCAAAAACTACTGGCGTTAGCACAAAATGAACTTGCTTTCTGGATTTATAATAACTTTCTAACTTAATTTTAAATGATTTAAAATCAATTCCTTTATTAAGCTTGTCTAGTTTTTTAATGCTAAGAAGTTCTATAATTACTCTGACTAAAAGTGGTAAAATCATTAATATTAAACCCCATGTTGCTGTACTTTGAGTATAAGCTGCTACGTAAAAAAAGAAAAAAACAAGTATTGCAACTGTTGCTAACAACACAATATTAGTAATACGTTGTTTGCTTTTTAGAGCTTTAATTTTGTTTGATATTATTTTAATCCCATCATCTGTGGGAATTTGAGTAGATTGGTT
This sequence comes from Flaviramulus basaltis, assembly GCF_900114265.1. GTDB lineage: Bacteria > Bacteroidota > Bacteroidia > Flavobacteriales > Flavobacteriaceae > Flaviramulus > Flaviramulus basaltis. The sequence continues at coordinate 758,392 of NZ_FPKV01000001.1, forward strand.
TTGCCAATCGTTTTTTAAGTTTTCAAAGAGTTCCATTTAAAATACATGTTTTAAGTTCGTTTTTTATTCTGTGAATTCTAGTTCTTACTACTTCATGGGAAAGCCCTAGAATAACCGAAATTTCCTTTTGAGGAATATCTTCCATCTCTAACACTATAAGCGCTTTTTTATCGACAGAAAGGTGCTGAATACATCTGTGTAATTGATTTAATTGACTTTCTTTTTGAGCATGAGAATCAACTTCATATATTTCAGCTTGATCTTCAATGTTTTTATTAGAAGTATATTTCTTTTTTCTGAGTTCTAAAAGGCATGTATTTACTGTAATTCTATAAATCCATGTTGAGATTTTACTTTCTCCTTTAAATCTTTCTAAACCTTCCCAAACTTTCACAAACACCTCTTGAGCCAAATCTTGAGCTAAAGGCTCATTACCCTTTACATAACCCATGCATATACGCACTACTTTATTGTAGTTATTGTAGTAAATTTGTTCAAATTTGATATTTTCTTTCATTGTTTCAACTCTTCATTTAGTTGATTTAAAAACCACTCAGGCTTATCATACATGATAAAGTGGGCGGAATCTTCTGCAAAAATTAAATTGTACGACTCTAAGTTTTTATATTGCTCTTCATAATTTTTCTGTGCAGCTTCTTTACCATAAGGATTTGTAGCACCTAATATCGTTACAGGAATTTTTATGTTGGCAATATTTTCACGTAAATCTAATTTAAGTAAATCTGTATAACCATACACATAGGTTTCTCTATCTGCTTTAACCATCCAATCCTTAATAAGTAATTGTTTATCAACATTTTTTGTCATGCCTTGCGCCATTTGATTCGCCATATTTTCAAAATCTTCTTTATTCATAGCTAAAGTTTGATTATTATATGGACTATCATATTGCATATATTCACTCTTAAAATTAGGCATAATAAGCGCTCCTGTAGAAGGTAAAGCATCTACGACAATAAGTTTTTTTAGTTCAACATTTTGTTCAGAAGCAATCCAAAGTCCTAATGCTCCACCAAGGCTATGACCAATAATTACAGTGTTTTTTAAATTCTTATCTTTAATATAAGCTTCTACTTCGTTTTTAATTTTTGGAAGCCATGGTTTTTCAATTGGTAAAACATCACCAAAGCCTGCGAAAGTAAATATATGACATTCGTGTGCTTTAGAAAGTTCTGCTACAACATCGTTCCACACTTCTCCTGTACATGTAAATCCAGGAAAGAAAAGAATAGGCTCACCTTTACCAATAACATTTACTTTGAAGGCTTTGTTTTGTCCAGATACAGAAAAGGAAATAATAGTAAGTAATACGATTAATTTTGTTTTAATTGTTTTCATAAGAAAAATGATTTTTAGTTTATTTTCCCTTTTGATACAATTTTTTAAAAATGTTACATATTATTTTAACTAAAATAAAAAAACCTCACATTTCTGTGAGGTTTTGCATTATAAACACCTGTTGTTTCAGGCATTATATTTTAATTATTCAAAGCTTCTGCTCCTCCAACAATCTCTAAAATTTCGTTAGTAATTGAAGCCTGTCTAGCTTTGTTGTATGTTAATTTAAGTTGATCTCTTAACTCGGTAGCATTATCTGTTGCTTTATGCATTGCAGTCATACGAGCACCATGTTCAGATGCAAAAGAATCTCTAATACCTTTATATAATTGAGTTTTTAAAGACTTAGGAATTAATTGCTCAACGATTTCAATTTTTGAAGGTTCGAAAATATAGTCTGCATTATTATTTACTGCGCCTTCAACTGGTACTATTGGTAAAAATTGTTCTGTAGTAACTAATTGAGTTGCAGCGTTTTTAAATTTGTTATAAATAATTTCAATTTTATCAAAATCACCTGCAACAAATTTATCCATTAATAGTTCTGCTATTTCAGAAACATTATCAAAAGTTAAATCATCAAAAACTTCACTTTTATTAGCTATAACTTTATTGGTTTTTTTAAAGGCATCATTCCCTTTTTTTCCAATAGCGAAATAAGACACTTCTTGATTAGCATATCTTTTAGAAGTTAGATTATTAACTTCTTTAATAATATTTGAATTAAAAGCGCCTGCTAAACCTCTGTTTGAAGTAATAACAACTATTAAAACCTTTTTTACCTCGCGTTGAGTAGAAAATTTACTTCCAGAATCTTCATCTAAAGTTGCGCTTAAACTTTGTAAAAGTTCAGTTAACTTATCTGCGTAAGGACGCATTGCGGTAATAGCATCTTGAGCTTTCTTTAGCTTTGCAGCAGATACCATTTTCATGGCACTAGTAATCTGCATCGTTGAAGATACCGATGATATTCTGTTACGTATTTCTTTTAAATTTGCCATATTTTCTTTTTGAGATCCAGAAGCAAGTTCAGGATGACATTAAGGTTATTAAGCTCTATATTTTCCTGATAAATCTTTTGCTACAGCCGTTAATGTATCTGTAACTTCATCAGTTAATTTTCCTGCTTTTAAAGTTGCTAAAACATCACTATGTTTCGCTTTTAAAAACTCTAAATAATCTCTTTCAAATTCCTTTACTTTTTCAACAGGAACATCTCTTAATAAGTTTTTAGAACCTGCATAAATAATAGCAACTTGATCTTCAACTGTAAAAGGATCATTTTGTGCTTGTTTTAAAATCTCAACGTTACGTTTTCCTTTGTTAATTACATTCAACGTTACAGCATCTAAATCTGAACCAAACTTAGCAAACGCTTCTAACTCGCGATATTGTGCTTGATCTAATTTTAATGTTCCAGACACTTTTTTCATAGACTTAATCTGAGCGTTACCACCAACACGAGATACAGAAATACCTACGTTAATTGCTGGACGTACACCTGAGTTAAATAAATCTCCATCTAAGAAAATTTGTCCATCTGTAATCGAAATTACGTTTGTTGGAATATATGCAGAAACATCACCCGCTTGAGTTTCAATAATTGGTAAAGCAGTTAAAGAACCACCACCTTTTACTATTGATTTTAATGAATCTGGTAAGTCGTTCATGTTTTTAGCAATTTCATCATTATTGATGATTTTTGCTGAGCGCTCTAATAATCTAGAGTGAAGATAGAAAACATCACCTGGATATGCCTCACGTCCTGGTGGACGACGTAATAATAAAGATACCTCACGGTAAGCAACCGCTTGTTTTGATAAATCATCAAATACAATTAAAGCTGGACGACCAGTATCTCTAAAATATTCTCCAATAGAAGCACCTGTAAACGGAGCATAAACTTGCATAGCAGCAGGATCTGATGCGTTTGCAGCTACTATAGTAGTATAAGCTAATGCACCTTTTTCTTCTAAAGTTTTAGCAATTAAAGCTACAGTTGATGCTTTTTGTCCAACGGCAACATATATACAATATACAGGCTCACCTGCATCGTAAAATTCTTTTTGATTTAAGATGGTATCAATACAAACTGCTGTTTTACCAGTTTGACGGTCACCAATAACCAACTCACGTTGACCACGACCTACTGGAATCATCGCATCGATAGATTTAATTCCTGTTTGTAATGGCTCAGTTACTGGCTCACGAAAAATAACTCCAGGAGCTTTACGCTCTAGAGGCATTTCGTAAGTTTTACCTGTGATTGGTCCTTTACCGTCAATAGGATTCCCTAAAGTATCAACAACACGTCCAACAATACCTTCACCTACATTAACAGAAGCAATACGAGATGTACGTTTTACGATAGAGCCTTCTCTTACACCAACAGATGCTCCTAATAATACAATACCTACGTTATCTTCTTCTAGGTTAAGTACAATACCTTCTAAACCGCCTTCGAATTCTACTAATTCTCCGTATTGAGCATTAGCCAATCCGTAAGCACGTACAATACCATCTCCTACAGTTAATACAGTTCCTACTTCATCTAATGAAGCACTTGCTTCAAAACCCGAAAGTTGTTGTTTTAAGATTGCTGATATTTCAGCTGGTTTTACTTCTGCCATCTTATTATTTATTTAGATATAAATATCTTAGTTTAATGTAAATTCTCTTTTTAATTTGTTTAATTGATTTGCAACACTTGCGTTGTATTGTAAATCTCCTATACGTAAAATGAAACCACCTAAAATGCTTTCATCTATAGTGTTTTCTACTTCAACATCTTTCCCTGTAAGTTCTTTAGCTTTTGCTAAAACTTTCTTCTTTAAATCATCTGTTAAGGCCACTACTGTTGTAACAGTTGCTAACTCAATACCTTTAGATGCATCAAATAACTGATTGTATTTTAAAGCAACTTCGCTCAAAATATTTATTCTGTTATTACTCATTAAAGTATCAATTAAGCTAATTGTGCCTTTATTGGAGTTTTTAAAAACATCTAATAGAATAGATTTTTTTACTGAAGAAGGAATTACAGGACTTTGAAGCGCATCACTTAACTCTTTACTTTCGGCAATAGTATTAGAAATTAGTTTCATATCATTATTTACAGCGTCTGCTGTTTTTTGATCTGATGCTAAACTTAACATTGCTTTTGCGTAACGTATTGCTGCTCCTGCCATTATTACTAGTTTAAAGATTTTTCACCTAACATAGTTTCAACCAATTGTAATTGACTGTCTTTATTAGATAATTCTGTACGCACTACTTTTTCAGCAATCTCCAAAGATAAACTTGCTACATGGTTTTTTAATTCTGCCATAGCAGCTTTCTTTTCTCCTTCAATAGCAGCTTGTGCTTGTTCAATCATTTTATTTGCTTGCTCTTGAGCTTCACCTTTAGCATCTTCAATCATTTTATTCTTGATATCACGAGCTTCTTTTAACATGATTTCACGTTCTGCTTTAGCTTCTTTTAATAACTTTTGGTTATCTGCTTGAAGATTTTGCATTTCTAATTTTGCCTTTTCAGCAGAATCTAATGCATTATTAATAGATTCTTCTCTGCTTTTAACAGCTCCTAAAATAGGTTTCCAAGCAAACTTTTTTAACAAGAAAAAGAACACGACAAATATTATCGTAGTCCAAAAAATTAAACTTTCTGGTGCAGTAAAGTTCATATCTGTATTTTTATTTAATTATTGTTTTGTTTAAAATCTTCCCAAAACCAACCGTTTTGGGAAGATTTAATCTGTTTTCAAAAATTACTTTGCAATTAAAGCAACTACCACTGCGAAAAGTGCAACACCTTCAATAAGTGCAGCAGCAATAATCATTGCAGTTTGAATTTTTGAAGTAGCTTCTGGTTGACGTGCAATAGCATCCATTGCAGATCCACCAATTTTTCCAATACCAATTCCTGCTCCAATTGCAGCTAATCCAGCACCGATTCCAGCTAATACCATAATAATAAAATTTATTTAGTTAATAATTAAAAAACTCTTTTTTAAATGAAATCTCCTCTCACGTCTTCTGCGTCAGAAATTTCGTGATCATGTTCATCATGAGCATGATCGTGGTCTGCTACAGCCTGACCAATAAATAATGCTGATAACAATGTAAAAACATAAGCTTGTAAAGCAGCAACTAACATCTCTAACACACTCATAAACAAAACGAACGCTCCAGAAACTGGTGCAATAAACACGCTTTTAAATATAAAAATAAGAGATATTAAACTTAATATAATAATGTGACCCGCAGTTATGTTTGCGAATAAACGTATCATTAATGCAAATGGTTTTGTGAAAATACCAATGATTTCTATTGGTACCATAATAGGATACAATGCTTTTGGTACTGGCGGCGTTAAAATGTGCTTCCAATAATCTTTGTTTCCACTAAATGATGTAATTAAAAATGTAATAAAAGATAATACAAACGTGAAAAATATGTTTCCTGTTAAGTTAGAACTAAATGGAAAAAATGGTATTAAACCTATTAAATTATTAATCCATATAAAAAAGAATATGGTTAATAAGTATGGCATATACTTAGCATACTTTTTCTCCCCAATATTAGGAATAGCAATATCGTCCCTTACAAAAGTTATTAATGGCTCCATAAAACCAGCTAAACCTTTAGGGGCTTTATTATTCTTTTTATATGAACGCGCTACAGCTGAAAACAATAAGAAAATTATTATCGCCGACATTAACATTGAAAAGACTAATTTAGTAATTGAAAAATCTAAAGGGCGTGCTTCAAAATTGAATGCTCCTTTTTCTTCTTCATTAAGTGTTTCGTATTTATCTGCATAGTATATAACCTCATGATGTCTAACAAATTCCTGCCCATTAACCTCTACAACATGCTCACCAGAGTTATCATGATGAAATTTAGATGATGAAAAAACAGATAATCCATTATTTGTCCATAAAATTACAGGAAGATAAAAAGAGATTGGATGACCATTCCAATCTGCAATATGAAATTCGTGAGAATCACCAATGTGATCGTTAATTAATTCACTTGCGTTGAATTCTTTATTTTCATCGTTTTCACCACCATTTGATGCTATTGCAATAAACGGAAGCAAAGCAAAAACTAATATTGTGATTAATTTGATAGATTTTTTTGCTATCACCATACCTTTTAAATAAAAAATTATCATCCTAAAATTTCGGTGCAAATGTACGGTTTTAATTAATATTTTAAAGTTTTTAGTTAAAAAAAAACGAGATTTGAAACTGTTGCTTTTTTAGTTAAAAAAAGCTATTTATTATTTAGCATTTTTACAATGAAAATTAACTCGAATAATAAGTACAAAAAATAAGGAATAAAAAATGCAATAACGTCGTTTAAAGCCGATTGTTCCTTATTAAGGATAAGAGGTAAGAGAAAAACAATAGATGCCATCATCTTTAATAAACTACAAGCTATAAACGCAAAACCGGTTTTATCTGAGAACGTTTTTTGTACAAAAAAAACAAAAAGATAAATGAGTAAAGTTGCAAAAAAATGAAAGCAATAAATACTCCAAGTATTATAAAAAAAAGTTTTTATATGTTTTAAATGCTCTATAACAAAATACTGAATGCTAAATAAAAGAAGTGTAAAGGCTATTAAAACAAATAAGAATGTTTTTAGTTTTTTATTCATTATTCATATTTGTTACTTGCTTAATCACAAAATACATAGAAATTGCAAGACCTAAAAGTGAGAAAATTAAAGTATAAGCGCTAAAATTATTGGGGAATTTTCCATCAAGCCATACCCCAAAGAATGCAAAAAGACATATAATTGCAATCATTTGAAAGGCAATACCAGAAAATTTAATATAATTATTAAGCTGTTTTTTCGGTTTCTGGTTTTCTTTGTCCACCATTGTTCATTTCTTTTACAGCGCCTTTCATAATACAGGTTACATTAAACGTTGCCCCTGGTTCTACAGCTAGTTTACCCGCAACGACTTCACCTTCAACATGTGCAGAAGATTTTAAAGTTAATGTGCCTGATAATGCTAATTTACCAGAAAACTTGCCTTCAAAATAGGCGTCTGTTCCGTTTAAAGTGCCTTTTATTAATCCTGATCTACCAAGAACCACTTTGCCTGATGTTTTAATATTGCCTTCTATAGTTCCGTCTATTCTAAAATCGCCTTCGCTATTAAAATCGCCAACTAATTTAGTGCCTTGAGCAATAATGTTTTGGTTTGATGTACTTTCTGCCATTTGTTTTTCTTTTTTGTTTTCAGAGAACATAATGTGTTAGGTTTTAATTGTTATCTAGATTCAAATATGCATCCAAATTTTTATGAATTTGAATGATTTGATAGTTTGTAGATGTTACTACAAAATATGGGGTTTTTATTTTTTTATTATCTTCTTTCGTTAATAATTGATCAAAAGTTCTTGCAACAGTTCCTGTTTTTAAGCCATGAACAATTACAAAAGTTGTTTCTGGATTATAAACATCTATTGATGATGTTAATTTATAATATCTAATGTTTTCTAAAACCTCATCTAAAGTTTTTTGAAAATTCGCAACTTCCTCTAAGTTAATATTTTTAAATTGAAAAACAACTTTATAATTATTGGTTACACTGTCGTTTTCTGCAATAAACTCTTTACTGGCTAATTTAGGTAAAATATTAGACTCAATATTTTGTGCCTGTTTACCCTCTAGAGTATTTGCATAAGTAACCGCAAGATTATTTATGGCTTTACCATAAGCTTCGTAACCGTATAAACGACCTATTGCTATCGCTTTTAGCAATTCAAATTTTGGCACAATAGGTTCGCCATCAAAAGTATTTATGTAGTTTTTACTTTTGGAAATGACATCTTCATATTCTTGGTTTTGATACTGAATATATAAAGCTTCATATAAACTCTCAGGACTATTTTCATCTTTATCTGAAACCAATTCTGGGTTTTTTAGAATGGTTGCATATCTAGATTCTGGATATGTTGAAATAATATCATTTTTAGCAATTGTAGCTTCATCATTTTCACCTAACAATTCGTAAATCTTATATAAGTTATATTTTGAAGGTAAAATTAATCGCTCTTCTGGATTGCTATTTAATAAGTTTTCAAATTTGCTTTTTGAAAGCTCGTATTCTTTAAACTTCTCTTTATAAATTAACCCCAATTGATAATAAGCATAGTTTCTGTCTTTAGAAATGCTATCAATTTCTTTTTCGGTTGAAGGAATTTTAGAAATATAAAACTGAGGATCAAATTTTTCTTCATCAGATGCTGATGCTATCAAATTATCTGCAGTAACTGAGGCATTATCCGTTCCACCCACAACACCTTTACTTGACCATCTCCAATCGTCTTCTAAAGCTCTATCTCCCCAAGTTTTTACAAATTCATTTTTTCCATATGCTACGGTTGTTGGGTTATAAAAATAAAATAATGCAGCTTGATTTGGAGCACCAGCCCTTTGTGTTGGACCTCCAATAGTATTGTTAACTGTTACTAAACCGCTATTGCGTTCGGCAGCTTGGGCTTTTTCCTTTTCTTCTTCAGCTTTGATTTTTAATTTTTCAATAAATGAATCAAAATAAGCAACACGTTCTGTTTCTGATAAGTTTACTAAATTTAAAATACTATCGTTTGTTGAAGCAATTGCTTCATAGTAAATAACATCTTCTAAATTATCGCGTTTACGCTTAATTACACGATATGGTTTAGAATTAAGCTCAAGATTAATCATTGTGCTATCATAATATTTACCTGCCTCAGCATAAACAGACGTATCAAAATTCATATCACCAAGAATTTCATAATTCTTAGCTTTCAAAAATTTATCTCTAGAATTTGTTCGTAACGACTTGTTGTAATAAGCAACAGCTAAAGAATCGGAATTATTATTTAAATGAAATGTGCCTATTTGGTGATAAATTTTATCTAAAAACGGTCTGTTTTCTCTATTTTCTTCAAGTTCTGTAAGCAATTCTGATGCTTCTAATTTATTACCGTTTTCATAATCGAAATTTTTAATTTTTTCGAGGTATGCAGTAATCATATATATTCTAGGTGTTTTACGATTCAGCTCAATAACTTTATCAAAAGCAATATTTGCACTGTCTTTGTAACCTAATTCATTATACAATTGCCCTTGTATAAACCTATAACGACCACGTTCGTCATTGCTTTTTGTAGCATTCGAAGCGATTTCAAGTTGTGTAATGGCACTATCTATAGATTTTGTATTTAAATACGCTTGTGCAAGAATAGAAGTAGCATCAGCCAAATCTTGTTTTTCGAGTTCTTCTTGTTCTAATAATCGCTTAAGGTTTTTAATTGCTAGCTCATCATTATCTAAACGAATATTAGCTTTTTCTCGCCAAACTTTTGCTTGATTTATTTTATCGCTTGCTGGATATTTGTAAAGTATATAATTAAAGGCTTCTAACGCCGGAATAAAACGTTGATCGAAATATCTGGCTTTTCCTAAAAGCAAATAAGCTTCATCTATTTGTGGGTTTTTCTCTTTCCCACCAATATTCATACTATGCTTTTGAATTGTTTTTGTAGCTTTTTCTTCAGCTCGAGAGAAACTTTCGTTTTTTGATTGCCCAGGAAGCACCATGTCTTCAAATACTTGCATGCGCTCTATAGGTAATACTTCCCAGTAATTGTCAAAATACGCCTCATTTAAACTGCTTCTACCTTCTTCTAAAGCATTATAACCATTATACAGCGTGTTAAATTCTGCTGTAACTGCATGAAAATTTCGATTAATAAACTTGTCTTTTTTTCTGGAACAACTTACAACCAAAAAAATAGACAATAAAATAGGTAATATGCCCTTAAATGATGTTTTCAAATGCTGGTATTTTTAGTCTAAAATAATAACTACAAACTCTTGCTATTATTATACATAGTGGTAAAAATAAGCATCTTTTTGAATTAACCTATAATATGAATTGACTTTTGACTGAAATACTAATTCGAAAAATGCACTTCGAGTTCTTTTAAAGTCGCTTCACTTGTTTTTAAGTCTTTTACAACTTCTCCTTTTTCAAGCACTACAATACGCTCGCAAACATCGGTAACATGCATTAAATCGTGACTTGAAATTAAAACAGTAACGCCTTGTTTTTCGGCTAAATCTTTAATAATACCCTTTAAACGAATTTGAGTTGTAGGGTCTAAATTTGCAAATGGTTCATCTAAAACAATAACTTCTGGGTTGCCAATTAATGCAGCAACAATTCCAGCCTTTTTTTGATTTCCTTTACTTAAATCGCGTAAATACTTTTTCTGTCCCAATATTTCACCATGAAAAAAGTCTTCAAATTGAGAAACGAGGTTATCTACATCGGCTTTATTTTGTCCACGTAATTCCCCAATGAAATAAAAATATTCTTCGGCTGTTAAATAGCCTATTAAAAAACTTTCATCAATAAAAGCTGATGTAAAAGGTTTCCAATCTTCACTTTGGTTTACTTGTATATCGTTACTTTTTATATGACCAGTTGTTGGTTGAATTAAATCTAAAAGCAAACTGAAATAGGTCGTTTTACCGGCACCATTATTTCCGACTAAACCAAAACTCTGACCTTTAGGGATTTCTAAAGATTCGATATTTAAAACTTGTTTACCTGCGTATTTTTTTGATAAGTTTGATGTTGTTATCATGATTGTATATTGTTAGTTATTTTGATCGAAAGCATCAATCATTTTATATTTTGATTCTAAATATTTTGCAGTGATTGTTTTCATTAGTTTTTGATGAAACACAATACCTACTACTCCAAGAATGGCTATTATTAAACAAGCTAATTCAAACCCAATTAAAAAGTAAAATATAGCAAATATTCCCATTGGAACAAGTAATAAAGGAATCCCAATAAGCCATTGTACTGCACCTGTGCCTTGGTAGTTAAACGCCGCTTTTTGACTTAAATCTATCTTTTTTCTATTAAAAGAGCCACCATATAAAATAACATGTGTATTAACACCAATGTTATAAATAGCAGCAGCAAAATGTGCTAATAAAATTTTCCATCCAAAAAACACATAAGGAATCCCTAAAATGAATAAAATAGCAACACTAACTGCCATTAAAGTGAATTTTGATTTTAAATATTGTTCATATTTAATATTTTGACTCATAAGCAGTTTGTAATAACCACTGTCCCAAGCTGGAATAAATTGTCCAAAATTAATTAGAAATATCCCTGTCGAAAAAATCCCAATAAATACAAAGAACCACGGCATGTCCTGATATGTTGGTTGTGGATAAAAGAATAAACCATACAATAACCCTAATAGAACCATAAAAACTGAAGACTTGGTTCGTTTATTACGCCAAATAAGTTTTAAATCTAATTTTAAAAACGGGGCTATGTCACCAAAGTTTTTTGTCCATTCCAAGTTAGATGCGTTTACCTCTTTTACTTTAGTTTTTAAACCACTGTCTAAAAATAGCTTTTGTTTTAAAATCTTGAAGTTGTATACGTAAAGCCCTATAAGTATTAATATTGGTATTAAAATATATATTGGGTTTTCATAAATTGCTGTAATTCCTTTTGAAAGCGCACCAGAAATATTTATAATTCCAAAATGATTTAAGCCATAAAGCGCACCCACCAAAACAATAATAGGTAAAAATGATAATTCGGTTTCTGCTGATAAACTTTCAATTATAAAATTAAGAAAGTTACTAATTAGCGTTAAAAGAATAATTGTTGCCAACCAAACTAAAACTGTTGAAGTATCATATCCTCCGAAGTAAATAAGCTTTATACTAAAGGGAACAACTGCAAATAATGGCAAGAAATTAATAAATGAAAAGACCGATTTTCCTAATACATAATTAACAATCGATTTACGTTTTATAGGAAGTGTTAGTAAAGGCTTAACACTCATTACCGGTAATTTTTGGAAGAAAAACCGAACTACCAAGTCGCCTAAAACCCAAAAGAATATTAAACCACTAAAAGCAACAAGCGGATCTAAATCTGGATATGATTCTTTCAGAATTTTATCCATTAAAAAGCCCACAAATAAAAACATGCCCATAAAATATAGCGCTAAAAAGCCCATAAATATTTTAATTCCTATGCTTTTTCCAAAACTTGCAGATCTAAAAAAGGATTTCCACTCTAAGCTTAAAAAATGCTTTATCATAATAAGTATTTTTAATTATATTTTTGAGCAATAGCCTGAACTTCCATTCCCCAAGATTGTCCAAACATCATAGCTTTTTGAGTTAACCCTAGTTGTTTTTCAGCTAGTTTCTTTCCTAAATCGGTATTATAAAAAACCACTAACTCTTGTATCTCACTTTCTGTAAATTCTGTCATATATAATTCTGCCATTTTATCGTATAAACCAACTAAGGTGCCATTGGCCTCTTTAGTATAAGCTTCTTTATTTTCGGTCGATACCATAGCTCCTATTTGATCAATAGCGCTTTCAAATGCAGTTCCTGCACCAGTGAGTTTTAAAAACTCAACAGTTTCTTTTTTAAATTCTGAATTTTCTTGAGCTATAACTTGAGTAGAAATTGCTAAAACGAATAGGCATGCTAATAAAACTTTTTTCATGTTGATTATTTTTGTGGTTAATGTTTATGATTTTATTCACTTATTTCTACCTGTTGGTAAACTTTTTACGGTAATTGTTACAAACAAAGTTAAAATTTGAAAAACAACTTCACTATTTTTGTTAAAAATAATTTTACATGTCATCATTTCACAAACTCGCAATTAAGTCTATAGATAGACTAACTGATAAATCCATTAGTATTTCTTTTAATATTCCAGAAAACTTAAAAGACACTTTTAAATTTAAGGCTGGTCAATACATAACTTTAAAAACTATTATTGATGGTAGCGAGGTAAGACGTGATTACTCGCTATGTGCTTCTCCAAAAAGCGGTGAACTAAAAATTGCTATAAAAGAAGTTGTTGATGGAACTTTTTCTGCATATGCTAATAAAACTTTAAAAGTTGGAGATATGTTAGAAGTAGCCTCTCCAAAAGGGCGTTTTATTTTTGAACCCAACGATTCTAAAACAAAAAACATTGCTGCTTTTGTAGCGGGTAGTGGTATTACACCTGTTTTAAGTATTGTGAAATGTGCTTTAGAAGAAGAAGTTCATAGTAAAGTTATTTTAGTTTATGGGAACAAAACAACTGCAGACACCATGTTTTTTAATGAGCTTTTAGAGCTTCATCACCAATATAAAGATCGTTTTTCAATTCAATTTGTTTTTAGCCAACAAGATGAAAATGATGCTATTTTTGGTAGAATTGAAAAAAGTACGGTTAACTATGTGATGAAAAACAAATACAAGCATGTTGAAGTTGATGCCTTTTACCTTTGTGGTCCTGAAGCAATGATTCATACTGTTAAGGATGTTTTAACCGAGCATGATATTGATGAAAGTCGAATTCATTTTGAACTTTTTAAAGCTTCAAAAATTGATGAAGTTGAGGAAATAGGAAATGTAGCCAGTGGAAAAACGAAAATCACTATTACTGTTGATGATGAAACCACAACTTTTGAAATGTCTCAAAAGCAAACCATTCTTGAAGCGGCTTTAGACGAAGATTTAGATGCACCATATTCTTGTCAAGGTGGTATTTGCAGTAGCTGTTTAGCTCGTGTAAAAGAAGGTGAAGCAACTATGAGACAAAACAATATTTTAACAGAAAATGAGGTTGCAGAAGGCTTAATCTTAACCTGTCAAGCACACCCAACAACACCTAATATTGTTGTTGATTATGATGATGTTTAAATAACAGACTTTATTTTTTCAATAATAATTTCAGGAGAAATACTTCTTGATACTTCTTTATAATTTTCTGGATATTTATTACCATAAACAGAAGTTGGTATTAAAGGGAATTTTTTTCTATCAGGAAGCAACGCGTAATCTTCTGGTTGATTAAATGGTGCAAACCCAGCAAAAGGATGTGTTACACCCCAAATGGTAATTACTTTTATTCCTAGCATTGCAGCAATATGTGCATTTCCAGAATCCATAGAAAGCATAACATCTAAGTTTGAGATAACATCTAGTTCTTCATCCAATGACAATTTTCCAGAAATATTTATAACGTTATCTATATTGTTTGCAAAACTATTTAATGTTTCTGTTTCTGTTTTTCCTCCGCCAAACAAAATCACTTTATGTTCTTTTGAGAGCTTTTCAACAACAGCCTTCATAGCATCTAAAGGATACATTTTGCCTTCATGAGCAGCAAAAGGAGCAATTCCAATACATTTTCGTGAATCGTTACCTATAATCTTTTGAGTTTTCTCATTCAAAATGGCCTTGTCTGGAAAACTAGGGTTTAATAAAGTTAAAGGATAACCTAGTGCCTCAAAAACATCAGCATACCGTTGGTGTGTTGTTTTTAATGGCTCAAATATTTCGCCTGAAGTTAAAAGGTGTTTTTCTTTTCTACCTTTATCTATAGAAATAAAGTGTTTATATTTTAAAAACTGCTTTAAAATCTTACTTCTTAAAACATTATGTAAATCGGCAACAGCATAAAAATTATTGCTTTTATTAAGTTCTTTCGCTAATTTATAAATCCCATAAACGCCTTTGTGTTTTCCTTTTACTTCTGCAGAAAAGACCTCAACATTATCCAGATTTCTAAAAAAAGGTGTAAAAAAAGCACGTGTTAAAACCGTGATTTTTATTTCAGGATACAGTTGAGTGAACACCCGTAAAACTGGGACTGTCATAGCCACGTCTCCCATTGCTGAAAGACGAATGACTAATATATGTTTGGGCTGTTTTGGCATCTCGACTTTTAAAGTGAGATTCCTGTTTTCACAGGAATTTTATTTTTGAGAACGTAGTACTGGGTTTAACTCATCATCATTATACATTTTCATTTGTTTGTAAACTTTCATGTATTTATCCCCTTTTTCAATATCACTTAAAAGAGTGTCAATTGCAGTAGATAAATCTACACGTTGTTCTAATAAAATATCTAGTTTTTTTTGACAAGCTTCTCTATGTGAATCTGAAGCATCTTTACGAGTTGCCTCTTCATTCATATGGTAAATTTTCAAAGCTAAAATAGATAATCTATCCACACCCCAAGCTGGACTTTCGGTATTAATAGTTGCATCTTTTTTTGGTGAAACTTCATTATATTTTTCAAGAAAATAACTATCAATATATTCAACCATATCCGTTCTGTCTTGGTTTGAAGCATCAATTTGACGCTTCAAAGTTAAGGCTGCAACAGGATCTATTTGTGGATCTCTAATAATATCTTCATAATGCCATTGTACGGTATCAATCCAACATTTTCTGTATAATAAATGTTCTAATAAATCACTTTCAGTATACTCATTTTCAAAAGGCTGATCTACAGTGTTTATAATGTGATATTTTTCAATAACGTCTTGAAATATTTTGTTGGCTTTACTTGTAAACATGTTGTATTAAATTTGATGTGCAAATATACTTCATATTTAATTAACTTTACCATTGAAAAACCCACTACAAACTATGCATATTCATAACATTTCTCAGCAAAACTCTATTTTAAATACATTTATTTCAGAAATAAGAAGCGAAAACATACAAAAAGACAGCATGCGTTTTAGAAGAAATGTTGAGCGTATAGGTGAAATATTGGGGTATGAAATGAGTAAAACTCTAAATTATAAATCTAAAAACATAAAAACGCCTTTAGGTCTCTGCGATATAAATTTGTCAAATAATGATATTGTTTTATGTTCCATCTTAAGAGCAGGAGTACCATTACATAACGGCTTATTAAATTATTTTGATACTGCTGAAAATGCTTTTATTTCAGCATATCGCCATCACAAACATGATCCTGAAAGTTTTGAAATTATTGTTGAATATTTAGCATGCCCAAATTTAGAAAACAAAACGCTTATTTTAGCTGATCCTATGCTAGCAACAGGGCAATCTATGGTAGCGACTTTTGAGGCTTTAAAACCATTTGGAAAGCCTAAAGAAGTTCATTTAATTAGTATTATTGGAGCTCAAGAAGGTGTTGATTTTGTTAATACCCATTTTGATGACAATGTCCATTTATGGATTGCCACTGTTGACGAAAAACTAAATGACAAAGGATATATTATCCCTGGACTTGGAGATGCTGGCGACTTAGCTTTTGGTGAAAAACTACAGCAATAACAGTATAAAAGGTGTTATAATTAATATTGAAAAAAACACTTCTTTAAACCACTTTTCTTGAATAACCTCAATATAATTGGTAATAATTATTGCTAATGGCGCAAATAAAAATAAAAACTCACTGCCGTTTTTTGTAGGCACATGTATCACAATTAAAAAAGCTATGATAGCAGCAATAATGATAATTTTGAATGAGGCCCTTGATACTTTTTTTTTCTTTTTTATGTTTTTTAAATAAAAAATTGAAGACCAAACACCAAAGGACAAAAGCAGTGTTATGGCTACAAGATATTTTGTTGAATTGTAATTAGTAAAATCATAACTTATTTGAAAAGATGTGTCAATCAATTCAAAATAATTATCGTACAAAAGAATAGATGCACTTACTGAAATAGCAAAAACGGTGAGAACTCCTAGAAAAGGTATAATCCAATGTCTAATATTATTGTCGGCATATAAAATAAGTGCAATTAATATTAACGCAAAAAAAAGAAAAGACCAAAAATAAAATAGAGCGGCAATAGCAATCCATGATGAGGCATCAAAAAGCTTCTTTTTTACATTTTTTTGAGACTGTAAGCTAATTATTCTCCTAAGCCCTAATAGCACAAAAAAGTTTGAAACAATTACATTTGTATAGCTTGTGGTTTGCGTAATGAAAAGCAAAAACAGGCTAAATAATAACATTTCATAATTGTTTTTTTTAGTTAAACTGTTTTTACTTAAAATAAAATTTAAAAGCAAAATAGAGGCATAAATTATAAAAAGCACTCCTATTTGTTTTACAATAAAACCAAAACTAACCGCTTCATTTGCTACACTTTTTTTAGCAATAATAAAAGCTAAAAATGCGATAAAAAAAACGATGATAAAATTTATTGATTTAGATTTATTAAAAATACTTGTAATCATTAACTGTTTTTGTATTTTTGCTTTGTAAATATAGTAACTATAATACGGTTATAAAATAATAAAATATCTCATGAAAGATTTCTTATACGCTATACAAGATTTGTTTGTTAATGTCCTTTTTGCTCCATATGATGCTTTAAGAGCTTTGGAATTGGAAAACTGGTTTGCTGCCAACACTATTTCTTGGATATTTATCATCATTGGTTTTGTTGCCATGGTATATTGGATGTTGCAACTAAAAATATTTAACGACAATAACGAAGAGAATAAAAGCGTTTCTGCCCACTCTTATTTATAAATCGAATCCAATATCTTTACGATAATTCATCTTATCAAAGTGTAGTTTTTCTATATTTTGATAAGATTTTTTTATGGCCTCTTGGTACGTATTTCCGTATGATGTTATAGCCATAACACGACCGCCAGAGGTTACAATTTTCCCGTCTTTAATTTGAGCTCCTGCGTGAAAAGGAATTGAGTCTTCAATGTTTTTAATGCCTGTTATTTCCTTACCTTTTTCATAAGCTTCTGGATAACCTCCTGAAACAAGCATAATTGTTGTTGCAGCACGTTCGTCAATTTCAATATCAATTTTATCTAAAGTTCCATTAGCCATTGCTTGTAGAATTTCTACAAAATCATTCTTTAGTCTCGGTAAAACTACTTCTGTTTCTGGATCGCCCATACGTACATTGTACTCAATTACTTTTGGATCGTCACCAACTTTAATAAGTCCGATAAAAACAAAACCAACATAAGGTAAATTATCCTTTTTAAAGCC
This sequence comes from Flaviramulus basaltis, assembly GCF_900114265.1. Classification (GTDB taxonomy): domain Bacteria; phylum Bacteroidota; class Bacteroidia; order Flavobacteriales; family Flavobacteriaceae; genus Flaviramulus; species Flaviramulus basaltis. Next base: position 776,611 of record NZ_FPKV01000001.1, read on the forward strand.
AGCAATAGTTGGTTTTACAATACGTTCTTCTATTTTGTTAAGAAATTCATCGGTTGCAAAAGGCACTGGAGAAACCGCTCCCATTCCTCCTGTATTTAAACCCGTATCTCCTTCTCCAATTCGCTTATAATCTTTTGCTGTTGGTAAAATTTTATAGTTTTCACCATCAGTTAATACAAAACAACTTAATTCAATACCGTCTAAGAACTCTTCAATAACAACTTTCGTGCTTGCCTCTCCAAATTTAGCATCAACCAACATGCTTTTTAATTCGGCTTTTGCTTCATCTAAATCATTTAATATAACAACACCTTTACCAGCCGCTAATCCATCTGCTTTTAAAACATATGGCGCATTTAAAGTTTCTAAAAAAACATAGCCTTTTTCTACTGTTTCTTTTGTAAAACTCTCATAAGCTGCTGTTGGAATATTATGACGATATAAAAACTCTTTGGCGAATTCCTTACTTCCTTCTAATTCTGCTGCGGCTTTTTGTGGCCCAATAACAGATACGTGTTTAATAGCATCATCATTTAAAAAATAATCGTGTACGCCTTGAACTAATGGGTCTTCAGGTCCGACAACAACCATATCTATAGCTTTATCTAAAACTAACTCTTTAATAGCTGTAAAATTGGTAACACCAATATTTACATTAGTTGCTATTTCTGCTGTCCCCGAGTTTCCTGGCGCTACAAATAATTGGTTGCATTTTGAGCTTTGAGCTATTTTCCAAGCAAATGTATGTTCTCTTCCGCCAGAGCCAAGAATTAAGATATTCATGTATTTGTTCATTTTATTGAAGTGCAAAAATAAAATTAATGCCACCATTTCACGAATATTTTTTATTTACTTTACAAAAATTATCTTCATTTTGAATCTATTCGACCTTTCTTTAAAATTAAATGGCTTTTCTATTAATAAAGCTAAGCGGGTTTTGAAAAGTATTCAGAATAAAAATGATAAAGAGTTTAACACTTATGTCGAAACTAAAAAACAAGAAATTGTTGCTTTTCATTTAAAGCATAATTCGTTTTATAAAAACTTTGCTAAAAATGCAAATCTCTTAGATTGGAATAGTATTCCTGTTATGACTAAACAGGATTTACAGCAGCCTTTAGAGCAACGCCTTACTATTGGCTTTAGCCAAAGAAAAATTTATGTAAATAAAACATCTGGTTCTTCTGGAAATCCTTTTTATTTCGCTAAAGATAAATTTTGTCATGCTCTTACATGGGCCGTTTTTATTAACAGATATAGTCTATTTAATTTAGATTTTAACTCATCTAAACAAGCTAGGTTTTATGGAATTCCACTAAATACATCAAGCTACTACAAGGAACGTTTTAAAGACATATTAGGTAAACGCTATAGATTTTCTGTTTTTGATTTAAGTTATAATAAATGTGAAAAAAATCTAGAAAAATTTAAAGACTCAAAGTTTAATTATATATATGGATATACCAGTGCTATTGTACAGTTTGCTAAATTTTTACAACAAAAAAAAGTTGTTTTAAAAACCATTTGCCCTTCTATTAAAGCCTGTATTGTAACTTCTGAAATGCTTTTTGAAGCAGATAAAACTCTATTAAAGACATATCTTGGTGTTCCAATTATTAATGAATATGGTGCAGCAGAATTAGGTTTAATTGCTTTTCAAAATAAAGAAGATGAATGGCTAATAAATAATGAAGATTTATTTGTTGAAATTTTAGATGAAAATGACACAGTTTTGCCATACGGTAAAGAGGGTAGAATTGTTGTTACATCACTATATAACAAAGCGCACCCTTTTATTAGATATGACTTAGGCGATATAGGAACCTTCTCTAAATTAAGCACGCCAGAAAAGCTAATCCTAGAAAAATTAATAGGTAGAACAAACGATATTGTAATATTACCAAGTGGAAAAAAAGCAGCAGGTTTAACATTTTACTATGTTACCAAAACCGTTATTGAAAATGATGGAAATGTAAAAGAATTTATTATTGAACAACTTAAACTAGATGCTTTTAAAATTAGTTATGTAAGTAATAATATACTTGGTGATACTCAGGTAAAAGCTATAAAAAAAGCTATTACCAAATATTTAGAGCCTAATTTGAATATTATTTTTAAGAGAGAAACTATTTTAAATCGTGCCAAAAGTGGAAAACTAAAACAGTTTAAATCTTATTTGTAGAAATTATTTGATGTGGTTTTATAAAAAAATGTTCTTTTAAAAATATAAGCATAAAATATAAGGATTTAATTGAAGAGAATTTTAAACCTTTTTTATAAACCCAATAATTATACTTAATAAGCTTAAATTTATTTGAAGATATTGAATTTTTATGGACACGATAATATGCTAGCGACTCCTGAATACCTTTGGCGGGTTTTCCCGACATTTTTAGTGCCTTTAACCACAGAGCCCAATCTTGTCGTTTACGTAAATTAGGAGACTTTATTTTGCCTAAAACGCCAACATTATAGATGCCTGTTAAATTACCAATATAATTACTTTTTAATAATTTGCTAAATGATAACTCGTTTAACGCTAAAACCGTTTTATTGATGCTATCCCCTTTTTGATTTATTAACTCATAACTACAATAACATACATCGCAATTTTGTTTACTCATAAAAACAAGTTGTTTTTCTAATTTTTGAGGTTTCCACAAATCATCTGGATCTAAAAAAGCAATATAGTCTCCAATAGAGGCGTCAATACCTTTATTTCTTGTAAGAGCTGCTCCTAAATTGACTTTATTTGTAAGTAATTTTATATTCTCATTCTTGAGAATAAAATCTTTAATTGTATTAATTGTATTATCTGTAGAAGCGTCATCAATTAATATTAACTCCCAGTTTTCATATGTTTGGTTAATGACACTATTTATGGATTCTAAAACATAGGCTTCAGAATTAAACAATGGCATTATAATAGAAATTAAAGGTCTTAACATATTAAATCAATAAGCTTTTTCTTCTCCTTTTAAAATATTAATAACTGTTTGTATAATAATTTTTATATCTAGTAATAGGGACCAGTTTTCAATATAAAAAACATCATACTTTACACGGTTTATAATATCTTTATCTTTTTCAATTTCTCCTCGATATCCTTTTATTTGAGCTAAACCAGTAATTCCTGGTTTAGTATTATGCCTGAAAATGAAATTGTATTTATCAATTTTCTTTGAATAATCATCGGTATAAGACAACATATGGGGTCTAGGCCCAACAACGCTCATTTCTCCTTTTAAAACATTTATAAATTGTGGTAACTCATCAATACTTGTTTTACGCAAAAATTTCCCAACTCTTGTTACACGAACATCCTTTTGCTTTACATAAGTACCTTCAATTTCTTTAGTAATACTTAATGATCTATACTTATAGCAATAAAACTCTTTATAATTAATTCCATTTCTTTTGTGTCTATAAAATAATGGCCCTTTAGATTCTATTTTAATGAAAATAAATAAAATTAAAGAAAGCCATGATAGAACAAAAATTATTATGAATAAAGAGAAGAAAATATCAAAAGCTCGTTTTAAAGGCTTATTGAAATCATTATTTAACGCTACTTCTTGAATAGATAATACAGGAAGATACATGTAATAATCTGTTTGAAGGCGTTTAGTAAAAAGTTTCTTTGTGTTTGGAACAAATTTGATGTTGCAATGATTCATATTAGCATACTTAACATACTCATTAACTTGTTTTTCTGTTAACTCATCAATGGCACAATAAATCTCATCTATTTGTTTATTTTCTTTTAAAAACTCAAAACTATCTTTAATTGTTCCTGTTTTATTTTTATCTTCAGAATTACTAAAAACAGCTTTTAAATTATAACCTAACTCTTTCTTTTTTGTAAAAATATTTTTGAGTTCTTCAATACTTTGTCCGCTACCAACAATTATAACATTTCTTAAATTCCCTTGAAGGTAAGAACGAAAAGTTTTTAGAATAAAAAAACTAAGTATTTTAATACTGGCTATAGCCATAAATGAATAAACTAAATACTTTAGAATAAAAATAGCCTGAACATTAATACTTCTAAAAAAACCTACAAACGCAAATACGGCTATAGCATAAACAAAAAATTGTTTAAATAAAAGCGATAAGATATTTATTAAAAAAGTGTATCTATAAACACGATAAAATTTTAATAAAAGAGTAGAAATTAGCCAAAATATTAACGAATAAAATACGTAAAGTAAGTGTTTGTTATTGAATAAATCTGTTGAGAAAAAATATAAGTTTTCCTCATTAAAATTTAATAAATAAAACGCGAAAAAATTTATTACAAAAAGATCATATATAATTAGTAGAGGTCTTAATAGCCATGAATATCTACCTCGCGTATATTCCACGAGCTAGTTATTTATTAATAAATCCTGTGAAATCTTTATGCTCACTTTTATGAAGTTCTTCTTCTGTTAGATTTTTAAAATATTCAAACGTTATTTTCATTCCTTCTTCTCTTCCTACTTTTGGTTCCCATCCAAGTAATTTCTTAGCAAGACTGATATCAGGTTGTCTTTGCATTGGATCGTTAACAGGCAAATCTTTATAAATTATTTTTTGAGTAGTACCTGTTAGTTTTATGATTTCTTCAGCAAAATCTTTAATAGTTATCTCATGTGGGTTTCCAATATTTACTGGTTCAGCATAATCACTTAATAGTAATCTGTAAATACCCTCAACTTCATCGTCTACATAACAAAACGAACGTGTTTGAGAACCATCTCCAAAAACAGTTAAATCTTCTCCGCGAAGTGCCTGCCCCATAAAAGCAGGAATTACCCTACCATCATTAAGTCTCATTCTTGGTCCATAGGTGTTAAAAATACGTACAATTCTTGTTTCAACACCATGAAATCTGTGATATGCCATAGTAATGGATTCTTGGAATCTTTTTGCTTCATCATAAACTCCACGTGGTCCAATGGTGTTTACATTACCATAATAATCTTCGGTTTGAGGATGCACTAATGGATCCCCGTATATTTCTGATGTTGATGCTATAAGCATTCTCGAATTTTTGGCTTTTGCTAAACCTAATAAATTATGCGTTCCTAAAGATCCTACTTTTAGTGTTTGAATTGGGATTTTCAAATAATCTATAGGACTTGCAGGTGATGCAAAGTGTAATATATAATCAAGACTTCCTTCAAATTTTATATATTCGGTAACATCATGATCAATAAATTCAAAATTTGAATTATTTAACAAATGTTCAATGTTTTTTTTATCTCCAGTAATAAAATTATCCATTCCAATAACTTTATAGCCTTCTTTTATAAAACGATCACATAAATGAGATCCTAAAAAGCCTGCTGCGCCTGTGATTAATATTTTTTTCATTATTATTTGGTTTATGTTATTTACATTAAAATTTTATAAAGAAAATTATATATCCCTTTTTAGTAATAAGAATTTAAACTTTTATATTCTGGAACCAGCTTCTTAATTTTCTTGACAATTTTATTAGATTTATATTCTTTTGCAGCCTCAATTATTTCATCTATTTCTTTTTCTGCATAATCAAATTTATCATTATTTTCTTTAACAAGCATTATTTTTTTATGAGAAGTCGAACTTGTAGTCGATTTACTATTTAAAAGTTCTTCGAATAATTTTTCTCCTAGACGTAAACCTATTAGTTTAATTTCAATATCCTTTTCAGGAATGAACCCTGATAAGTGAATCATTTTTTTGGCAAAATCAATTATCTTTATCGCCTTACCCATATTGAAAATGTAGGTTTCATTGTTTGTTCCCATTGAGCTAGCCTCAATTACCAACTGGCTAGCCTCTGGAATAGTTATAAAATATCTTGTAATATCTGGATGTGTAATGGTTATTGGACCACCTTCTTCAATTTGTTTCTTAAATAAAAAGAACACCGATCCATTTGACCCTAAAACATTTCCAAATCTTGTTGTAATAAATTTTGTCCTATCTTTTTTGTTTGAAGAATTATATAAAAATTGTAAATACATCTCTGCAATGCGCTTTGTAGCCCCCATAACACTACTTGGGTTAACGGCTTTATCTGTTGAAATCAATACAAAGCGCTCTGTTTTATATTTAACCGACAAGTCGGCTAAAATTTTAGTCCCCATAATATTAACTAATACAGCCTCAGATGGGTTATTCTCCATAATAGGAACGTGTTTATATGCCGCACAATGATAAACAATATCTGGTTTGAACTTTTTGAATAGATGTTTAAGTGTTTTTTTACTCCTAATATCTCCAACTACAGGATAAAAGTTAAGCGAATTATATTCCTTCTCTATTATAAGTGAAAGGTTGTGAATAGCTGTTTCCGATTGATCAATCACTACAACCTTTTTAGGATTATATTTTCCTATTTGAAGAACTATTTCAGAACCTATTGACCCTGCTCCTCCAGTAACAAATATAGTTTTACCTTCAATTAGTTGTGAAGTATTACTACAGTCTGTACAAATCGAGCTTTGCCCTATTAAATCCTCTATTTCAATGTTATGCTTTACCAAAAACTTAATGCTTTATAAAAATCTATTTATTCTTATCGAAAATAAATTGGGTTATAACTTCTTCAATTCTTTTTTTTTCATCTTGAGTTAAATTGGACCCTGATGGTAAACATAACCCTGTTTTAAACAAATTATTACAAATGTTTGAACCATAATATGGGTAATCTTTAAATACAGGTTGCATGTGCATTGGTTTCCATAATAATTTTGTCTCAATATTATATTTTAACAGTTCCAATCTTAGGTCTTCATTATTAAATCCAACTTTAGTTTTATCTATTAAAACACAACTTAACCAATGATTTGAAATAAAACTAGAATTAGGGCTTTTAAAAACTTTTATACCACTAATTTTTTTAAAAAATTCTTGATAAAACCTATTTGCATCTCGCCTTAAGGCAATGTAATTATCTAAAACTTCCATTTGAGCCCTACCAATCCCAGCAGCTATATTACTCATGCTATAATTATAGCCTATTTCACTATGTTGGTAGTAAGGCGCAGAGTCTCTTGCTTGAGTTGATAAAAAAAGCGTTCTTTCTCTTAGCTTACTTGTTTTACAAATTAAAGCTCCTCCTCCAGAAGTAGTTATAATTTTATTTCCATTAAATGATATTATTCCATAATCACCAAATGTTCCACATTTTTGCTCATTATATGTTGAACCTAATGCTTCTGCGGCATCTTCTATAATTGGGATATTATATTTTAACGATATTGAAATTAGCTCATCCATTTTTGCAGGCATCCCATAGGAATGGACTAAAATAATAGCCTTAGGTCGTTTTCCTTTAGATACTCTATCTTTTAGGGCTTTTTCTAAATGAAGTGGGCACATATTCCAAGTTTCATTTTCACTATCAACAAAAACAGGTATTGCTCCTTGATAAACTATTGGATTTGCCGAGGCGGAAAATGTGAAACTTTGACAAATAACCTCATCACCTGATTTAACTCCTAAATGAATTAAAGCTATGTGAATTGCTGACGTGCCAGAGTTTAAAAGTGCTATTTTTGATTTTTTTAAAAAAAACACTTCTAACTGCTTTTCAAATCTATCAAGATTTTCACCATAATTTGAAACTTCTCCTTTGTTTATTGCCCTCTCAATATATTTTATTTCGTTGCCACCAACATGAACAGAAGATAGTTTAATTTGCTTCATTTCTTATTTTATCTTTTTGTATGTTTTCGTTTTAATGAAGTAATATACTAAAGATAGGAACACAGAAAGTATAATAAAACTGATTATGTTGTTAAAATTGATTTTAATTGAATAATAAACAATGGCGTTTAAGCCTAATTGTAAAATAAAGTATGCTGCAGCAATTGCTAAATGTGGAATTTTTATTTGATTAGCATAAAGCTCGTATAAATGCCTAAGGTGTGATTTAAAAATGTTTTCTTTTCTATATAACCTTTCTATAATTGTCCAACCGCCATCTAACGCATAAATTCCTAAAATTAAAAAGACTAAAGGGTTTTTAGTAGCTACAAATAATTTTAAAGTAAAAAACAGAATTGTAAACCCTATGGTTATGCTACCCACGTCTCCTGCAAAACATTTTGGTCTTTTCCTAAAATTAAAATAACCAAAAACTACTGTAGAAATAATAAAAATTAACAGTAGGTTACTATTCGTAAAATGAATTAAAAATGTGTTTATTAGATACAAAGTAATATAACTGCAGAGGGAATTTAAAAAAGTCATTCCATTTATACCGTCCATAAAATTATAAATATTCGAATAGCCTAATATCAATATATAAGTAAAAAAAACACTTGAAATCACCTTTACAAAACCATTATCAAATATGTCAAAAGTAAAAAGCACTATAGTAGCTGAAATAAATTGAAAAATTATTCTAATTATTGGTTTTGTAGTTTTACAATCATCAATAAAGCTAACAACAGCAATTATTATCGTCGCTATAATAAAGTAGCCTAAAACCTTATCGACTTGTTCATAGAAAAAAAAGAAAAAAAGAAAAAGAGCGGGGAGAAAAATAATACCACCCCCTCTTACAGTAGAAATAAGATGACTATTTCTGTTATTTGAATGATCTTCAATACCCTTTAATGATGCATACTTTATATAAAAAATTTCAACTAAGAATAGAACTATAAAGATTATTATAAAAATGATCATTCCTTTTTATATAAATAGATTTACGGCTTAGATTAAAACCTTAAAAACAAGTGGTAATGCCTTTTCATGTTTAAAATAATATCTTTCCTTTTGTGACAGCTTTAGGGAAGTTATTAGTATGCTTTTTCCTCGCCTTTAAATACGTTTAAAACTGTTTGAAAAATTATTCCTAAATCTAATATTAGAGACCAGTTTTCAATATAAAAAATATCATACTTAGTTCTATTTACAATATCTTCTTTAGTTTCTATTTCACCCCTATAACCACGTACTTGAGCAAGACCTGTTACCCCTGGTTTCACAAAATGCCTTACCATATATTTAGGCACTTTAGGGCCGTAAATCTCATTTTGACGCCATAAATGAGGGCGAGGTCCCACTACTGACATAGATCCAAAAAAAACATTAAAAAATTGAGGTAACTCGTCAATGCTAGTTCTTCTTATGAATCTCCCCACTTTTGTAATCCTTGAATCATTCCTTGTAGCCGAAATTTCAGAACTAGAATTTATAGTCATAGAGCGAAATTTATAACATCCAAACCCTTTTTCTTTAATTCCTGGTCGGTTTTGTTGGAAAAAGATAGGCCCTTTACTCTCCAAAATTATAATCAACCCTAAAATTGGAATTAACCAAGACAATACAAAAATTATAATAATTCCTGAAAACAAAACATCAAATACTCTTTTAATAACACTGTTTAACGGATCGTCTAACGGAATTTCTCTTAGAGAAAGGATTGGTGTTATATCGTAATAATTTAAGTAAAAATTCTTACTGTACAACTCTTTATTATCTGGTATAAATTTTAGAGTTTTAACATTTACATCACAAAACTCTATATATCTTTTAATTTGCTTATTACTTAACTCTTTAACAGAGCAATAAATTTCATCTATATTATTTTCAAGTATATAATTGAAACTATCTAATATGTTTCCTGATTTATTAGTGCTTTCATCATTTGTAAAAAGTCCCATAAATTTATATCCAAACCCTGGTTCATTTTTAAAAAATTTTTCAAGTTTTTGTGTTGATTCATTTGCGCCAATTATTATAACTTGTTTATAATTGCTTCCTGTAATTATTCTGTACTTTTTAAAAATAATGTGAAGTATAATTCTCCAAAGTATAAAAACAAAATATAGATTAATTGAAAACTTAAATACAAGATTATGACTAATATCTATATGCTTTATGTATAAGTAAGAAAAAATCAATAAAAGAAATACAAAACACTGGCTTGTAAGCAAAGAGACTATTTTAATGATTTTTGTAAATCTATAAACTTTGTAAAAAGAGAAAAAAATTGAAAGAAATATCCAAAAAATTATAAAAAAGACTAAATCTATTATTTTACTTGTTAAAAAAAAATAGGCTGAAAAAGATATTATGAATAAGTCTAATATGTAAAGTAATGGCCTTATTAATTTAGCATGTCCTCCTTTTGATACCATATAATAATTTAATGTTTTTTTAGCTAAAGATAGATCTTCTAGTTTATCATTGCCTTTTAAGTTAATTATAATTTACTTATTTAGGTTACTATACTTTATATAAATTTTCTCTAAACACTTTATATTAATATTTAAATTAAAGTTTTCTTCAAAAAAAATAAAAGAATTATTTTCAAATTTCTCTCTAAGCTCTGTGTTATTATATAACTCAATTACTTTTTCAACAAACAGGTCAATTTCATTTATATTAATAAGGTACCCATTATAATTATTTTTAACAAGGTCCTTGTTCCCATCACAATCTGATGCTATTAATGATTTCTTTAAAGCTAAACTTTCAATTATAGCGTAAGGAAGCCCTTCATAGCGTGCTGTTGATATATAAAATTTTGAATTTTTAACTATATCAAATATTTTTTCTCGTTCGATCCATTCTATTAAAGTAGTGTTTTCTTCTAATTTATATTCAACTATTAACCTCTTAACATTTTCTGTGTTGGGACTAACCACCCCTAATCCCATAACAACTAAATGTATATCTGGAATTGTTTTCTTTACTTCTTTAATTATTTTAACCATCATCTCAATGTTTTTTTGATAAGATGGTCTTCCAACAGTACAAATATAATTTTCAGGCAAAGATGATATAATACTTGTGTTTTTTTCTTTTGCTAAAATAGGTTTAATAGAATTATTAAATAACAACGCTCGAGATACTGAATAACCAACCTCCTTAATACCTCTATTTAATTCAGATTCTGATGTTGCTAATAAAATAGAATTAAAATTTTTAAAAATTTTTTCAATTTTTAAAAATATAAATCTTTTAATTTGAGAATTTGAACTTAAATATGAGTAGGCGTGAGGCGTATGTAATACATTTACTTTATAAAACAAAGATGCAATCCTTGCAATTATACCTCCTTTAGCGCTATGTGCGTGAATTATATTTGGTTTTTCTTTTTTAAGAATTTTTATTGTTTGATATATACATCTTATATCATTAATAACATTAATTTCTCTTTTAATTGGAATAAAAAACTGTTTTACAGGTTGTTTAGAAATGTTGAAATATTCTTTAACTTTTTCCTTTTCACCATGAATTATAATGTTTTCAATTGTATTTGAATCAATATTTTTTATTACTAAATCTAAATATACTTCAACACCACCTATTGAATGAAGAACATGTGCTATTTTAATTTTTTTCAATTAATTTAAATTTAAGTTGGTTTGCGAAAATTGATGCCCAAAGGCCGCTAAAAATAATCCCATCGTATCGTATTAAAAAATCATCTGTTAAATTGGAAACAAAGAAAATTATAAAAAAACATATAATTATTGAGCTTTCTAATTTTAGACCTAGATAACCTATAAATAACACAAAAACAATTACTACAATACTTCCAAAAATACCAAATTTTAATAAAAAATCAATATACTGATTATGGACTGGAAATTTCCATTTTGCTAAATGCTTTTGATTTGTTTTTTCAAAATAATTAACAAGTTCTCGTTTAGAATCTGATGCGCCATAGCCAATCCATAAATTCTCCTTTGCTAATTCTAATGATGCTTTCCATATACTTAGTCTCATAACTAAGCTACCGTGCTTTGTCTCTGGTTTTTCTAGCTCATCTATTCTACCAATTTTATCCATATTTGAAAAACTATCCGTTGTGAATTTTTCTATTACCCTAGGAAATGCCAACGTAAATAAACTTAAACAAATAAAAAGAGCTACTCCAAGAACTAAAATGCCTTTGAAAATTTCCTTTAATTGTTTTTTCTTTTTAAAGAACTCTAGAACTAAAATAAGTAAAGAACAGACTATGCAGTTAACAATAGCTATTCTTGTGTTTATATATAAAACAAAAAAGAATAGAATTAAATAAAGTAGAAAGTAATAATGCTTACTATCTTTAAATAACATATATAAGGCCGCAAGAGCCGCAAAACTAACATGCATATTTAAAGCAGGAGCATGAGTGCCAAAACTATTTGCAAAGTGATAACCTATTTCCCAAAGATCAATTCCATTAGCATATTTTAAAAAATCATTAGTGTTTAAAATAATATACCTACAAAATAATATTGTCAATAAAATTGTTGTTATTAATACATAGCACTTTAATAACATTTTTAAGTTAATCTTTTTATAATGACCAACTAAAATTATTGGAAATAAAATTAGAGAAAATCTTTTTTCTGCAGATTTTAAACCTAAAAAAAAACTGTCATTATTCCAAAAGAATAGAATGTCTAGGAGAAAAGGGCTGGCTATTATTAAAATGAAAACTATATCCCTTTTTTTAAAATGAGTTTTTTTAAAAAAAAAAACATTAAATAACGCAAATAATATAATCAGACCAGTACTGAACTCTCTAAAAATAATTGTTGAGGCAATCAAACAAATTAATATTATAAATATGTTATTTTGCTTTTTTTCTGAAAGATTCATAATTTAATAAATAATAAATTATTGGAAACACACTCGCTTTATGTCTTAGTGCGGAACCAAGATCTGGTTCAAAAACACCTTGAACTATAAAATAAGAAAACAAAATATAAAATAGCCATAATTCATAATTATTTCTTTTACCTTCCCTTATGGATTTTTCATATTTTCTAATTAAAATGTAAAATAATATAAGCTGCCATAATATAAAAATAACTATTTGTGGTGACAAAAAGTGTCTTAAACCATTTACAGGTAAATTAACTGAGAAAAAACCATGAATTACACTAATTGATTCTCCATACCAAGTATCATTCTCTAAGGGAGGTTTGATAATGGTTTTTGCATAATCTTCTCCCATTCTCGAATTATTTACAACATCTCTTGTTTGCTCAGAAATAAATTCCCCTTTTATAACACCATAACTTAATGAAATAAAAATTAAAAGCAATAAACCATAAAGAATTGTAGCGGTTTTATAATTCTTAATTTTAATATAGCTCATTATATACATAAAAAAAGCTATGATGGCAATTATAAAATAATAAGGTCTAAAAAACCATGAGAAAAAAATCATGAGAAAAATAGAAATAAATATTGTTTTGCCAATATTTGTTTTTCGCTTAATTACAAAAAAAACAATAAATGATATATATATATAATTTATAAATTCTTTTGAGGGAACAGCAACATAAATAGCCAACATTAAAAACATTAAATAAATAATAATATTTTTTAAAAGAAACTTATGCAAGTCTTTTGAAATGCCTATTTTATATAATAAATATACTAATATTGAATATTGAATAATCGCAATAATTTCTCTGGACAGATATTTCAAACCAGTAACTTTATAAAACCAAATACTGAATGGAAAACTACCCATTAAACCAGTAAAACCATGATCATTATTTATTATAGTATTTGAATCCCAAAAATATTTTTCGGGTAGTATATAATATGAAAACACAGAGAAAAGTAATCCTGAGATTGCTAAAAGAAAAAACGCAAAATTTGATTTAGAAATTAACAACTTCATTTGGTGATATAGATAGAATGTTTAGAATAACTTACTTTTTTTAGATCTAAATTAACATTTTCGAAAAAAGCTAACTAATCTTCCTATTAAGTTTCTTGATTTTTTCATTTAAAGCAATTATAGAATTTAAAAAATTTTGTCATTATCTCTAGGAATTAAACCTAACTTATTCTTTTTAATAATTTTTCTGTCCATTAATTTTAGCCTATTCTAACTTTTAAAACTCATATAGTTCACCTTTTTTTAAGGTAAATTATATTTTAGTGCTTTATCAAGCTCAAAAACACTACCATTATAAAATACTAAATAGGTAATTAAAAAACCTGATAATACAAAAAGAAGTCGACAGCGGTTTTACCTTGGTCTAAAATTTTAAATCCATCTCCAAATGGAATCCCCATATTGTTTAAATGATGCTTCCCGTGATAAATAATTACTAAAAAAGTAGCGAAAAATCTAAGTGTATTTAAACCCTTTAAATGTTTATGAGCCATAATTTTTTATTTGGATGATATTATTTTCCAGCTTTAAAGAAATTATTTTCCATGATAAAAGACTCTTTTTTTTCTTTAATTTTGCTGCTATATTTTTTCTTTTATCAATATCGCTCAAACTTTTTGATATTGCCTCTGCTATTGACTCTTTATTTGGTTCACACCAAAAACACTCATCTTCTAATAATTGCTCCTTTAAGCCCCCAACCTTTGTACACACCATTGGTAGCTCTGCATAAATACCTAGGGATATTACACCAGACTGTGTAGCTTCTGTATACGGTATTACTAAAACATCTGCCCAAGTTAGTAATTCACCTATTTCTTTTTCAGAAAGATATTTATCTTGAACTTCTATTTTTTCATGTGCTTTATACTTAATATCATATTGGCTTTTACCCGCAATTATTAATTTTTCAAAATCATCTTCAATTTCTAATACTGATTCTAATAAAAGTTCTACTCCTTTATACTTATCAATTCTACCTAAAAAAAGTAAATTTTTTGTTTGTGAATTGCCTTTAATTTTTACATAATTATTGTTAATAATTGGATGGGGTATAATTTCATAAGCAGGATTAATTCCTAACTCTTTAACAACATTATTTCGCGCATAATTAGTAAGAAAAATAACTTCATCTGCATGCTTTAATCTATAATTATTCATTAATTGAGTAAACCAATTTCTCTCACCTTTGTGTAAAATACCATCATGTGCCGTAAATATTACCTTTTTATGGAATGTTTTAAATAAAAAAATAAAAGGTAAATCCCAAAAGTGTTTGTAAGGCAAATACAGAACATCATAAGTTCTAACTATCTTTGGAAGCAATTTTATTATTAATACTGGCAAAACAAAAATAGTATTAATAACAAATGATAATTTACCTCTATAAGTTATTGTTTCTTTAATTGAAAAGTTATGCTTATGCTTATTTACTCTGAATTTAGAAGCATAAAATTCGTGATTTAAAATTTTAAAATTTTTTACAATATTTTCAGCATAAATAGGCAAACTACCTGTTCTTCCTAAAGATAAAATCAAAATCATATATTATTTACTTTTAGTTTTTTAACAGATTTTGTAAGTCAAAATTATTTTCTGCTCGATATTTAATAAAAAGAGGGTCTTTAAGTAATAAATATTCATAAGATATCACCTTGCATCCTAATTCCCTAGCATAAAACAATAAAGAAGTAGAAAACCCTAAAACTAATAAATTTTTATTTTTTAACGCCAATTGCTCGAAAGATACATGATTAGGTATGTTTTGAGGTTTTATGCCAAGTTTCTTGCATGAATTTATGATTTTTTCTTTATTCGTATCTGATTGAGCTGGATGAAATTTTATAGAAATTTTTTTATCATTTTGTGTATTTACTCTAAGCATTTCTTCAATTGAAGAAATAAATGTTTCTAATCCAAGGTTTCCTTGTTCAACAGCTCCTTCTAAAACCATAACAATGTTTCCTTTCAATTCAAAAGAAAAATTTTTATCAGATATGAGTTCAATTTTTTTTATTTTAAAAGGAAGTCCCTTAAAGCCTTGGTTTGAAACTGTATAAAATATGGGCTGATTTTTCTTAATAAACTTTCTTATATCAAAAGGCTTTATAAAGTAAAACCTACCTCTTCCAATATTTAAAAAATTATTTACAATATATTTACCAATAGCTAATAATACATTTTTCTCCTTAAAATGCATAAAATATTTAGAATACGCTATTACTCCTTCTTCTATTATATTGATTTGCTTACAGTTTTTATTTGATGCTATAATTTGCATCGCTTTATGCCTAACCATTGGTAAGTAAACTGAAAAATCAATATTTGGGATTTTGCTATCAATTAAATTATCTAGTTTTTTAATATACTTGTATGTCTTAAAAAAATCTAGTTTTCCTATTTTATCAATGCTATCATGGATATCAGTTATGTCAATACATTTTGAATTATCTAACGAATTATTTTCATAAGCTCTTGACTTAATGAATAAAACTTCACTTTCTGATATTTTAATTTCATTAATTATTGCCATAGAAATATAATAGGTTATATGACTATGGACATAAAAAACATGTTTCTTTTTATACATTAACTTTTTAACTTAAAAAAATTGCTTTTGTTTTCATTCTTCTTAATAATTCCAAATCCTTGTCCAAAAAATCAATTGCATAGTTTCCTATAATTAAGGATATTAATGTTGCTGATGCTGCGCCTTCAATTCCAAATTTTGGAATAAAGAAAATGTTCATTATAACATTAAAACATAGGGCTATAAATGTTCTAAAAAATATTTTCTTTTCCATTTTTTCTACAATAAGATATCGGCTAGTTAAAGAGCCAATAGCCGCAAAACTTGTTGTCCAAAAAACTATAGATAAAACCTTTTCTGCACCTACAAACTCTTTTCCATATAGTAATTCAATAATAGATGTACTAAATATCATTACAATTAATGCTACTAAATTACTACCCCAAAAAAGATATCTAAAAAATTTGATGAACAAATTTTGGTATTCTTCATTTGAAGAATTCTTAAATTTTAAAACTAATGGTAAAATAGAAATTGTTAACGTAAATATTATGGCTGTATATCCATCATAAAGCCTTACCGCCGAAGAATACAAGCCCAAAGCTTTATCTCCTAAAAAATATTGAATCATTAACTGATCCGTTTTCATATATAAAATTACTGATAATGTAGATAACACAATTGGCCAAGAAGATTTAAGAAGTTTTTTTGCCATACTCAGTTTAAATCCAAACAAGAAATTAGACTGCTTTTTTTGCCAATGATATATTATAAGAAAAAGAGCTAAAAAAACAAGATCTAAAAAAAAAGTGTAAATTAAATACTTAAATGGAGCGTCTAAATAAATTATAATCAATTTTAAAAACGATGATAATAAAACAGAAATAGACTTAGCTTGAGAGGAACTTTTTGCTTTTAATTGTGATTGAAAATTATAATCAATAATATCAAAACATTTAAATATTAAACCAAAAGAATACAATGTAATAAAGTATTTTATTTCACCTCCTTTATTAAACAAAAAGTTAAGGGTGTTGAGAATTATAATAATTAAAATTGAAAAGACAAAAATTAAATAAAAAGCTGTAGATAAAATTTCCTTTCTTTGTTTAGGACTTTCAACAAGTTCTCTGACCAAAATCAAAGACATTCCAAGTTGAGTGAAAGGAATGAACACAGCAACAAATGCAATAATATAATTTAATACTCCAAAATAAGTTGGTCCAAAATGGCGAGCAATAAAAATAGCAACAAATACACCAGAGAACATTTTAATTCCCTGTTCAAATAACATCCAGAAAGAGTTATTTATATATTTGTTCTTTAATTTATTGAAAATATTCAATCTATGTTATCTAATAAAACGGTTTTATTGAATTGTATTTATCTAAATCAGGGTTATTAAAAGCTAAAAAATTAATTTTATTAATTTTTGCGGCTTCATAATCATTAAAAGAATCCCCTATTAAACAGGTTTCTTCTAAAGAATATTTTTCTTGATTTAATAATTCCTTTACCAATATGTTTTTTGCGGTTGGAGAACCATGAATTGAAATAAAAAAGTCTGATAAATTTAATTCATTACATAAAAACCGAAGTTCCTCTTGATCGGAACCAGAAACAATATGAAAATTATAGTTTTTATAATTTTTATCTATAAAAGAAACACTCTCTTTTATCAAGTTCTTTTTATCAGTTAGAGTATCTCTCATTATTTTAGAGAACCGGTTTGCATAGCTGGAAATTTCTATTTGTGTAATAGGCTTTTCTAAAATCGTCTCATAAAAATATTGAATCTTAACATATCTTGACAAACCTCCGTTAAGTCTATGGAAAGCTATTAAATTATCTACTTGATTAGATGAAAAATCTTTGAAAATTTCTCTAAAGCCAAAATCTCTAACTTTCATAGAATCTAAAATGACTCCATCAAAATCCCATAATATATTTTTTATCATTATAGTTTTATTTCAAAATCGCCATTTCTACTTTTTTTACATCTTCAAAAACATCTACTGCTAAAGAGCTGCTAGATGTTTCAACCATTTTTATAGGAATTAAAAAGTCGAAAAAACGTAAAATTTCTATATCTTCATAGTTTTCATATGCAGCCTTTTCACTCGATTCGCCAAAACTCTTTAGTTCTTCATAGTTGAATGCGTATATACAAACTTGTTTCTTATAAATGGGTCTCCCTTTAGATAAATCCTTTATTCCTGGAATAGGCAATCTTGACATATATATTAATTCATTTTTATTATTCACTAAAACTTTAGGTAAATTAATATTATTTGGATCCTCATCTGGCCCTATATCAATCATTCCATTAATAACATAGTTTGGGAAATTCTCTTTCTCTTTGGCGATTTTCAAAATATCTAATGGATTAAGTAAAGGCTCATCTCCTTGAATATTTAAATAAACATCAGCATCAATTTTTTGTGCCACCTCCCACACTCTGTCTGTTCCGGTTAAGCAGCTTTCTGATGTCATTATGACATTAAAACCATGCTTTTCTACAACCTCTTTTATTCTGTCATCTTCAGTGGCAACATAGGTATTCTCTTTACCTAAAGCTTCAGAAACAATTTCTGCAACCCTTATAATCATAGGAATACCCGCTATTTTTACTAAAGGTTTTCCTGGAAATCGAGATGATTTGTACCTAGCTGGAATAATTCCAATTTTTCTCATAACAAGCTGTATAAAGAAATAATGTCCAAATTTTTATATTTTGTTGGAGTAAATGTTTTTACAGAAACTCCATCTATAGATACAGCTGCATCAATAACTTGCTGATTTTCATGTGCAATTACAAACTGGTTGTGATTAATATTTATATCATACCCATCGAAGCCAACTAAGTAAATTTGTTTAGCTCCTAAATCAAGTGCCGTTTGAATAGCTAATGCCATTGGGGAATCTGAAGTAGCATCTGTAAAAGCAATTGCACTAACTTCTTTTGAAACCGCCTTAATGTCTTCTGGTATAATAGTCCCCATACGTCTAGGAAACGGTGGGTACACACATACTTGGGTTACCTTGGAAAAATCTCCAATTTGTCTTAACAATTTATCACTTTCAAAACCTACTAAACTGTAATATTGATCACAGTTTACATCTAAATACTCTGACACATTACGGGCTCCCGCATGAACTAAACAAGTTTTTTTTCCTACCTTCTCAATAAACTTTTGGACCGCCACTTTATGCTCTCTTGATGTATTTCCGGCCCCAAGAACTACTGCTATTTTGTGTTTTTCACTTTTCTCAAGTAAAGGCAATCTAAAGTTATCTTTCAATTCTTGTTTTTGATTGTTTAAAGCATTAATAATACTTCCTAATGGGTAACGATTCATTCCAACCCATTCCATTACTTGTTTTTGAGGTAATGATTTTGCTCCTGAAAACATATAAGGTAAACTTGTACCCCATTGATAATGTTTACGAAGCTCTTCAAACTCACTCACTACCTTACTTAATTCTCTATAAGCAACTGGGAGTTTCTTTGCGCTTTCTAAATAAGTAAGTAATAATTCTGTCTTTAAATTACCTGCTCCTCTTCCCATTCCAGTAATAGTGGCATCAACGATATCACATCCAGCGTCTATAGCTGTAATGGTATTGATTAAGGCCATTTCTAAATTATCATGTCCATGAAAACCTAAGGGTATACTAGTTTTTGCTCTAACTAAATCTATTGTTTCTTTAACATCTTCAGGCATTACCCCTCCATAAGAGTCCACCATATAAAAATAATCGATAATCTCGTCTAAGCCCTCCAAATAATCTAAAAAGGAAGTGTCTTCTTTCCAATTAGACATATACATTACATTAAAAGCCACACTAAATCCTGCCTTTTTCACCTCTTTTGCTAACACAACGGCGCGTTGCATGTTTTTAGGATCTATAGCAATGCGAACAGTAGACACATATTGTTTGCATGGGTTCAACAGTCCTTCTTCTATATGTGAAACCGTAATGTCTTTTTCATTTAAAATTATAGTAAGCTCTTTGGATGGCATTAAAGATTTTAGCTTCTTTAATATATACTCCGGACAATAAAAATATTTACCTAAATAGCCTTTCATTGAAGGGCTGCGATATCCTACTTCTACATAATCAATTGGTAACGCCTCCATAGCTAAAGCATATTCTTCAACAAGTGCGTCATTAAAATCCCAATTAGTATAATACCCTCCGTCTCGTAAAGTGCAATCTAATATTTTAAAATTCATTTAAACATAATTTAAAAAGATAAAAAATCTATATGGAACAATTTTTCTACTATGGCTTATTAAAGAGGTCTTATCTTATAGCGCTTGCAAAAGAATGTTTTCTTTATTAAAAAAATTATTTGGTCATGATGCAAATGTAAGATATTTGTTAGTTTTTTTTAAGATTGATTTTTGTTTATTAAATTATTTTCTGTCAAAACTTATTCTGCTAAATCTAGCTAGCTTTTAAGTTTTCAAATTCAAGATACTTACTTCATGATTCATAAATTCTTTATTATCTTCAGCAAAAGTCCTAGTGTTTATTAAAAATCTTTTTGCTTTGAATAGTATATGTCCATTTTTGGTTTTGCTGTTTATATATATAAAGAGGGCTTAAATAAATTCTACTTATTTAAAATGTTTTCATCATCAATTACTTAGATGATTCATTTTTAAAAGAATTTTTCTTAAACTATCTCTCCAATAAGGTATTTCAATATTAAATGTTTTTTTTGTTTTTGATTTATCTAACACACTGAACATAGGTCTTTTGGCCTCTTGTTTGTATTCTTCCGTTTTAATTGGATTTACCTTTATACTAAGATTTCTGAGATTAAAAATTGCTTTTGTAAAGTCATACCAACTTGTTAACCCTTCATTACTATAATGATAAATCCCATAAAGATTACTCTTTTCTGTGATTAATTTCAAAATAAATCCTGCTAAATCTCCTGCATAAGTTGGTGTGCCAACTTGGTCATAGATTATGTTTAACTCTTCTTTTTCCTTTCCTAGTTTAAGTATAGTTTTCATGAAATTATTTCCATATTCAGAATATAACCATGATGTTCTAATTAGAAAAAAATTGTCTAAAATTGAAGTAACTGCTAATTCTCCCTCAAGTTTTGTTAAACCATAAAAATTTATTGGTTTTGTTACGTCATTTTCTATATATGGAGTGTTTTTCTCCCCGTCAAACACAAAATCTGTAGATATTTGAATAAGAACAACCTCATTTTCTTTACATGCTTTTGCTATATATTTTGCTCCAAGTTTGTTTACGGATTTTGCAATATGTTTTTCAGATTCAGCTTTATCTACCGCTGTATAAGCGGCACAATTAATACAATAGTCTATTTTGTTTTCTGAAAAAAAAACGTTTATTTCTTCTCTTTTTGTAATGTCTAGCTTATTATGATCAACATAAATAAATAAATAATCTTTTAAAGCTTTAGACAAGTCTTTAATACATAAAGCTAATTGCCCTCTTCCCCCAGTCACTAATACGGTTTTCAAATTTTGCAGGTTTTTAGTTCTGGCAAAACCATGTCTTTTTTTGAAATTATTAATTCATCCTCTGGGAGCTGCCAATTAATATTTAGTTCTGAATCATTAAAAATAATCCCTCCTTCTGATTCTTTGTTGTAATAATTATCAGATTTATATGAAAAAACAGCCGATTTACTTAACACAACAAATCCGTGTGCAAAACCTTTTGGTATAAACAATTGTTTTTTATTTTCTTCATTCAATTCTATGGATAAGTGCTCTCCAAAAGTTCTTGAGCTTTTTCTTAAGTCCACAACAACATCTAAAACACGTCCTTGACTAACCCTTACCAACTTAGCTTGTGCATGATTACCTTTTTGAAAATGCAACCCTCTTAAAACTCCTTTAAATGAGAAAGATTCATTGTCTTGTACAAAATTAACATCAGCTCCAATGATTTTGTTGAATTTAATTTGGTTAAAAACTTCATAAAAACAACCTCTTTCATCATTAAATAGTTTTGACTCGATAACGTAACAATCTTTTAATTTAGTTTCTAATAATATCATTAATTTTTATTTAAAAGACCTAATAATTTTTTTCCGTAGCCACTTTTTAATAATGGTTTTGCTAAAGCTTTAAATTGCTTTTCGTTTATATAACCCATCTCAAACGCCGCCGCTTCAATTGCACCAATTTTTAAACCCTGTCTTTCTTCTATAACTTCAACAAATTGTGATGCTTGCATTAAAGAAGCAAAGGTTCCTGTGTCTAACCAAGCTATTCCTCTATCTAACACACTTACATTAAGTTTACCTTGCTCTAAATAAACCTTATTTATATCTGTAATTTCAAGTTCTCCTCTATGACTTGGAGTTATGTTTTTAGCAATTTTCACAACAGAATTATCATAAAAGTAAATACCAGGAACTGCAAAATTAGATTTTGGCTTTTTAGGTTTCTCTTCTATTGAAATAGCTTGACCATTTTTGTTAAATTCAACAACGCCATAACGCTGAGGGTCATTTACTCTATAAGCATAAATAATACCTCCTTCTGGATTATTATTTGCTTGTAAAAGCTTACTCAAGCCCGTTCCATAAAAAATATTATCTCCTAAAATTAAAGCTACTTTATCATTCCCTATAAAATCTGACCCTATGATAAATGCTTCGGCTAATCCTTTAGGGGTTTCTTGAATAGCATATTTAAAAATACATCCATAATTTTTTCCGTCTCCTAATAAATCTTTAAATAATGCCAAATCTTTTGGTGTAGAAATAATTAATATTTCTCTTATTCCAGAATACATTAATGTTGACAATGGATAATATATCATTGGTTTATCATAAATAGGCATAAGTTGCTTACTTACTGATAATGTTAAAGGATGGAGTCTTGTTCCAGACCCACCGGCTAGTACAATTCCTTTCATGTATTATTTATATTGTTTTTTATAATAAGTTTGATATTGACCACTTGTCACATTATTTAACCACACTTCATTACTTAAGTACCAACTTATTGTTTTTTCCAATCCTTGTTCAAACGTAACCGAAGGAATCCATCCTAATTCATTTTTTATTTTTGATGCGTCTATTGCATATCTTAAATCATGTCCTGGTCTATCTTTTATGTAAGTTATTAATAACTCCGATGAGCCTTTTGGTCTTCCTAATTTATCATCCATTTTCTTGCACAATAATTTAACTAAATCGATGTTTTTCCACTCATTAAAACCTCCAATATTGTATGTTTCACCATTTATTCCTTTATGAAATACTAAATCTATTGCAATAGCATGATCTTTAACATAAAGCCAATCTCTTGTATAGTTACCATCTCCATAAACAGGTAAAGGTATGTTTTGAATAATATTATTAATAAATAAAGGTATTAATTTTTCAGGAAACTGATTTTGACCATAATTATTTGAACAATTGGTAATTACATATGGCAAATTATAAGTTTCGCCATAAGCTCTCACAAAATGATCTGAGCCTGCCTTTGAGGCCGAATAAGGAGAATTTGGGGAATAAGGTGTTTGCTCAGTAAATAATCCTGATTCACCTAGAGCTCCATAAACTTCATCTGTGCTTATATGATAAAACCTTTTGTTTATAAAATCACCTCTCCAACATTTTTTGAAAGCATTTAAAAGATTAATTGTTCCTAAAACATTTGTTTTAACAAATGCCAATGGATCTATAATTGATCTGTCTACATGAGATTCGGCTGCTAAATGAATGACACCTTCAAACTTATACTTATTAAAAAGTGAATCTACAATTTCTTCATCTGCTATATCTGCTTTAATAAATGTATAGTTGGATTCATTTTCAATATCTTTTAAATTCTCTAAATTCCCAGCATATGTTAATGCATCTAAATTAAAGATGTGATAGTTTGGGTATGTTTTTACAAATAGCCTGATCACATGTGAACCAATAAAGCCTGCTCCACCTGTAATTAATATGTTCATTGCTTTTTGTTTAAATTTAAGATTGGTTTTTTAGAAAATTACCTAGACCCATTATTGAAAAAGTAAGCAGCAGAAACACAACTAAAACTAATGGTATTAAAAACTTCATTTTCTGATACCACTTGGTTATATCATAACCAGATTGTGGAAAATCCGAAAAAACATTAACAATACGTTGTTGCTCAACCATATCCAAAGCAACTTGTCTCCTTTGCTCCTCTAAATCTAATCGCTTTTCAATTATTTTAGATTCATCAACAATTAAATTTGTAGATTCTGCATTACCCATATATAAATTTGTTCCAGCTCCAGGAATGGGTGTTTTTTTAGACTCATTTATTCTAATCTTTAAATATTCATTAACTAAAGAGTCAGTTTTTTGAACCTGTTTAAAAAGAGCTTCCTCTTTCTTTTCTAAATTCAATTTATTAACTTCAACTAATTCCTTTAAATAATTATTACCTGAAATCTGCTCAACAAATTGTTTTTCAATTTTTTTATAAATATTTTTATCTGTGGAAGCCACACCAATTTTATGAATACTAAAGTTATATGGTGTTAAGGATTTTTTATATCTATCATAAGTCATTTCTGACCTAGAAATAGAATCCAATTTTGTGTAAAACTCTGAATACATTTCAGCAATCTTATTCTCATCTATATCTGGCTCAATATAGAAACCTTTCAATTGAGAGGCTTCTTTAGCTGATATACTTAATCTTTTAGCGAGCTCTAATTCATCATTTTCTTTGTTTGCAAGCTGATTAAACTGGCTTACATTTTCATAGACCTGTCTCGAAGAATTAAAATTAGTTTCAATAAACATATTGGCTCCATATGATTTGTCGGATAGCATATCAATAATAAACCCTAATAACAGGCCAAGGATAATGGCCCCAACATACCAAACTTTTCTTTTATAAAAGTGAATTAATATTAATAAAATAAATTTATAAATTGCTAAAAAAAGGCTACCTATAAACTTGAAAAAGCGATCAAAAGCATTTCCAATTAGTTTAAATAACTGCCCTAAATCTACTTCTTCAGATTGCTGTGGTTGTGGCAAATCTTTACTCATAATTATAATTTGTTAGTTTAATATTTGTTCTAATATTGTTCTAGTTATTAAATATGTTGGCCTAACACCCGAGGTTCCCAAACCTCCTGATGCCAATGTTGCTCCTGTTTCTAGTGGATTATCACTGGCATAATAAGCATATCTTACTTTTACATCTGGACTAATACTTCCTCTAACTTTTGAGGCTGCTTGTATAGCTTTTTGATAATGAGCTCCCTCCATTTCCAAACCTATTACTTGCCATGTTGAGTTATAAAAAAACTTTAAAATGTCTTTGTTTTGTAGAGAAGTACCTAAAACCGTAATCATAGACCCCTCGTAAACATCTACTCCCTGACCCTCTAAGTCTTCTTTTTTAAGCTCGTTTTCAAATGGATAATTATCGGCTGTTCCTTCAAAAATATGAGCAGATGGTATCATAATGTCTCCTTTTCCTCCTTCTAAAATACCTGCTTTTCCCATAATAGAAACAGACTCTATATTTAAGTGTGTTTTCTTCCCTTTTTCCTTATATGGCTTTAAAAGCTCATCTATAGTCTCATAAGCCTGTTCACCAAAAGCATAATCCATCACTACTATAACTGGTTTTTTTTCAGCCAAAACTGTTTCGGATATTTTAATATCAACTTTTGAAGCATCTATTTTAGAGGTGTCAAAAATTTGGACATCTATATTAGCTCCAGATGTATCGTCTATGTAAAGCATGCCTTTTTGCAATGCTTCTTTAGTTATTTTATTTCGAAGTGCTTTGTTTTCATTTTGACTTAAAGACTCATATATTTCAAAAACATCTTTTTTGGGTGAATTGGCTTTTAAAATACTTGATGAAAAAAGTGTATTCATTACACTATGCATATTAGCACTAATAATATGAATTGGTCTATCTAATAATCCGTTTTTAGAAAGTGTTTCCTTTACGGTATCGGCCCAAATCTCTCCGTGTATATGATGGCCTATTCGTTCTCTTAAAACCGGACTAAATGTAACTGTTCTTTTGTTATTATGTATTTGCTCTTCTATAGCTAGTTTACCTAACCAATATACTATATGCAGTAATCTTTCTGGTTGAGAAGGTCTTGCAAACTCTTTATAAACAGAACTTAATTCATTAAACGTTCTTCCTAAAATATTAGCGGTATGTGTTATTGCTACTTCGCGTTCTTCTTGTGTTAACTTGTTTTTAGATAAAACAGCTTTTTCAAGCTTTATCCAATCTCGTGTAGTATGCCCTTCTTCATTTATTATTACACGATTACTTATTTTATGCGACTCAACAAAAAGAAATGTTAAGTGTGTTAAAATATCATAGATTTCTGATCGACCACGAGTAATTTCAATATTCATTTGCTCGTCATCAATTCTATAGCAATTACGTCTTCTTTTTTCTGGAATAATTGGTTTAAAATGAGAATTAGAATACCCTTCATCACTTGTTAAGTTAATAAAAGTACATTCTTCAATACCCGCTGGAAGTCTATCAATAACATAAAGTAACCCTTCTAATTCTGCCTTTTCCTCTCCTACAGAACCATATATTTCTGGTCGTAAAAGTAATAGGGATTGGCGTAACGTTTCTCCTGAAATACCCATGGGTTTATAGAACCCTCTATTAAACAAGTGACGCATTGTAATATACATACGCTCAATAGCATTTGAACTCTCCTGAGCTCTTGTTCTTCCTTGATGTTTTTTACTAATCATATTTTCTTTTAGTCGGGTACAAAGATAGTACTATTTAACTTATTTTTTCTTGAGGAAAACTCTCAACAATCTTTCTATCATTTGATAGTCTTGGTATCTTATTTTGTCCACCTAATTTGCCAATAGACTTCATATAATTTTCAAACCCTTTCTTTTTTACTTGAGTAATTTTAAGCGGCTGTAATACGTGTCCTTTTATTAGATCAAAATAATAGCTGTTTTGTTTTTGAAGGGATTCGTCTATTTTTTTTGCTAATACGGAAAGATTTTCTGGTTCGTTTTCAAATTCTACAAACCACTCATGATAAGGCAAACCCTCTTTAGGATTAATTTGAGGCGCAACTGTAAACTCTGAAACTCTTACATTAGTATTTAAGGTCGCTTCTTTCATAGCTTCTTCTACTTCTTTGCCAATAACATGTTCTCCAAAAGCCGAAATAAAATGCTTGATTCTACCCGAAACTATAACTCGGTATGGTTTTGTAGATGTAAACTCAACGGTATCACCAATATTATAGGCCCAAAGTCCTGCATTTGTTGAAATTATCATCACATAATTAACTCCAATCTCAACATCTTTTATCGTGATACGTTTAGGGTTTTTATTAAAAAATTCATCTGCCTTTATAAACTCATAAAATATTCCAGAGTTTAGCTGAAGCAACATCCCTTTTTCGTTTTGCTTATCTTGAAATGCAAAAAAACCTTCACTTGCGGGATATAATTCTATACTATCAACTTTTCTACCAATAAGGTTTTCAAACTTCGCGCGATAAGGTTCGTAATTCACACCTCCAAAAATAAAAAGATTAAAATTTTTAAAAACATCACCTACTTTTTTTCCTGTTTTTTGCTGAAGTTTTTCAAAATACATTTGTACCCAAGATGGTATTCCAGAAATAATAGTCATGTTTTCTGGCAAAGTTTCTTCTACAATAGCATCAACTTTAGTTTCCCAATCTTCTATACAATTTGTTTCCCAAGAAGGTAGTCTGTTTTTTTGAAGATACTTAGGCACATAGTGCGCTACAATACCGGAAAGGCGCCCAAGTTGAACACCGTTTTGCTCTTTAAGGATTGGGCTTCCTTGTAAAAAAATCATTTTTCCATCAACAAATTTGCTGTTTCCTGTTTCATTAATGTACATTAAAATAGCATTTCTAGCCGCTTCGACATGACTTGGCATGCTTTCTTTGGTTATTGGAATGTATTTAGAACCTGATGTTGTGCCCGATGTTTTTGCAAAATAAACAGGCTTACCTTTCCATAGAATATTTTTTTCTCCAGCTACTACTTTTTCAACATAAGGTTTTAGCGCTTCGTAATCTCTTATTGGTACACGCTTAATAAAATCCTTGTGATTATTTATGCTTATAAAATCATGATCTTTACCAAACTCTGTGCTTGTAGCTTCTGATATCAATTCTTGAAAAACCTTTTCTTGTGTTTCAAGAGGCTTGTTTGCCCATTTTTGGATATTCTTATAAACACGTTTTGCAAATGGTTTTGCTAAAGCAGATTTTAGTGATATCATTTATTTAAAATCTATAAAGTTTGTTGGATTAATTGGGTAGCCATCATTCCAAAGCTCAAAGTGTAAATGTGGTCCTGTAGTTAATTCTCCGGTATTCCCAGCCGTTGCAATTACCTCACCGGCTTTAACCAAATCTCCTTGCTCTTTAGTTAAAGATGCATTGTGTTTGTAAATTGAAATTAACCCGTAACTGTGTTCAATAATAATAACATAACCCGTGCTTGCTGTCCATTCTGAAAAAATGACAATCCCATCAGCAGTAGATTTTACTGGTGTGTCTTTTGCTACAACTACATCAACAGCAAAATGCTTTTCTTTTGCATTATAAGCCTCACTAATGGTTCCATTTACTGGTGGAAATAATACAAAATTTGATGCTGATGTTGCCGATTCAAACAAATTATATTTATCTTCTTTGTCTACTTTTTCTCGCAGAAGTGAATCTTCTGCATTAGGATTTAAATCTACTTCGCTTGCTTCTAATTTAACAGCTTCAACTATAGAATCTTTATTAAAATCATCCGCACTCATATCTCCTTTTAATACTTTTTTTATTGAAGTATAATACAATTCATTCATAGCAATAACCTGCTGTAAAGAGTCGGTTTTATAATTTAATTCTGTAGCTTGTTTTTTTAAGGCTGTTGATGAATAT
Source organism: Flaviramulus basaltis (assembly GCF_900114265.1). Classification (GTDB taxonomy): domain Bacteria; phylum Bacteroidota; class Bacteroidia; order Flavobacteriales; family Flavobacteriaceae; genus Flaviramulus; species Flaviramulus basaltis. The sequence continues at coordinate 805,698 of NZ_FPKV01000001.1, forward strand.
CCCGGAATATACTCTCTTAAAGGCGTAAATGCGATTAATAAATAAGTAAGTGATATTAAAAAAACGGCTAGTAAAGAACATAAAACAAAAACATTTAAACGTGTTAATTTAAATGATAGACGCTCTTCAAAAGTAAGCTCGTTAAGTATTAATAATCTATACTTATCAAGCAGTTTTCTTTTTATTTTTTTAGGTTTCTTTTTTTTTTCCTTCATGGTCAAACAAAAATAAATAGAATTTATTAAACATTATGTTCTTTAATATGAAAGTATATTTACTTTTATAAATACTCTTAATGCTAAAGTTATGCTTAAAACGATTTTATTTAACTTTAATTATTAACTTTGTTTTTTAAAATAGATATTATGAGCTTATATATGTTACCGTTAGCAATTGGACCTTGGCAAATAGCATTAATTGTGGTGGTTGTTTTATTGTTATTTGGAGGTAAAAAAATACCTGAATTAATGCGTGGACTTGGTAGTGGAATTAAAGAATTTAAAGACGCTAGCAAAGAAGAAGAAGACGATAAAAAAGAATAAAACCTATTCTTTATACAAAAAAGACCAACATAAATAATATGTTGGTCTTTTTTGTTTTTATCACTTTTATATCTAGTCTATTTTAACCGATTTTATAATCGCTTCAAGCTCTAGCATATAATTTCTTTTTTCAACTGATGGAGCAAACGCAAAGCCCTCAAGAACGACCCATCGGTTGTTTGTTTTGTCTTCAATAGCATAGTTTATAAAAGGTCCGCCCATAAATGCATTTTTAACATCCCAAATACCTTTAGTCACTAAGGCTGGTTTATTATCTAAAATGGTTTCTTCATGAAATGGTGTATATGCATTTTCTGTTGTTAAATATGAACCTTCAACAGGGCCTTCAATATATTGTTTTCCAATAGAATCTCTAATTTTTATAATTTGATTAACCACACTATCATTTCTTTTAATTGCATCCATAGGGAGTTCGTAAATCAATAAATTAGTAGTTCCTGTAGTGATATCTTTTCTAATCCAAAAAAAGTTATCAGCTTCTTTTGCTATTCTATAAATGGCATCAAATTGAATGGTTAAACCTAATTTTTCTTTTATTCCCTTAAAATTATGAGGCGATTTTGCCATTTGGCGCAATCTTTCTGATAACTCTTGATTTCTAAAAGTTTCAACTATTTTAGTTTCGTTTTCAGTAACAAGATCTATTATTTGTTTTTTTGTTTTACCAGAAATCACTATTACTTTTTGAGGTTTTGCATATACATTATCTAAGAATTCAATACCAGCTTCTTTGTTGGTTTCTATCTTTAAAACCGTTCTGTTTTTTGTAACAAACCCAGAAAAAACAGATGGAGGAATTTGACTAATTGTAAATGTAGGCTCGTCCTGTGGCAAGCCATAAATTGGTTTAGCAAGCACGCTTCTTATAGCTTCTCCTACACTTCCATCCCATAAATCGTTTTCTGTAACAACGGACACGTTGTTTATAGCTCCAGAAGAGTCTGCAATATAACGCTCATTTGAGTTTTTCTTGTCTCCGCAAGACATTAAAAGAATTAATGATAATGCTGAAAAAATAATGTGTCGCATAATAATGTTAGGTTTTTTATGAAATTAGCTTTTAGATATTTTAAGCTTCATTCCTGGTTTTAGTTTATTACCACTAATACCGTTCCAATCTTTAATATTTTGAACAGAAACTCCAGGAAATTTTTGTGAGATACTCCATAACGAGTCTCCAGATATGACAACATAAGTAACAACATCACCCGAAATAGGTTTAGTTTTAACTACTGTGGTAACAGAATTAGATGCTGAAACATTGGGTTTTCTTGGGTAAATAGTTAATCGCTGACCTATTTTTAAATCATTCCCTCTTAATCCGTTCCACTTTTTAATATCACTAACTCTAACACCATAAATTCTAGAAATTTTTCCTAAATAATCTCCAGATTTTACGCGATAGCTTACTTTATCATTTGCATTGAAAAATTGTGGTAAGGGTTTTTCTCTTTTATCAAATTCCGCTTTAGCGAAATCATAAATTTTATCTTCGTTATTAACAAACTCACCTATAACATCAATAGGTAGTCGCAACGTATAGTTTTCATCTTTAACAAAGGGAATAATATCTAATTTATATGATGGATTTAAAAATTGAAGTTCTTCAATAGGTGTTCCCGTAACTTCTGAAACTTGATCCAGCGTAATCATTTGTTTTACTCTTACTGTATCTGTTTCAAAATATGCGACTTCTGGCTTTATTTTTTTGAAACCGTGTTCTTCTGCGTATTCAAAAATATACATATTAGCTAAAAAAGCTGGTAAGTAACCCGCAGTTTCTCTAGGTAGGTTATGGCGAATATTCCAATAATTTTCATAGCCCCCAGAACGACGAATCGCTTTTGTTACATTTCCAGGTCCTGAGTTATAAGCTGCTAAAGCCAAATCCCAATCTCCAAAAATACCATATAACCTTGCTAGGTATTTTGCGGCTGCTTCAGTAGATTTTATGGGGTCGCTACGCTCATCTACATAACTACTTACATCTAAACCGTACATTTTTCCTGTAGCAAACATAAATTGCCAAATACCAGTAGCACCAACTCTTGATTTTGCTCTAGGCTTTAATGCCGATTCTACAATGGCTAAATATTTAACTTCTAAAGGAATATCATACAAATCTAACTCCCTTTCAAACATAGGAAAATAGAATGCGCTTAAGGTTATTAATTTTTGAATGGACTTCCGTCTATGTTTTAAATACGATTTTATAACACTTTCTAAAGACGGATTATATTCTACATTAAAAGGTGTTCTTGAGTCTAATGCTTTTAGCCTTGCTTTAAGTGTATCTGTTGGTAGTTCTGGGTAATCAATTTCATCAAAATCTAACTCAGTAACAGATTTGTAAATAGTATCGAATAACGCATTGCTATATAATTCTTCAAACCATTTTTCATCTAGTTTGGCAGCAAGTTCGTTATCTACTAGTTTTTTTATTGAAGTACTATCGTTTTCAACCTCAATAACCTTAATGGTTTTAGGTGTTCCATCTATGATAGAGTCTTGACTTTGGGAAAAACCAATGCCAACATTTAAAAGTAATAAGATTATAAAAAACCGAAAAGCCATAAAATCAATTCATTTGGTTATTGAACGATGTTATGGCTAAAATCGTATTTTTTCAGCTAATTTGAAAGATTATTTCGAATTATTCTAAAATAGCAGCAATTCCAGGAAGTGTTTTACCTTCTAAGCTTTCTAACATAGCGCCTCCACCGGTACTTACGTAACTTACTTTGTCTTCGAAACCAAACTGTTTTACGGCTGCAACAGAATCGCCTCCACCAACTAGAGAAAACGCACCATTTTTAGTTGCTTCAGCAATTGAGTTTCCTAATTCAATTGTTCCACCTGCAAAACTTTCCATTTCAAAAACCCCAAGAGGTCCGTTCCAAAGTATGGTTTTACACTGCATCACTACATCATGAAATTGTTTTCTAGATTTTGGACCAGCATCAACGCCTTCCCAACCATCTGGAATTTCATTTATATCAACTGTTTGTGTGTTTGCATCGTTACTAAAAGCATCAGCAGCAATAGTATCTACAGGAATATGTACTTGTACGTTTTTTTCTTTAGCTTGTTTTAAAATTTCTAATGCTAATGGCATTTTATCATCTTCACAAATAGAGTTTCCTATTTTTCCTCCTTGTGCTTTAACAAATGTAAAAGCCATTCCGCCACCAATAATTAAATGATCAACGGCGTCTAAAATGTTTTCAATAATAGTAATTTTTGAAGATACTTTTGCACCACCAAGAATGGCTAAAACTGGTTTCTCGCCAGTTTCCATTACTTTTTTAATACTATCTATTTCTTGTGCTAATAAGTTTCCAAAGCATTTTTTGCCTTCAAAAAATTGTGCTACAATAGTTGTTGAAGCATGCGCTCTATGCGCTGTACCAAAGGCATCATTAACATAAATATCTCCTAGTTTTGAAAGTTTTTCTGCAAAACCAACATCTCCAGCAGTTTCTTCATCATGAAAACGAAGATTTTCTAATAATAAAATTTGTCCTGACTGTAAATTTGCAGCAGCTTTTTCTGCTTTTTCTCCTACGCATTCATCAACAAAAATAACTTCAACTCCTAAAATATCTTCAACAGTTTCAGCAATATGACGTAACGAAAATTCATCTTGAACACCTTTTGGACGTCCTAAATGAGACATTAAAATACAGCTTCCGCCATCTTCTAAAATTTTAATAATGGTTGGTTTTGCAGATACAATTCTAGTTGCATCGGTTACTTCAAACTTGTCATTTAAAGGCACATTAAAATCTACACGAATTAATGCTTTTTTGTTTTCAAAATTAAAATCGTTAAGCGTCTTCATCTATTATGTTATTTTATTATTTTTTATCTGTTTGATTTACAAATGTAACTAATTAAAAAGCTATTTAAAACGTGTTTTTTAACGAAAACGATATAGCTTAATTAATAATTTTTTTAATCATTAAAAATATGAGTTTGTTCCTTTAAGTTTTTCAAATTCAACCCCAAAATAATAACAAAAATTTATGTAGGTTTGTTTCATGCTTTTTGAAGATATTTTAGGACAAGAACATATAAAAAAACACCTTACTCAAAGTGTTGATAATGGTAGAATACCACACGCCCAATTATTTGTGGGTAACGAGGGTTCTGGCACATTGCCTATGGCATTAGCTTATGCACAATATGTTTTGTGTTCTAATTCTGGAGGAGAAAATAATACAGGTAATGCCTCTTGTAATTTGAAGTTTAAAAACTTTTCTCACCCAGATTTGCATTTTGCTTTCCCGGTAACCACAAGTGACAAAGCTAAAAGTCATCCAGTTTCTAGTCATTATTTAGAAGAATGGCGCCAATTGTTAAATGAGCAGCCTTATGGTAATTTGTTTGATTGGTATAAACTACTTGGTGTAGATAACAAACAGGGCCAAATTGGAGTTGATGAGGCTCAAGATATAGTAAAAGCATTGACTTTGAAAGCTTATGAAGGTGGTTATAAAGTCATGTTAATTTGGATGGCAGAAAAAATGAACACTCCTTCTGCTAATAAGCTTTTAAAGCTTATTGAAGAGCCACCAAACAAAACCATTTTTATTTTAATTGCTGAAGACGAAGAACAAATAATAAATACAATAAGGTCTCGTTGCCAAATATTACATTTTCCACCTTTGGCAGAAGATGTTATAAAAGAGGCTTTAGTTAAACAATATAATTTAGAGCTATCTGTAGCCACAAAAATAGCACATCAATCTAACGGAAATTACAATAAGGCCTGTGATTTGGTTTATCAAGATTCTGAAGATATTCAGTTTGAAACTTGGTTTATTTTCTGGATAAGAAGTGCTTTTAAAGCTAAAGGAAATAAGGCTGCTATTCACGATTTAATATCTTGGAGTGAAGATATTTCTAAAACAGGACGAGAAACTCAAAAACAATTTCTAAACTTTTGTTTAGACTTTTTTCGTCAGGCTTTATTAATGAATTACAATGCTAAAGATTTAGTGTTTTTAGAACCTAAAACAGAAAAGTTTAAGTTGGAAAACTTTGCCCCTTTTGTGCATGGAAATAATATTTTAGAAATTAGTGATGAGTTACAAGATGCTATTTATCACATAGAACGCAATGGTAATTCTAAAATTATTTTAACCGATTTATCTATTAAACTAACACGTTTACTCCATAAAAAACCAGCTTAGTAAGCATTTTTTCTGTGGTGTTTTAGTTTAAAGTTGTTCTTTTTGCCTTCTAAAGAATAATTGAGATACAGGAATAAACATTAAACCGCAGAATAAAAAGATAATAAAGGCCTTTTGTAAACCAAAAGCATGCGATAAATAACCTATTAATGGAGGCCCTATAAACATCCCCACTATAGAGTAAGTTCCTATAATTGAAATTGCCATTCCTGGTGAATATTTTTTAGACTTTCCGGCTAACATATATGTCATAGGGAAAATAGGCGAAACTCCTATTCCTACTAAGCAAAAGCCTATTAAAGCTATCCAAAACTGAGGAAATAAAATGGCTGCTAGCACTCCTATTGAAATTAATCCTCCACTAATAATATACATGACAGTCATGCCTACTTTATCTAATATTCTATCCAAGAAAAGCCTTGACGTTGCCATGCAAATCATGAATAACAAATAGCCATAAGTGAATATTTCTTCTTTTACTACTTCTTTAAAGTAAATACCACTCCAATCATACATACCGCCTTCGCAAATTGCCGCAAAAAATATGAGCAGTCCTAAATATAAAATGAAAGGATCTGGTTTGCCTAAAATTAATTTATTACCCGTTGGAGACTTATCGCTTGTTAAAGAATGCCTGTAAGCCAATATAGATATTACTAAAGTTAAAGAGGCTATAATAGTAAGATGTGTTTCAATAGAAATACCTGTTTTAACCATTATAGTAGAAAACAGCACCCCAATAACGCCACCTATACTCCAAAGTGCATGAAATGAGCCAACTATTTTCTTTTGAAATTTACCCTGTAATGTTATAGACTGAGCATTCATAGCAATATTAAGCACACGCATACAAAGTGAGAAAACACTCAATAAAACAACCAGTAAAAAAGTGGTTTTTGCATATGAAATACCAATTAATGCCATTGCGAAAATTAAAAAAGACACTAATAAAGGATCTCTACTATTAAACTTTGAAACTAGCCATCCAGAAGCAATGGTTCCAAATAAAGCGCTTAAAGGCATTACTAATAAAATAGATCCTAATTGCGCATCGTTTAAATTAAAAAACTCTTTAATTGTAGGTATTCTTGATGCCCATGAGGAAAAACACAGTCCTGACAGAAAAAAGTACGCACTTAATGCAATTCGTTGAAGATTCTTAGTTTCCATATTATATTTAAGTTGCTAAAATACTACTTATTTGAATTGAATTTGCATAAAAAAAGCCAGCAAAAGCCAGCTTATTAAAATTATATTATATACTATTTTACTCTTCTTTGCTCTTTGCGTTTAATGCATCTAAAATAGTTTGCGTTAAATCGTTTTCATCAGTACCATATAATACATTTGATGCTGCATCACTAGTTCCTAAAATGTAAGTATAGCCATTACTTTTACCATATTCTTTAACAAAAGCTTTAACCTTAACAATAACTGAATCTATTTCTGTTTGAAAAGATTGCTGAAACTGTTGTGCTTCCATTTGTTTTTGTTGATCTTGATATTGCTTTTTCTGTCCAAGTTCTTGGTACTTTTCTTGAGCCTTTGTTTGCGACATTTTATTCGCGGCCGTTTGAAAAGCTTCTACCTCTGTTTGAAAAGCTTGATCTATACTATCAAATTTCTTTTGAAAAGCTTGTTTTTTAATTTCATACTTTGCTTCTATATCTTTTTTGTCTTGAAAATCATTTATAACAATTCCATTATCTACAAAACCTATTTTATTTGGTTTTGCACAAGAAGACAATACTAACATGGCTAAGGCAACATAAACTATATTTTTCATCAGTTTTTATTTATTGATTTGAAGTGGTTTCTAATTTGGACAAATGTAATAAAGTATGCTATAATTCAAAACGAAATTATTTTGATTTTAACATATAGATATAATTTATACTAAAAATAATTACAATAATTTATTTTTATAAAAAATGGTCTCGTTTAGGGCGTTTTAAAAGATTTAAAATAATTTGGCTAGTATTTGTTTGTTTTATTAGTCAAAAAGCCAATAGCAGTTTTAAAAACAATTTTTAGCTGTTTTTAACGACATAAATTAATGAAGAAGCCTCTTTTGTTTTGATTGACTTCAAATTTGAAAAGAAACCAACACAAAGTCCATTTACAAAATTCATTTTACCTTTTTTATATTTCTCCGAAAGTAAGCTTACATAAAATGCATCAAACCACATTGGTTTAATTTTTACCACTTCCATAAAATATTTAGAGACTAATTTTGAAATTGAATTTTTATTAAAATGCCAAAGATGTCTCGGTACATCATAAGCTGCCCAAAATTCTTTATAATATTTTGCGTCATAACTTTTATAATTAGGTACAGCTATTATTAAAGTGCCTTTGGATTTTAATAGTTTTTGAAATATTTTAATATGGTTTTCTAAATCTGGTAAATGTTCTAAAACATGCCAAAGAGTAATAACATCAAAACTATGTTCTTTATATTTTAAAAGTTGTTCTGTTTCAAAAACAGAATTATTTGTTTTTTTATTCGCAATGCTTCTGGCTTGATCATTTGGTTCAATTCCTGAAACTTTCCAATTGTTTTGTTGGGCTGTTTGCAAAAAGTCTCCTGTACCACATCCAATATCTAATAACTTTTTGCTTTCAACAGAAAGGGAATTAATTAAATTTAATTTCTTTTTTAAAGAAAGCTTCCTAACTAAATGATATACTTTTTCAAAAAGATTACGCTTAGAATCTGTATGAGAAATGTAGTCTTCGCTTTTATAATAATTGGGTAATTTATCTGAAGATGGTTGTGGAGTAGTTTCCATAAAACCATATTCTGAATTCTGAATTAATTCAAACGCTTCTCCAGAAACTGAATAATCTTTAACTTTTAAATGCGTTTTTTTAAGGCTTTCTTTTAACACGAATCTGGTAATGTTTTATAAAAAATATTGTGTTCCACGTGGAACGTTTAAAATTATCTACCCATGTAAACCAGTAAAACAGAAATATCATTTGGTGAAACACCACTAATTCTTGATGCTTGCGAAACGGTTGTTGGTTGAATTTTTTTAAGCTTTTCTCTTGCTTCAAAACTCATAGATTTAATTTGAGAATAGTCAAAATCTTGTGGGATTTTCACATACTCTAACCTAGTTAATTTATCAGCATTGTTTTTCTCTTTAGCTATATAACCAGAATACTTAACTTGTATTTCTGCTTGTTCGATAACTTCATTATCCAAATAGTTATCTTGAATATATTGCTCAACAGATTCTACTTTTCGAACATCATCCATAGAAATATTAGGTCTAGAAAATATTTTAAAAAGCTTACCAGATTGATTAACTAAAGCAGAGTTATTAACTTCTAAGATCGGATTTATTTCCTCAGGCTTAACACTTGTGTCAGAAAAAAATTGAACAAATTTCTCGGCATCATTGTGCTTTTGCTCCATTCTCTTTAAACGCTTTTCACTTGCTAAACCTAATTCAAAACCTTTAGGTGTTAAACGTAAATCTGCATTATCTTGGCGCAATAAAGTTCTGTATTCTGCTCTTGACGTAAACATTCTATAAGGCTCTTCTGTGCCCTTAGTAATTAAATCATCAATCAAAACACCTATATAAGCTTCATCTCTTTTCAGGGTAAAAGCATCCTTTTCTTGTGCTTTTAAACTTGCATTTATTCCTGCCATCAGCCCTTGAGAAGCAGCTTCCTCATAACCCGTAGTTCCATTAATTTGACCCGCAAAATATAAACCAGAAATTAACTTCGTTTCTAAAGTATGCTTTAATTGTGTTGGCGGAAAATAATCATACTCTATAGCATAACCGGGTCTAAAAAATTTCACGCTTTCAAAACCTACTACAGAACGCAATGCTTTAAATTGAACATCTTCTGGAAGTGATGTTGAAAAACCATTTACGTAAACCTCACAGGTATTCCATCCTTCTGGTTCTATAAATAATTGATGCCTATCTTTATCTGCAAATCTATTTATTTTATCTTCTATAGAAGGACAGTATCTAGGACCTAAACTTTTAATTCTACCATTAAACATTGGAGATCTATCAAACCCTTCACGGAGTAAATCATGAACCTCAAGACTTGTGTAAGTCATGTGACAAGAACGTTGTTCTTTTAAAGGCTTGGTAATATCTAAATAAGAAAACTTTTCTGGGTTCACATCACCAGGTTGCTCAACCATTTTAGAATAATCTAAACTACGCCCATCTACTCTTGGAGGTGTTCCTGTTTTCATTCTACCAGAATCAAAACCTAAATTAACTAACTGTTCTGTAATTCCAGTTGCAGCTCTTTCACCAGCTCTACCTCCACCAAAATTCTTATCACCAATATGTATTAATCCATTTAAAAAAGTACCATTAGTTAGCACTACAGATTTTGCTTTTATTTCAATTCCTAAAGATGTTTTTACTCCAACAACTTTATCTTTTTCTATCAATAAACCAGAAACCATTTCTTGATAAAAATCAAGATTAGGCGTTCCCTCTAAAAGCAATCTCCAGTCTTCTGCAAAACGCATTCTATCACTTTGCACTCTCGGACTCCACATTGCAGGTCCTTTAGATTTATTCAACATTTTAAATTGAATCGCAGATGTGTCTGAAACAATTCCGCTGTAACCACCAAGCGCATCAATCTCTCTTACAATTTGTCCTTTCGCAATACCTCCCATAGCTGGATTACAAGACATTTGTGCAATGTTTTGTAGATTCATGGTAACAAGCAAGGTTTTGCTTCCCATATTGGCAGCAGCAGCAGCAGCTTCACTACCAGCATGACCTGCACCAACAACTATAACATCATAAACTTCGTTAAACATAACTTGTTATTTAAAACCAACAAGTGTTCCACGTGGAACACCAATTTATTTAAGTTTGCAAATATAAGTGAATTCTTTGATTTTAAGCTAACTGCTTTAGATAGAGGTTTTCTTTTTCTCGCATAACCTTCGCATCATTCTCGGTCTTATCCTTATAACCACAGTAGTGCAAAACGCCATGAATAATAACCCTATTTAATTCCTCGTCAAAAGACACACCAAAATCAACAGCGTTATCCTTAACTCGTTCCACTGAAATAAAAATATCGCCCTGTATGGTTTTACCCATGGAATAATCAAAGCTAATAATATCAGTCAATGTATCATGGTTTAAGAATTCTACATTTAATTTGTGTAAATATTCATCATCACAGAACACATAATTAATCTCTTCAATTTTATGATTTTCTGATGAGATTGTATTTAATATCCAAGATGAAATTCTATCTTCAGAATCCAACAAAAACTCTGTTTCGTAATTAAAATTAATCATTCGTTTTTTTAAAATACTCTTGCACTTTCCTTTTGTAAACTTGCTGCAAAGGTAATGCTTGTCTGTTTAATATTTCAGTTGTATTAAAATATTGTTTTGCTGTTGGGATTTGATTTATAGATTTATTATCGAATCTATTTTTATTCGTTTGAGATTGTCTTTTATCATCTTCACCTTGTTGAAAAGTGGCATTCTCCAATTTTAACAATTGATGTTTTAATGCCATCATTTTTTGAAGTGTTTGATTAGTAAATCCTTTATTTAATAAATCTAATTCAATCTCCTCCATTCTTCTTACTAAGGCATCACCGTTTCCGCTTTTACCATCTTTAGCTAATTTTTCTTGTAGCGCATTACGTAATTGTTGTTGTTGTTGATATATTTCAAAAAGCAATCCGTTTACCTCTTCATTTGTACCTTCGCCTTCTCCTCCACTTTTTTGTCCTTCACTTCCTTTCTGCTCACCATTCTTTCCTTGCTTACCATCTTCACCTTTTCCTCCATCCTTTTCTCCCTCACCTTCTTGCTCCCCTTCACCATTTTGCGGCTTACCATCTTCTCCTTTCTTCATACCTTCTTCCATCATTTTATTAAGCTCTTCTTGACTCATAATAATATCTGGCAACTGCATATCGCCTTCGCCTCCTTTACCTGGAGACATACTCATACTTTCTTGCATATTATCTAAAACATCACTTAAAAAATCTGCTAAATTGTTTGCGGCTGTAATGGTGAATTGTTGGTTGGAAACACCTTGGTATAATTTGTTTTCTGCAAGTAAATCTAAAGCCTTATCAATGTTGTAATACACCTCTGTAATTTCCTTGTTAACTTGTTCAGATAGTTTTGGGTTTCTTAAAGATAATGCAAAAAGGCTATCATCAACATGCTCAAAATGTTCTCTTAAATTATTTTGTTTCTTAAGATAAGCAGCAAATTTATTGTGGTTTTCTTCTATGGCTTTAAACTGATTCATTAGTGCTTCTTGATCAAAAGAAAACAAAACTAAATTATCCAAAATTTGACGAAGCATTTCTACATCTTCTTCCATTTTTTCTCCACCAGAAGACTGCATTGCACTTTGCATTTTCTGACTCATTTGCATCATTTTTTGTGCTGCTTTTTTCTGGCTTTTCTTTGCGTTTTGTTTGCTCTGTTTTTCTGATGGACTATTTTTTTCTTCATCAGCAGCTTTCTCTAGTTCTTCATTTCCTAATTCTTCTGATGCCTTTTTCTGTTCATTATCTACTTCCTTTTCATCAAGTTTATCTCTAGGAATATCTATAGGTTTCTTTAACGTCTTACTTTCTTTTTCAAGTTGTTCTATATCCTTTTTAAAATCTTCAAATTGATTATTTAAACTATCTTGTTTTTCCTGAGTGTTTTCTTTATCAGTTTCGTTGGAAAGCTTTTCTTGATCTATTGATAGCTTCATTAAATCCTCTTTCATTTTCTCTAGTTTCTTATCTACATAAAACCTCTTTGTTAATTCAAGCAACTGTTCTAAACTTCGTTTTTTGTTTTTATTTTGCTTAGCAAGTTCTTCAAGCTTTTCTGTTAGCTGTTCCTTATTTATTTTTTCTTGAAGTTTTTCAATCTCTTCTAATAGCTTTTCATCCTTCTCAAGTTTTTCTTCATTCTCATCTAAACGCTTTTTCAAGTCCTCTTTAAAAGTATCTTCCTTTTCGTTTTCTTTTTGAAATTCTTCTAAGTTATCCTTTAACTTTTTATTGAAGTTTTTCATCATTTCATCTTGTTGTTTTTGGCGTTTAAAAAATGATTCCAACTTCTTTTTATCATTAAAATTTAAGGTAGATTTCTCCTTTTGAGTTTTAGTAATTTCATCTAAACTTTTCTCTTGCTCATTAAATTTTTCAAGAGACTTATTTAAATCCTTTATAGTTTTGCTTTGTTCTATAAGTTTCTTTTGGTCCTCTTCTTCTTTAGTGCGTTTTCTATAAGTAAATACATTACTTTTTGCGCTTTTATATTTGTTAATTAAATCATTATCAAATACTTGAAAATACATTTCATAAGGAATTCCTTCTTTAATATTCAAATTATTTGGAAATGCAGTAATAAATTCTGCTATATTAGAACTTGGTATAGCAATAAGTGAATGTTGTTTGTTTTCTTCATTATCAGATGGATAATAAACCAGTTGAAGTTTAGTTAAACCATAATCATCATTAACTTGTCCGTAAAAATAAAGCGTTTGTAAATCCAAACTATCTTGCTCAACTTTTAAATTAATTTCTGGATATTGATCCTTAACAACATCTATAGCAAACTCTAAATTTTCGTAATCATTAAGGTTTTTATTACTTGTACTTAAGGTGTAGTTGTAATTACTAAAAACTTGTTTTGAAGCTTCAAAAACATTTAATTTATCCGAGCTACAATGTAAAGTATCTTTAGAATATAAATAAACATTATCGGTAGACTTTGTTTTAAGCGCCCATTTAACACGTGTCCCTTCTGGCACTAAAGCGTTACCCGTACTTTTAAAAATTTCATCTTTTTTCTTAGTGTAATTGGGGTAATCTAAAACCATTTGAAAACCTAAAATAGAAGGTGTTTCAACAACATTAATAGTATATGGTTTTGAAGTGACATCGTTTGCATTTAACTGAAACGTTATAGATTCGTTTGGTTTAGAAAACACATACTCAAACTCACCTATTCCTTTTTGTTGTAAAAAATAAGTTTCATTGTTATATGTTATTTCAGCACTTTCTGGTGTAACCTCTCCTGCTGTTTTAACAATAAGTTTAAAATCTTTGTTTTCAATAGCATTTAAATTATCATTTACCACAAAAAACTCAAATGGTGCTGGTGGTTCATAGGCTGTTTTGTAATGAATAACACGTTCGTAACTGTCGCTAAACCAATTAAAATTTCCCGTAAAAAAAGTTAAAAGCAAAATAACAATAGGAATGGCTGCGTATTTTAAATAGCCAGTATTCTTCTTAAAGTTAATAGCTAGTTTAAAAGGAATAGGATTTAACTCTAAAGATTTTTGCTCAATACTAGCAAGTAATAATTCGGACTTAGACTGATTTTGATTAAGCTGAAGTACATTAAGCAATTTATCATTAACCTCGGGGAAATATTTACCAATAATTTTAGAAGCCGTTTCGTAATCAATTCCTTTTTGAAGTTTGAATAATTTGGCTAAAGGAATAAAAACGAACTTAACAAGCAATGCTAATTCTACAGCGACAAATAACCAAAACAAAATGCTTCTTGCTGTTGTGCTTAACCATAAAATATGTTCAAGAAATAGCGTGAATAGAAAATATAATAAGCCAATTGCAAAAAACAAAATAGCGCCTTTAAGCAGCTCATTAGTGTAATATCTTCTAATAAATGCTTCAAGTTTATTTTGTATGCTTTTAAAATTGCTCATGATGTGGGTAAAAGGTCTTGACAATTAACTAATAACTTACTAAACTACAATTTTATTTTTTACAAGGTTTATAATAATGTGTTAATTGTATCTTTGCAACAAATTTACAAAATATGTCCAAAAATGTTCGTGTGCGTTTTGCACCAAGCCCAACAGGTCCTTTACATATAGGCGGTGTTCGTACTGCGTTATTCAATTATTTATTTGCCAAAAAACACAACGGTACTTTTGTATTGCGTATTGAAGATACTGACCAGAACCGGTATGTTGAAGGTGCAGAACAATATATAATAGATGCCTTAAATTGGTGTGGAATTCCTTTTGATGAAGGTATTAATAAAAACGAAAAATTTGGTCCTTACAGACAAAGTGAGCGTAAACATTTATACAAAAAATATGCAGATGATTTAATTGCGTCTGGCAATGCGTATTATGCTTTTGATACTTCTGAAAATTTAGATTTTCATAGAAAAGACCATGAAGAAAAAGGGAAAACTTTTATTTACAATTGGCACAATCGTTTAAAATTGAGTAACTCTTTATCGCTTACAGCGGAAGAGGTAAAAGCAAAATTAGATGCTGGTGAAGATTACGTAATTCGATTTAAAAGTCCGCAAGACGAAACTTTGCATTTAGCAGATATTATTCGTGGTGATATTAAAATAGATACCAATGTTTTAGATGATAAAGTTTTATTTAAAAGTGATGGCATGCCAACCTATCATTTAGCTAATATAGTTGATGACCATTTAATGGAAATCTCACATGTTATTCGTGGTGAAGAATGGTTACCATCATTAGCATTACATTATCAATTATATAAAGCCTTTGGTTGGGAAGCGCCAGAATTTGCGCATTTACCGCTAATTCTAAAACCAACAGGAAAAGGAAAATTAAGCAAACGTGATGGTGACAAATTAGGCTTTCCTGTATTTCCTTTACAATGGAATTCACCAGACGGCGAAGTTTCTAGAGGCTATAAAGAGGATGGATATTTCCCAGAAGCCATGGTTAATTTTTTAGCGTTTTTAGGTTGGAACCCTGGAACTGAACAAGAAATTTTTAATCTTGATGAGTTAATAAATGCCTTCGAATTAGAACGGGTAAATAAATCTGGAGCACGTTTCGATCCTGATAAAATTAAATGGTTTAATCATCATTATATGCAAGAGCAGGATAATGATGATTTAGCTGAAACTTTTAAAAAATCTCATTCCGAGCTTTCAGAAATTGATGTAGATTACATAGCTTTAGTTATTGGCTTAATAAAAGAGCGCGCTACATTTGTTTCAGATTTTTGGGAGTTAAGTCATTTCTTTTTTACTGCACCAACTTCTTACGATGAAAAAGCATCAAAAAAAGCTTTTAAAGAAGACACTGCAGACATAATGAATAAAGTAAAAAACATCGTTTTACATATTGATGATTTTACCGTTAATGCCTTACAAACAGATATTAAAGGTTGGATAACTGAAAACGAAATTAGTTTTGGGAAAGTTATGATGCCTTTGCGTTTAGCATTAGTTGGTGCTTTACAAGGTCCCGATGTGTTTGATATTATGTTTATGATTGGAAAGAATGAAACTGTTACCCGAATTGAAAATATGGTGAAAACAATATAGTTTTAATCTTTACTACAATATAAATTTAAAAACCTCTTCATGATTTTGGAGAGGTTTTTTTATTAAATCTAACTTAAATTCATAAAAAATGATAACTTCGTTTATCGATTTTTATAAGTCATTGAATAATAAATTTACTTCATAACATTAATATACTTTGAATCAGTAAATGAAAAGCAAGAAACGAAAAATAATATTCTTATTATTAGCTTTACCAATATTATTAATATTCATTTCAAATTATTCTATAAAAAGATATGCTATAAATAAAACCTTTTCAGACTCATCAAAAATCAAAAAAAATAAGGTTGGTCTAGTTCTAGGAACGGCAAAATTACTAAATGATGGAAGAATTAATTTATACTTCAAATACCGAATTGATGCAACAATAGAACTATATAAAAAAGGTAAAATTGATTTTATTTTAATTAGTGGAGATAATGGAAATAAAAATTACGACGAGCCAACTGATTTTAAAAAGGAATTAATTTCAAAAGGAATTCCTGAAAGTAAAATATTTTTAGATTATGCAGGATTTAGAACACTTGATTCTGTTGTTAGATGTAAGGAAGTTTTTGGTCAAAATAGTATAACTATAATATCTCAAAAATTTCACAATGAAAGAGCTATTTATCTAGCCAATAAAAATGAAATAGAAGCAATAGGATTTAACGCTAGGGATGTCTCTGGGAGCTATGGGATAAAGGTTAAAATACGAGAGTACTTAGCTCGAACAAAAGTCTTTGTAGATATTATACTTGGTGTTAAACCAAAGTTTTTAGGAGAAAAAGTTGAAATAATCTAAAACGAAACAATAGCCCCTAAAACCAACATATTTTGGTTTCCTTTAAATCGTCCACTACCTCCAGAAGTATCTAAATTTTCATTTTCTAGTTTCTTTAAAATATTAGTAAAGCCATAAATGTATTGTGCTTTAAGCTTAAAATTCCTAACTCCAACAGAGGCACCAATAGCACCATTCAAATTAAATTGAGAAATATCTGTAATGCCTTCAGCAGATAAATTTGTATAGTTATTTACATAGTAGTTTTCTTGTGTTCTATCTTTAAATTCTAGCTTACTATTGTATTGTAACATCGGGCCAACATCAATAGTAAAATAATCAGGAATTACCTTTACACTAATCAACATGGCTACTTGGGCAGCAAACATTTTGTATTTAATAAATTCCTCTTCGCTACTTACTAGTGTTGGTCTTCCTAAAATCTCAATATTATTTTCAGAGAGTTGCATCCCAAAACTCACATTATACCAACGTAAAGGAATATCAACAGTTGCAGACATTCCGCCCAAAAATCCATTACCTTCCTTAGTCGTAAAATTATTGGTAGTTATATTAAATTTTGTAATACCTCCTGTAATGCCAAACCCGTTTTGAATGCGGTAATTTCCTTTTTGTGAAAAACTTTTTGTAACAAAACATAGCATTAAAGCTACTAATAAGAGAAGTCTATTATATTTCATAAGTTAGGGATATAAACGACCAAATATAGTATAATTTTTGTATCTTAATTTTTCTAACTATTTTAAATAAACATTATGAGTTTCTATCTTATCCCCTTTGTTTTTTTAGGACTAATTGTTCTAATTTCTTCTTTTTTTACTGTTAAACAACAATCCGCCGCCATTATTGAACGTTTTGGTAAATTTCACAGCATTCGTCAATCTGGTTTACAATTAAAAGTTCCTTTAGTTGATAGAATTGCTGGTCGCTTAAGTTTAAAAATTACACAACTTGATGTAATAGTTGAAACCAAAACTAAAGATGATGTATTCGTGCGCCTAAAAATATCTGTTCAATATAAAGTAATTAAAGAGAAAGTTGAAGATGCTTTTTACAAACTTGATTATCCACACGACCAAATTACAAGTTATGTGTTTGATGTGGTACGTGCAGAAGTACCAAAAATGATTTTAGATGATGTATTCTTAAAAAAAGATGACATTGCCATTGCTGTAAAAGCAGAATTGAATGACGCGATGCAAGATTACGGTTATGACATTATTAAAACATTAGTTACCGATATTGATCCGGACGCACAAGTAAAAGAAGCAATGAACCGAATTAATGCTGCTGATAGAGAAAAAACTGCAGCTCAATATGAAGGAGATGCGCAACGTATATTAATTGTTGAAAAAGCAAAAGCTGAAGCAGAAAGCAAACGTTTACAAGGACAAGGTATTGCAGACCAGCGTCGTGAAATTGCTCGTGGTTTAGAAGAGTCTGTACAAGTGTTAAACAAAGTTGGTATCAATTCACAAGAAGCATCTGCTTTAATTGTTGTAACACAACATTATGACACGCTTCAATCTATTGGTCAACACACTAATAGTAACCTAATTTTATTGCCAAACTCACCACAAGCAGGAAGTAATATGCTAAATGATATGCTTGCTAGTTTTACTGCTAGTAATCAAATTGGTGAATCTATGAAAGAGGCTAAAAACAGGAAGAATAAAGAATAATTTCTCATAACATATAAACAAAAAACCTGAAATAAATTCAGGTTTTTTTTGTTTTAAAAGGATGGCGTTCTTCCCAATCTTGAGACGGATTCATCAGCTTAAAAAGCTGTTTTAAAATAGCATTTAAAAATCCATTGGTGTGCTTCATATAAACAACCATTGGTTTTGCCTCTGCTCCTACCGAGCTTTTAATTTCCATGGCTGTTCTGGCATAAACAATTGTTTTAAACTTGTTATCAATACCAAAATTCAGCATATCATAAAGCATATTTAAATACAATTGGTTTGGGTATTGATGCTCTTCATCATAACCTAAAAAATAAGTTTCTAATGCTTCATTATTAAGAATTAACGTGTAAAAACCAACCAAAGTATCTTTTAAATAATAGCCATAAACTTTAAAACGATCCTGGAGTTGCAACTTCAAACTATAAAAATGATTTTCTGGTAATAAAAAAGTATTAAACTGAGCGTTGTTAGACACGTTCATGTATAGCCCGTGTAGATCTGCTGTGTGTCTTTTTATATCATCAACATTTAATTCAACAGACTTTATAGAATTAAGTTTTTTTCTTGCACGCTTATATCTATCACGATATTTCTTAGTTAAACTTGCTGTGTAATCTTCCTTTTTTAACCATTCTGGTTGCATAAAAAGAATCATATTAGGCTGTACAAAAACCTTGTGAAGCTTTGCAGAATTAAAAATCTCTATTTCATTATGTATAGAATCATTATCAAAATAATCCTTCAACATAATGGCTCTAATTCTCTTTTTTTGATTCTTTTTAATATTGGTTTTTATTTCGCTTAAAGCGGAAAAAACAGCTTCAAAAAACTGAGTTTTAGAAATTATTTCTTTGTTAAAAAATATTCCATGTTGTCCAGTATGCATTAAATTGCCAACTACCAAAATATTTCCTTTTAATACTTTGGAAACTACATCTTGAAAAAATGTTTTAACACACGAGATTTTAGTTTGCCTAAAAATATCTTTTAAATACAATTGTACGCGTTGCACAATGGCAACACCAACTAAAAGGTTATCTTTAAAAATACCGATATAAAACCATTGAATATTTTCTGGAGAAGCTTCTTCTAAAGCGTTTAAATATTCTAATTGTAAAAACACATCATGATTTACAATGCTATTCCAGCCTTCTGGAAGATTTTTAAACGATTTATAAATGTTATAGTGTATCAATACAAAAAAGAAAAAGACTGAAAGTTAATCTATCAGTCTTTATATGTTGTTAAAAGTTACAGGGGTTTATCTCCAACCACAAACAATGGCTCCCATAATAGCTAAAGTTACTATCCAATATCCTGTATTGATAAGTATGTATTTCCAGCTTTTACGCTCAAACAAACCATTAATACCTATAATTGGTAAAATAATAAAGATGCCCGCAATAACGCCATGAAACGCACCGTGTTTAAATGTTCTAAACTCATCTTTATATTCTGCCATAAATGTTTCGTAAGATGGTTGAATTCCTAAATCACCTTGAACCAAACTAAAAGCACCCATTTGATGAACAGTTATTGACGGTAAAATAAATGCCAAAATAAAAGAAAGTAACAATGTAACTCCAAAAACGACAGCCATATTAGCCGATTTCATTTTTTCTTCAGTCATTTCTGCATGACGCATCCACGCTGTTCCAAAGGTCTTAGGATTGTACCATAAAAATCCAATTAGTATTGGTACAAGTGCAGCTACAAATACTGCTAAATAGTTGAATTCCATAATATTATTAGTTATAGTTAGTGGTTAAATATAGCTAAAATTATAATTGATTTATATTTTTAACATCTATGAGTTTTTAAACAAATTGTGCCTCAGAAACTAACAACTCATTTTTATCCTCCAAAGCTTTTGAAATGAAACCTTCTATTTCTTCATTTTTTTCTTGTCCATTTTTTAATAAAACGCCTAAAGTAATTACTACAGCAATTCGTGTTCCTACTTTTTTAACAGCGGTATTAAACAACGGTTCTAACTCTTCGTAACTTACGTTTTTGGCAAGCTCTTGAATCTCAGCTTTTGCTTTCTCTTGTTTAGCTTCTGGTAAATTGGTGTATTTTTTTCCTAACTGCTGAATAACATCAATCGCTTTTCGCTGTGATTGCTGATTATTATTTGGTTTAGTTTGTTGTTGTGGCTTAGGCTTTTGTTTTGCCCAAGAATCTCTTAAACCAACTGTTTTATTAAATACTATTTTTTCTGAAGTTGAATCGTCATCAATATTAAAATAACCTAAACGTTGAAATTGAAACTGCTCTCCTACTTTAGCATTTAGTAAACTTGGCTCAACAAAAGCTTCAATTATTTTTAAAGAATTAGGATTTACAAACTCCATAAAATCTTTGTCTTGGTGACTATCTGGAGCTTCATCATTAAATAATCTATCGTATTCCCTAACTTCAGCTTTTACAGCATGTTTTATAGATACCCAATGCAAGGTTCCTTTTATTCTTCGATCTGTATCTTCAGAATATGTACAATGTACTTCTGTAATGTTTCCGCTAGCATCTTTAACAACACTTTCAGCTTTAATAATGTAAGCGTTTTTTAAACGTACTTCACCACCTAATTTTAAACGGAAGAATTTACTACTAGCTTCTTCTTTAAAATCTTCTTTTTCTATATAAATTTCTCGAGAAAATGGCACTTTTCTAAAACCAGCACTTTCATCTTCTTGATTATTTTCTGCTTCTAGCCACTCTTCTTTATCTTCTGGATAATTAGTAATAATAACTTTTAAAGGATCTAAAACAGCCATAACACGAGGTGCTGTTTTGTTTAAATCCTCACGAATACAAAACTCTAAAAGTGCAACATCGATAACATTTTCGCGTTTTGCAACCCCTACTTTTTCTATAAATTGTCTAATTGAATTTGGTGTATAACCTCTGCGACGTAATCCTGAAATAGTAGGCATACGCGGATCATCCCAACCATTTACAACACCTTCTTCTACCAATTTAAGCAACTTACGTTTACTCATTATGGTATAACTAAGGTTTAAACGTGCAAACTCACGTTGTTTTGGAGGCATTGGATAGGTCTTCTTAGAATAATTATACACATGCTCCTTAAACCAATCGTAAAGCTCTCTGTGAGGCTTAAACTCAAGCGAACATAAACTGTGTGAAATTTGCTCAATATAATCACTTTCACCATGTGTCCAATCGTACATTGGGTAAATACACCAATAGTTGCCAGTTCTATGATGGTGTTTCTTTAAAACACGATACATGATAGGGTCGCGCATCAACATATTTGGATGTTGCATATCTATTTTAGCTCGTAAAATATGTTCACCTTCTTCAAACTCACCGCTTTTCATGCGTTCAAAAAGATCTAAGTTTTCTTCAACGCTTCTATCACGATAAGGGCCATCAACTCCAGGTTGTGTTGGTGTTCCTTTTTGTTCTGCCATAGCATCTGAAGATTGCGAATCAACATAAGCTTTTCCATCTTTTATTAACTGAACAGCCCAATCATATAACTGCTGAAAATAATCTGAAGAATACAATTCATTTTCCCAATTATAGCCTAACCAAGCAACGTCTTTTTTTATGGCATCTACATATTCTTGCTCTTCTTTTGCAGGATTTGTATCGTCAAAACGAAGATTTACGGGCGCGTTATATTTTAATCCTAAACCAAAACTAATACCAATGGCTTTGGTATGGCCAATATGTAAATAACCATTAGGTTCTGGTGGAAAACGAAAACGTAATTTATCTTGTGACAAACCGTTTACCAAATCTTCTTCTATAATATGCTCAATAAAATTGAGTGATTTTGTTTCTTCAGACATAAAAATGTATCGAAATAGATAATTAAACAAAAATATTGTGCAAAATTAGGTAATTTTAACGACTTAAAATTGCATGCAATGGGAATTATAAAAGTTGAAAACATACGGGTATTTGCATACCATGGTTGTTTAAAAGAAGAAACCAAAATTGGTAGTGATTATCGTGTAGATTTAGAAGTTGAAGCTAATTTACAAACCTCTGCAAAAACCGATAAATTAAGTGATACTGTTGATTATGTGTTTTTAAACCGAATAATTAAAGAAGAAATGAATATAGCTTCTCACCTACTTGAAACTGTTGCTAAACGTATTTTAGACAGAATTTTTAACGAAGATAATTTGGTTAAAAAAGCAACGGTTTGGGTTAGTAAACTAAACCCTCCTATTGGCGGCGATGTTGCCAGAGTAACAATAAAAATGAGTGAAAAGCGTAAAAAGTAATTTTAAGTATTAAAAACTCTTATTTTTTTTTACATTTGCAATCCAATTATGGCGTCATGGCCGAGTGGCTAGGCAGAGGTCTGCAAAACCTTCTACAGCGGTTCGAATCCGCTTGACGCCTCCAAAAAAAGCTTTCAGGATAACTGAAAGCTTTTTTATTTTATTGGACTTATCTGTTCTAACTTTTCTTTTATGAGTTCTTTTTCTTTTGGAAAAAAACCTTGAACTAATAGTAATACTCCAAAGCCTAATATTACTAAGGCTATAATTTTTTTTGTTTTAAAAATAAGTCTAGGTGTTAATCTGTTTTTCAACTTTTTAGCAATAACTATTTTTATAAGATCTACTAAAAAATACACTATTAAAATAGTACTTAAAAACACAATGACTCCGTTTTTAGAACTCGTTAATGAATTCGCTAATACAATAAATGCAACCCAACCTAAAAGCACGCCTATATTAATAAAGTTTAGCAAAAAACCTTTTAAAAATAATTTACCGTAGCCTTTTTTAATTTCAACTTTATGATATTCTCTAACTATGGCACGAAAAGATTTTGATGTTTTTATAAATGAAATAATACCATAAGTAAATAATAAAACACCTCCAAAAACTAGAAAATTAGGATCATCCTTTATTTTATCTAATAACTTATTGGTACTAAAAAAAGCAACTAGAATAAAAATGATATCTGCTAACATGACACCACTATCAAAAATTAAAGCACTTTTAAAACCTTTGGTAGCACTAGTTTCAAGCAGAACAAAAAATACAGGACCAATAGTGAAGGCTAAAATGAATCCGAAAGGTAATGCTCTTAAAATATCATCAAACATAAAAATGTGGTGGTTTTTACAAAGTAAAGAAATATTTTACTGCTTTTAAACTTATGAAAAATAAAAACCCATAGCGAGCCATGGGTTTTTATATATTGTTAGTATTATTTACTTATTAGTTCATTCGTTTTACGCGACCTCCTAATACTTTACTCTCATTAACTGTTTCTGGGTTTCCGTATATAAACACATCACCTCCTGCTCTTATTTTAACGTCTACTAAATTTGAAGCTTTTACATAAGCTTCTCCAGCTGCTTTAATAGTTACTTCTGTTTTTTCAGTTGCTAACATTTCACCTTTATAAACACCTCCAGTTAGTAATGATACATCTTGACTTTTTGATGTTCCAGATGTTTCAATAACACCTCCAGATACCGCTTTTATGTTAGCATATGTAACATCTAAAGGCATATTAATTATACCGCCTTCTTGTGCTCTTAAATCTATTTCAAATTGTTTTATGGTATAGTCTGAATTTACTGTAGCGCCTTCATTAACATCAATAACATCAATTGTTGTGTAGTGTAATACTACTTTTGTTTTGTTACCATCATAAGCTTCTTCAAGCTTCATTTTTATTTTTAATGTCCCATTTTTATTATTAATAAGTACATCTTCTGTGTTTTCACCTGTAATAGTAACTTTGTTTTCGTTAGATTTAACTAATTCTACATTTATTAAATCGTAAACTTTAAGTTCGCTAAACTCACCAATTGTTTTTTCTATTGGTTTTTGTGCAAATATTGTTGTTGTAACAAAAAGAACAATAAATTTGATTAATGTTTTCATGTGTTTGATAGGTTTTGTATTATAAAACGTAAAATTATCAAGAATTATTCCATTGTTTAAAAATTTAGGAAAACATTATCATTTTAAGCAACTTTTACAGCAGTTCCTGTTACTGAAACAAAAAAATATGCTCCAGCTTCTGTCTCCATATCTAAACTTATACCCACTATAGCGTTCGCATTTAATTTAATGGCATTGTCTTTTAGTTTTTGAAAAGCTTCCTCTTTTGCTTTATTGATAGTATTAGAAATCATGTTCATGTTTTTCTCTGTTTTAAAAGAAAAGGAAGTTTTTATATTGCTTGATACGCCTGTTACAATACCTAAATAATCTTCAATTTTATGACCTTCTATTGAATTTGTTGTTGTTAATATCATGCTTTTAAATTTTTAATATAGGTAGATATTTATATTGAAATGTTACAGATTATAGATATTCTTTTTAAGAATTAAAGTTAAAAAATTACAAGCTTTAAATAAAATCTAAATTCTTAATAAAATTAATCTTTTGGTTTTCCTATTAAATTAAAATCAAGATGTTTTTTAACTAAATCTGTGTTTTTAACTTTTACAATAATCTCATCTCCAAGTTGATACATTGTTTGTGTATTTCTACCAACCATAGCATATTGTTCTTGATCGAAAGCATAATGATCATCTTTCATATCTCGAACACTAACCATACCTTCACATTTATTTGAAATGATTTCAACATAAATTCCCCAATCTGTAACTCCAGAAATAACACCCACAAATTCTTCATCTTTATGATCTTGCATAAATTTAATTTGCATGTATTTTATAGAATCTCGTTCTGCTTTGGTTGCTAAATTTTCCATATTACTGGAATGGTTACATTTTTCTTCGTAAACATCTTCACTTGCAGATTTTCCACCATCTAAATACAGTTGTAATAAACGATGCGCCATAACATCTGGATAACGACGAATTGGTGATGTGAAATGACTATAATAATCGAAAGCTAAACCATAATGTCCAATATTATGTGTGGAATATTCGGCTTTACTCATACTTCTTATGGTTAAAGTATCTACTAAATTTTGTTCTTTTTTACCATTTACTTCTTTAAGTAAATAATTAAGTGACGCTGATGTGGTTTTACGATCTTTAAAATTTAATTTATAACCAAATTTAGATACAATACCTTGTAAATTAGCAAGTTTACTTTCATCTGGCTCGTCATGAACACGGTATACAAAAGTTCTTTTTGGATCTTTTTTACCAACAAATTCTGATACTTTACGGTTGGCTAATAACATAAATTCTTCAATTAATTTATTAGCATCTTTACTTGTTTTAAAAAATACACCAACAGGATTAGCTTCCTCATCTAAATCGAATTTTACTTCAACTTTATCAAAAGAAATAGCTCCTGCCGTCATACGTTTAGCTCGCATTTTTTTAGCAAGATCATCCATTTTTAAAATAGCTTGTGTAATCTCTTGAGAAGTATTGTATGTTTCACCTGTAAGAGAAACTTCTTTTGGAATGGTGCTTGTTTTAGATTCTATAACAGCTTGAGCTTCTTCATAAGCAAAACGCGCATCACTATATGTTACTGTTCTACCAAACCATTCGTTTTTAATTTCACACTTATCATTCATTTGAAACACAGCAGAAAAAGTTAATTTTTCTTCATGTGGTCTTAATGAACACGCGTTATTTGATAATACTTCTGGAAGCATAGGTACTACTCTATCTACTAAATAAATAGATGTTGCACGTTCATAAGCCTCATCATCTAAAACAGTTCCTTCTTGCAAATAATGTGAAACATCTGCAATATGAATTCCTATTTCGTATAAACCATTATCTAATACTTCAAATGATAAAGCATCATCAAAATCTTTAGCATCTTTTGGATCTATTGTAAAGGTTAAATCTTTACGCATATCTCTACGCTTACTAATTTCTTCTTTTGTTATAGAGGTATCTAATTTATTAGCAAATTCTTCAACTTCATGTGGGAATTCGTAAGGCAAGCCATATTCTGCTAAAATTGAATGTATTTCGGTATTATGATCTCCTGGTTTACCAAGTACTTGAATTACTTTTCCGTAAGGAGAATCGGCTTTTTCTGGCCAATCTTCAAGTTTTACTAAAACTTTATCACCATCTTCGGCTTTTAAAATTTTATTAATAGGAACAAAAATATCTTTGTACATTTTATTGCTATCTGCAACAACAAAGGCAAAATTCTTCTTTTCATGAATTTGAATAACACCTACATACTCACTTTTTTCACGCTTTAAAACTTGTGTAATTTCTCCTTCTAATTTACCTCTATGACGACGTTTGTAAACATAAAATTCTACTTCATCTCCATTTAAAGATTTATTTATATTGTTAGATGCTATAAATACATCATCATCAAAATCTTCACATATAATATACCCATTTCCTTTAGCAGCTAAATCTAATCTACCTACATGGTATTCGGTATTCACAACGGCTTTAAACTTACCACGTTCTACTTCTTCAATCTCTTTTTTTCCTTGTAAATCGTGTAGTTTTTTTATAATTTGATTTCTACTACTAGCATCGTTAACACCAAGTTTAGCAGCAATTTGTTTGTAATTAAAGGTTTGGTTTCTCTCTTTTTTTAATATACTTAAGATTGTATTTGTAAGGTTAGAAATTCCTTTTTTTGGATTTCTTTTTTTCTTATTTGTCATTTAAATTTTGTAATCATTTTCTATTTCCTAAGATAGTGGAAATTCTGTTATTAAATAGCCTTATTTTAGGAGAAGATTAGCTATTTGTTTTTACAAAGCTACAATATTAATATTAAATCATATTTAATTAATGTTAAATTGAAGTTATCCACATTATATATTATATAATAATTTTCTTTTTAAAATTTAAAAAAATAAATGGTGGTTATTATAGTGTGTGAATAGCGGTATAACTTTTTTAACTTTTATTTTGATTACAATTATTTTACATTCTATTAATAGTTAATTAACAATAGAAATTATATTAATAGCTTCATATTTAATGATTTTCAATTTTCTATACACAGTTGTTAACAACTAAATTTAACTACTTTTAACTAATAACTTTTTTAATTTTAATGTTTACATCTATCAACTTATGAGCTTATATTTTTGCTAAAAAAAGTGAGTTAAATTTTTGGTAAATAGAATCCTATTTTTGATTGGAAAAATAAATGGATATTCAATGTTTTTCTTTTAGAAAACAATAAACAGTTATTAACAAGTAATGAATATAGTAATACACATTGTTAATAATTACTACCTTTGTATAACTATACAATAATAAATAAAAAGATGACAATTTCTATAGGAAACGATCACGCTGGTACCGATTATAAATTTGCTATCGTAAAACATTTAGAAGCAAAAGGATACACAATAATTAATCATGGAACTGATAGTAATGATAGTGTAGATTATGCAGATTTTGTTCACCCAGTTGCAGAAGATATTGAAAATAAAAAAGCAGATTTTGGTGTTTTAATTTGTGGAAGCGCAAATGGTGTTGCTATAACCGCTAATAAACATCAAAAAATACGTGCTGGTTTATGTTGGAATAAAGAAATAGTAGAACTTATAAGAGGTCATAATAATGCTAATGTTTTATGTATTCCTGCTAGATTTACAGCTATTCATCAAGCTGTAGAAATGGTTGATGTTTTTTTAAATACCGAATTTGAAGGCGGTAGACACCAAAATAGAATAGATAAAATACCGTTATCTTGTTAAATGAGTCATTCGCACTCTCATAATCACTCTCATTCTCATTCTGACTTTAAAGGTAGGAATCTCTTAATATCTATTTTTTTAAATATACTTATTACTGCTTCTCAAGTTGTAGGAGGAATACTTTCTGGTAGTTTAGCGCTTTTAAGCGATGCTTTACATAATTTTAGTGATGTTATATCATTAGTTGTTAGCTATGTAGCAAACAAATTATCTAAAAAAGAAGCTTCTATTCACAGAACATTTGGTTATAAACGTGCCGAAATTTTAGCAGCATTTATTAACGCATCTACTTTAATTATAGTTGCTGTTTTATTAATTATTGAAGCTATTAAAAGGTTTCAAAATCCACAACCAATAGAATCTAACTTAGTTATTTGGTTATCTCTTTTTGGGATAATTGCTAATGGTTTAAGTGTGCTTTTACTTAAAAAAGATTCTGAATCTAATATGAATATGAAAAGCGCATATATACATTTATTAACCGATATGATGGCTAGTGTAGCTGTATTAATAGGTGGTTTATTAATGAAATATTATGAAGTTTTTTGGGTAGATAGTGTATTAACATTTGCTATAGCTTTATATTTAATTTGGATGGGTTTTGATTTGTTAAAAGACTCCACAAAAGTGCTTATGCTGTTTACGCCAGATACTATTCCTATTAACCAAATTGTTGAAGAAATTAATGCTTTTGAAAGTATAGAAAACACACATCATGTTCATGTTTGGCAATTAAATGAAGAAGAAATTCATTTAGAAGCGCATATAGATTTTAATGAAGATATCACACTTTCTCAGTTTGATACTATTTTACATAAAATTGAAGATCATTTATTGCATAAATACGATATTAACCATGTAAATATTCAACCAGAATTTGGTAAGGATGATGCAAAAGATATGATTGTACAGGATTAAATTATGTTAAAAATAGAAGTAAAAACCTTTTCAGAATTAACTACACAAGAGTTATACAATTTGTTACAATTACGTAGTGAAGTTTTTGTGGTAGAACAAGATTGTGTTTATCAAGATATTGATGGCAAAGACCAAAAAGCATTACATGTTTTAGGCTTTAAAAATAATAAAATAATTGCTTATACACGTATTTTTAAACCAGGCGATTATTTTGAATATGCTAGTATTGGTAGAGTAGTAGTAGCTAAAAATGAGAGGCAGTTTAAGTACGGTTATGATATTATGAATGCTTCAATAGAGGCTATTAAAACACACTATAAAGTATCAAAAATTAAAATTTCTGCACAGTGTTATCTTAAACAATTTTATACCAATTTAAGCTTTAAAGCAATAGGTGAGGAGTACTTAGAAGATGATATTCCGCATATAGCTATGATTAAGGAGTAATTACTTTATCTTTTTAAAGAAAAATGACCTTTTATAACATCATTTGTATTTAAAGTTATAACATACCAATAGTCATCACTACCTAAAAGTTCGCCGTTAAAAGTACCATCCCAACCTTCAGAATTTGGAAGTAAAAATTTTAAAAGCTTTCCGTATTTATTATAAATAGTTATTTTATTTATTGAATTTGTGTTATCAATAACCCTCCAAAAATCATGGCTTCCATCATTATTGGGTGTAAAATATTTAGGAATATAATAATCCACACCAGAAAGAATTAACACATTAAAACTAGATTCCTTACTATCACAAGTTGTTTCATTATAAATATAAATAGTTTGTGATGTTGAAATAATATCACCAAAATTTAACATATTACCATTTCCACCAGATTGAGTAAAATAATTTCCGTTGGTAAGGCTAGGAAGTGTATAGGAGGTATTAGTGACAATGTCATTAATTACTTCAACATCAATAAAATTATTACAGCTTTCTTCTGATGAAACATAATTGGAAAAATCTGAAGTTAACCAGTTTGAAGGAACATCAAAAGGATTATCTACAACAACACACACTAAAAAATAATTTAGCATAAAATTTACATCAGCAAACCTATTATTACCATTTTTTAGATTTAATCTGCATAAAATATTGTTACTACAATCTAATAGAGTTAAAGAGGGGTTTTTGGATACATCTAATTCAGATAACAAATTAAAGAAACAAATTAAAGTACTTAAATTTAAGTTATTACTGGTATCTAAAAAGGTTATTTTATTTTCTTCACATGATAAATAAGATAGATTTAAATTTTTAGAAATATCTAGAAAAGTTAATAGGTTTTTACCGCACTGAAGTCTGTTTAAAATACTGTTTTTAGTTATATCTATTGTTGATACTTCATTGTTTTCTAAAGTTAAAACGACTAGAGCTAAATTATTAGAAACATCTAAAACTTTAAGTAAGTTATTACCACAAACCAAAGAAATTAAATTAAGGTTTTTTGTAACATTGAGTTCGGGTAATAGGTTATTGTAACACCATAAAATTTTTAAATCAGTGAGAAAACTAACATCAATAAAGGTAATTAAATTTTCAAAAAAGTATAATTCAGTTAAAAAAGTATTTTTGGTAATGTTCAAGTTTGTAAGTTGATTATCAGAACAATCTAGAGTTATTAGAGCAGTAAAATCTTCAATACCAGTAAGGTCTTTAATATTTTTTCCGGCAATATCTAAATTTTTTATACCATTAATATTTGAGGTTGGAACAAAATCATCTAAAGTACCAGAATCATAGCCTAAATCGATTAATGCTTGTTCAAAATTATCGTCTGGTACAAAGGTTTGGGAAGTTGTATTAAAACTTATTAAATAGAAAGTAATAACTAATAAAAAACAAGTTTTATTGGCCATAAGTTTTTAATTAACATCGTCAACGTAAGTAATAACTATTTCTACACGTCTATCGAATTGAGGATCGCCACCAAGCGGAAATTTGCGTCGCATACCTAAGTGACGCATACGTTTTTTATTGACTCCTTTTTTAGCAAAATAATCATAAACATATTTTGCTCTAGCTTCAGATAGGTTACGTTGTTTGGTTTTTCTATCTACAGCATCTCTAGTAAATTGGGTACAACACACATGCCCTTGAATGGTAAAATAAATATCTTCTCGTTCTACAAGTGCATTAGCAATATCTGTCAATGTTTTTTTTGAAGCAGGCGTAACCGAAGAATATCCAGTTTTGAATAATATGTTTTTAAAAATAATTTTATCGCCTTTACCGCTTTCTTTTATTTGGTCAACAACACCTTTTTCCTTCGGTTCAATATGATGTTCTGCAACAACTTCTTCAATAGGTTTTGGTGGTTTGGGCTTTACAAGAATTTCTACTTTTCTATTTAAACCTCTAATTTTTAAAACATTTTTTTCTTCAATAATTTTAAGTAGAATTTCACCTTTACCATCAACATTTGTTATAAGATCTTCACTTATTTCATTATTAGAAAAAATATTTTTTATAGCATTTGCGCGTTGTTGCGATAGTTTCAAGTTGTAAGTATCTGCACCAATATCATCACAAAAACCAAAAATGGAAATAGATTCAATATCAACGTCTGTTAATGTTGAAATGAAGAGTAATAAACGATTTTCTTCTGTATTTGGAACATCGTATTTATCTGTTTCAAAATAAACTTCGTGCGTTAATTCTTTTTGAGAAAAAGCAAATACACTGTTAAGTGTTATTAATATCAGTAGGAATAGTTTATTCATAGTAGGAAATAGAATAATAGGTGATAAATATACTATTTTTAATCGAAAACCATGACAGAAGCCTTTAAACATAGGTTATTCTTATAAAAAGAGAGTAGAAACATTATTTTAAATATCCTAAATAAGCCGTTGAGTTTCCAAGTATTTCTGTTGCTTTTTTAATTTCAGAATCGTGTATTTTATAATATTCATATAGTCCTTCTCTATACGCATATTGTTTTACAATCTCTTCTGTTAATAACTCTAATAAATAGTCTTTATTCTCATCAATAACTGTTGTTTTAGATTTGTTTAAATTAGAAAGAAGCGTATTAAAATCTGTTTTAATGTTGTCGTTTAATTCTTCTTTTTTAGCAGTTTCAAAGGCTTTATAAAGTGCTTTTTCAGTATCTGTTTCAAATGTAAAATTATTCGTTTTTAAATAATTTTTAAAATCTTTAAAATCAGATTCTGTTAGTTTTAAACTATTTACATCATTTGTTGTGTGCTTATAATAATAGTTTGTAGCGTAATTAAAAATTAAATCGTTGTTAACAATAGCGGTTGTAATTGGTGATGTTTTATACGTGCCTACGGGCACATCTGGATAAACTCCACCTCCATCAAAAACTTTCCGACCGTTTTTTGTTTTAAATTCGTTATAATTTTCTTGTTCTACCCTTACCGCTTCACCTTTTTCATTTCTATGCCAATAATCTAATGCTTGAATACATCTACCAGAAGGCGTGTAATATCTAGAAATTGTAATTTTAACTTGTGTGCCATAAGTTAGTAGCTTTGGTCTTTGTACTAAACCCTTACCAAAACTTCTAGAACCCACTATAACAGCACGATCTAAATCCTGTAAAGAACCAGAAACAATTTCGCTTGCCGAGGCGCTATTACCATTTATTAAAACAACTAAAGGGATGTCTTTATCAATAGGTTCGTTTTGGGTATAATATGTTTTGTTATATTTTTCAACTTTAGATTTTGTTGTTACTACCAACTGCCCTTTTGGTACAAAAAGATTAACAATATTTATTGCTTCGTTAACCAACCCGCCTGGGTTTCCTCTTAAATCTAAAATAATACGTTCTGCGCCTTGAGCTTTTAAATCGCGTAGTGCGTAATTAGTTTCTGCAAAAGCTTTTCTACTAAATGCGCTTAAAACAATGTATCCTGTTTTATCACTTATCATAGAAAAATGAGGCACAGCCTTTATTTCAACTTCAGCTCTTTTTATAGTGGCTGTTTGTGTTTTTCCTTGTCGTTTGTAGGTCACCTCTACAGAGGTATCTGGAGCGCCTTTTAATAAATCGCCAGCATTTTCTTTATAGCTTTCAACTAAAATATTTCCAACTTTAATAATTTCATCACCGGCTTTTAAACCTGCGTTATCTGCAGGATAATCTTTGTAGGGTTCTATAATAACCAATTTGTCTTTTAAGGTTTTTACCTTTGCCCCAATACCCGTATAATCACCTGTATTATTAATTCTGGCAGCTTCAACATCCTGCTCGTTCATAAAATTGGTATATGGATCTAAATCTGCTAACATACTTTTAATAGCAGTATCCATTAAATCACCCGGGTTGGTTTCATCTACATAATTCATGTTGAGTTCTTTGAAAAGCGTTGTGAAAATTTCTATTTGCTTAGCAATTTCAAAAAAATCGTTTTTAAAGGCGGTTGTAGTAAAAAAAACAGCGCAAGCTAATATTGGAATTATGATTTTTCTTTTTAGTAATGTTTTCATTTTTTACTTTTTTTAATCCATTTTTTTATTAAAAAGCCCACAATAACTAGAATAATTATAAAAGGCCAAATATGAAGTAACCCTAATAAAAATATAGACAAACCATTAAAACCAGATTTAATAGCATTCCACATTTTTGTTCCATAAGAAGTTGTTATTGGACTTTCGGAGGTTAGTTTATAAAATTCAATATCTAAAGTGCTTAATGATACTTTATTTTCAAGGTATTTTAAACGCCCTTGCTTTGCTTCTATTTCTTCTCTAATATTAGAAAGTTCTCGCTCAATTTCAAGAATTTCTTTTACGTTTTTAGCTTTAGATAATAATTCTAAATAGCGCTTTTCTAAGGTTTGTTTTGCTTTTAATCGCGCTTCTAAATCTATAAATTCTTCGGTTACATCTTTTGCAGATATGCGTTTTGTATCAAAATAAGAAATATTTTTACTTATAGAATCTATGGTGTTTTGAAAACCAATTGTGGGAACTCTAATAATTAAATGTCGAGTAATTGTGTTATATGATTTATTGGAATTATCATCTTGAATAAAGCCTTTGTTTTCGTTAATAGCTTTTTTAATTTGATTATAAGTTTTATTTAAATCTTGTGTTTCAAAACGCAAATAAGATTCTTTTATAATTTTTTGATCAGAAGTTTCAGAAGGAACTGAAATAATACCGTTTAAAGTAGAGCTTTCTTTAAAAATCACCTCAGAATCCATTTCAGATTCAACATAGTTAAGGTTTTCTGACGGTGCTTTTGAGCACATCATTGGAAGAACTAGTATAAACAGGTAAGACAGTAGTTTCATAAAAATAATTTTACACTTCTGAAATTTTGCTCGAAAACTTTTCAAATAATAGTTTCATTCTTGTTTCAATTTGAGCCAAAGAGGGTTTTTCTTTGCCAATGTACAAAATCATAAACGCATGAGGTGTTGATAAATTGTTAAAATACAACCCTTTATTTAACCTATAAACTTCTCTCAATAAACGTTTTATATGATTTCTATCAATAGCGGTTTTAAAATTTCGTTTACTTACTGAAACCCCTGTTTTAGCTATTAAATCTTTTTCAAAAGTAGAAGGTAAATAAACCAAGCGTAAGGGATATGCAGAAACCGATTTACCTTCGGTAAATAATTGATCAATAAGCTTTTTGCTTTTAAGCTTTTCTTTTTTGGAGTAGGTAAATTTCAACTGGATTTATTTTATTTTTCAAAGGTATGCAAAATAAAAAAATCACTTATTAGTAAAGTGATTTATGGAGTTTTATTTAAGGTGGCGGTATGCGCAGTGTGTTTGCACAGTTGTTTTAGTTTAGGATATTTACCTTTTCAAGAAATAATTTAAGACCGATTAAAATACTCCATAACGGTAAAGCAAGTACTCCCAATAACGAACCAATATCAAGAAAATAATGCAAAATTGTATTTGCTGTAGTAATAGGAATTTTAGAATTCTCCTCAAATGTTGCTGGTGGGATGCGGAGAGGAATTGTGCTAACAAAAATTATATAACCAACAAAAAAAAGGCCCACAAATGTAAGCCCAAAACCCACAACCATTCCAAAATGACGAAGACCTTTGGAGAGAAACCCTTTTGTGCGTAAGCTAATAAAAATGAGCTATACACCAAATACACCCAGATG
The DNA here is from genome assembly GCF_900114265.1 of Flaviramulus basaltis. Lineage (GTDB taxonomy): Bacteria > Bacteroidota > Bacteroidia > Flavobacteriales > Flavobacteriaceae > Flaviramulus > Flaviramulus basaltis. Next base: position 840,955 of record NZ_FPKV01000001.1, read on the forward strand.
AAGCATGTATAAAATATCAGACACAATTTTAGGCAATATGAGTAATGAAAAAAGAGCAATAAAAGAAATTGCAGTAATGCCCGTGGTAATAGTCGTTTTGGTTATAATAGGTATTTGTTTTTGAGACATCTTTTGAAGAGCAATTACAACTGGAATTAAAAGTAGAAATTGGATACTAACCCCCACATCATGGAATCTGTTCAAGATAATACTAGCACCCATATTGGAAGATCTGAGTATTAAATAGCCAATTAGAGATATGATAACAAGAACACCAAGTATACCACTAGCTACTGCTGCCCAACCAGAATTACGAAAAGGCATTTTTATTGTGGGTAATGTTTTTGTTTGCATTTAAGGTTTAGTTAGCTTTTAATTTCAATTTTTATCTTCTATTTCTCTTTACTTCTTAAGAAATCAATTTCACTTCCTTTTCTATATTTCCCGTTGTCTATTTGATAATATTCTGCTTTATAATGATCATTATCGATAAATATGATTAGCAGATGATCTTTTATTGTCATTCCAGGAATAGGTTCAAATTCAGATTCAAAGGTGATTGTTTTTGTTGTTGAATCGTAAGCGCCTTCAGATGTTACAATAGAGCTATAAAGGTGATTACCGATTGTGTTTTTTATAAATTTATTTTTTACATTATCGTAGCCTTCAAGATCAATACCATGAAATTCCGTTTCTTTCATTTTACCATCTTGAATGGGCATTTCTAATTTTCCATCTCCATCTATGGTTACAATAAAGTAACGACCATTCGCAATTGCTTCTCTCACAAGTTTTCCGCTGAACTCCATTGAAATCATGCTTGTCGTAGAATCAATGAAATCGAAATGCCTGCCTTTGAAAGTCCAGTTACCTACCAAATCTGCAAGTAATTGATGATGTTTTCCTGGCCTAGAATAATCAAGTATTTTATTATAAGTATACTCTTGGGTTGAATAAACAGAGATAATGGAATCCTTATTATTTTGTGCAAAATATGAGGTTCCCCAAAAAGCAATTACAATAATAAAAATAATTGAAGAGAGGTTTTTTAGAAAACCAGAACCCTTCACTTTTGTATCTAATTCTATCATTTAAGTATTAATTTAAATCATTTGTATTTTTTTTCGTTTTATTTGGTCTTTTAATTCTTAGTCCTAAGGGAGATTTAATTTTAAAACCTTTTGACGACATAACGACTTAATTAGATATAGACGAAGATTTATATCCATTTTATTTGTTCTATTACACCATTTATATTTATAATAATGCTGTAGAATCTATTCTTAAATTTATACGAAAAAACTTAATGATATAAGGACAACTATTTGTCGATATATAGTATTAACACCTAAACTTTACGTTTAGTCTCAAAAGTCAAATTTTTTAAGTAAGTGTTTTAATATTCTATTAAAGAGATGTTTAAGTTAAAGATATAACAAATATTCATTCGTTTAACATGAACAATAAGAAATTTTAATTTTTTAATATGTTAAAGAATAGGCATAAAATTATTTCTTGTATTTTCTACCATACCAAAGTAAAACACCTGTTATAGGAAGGCTTGCGGTTAATAAACTCACTAAAAATGCAATAATTTTACCTATAATTCCACCAATTGCACCTATATGAATATCGTAATTCATGCGAAGTATTTTATCTGCTACTTTAGTGTTTTCATATCTACCATAAATGGTTTGTGATGATATTTCTTTTAAGGTGTTTTGGTCAAAAAACAAAAAATCTGAGTCGTAGTATAACCCATCACTATTGGTTACTTCTACATAAATACTTTCAGATTGGGAATGCGGATAATGTATTTCAAAGCTTTTTGCTTTTGGATTTTCTTTTTTCAGTTTGCTTAAAAGGTTATCTATAGGCAATATGTTTGGATTGTTTAAAGGGGTTTCACTTTTACTGTTTGGAATTAGAAATGTTGGATTTTTATCGCCTCCAAAAGAAACATAAACTGCTTTTTGAAACCAATTGTAAGACATCACTAAACCTGTAAATGCAAGTATAAAAGCTAATGAACAAACATAAAAACCTAAAATAGAATGTAAATCGAAATTTTTTCTTTTCCAGCGTGTTGTTTTCTTCCAGTCGAATTTTAAGCGTTGTTTTAAGTTTTTGCGCTTTTTAGGAAGCCATAATATAAATCCGGAAATAAGGATAATAACAAAAAGCAATATGGAAACACCTACGACTTCTTCTCCGATAGCTTTAGGTAACCACAACCTTATGTGTCCTTTTAAAACAAAACTAAAAAAACCAGAAAGATGGTCTTTTACGTGTAACACTTTTCCTGAATAAGGGTTTAAAAAAACGCTTTGATAGAATTCTGGATTATAATCATAAAAAACAACTTCAATAGCTTCGTTTGGGTTTCCATATATTGTTCCGTGTACCAAGTTGTTGGGAAATATTTCTTTGGCTAAACCTTTTGCTTCTGTAGGTGTTAAAATGGTTTCGTTTTGAGGTGTAACTATTTTGTAATCATCATAAAGACTTTCAATTTCACTTCTAAAAGCCCAACAACATCCGGTAATAGCAACAATAAAAACCACTAAACCAGAAACAAGCCCTAATATTTTATGTAGTTGTAGTATGAATTTTCTAAACGTCATTTGTATTTTGTTAAAAGAGCAACTCCTTAAGAAGTTGCTTTTTTCTCTATTGTTAATTAAAATTTATATGAAATATTTGCGATTAAAGCCCTTGGTGTTTGTGGGTTTATAGTAGACCATCCTTTATAATATTCTTTATTAAAGGCGTTGTTTAGTTTTAAACCAATTCTATATTTATTAGCTTGGTAAAAAACAGATGCATTTGCTACGGTATAACTTGGAATAATAAAATTACCTGTGGTTGTGTAGTTTTTCACAAAACGATCACTTGCGCCATTAAATCCAAAACCGATTCCAAAACCATCTAGTTTACCTTCTTGAAATTCATAATTTGCCCAAAAATTATACAGTGTTTTTGGTCCAGCTTCTAATGGTCTTTTATTTAATATTAAAGGGTCATCAGTTTTTGTAGTTTTGCTTTCGTTGTTGCTATAACCTGCTCTAATATTTAAGCCTTTTATTGGGTTTGCGTTAATTTCAAATTCTACACCTTTACTTTCTACTTCACCGCCTTGAATTCTGTTAAAAGGCGAATCTGGATCTTGTATAACTCTGTCTTTTACTTTAATATCGTAATAGCTTATTGTAGCATTTAAACGGTTTTTGAAAAAGTTTGTTTTAATACCAAACTCTATTTGGTTAGCTCTTTCTGGTTTAAAGGTTTCTAATTGTTGAGGACCATCTTCTGGATTTCCTACTAATTGTGGAGCCACATTATTAAACCCGTTTTGAAGGTTTCCAAATAGTGATAGTTTGTCTTTAATAGGCTGATATAATAATCCGAATTTTGGTGAAATAGCATTTTGTTTATAATCATCATCCGGAGATGTTATATCACCTTCATTATCAAATCTATCTAGTCGTAATCCCATCATTGCAGAAAAATTATCAGTTAGATTAATAACATCAGAAACATATAAACTATAAATATGATATTTAGATTTATTATTTCCAACAGCTTGAGATTCTAAAAAACCATCAACACCAGCAGTTGAAAGCGGGTATAAATCATCTTCTACTTCTGAGGTAAAAGGATTATCTCCGTTTGCACCGCCTTCTGGTGTAATATTTCCATAAAAAGCATAACCAGTACTATTATCTGTTGAAGTGGCATTAAAGTAATCTAAGCCAATAACAACTCTGTTTCTAAGAGATGCAATTTTAAAGTCTCCTATAAAGTTTTGTTGAATATCTGTTGTTTGTGTGTTTGCGTTTTGCTTGCTTATAAACCTAGTAAATGTATCATTACCTAAAATACCATACTCAAATAAGTAAGAGTAATATCCTTTTGTAGAAGTTGAACTTTTTGATAATAATGTTTGCGATTGCCAAGTGTCTGACAATTTATAATCCATTTCAATTCTGTAATTCTGATTTGGGTTCTCTAAGGTTAAATCGTTACTAGTGAATGATAATTTGTTGTTATAGCCTAATTCCTTAAGGTCTTTTGCTTCAGTTGGAGCACTTCTATTTAAGAATAAAAAGGTTGGATTGGTTTGTTCGGCTTGTGTAATTTCTCCATAGAACGAAAAGGAAAGTTTATTACTTACTTTGTAAGAAAGAGAAGGTGCTACAAAAAACGATTTTCTAAAACCGGCATCTTGAAAACTTTGCTCGGTAGTATAGGCTGTATTTAATCTGAAGTAAAGATTGTCTTCTTTACTAAGTGCAGTGTTGAAATCTCCAAAGATTTGATTTAAACCGTAAGTTCCTGAAGTAAATGATAATTCTCCTCCTGTTCCAACATACGGTTTTTTGGTAACCACATTTATAAGCCCACCATAAGAACTTACTGCGTTTCCAAATAAAGTTGCAGAAGGTCCTTTTAAGACTTCAATACGCTCAATATTTGCTGGGTTAATAGTTCCATTGGTTAATCCTGGTAAACCATTTACTAATTGCGGCTGTACAGAAAATCCGCGTAAAGCATAATATCCTGCACCATCGCCACCACGACCAGTTGAAGCCCAAAGCTGATCTACACCAACAGCATTTTTTAAAGCATCATCAAAATTAGTAACTAATTGAGATGCTAACAATTCGTTTGTAATTGTGCTATAAACTTGAGTGTTTTCAATATCCTTTAGAGGAAGCTTAGCAACGTATGCCGTTTTTTTTCTGGAGAATTTATTGGTGCGTTCCCCTTCAATTACAACTTCATTTAAAATTTCATTTCCTTCATACAAAGTAATATTTCCTAAATTTAAGATTTCGTTATTTTTTATAGATATTGAAATCTCTTTTGTTTTATAACCTAAATATGAAACGGATAATAAATAGTCTCCGTTTAGGATATTTGAAATTTGGAACTCTCCATTTTCATTAGTTTGTGCACCTTTTGTTGTGTTTTTAATTGATATGTTTACACTAAATAATTTTGTTTTAGAGTTATCTGTAATAGTACCTTTTACCTCTGCATTTTGAGAAAAAGAGAAAGCACTTAGTAGAAAAAAGAGTAAAATCGTTAGTTGATTCTTCATTTGTTTTTATTTAGACTAATTATGAATAATAAATTTTTAACAAAAGTATCTTCTGTGGTCGAATTACACAAATTATTTATAATAAATCTAAATAAGAATTTTTAAGAGGTTGATAACCCGATATAAAGGACCTAATTTATTGGGGTTTTTGAATTAAATTAGTAAATATTATAGCAATTTTAATTTATGTTTTTTAAGAAAAAAGAGAGTCAAAGCTAAAAAACCTCTTTGCTTTCACAAAAAGGTTTTTAAATTTTATAGAATACTTATCGATACAGATTCAGTTTTAAACCGGAATTATTCGAAGTAATATTCAGTTAATTACTATTGTTTTCTTTATCAATATCTGCCATCATTTCTTTTGGGTCTATTTGAATACTTTTTATATCCTTGGAGGTTTCAAAAGTATAAGTTGGATATGCCCAAGCCCAATCTTTAATAATTGTAGCAGAGGTTGGTTTTTCACCACGCATCATTTGTAATGGGATGTAAAAATCTTCTATACTACCATCGGTATAAGTCACTGTTAAATCTATTGGCATTGGCATTAAACCAATTCGTTCCAATACAACAGTTTTATCTTCTACAGATTTTACACTATAATCAATAGTATTAGTTGTTTGCCCAAAATCAATTAAATACCAATCTAATTCTAAACCAGAAACTTTTTCGGCTGTTCTAATAATATCTAAAGGTTTTGGATGCTTAAAAGCAAAATCATTAAAGTATTTCTTAATAGTTTGTTTTAGGTTGGTGTCTCCTATAATATATCCTAATTGTGCCATAAAAACTTCCCCCTTACTATAAGCCGAAATACTATAAGCCCTATTGAATTCATACCTGTCAGCATGCGTTGTTAAAGGTTGTTCTTTTCCAGATTTAGCTAAATAAATATAACTTTTGTAAGCACTAGAAGTTGGATTATCGTTATCCTCTTTCATAATCTCATTCATTGCTAAATCACTAATATAACTTGTAAAACCTTCGTCCATCCACTCGTGTTTTGCTTCGTTTGATGCTAATAAAAACTGAAACCATGTATGTGCCATTTCGTGTGCTGTAACGCCTACTAGACTTCCATAACTTCGGTTTCCTGTAATTAAAGTACACATTGCGTATTCCATACCACCATCACCACCTTGAATAACCGAATATTGCTTGTAAGGATATTTGCCAACATGTTCACTATAATACTGCATAAGCTCAACCGTTTTTGGTTGCATTTTTTTCCAGCTTTCTAGTTTCTCTTTATCTAAAGTGCTTTTGTAATAAAAGTTTAAAACAGGTCCGTTTGGAACTTGCATGGTATCGTGAATATAATCAGGATCTGCAGCCCAAGTAAAATCATGAACTTCTGGCGCTATAAAATGTAAAACTTTTTTGTTTCCGCTTATTTCATTTTCACTTTGTAGATAACCAGAACCTCCAACAACATAATTCTTGTCTATGGTTAATTTCACATCAAAGTCACCCCAAACACCATGGAATTCACGCCCTATATATGGGTCTGCGTGCCAACCTTCAAAATCGTATTCCGCTAATTTTGGGTACCACTGTGTCATAGATAAAGCAACACCTTCTTTATTGTTTCTTCCAGAACGACGTATTTGTAAAGGTACTTGTCCATCAAAAAGCATATCAAAAGTGACACTTTCACCTGGTTGAATAGGTTTCGCTAAATCAACTTCTAAAACAGTACCAACCGTTTCATATTGGATAGAAGCTCCATTTTGTGTTAACGAATTAACTTTTATATAGCCAATTTCGTTTGGAGCAAGTTTACTAATTCTATCTCCAACTCTTGGATCTGGATCTGCAATAGTACGAGAACGCACATCCATTTCACTTCCTGGTTGAAAAGCATTAAAATATAAATGATAATACACTCTATTTAAAACATCTGGAGAATTATTAGTGTATACCAACTTTTGTTTTCCTTGGTATTGGTAGCTATTTACATCCATATCAATGTCCATTTTGTAGTCAACATGTTGTTGCCAATAATTGGAATTAGATGATGTTGATGGGGCTGCGGTAGATGTTACCACAGAGGTATTTGTTGCCACCACGTTTTTATTACTGCTACAAGACAACAAAAAGGAAACACTAAAAAGAAAAATTAAGAAACGATTCATAATGATTATAAAATATTATTTAGAAGCTATTTGAGACGCCATAATTAAAGCGTTATAAGCGTTAACAATCTTTGAAGACTTTACTAAATCTGCAAAAGGTCTTACATCATTAGTATCTCCACCAACAATAACTTTTGGTTTTACAGCTAAACCAGAATCCATAATAATTTGCTTTACTTGAGCAGCTGTTAATTTTGGATAATAAGAACGAATTAAAGCAGCTACACCAGCAACAGCAGGAGCAGCCATGGAGGTGCCCCCTTTGGTATCGTATTCATTTTCTGGAGTTGTAGAATAAATTTCAGCACCAGGTGCAAAAACATCTACATTTTTCTTTCCATAGTTTGAAAAACTAGCAATCATACTAGAACCATATTTAGGTGCAAGAGCTCCAACTCTAATATAAGTATTTGATATTTCTTCACCATTTATATTATCGTCTGGAAAATTAGGTTCTGTGTCTACATTTTCACTATCATTTCCTGCTGCATGAACAAAAACAACATCATTTTTTCCTGCGTAAGCAATGGCATCACGAACCCAATCGCTATGTGGAGAAAAACTTTTACCAAAACTTCCATTTATTACTAAGGCTCCGTTATCTACGGCGTATCTAATTGCTAAAGCAACATCTTTATCATATTCATCGCCATTAGGTACAGTTCTAATAGGCATAATTTCAACGTTTTTTGCTACACCGTTTGCGCCTTTACCATTATTACGTTCTGCAGCTATAATACCAGCAACATGAGTGCCGTGACTTTCAGTTTTTTTAACAGGTTTTACATTACCATTACCATAAAATTTGGTAGACATATCGTTTGGATCATCACCATTTATACGACCTTTATAAGTTTTATTAAGGTTATAGTTTAATCGCTCATTAATACTTTCTAAACCCTCATTAATTTCTTTTTTAGCATCGGCCATAGATTCTAAACCATTACTAAACATATACTGTGCCATTTGTTTAGCTTGACTAACAGCTTGATCTTCTGTTTTAATAGCATTAACATCTTCTTTTGTATAGTCTTTTTTGCCAATGTGTTTCGCAAGCACTTCATCAGCGGTAGTTATTTGCGCATAGATTTGTTCGTATTGCGTTTTTCTGCCTAACCATTTTTGATATTCAGTCTCGTATTTTGCTTGAGCTTTAGCATAATCAGGATTACTGGTGTCTCCACTTGCTAAAATTCTAACATATTCTAATTGCTCATTGTAACCATCTCCTAAAAAGTTCCAACCGTGAACATCATCAACGTAACCATTTTTGTCGTCATCTATTCCGTTATTAGGTATTTCATCTTTGTTTGTCCAAATAACATGGTTTAAATCTTCATGGTCAATATCAATACCAGAATCAATAACTGCTACTATAATTTTTTTACCTTTTTTATTTTTAATAATTTCAGCGTAAGCTTTATCAACACTCATTCCTGGAATTGTATCTTTTACTAAATCTAGATGACCCCAATTGTGTTTTTCGGCTTCTGTTAAATCTGAAACTTTTAAAGGCGAAGAGTCAATGTTTTCAACAGGAGTTGATATAATATCCGCAGTACCTCCGCAGCCAGAAATTAAAATAGCCAAAAAAGTTGATGCTATTAATATTTTAATTGTTTTCATTGTTTATTTGAATTAGTCGTTTTTATTTTAATTGAAAATATCTTGAGTTGTGTATATGTTATCTAATCTTACCCCTTTTTCTGTGTTTTTAACAGTTATAATTTCGTTATGAGCATCATGTTCTAAAAATAAATAGAAATTTTTCTCTGCCGCCATATTAAGAAATTTTTCTTTTTCGTCTAATGTTAGTAGGGGTCTTGTGTCGTAACCCATAACATATGGCAATGGTAAGTGACCAACAGTTGGCAATAAATCTGCCATAAAGGCAATGGATTTACCTTTATACTGAATGATAGGAATCATTTGTTTATCGGTATGACCGTTTGCGAAAAAAATATCGAAACCTAATTCTGAATTTTTAAGTAAATCTTGTTCTGGAAGTGAAGTAAATTTTAATTGACCACTTTCTTCCATTGGAATAATGTTTTCTTTTAAAAATGATGCTTTTTCACGTTTATTAGGTTGAGTAGCCCATAACCAGTGATTTTTATTACTCCAAAAGTGTGCATTTTTAAAAGCGGTTTCGTAGTCTGTTTTATCTTTATTCCATTGAATACTTCCGCCACAATGATCGAAATGTAAATGCGTCATAAAAACATCTGTAATATCATCACGATGAAATCCATGAGCTTTAAGCGAACTATCTAAACTAAAATCTCCCCAAAGATGATAATAACCAAAAAATTTATCAGATTGCTTATTACCCATACCATTATCTATTAATATAAGTCTATCGCCGTCTTCAATAAGTAAACAACGGGTAGTAAGTTCAATCATATTGTTGGCATCAGCCGGATTGCTCTTTTGCCATATAGTTTTAGGAACCACGCCAAACATAGCGCCACCATCAAGTTTTAGGTTTCCAGCATTAATAGGATATAAATTCATAGGGATGTAAAATTAAGAAATCTATTGTTAATCCCTAAAAACGTTAAGAATATATTATGAAATAACTTCTTTTAATCGTTTTCCAAAATCAAACAAAGTTTTTATTTCTTGTATGCTCGCTAAACGTTCTTTACCAAAAACAAGCAAAGCATTACCATTAGATTCAACATGATAATAAGGGTTGCTTTCAAAAAAGCGCGTGACATCATCATTAAAAAATTCAGCAATTCCCGCTTCATTATCACCTAATAAATAAAAGCGTTTAGAAAAATCATCATGATCTTCAATAGGAATATCTTTAAACCCGGCAATAGCGTATACTTTCTCTAAAAAGCCCTCTCTATCTAATGTGAATTCTGGAATGACATAGTTAAAATCGATATGAAGCATAGTAGATCTAATGACCTCTTTTGCTATAAATTCACCTTCAGAAAACTCAATATCAAATAATTTTATACTATTATCTTTTAAAGCTAATTCGTTATAAACGTGATTGATTTTTTTTGTACTGAAAAATAAAAAGTTATTTAAAAATGATAAGTTCTTATTTTTTTTAGAACTGTAATTTAAATTATAGTCTTTTGCCAGCCCCTCCATACTTGTTTGGCGGCGTGTAAGACTATTTTTTATAATTTTTGGAACTGCTAACAAACGTCTTGAAGCAAATGGGTGTTTAGAATCCGTATCGTGCATATCTAAGCCAATGACTTCAAAATTCCCTCCTCGTTTTGCAAATAACTCTTGATAACTATTAATATTTTCTAGTACAGTATCATCAACAAATTCACACATTGAAAAATCTACAATAACATCTTTATTTTCAGGAATGGCATCTAAATGTTGTTTTAGTCTGAAGTAATTTAAAAAGCTACAAAAATGCTTTACACTTACATAAAAATTATTTTTGCCATCTTGTTCTTTAAACATTAAAATGTTTGGTTTTAAAACATTTCTTAAAAACAATCCTGCGCTTTTATTTATAATAATATGAATAATTAAAGTTGCAAAAACGCCAGCTAAAATTCCAGTAATTAACCCTATTTTTAAAGTCACAATAAGGGTAACAAAGAAAATTATGAGCTGTTCCTTTCCTATTGAAAACATTTTTGTAATGACATTTGGAGACGCTAATTTATAACCTGTATATACTAAAATAGCCATTAAAGCAGGAAGTGGTATTCGTGTTAATTGTGTACTAAAAAACACAATAAATACGACTAAAAATATAGCGTGAAAAAAATTAGAAGAACGGTTACTAGCACCATTATTTACATTTACAGAACTACGTGCAATTACTGTTACAACATTTAAACCACCTAAAAAACCACTACCAACAGTAGCTAAACCAAGAGCTTTAAGATCTTTGTTTACATTAGAACGTCTTTTTTCTGGGTCTAGTTTATCAACAGCTTTAATACTTAAAAGAGATTCAATACTAGATATTAGTGTTAATGCTAATACGCTTCCAAAAAAGGAAAAACTCCAGATACTACTAAAATCTGGTCGAGGTAATTCTGCTATAATTTGATGAATTGAAGGAATGCCTGAAATCATATATTCCTTAGCAATAGGGTTGGCTTCGTGTAATCCTATTTCAAAATAATAACTAAATCCTATAGATAAAATAACAATCCACATTGGAGCAGGAATTAGCTGTAAATATTTGTTTCTAATTTTCGAATAGAAAAACATAATAGTTAAACTTATTACACCTGCTGATGCCGCATAAATTAAACCTTCGGTTCCGTAATGAAAAGCATCATTAATGGTATGTGGAATTTCTAAAAGATAATCTACAGTATCTTCTCTATTTATTTTGTGCGCTAGCATAATATGAAACTGTTTTCCTAAAATAATTAATCCAATAGCAGCTAACATACCTTGAATAGCGGAGGAAGGAAAAAAATTGGCAAGTGTACCCATTCTAAAAAAGCCTAATAGCATAAGCAATACACCAGAGCATATAATAGCCACATAAGCACTTTCCAAGCCTAATGTTGTAATAGCAATTAAAAGCACACCTACTAAACCGTTTCCTGGACCAGCAATAGTAACATGGCTGCCACCTAAAATAGAAACCACAATACCACCAACTATAGCTGCAATAACACCAGAAATCGCAGGCGCATCACTTGCCATAGCAAGTCCTAAACCAAGAGGTAATGCAATAAGACTAACCACAAAACCAGAAAACATGTTTTTAGGCAAGGATTTAAAAAAACTTTTTATGTTATTTTTTTTCGGACTCATTGCAGAATTAGCACATCGGTTGGTAATTCGGTTAAAATATGTTCTATATCATGTGGAAACAATCTATCCCAAAAAGTCATTTTTCTGGGAGCATTCATCACTAATAAATCGGCACGAGTAATTTGAGCGTAATGCCCAATAGAATAACCTTGTTTACCAAAAATGGGCTGTAACTTTATAATTTTATTTTTTGTGTATTCTTCAGGAATATGACTAATAATCTCTTTTATTCTAGAATTCTCTCTTAGTTTAATACGCTCTTTCATTATCGTTGCTCTTCTAAGAGATTTGTCATCATCAACTTTTACTGAAATTTCATCTCTTTTAATTTCTTCAACAATAGTTATTTTTTCAGCTTTAAGCTTATTAGCAACATAAAAGGCCGATGTAATAGTTTGCTCTGTTCGGGGATCTTTTAAACCATTTACCACTATGTGTTGACACGGATTACGTTCCACGGAAGGTTTAATTAGCAATAAAATAGAGCATTTTGCTTGACGTGTAATTTTTCTAGCAATGGAGCCTACATAATATTTTAAAAAGCGTTCTCTTTGTACAGCCCCGAGAATTAATAAATCTATTTTTTTTTCTTCAGAAGTTGATAAAATAACATCTACTGGTTCTCCAGGTTTAAAAACGACTTCATAATCTAGATTATCTTTTTCAAAGCTTTTAAGAATAACGCTAAGCACATTTATTTTGTCTTCTGAAGCTTCACCTACATGAATTAAAAATAATTTGGAGCTGAAAAAAACAGATAGTCTAGCCGCCTCAAAAAGATTTGCTTTTAAGTTGGGTGAATACGCGATTCCAATTCCTATGCTTTTAAAAGGTTTTAATGCCAATTTTATTATTATTTTTAGCTAAAAGGTGAAAGATAGTATTTTTTAAAAACATCAAACCAACTTAATTATAACAATCATTCAATTTTTATATTAAAAGTTGAATATAATTAATGCAGGTTACATCTTACAAAAACTAATAAAATATAATCAGATTAAATTATCTGTTTTTACTTAATTTAGTGATTTTTATATAAAATTTTAAGGTATGTTAGAATTAGGAGGCATCATTATTTTAGGAATATTGGCACAGTGGGTTGCTTGGAAATTCAAGATTCCAGCTATTTTGCCATTGATATTAATTGGTTTATTAGTTGGACCAGTTGCTGCCGAGTTTTTATCTGCAGATGGCACAAAATGGATTGAACCCATTTGGAATGGGGAAGAAGGTCTATTTCCTGGTCAAAGTCTTTTTTATTTTGTATCGCTCGCCATTAGTATTATTCTTTTTGAGGGCGGACTAACCTTACGAACTAATGAAATAAAAAATGTGGGACCAATTATTACAAAACTTATTACTATTGGCTCTCTTGTTACATTTTTTGGAGCTGCTCTTGCCGCACATTTTGTGTTTTATTTAAGTTGGGAAATATCGTATTTGTTTTCGGCTCTTATAATAGTAACTGGACCTACGGTAATTACTCCAATTTTAAGAAACATTCCATTAAAAAAAGACGTTTCTGCTGTTTTAAAGTGGGAAGGTATTTTAATAGACCCAATAGGTGCATTAGTAGCGGTATTGGTTTTTGAATTTATAAGTGTTGGTGCAGGAGGAGAGTTTACTAAAACCGCTCTTATTGAGTTTGGAAAAATTGTTTTATTTGGCTCTACATTTGGGTTTACTTTTGCCCACGCTCTTAATTTTTTTATTAATAAAAAGTGGGTGCCTCACTATCTTTTAAATGTATTTGCACTGGCTGCAGTATTGGGTGTTTTTATTTTGTCTGATAGTTTTGCTCATGAATCTGGATTACTTGCAGTTGTTGTTATGGGTATGGTATTAGGAAATTCAAACTCGCCATATTTAAAGGAACTACTTTATTTTAAGGAATCTTTAAGTGTGTTGCTTATATCTATTTTATTCATTTTGCTTGCTGCAAATATTAACATTGAAGATCTTTTATTAATTTATAATTGGAATGCGGTTATATTATTTGCTTTAGTGGTGTTTTTAATTCGTCCATTAGGTGTTTTTTTAAGCACATATGGGTCTAAATTAAAACTTAAAGAAAAACTTTTTATTAGTTGGGTAGGACCACGCGGTATTGTTGCCGCAGGTATCGCTTCATTATTTGGTTTAACGCTTGCAGATAAGGGTGTTGTAGATGCTAAATATATTACACCGTTAGTGTTTATGATTGTTTTAGGCACCGTGTTATTAAATGCAACTACAGCTCGTTTATTTGCGAAGTTAGTTGGGGTTTTTCTTGAAAAATCTGGAGGTATTTTAATTGTTGGTGCTTCTAAGGTTTCAAGGTTATTAGGGCATTATCTTGAAACTAATGGCAGGCATGTGGTACTTATTGACAGCAATGAAAGCAATATTAGAAAAGCAAAAGAATTAGGTTTAGAGGCTATAATAACTAATATTTATTCGGATACTTTAATGGATAATATTGAGTTGAGCGATGTAGGCTATTTAATGGCATTAACAGGAAATGAAGATATTAATAAATACGCTATTAGTAAATTTAGCAAGCAGTTTGGTGAAAACGGATCTTTTAGATTAGTTACAACTCAAGAAATGTTAAATGAAAACGACAACCCAAAAGAAGGTTTGTTTTCACATACAGATGATTTTAGTTCTTTAATAGAACTAACAGGAAGGCATCCTTCTATTCAAGAAATAGACTTGGTTGACAAAGAGCATTATGATGATTTAATTAAAATAACTAATAAGGATAAAGACATTATCCCTTTGTTTATAAAAGACACAGAAGGAGAACTCCATATTATTTCTTCGTATAACTTAGATGTAGATAAAATTGAAAAAGGTTATCAATTAGTGTATTTAGGAAAACCTTTTGATGTTGAAAAGGTATAATTAATCTATTTTAACATATAAAAAAGCCTCTCATTAATTCTTTAAGGAGAGGCTTTTAAATTATTCAGCTTTTTAATTAAATTACTTACCCATAATTTGAAGGTTTGTAAACTCTTTTGTGACTACAAGTGAGTTATTATTAAAACTTAAATCTTTTAAATCAACCTCCTCGTTATCAACTTTTATGCTATCAACTTCAAAAGGCAAACCAAATAAATTAATATTAAACATTTCATATGGAGTAATATATTTACCCGTTTTATGAATTCTGATAATTAATTTGTTTTCAGAACCTACTAAGTTAAATTTCAATAAACTGTAGCGTCCTTTTGTATAATCATAACCATCATTAGCGTCTTCGTATAATTCAGAATCTTCTTTTCCGTTTTTATAATAAACATCAAGAGAAACTTCGGTAATTTCTTTTTCGCCAACGTACTGTTGTATTGGATATTTAGGAATGATTGCACCTTCTTTAATAAAAATTGGCATACTGTCTAGATCTGCATCTACCCAAGATTCTTGACCGCCTTCTACAACTGTTTTGTCCCAGAAATTGTACCATTTTCCTATAGGAAAATACATCCTTCTTCCTTTTTGATTTGGACCTGTTATAGGACAAGCTAATATTTTTTCACCAAAAATAAACTCGTCATTTCTGTAGTGCGTATGTAAATCTGCTTGATCGAATAAAACCAATGATTTTAATATTGGCACACCTTCTCCAACATATCTCCAAAAGGCAGTATATAGATAAGGCAATAATTGATATCTTAATTCAATAAACTTTCTAACAACATTTGTAATGTTTTCTCCAAATGCCCATGGTTCTTGATCACCATGATCTCCAGAGGAATGTGTTCTACAAAACGGATGAAAAATACCTAATTGTATCCAACGCGCATATAATTCGCCGTTTGGTTGTTCTGCAAATCCACCAATATCAGATCCTATAAATGAAAACCCAGACATACACATACGTTGTGCTTGTATATTTGCTATTGTTAAATGATCCCAAGTAGCAATATTATCTCCAGTCCAACTAGATGTATAGCGTTGTGTACCAGAATATGCTGCCCTTGTAATAACAAATGGTCTTTTAGGATAAGAGAATTTTTTTAAACCTTGATAGGTAGCACGCGCCATTTGCATGCCATAAATGTTATGTGCTTTTCTATGGCTAGAGAAATTTCCATCGTAATTATGTCTTACATCATCAGGGAAAGATTTTCCCGGAACATCCATTACGGCAGGTTCATTCATATCATTCCATACACCCTTAACACCAATTTCTTCAACTAACTCTTGAAACAAATTAGACCACCAATCTCTAACTTCTGGATTTGTGAAATCTGGGAAATAACACTCACCAGGCCACACTTTTCCTTTCATGTAAGGACCGTCTGCACGTTTACAGAAATAATTTTTTTCTAAGCCCTCTTTAAATATTGAATAGTCCATGTCTATTTTAATACCTGGATCAATAATAACAATAGTTTTAAAACCATCATCAGCTAATTCCTTAACCATTCTTTTTGGATCTGGAAAGTATTGTTTGTTCCATGTAAAACATCTAAAGCCTTCCATGTAATCTATATCCAAATAGATGGCATCACATGGTATTTTTAAATCTCGGAATTTTTTTGTTATCTCCTTTACGTTGGATTCTGGGTAGTAACTCCATTTACATTGGTGATACCCCAAAGTCCAAAGCGCTGGCATTTCGTGCGGTTTTCCTGTTAAATCGGTATAGTTTGCAACAACTTCAGACATTTCAGGACCATAAATGAAATAATAATTCATTTCGCCACCATGTGCCCAGAAACTTGTTATGTTACGACGTTCGCTACAAAAATCGAAAAAAGAACGGAAGGTGTTATCAAAAAATATTCCGTAAGATCTTTTACTGTGTAATCCTGTATAAAAGGGAATAGCCTTATAAATTGGGTCGGTACCTCTTCCATAAGCGTAAGAATCTGTTACCCAATTTTCAAAACGCTTGCCTTTTAAGTTATTGTCTACCGGCTTATCACCTAAACCATAATAACTTTCTCCAGGTTGAGCAATTTTAGACATTTTAACAACATCTCCACCATGTTCATAACTTTCTTCCCAGTGAAACCCTAATTCATCTTCACAAAGCAGAGACTTATCTTTAGCGTCAAAAATGGATGTACGTAGATCTAGTTTTGAAACATGACAAATTAGTTTTGCTGTTGTGATTATATATTGTTTTTCATTTTCAGTGACCTCAAGATGGTTATAACCTCTACTTGCATATTTTGTTATAGCATAAGAAAAATCGTTTTCAAAAATACCAGTTGTAGTATATCGAAAGCGAAGCACGCTATCACGACGAATAGTAACCTCTAGTATAACGCCATTTTCACTAGTGAAAGAAAGGACATTTAGGTTTTTCTCGTATTTGACTATTTTTGAAGGAAATAGGTTTCCTTTATATTCTAATTCGGTATTTAATATCATATTATAGGCATATATATTAATTGACTAAAATACTAAAATTAACAGTTCTCATTCGCTTCTTTTTATTAAAAAAAGGAGGCAAAAATTATATAAAACATAATTAATGAGTTGATAAATCTCTAAAATCTTAACAAGTTACAAATCAACAGGTTTTTGCGTTTTTAAAACGATTATTTTATTGAATGAATTGTAAATTTTAATTAAACTCAAAAACCATAACTGCTAAAGGTGCTAGTATAACCTCAGCTGAGTAATCTTTACCATTCCAAGGTGTTTTTTTAATAGTAATTAGATTTTTATTAGAAACACCACTACCACCAAATTCTTTCGAATCGCTGTTAAAAACCTCTTTAAGCTTACCTTTTACAGGAATACCAATACGGTAATTGTCTATTAAGGTTGGTGTTAAATTACAAACGACCACCACATTGTTTTCTGGTTTATAACCTTTTCTGATATATGAAATAACACAATTTTCATGATCATCATAACTTATCCATTCAAAGCCTTCTCCAGAAAATTGTTTTTCATATAAAGCAGGTGTTGTTTTATAGAATTTATTCAACTCCTTATAATAGTTTTGAGCGTTTTTATGAGGTTCAAATTCTAATAAATTCCAGTCTAAACTTTCTTGGAAGTTCCATTCGTTATATTGTCCAAATTCACTACCCATAAATAAAAGCTTTGTGCCTGGGTGTGTAAACATATAGCCATATAATAAACGCAGGTTAGCAAAACGCTGCCACTCATCACCCGGCATTCTTCCTAGAATAGAATTTTTACCATAAACCACTTCATCATGCGATAGTGGTAGCATAAAATTCTCTGTAAATACATAAGCTAAACTAAATGTAATATCATTTTGATGAAACTTTCTGTAAACAGGATCTTTTCCAAAATATTCTAAAGTATCGTGCATCCAACCCATCATCCATTTCATACCAAATCCTAAACCACCAACAAATGTAGGTTTAGATACCATTGGGAATGCTGTAGATTCTTCAGCAATAGTTTGCACATCTGGAAACGATGCATAAACTTCTTCGTTTAATTCTTTTAAGAAACTTATAACAGCCAGATTTTCTCTACCACCATAAATGTTTGGTTCCC
This sequence comes from Flaviramulus basaltis, assembly GCF_900114265.1. Lineage (GTDB taxonomy): Bacteria > Bacteroidota > Bacteroidia > Flavobacteriales > Flavobacteriaceae > Flaviramulus > Flaviramulus basaltis. The sequence goes on from NZ_FPKV01000001.1 coordinate 859,438, forward strand.
ATTCACCTTCTTCACGAGAATAATCTAAAAATAACATGGATGCTACAGCATCAACACGTAAACCATCGGCATGGTATTGATCCATCCAGAAAATGGCATTACTTATTAAAAATGAGCGTACTTCATTGCGTTCATAATTAAAAATTAAACTTTTCCAATCTTGATGGTAACCTTTACGTTTGTCTGGGTGTTCATACAAACATGAACCATCAAAGAAACCTAGACCATGTGCATCTTCTGGGAAATGTGATGGCACCCAATCTAAAATAATACCAATATCATTTTGATGCAGTTTATCTACTAGGTATTTAAATTCTTCAGGATAACCAAAACGAGATGTTGGTGCAAAATAGCCTGTAATTTGGTAACCCCAAGAAGGATCATAAGGATGTTCCATAATAGGCATCAATTCAACATGTGTAAAATTCATGTCTTTTACATAGTTTACTAAATCATCTGCCAATTCATAATACGACATAAACCGATTTTCTTCAACATTCTTTTTCCATGAGCCTAAATGCACTTCATAAACAGAGTATGGCGCATCTATAGCATTATGCTTTTTACGGGTTTTCATCCAACTACTATCTTTCCACTTGTAATTGTCATCCCAAACAATAGAAGCTGTATTTGGATTATGCTCAAAACGCCTAGCGTATGGATCTGCTTTTTCGGTTTTTATATCATTATTATTACTTTGAATTTTATATTTATAAGTAGCACCTTTTCCAATAAGCGGAATAAAGCCTTCCCAAATACCGCTTGAATCCCAACGTACATTAAGTTGATGCTCACCTTCCATCCAATAATTAAAATCGCCAACAACAGAAACTTGTTTAGCAGTAGGTGCCCAAACTGCAAAATAAACCCCATCAATACCGTCTACAGTAGCTAAATGAGAGCCAAACTTCTCGTAAAGTCTGTAATGCTTTCCGGACTTAAAAAGGTTTATATCGAATTCGGTAAATAGACTATAAGCTTTTACTTGTGCCATAAATTTTAATGATTTATAATATTAGATATTCCTTTTAATGGAATGACTGCCCATTGCGGACGAGAATTAAGCTCATAGCCTAATTCGTAAACTGCTTTTTCTAGCAAGCAGTATTTTAATATAAATATGCGTTCTTGGTTGTATCCTAAATTTAAATTTGCGTTTTGTGTTTCGGTAACATAGGTTCCTAAAAACAATCCGGTAATGTAGCGGTATAATATTTCTCCTGCTTTAAATAAGCTTTCTTGATTTGCAGGATAATTGTCTTTATTGTTAAAAATAGTAGCATAAATGCCGTAGTGAAACGACCTAAATAATCCTGCAACATCTTTTAATGGTGGTTGCTTAACTTTTCTATCACGTATGGTGCTTTCTGGTTCACCTTCAAAATCTAGAATATAGAAATCGTTATCTTTTACTAAAACTTGCCCTAAATGATAATCGCCATGAATTCTTATGCGTTCACCTTTTAGTTTTGTCCAATCAAAATTAACAAAACGTTTTCTAATGTTATTTTTTTTATCTAGAAACTCATTAGCTAATTCTAGAGCTAATCCTTCTAATTTATGAATGTTGTTTTCAATAGTGTTCAATCTATTTTGAAACTGGTAAAGCATTTTGTTTTTTAACCAAACGGCATAATCATCATTATAATGCGCCGGTGTAAAAGCAGTTTCTTCAAACTCTGAACCCAAAGCAATATGCATTTCTGCTGTGCGTTTTGCTAAAGTTTCAACTTGTAAAAAAAGGTTTAATCCTGCCCAATCTATTATTTGTGGTGGTATGTTTTGAATGGTTAAACGTTGATATAATTCGGTGTTAGGAAGCGCATCAATATTAATGTTTTTATACTCTAAATTTGAAAACACTTTATGCAATTCTTTTAGCATATAATCCCAAGCATCACCTTCATTAGGAATCATTTCTTGCATTAAACCAATGGTAACATTTACGTTTTCAGAATCTACCAAATTAATACTACCAAGGTATGAAGGGGTGTTTTTAAACCCTTTTTTTTCTGATAAAAATCGACTCATTTCATAGTCTGGGTTTTTGTCTGCAAAAATGCGTCGAAAGAATTTTAAAACATACTTATCATTATAAACTAACGATGTGTTGCTTTGTTCTAATCCCATACAACGCGAAGATTCGTAAACCTTATTCTCAAACAAATGACTTTTATGATATTGAACTTTTGTTTTATCAATTGGTGAAGCCGTTGCAATACGTTCAAAAACCAATTTTCTAAAAGCTTCAAGATTTATAGCATCAATAATAAATCCTTTTTGACCTTTAATTTCTATAGGAAGAATTCTATCTTTTGGTGCAAAATTTTCATCGGTTACAAAGGCAATTGGTAAAAAGTAGTGTTGATAAAAAGCTTCAACAAAATTAACTTCTAAAATTAAGCCATAGTAAACTTCACCTTTTTGCTGAATTTTAAAAAACTCGGATAATTCAATATATTTAAGTTTGCTTCCTTTGCCGCCATACCAGCGTTGTTTGATGATATAATCTTCTAAAACATCAGACAAAAATATTTTCACAAAATCGTTGCTATCTAGTAATTCTTCCCATGTTTTATTAAACTGAAAAGGAGAACTTACTGATGATATAGACGATTGGCTTGACATGCTATTTATTTATCTTGAAGATATGAAATGGTAATGTGGGATGTAACTCTACAAAATTCCATTCGCTTCCCCAATTGTACTTGCTATTGGTTATTAAATCTAAAATCTCAATGTTATGACCAGCATGAATACCTAATTCTTTTAAAGGAAGCTGAACAGTGCCTTGTTGAGAGTTGAAAGCATCTAAGCTTATAATAATTAATAGCTCGTTGGTTTTAGAATTGTTCCACTTATAAAATGCTAATAAATTATCGTTTTCAACATAACAGAACTTAATATTATTGGTTTGCTGAAGCGCTTCATTTTGATGACGAATATGATTAACTTTTGAAATAACAGTAGTTAATTTGTTTTCAATAGTCCAATCGTAATGTGTGAATTGAAACTTTTCAGAATTATTATATTCCTCTTTACCAAGCAAAGCATCGCTTAACATATACTCATAAACGGGACCGTAAAGTCCAATACTTGAACTTAAAGTTGCAGCTAAAACATAGCGTTGTATGTGTTTAGATTCGTTTGCACCTTGTAAATGAAACGGATTAATATCTGGCGTATTTGGCCAAAAGTTTGGTTGCATATATTCACTAAGCTCGCTTTTTGTTAACTCCTCTACATATTCGGTAATCTCTTGTTTATTATTTCGCCATGTAAAGTATGTATAAGATTGTGTATAGCCTTGTTTTGCAAGCTGCTTCATGACTTTAGGCGCTGTAAAAGCTTCGGCTAAAAAGATAACATCAGGATGTTTTGCTTTTACTTTTGTTATAATCCAATTCCAAAAATAAAATGGTTTTGTGTGTGGGTTATCAACTCTAAACACATTAATACCACAATCTATCCAGTACATTAAAATATCTAAACATTCTTTCCAAAGATTTTTATAATCTTCGCTTTCCCAATAAATAGGTAGAATATCTTGATATTTTTTTGGAGGATTTTCGGCATATTGAACAGTACCATCTGGTCTCCATTTAAACCATTGCGGATGTTCTTTTACCCAAGGATGATCTGGTGCTGCTTGAAGCGCATAATCCATAGCAATTTCAATATTATGTTCTTTTGCTTTTTGGATGAGGTTTTTAAAATCTTCAAGATTTCCTAAATCTGGGTGAATAGCTTTATGATCGCCGAATTTTGAGCCAATACCCCAAGTGGAACCAACATCGCCATTTTTGGCTTCAGTAGTATTATTTTTACCCTTTCGGTTTACCTCTCCAATAGGATGAATAGGAGGAAGATATAAAGTATCAAACCCCATTTTTGAAACTCTTGGTAATAACCTTTCACAATCTTTTAAAGTGCCATGAACACCTTCGTGTTCTGAAGCTGAACGCGGAAAAAACTCGTACCAAGTACTAAACCGGGCTTTTTTTCTATCAACATAGACTTCAAATTCATTTGATGAATTTGCTAATATTTTTTCTGGATGACTAACGAATAGGTGATGAAGTCTTTCGCTAGTTGCTTCTATAACAGCTTCATCATAATGTGCTTCGTTACCAAAAATATTGATTAAATGATCTATATAAAACGAATCGTTTTTTTCGGTTTTATCTTTTATGTTTTTAAGAAACTCGATGCCCTCTAAAAGCTCTGATTTTACATGTTGGTTATCATCAATTTTACGTTCTATACCATGTTGCCAATTTAAGGCATAATCTACCCAAGCTTCAACTTTATAGCTATAAAAGCCTTGTTTTTCAACACTAAAAGAGGCTTGCCACTCATCATTTACAATAAGATGCATTCTGGTTTCTCGCCAATTTTTGTCTTTTTTATGCTTGTATAAAATGGATGCACCAATAACATCATGTCCATCGGCAAGAATATGTGCATTTACATTAACAATTTCATTAACAACGCGTTTTATATAGAATTGACCACAATTTACTTGAGGGGAAACATAATCAATAACAACTCTTTTTTGGTTTAGCATGGGTTTAGTTTAAAAAAGTCTAAAGTATTAAAACTTGGTAATATTATAAGTGTAGGTAAAGTAAAAACTAAATTAAAATGGATGGCTGTAAAAACTTTTATAAAAGGATTAATTATATAACATATCCTTTAGGAATAACGGCGCCTTTTTTAATGACAACAATACCATCTTTAATAACATACATATCGGTTTCTTTGTCTTCTAAATGTTTTCCTCCATTAATTCTAACATCATCACCAATACGACAGTTTTTATCTATTATGGCATTTTTTATAAAACAACGTTCGCCTATACCTAAAAGAATTTCGATTTTCTCTCTATCTATTTCTTCTAAAGTTTCATAAAAATCGCAGCCCATCATGTAAGTGTTTATAACTGTTGATTCAGCTCCAATTCTAGAACGAACACCTATAACAGATTTTTCAATTTTAGCAGCGCTTATTATACAACCCTCAGCAACCACGGCTTTTTCCAACATAGTTCCAGCTACTTTGGTAGTTGGTAACATACGCGCTCTTGTAAATATTCGTTTTTTCTTATCGTATAAATCAAATTTTGGAATATTATCAGTCAAACCAATGTTGGCTTCAAAAAACGAGTCTATGTTTCCAATATCAGTCCAATAGCCTTCGTATTGGTAGCTAAGTGTTTTGTGTTTATCTATACTTTGAGGAATAATTTCTTTACCAAAATCGTTTGTATCTGGGTTCTTCATTAAATCTACTAATAAATCCCTGTTGAATATATAAATCCCCATTGAGGCAAGATAATTTCTGCCTTCACTTTTCATAACGTCACTAACTTCAGAAGTCCAATCTGGAAGTAAACTTGCATCTGGTTTTTCAATAAAAGAGGTTACTACATTGTTATCATCAGCTTTCATAATACCAAATGAAGTGGCGTCTTTAGCGTTTACTGGAATAGTGGCAATTGAGATTTCTGCACCGTTTTTTTCGTGGGCATCAATCATTTTATCGTAATCCATTTGGTATAATTGATCACCAGATAGGATTAAAATATATTCAAAATCATGTCTTAAAAAATGATGTATACTTTGTCTTACAGCATCAGCCGTACCCTGAAACCACGTTTTGTTGTTTGGAGTTTGTTCTGCTGCTAATACGTCTACAAAAGCACTACTAAAAAAACTAAAATGATAGGTGTTTTTTATATGGCGGTTTAGCGATGCTGAGTTAAACTGAGTTAAAACATATATGCGTTTTATATCTGCATTAATGCAATTAGAAATGGGGATATCTACCAATCTGTATTTTCCGGCAATAGGAACTGCTGGTTTAGATCTGTCTTGTGTTAAAGGATATAATCTTGAGCCTTGACCACCACCAAGTATAATTGCTAATACCTTATCGTTTATCATGTCTTTAGTTTTTTTGTTAGTAATTAGTTTATATTAGGGATTTGTAAAGCGACTCTACTTGTTTGGCAATGGCAACCCAATCAAAATAATCTTCAACGCGTTTTCTGCCATTTATTGCCATTTTATTTCTTAAGCTATCTTCATTAATTAAAGCGTTAATACCATTGGCAAGATCTCTAGAGAATTTATCTGGGTTTACAGGTTCAAAAGGCGCTTCGGTTTGTTGTTCTAACGGAATTAAAATTCCTGTTTCGCCATTAACAACGACTTCTTTAATACCACCAACTGCACTAGCTACTACAGCTGTGCTGCACGCCATGGCTTCAATATTTATAATTCCAAAAGGCTCGTAAATTGATGGGCAACAAAACACATCAGCATGTGAGTACAATTGAATAATTTTGTCCTTTTCAAGCATTTTATCAATCCAAATGACATTGTTACGTGTCTTTTTCACTTCATTAACAGCAACTTCCATTTCTTCACCAATTTCTTTAGTGTCTGGCGCTCCAGCACAAAGTACTATTTGAGTATTTGGATCTATATATTTTATAGCATTAACTAAATGAATTATACCTTTTTGCCGAGTGATTCTTCCAACAAAAAGCACATAAGGTTTTGTTTTATCAATTCCATATTCATCAAGTGTAGAAGTGTTTGAAGTTACTACATACTGTTGAAGATTTATGCCATTGTATATAACTTTAACCTTGCTTTCATCAACATTAAAATGTTTAAGCACATCTACTTTGGTTTCTTCAGACACAGCTATAACAGCGTCTGCCATTTCAATAGCGGTTTTTTCAACCCAAGATGAAGCATCGTAGCCTCTACCTAATTGCTCGCGTTTCCAAGGCCTTAAAGGCTCAAGCGAATGTGTAGTTATAACCAATGGAATTCCGTAACACAGTTTTGCGATAATACCCGCAAACTGAGCATACCATGTGTGGCAATGTACAATATCGGCATCAATATCATCAGCATTCATTTGCACACAAGTACTTAATGTTTGTAAAACAGCTTTAAGTTTACTGTTTGTAACATCAAAAACAGGGTTTTCATAGGGAAAGCCTTTAACGGTTAAGTTACCAGAAGTTTTATCTTGGTCGCCAAAACATCTAACGTCTACTTCCATTAATTTAGCAAGTTCGTCTGCTAAATACTCAACATGAACTCCGGCGCCGCCATAAACATAAGGAGGGAACTCTCTAGTATAAAAAAGTGCTTTCATATAAAATTTATCAAAAATTGCAGTTTAATATCACATCAAAAAAAAGAAATTCAACCAGTAAGTTAACTCTATTTTTAGGAAAAATTTAAAAAATCACAAAAACAATTTTTATCAAGCATATTATTATAAAAGACATAAAACATTGCCCAGAAATTGTAAAATTGTTAATAACAATTAAAAATATAAATAACAGAAACTCACTTGATTCAATGTCGAATAAATAAAGTATTGCAAAGTGTTTGGAGCAGTTTAGTTATTTGTAATATTTACTTTGTTATAAACATACAAAATAATTATTAACAATTTTGTTGGAATATTCTTTTTGAAGAAAAAAGGGCATAATTGAGATTAATCAAAATTATCTGTAAAGAACTTTAATTAAAGGTTAAAAGTGTTAAAGAAATCGTAATCATACAACTTTAAATTAACCACAAATGCTTACTAAGTAATGTTATCACGACTTAACTAGAGCTTATATTTTGACTTTTTTTCTCGTTTTTAAGGCTTTTTACTTGTCAATAAAAAAGTAACACTCACCCTTTTTTTAACCCAATTCATCAGAAACAGTTTCTATTTAAGAGTAGATAAATATAGTTTTATCTCATCAATCATTAAGCAAACAGTTATGAATACGTTAATCAAAATTATTATAGTTTCAATTTTAGGAGTTTTATCAGCTCAAGCACAAAATAAAATTTCTGGATCTATTACAGAAAACAATTTACCACTAGAGTTCGCTAATGTTATATTGTATAACGAAACTTTAAAAGAAGTTATTACAGGAACCATTTCTAATGAAAAAGGAGCATATATTTTTAACGATGTTGTAAACGGAAATTACTACATAGAAGTTTCAATGTTGGGATTCAAAACAAGGACATCTGATGCATTTCTATTAACAACAAACAAAACCTTAGACTTTTCTTTAAATGAAGAAACAGAATCTTTAGATGAAGTGGTTATAAAAAGTAAACGTCCAGTTATTAGGCAAACAGCCGAAAAGCTAATTGTAGATTTAGAAAAGTCTGAAATGATAAATTCAAACTTACAAGATGTTATGAAGCGAGTTCCTGGAGTTCTTGTAACCAATAATGGCATTAGCTATGCAGGACAAAGTAATATTAGAATTTTAATTGACGGAAAAACGACCGATTATATGGATATGGACACGCTACTTCGTGATATGCCTGCCGATAATATAGCAAGAGTAGAACTAATAGAACAACCAGGAGCAGAATTTGATGCTGAAGGTTCTGGGCCAATTATTAATATTATTTTAAAGAAAAATGTAAAATTAGGAACACACGGAAATGTTGTTGGCTGGGTTGGTGAAGATGAAGGTTTTGAATATGGTACAAGCGCCTCAATTGCGAGTTATAAAAACAAATTAAATTGGCAGGCAAGTATAGGTTATTCTAGTCCTACTTGGCGTGAAGATTTGTTTATTAAAAGAACCGTGAACAACGAAACATACAATCAAACTACAATTGAGCCTTATAATCCACAAAGTATTAATGCAGGAGCTAGCGTGGATTATTATATTAACGAGAACCACTCTATAGGAATTGGAGTTAGAAGAAACACAACAAACTCTGATAGGGTTTCCAAAAGTTCAAACATAATTACTAGCGAAACAACAACGGATTATTTGTTATCTAAAAATAATTATGATCGCGATCAAGTGGTTTTTAATGTTAATCCTTATTATGAGTTTAAAACAGAAGCTCATAAATTCACAGCCGATTTTAATTTTGTAGACTATTCTAACGATAATCTAAACACGATTTCTTCACTTTCTGGAAGTACTATTGCATACACAAACCAACGTTATTTACAAGATGGTGAATACCAAATTAAAACGTATAAAGTAGATTATACAAGAACCTTTTCTGAAGATTTTAAACTGAGCTTTGGCAGTAAATATTCGCAAGTAAATACAGATAGCGATTTAATGTCTTTTAGCCAAAACAATAGTGGAACCTTTAATTTTGATGAAGATGCCAGCAATCGTTTTTTAGTAGACGAAAATATTTTTGCACTTTATTCTAAATTAAATTTAACCAAAGGAAAATGGTCTTTTTCTGGCGGATTGCGTTTTGAGGACAGCAATACAAAAGGAATATCTAGTAGTGATAATGAAACTAGAGAACGTAAAATTTCCAAAGTGTTTCCAAGCGCATCAGTAAGTAGAAAAATTGATAAAAGTTTAAGCGCAAGTGTGGCGTATAGTTATCGTATTAGACGCCCTAATTACAATACTTTAAATTCATTTGTAACGTATTATGATCCGCTTTCATCTGATGTTGGAAACGAAAATTTAAAACCATCATTTACTAATAATTATCAATTTAATTTAACTTACGATGGACAACCTTTTTTTACGGTGGGTTATAGTGAAACAAAAGATGATATGTTTCAATTTATATCTCAAAATAATGAAACAGCCGAAATTATGCGAACAACAATTAATTTATCAGACAGCAAAAATTGGAATTTTAGATTGTTTGGACCGTTAAGTTTTATAAAAGGCGTTGAAGGTTATACAGGTTTTATTGTGAATTATAATAAATTTGAATCTAACCCTAACAACTTAAATTTACAAAAATGGAGTTTAATGTGGTTTACACAAGCTAGTTATGAGTTGCCTTGGAAAATTAATGCTGAAATAAGCGGAAACTATGGCACAGGTGCTTTAGAAGGTGGTATTGATGCAGAATGGTTTGCAGGATTAGATTTTTCTTTTGGAAAAAAGTTTTTAGACGAAAAGCTAAAAGTAAATTTAGGCTTTAATAAAATGCTTAATAGAGGTTTTGTTGGTGTTATTAATTATAACAATCTAGCAGCAGATATTGAAAGTAATGAGTCAAGACAAAATATTCAGTTAAGAGTATCCTATAGTTTTGGATCTAAATTCGGAAAGAATAAAAACCACAGAAACGCATCAGAAGAAGAGGAAAATAGAATTGATGATAATAATTAATATGTTTGTGTTATTATGAATACTAAACTCAATAAATCAGACTTTATAATTTTAGGTATCTATTTTATAGTCTCTTTCTCTTTACAAGGAAAAGACTATTATGATAGAGGCGCAATGCTGAAAGAATATCTTTTTGATTTTCCTTCTGAAGTAATTGCTATTTGCAGTATCATTTTTTTATATGTGTTTTGGTTAATTCCAAAGTTTGTAAACAAAAAAAAATATTTTTTATTTGGTGTTTTAGGATTGCTAATTTTAATTATTATTACTGCGTTTCAGTATACCGTTGGTTTTTGGTCTGGAGATAACGACTGGAAAAATTTTCCAACTGGATTAGATTTTGTTTTTAAAATGATAGATAGAGGTACTTATCAAACAGCTTTTCCTTTTGCGTTATTTCTTACTAAAAAATTCTATGAAGGTCAAAATGAATATCTAAAAATTGAAAAACAACAAAAAGAAAACGAACTAAAATTATTACGTTCTCAAATAGATCCTCACTTCTTATTTAATAATCTAAACACGTTAGATTCTTTAATAGATAGCAATACAGAAAAAGCCAAAGAGTATATAAATAGACTCTCATTAATTTATCGTTATCTAATTAAAACTAAAGATGCTGAGGTTATGGAACTGTCTGAAGAGATCCAACTAGCAGAAAACTATATGTTTTTAATTAAAACACGATTTGAAGACGATTATGATTTTAAGATAGATATTCAAACATCAATTGAAAACAAGTTTATTCCAACAGGAGCAATACAAACACTATTAGAAAACGTTGTAAAGCATAATAAACCAAATAAAGTAAATAGCATAAAAGCAGTTATTTCTATTGATGAAAACACATTAAAAGTATCAAACACAAAATCGAGTATTCAGTCAAAAAACGAATCGTTTGGCACTGGTTTAGAAAATTTAAAAGCACGGTATAAATTATTATCAGAAAAAGAAGTAATCATTATAAACACAGATAAGGAGTTTAATATTTCTATTCCAATTATTAAATTAATTGACGAAAATTAAAGCGATGAAAATTTTAATTCTAGAAGACGAAATACCAGCATATCAAAAACTAGTTTCTTTTATAGCAGACTATTTTGAGGAAGACATTCCTCACGATTGGGCGCGTTCTAACTCAGAAGGAAAAGAATTTCTAGTTAACAATAACTACGATTTTATATTATCCGATATTCAATTATTAGACGGTGTTTCATTCGATTTATATGATGAAATTTCTATAGATGCTCCAATTATTTTCTGTTCTGCTCACGATGAGTTTTTGTTTCAAGCATTTAATACAAATGGTATTGCCTATATTTTAAAACCTTATACCCAAATAGATTTTAAAAAAGCAATAGAAAAATACCAATCGTTGTTTAAACAAGGCGATTATAATTCGCTTACAAGTAAAACAATTAGCGAACTTAAAGTTGCTTTACAAGAAGAACACAACAATTATAAGAAGCGTTTTGTGATTAAAAAAGCAAAAGGGATTCAGTTATTAAATGTCTCAGAAATTAGTACAATTGAAGCTTCCGGAGATTTTTGTATTGCGACAGATTTTCAGGGAAAACGTCATACAATCTCTCAAAATTTAGGGGTAATTCATCAACAATTACAACCAACTAAATTTTTTAAAATAAACAGAAGCGAAATAGTAAATATTGATTTTATTGACAATATTGAAAGTCATTTTAAAAATCGATTACTCATAACCATGACAGGTTTAAAAGAAAAAGCCATGACAAGCTCATCTACAACTTCAGATTTTAGAAAGTGGTTGGAGCAGTAAAATAAAAAACCCCATTTTTCAATGAAGGTTTTTTGTGTCTAAAAATCTAATTGTGTAGTAAAATAAAAAATCAAATTAATCATTCAGTTTTAAAACAGCCATAAACGCTTGCTGTGGTATTTCAACATTACCAACTTGACGCATACGTTTTTTACCTTTTTTCTGTTTTTCAAGTAATTTACGTTTACGTGAAATATCACCTCCGTAACATTTTGCAGTAACATCTTTACGAAGTGCTTTTATAGTTTCTCTAGAAATAATTTTAGCACCTACAGCGGCTTGAATAGGAATATCAAATTGTTGACGCGGAATTAATTCTTTAAGTTTCTCACACATTTTTTTACCTATGTGTTGTGCATTATCTGCATGTATTAAAGCAGAAAGGGCATCAACAGGTTGTGCGTTTAATAAAATATCAAGACGAACTAATTTTGAGGTTTTCATGCCAATTGGCGAATAATCGAAAGAGGCATAACCTTTAGAAACGGTTTTTAATCTATCATAAAAATCGAATACAATTTCAGCTAAAGGCATTTCAAAAGTTAACTCAACACGCTCTGTAGTTAGATAGGTTTGATTTATTATTATACCACGTTTTTCAATACACAAAGACATCACGTTACCCACAAAATCTGCTTTAGTAATAATGGTTGCTTTAATATAAGGTTCTTCAACGCGGTTTACGGTTGATGGATCAGGTAAATCGGAAGGGTTATTAACAATAAAAGCTTCATCAGGAGTTTTATTTGTATAAGCATGATAAGATACATTGGGAACAGTTGTAATAACCGTCATATCAAACTCACGTTCCAATCGTTCCTGTATAATTTCCATGTGAAGCATGCCTAAGAAACCACAACGGAAGCCAAAACCTAATGCTGCAGAACTTTCTGGTTGAAATACAAGTGAAGCATCATTTAACTGAAGCTTTTCCATGGAGTTACGAAGCTCTTCATAATCTTCCGTATCAACAGGATAAATACCAGCAAAAACCATTGGTTTTACATCTTCAAAACCTTCAACAATATTGGTTGTTGGTTTAGCAAAATCGGTAATAGTATCTCCAACTTTTACTTCTTTAGCGGTTTTTATACCCGTAATTAGATAACCAACATCACCAGTTTTTACACTTTGTTTTGCAACTTGAGTCAGTTTTAAAGTCCCAACTTCATCTGCATAATATTCTTTATCGGTAGCAACAAATTTAATTTTTTGACCTTTTTTAATCTCACCATTAAAGACTCTAAAATATGTTTCAATACCTCTAAAAGTATTATAAACTGAATCGAAAATCAAAGCTTGTAAAGGCGCATTTGGGTCGCCTTTTGGAGCCGGAATACGCTCAATTACTGCTTCTAGAATTTTATCAACTCCAAACCCTGTTTTTCCACTAGCGTGTATCACTTCCTCTGGTTTGCAACCTAACAAATCTACAATATCATCAGTAACTTCTTCAGGATTCGCGCTTGGTAAATCTACTTTATTTAAAATAGGAATAATTTCTAAATCGTTTTCTAAAGCTAAGTATAAATTAGAAATAGTTTGTGCTTGAATGCTTTGCGCCGCATCTACAATTAGCAATGCGCCTTCACAAGCTGCAATAGAACGGGATACTTCGTAACTAAAATCTACGTGGCCAGGTGTGTCTATTAAATTTAGAATATACTTTTCACCGTTATATTCATAATCCATTTGAATAGCGTGTGATTTGATAGTAATACCACGTTCACGCTCCAAATCCATAGTATCTAAAAGCTGATCTTGTTTTTCTCTATCGGTTACCGAGCCTGTAAAATCTAACAAACGGTCTGCAAGAGTGCTTTTTCCGTGATCTATATGTGCAATAATGCAAAAATTTCTAATATTCTTCATAGTCAATAATCTATACCTAGATTTAATTTGCAAATATAGATAATTTCCAACCTTAAAATCCCTTACAAAAGAAAGGACTTAGTTCTTTCTTAAAAAAACAGTAATTTTGCCATAAATTAGATAATCTTGGTAAAAATAGACAACATAGAACTTCCTGACTTCCCATTGCTTTTAGCGCCAATGGAAGATGTTAGCGACCCACCATTTCGTGCTTTATGTAAAGAACAAGGCGCAGATGTTGTTTATACTGAGTTTGTGTCTAGTGAAGGCCTAATACGTAACGCTGCCAAAAGTGTTATGAAATTAGATATTTACGAAAAAGAGAGACCAGTTGGTATCCAAATTTTTGGAGCAAATTTAGAAAGTATGCTTCAAACCATTGATATTGTTTCAGAATCTAAACCAGACATGATAGATATTAATTTTGGTTGTCCCGTAAAAAAAGTAGTAAGCAAAGGTGCGGGAGCTGGCATTTTAAAAGATGTTTGTTTGATGGAGCAACTTACCGCAGAAATGGTAAAACGCACCAATATTCCTATTACAGTAAAAACCCGTTTGGGTTGGGATCATAATTCTATTAAAATAGTTGAAGTCGCAGAGCGTTTACAAGATGTGGGCTGCAAAGCCATTGCAATTCATGGGCGAACACGTGCACAAATGTATAAAGGTGATGCAGATTGGAAGCCTATTGCAGAAGTTAAAAACAACCCACGTATGCATATTCCTGTTTTTGGAAACGGTGATATTACATCTCCAGAACGCGCCATGGAAATGCGAGACAGTTATGGTTTAGACGGCGCTATGATTGGTAGAGCAAGTATTGGTAATCCTTGGTTTTTTAAACAGGTCAAACACTTTTTTAATACAGGCGAACATTTAGGACCTATTTCTTTAGAAGAACGTGTTGATGCTGCGCGCAGACATTTACAAATGGCAATAGATTGGAAAGGTGAAGTTTTAGGTGTTTTTGAAACTAGAAGACACTATACTAATTATTTTAAAGGCATACCACATTTTAAAGAATACAGAACAAAAATGGTAACAAGCGACCAGTCTAAAGATGTTTTTGCTGCTTTTGATGAGGTGTTAGAAAATTTTGCCGATTATCAATTTACAGAATAATTCTTTTTTTAAAACAATTAATGGTTTTGTACCATTGATTTTGTTATTCTAGACGAAGCTATTTTTGATGCTATAATTCCTAAAATTGAAATAGTGAAAAGCACAATAAAAAAGTTTTCCACTTTTATAGTTACGGGGTAAGCTAGCGATGGTGTTATCATTACTAAACTAAAAGCTTTTTGAAGCCATGTAATTAAAAATGCAATTATTAAACCTATAATACCTCCAATAATACTCATTAAACTTCCTTGCAAAAAGAAAATCTTACGAATATCTTTAACAGTTACACCAATATTAAATAGAGTATTAAGGCTTTTCTTTTTATCTAAAACCATCATAATTAAGGATCCAATAATATTAAAAAAAGCAATAATTAAAACGAGAGTAAATATTAAATAAACCGCTAAATTTTCGGTATTTAACATTTTATACAAAGCATCGTTAAGTTGAGTTCTATTTTTTAAAAAAACCTTATCACCTAAAATATTTTGAATGTTTGTTTTCGCCAAGCTTTCGTCAATACCTTTTTTAAGTTTAAATTCTAATGAAGTAACTTGGTTTGGAGAGTAACTTAATAGGTTTTTTGTTAAATCGATGGGCGCATAAATATATTCGTCGTTTAGACTTTCATTTATGTAAAACACACCCACATTAACTGCGTTAACTGTATTAAAAGCATTTTTTGTTGAGGTTATTTGTCCTTTTCCCGGTTTTGGAACGTAAATTTTTATAGGCTTTGTGAAGTCTAAAAGACCAAGAGATAAACTGTTGGAAATGCCCCAACCCACTACAATTTGATTAGATTTTTGGTCTAGCCAATTTCCATAATCAATTATAGAATCAGCACTTACAACATTTTGATAATTTTCGTCCACACCTTTTACGGTTGCTAAGGTGTTTTTATCTTCAGATGTTATAATAACGCGTTCTTCAATAATTTTAGAATAAAATGCAATGTCATTTAAAGAATCAAGCTTAGTAATGTCGTCTTCAGTTAGAATAAACGACTTTCCTATGGCAGTTTCAGCTTTTAAATCAGGATCAACAACACTTGAAAACTGTAAAGTGAAATCTTTTAAACCGGCAAAACCAGAAAGTACAATAAATAACGAAGCAGCACCTAAAACAACGCCAATTAAAGCAATGTTGGTTATAAAATTGATAGCATTATTACTGCTTTTAGACCGTAAATAACGTTTGGCTATATATAGTGAAACATTCATGCTTTAAATATAAAAAAGAAAACTAAGGTTTTAATTTAAAGCACACAACTTAGTCGTATTTAAAAAAGATTAAGATTTTTTCCTTTTATCTAAAATAGTAGGATCTTTAATTGGGTTTTCTTCTCCTTTTAAAGATTTATTTATTTTATCAATATATTCTAAAGAGTCATCAATAAAAAACTCAAGATTAGGCATACGTCTTAGTTGGTTTTTAGTACGTTGTGATAATTCATGTCTAATTAATGGCGTGTTTGATCTTATGCCGTCAAGAAGTTCCTTAGCCTTATCATTGGGAAAAATACTTAAATACACCTTTGCAACCGATAAATCTACAGTAACTTTAACTTTAGAAACGGATATTAAAATACCACGCAAACCGCCATTGGTAGCGGCTCCTTGAAGCACCTCAACCAAATCCTGTTGTAAAACTGAACCTATTTTTTTTTGTCTTTGACTTTCTTCCAAAATATAAAATTTAAAAACCTTTTGGGTTTAGGGTGCAAAAATAAGGCATATTTAAAGATTATCTTACTTTTGAATTGTAAATTTTGTATCTTATATTATAAATAGAACTCTAGTTTTACTGAAATAACAAACAAATTTATTAATGAACAAAATAGAACACATAGGTATTGCAGTAAAAAATCTTAATCATTCCAACAAATTGTTTTCTAAGCTATTTGGTAAATCGCATTATAAAACAGAAGAAGTGGTAAGCGAAGGGGTTAATACATCGTTTTTTAAAGTAGGTGAAAATAAAATTGAATTATTAGAGGCCACAAAAGAAGATAGCCCAATAGCAAAATTTATAGATAAAAAAGGAGAAGGCATACACCACATTGCTTTTGATGTAGATGACATAGAAGCTGAAATTAAACGTTTAAAAAAAGAAGGATTTATAGTTTTAAATGAGGTACCAAAACAAGGCGCAGACAATAAATTAGTAGCCTTTTTGCATCCAAAATCTTCAAATGGTGTTTTAATAGAATTGTGTCAAGAGATAAAGAAATAATTTTTCTTGGTAACATCCAAAATAAGTAGTAATATTGCACTCCAATTTCGGTCCTATAACTCAGTTGGTTAGAGTATCTGACTCATAATCAGAAAGTCCCTGGTTCGAGCCCAGGTGGGACCACTACTAGAAATTGTAAAGCCCTGTAAACGTTGAGTTTATCGGGTTTTTTTTGTTTTAGGGGACTAATGAGGGGATGAATAAAATAAGTTTTTACATTTAATACAGCATATTTCTTACAAAAATGTTTTATATTTCAAAAATAAAGATGAAATATATTGAATTCGCAAAATAATATTTTTAAAAGAATGCTAAAGGCTTATCCTGTCAAAGCGTTAAAAGATGATTTTAATTTATCGGGTTTAAAGCAAGATGACTTAATTAATGATGTGTTAAGTTCAGAAACAAACGATAGTATTTTATCTTTTGGTTTTAGAAATTTTGGATATCTTCATCAGAATCTATATGTTTTTGACTATTCAGGAACAGTACCAAGAGTGATTAATATTGCTGGTAGCACCATTATAGATGATATTACTACTCATAATATAAGAGAAATTAATTTAACTTTTGATATTGAGTATTCTCTGTTTAATCCTCAATCTGCTTCTCAAGAAGTATTAATATTTAGGTGTCCCGTAAAAGTGATAATCAATAATAAACATGTGATAATTAGAATTAATATTTTGGAAAGAAATGCTAATAGTTATTATTCACATAAAGTTTTCACGATAGGGAAAGATATTGAAGACAGGAATATTATTTCACGAATTCATACTGCGTTTGGGTTGGTAGTAAATTTATACCCGTTAGATATTACTAAGGGTATAAAGTTTTTATGGGAAGATAATTTTATTGACGCCGCATATGTCAAATTTAAAAAAAGCAGAAGCACTACAACTGAGTCCATGGATGAGGAACATACATTGAAAGATAATTATCCAGATGTTTACAACGAGATAACAACTACTCCACTTGATAAAAATGTGTTCAGAGTTAAAAGAGATGTTGACGATTATATTAATACCTTTGCAGTAGAGCCTAGAAAAGGAAAATTGGCGTTTAAAAGATTTCCTTTTAAAGTTGATTCGCTAGAGAAACTTTTAGATTTGATAATATCAAATAATTAAGATGATTTTAGACTTATTAAATAAACAAACAGCACTTTTTGATGAATTAGATCCACAAAGGATTTATGTCGAAAATGTTAGAAGTTTTTTTCGTATACCATTTAAAGCAGCAAAATTTTTTTGTGAAATGGCTGTGAAGGATAAAGTCTTTATAAAAAAATATGGAATTTATTGTCCAAATGAGGAGTGTGGAAGGCTTATTAAGTCATATAGCTCAAGAGACGAAGTTGAAAACCATGTCAATTGTGAAACTTGTGAAATGGCTGATAGAGAAAAGTTTAATTTTGATAAGGAAGATTTTGAAATTATAGAATTTTATCAACTTTTCAAAAAATGAAACCCGTAACTAAACATAAGGCAGAAGTATATTCTATTTTAGTTGATTTAATGTTGAAAACATTATTTGCCCTTATCGCGATAGGAGTTTTTGTGGCTGTTGCTGTCAAAATGCTTTATATAGCTAACCCTACTTGGGAGTCTGTTGGACCTTATGCGGCTTTTGATACATTACTAGGTGGGACTGTTTTTATTGTTTTTAGACATTATTTTCCTTCTGGAAAATAAGTTTAAATAAATTTCGAATAAGCTAAAATAGCTAAAACCGAAATTTTATTCGCCTATCTGATAATAGTAAAAGCCTTAATTTGTGACAGATTTTTTAATTTCTATTATGTAATATTGAATATGCTTAGATGTTTCATATGTAATTGGAGGTAATTCTTCTTCCTTATAGTAAGCTGTCTAATTTTTTATATCTAATAATTATTTTTTTAAAGTTATATACGGGGTATTATTGCAGGAAATTTAATCAAAAATAATGACTAATAAAATCCGTTTTTTGGAAGAATTCATAAATTGTTTTTTAGAAACAGGAACAAAAAGAAGAAATTTTCAGAATACTATAGGAAACATAACTTCTCAAATAAATAAAATATCTAGAAAGCAGTTTGATAAAAAATTGATTTTTAGTGAAGAAGAAGTTATTAAGGCATTTAGTATTAATGGCTATGAGATAATGAATAATTTTGGATGTGAATTTGATTGGGATAAATTCCGAAATGGAACTATTCTTCCTGAGACTAATTTCATAAATGTAAAAACACCAAAGTTAAAAAGACTAATTTCTGCAACTTATAAATCGGCTAAGTCTAATTGGAACCCAGAAACAATTGTTGAAGTCTATGAATTGAAAATAGCAGTTAAGGAATTTTGGAATTTAAATAAGACAATGTTGAATTAAAACATTTGATGGGAATAATTGTAATTTGTGTCTTAGCCTTTTTATTATACTTATGGGTTCAGGGTAATAAGCCAAGAATTAAAGGTCATGTTGGAGAGTATAAAGTTAAGAATATTTTACTTAAAGCATTTAAAAACCCAAATGCTACAGTTTTTAATGATATCACAATTCGATTAAATGGAGATTCAACGCAAATAGACCATGTAGTTATTTGCGAAAAGGGGATTTTCGTAATTGAAACTAAAAATTATTCTGGGTGGATTTTTGGAAACGAAAGAAGTAAAAAATGGACACAAGTAATATTTAAGAAAAAGACATCTTTTCAAAATCCATTACATCAAAATTATAAGCATATTAAATTCTTAGAAAGTATTTTAAACATTGATATTAGATTATGTATTTCTCTAGTTGTATTTACTAATAAATGCGAATTCAAAACAAACATGCCTTTTAATGTAATTCAGAGTAAAAATCTAAAAAACTTTATTTATTCAAATATAACAAACAAGCTTAAGCCAAATGAGGTAAGAAGTTTGACAAGTAAGTTAATTTTATCTATTGATAATAATAAGTTTAATACCTCTATTCATTAGCTAGAGCTCTATTTTTCTCATCTAATCTTTTATAAAGTGGTAAAGTATGTCTATTTAAATCAATCATTTTAACATTAATTACAGGACTATTTCGGTCTTTATCTACAATCTCTTTCGAAACTGCGTTAAGACGCTTAAATTGGTCTGTAAATTCAGTTGTTGTATAGAAATCTGTATAAAGTTCAGATACTTTCCTTGAGCAATTCCATACTTGACATTTAAACTTCTCATTATTCTTTGTGACATATTTAGTTACATAAGATGTTATTCTTTTAATATTGCTGGCGTTTAATTGTTTTACATCAAAAGCAGAAGAGGGTTTAAAATCTTTATCTCTTGGAACAATTCCATTTTTTTGTTGAAGTGCTAACCAATAATTCCACCACTTTTCAATTTTCCAATATTTATTTGTTATCATATGAAAATGTGGATTGCCCTTAAATTCATCATTTTTGGTTTGTCTCTCGACAACCCATATATATTGAAAATCTTCACTTCGTTTTTTGACATTATCAATAAATTTTCTTAAAACATTTACAGCTTCTTCATCAGAAACTTTGTTTAAAAAAGTAAGAGTAACAAAACTTAGCCTTTTTTGAGTTCTAGAAAAACAAGTTATTTTTTTTCTAATTTTTTGTTTCGAACGCCTAGACAAGGAACGTTCTTTTCGCTCCTTGTCTTTACTTTCCTTTTTTTTTGCTTTTGGTTTTTTAACAGATTCTTGTTTTTTTCGGTCTAATGCAGAGCCAGTAAACTCGCTTTTTGGTGTTATTCCATATTTCGCAGTTGAAAAAGCTACGCTCACACCGTATGTGTTCTTAACTATCATAATCTGAATCGTTGTATAAGTATTAAAACCATTAAAAGGTTATTTATTAAAGGTTTTTATATAAAGGTTTTTAGTTTTAAAGGTTAAAAAAAAGAAAAACTCACTCAATGAACGGAGGTACAAAAACCCCCTTTTTAAATTGTTTCATAAACGCGCTACTTCTTCTATTGTAAACATTCATATACAGCCAAGTAGGGTGCTTTTTGTTTAAGAACATTGAGAAGCCATTTAGCTTATGAACAAACTCCCATTTTTTTGGTTTAGTTTCATTTTCTAAGAAGACTATAACCGAGTAATCATTTTTCTTTTTTAACATGATTTGCCCCCTCTCTTTAAATCAAAGTTTGTCTTTGTAAGTGCGTTTAGAATATCATCTTCTTTGTAAAGAACACGTCCGCCAATTCTGTAAGAACTGATAATTCCCTCTTTAGTCCATTCGTGCAAAGTTGGAAGAGAAACGCAAAGAATATCAGCTGTATTCTCTCTAGAAAACAATTTTGGAGTTTGTTTTTTTGTAGGATTAAGTTGTTCTAAAACAGCTTGTGTAACTGCTTCGTGTAATACATTTTTTATCGCTTCTTCTAAATCAGCGATGTTAAAGTTGTTAATTTGAATTTGTCCCATTTTATCTTATTTAAGGATTAATAATGGTGCAAACAAAATGTATTACTTTGGGTGGGTAAGTCTTGGGGTAACCCCAGATATTATTTTAAAGAATTTATGTCTTGTTCAATTTTTTTAGAGACATCTTCAAACTGTTCATTTTCAAATAGTTTAAGTAGTTTTTCAAAATTTCTTTTTGTTCGCACATCATTGTCTTTTGAATTGTGATAAATTTTTGGAATGTATTTGCGAGTATTCGTTTCGTCAAGGTCAAGAATTTTAGACAACACAAAACCAGCTTTCGTGTCATCAATCCCCACTAAATTTAAACCTAAATATTGTAACGCTAATAATTTTTGTTTATGAGATAAATAGGATGGGTTTGATTTACCGTTTTGTTTAATTTCAGGTTCTTTCAACCATAAAACATATTTTCCAAACTCCAAGCCTTGAATATGGTATTTTTCATAACGCTCATTGAACCTATCATTTTGGAGTTGGGTTATGTCACTGCCTTTTTCAAATGGAATAAATTTTATCTCTTTCCCATTATAATAATAGTGCTCATAGGCTTTAATAAATGTATCCCAACCATATTTCACCTCAGAGAAAACTTTTTTTATTGTTTCAATTTTTGGTTTGTAACTGTTATTGATGTTATCAAATAGGTTGTTTGTAGTAACATTAAAGTTTTGGTGGTTAAAAAAAGTGTCAATTTGTTTTAATTCGTCCTGTATATATAGTTTTTTATTTGCTATGACATTTGACCTTGATAAAAAGTCACTTTGTAATTCTTCGAAAAATATAATCATTAGTTAAAAAATGGGTGTGTTAATAATTTGTCTGCGTTTTCTTTTTGTGTTACTCTTATATATTGAAGAAAAGAACGTTCTGTTTTATGTCCTGTTATTTTCATTATTGATATACTTGGGACTTCTGCTAAATATAGATTAGTTGCAAAACTTCGTCTAGCGGTGTGAGTTGAAACAAGTTTGTGTTTTGGTAAAATCTTTTTTTCAATCTTACCGCCTTTTGTAATTGTTGTTTCTATAAGCTCTTTTATTCCTGCCAAACTAACCACCTCTTTTAAATAGTCATTCATAGTTTGGTTTGTGTATGATTTTGGCAATCTGTTTTTATGTTTTTTTAAAATAGTTCTAACAGTTCTGTGAAGTGGAATAGATACTCTTTGCCCTGTTTTTTGAGTTCTTATTTGAATTACTGTATTATCTGAAACAATATTTTCGGGATTAATTTGAGTGAAATCTGAAAATCTTAAACCCGTATAACAGCCTATTAAAAATAAATCTCTAACCCTTTCCAGTCTTGGACTAGCTTTTAAATCTAATTCTTCGATTTTCTCTAATTCGTCAATGCTTAAATAAACAGTGTCGGCTTCTTCCCGTATTGTTTTGAACTTTTTGTTTCTAAACTCTAAATTTTTGTTGTGACCTCTTTCTGTTGCTTCGTTCATAAAAGACTTAATTGTTTTTATGTGTTTACCAACAGTATTTGAGGATAGATTATGTGTTGATTTTAAAAACCCCAAATAGTGATTGTAAAACTCAAGAGTAATATTTTCATAATTTATAGGCTTATATTTTTTTGCATACTCCTTTAGGTACTTGAATGTAGTTTTGTAAACCTTAATTGTTCCAATAGTTTTATTGAGTTTACTTTCTTCTATATAAGATTCAATAAATTCAAATAATGTTACTTGTTTTGGTTTTAATAAATTATCGGATAATTCGTTTTCTAAAACTTCTTTCAATAATGTGTTATTCGGTTGAATACCGTCATTAAGCAATGTCCTAAAAGCATTATTAATACCATTTTCAATTTTGTCTAGTCGTGAGTTAAATTCGGGATACTCTTTAAATTGTTTAGATGCTTTTACCCTTTGCGCGGTTTTATTCCAAAACTTTGGGTTTATTGTTTCCCCTGTTGAATACTTGAACCGTTTGTATTGGTAATTGTAAATAAGGTAGATTAAAGTTTCTACTTTTGCGTTTGGTTCTTTTAATATAAATTTTGCCTTTGACACTAGAAATAATTTTGAAGTTATTGGTTTAATTTATTTCTGAACTTTTTATATTCTTCGTTGATTTCATTTCCAATCCGTATCCATTTTTCGTTATGATTTAGTTCACCAATTTTTATAAACAGTTCACTTACAGTTGGGATTTTTCCAATATTTTGATTTGATGGATGAGGGATTATTGTAATTTCATAGTTGTACTTTTCTTTATTTTCATTTAGAAATTTAATTACCGAAGATTGTTTTGAAATAACTAGAATTTTTTTTGGTTCTAGTATTTCTATTTCTTTTAATAGATATTGATTGCAATTTTTAAATGCTTTTGAAAAGTTTGATTTATGAGAGTAACATTTAACCGCATCAGTTATATATGTTTCTTCACGATTGAGGTTCAATAATTTAAAAAAATAATTTTCATAATGTTTGATTATTGCCTTACTTGGTTTGCCAAACTGTTCCCAGCCAAAAACATATCCTAATTTATTTATATCTTCTCCACTAGCTGGCGATTCAGCTATAACTAGTGTTTTAATGTTGTCAGTTAATTTGAAGTATGGTAAATCTTGTCTTTTCGAATACGAAATACATTTATCTCCACAACTAGCGCATTTATTTGAATGACTTTTTTCAGAATTATCTATTAAATATTCTTGATTTAACTCTTGAAAATAGACGCCGTAAATATCTTTAAACAATTCTTTAATTTTAATGTCTTTGTTCATGTGATACAATCTTTTTTGTATTAACTTGTAAGCAAATATATACTAAAAAGTCTTTATAGGGGACGAATGAGGGGACGAATAATTTTGTTTTCGTTTAATTTTACCTTATTTCGCTTAACTATAAAATTCAGCAAAAACAAGGGTTAAGGTGTTTAAATTCAATAAAATAGAGTAAAATACAACAAGATTATATGTGGACCAGGTGGGACCACTACTAGAAATTGTAAAGCCTTTCATTTATGAAAGGCTTTTTTTATTTTATATAGTTTTAAAAAACAGGTGTTTAAGCCTTTTGTTTAAATATTATAGGGCTTTTAATTAAAAAAGAAGCTTGAAAGTATAACCGCAATAATTAGTATAATAAGAATTCCAATCACAAAAAAAGTGACAGTTTTAGTTGTCTTATCTTTTTGGAATATGTAGTTTTCTTTTTCATCTTCTGACTCCTTAACTAGCTCAAAGTTTTCTTTTTCTTGTTTCATAATATGAATTTTATAATTAACTAACGGTTAAATTAGTTTAAATTACATTGTTCAATTAATTCATTTCGATTAAATCTTTGCTCAATCACTTTAGAAGTAATATTTTTCAAACAAAACATAACTCGCTTGTTATGAGTTTGGTATGTTTTTAAAGATTATTTATGTCTATTATTAAGTATGTGCATTTTAGTTTTTGTTTTAGACTAAATTATATATATTTGTTTAGTAAATTGAAAACGGGATTATTTTTATGCGTGCATGCTTTTATTAATTAAAGAATAAAAATAATTACATAATTTCAGAAAATAAGCTATTGGTCGATGATTTTAAGCTTCTCCAAGTTATTTTACTGTTAGTAAACGCATAATTTTTTTGTTAACTCGCTTTTTATTATACATTTGAGACCCCATGACAATACAAAATAAAAGAATACTTGCCTCAATCTTATTTGTATTAATAAGCTTTATGTGTGTTGGTCAAACTCCACCACCGCCAGGACCACCACCGCCAGGTTTACTACCGAT
Source organism: Flaviramulus basaltis (assembly GCF_900114265.1). GTDB lineage: Bacteria > Bacteroidota > Bacteroidia > Flavobacteriales > Flavobacteriaceae > Flaviramulus > Flaviramulus basaltis. The sequence goes on from NZ_FPKV01000001.1 coordinate 884,779, forward strand.
TGACGGAGGGGTTTTATGTGGAGCCGCTTTTGCTATATTTTATGGGGTTAAAAAATTATTATTCAGAAAATACAATAATTAAGAGGATTTATTCAATTCTATCAGTTTAGCTACATATTTCCCTAAAACATCAAATTCTAAATTTACTGTTGTACCAATTTTAAAAGTATTAAAATTTGTATGCTCATAAGTATAAGGTATAACAGCAACGCTAAATGCATCTTTTTTTGAATTCACAACGGTTAAGCTTGTTCCATTTACGGTTATAGAGCCTTTTTCAATGGTAATATTATTAAGTGTTGAATCATAGCTAAAACTAAATACCCAACTACCATTAACATCTTCAATATTAGTACAAGTCGCTATTTGATCTACATGACCTTGTACAATATGCCCGTCAAGTCTATCTCCAAGTTTCATAGCACGTTCAAGGTTAACTTTATCATTAACTTTTAAAGTATTAAGATTAGTTTTATCTAGAGTTTCTTTAATTGCGGTTACCGTATATACATCATCATTAATAGCTACAACAGTTAAGCAAACACCATTATGAGCAACGCTTTGGTCAATTTTTAATTCAGAGGTTAAATAACTTTTAATAGAAATATGTAGGTTGTCAAACTCTTCTTTTAAATTTGAAACTTCACCTATATCTTCAATAATTCCAGTAAACATATTATTATCTGTTTATTTAGTTAAATTTGCAACATCAAAATTACAAACAAAAGTTGTCATTTTTAATGGAGCAAGCAGAAAATATAATAGTTGGTATATCTATAGGAGATTTAAACGGCATTGGAGGAGAAATAGTTTTAAAAACATTTGAAGACCCAAGAATGTTAGAGTTTTGCACTCCTGTAATATTTGCTTCGGCAAAAACCATGACCTTTTTTAAAACACATTTTAAATCTGAAATTAAATTTCATTCTATAAATACTATCGACCAATTGGTAATTGGAAAGTTTAACGTGTTTAATTGTTGGAATGAACCAGTAAAAATTGAATTTGGTAAAGAAGATTTAAAAATAGGGCAATATGCTGTTAAGTCTTTACAAAAAGCAACAGAGGCTTTAAAGAATAATAATATAGATGTTTTGGTTACTGCCCCTATTAATAAACACAATATTCAATCTAAAGATTTTAACTTTCCTGGACACACAGATTATTTGGCAAAAGAACTAGAGGGGGAAAGCTTAATGTTTATGATAACAGATAATTTAAGAGTTGGTTTGTTAACAGATCATGTACCAGTTAAAGATGTTTCAAATCATATTACATCAGAACTAATCGAAAAAAAGATAAACACTGTTTATTCATCATTAAAAAAAGATTTTAAAATAGAAAGACCAAGAATAGCTGTATTAGGTATAAACCCACACACAGGAGATAATGGGGTAATAGGCACAGAGGATGATGATGTTTTAAGGCCAACACTTCAAAAAATAAAAGAATCAGGTAAATTAGTTTTTGGGCCTTATGCTGCAGATAGTTTTTTTGGCTCCAATAATTACAAAAATTTTGATGCTATTATTGCATCTTATCATGATCAAGGTTTAATACCGTTTAAAACATTATCATTTGGACAAGGCGTTAATTTTACAGCAGGTTTAAATAAGATAAGAACATCTCCAGATCACGGAACAGCTTACGAAATCGCAGGAAAAGGAATAGCAGATGAAAACTCATTTAAAGAAGCTGTTTTTAGCGCTATTCAAATATTTAAAAACAGATTTAATTATGATGAGCTTACGGCAAACCCATTAAAAAAGGCACCAAAAAGCGAACGCCGCTAAGGGCTTGATTGCTAATTATTGCACCTAATTAGAAAGGAATGAAATTTATAAACAAAAAAATGTTTATAAGTAATGTTGCGTAAATAAAAATTTATATATTTGCAGGCTCAAAATAGAAGTGAGAAATGAAGCCATTAAAAGATTTTACAATTCCTTTTGTTGGATTAAAGATAGGGAAGCATCATTTTGAGTACAAAGTTGAACAAGAGTTCTTTAAACATTTTGAGTATGAAGATTTTAAAGATGTAAACATTATAGTAAATGTTGATTTAGAAAAAAAGTCAACATTACTAGAGTTACACTTTAAAATTTCTGGATGGGTTAATGTGAATTGCGACCTAACTAACGAGCCTTATAATCAAAACATTAAAGATGAATTTGATTTGGTTGTTAATTTTGGAGATGAGTATAATGATGAGCATATAGATATTCTTATTATTCCTCATGGAACCTATGAAATTAATATACAGCAGTATATATATGAATTAATTATACTTGCGGTTCCAGCAAAACGAATTCACCCAGGTGTTAAAGATGGCACTTTAGATTCAGATATACTTAAAAAATTAGAAGAGTTAAGCCCAAAGCTTAAAGAAAATAAAGAAAACAAGGAGGATATTGATCCTCGGTGGAATACATTAAAGAAATTATTAACGGATAAATAAAAACATAAAATGGCACATCCTAAAAGAAAAATCTCGAAAACAAGAAGAGATAAAAGAAGAACACATTACAAAGCAACTGCGCCACAGATTGCTACTTGCCCAACAACAGGTGAAGCACATTTATATCATAGAGCACACTGGCATGAAGGAAAACTTTATTATAGAGGTCAAGTATTAATTGACAACTCAGAAGTAGAAAACGTTGCATAAGTAGGTTTGCAAGCATATATCAAAACGCTCATTTATGAGCGTTTTTTTTATGGAATGCTTTTTCTAAATCACAAAAACACATAATTTGCATGATATTACGTCAAAATTCAGTAATTTTCGTGAAATTTTGATCGTTTTTGTCCAATTTTAATGATTTTTTGGTCGAATTAACTATAACGTTATGAGTAAAACCTCAGCAGCAATTACAGCTGTAGGCGCATATGTGCCAGAATATGTATTAACCAATCAAATTCTTGAAACAATGGTTGATACAAATGATGAATGGATTACCAGTAGAACAGGAATTAAAGAACGCCGAATTCTTAAAGAAGAAGGCAAAGGCACGTCTTATTTAGCAATTAAAGCCGCACAAGATCTTATAAGTAAAAAAGGAATTGATCCTAAAGATATCGAGCTTGTCATAGTTGCAACAGCAACACCAGATATGAAAGCCGCTTCAACAGCATCTTTTACTGCATCAGAAATAGGAGCAGTAAATGCCTTTTCATTCGATTTAGATGCCGCATGTTCAAGTTTTTTATATGGAATGTCTGTTGCTTCAAGCTATATTGAGTCTGGAAGATATAAAAACGTATTGCTTATAGGAGCCGATAAAATGTCTTCACTTATCAATTATAAAGATAGAGCTACTTGTATTATTTTTGGAGATGGTGCTGGTGCTGTTTTATTTGAGCCTAATGAAGAAAATTTAGGATTTCAAAATGAATATTTAAGAAGTGACGGAACAGGTAGGGAATTTTTACAAGCAAAACATGGTGGATCATCATTTCCTTCAACACCAGAAACCATGGAGGCTGGAGGTCACTATGCTTTTCAAGAAGGTAGAACAGTATTTAAAAATGCGGTATTTAATATGGCAGATGCTGCTGTAAAAATATTAGAGCGTAACAATCTAACTAATGATGATGTCGATTGGCTTGCTGCACATCAAGCAAATAAACGTATTATTGATGCTACGGCACAACGCATAAATTTAGAAGAAGAAAAAGTAATGATTAATATTCATAAATATGGTAATACCACATCAGCTACCTTACCATTGCTTCTAAATGATTATGAATCACAACTAAAAAAAGGAGATAATATAATATTCGCAGCTTTTGGAGGCGGATTTAATTGGGGGGCTATTTATTTAAAATGGGCTTATAATTCAGAAAACTAACCAAAAACTAATTTAGCAAAATTATGGATATAAAAGAAATTCAAAACTTAATCAAGTTTGTTGCAAAGTCAGGAGCAAGTGAGGTTAAATTGGAGATGGATGATATTAAAATCACGATTAAAACTGGGTCAGAGTCAGACACAACAATTGTGCATCAAATTCCTGCTACCCAAGTACCTCAAATGGCTGCCGTTCCAACTGTAGCTGAGCCAGCTACTTCAGCTACAACTACAGAAGCAGCAGCAACTACAGAAGAAAACTCAAAATATATTACTATAAAATCACCAATAATTGGTACATTCTATAGAAAACCTTCTCCAGATAAACCTTTGTTTGTTGAGGTAGGACAAACTATTGCCGAAGGCGATGTGCTTTGTATTATAGAAGCAATGAAACTTTTCAATGAAATAGAATCAGAAGTTTCAGGAAAAGTAGTTAAAATATTAGTTGACGATTCTTCACCTGTAGAGTTTGATCAACCATTATTCTTAGTAGATCCATCTTAATTTAGATTATTAGGGTTATAGATTATTAGGGATGTTAATTTTCTAATAATTCAATAATTCAATTTTCTAATTATCTAATTCAAAAAAGATGTTCAAAAAAATATTGATTGCCAATAGAGGGGAAATAGCACTTCGTGTTATTAGAACCTGTAAAGAAATGGGTATTAAAACAGTTGCAGTATATTCAACTGTTGATGCCGAAAGTTTACATGTTAAGTTTGCTGATGAAGCGGTTTGTATAGGACCTGCACCAAGTAGCGAATCTTATTTAAAAATGTCTAATATTATAGCTGCAGCAGAAATTACTAATGCAGATGCTATTCATCCAGGTTATGGTTTTTTATCAGAAAACGCTAAGTTTTCAAAAATCTGTGAAGAGCATGGTATAAAATTCATTGGCGCTTCACCAGAGATGATTGATAGAATGGGAGATAAAGCCAATGCTAAAGCGACTATGAAAGCTGCAGGAGTACCTTGTGTTCCCGGAAGCGAAGGTGTTATAGAGACCTTTGAGGAATGCCAAAAAGTAGCAAAAGCTACAGGTTATCCTGTAATGCTTAAAGCATCTGCTGGTGGAGGCGGAAAAGGTATGCGAGGTGTTTTTAAACCAGAAAACCTTAAAGACGCTTGGGATTCTGCAAGACAAGAAAGTAAAGCGGCTTTTGGTAATGACGATATGTACATGGAAAAACTTATTGAAGAACCAAGACATATTGAAATTCAAATTGTAGGAGATTCTCGAGGAAAAGCATGTCATTTATCAGAAAGAGATTGCTCAATTCAACGTCGACACCAAAAACTTACTGAAGAAGTACCATCACCATTTATGACGGATAAACTTCGTGATAAAATGGGTAAAGCAGCGGTGAAAGCAGCAGAATATATTAAATATGAAGGTGCTGGAACTATAGAATTTCTAGTTGATAAAAATAGAAATTTCTACTTTATGGAAATGAATACGCGTATTCAAGTAGAGCACCCTATTACAGAACAAGTTATTGATTTCGATTTAATTCGCGAACAAATACTTGTAGCCGCAGGAGTGCCAATTTCTGGTAAAAATTACATACCTAAGCTTCATTCTATTGAGTGTCGTATTAATGCCGAAGATCCATTTAATGGATTTAGACCATCACCAGGTGTGATCACTACATTGCATGCTCCTGGAGGCCATGGAGTGCGTTTAGACACACATGTTTATGCAGGTTATGCTATACCTCCAAACTATGATTCTATGATTGCAAAGTTAATTACAACGGCGCAAACGAGAGAAGAGGCAATTAATAAAATGAAGCGTGCCTTAGATGAATTCGTCATAGAAGGTATTAAAACCACGATTCCATTTCACAGACAGCTTATGGATCATCCAGATTATTTAGCAGGTAATTACACTACTAAATTTATGGAAGATTTCGTTATACAAAAACAAGTTGAAGAATAAATAATTAAGACTCCGAAAGCAATTTCGGAGTTTTTTTATGGTGTTACTTTTGCAAAACAGCAAAAGTCAGGCTATCTGTTCTATCTTTTTTTCGTGCCTCAAAAAAGGATGCCACGTCTATCCTTAACACGAGTTGTTTCTTCAATGATAAATGGTAAATTAGCAACATGAATTTGTCATACTGGGAAATAAAATCATGGTTAACCAACATAGATTATACTATTGTTGGCAGTGGTATTGTTGGGTTAAACTGTGCGCTATATTTAAAAGAGCGTTTTCCAAAATCAAATATTCTAATTTTAGAAAAAGGCATGTTGCCACAAGGAGCCAGCACAAAAAATGCTGGTTTTGCTTGCTTTGGAAGCCTTAGTGAAATTATAGATGATTTAAATAGTCATACAGAAACAGAAGTTTTGCAGCTTATAAAAAAGCGCGTTAAAGGTTTAAAATTATTACGCAAAACCTTAGGAGATAAAACCATTAATTATCGAAATAATGGCGGTTATGAGTTATTTTTAAATAACGAGCACTTATTGGATAAGTGTATTTCAAAAAAAGAAGACATAAATAAGTTATTGAAACCAATATTTAAAAAGGACGTTTTTAGTATTAAACCAAACAGTTTTAATTTTAAAAACATTGAGTCAGAATACATTTTCAATCAATTTGAAGGGCAAATTGATACAGGAAAAATGATGGAAGCATTGCTTAAAAAAGCTCAAAAAAAAGGCATTAAGATTTTAAATAATTGTGTTGTTGAAGTTTTTACCGAAAAAAGCGATTCAGTTAAAATTAAAACAAATGAATTTGAGTTCTACACATCAAAATTACTCATTGCAACAAATGGTTTTGCTTCACAGCTATTAAATGAAGAAGTAAAACCTGCTAGAGCACAAGTAATGATTACAAAACCAATTAAAAACCTTCATATTAAAGGCACGTTTCATTTAGATAGAGGTTATTATTATTTTAGAAATATAGATAATAGAATTCTTTTTGGTGGAGGAAGAAACCTAGATTTTAAGGGAGAAGAGACCGCAGAATTTAATCAAACAGACATCATTCAAAATAAATTAGAAGAACTATTAAAAACAACTATTTTGCCAGAAATTTTATTTGAAATTGAACATCGTTGGAGTGGTATTATGGGCGTTGGAAATCAAAAAAAAGCCATTGTAAAACAGCTTTCTAATAATGTATATTGTGGCGTGAGACTAGGCGGAATGGGAATTGCAATTGGCTCATTAATTGGTCAAGAATTAGCACAATTAATAGAATAGTTTAATGAAACGATTGTATAGATTTCTTTTAAAATTAATTTTTTGGTTTTTTGCTCTATCCATTGGTTTGGTTGTTTTGTATAAATATGTTCCCGTTGCAATAACACCTTTAATGGTGATACGTTATTTTGAAAGTGAAAATAAAGCGGCTTGGAAACACGATTGGATTCCTATGGAAAACATATCAAAAAACCTTCAACTAGCTGTTATTTGTAGTGAAGACCAAAAATTTTTAAACCACAATGGGTTTGATGTTGAAGCTATAGAGAAAGCTTATAAAAATAACAGTAAAGGAAAACGTATTAGAGGCGGAAGTACAATAACTCAGCAAACGGCAAAAAACGTATTTCTTTGGCCGCAAAGAAGTTGGTTGCGTAAAGGTTTAGAAACCTATTTCACTTTTTTAATTGAAAAAATTTGGACTAAAGATCGAGTTTTAGAGGTGTATTTAAACAGTATTGAAATGGGAAATGGTGTTTATGGTGCTGAAGCCGCTTCTCAATATTGGTTTAAAAAAGCAGCACAAAAATTGTCAAAACAGGAAGCCGCAGCAATAGCTTCTATATTACCAAACCCTAGAAAATATAAAGCGAATCCAGCTTCAAATTACATTCAAAGCAGAAAGAATTGGATTGTTAATCAAATGAATTACATTGGAAAGCTTGAATTTAAAACAGAAAAATGAATGATTCTCTAGTAATAAAACAATTACTTTATAACCAGTGTTTCGGTTTTATTGAAACACGATTAAAGACAATTCAAAGCACTATTTCAGAAATTCAAGAATCTCTTACTTCTGAAACCAAAAGTAGCGCTGGAGACAAACACGAAACAGGTCGCGCTATGTTGCAATTAGAACGTGAGAAAGCGGGCAATCAATTAGCCGAAGTTCAAAAAGTAAAAGAAATTCTATCTAAAATAGATGTTGAAAAACACAATAAAAACATAAGTTTAGGAAGTGTGGTTTATACCACTAAATCTAATTATTTTATTGCTATTAGTGCTGGGGAGCTCTATATTGATGGTGATAAGTTTTATGCTATTTCTGCAAACACACCTATTGGACAATTTTTAATTGGGAAAAACATTGGTGATGAGATTGTGTTTAGAGAACAGAAATTTAAAATTGAAAAGATTTTATAGAGTGCTTTTTTTTATTAAAAGATAAACTATTTGATAGTTTTTTAATTGAGTATCATGCTCAAAAAACACTTTTTGCTCATCCAAATTTGCTTCAATTAAGTAATAATGGCCTTTAAAATAGCTTTGAATGACTGTAGCTTTTACACTAGATTTTTCAACCACTTTTAGTTGATGAGCGTAAATAATTTCACCACTAATTAAATTAAATTCACCAAAAAATGAAGCAATCAATCCTGTTTTAGGTTTTTTGTATAAGGTCTCAGGTGAATCATTTACAACTATTTTATTGTTGTTTAAAACAATCATTCTATCGGCAAAACCAAGAACATCTTCCTTGTCGTGAGTTGCCACTATACAAGTGATGTTTTTATCTTTTAAATACCTATAAACGTTTCGTCTTAAGGATTGTTTTTGGAAATTATCAATGTGGCTAAAAGGCTCGTCTAACAATACTATTTCGGGCTGTTTAGCTAATGCACGCGCTAATGCAACACGCTGTTTTTGACCACCACTTAAGGTTTTTACTTTAGTTTTTGCAAACTCGGTAAGCTCTACAACTTCTAATAATTCTACTGTGCGTTCTTTTTTTTCATCTGGAAAGAAATTTGAAAGGTGTTTACCAATATTTTCTTCAACAGTAATAAACGGCATCAAATCAAACTCTTGAGAAACATATTTCATAAAGTCGTAACCAACTACTAAGTTGTATTTTGGACCTAGAATCTCCGTTTCTTTCCAAAAAACATGACCTTTATTTAAATCAAATTCACCATAAAGTAAATTAAGTAAAGTGCTTTTTCCGGAACCACTTTCGCCAATAACGGCAAGGTTTTCTCCTTGTTCAACTTTAAAAGAAATGTCTTTTAAAACAGGTGTTTTATTATAGGAAAAAGTTAAGTTTTCTACTTTAAGCATGGTAATTATTGAGGTACAAAAATAGCATAAAAAAATCGCTCAATAACTCGAGCGATTTTTTAAATTTAATAAAATGGTTTGTTTTAATTCCAGCCACCACCTAAAGCTTGGTACAGTTTTACATTAGCCAATAATTGATCTCTTTTGGTTTCAATAATTTCAATTTTAGAATCTAATGCTTCTCTTTGTGTAAGCAATACTTCTGTATATTCAGCTCTTGCCGATTTAAAAAGCCTAATAGAAAGGTCAATTGACTCTGTAAGTGCTTGTACTTGTTTTTCTTTAAGAGAATAACTTTCTTTAAGGTTTTGCAAACTAGATAGTTGATTTGCTACTTCTATGTAAGCATTTAAAATTGTTTTCTCATACTCAAAAACGGCTTGAAGTTGTCTGTCATTTGCATTTTTATACTCTGCTTTAATAGCATTTCTATTAATTAATGGAGACACAACATCTCCAACTAAAGAGTAGAGTAATGATTCTGGAGTGCTTGTTAAAAATTTAGGTTTAAAAGCTTCTAACCCAACACCTGCTTTAATACCAATAGATGGATAAAAATTAGCTTTTGCAATGCTTACGTTTAATTTTGAAACAGACAGCTCTAATTCAGCTTTTCTAATATCTGGTCGATTTTCTAATAATTGTGATGGAATACCTGCATTTATAGAATCCACTTTTTTTGTTATAAAATTTTCTGAACTTCTAGTTACAGGTTGCGGATATCTACCGACTAGAAAATTTATAAAATTTTCAGTTTCTACTATTTTTTGCTGAATTTCAAATTTATTGCTTTTGTTTTTAAACACTTCAGCTTCAAAACGGCTTACTGCTAATTGCGTGGTTCTTGCAGCCTCCTTTTGAAGCTTTACCATTTTTAATGCATTTTGCTGAATCTCTAAATTCTGTTCTATTATAGCTAATTGATTATCTAAAGCCATAAGCTCATAATAAGAGCTTGTAATTTCAGAAACCAATTGTGTAACCATAAAATTCTTGCCTTCAACAGATGCCAAATATTCTAAAACAGCAGCTTTTTTTCCTTTACGTAGTTTACCCCAGATATCCAGTTCCCATGAAGCAGAAAGACCAACGGAATAATTAGCTAATGGTTCTGGAAATTCTTCTTCTTCACGAATATTTAGGGTTTTTTCTACGGCACCATTTCGGGTAAATTCACCTACTTTTTCTACTTCGGCACCAGCATATATACCAACAAAAGGCAAATATTCTCCTTTTTTTGCTTTTATCTCGTTTTTGACCATATCAACATGCTGTAACATAATATTAAGCTCTTGATTGTTAATTAAAGCAGCATCTATTAATGCTACTAAATTAGGATCTGAAAAAAAGTCTTTCCATTTTACAGATACCGTATTAGTAGTGTCTGCAGATTGGTTTTGATATTCATTAGGAACCGTTTTGTTTTCTTCTCTTATATTCTTAGTTGATACACAAGAATATAGTGATAGTATTGTAATAATGCTAGCAAAACAGAGCTTTCTGATTTTTTTATATTTATTCATCTTTGTTTCTTTTACTAAGTTTTTTAAACAGATTTTTTAATTTGTTTATTTGAGCAGTATTGGCCGTAGTTTGATTTTCTTTTTCACTATTTCGAATAAACTCTTCTGAAAGCGGTTCGCTAGCTTCATCTTTAATAAGACTTCTTCCTTCTGCCATTTTTGCAAAAATGTAGTAAAGTCCTGGGATAATTAAAACCCCAAAAAGAGTTCCAATAAGCATACCTCCTAAGGAAGAACCGCCAATGGTTCTATTGCCAATAGCCCCAGCTCCAGTTGCCATAACTAAAGGAATTAACCCAGCGATAAAGGCAAAGGACGTCATTAAAATTGGTCTAAAACGAGCTCTAGAACCTCCAATAGCTGCTTCTAAAATTGTAGCACCTTGCCTTTGTTTTTGCACGGCGAATTCAACAATTAATACGGCATTTTTACCTAATAAACCAACTAGCATAATCACACCAATTTGTGCATATACATCATTGGCTAATCCCATAGCTTTTAATAGGAAAAAAGATCCAAAAACACCAACAGGAAGAGACAATATTACTGCAAATGGTAAAAGAAAACTTTCGTATTGTGCTGCAAGAACAAAATAAACAAAGATTAATACGACTATAAAAATGTATAATGATTCATTACCTCTACTAGCTTCATCAAAAGACAATCCTTCCCAAGCAATATCGTAACCTCTTGGTAACTGTTTTGCTGCAACTTCTTTTATTGCATTAATAGCATCACCACTTGTAAAACCTTCAGCAGGCAAACCTCTTATTGATGCCGAATTGTAAAGATTGTATCTAGTAATTTCATTAGGACCTAATTTCTTTTCAATACTCATAAAAGCAGAATAAGGGACCATTTCTCCTTCTTCATTTTTAACATAAAGCTTTTCAAGATCTGATGGTAACCTTCTGTATTCTGGTCCAGCTTGTGTATATACTTTAAAGAACCTGCCAAAACGAATAAATCCTTGTTCGTATGTACTACCAATTAAAATGTTTAGGTTTTCCATTGCTTTACTAATGGTAACACCCTTTTGCATGGCAATTTTGTTATTTATTTTTAACTCATATTGTGGATAATTTGCAGAAAAGAAGGTGAATAATCCTGTAAGTTCTTTTCGTTTAGATAGGGCATCCATGAAATCACTATTAATTTTTTCAAAATGATGGTAATCCGTTGAGTTTGTTTTATCTAATAAACGCATAGCAAACCCTCCAGAAGATCCAAAACCAGGAACTGCCGGTGGTTCAAAATATTCTATAACTGCACCCAAATCTTTGGTTTCTTCTTCAAGTTCTTCCATGATTTCGTGTACCGAATGATGACGTTTCGACCAAGGTTTTAAGTTGATTAAACACGTACCAGCGTTAGAGCCTCGACCTTCGGTCATGATTTCGTAACCAGCTAAAGACGATACGGATTCTACACCTTCGGTTTCCTCACAAATTTTTTGAAGTTTTTTAGCCACTTCATTAGTGCGTTCTAAAGTAGCTCCGGGTGGTGTTTGGATGATGGCATAAATCATTCCTTGGTCTTCATTAGGTATAAAACCAGCTGGAAGCACTTTATTGGTAACAAAGATGCCGACACAAAAAGCAATTAAAATTCCAAAAGTGACAATTCTTCTAGCTACAATTTTATTAAGAATTGCAACGTATTTTCCTGTAAGTCTTTCAAAACCTTTATTAAACCAATTTATAAAACGATCTATAAGCGATTTTTTAGTTTTTCCGTGGTTGTTTTTAAGCAACATGGCGCATAAAACAGGTGTTAATGTTAATGCTACAATTGCTGAAATAACAATAGCTCCTGCCATGGTTATTGAGAACTGGCGGTAGAAAACTCCAACAGGACCAGTCATAAAAGAAATTGGAATAAAAACAGAAACCATAACTAAAGTAATGGCAACAATAGCACCTCCAATCTCACCTAAAACTTCATATGAAGCTTTGTAAGGTGTTAGGTTTTCTTCTTCCATTTTAACATGAACAGCTTCTACTACAACAATAGCATTGTCTACTACAATACCAATGGCTAGCACTAATGCAAATAGTGTAATTAAGTTAATTGAAAGTCCAAATAGTTGCATAACAAAAAAGGCTCCAATTAACGACACAGGTACTGCTATAATAGGAATTAAAGTAGAACGCCAATCCCCTAAAAATAAAAATACTACAACAGCTACCAGAATAAAAGCGTCTCTAAGTGTGTGTAATACTTGTTCTATTGATGCATCTAAGAAATTGGACACATCATAACTAATTTGAAAATCTACATTTGGTGGTAATTCAACTTCTAATTCGGCTAATTTTTCTTTTACAGCTTTAATAACGTCGTTACCATTACTTCCAAAGGTTTGCTTTAAAACGATAGACGCTGAAGGTTTTCCATCTAGATTAGAATAGATATCAAAAAATTCACTTCCTAAATTTACATCAGCAATATCTTTTAATTGAATAATTTCGCCTTCTTTATTGGCACGAATTATAATCTCTTTATATTGGTCAGGTTCGTTATATCTGTTTTGATAAGTTAATACATATTCTAAAGATTGTGAAGTCATACCAGAACTTCTTCCTAATCGTCCAGGTCTAGCAAGAATACTTTGTTCTTCCATGGCCTCTAAAACTTCTTCTGCCGAAATATTATAAGCTCTCATTCGGTCTGGTTTTAACCAGATTCTCATTGCATATTTTCTGCTTCCTAATATTTTAGCACTTGCAATCCCTTTTATACGTTGAATTTCAGGGATAATTTTAGTGTAAGCATAGTTATATAGAAACTTTTCATCATTGTTTTTATCTGTGCTAGAAAGGTTAACGTACATTAACATACTAGGCTGAATAGGAGTAATAACAACACCTTCACGCTGTACCAGTTCAGGCAATAAAGGCATCACTTGATCTACACGTGTTTTAACCCTAACCACTGCTTCATTAGGATCTGTACCAGGGTCAAAAATAACGCGAACGGTTGCTTCACCGGCACTCGTAGCATCAGAAGCAATATATCGCATACCTTGAACACCATTTATGGCAGTTTCTAAAGGAATTAATGTTGAATTAACCAATACCTCTGAACTAGAACCTGGATATGCTATAAAAATATTTACAGTAGTAGGTGCTATTTGTGGAAATTGAGATATAGGTAATTGCTTTATGGCAAGCCCGCCTATAAATACGATTATGACCGAAATGACAATCGCCAAAACGGGTCTTTTTATAAATTGTTTAAACATGTCTTTTGTAGATTAAATTCTAAAATTATTCAGCGTATAGGTCTAACTCAGACAACACTTTATTAGGTTCTAAAAACTTCGTGTGTATTTCTTCATTATTTTTTACCATTCTAATACCTTCTAGTAAAATAGTATCGTTTTCAGAAAGTCCTTTATCCACTATATATAGGTGAGGTAATTCGCCACCAATAGTAATTTCTTTTTGTTTTACTACATGGTCTTTACCTACTACAAAAACATATGTTTTATCTAAAATTTCAAAAGTTGCTTTTTGAGGTATTATAATAACATCTTTAAATGGCACAGTCATTAATATGCTTCCTGTTTCGCCATGTCTTAAAATGCCATCGGGGTTTTGAAAGGTTGCTCTAAAGGCAATGTTGCCAGTTTCGCTATTAAAATCGCCTTCAATGGTTTCAACAATTCCTTTTTGGTTAAAACGTTTGTTGTTTGCCATTAATAGTTCTACTTCCTTTTTAGTGTCTTTATCAGCACTGGTTATATAATCTAAATACTCAGTTTCTGGCACATTGAAGTAAACCCACATTTTACTATTATCAGAGAGTGTAGTTAATAATTCGCCTTCATCTAAAAGACTTCCTTCTCTTGCTTCTAAATGGTCCATAATACCATCAAAAGGTGCTTTTATTTTTGTAAATCCTAAATGTGTTTCGGCTAGAGCAACTTCAGCAGTTGCTTTTTCATAATTTGCATTTGCTAGAGCTAATTCATTTTCTGATACCACATTTCCTTCCGCTAAAAGCTTAGTGTTTTTTAACTCAATTTCAGCAGATTTAGATTCTGCTTTTGCCTTTTGTAATTCTGCTTGATAAATATTTGGCATGATTTGGAACATCGCCTGCCCCTTTTTTACGTGTTGTCCTTCATCAACAGATATGTGCTCTAAATATCCTTTTTCAAGAGCTCTTAATTCTATATGTCTGATGGAGTGAATTTGACTTACATAGTCTTTGGTTATTGTGGTGTCTTTTTTAACTGGATTAGTAACAAGAAACGCTATTTGTTCTTTCTTTTCTTCTTTTTTAGTTTCGCAACTAGTGTGTAATAGACATGCGAATAAACCCATGAAAATGAAGTTTTTTTTCATAATTTTTTGTTTAAAAATAAATTGGTAGAATAAAAATATATTTGGTGCAAGTCAGTACCAATGGATGGATGACTAGCTAAATTCTTTAATAAAAAAGGGGTGAAAATTAGTAAACCGAATGTTAATCGTGGTTTATAATAGCAAATTTATCAGATTATAAAAACCTCTAACCTAAGGTGAAGTCTTGTTGAATACTGATTAAAACCATTTCTTTTACGGAGAGAATTTTTTTGTAATTGAAATGATAAAACATTAAATATTTGTGCTTCAAAAAAGGCAGCTATGTAACTGCCAAAAGGAATAATATTGTTTTTAGAAATAGATTCTTCGTTTTCTGTATTTTCAATTTCGACAATATCAAAAAACAATTTGTTTTCTTCTTGTTGCTGAATTGGATTATAAGAAGGCGTTTCTAAATTTTCATTAATTGAAATTTGACTAGTATTTAAAAAGTAATCATCACAATGTTCTGCAATAGAATTTGCATATAGGTTTGAAGCTCCTGTTAAAAACAAGATTACTATTAATGATAAATATTTTTTGAAAATTTTGGTCATTTCGGCCGTAAAACTATAGCAATTGGGCAATACTACCAAAAGTTAAGAGAGCTTTTTAACTTTTTTTAAGAAGAAATATTATTTATATAAATAAAAGACCGGTCAAATAAATAAAGCTTAAAAAAATCAAAAATTATTATTTTAATCTTTAAATTCTTTAGTTTTTATAGGCAAAACCTCAAAACCCATGTTATAAAGCGTAAAACCAAAAATATCGGCATATTGCTCAATAGTTTTACTTACAGGTGTTCCTGCGCCATGACCTGCATCGGTTTCAATTCGAATTAAAGTGGGATTATTACCTGTTTGTTTACTTTGTAATTCGGCAGCAAACTTAAAACTATGTGCCGGAACAACTCTATCGTCATGATCGCCAGTGGTTACTAATGTTGCCGGGTATTGTACTCCAGGTTTCACATTATGAACTGGGGAATATGCTTTTAAATATTCAAACATGTCTTTATCATCTTCGGCAGTTCCATAATCGTAAGCCCAACCAGCACCTGAAGTAAATGTGTGGTAACGTAACATATCTAAAACTCCAACTGCTGGTAATGCTACTTTTGCTAAATCTGGACGCTGCGTCATGACCGCGCCAACTAATAAACCTCCGTTAGATCCACCTCTTAAAGCTAAATAATCTGATGAGGTGTATTTATTTGCTATTAGATATTCGCCTGCTGCAATAAAATCATCAAACACATTTTGTTTTTGCATTTTTGTTCCTGCATCATGCCATGCTTTTCCATATTCCCCACCACCACGAAGATTAGGTACAGCTAAAATACCACCTTGTTCCATCCAAACCGCATTTGTAATACTAAAACTAGGAGTTAAGCTAATATTAAATCCGCCATAAGCATATAAAATAGTAGGGTTTTTTCCGTTTAATTCTAATC
Source organism: Flaviramulus basaltis (assembly GCF_900114265.1). Classification (GTDB taxonomy): domain Bacteria; phylum Bacteroidota; class Bacteroidia; order Flavobacteriales; family Flavobacteriaceae; genus Flaviramulus; species Flaviramulus basaltis. The sequence goes on from NZ_FPKV01000001.1 coordinate 901,243, forward strand.
CTTTTTTATGAGTAATCATAATAGGAACTTTTGTTCCATCTTTTGATTTGTAGAATACCTGATTACTTTCATATTCATCACTATTGAATTCAATTGATGGTTTCCAGTATAGTTCAGATTTACCAGAATCTACATTAAATTTATAAATACTAGAGGGTGTATTGTAGTTTGTAAAGTAAAAATAATCTGTTTTTTCTTCTTTTTTGCTACCAAAACCACTTGCTGTTCCTAAACCAGGAAGCTTTATATCTCTAACAAACGAACCATCATAATTATATTGTTTAACTTTTGAAATAGCATCAACCATATAATGTGCAAAGAAATAACCACCGCCTGTTGAAGGGGTTAAAACTTGATTGGTTTCTGGTATAACATCAACCCAATTATCTGGTGTTGGATTTGAAGCATCAACCGAAACCACTTTTTTATTAGGTGCGTTTAAATTGGTAACAAGAAACAATTTACTGCCTACGTTTTCAAGAATGTAGGTGTCGCTATCGGTGTTGTCTAAAATTGTAATTAAAGGACTATTTGGAATGGATAAGTCTTTTATATAAATCTTGTTTCCAGAGGTTGAAACGCGAGGAGTAATGACTAAATATTTATCATCTTCTGTTACACCTCCATAAATGTAACGGTGTTTTTGTTCAGGTGTTCCACCAAAAATTAAAGTATCTTCTTTTTGTGGTGTTCCTAATTTATGGTAATAAACTTTATGTTGATCTGTTTTAGCCGAAAGTTCACTTCCTTTTGGTTTGTCGTAACTAGAATAATAAAAGCCTTCATTTTTATACCATGAAATCTGAGTGAATTTCACATCAATGAGTGTGTCTTCTATAATTTCTTTAGTTTCAGCATTCATTATTAAAATTTTCCTCCAATCGCTTCCACCTTCAGAAATAGAATACGCTAAAGTTTTTCCATCTTTAGAAAAACTCATTCCGCCAAGTGATATGGTGCCATCATCTGAAAAAGTATTCGGATCTAAAAAAACTTCAGCATCTCCATCGCCTTTTTTTCTGTAATATACATTCTGGTCTTGCAACCCATCATTTTTAGAGAAATAGGTGTAATCGCCTTCTATAAAAGGGGCGCCAACTTTTTCGTAGTTCCATAAACTAGAAAGGCGCTCTTTTAATTCATCTCTAAAAGGGATATTATCTAAATAATTGTAAGTAGCCTTATTTTGTGCTTTAACCCAAGCTTCGGTATCTTTACTTCTATCATCTTCTAGCCAGCGATATGGATCTTTTACTTCGGTGCCAAAAAAAGTATTAATTGTATCTACGGTTCTAGTTTGGGGATAATTCACTGTAATTCTATTTGATTTTGGGTTTTCTTCTTTGCAAGCCATAAAAATAATTAGACTTAATAAAGTGATAATTTTTTTCATTATTAAAGAATTTTGAATCCTCCAAAAATAAACAAAAAAGCTCCTTCATTTTAATGAAGAAGCTTAAAGTTTAATGGTTTAGTTGATAAAAGTATTACACCAAACGATGTTCGATTAAATATTCTGCAATTTGAATAGTATTTGTTGCAGCTCCTTTACGAAGGTTGTCGGCAACAATCCACATATTTAATGTATTTGGTTGAGTTTCGTCTCTTCTAATTCTACCCACAAACACCTCATCTTTATTATGCGCATAAATTGGCATTGGGTAAGTATTCGTATCTGTATTATCTTGCACAACAACCCCTGGAGTTTGACTTAATAATTTCCGAATATCGGCGACATTAAAATCATTTTCAAACTCAACATTTACAGATTCTGAATGTCCACCAGCAGTAGGAATTCTAACAGCAGTTGCAGATACTGAAAATGTACGATCATTCATTATTTTTTGAGGTTCTCTAGCTAATTTCATTTCCTCTTTTGTGTATCCATTTTCCTCAAACACATCACAATGTGGTAATGCATTTCTACCAATAGGATAAGGGTAAGCCATTTCTCCTTCTATTCCAGCAATTTCATTTTCTAACTGTCTTACAGCTTTCACACCTGTTCCAGAAACGGATTGGTATGTAGAAACTACAACACGTTTCATTTTATATTTTTTATGAAGCGGCGCTAAAGCCATAACCAATTGTATAGTAGAGCAATTTGGGTTAGCTATAATTTTGTCTTCTTTTGTTAATTCGTGAGCATTAATTTCTGGAACGACTAATTTCTTAGTAGGATCCATTCTCCATGCCGAAGAATTATCAACAACCGTAGTACCAACTTCTGCAAATTTAGGGGCCCATTCTAATGAGGTTTCTCCTCCTGCCGAAAATAAAGCAATATCAGGACGCATAGAAATAGCGGTTTCTAAACCAACCACTTTAAAATCTTTTCCTTTATAAGTTATTGTTTTTCCAATAGATCTTTCTGAAGCTACAGGAATTAATTCTGTAACAGGAAAATTACGTTCTTCAAGAACTTTTAGCATCACTTCACCAACCATACCAGTGGCACCAACAACAGCTACTTTCATTTTTTATTATTTAAAAATTTTAAGAAGACAAAACTAAGTATTTTGAATATAAAAAAAGCCCTCATTTTGTAAAACGAAGGCTTTTTAACAACAAATAACACGAAGTTATTTATTTAACAAAATGTTATTTTTTCAACAAGTCTCTAATTTCAGCAAGTAAGTCTTCTTGAGAAGGTCCTGCAGGAGCAGCTGGAGCTGGTTCTTCTTTCTTTTTCATACTATTAACACCTTTAATAACCATAAACATTACTAAAGCAACAATAATAAAGTCAATAATATTGGTTAAGAAGTCTCCCCAAAGTACTGCAACTTCACCTACTTTTTCACCAGCATCATTCAAAGCACCTTCTGTTATTATCCATTTTTGTTCTTTAAAGTCAGACTTGAAGATTAATCCAATTAAGGGTGAAACAATTCCACCAGTAAATGAGCTTACTACTTTGTTAAAAGCAGCACCCATTACAAAAGCAACAGCAATGTCTACAAGGTTGCCCTTCATTGCAAATTCTTTAAACTCTTTAAGCATAATTTTAAATTTATAGTTAGTGAGTTACTAAAATAGTTAAAAATTTTAACATTTTTTGAAAATTCTTTACTTTAAATATGTTCGCTTAACACGTTGAGAAATGGCTGTTATAATTTCGTATGAAATGGTTTTAGCGGTTTCGGCAAGATTTTCGGCGGTATTGTTGGTTCCAAAAACAATAACTTCGTCCCCTTCTTTACAATCAATATTTGTGATGTTTACCATAATCATATCCATGCAAACATTTCCAAGTATTGGTGCTTTTTGCCCATTTATAGTAACAAAGCCTTTTCCATTACCATATTGTCTGCCAATACCATCGGCGTGACCAATTGGTAATGTTGCCGTTTTTAAAAAAGCATCACTTTTAAAAACACGATTATAACCAACAGATTCACCTTTTTTTATTTCATGAATTTGAGAAATAATGGTTTTTAAAGTACCAATAGGTTTAAAATTTTTATTTTCTTTTTCAGAATTTCCAAAACCATATAAACCAATACCACTTCTTACCATATCAAAATGAGCTTCAGGATAGTTTAAAACACCAGAAGTATTACAAATATGAAACATGGGTCTATAGCCAATACATTTTGTGAAATTACCAGCTATTGTTTCAAAGTTTTTTATTTGATTTTTGGTGAATATTTTTTCATCTAAATCTTCACTTGCAGCTAAATGCGAAAAGATTGATTTCACTTTTATAGCTTCAGTTTCTTTTAATTTTGATGCGATAAAATCAACATCATTTTCTCCAAAACCTAATCTATTTAAACCCGTATTAAATTTTAAGTGAACAGGATAATTGGTTTGTTTTTCTGCAGAAGCGATTTCAATAAATTCATTTAAAATTTTAGCATTATACAAGCTTGGTTCTAGACAGTGTTTTATTAATTTTTTAAAATTCACAGCCTGCGGATGTAATACTAATATAGGTTTCGTAATTCCAGCATTTCTTAGTGTAATACCTTCATTAATATATGCCACAGCAAAATAATCAACATCTAGATTTTGAAGATAATTAGCTATTTCAACAGCATCACTTCCATATGCAAAAGCTTTAACAACAGCTAAAAATTTTGTTTCGCTTTTAAATTTTGATTTAAGGTATTCGAAATTATGTTGGAGTGCTTTTAAGTCAATTTCAAGCACGGTTTCTTGTGCTTTAGGCATTGGAATCTTTAGGTTTTGATGGAGGAATTTCTTGAGCATCATTAACCTTCATGTTTCTAACTTTATCGCGCATCATAGCTTTATAATATGCAGCTCTACTTAAGGGCTCGTATTCATCAACCTCACCTAAAAGCACAAGGTTATCGCTTTTAGCTTTTCGGTAACTATATTGTGCTAAATTACCAGTTCTTGTACAAACTGCATGCACTTTGGTAACATATTCTGCAGTTGCCATTAGAGCTGGCATTGGTCCAAAAGGGTTTCCTTTAAAATCCATATCTAAACCAGCAACAATAACGCGTACGCCTTTATTTGCTAAATCGTTACAAATACGTACAATTTCATCATCAAAAAATTGGGCTTCATCAATACCCACAACATCACAACCATCTGCCAAAATTGGAATATTTGCAGCGGCAGGAACTGGTGTGGACCGAATTTCATTAGAGTCATGAGAAACTACCATTTCTTCATCATAACGCACATCAATGGCAGGTTTAAAAATCTCTACTTTTTGTCTAGCAAATTGAGCACGTTTCAATCTTCGGATTAATTCTTCGGTTTTTCCAGAAAACATGGAACCACAGATAACTTCAATCCATCCAAATTGTTCTTTATGATTTACTGTATTTTCAAGAAACATTTCGTAAATTTAACACTAAAATAAGGCGATTATTCGTTTGTATAAAGGTGGCGTAAATTTACTAAAAAACAAAAGCCTAAATAGCAATAATTTAAAAATTATAAATAATGAAGAAGAAGTTAGAGTCGGAACTCATTAGTATAGCACATAGAATTCTAAAACTGAGAGGAAAAGAAGATGTTGTTAAAATGCATGCTGAGGTGACTGAGTTATACGAGAAGCTATCTGTATTAAAATTTGCTCATGAAAATTCTGAAGGCGATATACCAACTATAGGTAGTGATTCTTCTTTTTTTGGCATGTTAGACGAGGCATTTAATAATAAAATAAGTGATACTATTGAGGTGGAAGACAAGATTTATATTAATCTAGACGATGTTGAAAATGATGAAATCATGGAGCCAGTAATGAACAAGATTAAAGATATGGTATCTCATATGCCAGAAGATATTGAAGAAATTGATACTGTTTTTGAAGAAGCCATTCCTACAAAAAAATATAATAAGTTTGATTTTGATGATATTACTGCAGGATTTGAAGATACTCCAATTTTCGAACCTGTTGCAAAAGGAAAAAATGGTGTGTCAAACGAAAAAAAATCATTAAACGAAAAGCTTAAAATTGGAGGTTTTAATATTGGATTAAATGATAAAATAGCTTTTATAAAGCATTTATTTGATGGGGAAAGTGAAGACTATAACCGTGTATTGTCTCAATTAAATACATTGGAATCTTTTGAAGATGCTAAACGATTTATTGAAAATATGGTTAAGCCAGATTATAACAATTGGGTTGATAAAGAAGAGTTTGAAGATCGTTTTTTGCAAATTATAGAAAGTAAATTTAATTAATGAGCAAACTCTATTTGGTGCCAACACCCATTGGAAATTTAAAAGACATCACTTTTAGAGCTATTGAGGTTTTAAAAGATGTCGATTTAATTCTTGCTGAAGATACACGTACTTCGGGCAAACTATTAAAATATTTTGAAATTTCAACCCATATGGTATCTCATCATATGCATAATGAGCATAAAACGGTTGAAAATATTATTCAAAAATTAAAAAGTGGTATAACTATAGCTTTAATTAGTGATGCGGGAACACCAGCGATTTCAGATCCTGGCTTTTTACTAACTCGTGCTTGTGTTGAAAATAATATTGAAGTAGATTGTTTACCTGGCGCAACTGCTTTTGTTCCAGCATTAGTAAACTCTGGTTTACCAAACGATAAGTTTGTGTTTGAAGGTTTTTTACCTGTTAAAAAAGGAAGACAAACGCGTTTATTACTTTTGGCTGAAGAAACTAGAACTATTATTTTTTACGAAAGCCCACATAAATTAGTAAAAACCTTAGGACATTTTTGCGAGTATTTTGGAGAAGATAGGCAAGTTTCGGTATCTAGAGAACTCACTAAAATGTTTGAAGAAACCATTCGAGGGACAGCAAAAGAAGTTTTAGATTATTATACTAATAAACCACCAAAAGGAGAGATTGTTATTTGTGTTGCAGGGAAGAAGTGATGGTGTTAAAAACCCACCTGTTCCAGAAAAAGGGTTATACATTAAAACACTTCTAATATTGTAACCAATTTTTCATCAAAGAACATCAATAGTATAATAAAAACTAAAATGACAGGGAGAATTACCCAAAACACTATCAATTTTAAACATTTATATAGATATTTTCCTTTGAATTTTGATAGTATATTAATGTTGATAGCCTCCATAACATCTAATTAAATAAATTTTTATCATTTAGAGGTTTCTTCCAATTTAAAATGAAATTTCTCATTGTGTTTTTTTCAAAACTTTCAATCTCTTTTAGAGTTGTATCAGGGTGAAGTTTTTTGTGCTGCTATAGCCTAATTAGTTTTACTAAGACCAATTATAAAACTACATAATGCCCATATTATTAAATATGTTTCCATGATTTATAATAAGAACTCACATCGTTTGCAATATTAAACTTGTCTTGTTGCTATTTTTATTTATCATATCTATCACTCTGCTAAAAATAAAACAATAAACCTCACCATTTTTGGTGAGGTTTAAATAAATATAAAATAATAAAAGGTATTAAATTTATAAGACTTTCATTAATTAAAAATACTCATAAACTTTTAAAGATTTAATTTTTTTATCTAATCGGATATTTTATATTAAATAACCTTTATTCTCTATCAATCTCATTTATACTAACATCTAAAGTTCCATCATTATTATATAATTTTTCAGCCTTAAAGTCATCATAGTTAGATGAAATTTCTTCAGAAAGTAATTTACCATCTTTAAATTCTTGAGTAATACTTTTATTATCTTTTGTATACATTTTAGATATCAGATCACCGGTTTCGCTGAAAACTGATGATGAAATAACTTTTTCATTCTTTATGCTAGATTCTGAACGTACTTGACCACCTTCATAATATTCAATAACTTTTCCATAAAGCTCCCCTCTATTATAAGCAGAAAATTTCTTTAGCTTTCCAGAAATATAATATAACAAATCTTCACCATGAAGTACCCCGTTATGATACTTGGAATGAGTGTATTTTTCACCATTGTTGTGATATACAATATAGTCATTATTTAAAACGCCTTGTTTTACATAAAATTCTTCCCATTTTTTTGATTCGTCACCTATTACATAATAACCATCCATAACATTTCTGGAAATATTGTCTCTATATATACTTATGCCTTTATGGAAATCAATAAAGTAAGAGTTTCGTGGAATTAATTTAATTCCTTCATTGGTTGCTTTGTTATTACAATTAAAAAAACTTAATAACGTGCAAAATAGCAGTGCTTTAATAGCAATTGTAGGTGTTTTCATAATTTATTGGTATATTTGGTTGGGTTGAATTTAGTGATAATCGATTAAAAAGCAACACTTTATGAAAATAAACCAGACTTTTTACTAGTTTCGCCTTGTTTTGTAGGTTTTTTTATACAAAAAACACCGATGAACGGTTTTCAAGGTTTAATTCTAACAATTTAAACATGCTTCCCTTTATTCCAGCCATGTTTCTCTAAGTATTGATTTCCACTTTTAACTGCTCTATTTTCAATGGAAGTTCCCATGCTATCGTTCCATCTATTCAAATAACCAAACAGAGAAATGACACCAAGCATTTCAACAATTTCGCCTTCATCCCAATATTGGTTTAAACGGTTTTTTATGATTTCATCAACTGCATTTGGTACTTGAGAAGCAGCTAAACTAAAATCTAAAGCAGCACGTTCAGATTCATTAAAAGCAGAATGTGTACGGTATTCCCATATATTGTCTAATTGTTCTTGTTCTGCGCCATAGCGTTCTGCAGCTCTAATGGCATGTGCTTGACAATATCTACAACCCGTTGCGTTACTTGAAACCCAGGCAATCATTCGTTTTAAGGCCGATGTTACTCTGCCTTCATTAGCCATAACGGCCTTGTTTAAATTAATAAACGCTTTACTTATTGCTGGGCGACGTTGCATGGTTAATACCGAGTTTGGACAAAAACCCAAGGTTTCATTAAAGAATTCTGCAAGTTCTTTGGTTTCTAAATCGTAATCTGCAGATAATGGCGTAACAAGTGGCATAAATTTAAAAATTCGTTAAAATCAAAGATATAATTTTATTAACTTTCATCAATTATATATAGGTATTTATGCAAGTAATTCTAAGATCATTCAATTTAAAATTAAAACATACATTTTCAATATCTAGAGAGTCATATGATGAGCAACCAACATTAATTGTAGAATTAAAAGATGGTGATTTTTCTGGGTTTGGAGAAGCTACATCTAACCCATATTATGGTATCACAGTTAAAAAAATGATGGATGCCATATTAGATATTAAAACTTTAATTGAAGCGACTTTAAATAGTACTCCTGAGGAATTTTGGAAACAAATGTATCCTTATTTAAAGCATAATATGTTTGCATTATGCGCTTTAGATTTAGCCTATAATGATTTGTATGCTCGAAAAAAAGGTAAAAAGTTATATGAACTCTGGAACTACGACGTTTCAAACAATCCATTAACCAATTACACTATAGGAATAGATTCTATCGATAAAATGGTTTCTAAAATGAATGAGTTACCATGGCCAATTTATAAAATAAAGCTAGGTACTAAAGAAGATATTAAAATTGTTACTGAGTTAAGAAACCATACAAATGCGATTTTTAGAATTGATGCCAATTGTGGATGGACGGTTGATGAAACTATTAAAAACGCAATAGTTTTAAAAGAACTTGGAGTTGAATTTTTAGAACAACCATTAAAAGCAGATGATTGGAATGGGCATAAAGAAGTGTTTAAAAAATCTGTACTACCTGTAATAGCAGACGAAAGTTGTCAAGTTGAATCAGATGTTGACAAATGTTATAAACATTTTCATGGGATTAATGTTAAGCTTGTTAAGTGCGGTGGTTTAACTTCTGCAAGACGTATGTTAACGCATGCTAAAAAACTAAAGATGAAAACGATGGTTGGTTGTATGACGGAATCATCAGTAGGTATTTCGGCAATTGCACACTTGTTACCGCTTTTAGATTTCGTAGATATGGATGGTGCTTTATTATTGTCCAAAGATATTGCCACAGGTATTACTCTTAAAAATGGCGTTACAGAATATAGTGGTTTAAACGGAACAGGCGTTTCTTTAATTTAACGCAAATATGATTGTTGAACATTTCCCAGATAGAACAATAAAAGTAGAAGGAAAAACATATTTATATTTTGGAGGGACTGCTTACTTAGGTCTTCCAACACATAAACTTTTTCAAAAAAAACTAATACAAAGCATTACTAAGTGGGGTTCGTTTTATGGGAGTTCTAGAAGCTCAAATATTAAATTATCAATTTTTAATAAAGCTGAAGAATTTTTTGCAAAACAAATAGGAGCTGAAGCATCTCTTACCACATCGTCTGGGACATTGGCAGGGAAATTAGTTTTGGATTGTTTGTCTAAAACTAATGCTATTTTTTATCACTATCCTAAAACACATCCAGCAATTTTAGGAACTAATAGTTCTCCTTTATTTATTAAAGGAAAGCTACATCCAAACCTGTTAAATGATAATAAAGAAAATATTGTTATAACAGCAGATGCTGTTTTGGCGTTAGAAGTGGAGCCTACATCATTTAGTTTTTTGGAACAGATTTCTAAACAAAAAAATATAACATTGCTGTTAGATGAATCTCATAGTTTAGGAATTGTTGGAAAGGAAGCAAAGGGTCTTTTTAATACTATTTCTAACAAATATTTAGTAAGAAAAATAATGGTATCTTCTTTAGGCAAGGCTTTGGGGCTATCAGGAGGAATTATTGCTTCAGATAAAGATTTTATTGAATCTATGAAAAGCGAAACACTTTTTGTTTCATCATCTTGTGCAAATCCTGGGTACTTGGAGGCATACTTGCAATCTCAAAGTTTAATTAAGGAACAACAGCAAAAACTTAAAGAAAATTTAGACTTTTTGTTTAATGAGTTAAATTCAGAATCAACACTTAAATTCAATAAAAACTACCCCGTTATTTATTGTGAAAATGAAAATATTTATGACTATTTATTTGAACATAAAATCATTATATCAAATTTTAAATATCCAAACTATAAAGGGTTGATGAGTAGAATAGTTGTTACAGCAAACCATACAAAGTCTGATTTACAAATGTTGCAGAATGTTTTAAATAAAAAAAAGGATGCTAAATAAAAAGCATCCTTTTTTATTTTTAATTACCTATAGTTTATTGAAATAGCCAAATATCTGTTACGCTACTGCTTTCATCATATGGGATATTGGTATTTGTATCGGTTTCTGAGGTTGGATAAATACATTTAGTAAACCATTGTCCTACGTATTCATCATCGGGTTGTTGCAACCTTAAATCTAATCCTTTAAATACATCAGAAGAAAAATCATATCTACGGAAATCACTATAAGTTTCTGTATTATGAATGTTAGCGATATACTTTTCTCTCATAATATTATGTAATTGTAAATTGGATTGACCCACATCTACTGATGAATCAGCTAAATAATCGGATCCATCTACACCTAATTTATCTATATTAGCCTGAATGCCTTCTAAATAAGCGTTATACCCACTTGCAGTAGTGCCAGAGCTAGTAGTGGTGCCTCCATTTACTAAAAATTCAGCTTCAGCTTTTATAAACATAGCTTCAGAATAACTTAAAAAGAATAATGGAGAATTGCTACTGGTATGAAAGCCGCCATCTTTATAATAAACGTTTCCAGATTCTCCGTCTGATGATTCTCCATCACCACCACTCATAAAACCTCTCCAAGGGTCTGTGTCAGGAGCAGGAATACCAACTCCTGTTTCTTTAACAAACATGGAAGTAAGACGAGGATCTTCTGTAATTGAGCCAGCAAATGGGTATTGTTTACCATTCATTAAGCTTATTAATTGATCATTAATAGCATAGTAAAAGTTAGACGTACTCCTCTGCACCACATTTGTAATATAGTAAGGGTTGTTTTTGTCATCGGGATAATCTAATTGAAAATCATCATCATTAGAAGTAAAGCCTTTGTTAATTGAAGACAAAACATCTGACGCTGTTGTGCCACCGTTTTTCATCATTTTTAGCTGCATTCTTGCTTTATAGGTGTATGCAGCTTTCAACCATTGGTTAAATGCATCATTTCCACCTCCATATATAACATCTTCATTTCCTAACATGAAACCCGATGAATCTGGAGCTTCTAAAATAGCAATAGCCTCATTTAATAAGTCAAAGGCTTGGTTGTATACGGTTTGTCCATCATCTAAAGTTGGATATTGATAATTAACTGGATCGCTAGCTTGAGAATATGATACATCTCCCCAACATTCCACGGCAAAACTTATATTAATAGCTTCTAACATTTTTATTACAGCTCCATAATGTAGCGCCCCATTTTCAGCAGCTTTAGCTTCTAAGACTTTAATATTTGGCAATATATCAGTGTAAATTACATTCCATGTAGTTGCATTTGAGGTTAAACCACTAGCACCATAACCATATTCACCAAAATTTTGAACATAATTACTAAATACTATAGCAGCATAATAATTGGCTATTACAGTATTTCTCATAGCTGGACCCATGAGGTCCTTCATTCCTAAGGCGCTTTCCTCTTGAGCTCCAGATGGTGTATTTACATCTAAGTAATTATCACAACCTATAGCTAGAAAAATAGCTGTAAAAATGAGTGTTAAGTTTATTATATTTTTTTTCATATTTTTTTATTTTAAAATTTGAATGAAACACCAAATGAATACGATTCGGCTAAAGGTATACTTCTTCCAGTAAACCCATTAATATTACTTCCTGCACTATAGTCGCTTCCTTCAGGATCATATCCATCAAAAGGTGTCCAAATTAAAATATTATTAGCGCTAGCACTAATAGTAATATTATCAATATGTTTACTGAAAAAATCACCATCTAGAGTGTAAGAAAGACCTATGTTTCTTAGTTTAATCCATGAAGCATCTTGTAGTAGTACTTCTGCATTTCTTCTCCAATATGTTGTTGAATTAAATAGATTGTATAGTGCTGATGAAGTTGGAGAGGTGTCTACTTCTTGAGTATTTGGAATATATGATCCAGCATTATTGGGGTCTTCCATAACTCCATCAAAAACATATGTATCATTTTCTCTAAATTGTAATGTGTATGCAGAACTTCCCATTCTATTATTAATATAGCTTGTCCAAGAATACTTGTCTCCTCCTTTTTTCCACTCAAATAAGAAGTTTAAATTAAAGCCTTTCCACTTAATTGTATTTCCAAACCCCATGGTGAAGTCTTCTATTGAATTTCCAACAATTACCTTATCGTCAAAATTTGTTGTTGGTAAACCATCACTGTCAAGAATTAGTTCTCCACTTTCAGTCCTGTTTGAAAGGTATCCATAAATAGCGCCAATACGATCTCCTTCTTTTGGTTGGAGGTATAACCTTGCTCCAGTGGGATCAGGATCTGGTGTTAGGAAATCAATATAGGGAACATCATCTGGTAGATCGGTAACCTCACCATCATTTGTTGAATATGTATAGTTTATGGTGTAAGTAAAGTTTTTAGTCCTGATGATATCTCCACTCAATAATAATTCGTGTCCGTCTGTTGTGTAGGTTCCAGCATTTCTTAATAAAGATGTAAAACCTGAAGTTGGTGGTGTATTTACAGGGAAAATAGCATCTGTTACTTTGTTTTTAAAATAGGCATAATCTATACGGAAGCGGTTATTAAGAAATCTAAGGTCTGTACCAAGTTCCCAACCTTTCGTTCTTTCAGGTAATAAATTATCATCACTTGACCTATCATCCAATTCATATCCACCTACTCCGTTCCAAGGAAAACCACTGGCAGGTGAAAAATAAGGTCTGCCACTTAACCCAAATCCTGTGCCATTACCTGCTTCAGCATAAGCTATTCTTATTTTTCCAAAAGAGAAAACAGTATTCTCTTTTGAAAATAAACTGTGAACATCATAAGCTAAACTAGCAGAAGGGTAAAAAACAGAATTATTTTTTAGAGGCAATGTTGATAACCAATCGTTTCTTCCTGTGAAAGTTAAGAACAGTTTGTTATATAAATCTACCTTAAGTTCTCCAAAAACACCTATTTCTCGTAGTGTGACAATATCATTTGATACTGCAAAACCGCCTTGTGTATTACTGATATGGTTTACACGCGGAAACAATAAATTTTCACCATATTGTCTGTTAGATTCCGACTGTCTATCAGAAATTTGATTACCTAAAAGTAAAGATGTATGTATATCTTTTGTGAAATTATGAGTAAAATTGATTAAGAAATTAGATTCTAAACCTGTAAAATTAATGGTTTGATTAACTATAAAACCATTTTCACCAGAACCCTCATCAAGGTCTGGTGCTACAAATCGACTAAAAACGGAACTGTAGTTATCTATTTGAGCGGAATAGTTTATACTTATCCATTCTTTTGGTGTCCAAATAAAATTACCACTTGCAATCCAACGATTAGAATCTTCTGTTAAAGAACTAAAATCTGCATTATACAAAGGGTTATCAATAAACCCTGGATAAGGATTTCTTCTAGAACCATCTGAATTTAGATAATCAGAGATTGGATAAGCAGGTGTCCAGTAACCTAATGCACTCATTATAGATTTGTCGCCACCAGTTGGTTTTCGAGAATCTGATTTTGAATAAGTTAAAGAGGTGTTTATCCTAAATGTATTTGTTGCCTGATAACCAGAATTCACTCTTAATGTTGTTTTCCCATAATCAGTGCCAGGAATAATACCTTCTTCTTTAGTGTCGGACACAGATGCATAATAATTAAACTTATCAGACGCTCCAGAAATATTGAAATTTATATTTTTATCAATTCCGGTTTTAAAGGTGTCTTCGAAAGGGTTATATGCACGATCATTTGTTAAATCTACAGTTGTGCCATCATATTCAAAACTATCATCAGTGTATCTTACACCCCAAGAATAGGGTCCATTACCGCTACCAACTCCTGTTAAAGTATAGCCGTCATCTGATTCTGGCGTATAAAGTCTATATGGTCTTCCATATCTTCCTTCTCTAAAAACATATTGTAAATCAGGTGTTTGTTTTACTTGACTTGTGGAGATAGAACTAGAAATATTAATTGAGGGTTTTCCTTCTTTCCCCTTTTTAGTAGTGATAATAATTGCTCCGTTTGCAGCTCTAATACCATATAATGCAGTTGCTGCAGCTCCTTTTAATATATTATAAGATTCTATATCATCAGGGTTTAAGTCATTTGATTTAGATGTGGCAGAATATTTTTCACTACTAAGTACCCATGCATTTTCACTGCTACCGGTCAAACTAGGAACAAAAGCATCATTGCTAATAGCAACACCATCAACTACAATTAATGGCTGGCTACTTACAGAGGGATTCATTGAGGATAGTCCTCTAATAGTGATATCAAATCCACTTCCAACAGACCCCGAAGTTTTGGAAATCTTTAAACCTGCTACTTGACCTTGTAGGGATGAAATAGCATTGCTTTTTCCAGCAGTATTAACATCCTCTGCTTTAACCATTGTAGCAGAATACCCCAGTTCTTTCTCATTTCTTTTAATACCAAAAGCAGTCACAACTACTTCGTCTAGTGTTCCAGCATCTATTTCTAAATTTACATTTAGTGAAGGACCAGTTATAGCAACCTCTTGAGATTTAAATCCTAAAAACGAAAAAATCAAGATATCACCTTCCTTTGCAGAAATTTTATAGTTTCCATCAAAATCGGTTGAGGTTCCATTACTTGTTTCTTTAACTTGAATATTTACACCAGGTAGCGGAATACTTGAAGCATCCATAACTTTCCCGCTAACAATTATGCTTTGGGAAAATAATAAACTAAATGCGGTTGTAAAAAAAACAAGTAAAGAGAGGGTTGTTTTTTTCTTCATATGAATTAATTTTGAGTTAATAGTTACTCAAATATATTGTTTTTTTACTGTTTTTTAATATTTTTTGCATTATTAATCATTTTATCTCCTTTTTGTAAATAATATCTAACAATTATGTTAAAATATATAATATTTAAGAGAATTGTTTAATTTTAAAACTAAATATAAAACATGTTATTATAAAAGATTTTATTGTTTATTAATATTTAATAACTAGATACTTAACCTTAATTATTATTAGAATAAAGCTATGTCTGTTTTTGTAAAAAAATCACTCTTATTTGTATTAATATTCTCTTTTTTATATAGTTGTAAATCAACTTATATTAATAAAAATATTACAAGAAAAATTGAAACAAGTTTTTATAATGATCAATTTACAGGCGTCTTAGTTTTTAATCCTAAAACAAACGACACCGTTTTTAAGTATAATGCTAACAAGTATTTTATTCCAGCAAGTAATACTAAAATATTTACACTTTACACTGCTTTACAATTTTTACCTAACCAAATTCCAGCATTTAAATATACTTTAGAGAATGATAAAATAACAATTCAAGGAACAGGAGATCCTACTTTTCTTCACACCTTTTTTAATGATAGCACAGCTTTAAAAATGGCTAGAAATTATAAGAATGTCAATATAGTTTTTAATAATTTAGAAGATGATAAGTTTGGACCAGGTTGGGCGTGGGAAGATTATGATGCTTATTTTAGTCCAGAACGAAGTAGTTTTCCTATATATGGAAATGTTTTAACAATTAATGGGAAAGATAGCTTGCAAAGTATTCCAAAAATTCTAAAACAAAGCATAAAATATACCGAAACCTCCAAAAGAAGAAATTATAACGAGAATATCTTTTTTTACAATTTAAAGAAACAAGACACAATTGAAATACCAATGGTAATTGATACATTGTTTATAAAAAAACTATGGCAAGATGTCTTGCCGGGAAAAATATCGATATCTAATTACATAGGAAAAAAAATGGAGCACATTGCATATAGTGTTCCTTCAGATTCTTTATATAAAAGAATGATGGAAGTGAGCGATAATTTTTTAGCCGAACAAATACTAATTCTAGCTTCATCTACAATGTCTGATACTTTAAACTCAAATAAAGTAAGAGAATATATTTTAAATAATCAGTTAAAAGATTTGAAACAGAAACCACGTTGGGTTGATGGCTCTGGTTTGAGCAGATATAATTTATTTGCCCCCATATCTTTTGTTCAAGTACTCACAAAATTATACAATGAAATTCCAAGAGACCGGTTGTTTAATTTGTTTCCTATTGGAGGTGAAACAGGGACGTTAAAAAAATATTATTCAGGCATTTCAAAACCATATATTTATGCGAAATCTGGAACAATTGGTAACAATTATTCTTTAAGTGGTTATTTAATCACAAACTCTGGAGAAACACTAGTTTTTAGTTTTATGAACAATCATTATCTAAAACCATCCGTTGAAGTAAAAAAAAGAATGCAATCTGTTTTTGAATGGCTAAGGGATAACTATTAAAAACAAAGTTAGACTTGCAAAATTCACTTAATATTTTTTGTAAAATTCAAATAGATAAACAGAGTAATAGAAAGTAAAATTATATAAATGTATGTTTATAACATAGTTGATTTAAGTTTAGATATATTATTTTTGATAATCACAAAAACAAAAAATAATTCACAAAAATGACAAATCATATTACCACAACTTGGTTGGGAGACATGAAGTTTGAGAGCACAAACCCATCAGGTCACAATTTATTTATTGAAGCAGGGGAAGAAAACGGAGGAAAAGGAGAAGGCTATCGCCCAAAAGCTTTAATGTTATCGAGTTTAGCAGGTTGTTCGGGTTTAGATGTGGCTTCATTAATTAAAAAAATGAAATTAGAAGTTGAAAATTTTAAAATTGAAATTGAAGCAAATTTAACAGAAGAGCATCCAAAACATTATGATAAAGTTGCTATGCATTTTCATTTTCACGGAAATAATTTAAATGAAAAAAAACTTCAAAAAGCTGTGGATTTATCGGTTGAAAAATATTGTGGCGTTATGGAAATGTTTCGTCAGTTTGCAGAACTAAAAATTGAAACTCATTTTCATAGAACAAAGGTGGATTTTTTTCCTGTTCAGTAGAGATAAAAAAACCATATGCGTTGGACTTTAAAGCCAAAACCAGACACTAAAAAAGTAGAAGCTTTACAAAAAGCTCTTCAAGTCGATAAAACTGTAGCAACCTTATTGTTGCAAAGGGGTATTGAAACTTATGAAGATGCTAAGCGTTTTTTTAGGCCAAGTTTAGATCATTTGCACAATCCATTCTTAATGAAAGATATGGATAAAGCGGTATTGCGTATTGAGAAAGCCATTACTAATAATGAGAATATTTTGGTTTTTGGTGATTATGATGTAGATGGTACAACATCGGTGGCTTTAATGTCATCTTATTTAAAAACTAGAACCAATAATATTGCCACTTATATTCCAGATCGTTACGATGAGGGTTACGGCATTTCATATCAAGGAATTGATTTTGCTCAAGATAATGATTTCACACTTATTATTGCTTTGGATTGTGGTATAAAAGCAATAGATAAAGTTACATATGCGAAGGAAAAAGGAGTTGATTTTATCATTTGTGACCACCATAGACCTGGTAAAAATATTCCCGAAGCTATTGCTGTTTTAGATCCAAAACAAGAAGATTGCGAATACCCATATAAAGAACTTTGTGGTTGTGGAGTTGGCTTTAAACTTATTCAAGCATTAGCATCTAAAGAAGGAAAAACAGTTGAAGATTTAGTAGAATATTTAGATTTGGTAGCTACTGCTATAGGTGCAGATATTGTTCCTATTACAGGAGAAAATAGAGTTTTAGCATATTTCGGACTTCAAGTTATAAATCACAATCCACGAATTGGAATAGCGGCACTTATTGCTCAAATAAAGAAACAGGAATTATCCATTACCGATGTGGTTTTTATTATTGCACCAAGAATTAATGCTGCGGGACGTATGAAACATGGTAATCATGCAGTGACACTTTTAACAGAAAAGAACCCAGATTTAGCACAACAATATGCTGCCGAAATAGAAACATTTAATACAGATAGACGAGAAGCAGATAAACAAATTACAATAGAAGCTCTTGAGCAAATTGAAGAACTAAAGGAACAGAAGCGCTTTACAACAGTTGTTTATAATGAAAATTGGCATAAAGGCGTTATTGGCATTGTGGCTTCAAGACTAACAGAAACGCATTACAGACCAACTTTAGTTTTTACAAAAAGCGGAGAAAAACTTGCAGCATCAGCACGTTCTGTTTCTGGATTTGATGTTTATAATGCTTTGGAAGCTTGTAGCGAACATATTGAACAGTTTGGTGGACACAAATATGCGGCTGGATTAACGCTTAAAGAAGAAAGTTACGAAGCATTCAAGCAAGCTTTTGAAGATGAAGTTTGCAAAACTATTGATAGAAGTTTATTAATTCCCGAAATTAAAATTGATTGGAAAATCGATTTAGAAGAGATTACTCCTAAATTCTACCGAATTTTAAAACAGTTTGAGCCTTATGGTCCAGGAAATATGTCTCCGGTTTTTATGACGGATAATTTAATAGATACAGGTTACGGGAAGTGTGTTGGAGAAGATAAAACACATTTAAGGCTAACAGTTAAACAACCTAAATCAAACTCTTTTGTTTGTATTGGTTTTAGTATGGGAAATAAAATTGATGTTATTTCTGAGAAAAAGACATTTCAAGCAGTGTATTCAATTGATGAAAACGAATGGCAAGGAAATGTAAGTTTACAACTTAAACTAAGAGATTTAAAATAAAGCAATTTATTATTTAGAATAATTCTAAATAATATTATATTTGATAAGTAAAACAGTCAGATATGGAAAACGATATTTATAAAATTTATCATAATAGCATCGGAATTGCTTTTCAGTGGAAGTATACAACATCTAAACAATCGCGAAATAAAATTCAAATTGTGTTTAGAAATATGGGCTTCTTTTTAACTTTGAAAGAAATAAAACAATTTTATAAAAATGTGTTTGAAGCAAAAGAAACTAAACAGTGTACATGTTGTAATAATGACACTGAAACAAGAAGTATTTTAGTTAAAACACCAAGTGAAAAGGTAGATATAGCAGTAAATAAAAAAGAATTAATGGAAGTAGAAGATTTAATTAGAGGCACATTGTTTCAGTTAAATTTAGATGATTATTTAAATTCTATTTGTAAAAATTAGATTTTGTATTTAACCTTTAAAATTTTCAACTAAAAATATATATGGCAAAAAAGGACCCTTATGCAGCATTACGAATTAAAGAATTCAATATTTTTCTATTAGTTCGTTTTGTATTAGTTTTTGGGTGGTCTATGCAATTTATTGTCATAGAATGGGAGGTTTATAGTATTACTAAAGATCCATTATCTCTTGGGGTTATTGGTTTAATGGAAATTATACCAGCATTTACCATGGCGTTGTTTGCCGGTCATATTGTAGACCAAAAAGAAAAGCGGAATTTACTAGCGTTATGTATTGCCGCTTTTTCATTAATTAGTCTCGGTTTATTTCTATTAACTTGGGATAAGGTAGTAGGCGATTGGCCTCCAAAAACCATTTTATATTCTATTTATGGGTTAATATTTTTTGGTGGGTTTTTGCGTTCGTTTTTTGGACCTACAATTTTTTCTTTAGTTGCTTTAATTGTTCCGAAAAAAGTATACCCAAATGCTGCAACTTGGAATAGTTCTACTTGGCAAATGGCATCGGTTTTAGGACCTGCTTTTGGTGGTTTTTCAATTGGATGGTTAGGAGTGCATTGGTCACTTTGCATTATTTTTGGCTTAATATTGTTGTCATTTTTTATTTTACTACAAATAAAAAGGAAGCCTATTTTAAATCCTAAAATTGGCGAATCAGTTATAGAAAGTTTGAAAGAAGGAGTCAGTTTTGTTTTTAAAACGAAAGCTATTTTAGGCGCGATGACGCTAGACATGATAGCTGTATTGTTTGGAGGTGCTATTGCATTACTTCCTGTTTTTGCTCAAGACATTTTAGAGGTAGGAAGTGAAGGGTTTGGAGTGCTTAGAGCTGCACCAGCAGTTGGCGCGTTTATCACCATGCTAGTTACAGCTTACATACCAATAAGTAAAAATGCAGGTATGAAATTAATAGCAGCTGTATTTGGTTTTGGTGTATGTATTATTGTTTTTGGGTTGTCTTCTATTTTTTGGATATCGTTACTAGCGTTATTTTTTAGTGGCATGACAGATGGTGTTTCTATGGTAATACGGCAAACGATTTTGCAAATAAAAACACCCGATCATATGCGTGGTCGTGTATCATCTGTAAATTCTATGTTTGTTGGATCTTCAAACGAATTAGGTGCTTTTGAAAGTGGTTTAACTGCAAAACTTTTAGGAACTGTAACTGCTGTTGTTTTTGGAGGAACCATGACATTAATTACGGCTGTTACTACAGGTTTGGTTTCACCCTCTTTTAGAAAATTGGATTTAACTAAGGATTTGGAAGCTCATGAAAATGAGGAATAAATTGTTTATAAGTTGTTATTAACAATATAAATTACATTTATTTAGACTTAATAAAAATAAATTATATTTGATTAATTTAAATAACATCAATTATGAGGCAACTTAATTCAAATGAACTTTTAGACAAATTCAGAGATAATTCAATTGATATAGATTACTGTTCTCATAAGGTCCTCACGGTTAAAGTTAACCAATTTTTTTATTTTCTTTTTGATCAAGAAATTTCTAATAGGATTTTAGATAGAATTTCAGAAGATTTTGAAGATTTAAAAATTAAATTAATCTTAGTTCATGAAATTAGTAATGCTAGATCTCAAAAGGAATTTAAAGAAAGTTTAATTTCTAGAGAACTTCAAGGAGCATTTGGTTTTTTTGAAATTTTAAATAAATATAAAAAAACAAATACATATTCTAAAGACTACATTGATTTGGTAAGGGATTGGAATTATTATGTTGGAGGAGGTGATTATAATGATTTTAAAGAAGATTTTATCACCCATTTTTTTAAACCTTTTACAGAATTATTTGAATGGTATTTAAGTGAAAGTAAGACATTGAAAGATGAAGATTATTTTTCTTTTGAAGAACAAAATAAAATAATTATCAGAATTGAGTCTTTAAGGGAATCATTAGAAAGAATTGAACTTAAAATTGACTTTTCGGGTCAAATATTAGACGAGCATTTAGAAGATTTGGAAAAGTTAGTTAAAACCTTAAATAAAAAGAATTTAATAGAAATAATAAAAGGAAAATTTGGAGATGAAGTTATATCTAAATTAATTTCTTTTGAATCATTCACCAAATTGATAGAAGCAATTTCAGGAGAAGAATTTAAACTCTTAAATTAATATTTCTTCAATTCAAAATCTTCACCATCAAAAACACCATAGGTAAAATACTGTATCCAATCACCAAGATTAATGTATTTTGATTTTTCGTTGAGGTTTATTTCTAATGGTAAATGGCGGTGACCAAACACAAAATAATCACGATGGCTATCTTCTAATTTTCGTTTGCTGTATTGAACCAACCATTCGTTTTCTTCACCTAAAAAAGTAGCGTCATCATCACCAGAAATTAACTTATTTTTTACTGATAAGTATTGTGCGATACGCATACCAATGTCTGGATGTGCCCACCTAAATAACCACCTAAAAAAAGAGTTTTGAAACACTTTTTTCATGCGTTTATATCCTTTATCTCCAGGGCCCAAACCATCGCCATGTCCAATAAAAAAAGTTTTATTGTTAAAGGTGAATTCTTCTGGTTTATGATAAACAGGGATATTAAGTTCTTCTTCAAAATATCCGTGCATCCATAAATCATGATTGCCAACAAAATAATAGATTGGTATTCCAGAGTCTGAAATTTCGGCAAGTTTGCCTAATGTTCTAGTAAAGCCTTTAGGAACTACTTTTTTATATTCAAACCAAAAATCGAATAAATCTCCTAACAGGAAAATTGCAGCGGCATCTTGTTTTACTTCATCTAACCAGGCTACAAACTTTTTTTCACGCGGACGAGAAGCCTCTGTTGTTGGTGCTCCTAAGTGATTATCTGAAGCGAAATATATTTTTTTTCCTTTTGGAATTTGCATGGCGTAAATATAATACATTCCTGTGAAGACAGGAATCTCTTTTTTTGCGTTAGGGATTGCAGTGAAAATCCTTTTTTAAAAATAGGGAATTAAGCCCTTCTCTGTGATAAAAATTAACAGATTATCAAGTTGTTGACTTTTTATAATGACGTAAAAAAGATTGTAACGTAAAGCCCGACCCTTGTGGTAACGCCCTAAATATTATCGTAATCAAACCACTCTGCAAAAGAGCTTTCTGTTTCTTGGAGTTTTAAAGAATGTAAAGAAATATGAGATGGTAAGCGCTTTTTAATTTTTTTAGCAAAGTCTATTACCATCATTTCACTTGTAGGCTGGTAATCTACTAAAAGGACGTTATGCCCACGATCTTGAAGCTCTTTTGCAAGTTCTACATGTGGGGTGTTTTTGTTGAAAACCGTTGCGTGATCGAATACATTTACAATTTCTTCTTTCACGATTTTTTTAAGATCTGCAAAATCGATGACCATTCCAAATTTCACGTTAGTACTGTCTGAAATAGGCTTCCCAATAACGGTTACAGATAGTTTATAACTATGCCCATGTACATTTTTACATTTTCCGTCATAGCCATAAAGCGCATGACCGGTCTCAAAAGAAAATTGTTTTGTGATACGAATATGATTACTCATTACATAGAAATTTAGGATACAAAGATATTCATTTTGTTTAATGAAATCATTTTTAGATTACATTTCAGTACTTTTTTCTATTGAAGGATGGATACTTTCCTTTTTCCTTTATGAGTGGCTTATTTGAGGTTATTGATTTTGTTGAAAACACGTTAAATTATCGTCTTCTATTTCTATTATAGAAGTAAATTATAATTAAAACGATTGCTAGTATGAGGAACAATCTATTTCCCATGATATTTGTTTTTTAAATTAATAATTAAAGTTAATACTTTTTAGCTAGCGGTAAAAAAAGTTGTCTAAATTTTATGATTAAAGGGATGCCTCTGGCAATAATCCAAATGGTTAAAGCTATAAAAATAGCGTACAGTTTATAACCCAAATTGTCTAGCCAAAATAATAAAGGCACAAAAACTAAAAAGGTTGAAAATATTAAAACATTTCTCAGGTATTTCATTTTGCCTAAACCTTTAAAAATACCATCAAAAATAAAGGCTAATGCGCATAAAGGTTGCATAAGTAAAACGATATAAAAAACGGAGTAAAAAGTATTTAAAACCTCTGGGTCGTTAGAGAAAATATTTCCTATAGGATAATAAAAAATCGCACCTATAGCAGCTGTAATAAAGCCTAAAATAACACCATATTTAATAAGCTTGTTGCTAAGTGTAATTAGTGAATTATATTCTTTTCCGCCATATAATTTTCCTGATAGAATATTACCCGCACTCGCATAGCCGTCTATAATAAAAGCTCCTAAAAACCATAAGTTTATGGCAATTGTATATGCAGCAATATATTTTGCACCATAACTTGTAGCAAATGAACTAGCAAAATATAGGGTTACGTTTAGTGCTATGGTTCTTACAAAAAGATTGAGAATCATTAATAAAAAGCGGCTAATTTCTTTATTAAATGGAAAGCTTAATTTTAAAGGGATAATAGTTTTTTTTAATAAATAATAAGCTGAAAGCATAGCCATAACAAATTGCGCAATAACACTAGCATATGCTGCTCCTTTTATATTCATTGGGTTTATAAAACCTTCAATTCCATAAACTAAAACAACATCTAAAACAATATTTAAAAGCGCTCCTATAATAGCAATAATCATTGGGTAATAGGTGTTTTGTAACCCTCTAAAAGCCCCAAAAACTGCGATTGTAAACAAAGTAAAAGGGAAGCCGAATACGCGAATTCTGTAATACTCTACGCAATATTCTAAAATTAAATTAGAAGCATTATAGAGTTTGAAAACACTTTCCGCAAAAGGATAGGTGCCTACAATAATGAGTAAACTTAAAGAGGTTATAATAAATATGGCTTGAGCAGGAAGATTTTTAATTTTGTTTAATTCATTGGCGCCAACATATTGAGATACAATTGATGAAATAGCGCTTCGTGTTTGTCCCAACACCCAAATAAGCATAGATAAAAATGTAGTAACAATACCTACTGCTGCTAAAGATTCGGTAGCATTAAATTGAATATTACCAACAATTGCTGCGTCTGTTAACGATAAGATAGGTTCTGATATTCCCGAAATTAATGCAGGAATAGCTAGTTTGTTTATATGTTTTAGGCTAATATCTGTGCTCACAAGATAAGTTCGTAACAATAAAAAGGATGCTTACTTTGTTTTGGAAAATAAATTTCTCCTAAACGTTTATAACCACGGAGTTCGTAAAATTTTAAATTTTTAGCATTTTGCGAAAAGGTATCTAACCTTACAGAAGTGAAATTATTTTTTTTAGCATAATGTTCGGCATAATCCATAAGTTTTTGGGCATATCCTTTTCCTTGTTCATTTGGATGAATTGCTAAACGGTGGATATAAATATTGTTTAAATTTGGTGTTAACCATGAAATAGGAATATATTCTTCATCCATAAAAGTAGAAATAGTAATACATCCAATTATAGTGTTTTCTAATTCAATAATATACAATTCACTCCGTTCAAAATCTTTTAAAAAAGGCTGTTTGTTGGGATAAAATTCATTCCATTGATAAATGTTTTTCACCACCATACTCGCGGCACATGCTTTTGTTATTTCAAGAAGTTTGTCAATATCTTTAAGTGTAGCTTTACGAATCATTTAAATGTTTTACTTTTGCCTCAAATTTATTGTAAATTTAGCTTTAAAACTTTATAGACATGAAGAATATTTTAGTTCCAGTTGGCTCATCCAAAAACGCACTTAGTCATTTGCAATATGCTGTAGATTTTGCTGAAGCATATAAAGCGAAACTTTTTGTGGTGCAAGTATATAATGTATATACGAAAGCAGGAACCATGATTAAAGTTGATAAAATAATTGAAAGAGAAAGTCTGGCTTATTTAAACGATTTGGTTTCTAAACTAGATAAAAGGAATGTTGATATTACTGTAAAAGTTCTTAAAGGTAAACTTATAGATACTTTAGAGTTAGCAAGTAAAGCAGCAGATATCGATTTAATTTTAGTTGAACCAAGAACAAACTCTGTAAGGGAAGAAGTGTTTTTAGGAAAAACCTCTGGTAAAATTATAAAACAAACACAAATACCAACGCTTATAGTACCAGAAGACTACACTTTTAAGCCTTTTACTAATATTTTATTTGCTGTTAAATCTGCAATAATTAAGAAGAAAAATTCGCTTGATCCTTTGGTTTCTGTTAAGGAACATTTTAAAGCTGTTGTAAATTTATTATTAGTTAAAACGCCATTTTATAATAAAGGTGATTTTGAATTAAAAAATGAAATTAAAAATATTGTTGATAGTGTTACTAAAACAGAAAACGCTACAACTTTTCAAGGTGTTTTAGAGCATTTTAAAGTCATAAATCCAGATATGCTTTGTGTTGTAAGACGTAAAAGAGGGTTTTTTGCAAAAAAATGGGAGAATAATGTGATATTAAAAAAGGACTTTTCAAGTCCAATACCCGTTCTGGTTTTAAGAGGTTTAAAATAATTTTTGGGGATGTAGCTCAGTTGGCTAGAGTGCTTGACTGGCAGTCAAGAGGTCGTGGGTTCGAATCCCATCTTCTCCACTAGTTTTAACAAGGCTTCCAAGAGATTGGAGGCTTTTTTATTTTTATATTTGCAGAATATTTGCAGAATAACTAGAAATTATAGTATTTTAAGATTAAATATTTTATTTCCCAGTTATTCTTTTTGTGAGCCAAAACTTGTGACTTTTATCTAAAAAAACTACATAGAATGTGTTTTTAATAATATGACCAGCAACAATTGCTTTGCCTGTTATATGTATCCTTGCCCATTCAGCATCAACGGGTATGTGGTCGGGGTTTTCAAACAATGTTTTGTGTTGTGGAGGGAAATCCCCGTAAATAGTAAATTTATCTCCATCAACTTGTCTTAATAGTGCACTGCAGCAATAACCTTGAAATACTTCTAATAATTTAGATAGTAATCCAGCTTTTTGCCAATCTTTAAAACTAGAGGCATATTGTTGTCTTGAATCTAAATATTGAAATGACACTTTAAAATTACCCGAAGAAACAGCACTTTTACTTTTTTTATTTTCTAAAGCCTGAATAATTAAAGACTTTTCTTTGTGCTTGAATGATGCTTTTTTAGCCATTCATTTCAGCTCTGTAAAAGTTCAACATACTAGCCTTTGATATGTTGACGTTACAAATATCTCCTTGTGAATAACCTAGACGAGCCTCAATCCAAGGAGTTTCTTTATGAGTAGCAGATTCTAACTCTAGACCTGTCCATTTAGATAAAGTTTCTAAAACCTCATCAACTACTTCAAGTTGGCTAGAAGAAATTACATCTTTTAAATTAATTTCAGAATCAAAATCATATTCACTATAAGTGACATCGCTATAAAGTATTGATTTCCCTTTAAGGGTGTTATAAACACTTCGACAAACGGGTCCATGAACCCAAGCTTCAAAGTCTTCCTCAAACAAAGGCTCTTCAAAATGAGCTAAGTGATAAGCTTGACAATAATATAAAAGTTTTTGAAGTTTTAAATGAGACATTGGTCCAAAGTATTTTAATATATACCCTGATAAAGTAGATACTTTAATGCTCTTAAAATTATTTAGTGATTCCATTACCTATTTATTGTTTCAAAAAACATACCAAAAGATATTTTTATTTTCTTTAAACAAAAATATTTTAACTTATTGACTTATAGCTAATTACTTTTTTGAAAGCTCTTTTTTTAAGAGCGGTGCAAATATAGTAAATTTTTTTTTACAAAAAAGTAAATGTTATAAACATATGTAACGCACCATAAAAGTAGTAAAAAAAAGACATATTAAAGTTTTTTTTATGTTTTTTTTAAAATTTTTCTTACTAAAATTATTATCATAATACTAAGTTTTATATTTTAAAAGGATTAAAAAGATAGTATCATGTTTAATAATTAAAGAATAGTTTTTAAAATTGTTGCTTAATCAAAGTTAACAGAATACTTATCCAGTAAATAGCCTGTATTAAAACTTCTTATTTCTGTGATGGAATTTGTATCTGAATTGTAAACGACCTCAGCAAAGAACCTATAAACTGCATAAAGGTTGCACCGTTCCAACTTTGTAATATGGTTTTCTATAAACGCACCTTGTTGGTTTACTACTTCCATGCGTTCGTTAAGAGCTAAGGCATTAAACTCGTATAAGGTCATTATTGCTTGGTAGATAAGAAGTATATAAATGATAAAACAAAAAAGAATAATAAAATTAATATTACGTTTATTGTTTTTTTTTGAGTATTAATTTTGTTTGATGAGTTAAGTTTTTCTTCTTCTAAATGCTTTTTGTATAAACTAATTTCATCGTCTTTTGTCTTAATTACTTTGATTCTTTCGTTATAAGTGTTTACAATTCCCTGCAAGAAACTACCAACTGCTGTTGGTGTTGAAAACCCTTTATCTGCTACTTTCTGTAATAAAGTTTTATCAGCATCATGTCCTATTCCTGTTATAAAAGGTACTGGTAACTCGATTGCTTTTTTGCATAACTCAATTTCATTAAACACTTCTAAACCACTTCCACCACCTCTTAATAAAATTAGTAAATCCGTGTCCTTAAATCCGCTAGAATTTAAAAAATTTAGTATTTCGTCCTTTGTTGAAAGGTTGCATTTATGATGTCTAATTTCATAAAAATTAAAATCTGGAAGTTGCCCTAAATAATCATCCTTTGAAGTAGATTGAACCCCTGTAATAACATCTAAAATAGGTTTTTGTCCCTTTTGTATCTTATCCGCTAAAACATCAGTAATCAAAGGAAAATCTCTTTCAAATCGAGCCTGTACTATATCATATTCCACTTTAGAAATTAGTTGAACCTCCTCTTTATATTTAAGAATTTTAGTTACTTTGAAATATACTTTTAGTCTTGAATTATTATCCAAAGATTGACCTCTACTAATGTATCCTTGAAAATTATAATATTTTCCATTTGTGAGTTTAGTTTTTAAATCATTTGTTATCTGAATAGTGATTTTATGCTGTTTATCCTTACTAAGGATTTCATCGTAATAATATTGTCCGTAAAGTTTGTTATTGTTATCAGAAAAAAATCCTTCAACATCTATAAGGTTACCGTCCATAGAAGATGACAGACTATTTGCATATAAATTTAATAGAGTTGAAACTGTAATAGTATTGTCCGTTTTAGACATAAACGTAACTTTAAATTTATGTTAGTTTTAAAAATAGATAAATTATTACAAAGATTACTATTATAAGCTTCACATTTTAAAGCGTGTTTTTATTTTTTGCTCTGGCGAGATGTCTAGCGTTTTTTGCTCTGGTTTCCTCATAAAAACAAATTGAGGTCTTTTTGGTTGTTTAATATCGGTTTGAACTTCAATAGCTTTAAGTGTTGGTAAAACAAATTTTCCTAATTCAATGATAATCTTTACGCGTTCAACTGGTTTTAACTTATCTAAATCAGCCTGTAAAACTTCCAAATTATTCTCTACTAATGTTTGAAATTTTCGTCTTATTTCGAGCGTGTTTTTATTGGCTGTTCCTTTTTTACGCCCTCCGAATTTTTGCCCTGTGTTGTTTGCCATGATTTTATATTTTATGTTTAATTTTTACTATTTTAATCTACTTTAGTTTATTATTTGGTTAGAGCTATTTTTGAATTGCTTCTTCGGTTTACGGTTTAAACCAGTTTATTTAAACCCTATATCCAAGGTTTAACAGTTTAATAGCGTATATATACGCTTAAACTAAACCGATAAAAAAGAAATTTAAAGATGTAATTAAACCGATTGAGCTAAAATTGTTTGGCTTGAATATATTCCCCAAGCGTGTAAGGTGCTTTGTTTTTCTCTTGAAGTAACCAGTTATTATTTTTGCAATCAGTAATTAACAACTTTGCTCTATTCATACCTATGGTGGCTTTGAGTTGGTTTTTATATGCTAAGCTTATCTGAATAACCAATTCAGAATAACTAAAGCTTAAACCGTTTGAAAACACCTCAGTTAATAATTGATACTTTTTAAAGTCTTCTAAATCTGAAACATCAAATTTGTTGTTTTTGGTTTCTGTTCTTACTTCAAAGTTTTCGGCGATTACAGGAATACCGTGTTCGTTTATTTCAAAGGCAAAAACCTCAGGTTCTATGTCTCTACATTGTAAAGGTGTTACTACTGAAATGGTGTTATCGTTTTCAGATTTTGCAATTTCCAGAACCGTTTCAGCTTTATTTATTAATTCAGTTCCAATATGACCACGGGCATTTGTATCGCTCTTGTTTTGATGCAATACAGTAACGATATGTATATTACGTTCCTCAGTCCATTTTAATAGCTTACTGGCTACGTTCGTGGCTTGCTCTTCATCGTTTATAGAGGTTACTAAATCTTTAATACCATCAATCACGACGAACCCAATTTTATCATTACTGTAAATTTCATTTTCGATAAACTCCAGACGTTCCGACGGCGTTAAGCTTCTTAAATAGTAAACGTGTAAGTTCTTTGGTTCTGGCTGTTTAATCTGCGTGCAAATCCTTTTAACAGCCTTTTGTACGTGGTACTTTCCTTGTTCTGTATCAAAATATACCACTTCGTTTTGTAGTGGCGGTAAATGGCTTTTAAATAGTTCAAGTATTGTGTCTTTACTTAATGCCGCCGATACCGCTATATTAATGTAAAACGATTTACGGCTTTTTGCTTTACCTATTACAAGGCTAAAGTTTCCAAGCGTTCCCAGTATTGCGTAACCGTCTGTTTTGGTATTGGCTAAACTGTAAGCAATTTGGGGCGGTGGTATAACTTCCTTTACATCGATTTTGTATTTAAGCCGCTTTAGTTCGTGTTCTTTAATTTTCTGTTCTCGTATTGCCTCTGGAGTTATATTCTCTAATAAAGCATAAGTAGATTTATGAGAGGGGTCTTTTAAGAATTGTTTTTCGCTATCCATTGTCCTATATATTTATGTCCAATGGATTTTTATAAGGCGAAATGTATGGTTCAAGTTTAAAAGGCTTTTCAAAACTTAATTCTCCATTATTCCAATAAACTTTATAGTTTTCCCCTTCACAGGTTTGTAGATGTTTCCCGTCTTCATCATGTCCAGTAATGCGAGTGCATTCAAAAATCATGCGTTCAAAAGATACAGCTTCCTTTACTTCCTTAATAAATAATGCTTTAGCTGTTTTTTTTGTATCTTGTGCCTGTCCGTTCAAAGACTTTGGCTGTATATCGTGGTTCTCCATGTTGCAGCCTTCTTTATTTTCTAATGTTAGATAGACACATATCCGCCTCAGCTTCCAACTCTTTAAGGGTCTTTTGCTTTCCTGTTTTAATCCAGTCTATAATTTCGGTTTTGAAGAATTTTAAACGATTACCTTTTTTGTAGAATGGTATTTCGTTACGCTGTACATAACCGTACAAAGTAGGTACGCTTAATTCTGTGAGCGTTGAAACCTCCCTAATGTTTAAAGGTGTTTCAATTTCGGGTTTAGCTCCAGCCTTGTTAAGTAGCAAGGCTTTTAATTCTCTTACCTCGTTTGCGAGGGTGGCTACCACGTTAGGGAGCTGTTCAAATCTTAATGTTTCCATATCAGCACAATTTTTAAAGATTAATTATTGTGCTAAAATATGCAACTATTAGTGTTTAACTAATTGATATTCAGTTGTATAAACTTGTATTCAAGTAAATACAAGTTTATACAATTGGTTTATTTATGGTTTCTTATTGTTTTATCTAAAAAAGAAATCATCGAGTCAAGCTCTTTTTTGTCAATTTGGGAATTGTATTCATAATCATTCATAGCTGGATAAGTGGCAATATCCCAATTAAACTCATTTTTACAACATTTATGAAACTTGCTGGCTGTACGCTCTATAGGTATTAGTTTTAAATTCTGAAAAGCTAATAGTAATAGTTTTAGTTTTTTCCCTTTTATGTTTTTATATTGAATTCTAACAGCTTCAACAATTTCTTTGCAATGTTCACTAGTTATTAATTCATGTAAGTTATTACTTTGTAGGTGCTGAGGTTCTTTGCTTTCATCATTATTATTGGTTTGGCGTGGTTTTAATTCGTTTAATTTTGATTTATGCCATTCAATAAATGCAGCTCTTAATTTAGTATCATTAATTTTTTGCGAATATCCAACGCCTTTTAAAACTATGTCGTAAGTATGGCTTAACCATAATTCGGCATTTTTCATATTCTCAATGGTGTAGTTTAAATACTGGCTATTTATCTCGCTTATAAAATCGGTTTTATTCATCTTTTCGATAGTCCAAAAGAATCTTAAAGCATTATTATTCCGTAAACTTTTTACGCTTGAATCATACAGCTCCAGACTTTCAAAAGGCTGTCTTAAAGCCCTTAAATAGCTTTGAGGGTCGAAGTTTTCAGTTTGCCAAAAAAAACCGTTTGGAAAATATTTTATATCAATTTCTTTTTTCTGTATATCTGTAATCATTGCCATTTTTTAAGTATTAAAAATTCATCAAATTATTAGCGAACTCTTTTTTTGCTTCGTCTTCAAATCCAGCAAAATAATTTTTAGTTACGCTTAAATCACTATGGTTTAAAGCCTCGCTAATAAACTCCATACTAACACCGCTGCGGATTGATTGAGTAGCAAATGAATGTCTAGCCCAGTAAGTTGATATATCGGCTGGCAAATCGTTTGCTTTGGCTATTCTTTTGATATGGTCGTTAATTAATCGAGTAAAGTTTTTAATTTTATTGTATTGGGTTTGGCTGGAATCTTCAACAGCTATAATACTGAATACAAAACCGTCTTTATTTTCATTGCCATACTTTGAAATAATACTTTTTGTGTATTCCGTTAAATGAATTGTGATAGCTGTCTTTTTAGCTGTTTTGTCAAAGGTTTTAGCCCTGTAATAATTGAATCTATCTTCTTTGATGTCTGAGAATTTTAAAAGAGCAATATCCTTTAAATTCATTCCATTACAAGCGTAACTAAAAAACCAAAAATCTTTGGCTTGCTGTTCGTTTTCATTTGTCACCTCAGCATTAAACAAGGTCTTTAACTGTTCAGCATTTAAAGCCTTTTTAACTTTCCGTGTTTGTGGTATCTTGTATTTTTTTTCTCCAAATGGATAAATATCTTTAATTATATCATTGTTTTCAATAGCATTATTAAAAACAGCTCTGAGGGTTCTTGTATAAATTGCTATCGTGGTATAGCTCTTTCCATTTGATAGCATGAAGTTTTGATATTCATTTAACCAGTCCACGGTAATAGAATTAAAAGACAATTTTTCAATATTGCACTTCTTTTGGTTTTCGCTGAAATCTGCTAAAGAGTTGAGCGTGTATTTATAGCTTTCAGCCGTGCCGATTTTATTGTTCTTTAAATTTTTATGAATGACTAAATCAAAGTGATATTTAACATTGCTTTGGTCTGTGGATTTACGAAATAGTTTAGCCTCAAATTTAGCAAAATCAAAGACCGTCATTTGTTCAGCTTCTTTATTTGCTCTGGTTTCAATAGCTTGAAGTTTTAAGCGTGTTTCATTATTTGAGCCTCTTAAATTTTTGTTGTCTGGATTAATCCAAATTGTATCAAATTGCTTTTCGGTTAAATCAATATCCAAGGCGTACCATTTTTCAATCTGTGTTTGCTTTCCGTAAACTCTTAATTTAACTGGATATTTGTCAGTCTCTTTTTTTCGCCGAATATCTAAACGTATGGAAATTTTATAACCTTTGATTTTTTCGCTCATTTGATTTATTTTCTGTAAATATAATCATTTGCAGAATATTTGCAGAAAAAAAGCATTAATAAACATATAACAGCTATTAACAGACAAGTAGTTTGTTTACTGTAACGCTAGGGTTTTATTAATGTTTAGATAAAAAATAGATAATAATCAAATAGTGTTATTCTTGACTGGCAGTCAAGAGGTCGTGGGTTCGAATCCCATCTTCTCCACATTAATTGTAAAGCTTCAAAAGGTTAAAACTTTTGAAGCTTTTTTTATTAAAATAGAATTTACTTTTAGAAAGGAATGATTTAAACCTTTATAAATATTTTCTTCTTGAAAAGAAAATACCCCAATCCCACATAAAATAATACTACTGCTAAAGCATAAAGAAGCGAAGACGTTTCTTCTGAGAAAAAAGGACAAACAAAAAATGAGTCATAAAGGTAAGTGTGTATATCATGATCATTATTGACTTTTGTAAGATAAAATGATTTTGAAATGAAGCTTGATAGAAAATAAATGGTAATAGCATTCATTCCTACATACTTAAAAATGGCACCTTGTTTTAAATTTAAAACATCTGTAAAATAGTATATTATGGATAATATTAAAACAGCCCAACCACATGTAACTAAAACAAAACTACTACTCCAAATGGCTTTATTTATTGGAAACCATTCATTAAATAAATAACCAGAACTTAAAAACACACTCGAAATCATCAACAAAACGAAAACTTTGTTTTTTTGCAAAACAGATAAAGTTTTCCCAATTAAAATTCCAAAAAGGCAAGATATAATAGCTGGTATTGTGCTAATTAATCCTTCAGGGTCATAATCTGGTTGCCACATATGTTTGCCTAAAACATTCAAATCTATATAATTTGCCCAATTATTTGAAGCTCTATCAAACGTAGGCATTATACCATTTGGAAAGGGCATAAAACCAAGAAATAACCAATATCCAATTAAAGTGAAAATTGAAATACCTAACAAGATTTTCCAATTACAATTAAGAAATAATATTGATGAAATTAAAAAAACAACTCCAATTCTTTGAAGAACTCCAGGGAGTCTTAAGGTTTCAAAATCCTCTACTAAAGGAAAATAAGGTAAAAATAGATTGAGGAATAATCCTAATCCAATAAGTTTTAAGCTCCTAATTATTATCTTTTTATAAGTAGATTTTGTATTAGGTTTATTTTCGTATGCAAAAAAAATAGAAATACCAACAATGAATAAAAAGAATGGAAATATTAAATCTGTTGGTGTTAACCCATGCCATTTAGCATGTAATAAAGGTGGGTAAACATGACTCCATGTTCCTGGTGTATTAACAAGAATCATGGCTAAAATTGTTAAACCACGTAATATATCAACCGCTTCTATTCTTTTATTCATTTGAGAAAACTTATGCTTTTTTCAATCCTACTTTATGTCCCCAAAAGGCATAATATAAAATGATGATATAGCAAGGAAGCAAAATCCAATACCCTTTTGTTGCTGCTTCGGCAGATGCTAAAACTTCTGTCATTCCTTCAGCAATCAATTCTGCTTTATTAGTATCTACAAATCTTCCATATAAAGGAGGAATAATTGCACCACCAGATATAGCCATAATAAGTAAGGCAGAAGCGGTTTTTGTGAATTTACCAAGCCCTTTTAAAGTTAAAGGCCATATAGCAGGCCAAACTAATGCATTTGCAATACCAAGAGCAGCTACAAAAAGAACTGAGGTAAATCCAGTAGAAAAAACAATACAAAACGATAAAGCAATACCTAATATAGCACTAGCTTTTAAAGCTAATGATTGGCTTATGTATTTAGGAATTAAAAACACACCCAATGCGTAGGTACCTACCATAGCCAATAAAGTAAACAAGGTGAAAAATTTTGCTTGACTAACAGGCAAATCTAACGCAATACCATAGGATATGATCGTGTCTCCAGCAATAACCTCAACTCCAACATAAACGAATAATGCTAAAACACCAAGCCATAAGTGTGGGAATTGAAAAATACTTGTTTTTGCTGTTTCTCCTGGTTTAGATTCTTCAATAGGTTCTGCTTCTACATGTGGTAAAGGCGCTTTTCTTATTAAAACACCTAATATAAATAACACAATAGCCATTACAATATATGGTGTAACCACACTATCTGCCATTACATTTAGCAACTCTCCTTTTTCTGTTTCGGAAACTGTGGTTAATTGCTCTTTTATTTTATCTATTCCAGAAAGCAATAAAGCTCCAAAAATTAAGGAACCTAAAGCTCCAGCAACTTTATTTGCTATTCCCATAATTGCTATACGTTTTGCAGCACTTTCTATAGGTCCTAAAATTGTAATATATGGGTTAGATGCTGTTTGTAATAAAGTCATTCCTGTTCCTTGAATAAAAATGGCAAGTAAAAACATCCAGTAGGTTCTTGCTTCTGCTGCTGGTATAAAAACTAAAGCACCTATGCCCATTATTATTAAACCTAAAGACATGCCTTTTTTATAACCAATTTTGTTAATTATATAAGATGCCGGTAAAGCCATAACAACAAACGAAATATAGGATGCCGATGCTACTAAATAAGATTGAGCATCGGTTAATTCATTAATGGTTTTCATAAACGGAATTAAGGCACCGTTAATCCATGTAACAAAACCAAAAATAAAAAATAGTCCAGCTATAATCATTATTGGGACAAATGTGTTGTTTTTTGCTGGTGATGTTGCTTGATTTGTGCTAGACATATTATTAGTTTGTTTTAATTGTTTTTAATTATCTAAATCGTCATTAGTATTTAAAATTCTTTCCTTGGTAAGTTTAATATAGTTTCTTCCAATAGGAATTCTTCTATTAGCAATTTCTATTGTATTTCCTTCTATGGCTACAATTTTATTGATAGAAATAGTATACGATCGGTGTATTCTTAAAAAACTTGATTGTGGTAACTCTTCAGTAATAGCGGTAAGCGACTTGTGTACAACATGGTCTCCAATTTTTGTTATTACTTTTATGTAATCTTTAAGGCTTTCAATAAAAAGAATATCATTAAGATTAATTTTTAATAGCTTCTTGTTTACTTTTAAGAAAATATGCGGCTCTTGCTGTAAACTAATATCTGTAATGGAAGAGCCAATATATAACTGTTGGTATACCTTATTCATGGTTTTTAAAAAGCGATTAAAAGGAATAGGTTTTACTAAATAATCTAACACGTTTAACTCAAAACTTTTAACAGCATATTCTCTATATGCAGTTGTAATAACAATTAAGGGTTTGTGGTTTAAATTTTCTATAAAAGAAAAGCCCGTCATTTGTGGCATATTAATATCTAAAAAGATAACATCTATCTTTTCCTGTTGTAAAATGTTATATGCTTTTAGTGGATTATTAAAGGTTTCTACTACTTCAACATGATCAAAATTCTTTAAATGATTTTCGATTACATTTATTGCCAAAGGCTCATCATCTATAATAACACATTTAATCTTCATTTTACAGGAATTTTTAAAAATAGATTATATAAATTGTCTTTTATAGAGCTTTCTAAAACAAAATCGTTTGCAAACAATAATTTTAGCCTTCGTTCTGTATTTCTAATTCCAATACCTTCTCTATCTTCATAACTAACATTAGGGTTGAAATTATTTGTAAGTTTGAATTTCAAATAATGGCTATTTGTAATCTCAAAACTCATATTTATTTTAATGTTATCATTTTCTTTTAAACCATGTTTAAAACAATTTTCAACAAAAGTTAAAAATAATAAAGGTGGCACTTCTACATCTTCAATATTACCAGTAATATCCATTTCTAAGTCAATGCGGTCTTTAAATCGAATACGTTCTATATCAATGTAATTATTTAGATGATTTATTTCTTCTAGTAGACTAGCTTTAGAACTCTTTACTTCGTATAAAATATATTGCATTAAATCTGATAACTTAATAACCAAGCGAGGAGCATCGTCAGATTTTTTTAAAGTAAGGGCATATAAATTATTTAAAGTATTAAAAAAGAAATGAGGTTGTATTTGTGTACGAAGAAATTTTAACTCTGTACTTAACTGTAGTTTTGCCAAATCTTCATTTCGTTTTAATTCTAAGGGCCAATCAATTAATAGTTTTATAGCGGTAACAAAACCCAGCACATAAAGTTCGCCCAAAATAACCGCAATAATATGATTTGTTTCTAGAAATTTTCCAGCTTCTTCTGCTTCTGGCCATATTTCTTTAGTTACTAAAAGATAATTAAACCCCGTTCTAACTAAATATACCATAATTAGCATGAGTGCTATAGAGCCTATGTAAGTAAGATACTTTTTTCGTAATATAAGTTTTGGAATTAAATAATACACATTAATGTAAACAACAATAATATGAATTGGAAATTCTACTAAATTAGATTTTAATGAATACCAATAATCATGAAAGTAACTTCCCCATCTAACAACGTTAAATGCAAAGTAACCTAGCCAAAATAAGACATGGTATTTTATAGGAATGGTATTTTTAAAACTTCTATTATTCAATAAAACTTTTTTAAATTATTATTACCAATACGTTAATAAATCAAACAAATTTTCAACAATTTTAATTATTTAATACTTAATTAACAATAAAAAAGCTATTTCTTTATTTGCTAAAATACTTAATAGCTTATTATGTGTTGTCTGTGTGTTAAACGATGTCGTTTATATAATTTTTTTTTTAACTATTTTTATTCTGAATAGTTTAGATCAACTAAAAAAACAAAATAATCAAATTATGAAACAAAATTTACGAACACTTTTCTTGTTTTCTTTTTTATTATTTACTGCACAAATTATTTTTGCGCAAGAAAAAGAAATTAAAGGAACAGTAACCTCTAAAGCAGAAGGGATACCGCTTCCAGGAGTAAATGTGGTAGTTCAAGGAACAACAAAAGGTGCCCTAACAGATTTTGATGGAAACTATTCATTAAACGCTAATGTTGGAGATGTATTAATCTTTTCATTTTTAGGAATGTCTACAGCCCAAGTTACAGTAGATAATTCCAGTATCATTAATGTACAATTAGAAGAAAACTCGCAGCAATTAAATGAAGTTGTTGTAACTGCTTTAGGTATTAAGAAGGAAAGAAAAACACTTACTTATTCTGCACAAGATGTTAAGGGTGATGATTTAACTAGAGTAAAACAAACAAACCCTATTAACAGTTTATCTGGGAAGTCTGCTGGTTTAACCATTACACGAAGTTCATCTGGAGCTGGTGGTGCAACTAAAGTAGTTTTAAGAGGAAACTCATCTACAAGTAATAATGATCCTCTTTATGTTATTGATGGTGTGCCAATGCTTAATAGTGGTAATGGTCAAAATGGCGAAGAACCAGGAGGAAATATTTTTGGTAGCCAAATAGGAAACAGAGATGGTGGAGATATTACATCTCTTATTAATCCTGATGATGTTGAAAGTATTTCTATTCTAAAAGGAGCATCAGCTGCGGCTCTTTACGGTAGCCAAGGAGCAAACGGGGTTATTTTAATTACTACTAAAACGGGTAAAGAAGGCGCTCTTAAAGTTAATTTTAATTCTACGTTAACGGTAGATGATGTGGTTTCTCTTCCTGAATTACAAACTGAATATCAATCACTATCCGTTGGACAACCTATTGCCGAAAACGGTAGAGTTAGTGACCCTAAAACATGGGGAGCAAAAACGAGTGGTTTATCGAATGCCGTTGATGATTTTTTTGAAACGGGATTTACATCTACACAATCAATCTCTTTAAGTGCTGGAAATCAAAAGGCTCAAACTTATTTCTCATTTGCAAACACAAATGTTAGTGGTGTAATGCCAGAGAATAAAATGAATAGAAACGTATTTAACTTACGTGAAACGGCAAATTTCCTTAACGATAAGATTCAAGTTTCTGCTAACATTAGTTTATCTGATCAAAGAATTTGGAATAGATCTACTAACGGTTTATACTCTAATCCATTAACTGGTTTGTACTTAAATCCTGTA
This sequence comes from Flaviramulus basaltis, assembly GCF_900114265.1. Lineage (GTDB taxonomy): Bacteria > Bacteroidota > Bacteroidia > Flavobacteriales > Flavobacteriaceae > Flaviramulus > Flaviramulus basaltis. Next base: position 940,506 of record NZ_FPKV01000001.1, read on the forward strand.
GGTATTGATTTAAACACGTATAAAGACACATTTGAATATTTTAATACAGCAACAAATATGATGGATCAATATGCATCTTCATTTGATGAAAATATTCAACAAAACCCGTATTGGTTAATAAATCGAAACCCAAGTAAAGATATTGCTCAAAGAGTTTTGGCTAGTGTAAGTGTTAAATATCAAATTACAGATAACCTTTCATTACAATCTAGAGGAAGTTTTGATAAATCATTTTTCACCTTCGATAAGAGATTGTATGCAGGAAGCGATTTAACTTTTGTACCAGAGACAGGAAGGTATGTTCTTGAAAAAACAGAGAATACACAACAATATTTAGATTTAATAGCAAACTATAATAAAGAGCTATCAGAAGATTTTGAATTTGGATTAACATTAGGAACTAGTTTAACTAAATATTCTACTGGCGACCAAATACTTTTAGATTCTGGACCAGAAGGATTAAGATTTCCTAATGAGTTTACCATAGCAAATTTTGAATCTTCAAACGGGATTTCACAAAAAGTAGCTAACCGCGAAGTTCAATCTGTTTTTGGTGCTGCTAATTTTGGTTACAAAAACATGTTATATTTAGATGTAACAGGAAGAACAGATTGGTCTTCAACTTTAGTAAATACAGCATCAAGTTCATTCTTTTATCCATCAGTAGGGCTAACAGGTATTTTAACCGAAATGGTTGAAATGCCAGAATCAATTTCATTTGCTAAGGTTAGAGCTTCTTATGCAGAAGTAGGTAAAGATATTCCTGCGTATGCTACAATTCCTTTAAGAACTATTGGAACTACAGGATCTGGAGGTACAATAGGTTCTGCTAATCAAGCAACATTTGCTCCACGAGAAGGCGAAACATTAGTGCCAGAAAAACAAAAATCTTTTGAAATAGGAACAGAATGGCGTTTTCTTAATAATAGGTTAGGAGTAGATTTTACGTATTACAGTTCTACTACAGAAAATCAAATATTTTTTATCGCAGCACAACCTAATATTCAAGGCTATACCCAAAATATAGTAAATGCTGGAGAAATTTCTAATAAAGGAATTGAGATTGTATTAAACGCAAAACCTGTTTTAAGCGATGATTTTACATGGAATACAATTTTAAATTTCGCGTCAAATAAAAATGAAGTTGTATCTGTACATCCATCACTTGATAATGGAGAGGCTATTTTAACTGCGCCAGGTGTAAATGGCTACGGATATTCTTTAGTTGAAGGAGAAGATTTTGGAAGTATTAGAGGGCGTTCAATTGTAAGAAATGAAGAAGGTTTACCAGTGGTTACAGATGATGGCTCTGGAAGTTTAACTATTGAAGCTACAGGTTTTGAAACCATTGCTCATGCACAACCAGATTTTACACTTGGATGGAGTAATTCATTCGACTATAAAAACTTTTCATTAAGCTTTTTAATTGATGGGAAATTTGGAGGAGATGTAGTAAGTGTAACAGAAGCTGTTAATGATTTTTATGGCGTATCTCAAGCATCAGCTAATGCTAGAAACAACAATAATGGAATGATAAATGTGGTTACTACTGCTGGCGCTCCTGCTCAAATGACTGCTCAAGATTACTACACAAAAACTGGTGGTAGAGCTGGTTTATTAGGAGAGTATGTGTATGATGCGACTAATATTAGTTTAAGAGAATTATCAATAGCATATACCTTACCAAATTCTGGAAAATTCTTTGAATCTGTAAGATTATCATTAATTGCTAATAACTTATTCTTTATTCATAAAGACGCACCTTTTGATCCAAATATTGCAGCAAGTACAGGTATAGGACTGCAAGGAGTTGATATATATGGGCAACCATCTACAAGAAGTATAGGATTAAACATAAACGTAAATTTCTAAGAAAATGAAAAAGATATTAAAGTACTTTCTAATTTCTCTAGTAACCATTAGTTTGCAAAATTGTACTGATGATTTTGCAAGCATCAATACTAATCCAAATGGTATTACAGAGGAGAGTCTTACTCAAATGAACAATAATGTTGGGAATGAATTTCAGCCCATGTTTTTAAACGTGTTCAATATTACCCCGGCATGGAATTACCAATTACAACAAGGGCTTATGGGAGATGTGTTTTCAGGGTATATGACTGCACCAACCCCTTTTGCAGGTAATGTAAATAACCAAACCTATGCTTTGGTAGATGGATGGAATGGTTTTCCTTGGTCTGATGCTTATGAAAATGTAATGCCTCAAGCCTTAAATGTTAAAAATGCAGTAGAGTTAGGAGGCGATCCTAATGGTGTAAAATTTGTATATATAGCTAACATTATTAAAGTTACAGCAATGCATCGTGTGTCTGATATTTATGGGCCAATACGTTATACAAAATTTAACGATTTTGCAACCACAGGAGAATATGACCCACAAGATGTGGCTTATCAAGCATTTTTTGACGATTTAGGAGCTGCTATTGATGGTTTGGAACCATTTATTGGAGAGACTCAATTTACTCCTTTTGATATGTCTGCTTTTGCTGGAGATATTGCAAAGTGGAGACAATTTGCAAATAGCTTGAGATTAAGATTAGCAATTCGCATTGTAAAGATAAACCCAGCTTTAGCAAAAGCGCAAGGTGAATTAGCTTTAGCTAGTAATGCAGGATTATTAGAGACAGAAGATATGGTTATAAATACAGGTTTTCCTCATCCTATAACTGTTATAAGTGGTTCTTGGGGAGATATTAGAATGGCTGCAGAAATGGAATCTATTTTAACAGGATTTAATGATGGTAGAATAGAAACTTATTTTAATCCTTCTGCGGATGCTTCATTAGCTGGAGATTATAAAGGTATTCGAATGGGAATAGATATTACGGCTAAAGGTCAATATTTAGATCATGCATCAATTGGAAGCGTTATAGATGGAGAAACTTTAACTTGGATGACAGCTTCAGAAGTGTTATTTTTAAAAGCTGAAGCTGCCTTAAGGGGTTGGAATGGAGCAGGTAACGTGCAAACTAATTACGAAGCAGGAGTGACTGCTTCATTTGCACAACATGGAGTTTCTGGAGTTACAGCATACTTAGCTGATAATACAAGCACACCTGCCGATTTTGTAGATGCACTAAGTCCAGTAAATAATATAGCTTATGCAAGCGATGTTAAAATTGCATATAATGCTGCGGGTACAAACGAAGAACAGTTAGAACAAATTATCACACAAAAATGGATTGCTATGTTTCCTGATGGTCAAGAAGCTTGGAGTGAGTTTAGACGTACTGGTTACCCAAGAATTTTTCCTGTAGTTGTAAACAATAGTGGAGGAACAATAAATACTAATATTCAAGTTAGACGAATAAATTTTGTAGAAAACGAAAAAAACACCAATGGAGCAAATGTAACAACAGCAGTTAGTTACTTAGGGGGTTCCGATAACGGAGGAACACGATTATGGTGGGATACCGGAGGGTCAAATTTTTAATAATAGTTTTTATATTATTTAGTTTAGTTTCCATAACAAGCGGAACATTGTTCCGCTTGTTTTAAAAAGTATTATCAATAAAAAATCATATTATGAACGCAGATGTTGCGAACTATATAGATATAAGTTATAAAGAACCTGGTAAATTTGAAGAAACACGTTTTGAAAAAATTCATAATGTTTGTGTTAATTCTTCATCTGAAGGTTCTTTAATAGTTGCAAAAGAAATTGCAGATCTAATTAAAGAAAAACAAAATGCTAAAACAAGATGTGTTTTAGGGTTAGCAACTGGGTCTTCTCCAATAAAAGTTTATGAAGAACTTGTGAGAATGCACAAAGAAGAAAATTTAAGTTTTGCTAACGTTGTAACTTTTAATTTGGATGAGTATTATCCAATGGATAAAAACAACATGCAAAGTTACTTCTACTTTATGCATGAACATCTTTTTAATCATGTAGATATATTACCAGAAAATATTAACATTCCAGATGGTAGTGTGAATAGTGAAGACTTATATCAATATTGTATTGATTATGAAATGAAAATAAAATCTCTTGGTGGACTTGATTTTCAATTACTAGGTATAGGAAGAACAGGTCATATTGGTTTTAACGAACCAGGTTCTCACCTTAATTCAGGCACAAGAAGTATCACTTTAGATCACATTACTCGTGTTGATGCTGCTCCATCTTTTTTAGGTATAGATAATGTTCCTAGAAAAGCCATTACAATGGGTGTTGGAACAGTAAGAAGCGCTAAAAGAATTGTATTATTAGGCTGGGGAATTAGTAAAGCAGATGTATTAAAAAAGACCATTGAAGAGGAAATTACGTCTCAAGTACCAGCAACTTATCTACAAAATCATAAAAACACAACTTTTGTTCTAGATATAGGAGCTTCGTCTGAACTAACTAGAATAAAAACACCATGGATTGTAACATCTTGTGTATGGAATGACAATCTTAAATTAAAGGCTGTTGTGTGGTTAAGCGAATTAACAAATAAGGCATTTTTAAAACTAACAGATAAAGATTATAACGATAATGGTATGTCTGGTCTTTTAGCTGAAGAAGGCACTGCTTACGATTTAAATATTAAAATGTTTAATAAGTTACAGCATACAATTACTGGTTGGCCTGGAGGAAAACCTAATGCTGACGACTCTAATAGGCCGGAGCGTGCTAATATTCCTAAAAAGAGAGTTATTATTTTCAGTCCACATCCAGATGACGATGTTATTTCAATGGGAGGTACTTTCGATAGATTGGTAGAACAAGGGCATGATGTGCATATTGCATATCAAACCTCAGGAAATATTGCTGTTTCAGATGAGGAAGCTTTAAAATTTGCAGAAATATCAAAATCTTTAAATTCAGATTGTAAAGAAGCCAACGATATCATTAATTACTTAAAGAAAAAAACAGGAAATGCCATTGACTCACCAGAAGTTCGAAAATTAAAAGGATTAATAAGACGTAGTGAATCTCTTGCAGCAACTAGATATTTAGGTTTAAATGATGAGAATGTTCATTTTTTAGATTTACCATTTTATGAAACAGGAGCCATTAAAAAGAATAATCTATCACAAGACGACATAGATATTATGTGTAGTTTAATCGAACATATTAAACCGCATCAAATTTATGCTGCGGGCGATTTAGCAGACCCACATGGAACGCATAAAGTTTGTCTTGACGCTTTATTTGAATCTTTAGAAAAACTAAAACATAACAAGTATATGGACGATTGTTGGGTTTGGTTATATCGTGGCGCATGGCACGAATGGGAATCTTATCAAATTGAAATGGCAGTTCCAATGAGTCCAGATCAAGTACTAAAAAAACGCCATGCTATTTTTTATCACCAATCTCAAAAAGATGGGGTGATGTTTCAAGGGGACGATTCAAGAGAGTTTTGGGTGCGTGTAGAAGACAGAAACAGGCTAACAGCAAAAAAATATAACGATTTAGGGTTAGCTGATTATGCTGCTATTGAGGCCTTTAAGCGTTATCATTTCTAGAAAAGAAAGTTGGAACTTTGAAAATTGATTTATACTCAAATTAAGGGAAGGGCATTTTAGAAACTAAGGATTTATCAAACTTAAATCTTAAAAGATGTCATTTCTTATTTCCAATCAAAATATTATTAAAAATAAGCTTAGAAGAATTGAGAAGGTCTAAATCACCGCGAATTCTTAAAAAGATATTTAAAAAATGAAAAAAAACATATTTATTTTAATGTTATGCAACGTCTTGTGGTTAAGTTGTAATTCTCAAACAAATATAAATGAGAAATATAATTTAATGCCTTGGCCTAATGATATAATAGAGAATACATCAAAATTTATAATTAATAGTGGCATTACCATCTCAATTAACGGTGAAGACGAAGGGCGGGTTTATAAAGCAGCTGTTAATTTTTTAAGGCGCCTATCCAATCGATCGGGAGTTTTTATCGATAAAGGATTTCCAATTACTAATGAAAAAGGCAACATAATAATTTCATTCGAAACAGTCTCAAGCCTATCAATTAATGATGATGAATCTTACGCTTTAAATATAAATAACAATACTATTACTATTAAAGCAAAAACGGATGTTGGAGCTTTAAGAGGTTTAGAAACCTTACTACAACTAACGGCTAATGATGATGCTAAATATTATTTTCCTGGAGTAACCATTAATGATTCTCCCAGATTTGTTTGGAGAGGATTAATGATAGATGTGTCTAGACACTTTCAACCAATAGATGTTTTAAAACGAAATTTAAGAGCAATGGCATCTGTAAAAATGAATGTTTTTCATTGGCACTTAACAGATGATCAGGGTTTTAGGGTTGAGTCTAAGGTTTATCCAAAATTACACCAATTAGCTTCAGATGGGTTATACTATACCCAAATTCAAATTAAGGAAATAGTAAATTATGCCTCAGATTTAGGCATTCGTGTCGTGCCAGAATTTGATGTTCCTGGGCATGCTTCTGCTTTTTTAACGGCGTATCCAGAGCTTAGTAGTAAAGAGGATTATAATTACACTATTGAAAGGTATTCGGGAGTGTTTGACCCTACGCTTAATCCAACTAAAGAGATAACTTATAAGTTTTTAGACAATTTATTTACTGAAATGGCTTCCCTTTTTCCAGATGCATATTTCCATATTGGAGGAGATGAAAATGAAGGAAAACATTGGGATGAGAATAAAGATATTCAAGCTTTCATGACTGCTAATAATTTAAAAACAAACCACGAGTTGCAGACGTATTTTAATATTAGGCTTGAAAAAATTCTTAAAAAACTAAATAAAAATTTAATGGGTTGGGACGAAATTATGACTCCTAATATGCCAAAATCTGCTGTTATTCATGCATGGCGTGGAGAAAATGAAGGCTTAATAAAAGGAGGTTCTCTTATTAGTGCTGCCAAAGCAGGTTATAAAACTGTTTTATCTAATGGTTTTTATATAGATAGAATGCAGTCTCTAGAATATCATTATAGCGTTGAGCCTATTGGAAATATAAAATTAACAGAAAAAGAACACGCAAATATTTTAGGAGGAGAAGCCACAATGTGGAGTGAATTAGTTACGCCTCTTACTATAGATTCTCGTATTTGGCCAAGAACTGCAGCAATTGCAGAGCGTTTTTGGTCTAAAAAAGAAGTTAATAATCTTGAAAACATGAAGCTTCGTTTGAATGATGTTAGCTATAAATTAGAAGAACTTGGCATTACTCATATTCGAAATAGAGATGTTATTTTAAGGAGTATTACAAATAATCAAGATATTTCAACATTGATAGATTTATCTAAAATTTGTGAACCTTTAAAAATATATGAACGAAATAAAAATGGTGTAGAATATAAAACGTTCTCTCCATTTTCTCTATTTGCAGATGCTTGTGTAGCTGATGCAGAAGATGCTGTTATTTTTAATAAAGAGGTAAAAGCATATCTAGAAAACTCTAATAATGAAAGTCTTGAAGTAGTAAAAAAGAGTCTGAAAAAATGGTCTAATATTCATAATAGCTTTCAAGAAATTAAAATCAATTCCAAGATTAAAGATTTAGAATCATTCTCGGAAAATATTTCCATAGCCTCAGAAATTTTACTAATGGGATTAGAGACTAAAAAGAAAATCTCTTTAAATAATCAAACCAATCTTACTTTAGCGATTAATGTTTTAAAAGAGCCTTGTATGGATGTGGAATTGGCAATTATAGAATCTTTAGAAAAGCTATCACAATTTTTATTGCAAGTCTGAATAGGGAAATCTTTACTTTATAATGATATTTTAGAATGAAGTTTAATTTTTTATGAAATGGATTGTCTTTTTTATAACTTCTTTTAATTGAACGGGTAAAGTATCCTTTTCCCAAGGATGATGTGCACCAAATACATGGTCGGCTCCTTCAATAATTTCTATTTTACTGTTTTTAGTCCACTCATGAAGTTTATAAGCTTCTTCTATATAAACGCTAGTGTCTGCATTTCCGTGAATAATTAAATACGGGATTTTTAAATTTGAAACAGCTCTTTTTATAGTTAGCCTGTTTTCATTAGCTATAAAATCTTCATAAAACTGATAGTAATGAGGCATTTGTTGTTTCGTTCTGCCGTTTAAAACATATTTTACACCATCTTTTTCCCATTGTTCTAAATCTCCTTTTGTTGAAGTTCTTTTTCCAAAATCACTTACACCAGCAAGACTTATTACTTTTTTAATACGGCTATCTTCTTCAGCTTTAATAGTTACAATACCACAAGCTCTACTATGCCCAAGTAGCGTCACGTTATTAATATCTGCTTCATTTTTTATTTTAGAATTAAAAAACAACCAATCAAATACAGATTGTAAATCGTCTAGTTCTTTTGTGTAATTATTATTGCCAAAAGCTTCTAAATCTGGAAAATCAATAGGTTGTTCAACTGTTCCACCATTATGTGAAAAATTAAATTTTATAAAATAAAAACCTGCTTTAGCAAAAGCCTTTGCCATTAAATTCCATGCGCCCCAATCTTTAAAACCTTTATAACCATGACAGAATATAATAATAGGTTTAGGCTTATTGTTTTCAACATAAAAAACATCCGTAAGTATTGGTTTTCCGTGTTGACCTTCAAGAATAATATTTTTAGTGATAATCATTTTTAAACTTCTTTTTCAGTAAAATCAATATCAGGATTACAAATTTCTTTGATGAGGTTATTTAACTCATCACTAAAATTATTTATAGTTTCTTGGGTAATTAGCATGTCTTTTTTAGCATAGTTACCAGGTTTATCTTTTTTTGCAAACTTTAAAAAACCCGAACTCAAATTTTTAAATGAAATAATACCCGCTTCAATTGGAAGGCTTATTTGTTTTGATGCATGCATCATGTAGGCATAGGCAAGTATTTGAAAACTTTTACTATACTTTTTGTAATCTGTGTTGAGGTCTTCCCAATTAACAATTTCAACTTGGTTTTGTTGTACGCTTCCAGTTTTATAATCAATTATACGTGTTACACCATTATATTCATCCACCCTATCAACTTTCCCTCTTATTTTAATAGGAAAATTAAGTTCTGGTATATCAATTAAAACTTCATTATTTGCTTCAATAGCTATAATTTTTATAGTATTTCCAGCTTTCAAATGTTTAATTTCTAAATCTAAAAAATTCGACACATAGCGTTTTGCAATTTCAAAAATGATTAAATTTTTTCCTTTGGTAATATCCCCTTCTTTATATTCATTTTTAAAATGAAAAGTAACTTTTTCTTCTATTTGAAGTTTTAGGTTTTTAATACTATCTAACGTTAAAAGTTTCCCTTCAAAAGGTTTGTAGAAATCTTCTAAAGTGTTGTGAACAACAGTTCCTAAAGTATTTGAAGCAACTGTTTCTTCAACATCATCGTGCTCCTTTATTTTTAATATTTTCTGATAATAAAAATCAATTGGGTTTCGAATATAATTGGTTAATGATGATGGTGAAAACCCTTCTCCAGCAAGTTGAATAATTTGCTTTTGTAAAGTTTCAGTTTTTTTAATAACATTAAGTGAAGGTTCAATAATAGGAACTAGAGGCGCTATAATTTGATGATTAATAGAGTGAATACCTTCTAATTCTAATTGAGTTATAAATCGGCTTTTTTCACCACCAGTTAGAACATCTGCTTCGGTGTTGTATAAAATATAAACATTTTTAGCACGCTGTAAAAGATGATAAAAATGATAGGTATATACAGCATCCTTTTCTTTGTAAGTAGGTAAGTTGTTTTCTATTTTAACATCAAAAGGGATAAAAGAATTATTACTTTTCCCCGATGGTAAAACACCTTCATTAACAGATGAAATAATAACGGTTTCAAAATCTAGCACACGAGATTCGAGCATTCCCATTATTTGCAAACCCTGTAAAGGTTCTCCTTGAAAATCTAAAGTATTATTGCTTAATAACTCTTTGTAGACACTGTATAAAGCTGAAATATCTTTTATGTGATGATACTCTGAATTTAATCGATTAAGCTCATTAAATAGCTCGTTGAACCGGAACACATACTCTAATGAAAGTAAATTAGATTCTTTCTCTTTGTCTAAATGATTTTTAATGATTAAAATTAATTGTGAACAATTGTTTAATGCATTTTGAATAGATTTCTGCCAGTTAGAAAATAGCAAATCAATTATATTGCTAGATTCAATAGCTATTTGCTTTAAACGATCTTTTGTTAAATAAACAAGGTTGTTAGTGTCTATAGTTTCAATTAGTTTTGAAGCATAATCAATGTTTTCAATGGTAAGTAAAGGCCTAATAAATTGATGCGAAATGATGTTAATCACATCTTTATAATAAAAGGAATTAGAAGCGTTTTTATGTAAATGAAATAAGGCTTCGAATAGTGATGCTAACGGAATAGATTTTAAAGGAAAACCCATTGTTATATTTAATGCATCAATAGATTTAGGAAGCGAATTTAATACCGGAATTAATAAATTTTCATCACCTAAAACAACAGCCGTATTTTGTAAAGATTGATGGGTTGTTTGTAAATTATTTAAAATCTCACCAATATATTTGGCTTGACCAATATTTTTTGGAATCCCGAAAATGGAAATGTTTTTTTCTTTTGAATAATTTTCACTTATCCAATTAAAAGGATTGTTTTTAAAAAATGACCATTTACTTTTATGATGTCTTGTAAATAAAGCGGCATCGTGTTTAAGGTTATTTATAAAAACAGCATCTATATCCCAATACACTTGCGCTATATCATTTTCAAGTAATTCTTGAATAATTGTTTCTTCTGCCGTATTTAGGGCATTAAAGCCAAGAAAAACATGTTGCTTTTCATTGTGGTTTTGAATATAAGATTCTAAATTTTCAACCGCTTCTCTGTAAATTAAACCCTGATAACCAATATTTTTATTTAAAAGGTGTTTAGTAAAGTGATTGTAATAATTATAAAGCTTAGTCCAAAAGGCTAAATAATTTTTTACAAAGTCTGTTTTTTTTTCATCTAATGACCAGTGATTACTTTCAATTTCTTTTATGGCGCCTAAATAATCGAAAATCTTTGCTTGCGGGATTAAATAGCGATCTATTTCATTAAAGTCTTGAAGTAATATTTGCGCCCATTTTGAAAAGGATTCAAAAGAATCCCGATTTTCTTCTTTTGTTAGGTTTGTATATGTACCATAAAACTCAAAGAGAAGCTCTGTGTTTGAAATAGATTTGAGTTTTGACATCTCCTCAACAAACTCTTCAATACTAATTATTTCAGGAGAAAAAACGGTTTGGTTTATAACCTTAGGAAGTTGATGCTTTAGGAAAAGACCAGCTCGTTTACTGGGTAATACAAATGTTATTTTAGAAATATTTGTATTGTTGTTTTGTAAATCTTTTAAAACATCAAAAATGAAAGTTGTCATTGTATAAAAATAAAAAACGCTTCGGATATCCGAAGCGTTTTTTGTAAACTTATTTTTTTAAAATTAAATCAGCTATTATTATTATTTTGCTAAGTTAATTTCAACACGTCTGTTATTAGCTTTACCAGCTCTAGTTTTATTAGTGTCAATTGGTTTAGATTCTCCAAAACCAAGAGCAGAAAGTCTAAATTCATCAATACCATTTTCAACTAAATATTCTTTTACAGAAAGAGCTCTAGCTTCAGATAATGATTGGTTTAGTTTTTCACTACCAACACTATCAGTATGCCCTTCAACAGTGAATTTAGCTGTTGGGTATTCTTTAAGAATTGCAATAATGTCAGCTAATACAGTTGCAGATTGAGTTTTTATAGTTGCTTTACCTGTGTCAAACAAGATGGTTTTAGCATACTCATTAAGAGTTTTTTGAATTTCTGCAGTTACTTCAGGACAACCGTTGTTAGCAACAGTACCTTTAACGTCAGGACATTTATCATCTTTATCTAATACACCATCACCGTCAGTATCTGGCCAAGGACAACCTTTGTTGGCAGCAGGACCTGCAGTATCAGGACAAGCATCATCAGCGTCAGTCACACCATCACCGTCAGCATCAGGACAACCAGCTAAAGCTTTTAATCCAGCAACTGTAGGACAGCTATCATCTTTATCAGCTACACCATCACCATCAGTATCAGGACATCCATTCATTTCAGCTAAACCAGCTTCATTAGGACAATCATCTTTAGAATCTTCAATACCATCACCGTCAGTATCAGGACATCCGTTGAAAGCTTCTAAACCAGCTACTTCTGGACAAGCGTCATCTTTGTCATAAATACCATCACCGTCAGTATCAGTTCCACCAAATTTGATAGAGATACCAGCAGTATGTTGGAAATGTGTTTGTAAGTAATCTTCAAATGCATGTTTGTATGATGTTTGAAGAGTTAAACCTACATTTTCGCTAAACCATACGTTTAAACCTAATGTTCCATTTAATGTACCAGCTCCAACTTCATCTATCCAAGTGTAACCACCACCAACACCTAAATAAGGATCGATAGTTGTACCACTAATAAAATTGTATTTAATTGTACCATCAACACCGTAGTAAGATAAATCATCTACACTGATAGCTTCTCCATTTGCATTCTCTCCCCACTTATCAATTTTATTTAAAGAACCTGTAACCCCTAAAGAAAAACCATCACTAATATACTTAGATACAGAGATAGTAGATAAAGAAGGTAAAATGTTGTAGTTGTCAACATCTGTAAATTTACTAAAAATGGTTTCACTAAAAGGAGCTCCATCTCCAGAAGGATATGCATCAACCGCGTTTACACCAATGGTAATTTGCCAAGGATTGTTTTCGTCTTGCGCATTTACGTTGCTATAACCAAGTACAAGCAACATAGCGAACAATAATCTGCTAAGATTTTTCATATTCAAAAGTTTAATTTTTAAGTGTTAATTGTAAACAAAAGTAAGTTGTTAAATTTTATTAACAAAGACAAATATATAAAAATATTGATGACTTTATGAACTCATATCATTCATTACTTTAACTCATATGCTAGTTAATAATGAATTTAGATAATATTAAGTTGAGTACCAACCTTGATAAAACCAGTAATAGCCTTGTCTAAATGCGATTTTGTATGTGCTGCAGAGAGTTGTACACGTATTCTTGCTTTTTCTTTAGGAACGACAGGAAAAAAGAAGCCTATAACATAAATTCCCTCGTCTAAAAGCATATTTGCCATATTTTGAGATAGTTTTGCGTCATATAGCATAACAGGAACAATAGCCGAATCGCCATCTATAACGTCAAAACCAGCGTTTTTCATTCCTTTTTTGAAATAATTAGTATTCCATTCTAATTTATCCCTTAATTCTGTATTGTTAGAAAGCATTTCAAAAACTTTGATGGATGCACCTACAATAGCAGGAGCTAACGAATTTGAAAACAAATATGGTCTAGAGCGCTGGCGCAACATATCAATAATTTCTTTTTTACCTGTTGTATAACCGCCCATGGCACCGCCTAAAGCTTTACCTAAAGTCCCTGTAATAATATCAATCCGGTTTAAAACATTTTTTTCTTCTAATGTCCCACGGCCTGTTTTTCCTATAAAACCTGCAGCATGACATTCGTCAATCATAACCAAGGCATCATATTTATCAGCTAAATCACATATTTTATCAAGAGGAGCAACTAATCCATCCATTGAGAAAACACCATCGGTTACTATTATTTTAAAACGAGCTCCGTTTTTATTAGCATCAATAAGTTGTTTTTCCAAATCTGCCATATCACTATTTTGATAACGATAACGAGCGGCTTTACATAAACGAACACCATCTATAATAGAAGCATGATTTAAAGAGTCTGAAATAATTGCATCCTCTGCTCCTAATAACGGTTCAAAAACACCACCGTTTGCATCAAAAGCTGCGGCATATAATATGGTATCTTCAGTTTGATAAAAATCTGCGATTTTTTGTTCAAGCTCTTTATGAATATCCTGAGTACCACAAATAAAACGAACAGAACTCATACCAAACCCGTGAGTATCCATAGCATCTTTTGCTGCTTGAATAACTTCTGGGTGAGATGAAAGCCCTAAATAGTTGTTGGCACAAAAGTTTAGAACAGTTTCGCCAGTATTTAAAGTTATTTCTGCGCCTTGTGCTGATGTGATTATTCGTTCTTCTTTATAAAGTCCGTTATTTTTTATGTCTTGAAGCTCTTCTTTTAAGTGATTTTGCAGTTTTCCGTACATATTATTGAATTTTCTACAAATTTAAACATCTTTTATCTTAATATCATCATTGATGTAAACAAGAATTTTCTTTTTAACCTGTAGTTTCATCTCTTCTAAAACATCTTGATATAATTGTAATTGTTGTTCGTGTTTTTTGTCTTCAACACCTGTTTTATAATCAATAATTATGGCTTGGTTTTCTGAATTTATAGCAACTCTATCGGGGCGTAAAATCACGCCATTTTTAGTAATAATATCACGCTCATTGTATATGGTATAATTTGAACTAAAATAATCTTTAAGATTTGGGTGTTCAACAATTTGAAAAACTAAAGGTTTTAAAGTCTCAGCTTGTTCTTTATTAATTAAAGAGGTATTTATAAAATCATGAATTACAGAATCAATATCATTTTTTGTGTTTATTTTCGACATTATATCATGTAACAAGTTTCCTTTTTCAATGGCTTCTTGTTGATTAGTATCCCATAATAATCCAGATTTTGTTACCACTTTAATATTATGTTCTTCTTTTGAAGTTGAAATAAATTGATGCTGAATGGTAGTTTCTTTCGAAGGTGTTTTGTTTTGAGTTTTTCTTTTTGAATCACCAAAACTATATTTTAATTCTGAGTCATTCCATAAGCCCAAGTGTTGCAAGTAATTAATAAATAAGCCAGAATATTTTTTCGAGTTAATTTCACCTTTAGCTGAAATATCTTTTTTTGAAATAACAAATAGCTGTTCCACTGCGCGGGTTAGCGTTACATAGAGTAAATTAATATTATCTAATTCTTGTTCGGATTGATGGTTGTTGAAAATGTTTAATCCTTCTTCGCCAAAATGTTCAAAATCTTTATTATAGTTTAAAAGAGTGTGTGAAAAACCAGCATATTTTTCGTTATCTAATTTAAACCACTCTTTAGGTTCAAGTTCTCTATAAATATCTAAATCGGCATAAGGGAAAATAACCACAGGAAACTCTAAGCCTTTAGATTTATGAATTGTCATAATTTGAATAGCATTTTGTCCTTTAGGCGAAATAATACTCAAACTTTCTTTCTTCTTTTCAAAATATTCCAAAAAGCCAGAAATATCAGAGCCTTTCTTTTGTGAAAAATCTAAAACAATATCTAAATAAAACTGAATGTATGCATTTGAAGTTTCAACCAAATTAAAGCTTCTAACAATGGTTTCGGCTAAATCGTAAAGCGGAAGTTGTAGTAAGTTTTCGCTTTTTATAAAAATATTATAAGCTTCAAAGTTTTTAAATAAATCGGGCAAAGATAAATTTAAATGTGCGCTGAAAAAGGCGTGTTTATCTTCAATATTAAAAGAAGACGCTAAGTAATTTAAAACTGAAATTTTTATTTCGTTGTTTTTGGGTTGAATTAAAAGTGCTAAAACATTATTAATAAAACCCACTTCTGGAGCATTATAAATTAATAAGGTTTCAGACGATATAATGGGGATTTTGTTTTGACTTAAGTAGTTTGCAATAGCAACACCTTCTTTTTTCTTTCGGACCAAAACACAAATATCTTCTAGGTTATAACCGTTTTCTAAACAACTATTTATTGTTTTTAAAACATGCTCAGAAAAAAACTCGTCTCGATCATCTTCTTTTTCAATATCTAAAAAAGACAATTCAACATAACCATTTTCATTTTTTGTAATATTTTGATTCGAGTTTTCATACAGTGTTTTATAGTCATCTTTATTAAAAACCTGATTGGCTAAAAACTTAAAAAAACCATTATTAAAATCGACAATTTCTTTAAAACTCCTGTAATTTGCTGGAAGGTTTTCAATATGTTGTTGTGTAAAAGGGAAAGGCTGGTTGTTTTTATTAAACAGACTTATAAACTGTTCTGCTTTTCCACCACGCCAACGGTAAATGGCTTGTTTAGCATCTCCAACAAGCATGGTGCTTCCTGTTTCTGTTGAAAGTGAATTGCCTAATAAAGGAATTAAATTTTCCCACTGCATGACGGAAGTGTCTTGAAATTCATCAATAAAATAATGATTGAATTTTTCGCCAATACGTTCGTAAATAAAAGGTGTTGGTTGTTCTTTAATTTCTTTACTAATTATAGAATTAAACTCTGAAATTAGCATTTTATTCTGCTCTTCTTTTAAAGCTTTTAACTCTTTATTAATAGCATTTAAAACAGAAAGCGGTGTGATGTTTTTATAAAAACTTTTTAAAAATTTAAGATGAAAAAACGCTTGCTTTGTTTCGTTAAAAGCAGTGCCTATTTGTGGTTGTATTTGCTCTATTGTAGAAGCAATATCATTTGTAACTCGTTTTGGATATAAAGTTTTAGTTTCAATATCTTCTTGCCATTTGGCTTCAAAATTTACATCAAAATTAGTTTTACTTAATTTTTGAAAATGTTTAGGCAAATAACTTCCTGAAAAATCATCAAACTGTAAACCGGCCTCTTCAATTAAATTTAAAATATTTTGAGCTTTTTCAACAATTTGTATCTCTGTAGCAACAACTTCTTTTTTTAACTGAGTTTTAAGCGTTTTAAAATCGTCTAAAGTTTTATCTTTTAACTTCTCAATAAAAGGAATGTCATTTTCATTAACCAATAGTTTTGCAATCTTATTAAAATCGAAAGCGACATCCCAACTTTTATCATCATCGGCTTTTTCAATAGCAAAATCAACCAAAACCTTTGTAAGTTCTTTGTCTGTGCCTGCTTTAGAAATTAAACTATCAACCGCTTCATTTAAAAGCACATCTTGGTCTAATTCAACTTCAAAATTTAAAGGCAATTTTAAATCGTAAGCAAAAGTCCTAATTAATTTATGTGTAAAACCATCAATGGTCGAAATATCAAAAGCAGCGTAATTATGTATTATGGTATTGAGTAGTTTGTCTGCTTTTTTTTGTAAGTCTTCAGGCTCTATTTTTAAGTCTTTATGAATTGCAGTAAACATATCGTTTGGGTTTTCCAATATGTCTTTATCGGCAAATTTTTTCAACATGTCAATAATTCGATCTTTCATTTCGGCAACGGCTTTATTAGTAAAAGTAATTGCTAAAATATTTTTAAAAAGATATGAGTTGTTTGATGCAAATAATATTTTTAAATACTCTTTTACAAGGGTATAGGTTTTTCCGCTACCAGCAGAAGCATTATAAATTGTAAAAGGAGTTGGTGTTTGCATAAAAAAGAATTTGCATACAAGATAAAAACTATCAATGGTTTCATAACAATTTATTATTTTTAATTGATGGCTTTTATGCGTAAATTTGAGAGAAATTAAATATTAATATTTTAAAACAAAAAATTATGGCTTTCGAATTACCGAAATTAGGATATGCTTATGATGCTTTAGAACCTCATATAGATGCAAGAACAATGGAAATTCATCATTCTAAACATCACCAAGGATATACAAACAATTTAAATAACGCAATTGAAGGAACCGATTTAGAAGGAAAATCTATTGAAGACATCCTTACAACTTTAGATATGAGTAATGGTGCTGTTAGAAATAACGGTGGCGGATTTTATAATCACTCATTATATTGGAGCGTGATGAATCCTGAAGGAAAAGGACGTTTATCTGGCGAGTTAAAAGATGCTATTGAAGCCGCTTACGGTTCAGTTGATGCTTTTAAAGATGCTTTTTCAAAAGCAGCAGCTACACGTTTTGGATCAGGTTGGGCTTGGTTGTGTGTTCATAAAGGCGGAAAAGTAGAAGTTTGTTCTTCTCCAAACCAAGACAATCCATTAATGCCAGGTGTTGGTTGTGGTGGAGCACCAATTTTAGGAATTGATGTATGGGAACATGCTTATTACTTAAATTACCAAAATCGTCGTCCAGATTATATCAATGCATTTTTTAATGTAATTAACTGGAATGAAGTTGAAAAACGTTACGCTGAAGCGAAATAAGAAATAAAGTTTTTAAAAATACTTTTAACGCTCACTTTTAGTGGGCGTTTTTTTGTTAGATATATAAATTGAAAAAGGTGAACAGATGTTCACCTTTTTGCCCCAAATCTACCATGAACTTAACCTACTTATGTTATGGTGAAACGAATGTATAATAGTAAAACAGTTTGCTAAAATATTTTAGTTAAACGACGTATATATTGGCTTAAAAGAAATTGACTAATAATTACTAAAAAAGAAAGCTTAAAATAAGCGTATAAAAAAAGGCGAACAGATGTTCACCTTTTTTTGCCCCAAATCTACCATGAACTTAACCTACTTATGTTATGGTGGTACCAATTTATATGTAATTTATAGATTAATTGTATTTTTTAGATAAAAAGCACATTTATCAGATGAAATGTATTTTTAAAAATTTCAGCAAAAAAAACTATCAATTTAATAATTAATATGCACGTTCATTATTGCCTTCGTAAAAGTTTATAAAAGCTCTGTTTACAACTCTATTTCCACCAACAGTTGGATAGTTTCCTGTAAAATACCAATCACCTAAATGTTTAGGGCAGGCTTTATGTAGGTTTTCTACAGATTGGAATATAATTTTCACTTCTGTTGTAATAGATTCATGACTTAAGAGTACTGATATTTTATCTGAAATTTGTTCGTCTGTGAAAGGTTCATAAATTTCTTTTACAAAATTTTGAACGTGTTTGTCATCTAAATCTGTTTGCTCAACACATTTGTGATAAACCTCTTCCACTATATCATATTTATTGGCATCTTTTAATAATTCTAAAGCGGCTTTAAAAGCTACTAAACTTTCAAGATTAGCCATATCAATACCATAACAATCTGGATATCGTATTTGCGGAGCAGAAGACACAACTATGATTTTTTTAGGATTTAAACGGTCCAGCATTTTTAAGATACTCTTTTTTAATGTGGTACCTCGCACAATACTATCGTCTATAATAACTAAATTATCGGTAGGTTTAATAACGCCGTAGGTAACATCGTAAACGTGTGCTACTAAATCATCACGACTACTATCTTCTGTAATAAATGTTCTAAGTTTTACGTCTTTTATAGCAATCTTTTCAACACGGGCATGTTGTGATAAGATTTCTGTAACCTTTTCTGCAGATAAAGAACGTTGACCGTTTAATATTGCAGTAGTTTTTGTTTTATTTATATACGCCTCAGCTGTTTCAACCATTCCAAAAAATGAAGTTTCAGCGGTGTTAGGAATATATGAGAAAACAGTATTTTTAGTGTCGTTATCAATAGCCTCCAAAACTTTAGGCATTAATAATTTACCTAACATTTTTCGCTCTTGATATATTTCAGCATCGCTTCCCCGAGAGAAATAAATACGTTCAAAGGAACAAGCTTTTCTTTCTAAAGGTTGTAATATTTGTTTTATAGATACTTTTCCAGATTTTTTTGTGATGATAGCATGGCCAGGTTCAAGTTCTTTCACATCTTCAAATTTCACATTAAAAACTGTTTGAATAACAGGACGCTCTGATGCGACTACAACTATTTCATCATCTTGATAATAATATGTAGGTCGAATACCAGCAGGATCTCTTAAAACAAATGAATCACCATGACCAATAAGTCCAGCCATAGCGTAACCACCATCCCAATTTTTGGCTGCACGTTTTAAAATTTTAGCAACATTTAAACGCTCGGCAATAAGTGGGGAAGCTTCTCTTTTATTGTAACCTTCTTTTTTTAAGTCCTTATATATTTTACTAACAGCGTCATCAAGAAAATGACCAATTTTTTCCATAATAGTTATGGTGTCAGTATATTCTTTTGGGTGTTGGCCTAATTCAATAAGATTACTAAAAAGCTCTTTAACATTTGTCATATTAAAGTTCCCCGCCATTATTAAATTTCTATGCATCCAGTTGTTTTGTCTTAAAAAAGGATGAACGCTTTCAACACTATTTTTTCCAAAAGTACCATAACGCACATGACCCAATAATACTTCGCCTATATAAGGAATATTCTTTTTTTGAGCAGCAATATCATCTACATATTCTGGGTGCTCTTCAAATTCTTTATTGATTCTATCATTAATTTGAGCAAAAATATCTTGAATAGGTTGTTGTGCAATAGAACGAACTCTACTTATATAACGTTCACCGGCTTTTGTGTCTAATTTAATACTTGCAAATCCAGCACCATCTTGTCCGCGGTTGTGCTGTTTTTCCATCATTAAATACATTTTGTTTACGCCATAAAAAGCGCTTCCATATTTCTCTTTATAATATTCTAAAGGCTTTAAAAGTCTGATAACGGCTATTCCACATTCGTGTTTTAAGGCATCACTCATAATTGTAGGTGTTTTCGCTGTCGCGGCAAAAAAGATTAATTGTTTTATAATCAAAAAACGCACTCTATTTTAGAGCGCGTTTTGTTTATGTTAATTCTATTTCAAATTGAGTTAGTTGTTTAAACTGCAATAAGCGTTTATGAATTTCATTGCTGGATAAATTCTGCATACGTTCTGTTCCAAATTTCTCAACACAAAACGACGCTAAGGTTGAGCCATAAATTACAGCATTCTTCATGTTTTCAAAAGAGGTGTCTCCTGTTTTAGCAATATATCCTGCAAAACCACCCGCAAATGTATCGCCTGCTCCTGTTGGATCAAAAACTTCTTCTAGAGGTAATGCTGGAGCATAAAAAATATGTTCGTTATGAAATAGTAACGCTCCATGTTCCCCTTTTTTAATAACTACATATTTAGGACCCATTTCATGAATTTTTCTAGCAGCAACAACTAAAGAGTATTCGCCAGTTAATTGCCTAGCTTCTTCATCGTTTATGGTAATGACATCTATGCGCTTTATAACGTTTAATAAATCTTCTAATGCGCAATCCATCCAGAAATTCATGGTATCTAAAACCACTAATTTAGGTTTGGTAGTCATTTGGTCTAAAACGCTAGATTGTACTAATGGGTGTAAATTTCCAAGCATAACAACTTCGGCATCTTTATAATCTGTAGGAACTACAGGCTTAAAATCAGCAAGAGTGTTTAACTCTGTTGCCAAAGTATCACGAGTATTCATGTCGTTATGGTATTTTCCACTCCAAAAGAAGGTTTTACCATCTTTAACGATTTCAATACCTGAGACATCTATATTTCTGTCTGATAATAAATCTAAATATTCTTGAGGAAAATCGCCACCAACAATAGAAACAGCAGCAGCATCAACATCAAAATGAGAAGCGGCAAGGCCTATAAAAGTTGCAGCGCCACCAAGGATTTTATCGGTTTTTCCGAAAGGCGTTTCAATAGCATCGAAAGCTACGGTGCCTACTATTACTAATTTGCTCATAAAAGCATTTTAAAATTTGCTGCAAAAGTACATTAATTTTTTCATTTATAAATTTGCAAAAAACTAAATGAAAAAAAATAATGTGCTAGCGAAGCGATTTCTGAAGTGAAACTAAATTTTGTATATTTTAGAATAAAATTAAGTTTTTCACTGAAGATACATAAGGGTTTTAACTGCTAAAAAACGAATTTATTTTCTGCCAAACCTGCTAAAACAGAATTCAAAAGTTCCAATTAAAACCTAACATAAAATATCTAGGTAGCAACCCTAATGAATTGGAATTCGTAGATGTATCATTATTCTGAAAAATTGTAAATTCTTTAATGTTTGTAAGATTATTACCGATAAGATTTATCTCCCAGTTTTTCTTGGGGATGTATGAGAATTTTGTATCAAGTAAAGTAAAATTTGATGCTTGTTTACTTAAATCAGGAATAAAATGATCAAATGAAAATGTGGCTAGTAAGCTTTTAGTCGGTTTATAAATTATTTTTAATTTGTTTTGAAAATATGAGTTCTCAAATTGAACTTCACTCACAGTTTTAACTGTTCTTAAAACAGTTTCATTTTCAAAGTTTAAATCACTTTTTAAAGATGTTTTTAAAAAGAGTTCACTAGTTAATGAAGACGCCTTGTTGTTTCTTAGGCTAGAGTTATTTACAATGTTTTTATAATTGTTTATCGAGTAAAAAGAATTTGTTTTAACATTAAGCTTAAGGAATGGTATATACTTAGTGAAATTTAAATTAAAATCAAGTGTTTCTGTGCCTTCTGGAAGAAAGAAATAGTTGGTTACAATTAAATTATCATTTATTTGAGAATTAGCGAAGAAGTTACCTTTTTGTTTCAAGTAACTAATTCCTATCCTCAATTGTAGCTGGTTAAACAAATCATTGTTAGAATAGGAAAGGTCATAAAATTGATTGTTCTGTAACCTCAAGTCTATTTCATTTTTCTGGATATTTCTGTTACTTAGAAGGATGTCATTACTGAAGAATCTGTTAATATTGCTTGTGTTTTTATTCAATGAAAAACTTGTTTGAATATTAGAATTTCTGTTTATCCCATATAATAATCTTAATGACGGCTCAAAAATAAAATCTTTAGCAAATTCGGAATTACCAGTATTTCTATCTATCAGATTTTGACTTAAATAACGGAGTGTAAAATTAGGCCTTAAAGAAAACTTATTGAATTTCATTAAGTTTTCAGCAAAAGCATATACTTCTTTCGTTTGGTGTTCAATATAATTTAAACCATTTGTAATTATGTTATTGTTGCTTGAGCTTATAAAATTAGTTTCCAAAGGTTCTTCGGTGAAATTACACCCCAAAGAAAATTTGTATTTATTAATATTGCCTGAGCCTAAAAAGGTGGTATTGAATTTAAAAAATTGTTTTTTCAAAGAAATATTTTGTTGATCCAAATTCGCATTATAAATTGAAGGTGAGATTTCTAATTCTTGTGAAATTGAATTTAAAGAACTAATAAAATTTATTTGTAAAGCATTTTTATCAGATATTTTTTTTGTGAATAATAAGTTTTGTGTAATAAATAGATTATCTGATTCTTGTAGTGAATTAATATTATCTCTTATATTCGAATCTATTATACTATTTATATTCATAGGTTCGTCTCTTAGGCTTAATTTATATTCTAGCAAAGACGTTTTTGAAGTAAAATAGTCCAGTTTTAAATCGCCTCTGTATTGTTTTAGCTTATTAGAAATTTTTTTATTATCAAATGTTTGAAATTGAATATTATTTATTGAGTAATTGTTTGTTGAATTTTCAAAATTATTAAGTGAGTCATCCAAGTAGTATAGGTTTATTTTAGCTTTTAATAATCTTCCTAGTTTAAAAATGCTATTATAATTGCTAAAAAACTGATCATTAATATTTGTACGTTTTTCATCAAATGATGAAGCCAACAAGGTTTCGGGGATAATTTTTCTTGCCCTGTAGTTCATTTCTTTAATCACTTCAAGATTGTCCATCACATTTGAGTAATCAAAGGGCGAAGTATTTATTCCAACATTATTATAAGATATAATGCCAAAAGATTTAAATGATTTGTTTATTCCTAGTAAGTTTACAGATGAATTTGACCTTAGTTTACTATCACTAGAGAACCCTCCGTTAATATCTAAACTCCCTGAAAAATCTAATTTGCCTGATTTTAATTTTAAGTTTAAAGCAACTTTTTCACTATTTTCAATGCCTTTTAGTAATTTGTTTTCTGAATAGTTTTCAATTGCTTCAATTGATTGTATAATATCTATGTTTATGTTTTTGGTGCCCAAGGTGTAATTATATCCAAACAAATTATCACCCTCTAACATAACGGTTTCAATAGATTTTCCGTT
Source organism: Flaviramulus basaltis (assembly GCF_900114265.1). Lineage (GTDB taxonomy): Bacteria > Bacteroidota > Bacteroidia > Flavobacteriales > Flavobacteriaceae > Flaviramulus > Flaviramulus basaltis. The sequence goes on from NZ_FPKV01000001.1 coordinate 964,273, forward strand.
GTATTTTATAATCCCTGTTTTGCTATTTATTTCTATTCCAGGTAGTTTTTTAAGTAAATCTTCAACCTTTCGTTCTGTTCCATCTTTATAAGCTTCAACATTAAAAACCACGGTGTCATTCTTTATTTCAAAAGGACGCTTTTTTGCTTTAACTACAACTTCATTTAATTCTGTTATTTTAGATTTGAACATTTGGGCATCTATAGTAACAATAGAGGTGCTATTTTTAACATCAACAACTTCAGTATGTGTTTGGTAACCTATGGAAGTGATTTCAATAATTATGTCTTCGTTATAAATACTCTTCAAACGATACGAAAACTCTCCATTCCTGATTAAATAATACTCAGCGATAATTTTGGGAGATATTGCTTTTTTAACTAATAAAGTTCCATTTATAGGGTTAAGTTGTTCGTCATAAATCTTACCTTTGATTATTATATTTTGAGAATAAATATAAGAGGTTAAAAATAATCCTAGTAGAATGAAAAACGCATGTTTAAATGCCCAAGACTTGCTTTCGTATAGCACATTAATTTTGTTTATCAGATAGCTGTTTTTCAAATTCCTTATCAGCCATATAGTCCATGTCATCCTCTTCTATATATCGCTCAATACCTATCCTCTGAACAATAATGCCGCCCGAAAGTCCTTTTTCAGGTGAATAATTACTTAGCTCTATGGCTTTCTTTTTATAGAGGCTTTTATAGTCAGACCAACTTATTGGTTTATCGTTTTCAAAGGGGTTTTCTATTTGTTTAGCTATTATTTTTCGCGTCTCAATTCCAGTTGCCTCAAATTCAATAAAGGGCTCATTGCTTTTAATTGCTAAAATCATTCCTGGCAAACCATCGTATTTCCATGGGCCACCAACAGGTAAGTCTGGGCTAAACCACGCAGAATAATCACGACCTCTAAATGTCATTGTTGCAAGTTGGCAGTTATAGCCTAAAATATCTTTAACCTGATCTTTTATTTCCCAATCAAAGATATTTAAAGAATCTTTAATTGTAAAATACTTCTTTGCAACATCCTGTTTGTTAAACATTCTATTATTATTGTAATCTTTTAAAACACAACGAATATTCTTTCCTTTGGGTGTGTAATAAAATTGTGAATCATCATCAGGATTTTCTATGATATCAACTCCGCTAGAACTTGTAGACTCACAAGAATCAAATACCGAAATGTTCACATTGGTAAAGAGCTTAAGTTCCAAACACGCCGTGAAAGACTGTGTAAAATTTTCTGGGGTAATTTTACGCTCATATTCTATCCTATAAACCACAATAGAATCACTTTGAGCTTGAGTAAATAAACAGCCCAAAAAAATACTTAAAAAAATAAAAATAGTTTTCATTATACACAAGTTAAATAAGCTGAACCTCTAAATAAGGTTCAGCTCTTCATTTTTAGATATTTGATTTATTATTAAGATTCAATATAGGTCAAGGCTTGTCTCATAGCACTTGTTTGACACATTAAACTAGCAACACCACAAAGTTCACCTGTAGCTCTGGCATAAAAAGTCTGTGACTGTCCAGTTTCTGTATTAGTTGCCGTAGCATAACAACTTACTCTGCAACCAAATTCATCATTTTTTTCATTCAAAGAAATAATAGATTTTTGAATCTTTTCAAATTTGTTTTTTGTAGGATTTACGCTTACAAAGCTATTACCTATAATAAATACACTAAAAATTAAAATTATTTTTTTCATTTTTAAACTCGATTTGTGATTAGCTCTTAATACACAATCAATAAAGCCAATTTTAAAGCCACTTTATTAAAACAGTAAAGGCAAAACTGTTTTATAATTAACATTAAATTAGTGAGAGAGAGGAAAAAATAATCAGCGCTGATTTGTTGCAACATATTGTTAAAAATTAAACTCAACTGGCTTTTCTATTGAGAAAAAACTTTCAACTAATTAAACATAAAAAAAAAGCGGAAAGAAAAAAAGATTTTTCTTTCTTTTTTTAAATTTTATAAGAAAAAACATGGTTTAAAGAAAAATACTGCTTACTTACGTCCAAAATCGGCAGGAATTTCTCCCCAAGCTTTGGTTTCCCATTTTACTATGGGTGTTATGTAAGTGTTAGTTTTTAACCAATTAATGGCCCTATCAACCAATTCAAACAAAGCTTTGTTTTTTTCGCTTCGCTCTAATTTAGTATTGCAGGTTTTCTTTTTCACCCAACTTATGGCCGTTTTGGAATCGGTATATATAATATGGTTACTGTTTTTCTTTTTTAAAAGCGCTAAACCATGTACAATTGCCAGAAATTCGCCAATATTATTAGTGCCTTGTTCAAAGGGGCCTTGAATAAATAATTGTTTTTTTGTTTTTGTGTCTACACCGCGATATTCCATAACACCAGGGTTTCCGCTAGAGGCAGCATCTACAGAAATAGAATTATAATTAGGTTGGCCAATTTTTTTTAATTGTTCTGGTGATAATTCACTTTTAAAACCTTTGCTTTTTCCTATATAATCAAAGTAATTCCCATTTAAGGCTTTTTTTGCAGCATCAAATGTTGAAAAAGATTTGTATTGTGCACCTTGAAAATCTTTTATTTGAGATTTGCAATCGTTCCAAGACTCAAAAACTCCTGTTTTGTGTCCTTTCCAAACTGTATAATATTTTTTTTTCTTTTTACTCATTTAAAAGCTTTTCAACAACCTTAGGGAAATGCTCCATCTCTAATTTATGAATTTTTTCTGCAACATCATTTGATGAATCTGATGGAAAAACATCACATTTTGCTTGAAAAATGATAGCGCCTTCATCATAATGTTCATTAACATAATGAATAGTAATACCTGTTTCAGTCTCTTTATTAGCAATAATAGCTTTGTGCACGTTTATGCCATACATCCCTTTTCCTCCATATTTTGGTAATAATGCAGGATGAACATTAATGACTTTATTAGGAAATGCATTTAAAATATGTTCTGGGAACTTCCATAAAAACCCAGCTAATATAATTAAATCGGGTTTTGAAGATTTTAATATATTAAGAACATCATCGGTTTCTATAAATGCAACCTTATTAAAAGAAAGCGCACTAACTTTAAGGTTTTTAGCACGTTCTAAAACTTTGGCATGGGGATTGTTAGTTAGAACTTGAATAACAGACACATTATCGCTGTTGTGAAAAAACTTAATTAAATTTTCAGCATTAGTACCACTTCCGGACGCAAAAATTACAATACGTTTCATTTACAGATTATAATGTTAAGATTGTTCAAACAAAAAAAAGAATAATTATTAACAATTAGAAGGTAAAAAAGAAATACTTAAATACTATTTTAGTAAATTACAATCACATTTTTAAAGGAAAGGTGTGTTTTAAAAATAAAGTTTTTTATTTTTGCCAACTAATTAAAACTTAAAATTAAAAGATTATGTCAGACATTGCATCAAGAGTAAAAGCGATTATCGTAGACAAGTTAGGAGTAGATGAGAACGAAGTTGTTACTGAAGCAAGCTTCACAAACGATTTAGGAGCAGACTCTTTAGACACTGTAGAATTAATTATGGAGTTCGAAAAAGAATTCGATATTCAAATTCCAGACGATCAAGCTGAAAATATTGCAACAGTTGGTCAAGCTATATCATACATAGAAGCTGCAAAATAAGCAAAATACTTTATGGAATTAAAGCGAGTTGTAGTCACAGGATTAGGGGCTTTAACACCAATTGGAAATACCAAAGATGAATTTTGGGAAGGTCTAATTAGTGGTAAAAGTGGTGCTGCGCCTATAACATATTATGACACCGAAAAGTTTAAAACAAAGTTCGCTTGCGAATTAAAAAACTTTAACGCAACTGATTTTCTTGATAGAAAAGAAGCTCGAAAAATGGATAGATTTGCGCAATACGCTATGGTAGCAGCAGATGAGGCCATTGCCGATGCCAAATTAAATCTTGACGAGGTTAACAAATTGCGAGTAGGTGTTATATGGGGGGCAGGAATTGGCGGTTTAGAAACGTTTCAAGATGAAGTTTTAAACTTTGCTAGTGGAGACGGAACACCAAGATTTAACCCATTCTTTATTCCTAAAATGATTGCTGATATTGCGCCAGCAAATATTTCCATAAAACATGGTTTTATGGGGCCTAATTACACAACAGTTTCTGCATGTGCATCTTCTGCTAACGCTATGTTTGATGCTTTAAACTCTATACGTTTAGGGCATTGCGATGTGGTTGTTACAGGTGGAAGTGAGGCAGCAGTAACTATTGCAGGTATGGGTGGTTTTAATGCAATGCATGCATTATCTACCAGAAATGAAAGTCCAGAAACAGCATCTCGACCATTTGATGGAACTAGAGATGGTTTTGTTTTAGGAGAAGGTGCAGGCGCACTAATTCTGGAAGAATATGAGCATGCAAAAGCAAGAGGTGCTAACATTTATGCCGAGTTTGTTGGAGGAGGATTATCTTCTGATGCTTATCATATGACAGCGCCACATCCAGATGGCATTGGGGTAATAGCCGTTATGAAAAATTGTTTAGATAATGCAGGTCTTAAACCAGAAGATGTAGATCATATCAATACACATGGTACATCAACACCTTTAGGAGACGTTGCAGAACTTAAAGCAATTTCAGAAATATTTGGAAGCCATGCAAAGAATATAAATATTAATTCAACAAAATCAATGACAGGGCATCTTTTAGGTGCAGCTGGTGCTATTGAAGCTATTTCGGTTATTTTGGCAATGAAGCACGGTATTGTGCCGCCAACAATAAACCATACTACAGTAGACGAAAACATTGATCCTGAATTAAATTTAACCTTAAACAAGGCTCAAAAGCGCGATGTAAAAGTAGCAATGAGTAATACATTTGGATTTGGCGGACACAACGCTTGTGTATTATTCAAAAAAATAGATTGAATCCCGAATGAAGAACATTCGTAACATATTAAATTCCCGTTTTCAACGCAACGGGAATTTTTTTATGGAAATAACTAAAATCTTAGGATTTAAACCAAAAGAAATCAAGTTCTACAAAAAAGCCTTTACACATCGTTCCATGAACATAAAAGATAGTAAAGGAAACGCTATTAATTATGAGCGTTTAGAGTTTTTGGGCGACGCCATGTTAAGCTCAGTAATTGCCTCTCATTTATACCTTGAAGCTCCCAGTGGAGACGAAGGTTATTTAACAAAAATGCGATCTAAAATTGTAAGTAGAGAGCATTTAAACGAGTTAGGTAGAGACTTGAAATTAATTGATTTAGTTCAGAGTAAAATACCACCAGGGCAGTTTGGAGATAATATTCACGGTAATTTATTTGAAGCTTTAGTAGGTGCTATTTTTTTAGACAAAGGCTACAAATATTGTGAAAAGTTTATTTACAAACGAATAATTATACCTTATGTAGATATAGAAACTTTAGAAGGTAAAGTAATAAGCTACAAAAGTTTGCTTATTGAATGGTGCCAAAAAGAAAAAAAGACCTTTGGTTACAATGTCTATGAAGACACAGGTAATGATGAGGTAAGGCATTTTTCGGTAAAACTATCTATTGATGGAAAAGTGGTAGCCAAAGCGAGAGCCACATCTAAGAAGAAAGCCGAAGAGAAAGCTTCTAAAAGAGCATTTTTTGTTTTTCAAAATAGAATGTCTAAAATGATTTAGTTTTTTTAATTACAAATTATTAACTACAACGTTTTAGTTTATTTTGTTATTAAGATTGATGTAAACATAATGGTACTCAATTTTATAAATACTATATTTACCAAGTTAAACATAAGTAATGGCTGTTCACAAACTTATTCTTGATGATGCTTTTGATGAGGTAGTTTACACTTTAATTGCAATACATTGCATGCTTGAAGATTACCGGTTAGCATATCTTTTAAACAAACATTTGGGTATTTCACTCACCCGAAAATCATCAGATTTAGATTATAAAAACAGCGCGGTATCTTATTCCATATACGATTGGGAAGATACCAAACAATTAGTAACATGGAGCTTGGTTTCAAATATTTGTAAAACCGAAACGCTTAAAAAAACAGAGTATACGTCGTTATTCGACACAGAACAAAAAATAACAAAAACATCTCATTTATTGCCAGAATATAAAACTGTAAATTATTTTTTAAAAATAGATAGCGAATTTAGTTTCAGTAAAGAAAAGTATATTTTAAACAATATATTAAGTATACCTCAAATTGCAACAGCATACAGTGTAGATTCTAGTCAATTAAAATCAAAAGACAATTTAATTTTTAGCTAATGTCAACCAGAAAAAAAACCAAAATAGTAGCAACTCTTGGTCCCGCTACAAGTACTAAAGAAGTTTTAAAAGGCATGCTTGATGCAGGCGTTAATGTATTTAGAATAAACTTCTCTCACGCAGATTATAAAGATGTTGCGGAACGTATTAAAATGATACGCGAACTTAATGAAGAACATAACTTTACTGCTGCAATTTTAGCAGATTTACAGGGGCCAAAACTTCGTGTTGGAGTTATGAAAGAAGAAGTTGTTGTAAACCCAGGTGATGAAATAATTTTTGCAACAGGTAAACGATTTGAAGGTACAAAAGAACGTGTTTACATGACCTATGATAGGTTTCCGCAAGATGCAAAACCAGGAGAACGCGTCCTTTTAGATGATGGAAAATTAATTTTTGAAGTCGTTTCTACAGATAATAAAAAAGAAGTTCTAACTAAGGTTATACAAGGAGGTCCTTTAAAATCTAAAAAAGGAGTTAATCTTCCAAATACTAATATTTCACAGCCAGCATTAACAGAAAAAGATATTGAAGATGCTATTTTTGCAATTAGCTTGGATGTAGACTGGTTTGCTTTATCCTTTGTGCGTCATGCTGAAGATTTAATGGAACTACGCGATTTAATTGCTAAACATAGTGAGCATAAAATTCCTATTATAGCTAAAATAGAAAAACCAGAAGCTGTAGAAAACATTGACAAAATTGTAGCGCATTGTGATGGTTTAATGGTTGCACGTGGCGATTTAGGTGTAGAAGTTCCAGCAGAAGAAGTACCATTAATTCAAAAGCAATTAGTACTACGTGCTAAAAAAGCAAGAATACCAGTAATTATAGCAACCCAAATGATGGAAACTATGATTTCTAGTTTAACACCAACAAGAGCAGAAGTAAACGATGTTGCAAACTCGGTTATGGATGGTGCAGATGCAGTAATGCTTTCTGGTGAAACATCTGTTGGTAAATATCCAGTACAGGTAATTAAACAAATGGCAGACATTTTAAAAAGTGTCGAAAATTCAGAATTAATTAAAGTGCCACAATTACCACCTCATATTCGTACTAATAGATTTATTACAAAATCTATATGTTATCATGCTGCTAATATGGCAAATGAAATTAATGCTCAGGCAATTTCCACACTAACAAATAGTGGGTACACAGCCTTTCAAATTTCGGCTTGGAGACCATCATGTCATATCTTAGTTTTTACATCTAACAAACGTATTTTAACGCGCCTTAGTTTATTGTGGGGAGTTCGTGCATTTTACTATGATAGGTTTGTAAGTACAGATGAAACTATTGAGGATGTTAATGAAATAGCTTGTAAAATGGGTTATTTAGATGTTGGTGACATGGTTATTAGTTTAGCAGCAATGCCTATTCAAGCAAAAGGAATGGTAAACACATTGCGTGTTACAGAGATTACAAGCTGTAGTTTTTAATATATTTAGATTACAACATATATATAAGCGACCCTTTTAGTTTTTCTAAAGGGGTCGCTCTTTTTGTTAAATATAGTTTCTAATTAAAACAAGCCTATATACGAAGCATCGGTAGTACCCGTTTGTAATGTCGCTCCAGTAATATATCCGTTCGCATCGCTAGATGTTGGATCGAAAATATAAACCTTTCCTTCTCCTCCAAGAGATGCTAAAGCCATATATAATTTACCGTTTATTACACTAGCCCATTGATATTGTCTTAACCACAAATCTAATGGAATATTCATTTTCACAGCTGTTTTGTTGTAAATATCCACACGAACTATATCCCAGTTTGAACTTGAACTTCCACCTAAATCTGTGTTCAATACAGGGATATAACCTATACCGTTACCTACATAAAACCATCCTGTGTTTGCTTCAGCATTATGTCCTAAAATACTTTTAATGTTAAAGGTGTATGATGTGTCGTACGCACCATTGCTAATTTTAAGAATTGAAACATCCCCAGAAGTAACTAATTGGTAGGTATCTCCGTTTTCATCTTTATGTGCAACAGGTGTTCTATAACCATTTGTAGAACCTGCAGCTAAAGAAGAACGAATTGTAGTTGGGTTTTCTAATGAAGGATAGTTTACAACTAAAGTTTCAACATCTTCATAAACCATTGTTCCTCTATCATCGGTTAAGGGATCATAAACACTTTTTGCTACGCCATAGTATAATTTACCGTTTGTAATAACAGGTGCATCTATACGTGAAGCATAAATACCTAATGAAGCTTCAGTTTCGTTCCAAGGGAATTCAAAAGAAGTGTTTTCAACCACAGACATTGTGCTTAAATTAACTAAAGCTAATGTTACCGTTGCTTTTGTTCTTTGGTAAACAGGACTAACAGCATCTGGGTCGTCATACAAATTTTCAGAAGCTACATAGTGTAAAATAGCATAATCATCGTCAATTTTAGTCCATCTTGGATAAGCTGTACCCATTACAGTTTGTATATCTGTTGTTAAGTCTAAATTGTAGTTTTGTCCACTTACGTGGTTGTATTTTGCTATATCACCACCACCGTAGTTTAAGTTGTATAGCGTGTTACCGTCTGTAGATGAGTAAAGTCTTGCAGTACGAGTAGACGGCACTTCAAAACCATATCCTGTAAAAGAAAAAGTCTTTTCTGGATCGTTTAACTCTTCAACAGTTGCACCTTGAGTATAAGTTGCAGAGTTTCCTGTAGAACTAGAACCTATTACCAAATGATATGAACGTTGTGATGATGGGTCTGGTTTTTCTATAGGAGAAGAATCGTCTTCACTACATGAAAAAACTGTTAAAGCGATTAGGGATATAAAAGCGAATTTAAATAAAAATTGAATTTTTTGATTCATGGGTTTTTAATTATTAGTGATTATTATATAGATATTAAAGTATTTTATATGTTAGTTTACCATAAAAACCTCTACCTGGTTTTTGTAAGGCGTAATTATCAAATAGTTGACGGTTAAGAACATTCCTCACATCAAAACTTAAAGTAATCGTGTTTTTTGGAAATGTATATGCAAAACCAGTATCTAAAGCAATTTGGGTTGGTATAATTGTTTTTCCTGCACCACCTAAAATATTTCCATGTCTAAAAAACTCATGGACATAGAGTAAGTTTGAATAACAAGATATTTTAGATTTTTTCTGTATAAGGTTTTCTTTATCAAATCTTACATTATAATTCATTGTAAAATAAGGTGTGTTAGGTAAGCGTTGGTAGGAAGGTGTTATTGGATTACCATCTACATCGTAAGTAACATTATAATCTCTTGCATTAAAAAATGATGTGTTAGCACTTACAAAAAGTGTTTTGTCGTAGCTATAGTTTAACTCAAAGTCAAAACCTTCGGTGTAAATTTTCCCAACATTAGAGTTTTGAAAAAACTCTTCATCGTTACCAATAGGTAATTGTATAATTAAATCTTCTGTATCTCGAATAAAAAAATTGGATGTTACACCAAAAGTGTGATTTTTAATTTCAAAATTATTGTATGAAATTCCAATGTTATAGTTCTTACTGCGTTCAGGACTTAAATTAACTGAAGCATTTACATTTGCAGCAACATTACCAAATACTTCACCAGCTTCTGGTAATCTTACAGCTTTTTCGGCAGATCCAAACACAGAAAATTTTGGTGTAATAGCATAAGAAAGCGCCGTACCATACCCTAAATCGTCCGATTTTATATTGTTTTCTTCAATTTCTATTTCTGAATTTGAGGAGTTACCTGTTCGCGTTCGTATTTTAGATGTTCTATCCATATGATATGATTTGGCAAAAACTGTAGTTCTCAATTTTTTATTGAAAGCTAAATTTTCAAAAGAGAGCGAAAAAATGTTTTTCATGTATTTACGTTCTTCTTTTAAAGCGTTTTCAATGGCAGGAAGCTTTGGATCTTTTGAATCTCGTGTAAACGTGTTAAGTAAATGATTGAACTGTAAATTGTTTTTAGGGTTAAAAGCGTACTTTAAATTGCCTCTAGAGTTGAGGGTTTGGTCTATATCTCTTTGTAGAGTTGGTCTTCCAGCTTCTGCACCATCTGCCCACACATCTGGATCGTTGTAGTAACTTGTAGGATGCCCAAGCCAACTATATTGTGTTGCAATAGTATCAATAGTTTTACGATTTAATTCTGAAAAGGATACAAACACACTAGCATCTAGGTTTTTTATAATATTAGATTTAGCAAAATCGATGTTGTACATTTTAGTGTTTTGCTTGGAAAATCTGTTTCCATAAACAATTTCCATGGTGGCAGCTGTTTGTATTTGTTTATCCATATTTGACAACAAAGCACCAAAAAGTAGTTTGTCTGCCCAATCAGTATTTGTATATCCAATTTCTGCTTTTATACCTTGAGAGCGATAGCGGTCGTGAAATCGTTTTGCTTTTATGTATACATCTGGTGTCCCAGGAGATAATTGAACGGCAACTTGGTCACCCCAAACAGAATAATCGTTATCAGCATAATTAATAAAACCAGAACCTCTAACGGTAAAACCATTTTTATCATTTCTGTAAGTTCCGTTAATATCGCTTTTATAGGTTCCAAATGAACCCGCTGATGTTGAAGCCCTTAATTGATTACTTGTTGTTTTGTTTAACACAATATTTATAGCGCCACCCATAGCATCGTCTGATAAATGTGCAGGAACAACACCTTTATAAATCTCAATACGATTAATTAGTGAAGGAGGAATGCTGTTAAGAGAAAATGATGGTCCAAAATTTCTAATAGGGATACCATCAATAAAAATTTTAACCGAATTACCAGACATGCCATTAAGATTATAATGTGCGTGAGAACCTAAACCACCCGATTGTCTCACCCGAACACCTGCGGTTCTGTCTAATAACTGATTGGTTTCGACGGATTGTAAGGCTATATTTTTAGTTTCAATAATACTTACAGCAAAACCTTTTTCTTTAATTTTTTTCTTAGCGGTTTTAGTGTTAACCGTAACCTGTTCTAAGTCTTGATAATGAGTTAGCTCTAATACTAAATTGATAGCTTTGTTTTTCGAATTCAGATATATTTTCTCTGTTTTTCCTTTAGCACTAAGCGAGTATATATTTAAAGTGTATTCGCCAAAAGGGATATTTTTAAAAGAAAACGCACCACTTACACCAGCAGAAATTTCTTTTTTAATTGTAGTATTTTCTAAAACTATTAATGCCCCTAAAGCGGGTTTATTGTTGTCGAACATTACATAGCCAGAAATGTTTCCGTTTTGTGCGAACGCGTAAATATTTAAACAAAGAAATACGATAATAAGGTGTTTTTTTACCAAAATTTGTGTTGATTAGTTTGCAAAACTAACCTTATTTAGATTAAATCCAAATAAAAATAAGATAAAAAATTGATTTATTTTTTTGTGTAATTTAAGTTGGTTTTTTAGACTAAAATTCAAATTTTAGCTGCACACTTATACTTTTTTGCTCAGGTTTTTTCTTGGTTTCTGTGTTTAAATTGGATAAAGAAATTCCTAATAAGCGTACAGAGTTGCTCAACTTTTCTTGATATAACAAATCTTTAGCGGCATCTAGAACAATATGCTTATCGTTAATGTAATAAGGCAAGGTTTTACTTCTAGTTTGTAAAGTAAAATCACTGTATTTAATTTTTAAAGTTACCGTTTTTCCAGCAACTTTGCTTTTGGTTAATCTCCGGGAAACCTCTTCGGCAATATGTTCTAGCTTTTCAAGCATGAAAATTTCAGAAGATAGATTCTCACTAAAAGTACGTTCGGCAGCTAAACTTTTTCTAATGCGATTTGGTTTTACTTCGCTGTTATGAATGCCTCTAACTACATAGTAATAATAGCTGCCAGATTTGCCAAAGTTTTCATTTAAATATTCTAGTGATTTTTGTTTTAAATCTAGACCTGTAAAAATTCCTTTTTGATACATTTTTTCTGCCGTTACCTTGCCAACACCGTAAAATTTTCGAATATCTAATTTTTCTAAAAACTCAAGAACTTCTTCTGGGTTTACTGTTTTTTGTCCGTTAGGTTTATTATAATCGCTTGCTACTTTTGCTACAAATTTGTTAATAGAAACACCTGCAGATGCCGTTAAACCAACCTCATTAAAAATGCGTTCTCTAATTTCTTTTGCAATTAAAGAAGCACTTGGGTTTCCTTTTTTATTTATTGTAACATCCAAATAAGCTTCATCAAGGGAAAGAGGTTCAACCAAATCGGTATAATCAAAAAAAATAGTTCTAATTTTTTTTGATATTTCAGTATATCTATCAAAATGGTGTTTTACAAAAATAAGTTCAGGACAAAGTTTAGCTGCTAAATTACCAGCCATAGCGCTTTTTACACCAAACTTTCTTGCCTCATAGCTTGCTGCACTAATAACACCACGTTTACCACCACCTCCAACAGCAATAGGTTTTCCTTTTAAATCTGGGTTATCCATTTGTTCAATAGAAGCATAAAAAGCATCCATATCTACATGAATAATTTTACGTATTGGTAAATCGGTCAACATACTGTAAATTTAGGCATTAAATGCCTTTTAATTATTATCTTTTTGGGCTATTGAAATTAGAAATGTATATTAATTAAAAAGGATTAGTTAATGATAGAAATAGAACGCAAATTTTTAGTAATATCAGATATTTTTAAAAAAGAGGCTTTCAAAAAAAGTAGAATCATCCAAGGGTTTTTGAATTCACATAAAAAAAGAACTGTTAGGGTAAGATTGAAAGATGATATAGGTTTTTTAACAGTTAAGGGAAAATCTTCTAAAGATGGTTTGTCGCGTTTTGAATGGGAAAAAGAAATAACTAAACAAGAAGCTGAAGCTTTATTACAACTATGTGAATCAGGTATTATTGATAAAATACGTTATGAAGTAACTATTAAAAATCATATTTTTGAAGTAGATGAGTTTTTTGGAGACAACCAAGGTTTAGTCATTGCAGAAGTTGAATTAGAACATGAAAAAGACACTTTTGAAAAACCAAATTGGTTGGGAGAAGAAGTAACAGGAAATATAAAATATTATAATTCGCAATTAAGTAAAAAACCTTTTAAATCATGGGAACAATGAATAAAGCTTTAACAATACTTATAATCGCTATTTTTTTAATAGCATGTAAAGATGAGTCGAAAGCAGCAATGCCTGAAATTAATGACGGTACTACAGAAGCAATAGACAAGGTAACAGATTCTATTGCAGAAACAACGAATGAAGTTATTGATGAGCCAATAAAAAAAACAACAAAAGAATTAAAAGAAGAATTAACCTCAAAAGGCTTTCAAATTTTTGAATATGTTGATAAAAAAACTCAAGATACTGTTATTATGCAACAGTACTTTATGGCTTTTTTAAAAAGCGGGCCCATTAGAGGTCAAAATGAGGAAGAATCTGCATTACTTCAAGAACAACATTTGGCACACTTAAGTAAAATGTATGAGTTAGGCTATGCAGATATTTCTGGGCCTTTTGATGATGATGGCGATATTCGAGGTGTTACCATTTATAACGTACCTACACAAAAAATGGCTGATAGTTTAGCTAATTCTGATCCTATGGTTAAAGCGGGACGTTTAATAATTGAAATACACCCGTGGTGGGCAGCAAAAGGTTTTCCTTTGAGATAGAGATAGATACTATAAAAGTAAGTTTAATTTATTTAACAACAGTAAGTAAATAGCTCCCATTAAAATCCTCAATAGATAGGATTACGCTATTATAACTAGCAGAATTTAAGGTAACATATGAGAAACCACAAATAGTTGGTTCTAATGTTAAGTTTAATATTAAAGTGTCAATTTCGTTATTAGATAATTCGACCTCGTAAATGTTTTCACCAGCTATTCCTAAGAGGTTTAATGTTATTAGATTTTTAATTCCTTCCACATTTTTAAAAACAACATTAGTGTACTCATTCTCATTAATTTTTATCTTAATGTCATCTGCTATGTAGGTCTCATTTTCAATTAAATTATTGCCATTATTATCTATAAGTTTAATATGAAGATTTTTTATAAAAGGATCAAATAGGGCACAGTCAATATCTGACTCATCATCATTTTTACATGATAGTAAACATAAAAAGCAAAGTATTAAAGAGAACGATTTCATATTAGAGGTTTGTTAGTAGATGGGTATTTAATAAAAGGTTGCGTTAATTATTTAAAAATTAAACCAAATAGTTTTACCTAATTTTCTAATTCGATTAGAGCTTCATACAGGTGTTTTTTAGTTATTTTTATTTCTGAAGTTTGTACGATAAACACATAAACTCCTGTTGCTAAATTTATAGGCATAATAATTTGACTTTCTGTAGAATTTAAATTCTTTTCTAATACGTTTTGCCCTAGTATATTTACGCCTTTTAATTTTTTTATTTCTATATTTTTTGCATTTGAAATAACTATAGAAGTATTACTTGCGTTGTAAAAAAGGTTTAGTGAATCTTTTAAATCTGCTTCATTATTTGATAATGAATTTGATACAAAAACAATTTCAAATCGTTCATTTAAAATCCCAGAATTTACGTTTGTTGTGTATGGAGATGTTCTTAAATCATGAAGTGTATTTGTGCCATGATCTTTAAGATAAATAGAAACATCATCTGATACATTTTCTAAGGCATCTATATGTATTGTAATACTTCCTCCGTTAAATGTTTTTACTCCTATAGGTAATATTGTAGTTTCTGTAATGCTATTAATACCTTGTATAATATATTTTGATTCATCAATATTCCAGAACATATCTTCTAGATTATTTTCAATTAGAGGTGCTTCATAGCCCCAATCGTAACTCATGGTCGTATTTTCGTCAATGGTTAACAACAGTTGGCGGTCATATCCATTTGGAGAGTTATACCCAATTCTAAATTTAGGTCTTATATCTTCTTCAATATTATTTTGATTCTTTAATTTTTTATAGCTAGAACTTTCTTTTAAAAACCAAGAATTTGTATTGCTAGTTTCGGTAACAAAAACTCTTTGATTATTTTCAAATTTTGTATTTCCTGAAGTTGTTGCTGTTACAAAGAAGCCTTGGCTAACAGGAATATATCGTCTTGGGGTTTTAATGCTGACCAGATGATGCAACACTAGGGTGTCCTATTGCAGCAACACTTCCAGAGAGCGTGTATAATCCATATCCGCCTTCGTATTCTTTTAAATTATGACTGCTGCCTCCGTAATGTTCCCAAAAATTCGTTTTTGGCGATAGTAACTTGTGATTGCATGTAATCTGTACAGCTAAAAAAAATAAATAGTAAAAGACAGATATTAATTAAGCTTTTAGTGTATTTGTTTTCCATTTTACAGTGATTATTTATAACAAATTTGAATTTGTTTAAACCAAAAGTAAATGGAGCTTCTTTATTTATATTACTATATTCGACTAGGGTTGTAGCAAGTTTAGACGAAAGAGTATTCTACTAACGATGAATTGTTTTTCTGTAAAAAAGAGATATTTATGGGTTGAAATAAACTACTTAGAGATGATTATTTTTTGTGAAGTTTCATTCCCGAATTCATCAACAACAGTAATTGTGTGCTCGCCTATTTTTGGAATGATGGCGAAGTCGTGAATGTCTTTTGTAATTCCAATATAAGTGTCATCTAAATACCAAAATACAGTAGATTCTGGTTTAGAATGTGCGATTTTTAAAATGAGTTCGTTTGTATTCCCATCAAAATCTTTAGGCAAAAAAATAGTGTTTGATGCTTTAGGGTAAATAAATTGCATTGAGGTTGTATTTTCACCTATACAATCTAACCTAAACCTTGGTAAAGGTTTATAAAAAGGATTTTTAGTTTTGTAATAATGTTCCATTAAAGAAGGTAACACAAACCAAGATTTATGTGTGATGTTATTAATATCTTCACAAGAAGAATTGACTTGAAAGTGTTCTGTTTTATCTAAATGAACTAACACATGATATGGACAAGGTTTGGTTTTTAATCCACTTAATTGAACAAACTCAGATTGTTTTTCTTCACAATTTTGAGAAGCTCTGTAACCACTTTTTAAGCAGATTTCTACCTCTTGCATTTCATCAAAGGGTTTTGCAAACCAGTCACTATTTGGGAGTAAATCAAAAAGATCAAACAATATTGGAGCAGCAGCTTGTATACCAACTAAACCTGGTCGTCCTTCACCATCGGCATTTCCAACCCAAACACCAACTACATAATCTTTGGTTGTCCCAATAGCCCAAGCATCACGAAAACCAAAACTGGTTCCTGTTTTCCATGCAATTTGTTTGGAATCATTAAAAAACTCCCAATTGTCGTCACCTTCTGGTCTGTTTACTTTTTTTAAGCTTTCATAAGTTAAGTAAATAGAAGCGGCATCAAATAGTGTTTTTTCTGAGGTTTTCTTTCCAAAATCTATGTTTTCTGAAGCTAGAAAAGTGGGTTCGCAAAACTCATTTTTAAAATATTCACTAGACGATTCAGAAAAATGATTTAAGGTTGAAGACAATGCCGCATAGCTTTTACATAAATCCCAAAGGTTACTTTCTGCGCCACCCAAAACAAGCGATAAACCATAATGATTGGCATTATATTTTAAATCTTTAAGCTGTAATGCTTTTAAATAATGATGAAATTTATCCAAGCCAAATTCTTGTAACATCCTAACGGCAGGAACATTTAATGAACGTGATAAAGCCCGACTTGCAGGAACAGCACCATCATATTCTTTATTATAGTTTTCTGGATTATAGTTTCCAAATTGCGTTGGTACATCTGCAACTAAAGTGTTTGGTAAAATATCGCCAGAATCTAACATGGCAGCATATAAAAAAGGTTTTAAAATGCTTCCTGTGCTTCTGGGTTTGTCTATAACATCTACATCTTTTTGATGTGTTTTATCTGTTGGTGAATTTCCAACGTAGGTTAAAACTTGACGTGTATTAACATCTAAAATTAAAACCGAAATGTTATAAATTTCATTTTGTTTTAAAAGGTTGTAATGGTTTTTAACAATGGTATTTGTTTGTTCTTGAAGTCTTTTTTTAATAGTTGTTTGAATGCGTTTTCCGGAATATGTTTGCGATACTTTTTGCAATAAATGAGGCGCAATTTGTGGTAAAGCATAAGGTTTTTGTGGTAAGCCTTCTGCAATTGACAACTGGTATGTAAGTGAGTCAATTATTTCATTTTCTAAAAGTTTATTTAGTAATCTGTTACGTTTTACTAATAAGCGTTCTTGATTTTTTCCTGGATAAATGAGGCTTGGCGCATTAGGCAAAACTGCTAATGTGGCACTTTCTGCCCAAGATAATTCGGTGGGATTTCTATTAAAGTAACGCCAAGATGCAGCGTCTAATCCAACTACATTTCCGCCAAAAGGGGCATTGCTGCTATAGTAAGATAATATTTTGCCTTTGGAAGTTCTTAATTCCAATCGGGTAGCAAGAATAATTTCTTTAATTTTTTCAAAATACGTTCTAGGTTTTCCTTTTCTAGACAAGCGAATCACTTGCTGTGTTAAAGTGCTTCCTCCACGTTTTACGGAGTTCGATTTTAAATTATCTCGTAACGCTTTAAATATGGAAACAGGATTAAAACCAGGATGTTTATAAAAATATTCATCTTCAAACTGAATAATACAGATTTTAAATTTCTCTGGAATGTTGTTATTTTGTGGAAATCGCCATTGTCCATCTTTTGCGATTTGAGCTCCTAAAAGTTCATTATTTGAACTTGTGATAACAGTTGCTGTTGGATCTTTAAAAAGTTGTTTTGGTAAAAAGAAATAATATGCAATCAAAAGTAAAATAACGATTGCAGATTTTATTTTATGGGATTTTATGTAGGTTATAATTTTGTTCACGAATTAAACTCATACTCGCGTTCTACTTTGCAAATTCTTACGTTATACCAATTGTACCAATCTGTTCTACCTTTTTGTTGTGCAACTAGATGTTCGCTTTGTTGTTTCCAGTTTTTTATAGCATCTAAATTTTCCCAATAGCTAACTGTTATTCCAACATCTTCTCTAACGCTATCCATTCCTAAAAAACCATATTGTTGTTTAACAAGTTCATCCATTTGTTTTGCCATTTCTGAATAGCCTTCTATATTTTCTTTTTGTGTTGAAGTGAAAATAACGGCATAATAGGGTTTAAAATCTTTCATATTTTATGTTTCTTTTTATCCCAAGTTAATACTTTAACACCTTTTGAATAATGAATTCTATCTGGCTTGTTATTTATAAGATGATTAAATTTAGGGTAATTTAGCTCCAATTTTTTAATATCGATAGATTCAATTGGCCATTCAGCATGATGCACATCGTATTCAATAACTTTGTTTTTGTAATCTTGAAAAACGGCGTAGCGTTCGGTTAGCCAAATGTCGGTTTCATCTTTATTAATCACATTATGATCTAATCTGTATTCAGTGTAAAATGAATTATTTTGTATTTCATTTTCAGACTCATAACTAAAACTAGTGCGTTTCATTTTAGAATATTGATATGGAAACTTAGAAATCATTTTTAAAACACTACAAGACGAGCGTTTGCTACCTTCCATATTTAAGAAATAGACACTTGGTTTGCCTTTGCAGATAGTATAAACGCGAATATTTATTTCATAAAAGTCTGAAATATGTGGCATTTTGGGCAGACTTCGCATACCAATATTATTCATATCGAAAGCCACTAAACTCACCCAAGTTTTGTTGTTAATAATATCTAATTCAATGCCTTTTGGAAGCAAAGGTTTTATTAATTCTTGGTTTACTTCCCAATGCAAAAAGATAGCTTTATTCCATTCTTGGTAAAATTTCCAAGAACGTTTTGGAACCTTAAATGATCTGTGTTTGGTGTGTTTTAATATTTCTTTTGCTTTCATTATTTAGTTACTTCAATCCAACGTCCTTTTGTGTGTACTAAAAATTCATTATCGTACATAGCTTCGGCTTGAATTCCTGGTAAATAATACGTTCCAAGATACGAAGCATTTAGTATGACGTTAAATGTTTTGGTGTCATATTTTCCTTTTTGAGGCAGATCGAAATAAAAATTGACTCTATCGTCTCTAATATCTGTAAATCGCGCCTGACTTGTCGTGGTATCTCCAAAATCGGTAAAACGTGTGTTTACAATTTCCCAGCCAGAAGGAAAAATTTGCGTTAAAGCTAAGTCGTTCACATTTACATTTTTAAGATTACTTATCTTAACTGTTGCCACAAAATCTTGACCTTGTTGAAGCTTGGAAACATCCATTGTGTTTCCTTTTAAATCTTTATAAACTACAGAAACGCTTAAACCACGTTGCTCAGTTAATTCTTCACCTAAAGGCAATTTTCCAGAATTTAACACACGTACATAAACTACATTATCTTGATTATTTTTAAAGCTAAGTGTATTGTTTCCATCCACAACTTTTAAATCGCGTTGAGCAATGGCACTTTTTGTATCGATAGTTTCCGTTTTACCGTTAAATGTGTAATTCAGTTTTACCGCTTTTCCTCCATTGGCTTCTACCATTTTAGCTATTGCTAGCAAACTATAAGCCGTTGTTTGTGTGCTCATCCAATTGTTGCTTGATAGATCTTTAGCAATAGTTTGTGCTAATTCTCTAACACGATTATCTTTAGTTAGCACCATAGTTTCTAAAGCCATAGCGCGATTTCTATTAACCGAACCATAGGTGTAATAATTATATTTTGGATGTGTGAAATTTATGTTTGCAGATTTTGAAATATTATCGCTTGCTTCTTTTTGTCCTGCTAAGGCATAAGCAGCCGCTAAACGCCATTTTGCTTCGTTGGAAATTTCGGTGAATTCTCGCAATCTGTTCATGGCGGCTAAATCTGGACTTCCTGCAAGCGCTAAAGTGTATAATCTGTAGGCTTGTGCTAAATCAGAATTATAAGTTTTATAACTTGGTTGCCAATCGCGAGCCGCTTGTTTTTGGTATTGAATCCAATTACTTTTAAATGAAAGTGGCAAAACAAATCCTTTTTTCTCGGCTTCAATCATAAAATGTCCAGCATAACTTGTAGACCAATCGTTGGCTGTGTTTTCGCCAATCCAATAACTCATTCCTCCATTTGGCCTTTGAAAATGGCCTAAACGTTTGATACCATTTTCTATGTTTTTCTGAATTTCCTGTTTTTTATCAAAGGTTAAATCGAAAATATCATTTAAATATAACTGTGGAAATACGCAAGATGTAGTTTGTTCTAAACAACCATGAGGATATTGAATTAAATATTGTAAACGACGCGAAAAATCCATTGGAGGCATCGTTGAAAACTCTAAAGTTGCCGAGTTTGTACCAACAACACCAAAAGTTGAAAAATCTAGAGATTCAGTTGCATTGGCTTCTAAAGTTTTATCTAAAGCTTTTGAAGTAATTGGATTAGGATTCATTACATCCAACTCGACTTTGTATGTCGATTTTTCACCATTTCCAGATGCAATAACTTCAATGGTATTGATGCCTTTTGTTTTGCTAACATCTAATTCAAAATAAGCCATTTGTTCATCTGGTTTTGCAAATGATAATGCTTTAGTTTGGTCGCCAATTATTTTGATTCCGTTGCTTAGTTTTAAACTAATATTCACGTTTTTTACATTAGGTTTCATAGCAAAAACAGTTACTGGAAGTGTTACTTTTTCACCAGGACTTAACTTCCGCGGAAGCGTTGCTAAGACCATTAAAGGCTTTTTAACTTCAACAGATTTGTCTGTGCTACCATAAGCTTCATTTGTATTGTTTCCAGCAACAACCATAGTGCGAACTGCTCCAATATAATTTGGCATTTTAATTTTATGTGATTTTTTATCTCCAGCACCCAATGTAAAAGGTCCTAAATAGGTAACCACAGGTTTAAAACGATTTGCTTTTTTGTTTTTTCCAGCAGCTGCATTTCCATCTCCACCAATAGCAAATACCTGATCGATACTTCCAGAATAAGCGCCAATAACATCATCAAAAATATCCCAAGTTTTTACACCTAAAGCTTCACGTTTATAGAATTCGTCCCAAGCATTTGGTGTTTTAAAACGTGTTAAATCTAGTAAACCTTCTTCAACCATCGCAATGGTGTAAGTCATTGGTTTTTTGTTTTTTTCAGACACAAATACTTCAAATTCCTGTTCTGGGCGTAATACATTTGGCATGCTTATTTGCGGTTCTAATTTGGTATTTGGGTCTTCAACCAATAAAGGAATAATACCATATAAACGAATTGGTAAATCGTTTGCTGTAATAGCATGAGGTTGCAATAATGAAATATTTATAAACACATTTGGAGCCATTTCTGGTGTTACAGGAATGTTTATTGTCGTTTCCCCTTTGTTGGTTTTTACCCATTTATAATCTAAAACTTCTACGCCATTTTCTATGCTTACTAAAGCACGTCCTTCGCTTCCTGAAGGAAATGTGATTTTGGCAGTTTCACCAACATTATAGTGTTCTTTATCTGCTGAAAAAGCTAATATTTTAGCAGCTTCCTTATCGCCAGAAGGCATATACCAATTTTTATAAAAATAAGCTGTTCTTCCAGTGGCATGACCACTTACAGGATCGGAAATTCGTATTAAAAAACGACCACGTTCTTCATCTGGAATATTTAGGTTGAATGATGTTTTTCCGTTAGCATCTGTGTTCACTTTTAAACCTTTAAAAGGTCTGTGATAGCTACTTGATGCATAGGTTGCTAAATCGTCGTAAGACGAATTCCACCACCAACGCCATTCAATTTTATAAATTTTTACTTCTAAATCATTTCTTTTGATAGGTTTTCCGTTAGCATCAACTACAACGACATCAAATTTCTGATTTTCATCAGTGAAAAAAGAACCATACGCATTGCCTTTTGGAGAATGCATTCCAACAAAAGAGGAATATGGTGCGTAGGTTTTTGTGAAGGCGTCCATCGAGAAATCCCCTCCATTTTCGAAAGCACGAACCAAAAATTGAACATTTAACATGCCTGGAGCGTTTTTACCAACTTCCAGTTTATTATTAATTTTAGCAAAACCTTCTTCGTTTACCTTACCTTCAAAAACATTAATTTCTTCTGTATTAAATTGTCGTGAAGGATCGTTAAATTGATAATCTTTATAGTTTTTGAAGCTTGTGTAAGAGGTGCTGAATTTGGCTTTAATTTCTGCTTTTAAGTTTTTTGCTGGCGCACCATGAAGCCATTTTACATCTAAAGTTCCTTTTATAGGTTCCGTGTTTGTTAAAACTTCATTTTCAAAATCAACTTTAATTTTTAATCGATTTGGTTTAACCGTTTCAATTTTTAAGCCTTTATAAAACGTTGCACCACCAACCGAAACTTTAGCATTGTAGTTTCCTGTTTTGTCCTCGGTAGACGTTGGAACAGTGAATTTAAAAAAGTTATTAATGTTGTCTGACGTTACTTTTTTGTAGACTAATTTTCCGTTTGGATCTGTAATTTCCAGTTTTACAGGATGATTTTTGGGTAGTTTATTTTCATTGTCATTAAGCATAAACGTTAAATGCAAGGAATCTCCTGGTCGCCAAACACCACGCTCACCATAAATGTAGCCTTTAAGTCCGCGTTGTAAACGGTTTCCAGACACATCGAATTTACTTAGAGACAAAGAATTTCCGTCAAGTAACTTAATATAACTCGTATTATTTCCTTTAGAAACAATAGCGAAAGCAGCTTGTTTATCGGCATCTATTGTTATTAAACCATCTGCATTTGTGACAGCAGAATTGGTTTCTTGCTGCTGAAAATTGAATAATTTAACAGAAGCATTTGCCTCAGGGTTTGTGGTTAGTATATCTGTGACAGCAAAATAATAAGAGTTATTTGCACTTTGTTTTGCAATAACGCCCAAGTTTGAAGCTAACAAGTTTTGTGACACAATTCGGTCTTCATTGTAATAGGCTTCATGGCAAGGGTTATCGCGTTCTCGCCAATTGTAACTGTAATTTCTATATCTGTAGGTTAAATTAT
The DNA here is from genome assembly GCF_900114265.1 of Flaviramulus basaltis. Lineage (GTDB taxonomy): Bacteria > Bacteroidota > Bacteroidia > Flavobacteriales > Flavobacteriaceae > Flaviramulus > Flaviramulus basaltis. The sequence continues at coordinate 987,454 of NZ_FPKV01000001.1, forward strand.
CCCAGTATTCCTCTTCGCGTAAATCTTCATCTTCAGTATTGCTTTCTGTGTAGTTTTCTTGGTAATAATCGTCTTCGTAATATTCATCTTCGTAATAATCGTCATTATCTTCAGAGTTTGTAATGTTTTGATTGACCTCACAATTATAAAGTGAGTAGTCTTTTTTAAAGCTTAATTCTATTCTGTAAATAGCTCCAGGATCAGCTTTAAAATATTTGGATAAATCGATGCTATAAGCTTTCCATTTTCCAGTGTTTTCAACTGCATTATCAATTAGTGTAATAGTTTGTTTTGCAACACGACGGCCAACACGTTTTATAGCATTTTCGTTATTACTGTTTAGATTATTGTCTTGTAAAAATTGAAGAATATTATCTTCAAAAATTTTAATCACACGAACATCAACAGCTTTTAAATTAACAGATTCGAAGTTGAAATTTAAATCTTGGGAATTTGGTAAAATAGTTCCGTTACTAATTAAACGAACTTGTGGTTTTAATTCTTCAAACGAAATTGTTTCAGAAAATGGTTTTTTAAGTTTATAGTCTTCAGTGTTCTTTATGCCTTGAAAAACATCAACCAAAATATTACCAATTAATTTTGTGTCTGGATATACTTTTAACACATTTCCATTAACTACATATTTTGGACTTTTTACATTTTGAATGGTAACCAAACCATCAAAATTCTGTTGTTTTTTTAAAGGATCGGAAAAGTTGATAGATAAGTATTGTTCAGGTGTTTGAACAACATCAATTTTTGTAATGGTGAAATTATTTTTTCCAGGAATTACAACTGTATTTTCTCCAGAGTTGTCTGCTTTTATAGACTTTCCGTTCCATTTTACAAGTATATTGCTGTCTTCAACAAAACGATTAATACTATCGATTTTGAATTCGAAAACTCTTGAGTTTTTAAAAGATTCATTCCATTGCAAGCTTAATTTTTTGCCTTTCTGCGAAGCTTCAATCAATTGTTTTGCATTGTCTAGCGAAATAACATCGGCCGATTTTAAAATACCTTCCAAATATTGCCATTCTTTGCTATATGACTGCAAGTTGTTGGTAACAATATTAAAGTTGGGCTTAATGGTTTTAAATTGAAAAGTGTAGTTTTTAAATTCCGAAGGTAAATTGGTATAAATATCACCTAGTTTTACAACAACCGTATATTCGGTATCAGCTTCCAAAGGTTCGTCTGGAATAAAATTTAAGGCATGAGCATTACTTACCAAAAGCTTCCCAGAAACGTGAGGTTTTATGCTTAAAATATTGTTTGTAATTTCTTGATTAAGTTCCCAACCTTCAACATCGTTTGATAAACTTACAACGATAGGGTCTACAACAGAAACATTACCAGAAGTTGTGTAACTTATATAATCTCTAAACTTAAAAAGGTTGTCGGTTTCAATATCTTTTTTTTTACATGAAGTAGCTAGTGTAAGAATAAATGCGAAAACGAGAAGTTTTTTTAGAGACATAATGTTGATGAATTAAATTGAAAATTGTCTTTGTAAAAGAAAGTGTGTGTTGTTTCTTGTTAATAGACTTACGTTTAATATTAAAAGGTTAGGTTTTCTAAAAACGTTAAAAAAGTCTTAAGATTTCTGTTATAAATATAATTTTCATTTAAAAATCATAAAAAAAACCGATGTAATACTCTTTTTTTTAATAAATATTAGAATTACAGCATCTAAGTAACTATAAATCAATAATAAATATATATTTGAAAACCCTAAATCAAAACACTTATGAAAACCTTTTATTTTAGAAAACCGTTTGTAATACTGTTTCTTACAGTATTATTATCCACTATTTCATGTTCCAAAGATGAATCTGTAGAAGATATTGAAAAACAAGAATCACTATCTATAACCAATGAAATACTTGAATTAGTTAATGTGCATAGAGCAAGCATAGGAAGTCCAGCATTAAGTAAAAGTGTTTTAGCAACTCAATTAGCTGAAGAGCACACGTTGTATATGATTGAACAGAATAAGATGAGTCATGATAATTTTGACTTAAGAGGAAGAAGATTAATTGATGAGGAAAAAGCTATTAAAGTTGGCGAAAATGTGGCATTTAAATATAAAACAGCTGAAGAAGTTATGGAGGCTTGGTTAAATAGTCCTGTTCACCTTAAAAATATAGAGGCAGACTTTGCATTTATTGGAATAAGTGCCATAAAAAATGATGATGATTTGTTCTATTATACACAACTATTTTTTAAAAAATAGTTGTGCTTTTAGGCTTCTAAATATTGTTTTGTTTCTGTTCAAGTAATCTTAAATAAAGCAATTAATAAGAGTTTGTCTTAATAAGCTATTTGTTTATTGAGATGTTTTACTTAGAGTGTTTATAGTTCTTTAAACATCCCAACATTCAACTCTCCTTGTGCATTCATAGTCGCTCTAAACATTCCTGGAGTATTAAATTCCATCACCATATTGCCTTTTTTATCAATAGCTATAATGCCGCCATTACCTTTGCCATCACCAATTTTAGGTAATTTATTTTGAATTACTTCTTTTGATGCTTCTTTTAGGGTTAACCCTTTGTATTCCATTAGCGCCGAAATATCATAAGCCACCATGCCTCTTATAAAATATTCTCCCCAACCAGTGCTAGACACCGCGCACGTATTATTGTTTGCATAAGTACCGGCTCCAATTATAGGTGAATCTCCAATGCGTCCCCAACGTTTATTGGTCATACCTCCAGTTGAAGTTCCGGCTGCTAGATTACCGTGTTTATCTAGAGCTGCACAGCCAACAGTACCAAATTTTGAATTTTTAATATCCTCATTATAAAAAACTGAAACCTTATTGTCTTTAGGGTTTTTAACTTGCTCTAACGTTTTCTTTTTACTTTCTGTTGAGAAGTAGCTTGGATCTACAATTTCTAAACCTTGTTCTTTTGCAAAAGTTTCGGCGCCTCTTCCAGAAAGCATCACATGAGGGGATTTATCCATAACTGCTCGCGCTAAATTTATTGGGTTTTTTACAATTCTTGTTCCAGTTGAAGCTCCAACATTTAATGTTTTTCCGTCCATAATTGAAGTGTCGTGCTCATTTCTACCTTCATGAGTAAAAACAGCACCTTTGCCCGCATTGAATAATGGAGAATCTTCTAATACATTAATAGTTTTTTGAACAGCATCTAAACTGGTTCCACCATTTTTTAAAATAGTGTACCCAGTTTTAATAGCTTCTTCAAGTTTTTGAGTGTATTCAACTTCTTTTTCTGGCGACATAGTTTCTCTGTTTATATAACCTGCACCACCATGAATAACTATAGAAAATAAATTTTGAGAATCACCATCAATTGTTGTTTTATTTTTAATAGCCTCTTCCGTCTTTTTAACCTCTTCAGATTTATATATTCTTTCTTCTTTAATATCTGAGTCAAGGAGTTTATCATTTTTTTTACAGCTAGTAAACAGCAACAAACCAACGAGTATTAAGGTGAAATTTTTCATAAAAAACAAAATTAATTAGCGCATTAAAGTTAACAGTTTTATCATTACTAAACTTTAATAAAATCGACTTTTAATTGGTATATTCGCAAATAAATTCATCATAATTAATAAATCAATAACAATGGAAGCGATAGCAAATGATTTTGGTATAGATAAAGCCCTAAATATTTTGGGTATAAAAGATATAAATGAAGGTACTTCAATGGGTTCAAATAACTTTTCTAATGGAGATATTATTGAATCTTATTCTCCTGTTGATGGACAATTGATAGCTAAAGTAAAAGCAACTACTAAAGCTGATTATGATAAAGTAATGGATGCGGCAACTTCAGCTTTTAAAACTTGGAGAACAATGCCAGCGCCACAACGTGGTGAAATTGTACGTCAGTTTGGTGATAAATTACGTGAGAAAAAAGAAGCTTTAGGAAAACTGGTTTCTTATGAAATGGGAAAATCTTATCAAGAAGGTTTAGGAGAAGTACAGGAAATGATAGACATCTGCGATTTTGCAGTTGGACTTTCTCGTCAATTACATGGTTTAACCATGCATAGTGAGCGACCTGGACATCGCATGTACGAGCAATATCATTCACTTGGCGTTGTTGGAATTATTTCGGCATTTAATTTCCCTGTAGCAGTTTGGGCATGGAATACAGCTTTAGCTTGGATTTGTGGGGATGTTTGCGTTTGGAAACCAAGCGAAAAAACACCAATGTGTGGAATCGCTTGTCAAAATATCGCTGCTGAGGTTTTTAAAGCAAATAATTTACCAGAAGGAATTTCTTGTTTAATTAATGGTAATTATAAAGTTGGAGAAATGATGACCAAAGATAAACGTGTACCTTTAATTTCGGCTACAGGTTCTACCAGAATGGGTAAAATTGTAGCGCAAGAAGTTGCAGGTCGTTTAGGAAAGAGTTTATTAGAATTAGGAGGAAATAATGCCATTATTGTAACGCCAGATGCTGATATAAAAATGACGATTATTGGAGCTGTTTTTGGAGCTGTTGGAACTGCCGGACAACGTTGTACATCAACACGTCGTTTAATTATTCATGAGTCTATTTATGATAAAGTGAAAAATGCAGTAGTTGATGCTTACAAACAATTGCGTATTGGAAATCCTTTAGATGAAAACAAACATGTTGGACCATTAATTGATACAGATGCAGTTAAAATGTATCAAAATGCTTTAGAAAAAGTTGTTGAGGAAGGTGGAAATATTGTGGTTGAAGGCGGTGTTCTTTCTGGTGAAGGTTACGAAAGTGGTTGTTACGTAAAACCGGCAATTGCAGAAGCACAGCCGCATTATAAAATTGTACAACACGAAACATTTGCACCAGTTTTATATTTATTAAAATATTCTGGAGATGTTGAAAATGCTATTGATATTCAAAATGAAGTTGCGCAAGGATTATCATCTGCAATAATGACTAATAATTTACGCGAGGCTGAACGTTTCTTATCTGTACAAGGTTCAGATTGCGGAATTGCAAACGTAAATATAGGAACATCTGGAGCCGAAATTGGTGGAGCTTTTGGTGGTGAAAAAGAAACTGGTGGCGGACGCGAATCGGGTTCTGATGCTTGGAAAGTATATATGCGCAGACAAACAAACACTATTAATTATACAACTGAATTGCCTTTAGCACAAGGTATAAAGTTTGATTTATAAGAACAAAAAAACCCTGACTCTTTTTCAATTTGATTTGGAGTGCAAGGTTTTTTCAAAAGATTAATAGCAAGGCAAATATGCAAATTTATAGTGAAATTAAAAGTGTTTTTTTATTAAATAAAAGTTAAGCTTAGCGGTTTTTTATTTTTCTTAAAATTTTAGCTATATTTTACTTTTCTTAAAATTCTTAGAGTTTCTTTGTGAAGATTAAATAATTCATTGCTGTGAGCTTTTAAGTATGGTTTTGCTTCATGAAGCTTATTAACAGCTTCATGAAATAAATTGAGGTAGCAAATTAAGTAGGTTGCAGGTAAGTTTCTTAAGTCTGCTTCTTCTCTTTCTGTAAGGTTTATACCTTTTTTAAGTTTCTCTAAAATAGCGTTATTGGTGTTATATATATGAAATAATATTTTTTTATCATATTGTGGAGGCTCAAACAAAAGTTTGGTTTCAATATTATAACTGGCATTATTTTCAAACTTAATTAGTGTTTCTTCTAATTGATAATATTTGTGAGAATCTTGAAGACCAAGACTTACATACTCTATAATTTTAAAACTATCCTCATCAAATGAAATAGCAACTTCGTCTAAAGCTGAAAAAAACAAACGAACACGTTCGTTGATTAACTCGATATCCACTCTAGAAAAGAACACTTCATTTTTAACAACTTTTTTTTGTCCTGCCCAACACAGCACAAAATATTCTTTAAAAACTTTATATTTTGCATTGTAATCTTTACGATGATTCATGAAATCGAAAACACCATTCAAGGTATGCTCTATATTATTTTGAGCATTATTCTCAATGGCCTCCACAATTTTAGAGTTCACATCTTTTATTTCAATATCAAAAACTTTGGGCATACTCATGCTTCCGTCTCTAAAAAAGACGGAGCCACCATAATATTTCCATATATTTTTTCTAAGAGAAGTGAGCTTACCAGTTGGTCTTATTGTTACTAAACCAACAACCTTATCATCTGGCAAATGTGGAAACGGAATATTTTCATATTGAACAATAGGTGGACTCGTTAGGTAAGCATTGATGAGGTTTTGTATTTTGCTGTCATCAAAAAAATCTACTCCAACAATATTATTGTCTTCATCTTCAACACCAATAACAATAAACGAGTTGTTTTTTGGGTTACTGTTTGAAAGTGCACAAATATGTTTTAAAAACTTAGCTTTACCTTCCTTATGGCTAATATCTATTTTGCGTTTTTTGTCGTAAAAACTATTCTCATCATTATGAGCCAAAAGATGTTTAATAAGAAGGCGTTTGTTAATCATATTTATCGTTCACACTTTCACATAAAACTTGTTAGTATAGCTTTATAAATCCTTTTTAACAACGCCACTTTTGGCTTGCGCTGTTGGAAACACCAATAAATCTGCAATATTTACATGAGGCGGTCTTGATACTACAAAATAAAGAATCTCTGCAATGTCTTTTGCTTCTAATGCTTTAAAACCTTTATAGACATTATCTGCAATAGGATCGCCTTTAAAACGAACTTTGGAAAATTCGGTTTCAACCAAACCAGGGCTAACAGCACCAACTTTAATTCCATAAGGGTTTAAATCTATGCGCATACCTTCTGTAATTGCTAATACAGCATGTTTGCTAGCGCAATAGACATTACCTTTTGCATATACTTCTTTTCCTGCTGATGAACCAATATTAATGATGTGTCCAGATTTTCGCTCTGTCATTTGTGGTATAACAGCTTTGCTTATATACAGCAACCCTTTTACGTTAATATCCATCATGGCATCCCAATCGTCAATGCTACCTTCATTTATAGGGTCTAAACCATGTGCGTTTCCAGCATTGTTTATAAGAATATCAATTTGTTTAAACTTTTGTGGCAATGATTCTATAGCATCAAACGTGGCTTTTTTGTCGCGTATATCAAAATTTAAAACATGCACATTGGTTAATCTTTCTAAAGCTTTTTGTATGGTGTTTAAGCGTTCTAATCGTCTTCCGCAGAGTATTAAATTTAGACCTTGCTTTGCAAACTCATAAGCTGTGGCTTCTCCTATACCGCTCGTTGCTCCTGTAATTAGGGCTGTTTTTGTCATAGTTATTAAATTGTATTGTAATTCATGTATAAAAATACTTAAAGGAAAATTAAAAATGAATGGTTTAATAATTAAGTTACTGTAAAAACTACATTTAAGATAAACTTATCATAATTATTCGTTAAATACCGAAATCATTGTGTTTCCTCATTTTTTAACCAATTTTTAACATGGTATCAGTAAAAATTTTAACAATTTGCAATGCTCAAATAAGGACACTATATTCGGGCTTTTAATTAAATAAAAAATGATGGAAGAAACAGGTACAATTGATATTAAGTCTATTAACGAAAAAATTGAAAAAGAAAGTGCTTTTGTTGATTTGCTAATGCTTGAAATGAATAAAGTTATCGTGGGTCAAAAGCACATGGTAGAACGTTTGCTTATAGGTTTGCTAGGGCAAGGTCATATTTTATTAGAAGGGGTTCCTGGTTTAGCAAAAACGCTAGCCATAAATACCTTGGCACAAGCGGTAGATGGAAGTTTTAGTAGAATACAATTCACGCCAGATTTACTACCAGCAGATGTTACGGGAACATTAATTTACAATATGAAACTTAATGATTTCTCGATAAAAAAAGGACCAATTTTTGCAAACTTTGTTTTAGCAGATGAGATTAATAGAGCGCCTGCAAAAGTACAAAGTGCTTTATTAGAGGCGATGCAAGAAAAACAAGTAACTATTGGTGATGAAACTTTTAAACTTGATAAGCCATTTTTAGTAATGGCCACACAAAACCCTGTTGAGCAAGAAGGAACATACCAATTGCCAGAAGCACAGGTAGACCGTTTTATGCTAAAAACGGTAATTGATTATCCTAAGATTGCCGAAGAGCAATTAATTATGAGAGCGAACATGAAAGGCGCTTGGGATAAAGTAAATCCAGTAGTTTCTGTATCTCAAATATTAAAAGCTCAAGAGGCTGTTAGAGAGGTATACATGGATGAAAAAATTGAGAAATATATACTAGATATAATATTTGCAACACGATATCCAGAGAAATATAAACTTGCCGATTTAAAACCACTTATTTCTTTTGGAGCTTCACCACGTGGAAGTATCAATTTAGCAACAGCTGCTAAATGTTACGCATTTATCAAGCGTCGTGGTTATGTAATTCCAGAAGATGTTCGTGCAGTTGTTTACGATGTGTTGCGTCACAGAATTGGTATTACTTACGAGGCAGAAGCAGAAAATGTAACGTCGGTAGATATTATCAATAAAATAGTAAACGAAATAGAAGTACCATAAAAATAGTTTCCAGTAAATCAGTGTTCAGTAGGCGGTTGTTTACTAGAATTCTGATTTGTATTGACTGCTAACTAAAGACTGTATACTGTATACTGAAAAAATGGATACTAAAGAATTACTAAAAAAAGTACGAAAAATTGAGATTAAGACACGCCGTTTGTCTGATCATATCTTTGGAGGCGAATACCATTCTACCTTCAAAGGACGTGGTATGACTTTTAGTGAAGTGCGCCAATATCAATACGGAGATGATGTTAGAAATATAGATTGGAATGTTACGGCACGTTACAGCGAGCCTTACATAAAAGTTTTCGAAGAAGAAAGAGAGTTAACCATGATGCTTATGGTGGATATCTCAGGTTCAGAATTATTTGGAACAGAACAACAATTTAAAAACGAAGTGGTTACCGAAATTGCTGCAACTTTAGCGTTTTCAGCAACTCAAAATAACGATAAAATAGGGCTTATTTTATTTTCTGATAAGGTAGAATTATATATTCCACCAAAAAAAGGACGCTCTCATGTACTTAGAATTATTAGAGAATTAATTGAGTTTGAGCCAGAAAGTAAACAAACCAATTTAGCCGAAGCTTTAAAATTCATGCAAAACGTCATGAAGAAAAAAGCTATTGTTTTTGTGCTGTCTGATTTTATTGCAGATGATTATCATCAAACCATGAAAATTGTTTCTGGTAAACATGATGTAACAGGAATAAGAGTTTATGATAAGCGAGAAGAAGACATACCAAATTTAGGTATGGTACAAATGCAGGATGAAGAAACAGGCGAGTTAATGCTCGTAAATACATCATCAAAAAAAGTGCGACTTAATTATGGTAAGTTTTATCGTGAAAAGGTAGATTATTACAAAGAAAGCTTTAATAAATCTGGCGCAGGAAGTATTGATTGTCGTGTTGATGAAAGCTATGTAAAAAAACTATTAGGCTATTTTAAAAGAAGGGGTTAATTGAAGTTAAAAGTGAAAAATTTGAAGTTTAATAAATTAGTTGAAGCATTTGGTAAAAAAGCGTTTTTATACGCTATGGGTTTTTTACTACTGCCATTTTGTTTATCAGCCCAAGTCACTTCAGCAATCGATTCAACATCTATTAAAATTGGTGAACAAATCACTTATCATATTCAAGTTGAAACAGATTCTACAAGTTTAGTCGTATTTCCAGAAGGACAAACATTTTCACCTTTGGAAATGATTGAATCATATGATGTAGATACTTTAAAAAACAACGATAAGTACAACCTCATTAAAAAATACGGATTAACGCAATTCGATTCGGGTTCATACACAATTCCTAGACAAAAAATTATTATTGGCGATAAAACCTTTTTTACCGACTCTTTAAAAGTTGAAGTAAGAAATGTTCTTATAGATACAACAAAACAAGGGCTTTACAACATAAAACCTATTATAACGGTTGAAAAAAGTGCTAGTAATTGGTGGAAATATCTATTACTCGCTCTTTTAATAATTGGAGTCATAGCGTTTTTATTATATTGGTTTATTTGGCGAGCAAAACCGCTTACAGAAGAAGAGCAAATAGCTTTACTTCCGCCTTATGATAGAGCAAAATTAGCATTAAAAAAGTTAGATGAAAGTCATTATTTAGAACATGAAAATTTAAAAGATTATTATTCTGATTTGACATTTATCATCAGAAAATATCTTGACGAAAAAGTATATGATCGCGCTTTAGAAAGTACCACAGGAGAATTAATAAACAGGCTTAATTTACTCAAAGAAGGCAATCAAGTAGATTTAAGTAAAGATGATATTAAAAACTTAGAAAGTATTTTAAAACGTGCCGATTTAGTGAAATTTGCAAAGTCTGCTCCAGATATTGAGCTTGCAAAATTAGACCGAAATACTATTGATATAGAGATTGACCACGTTAAAGAAGCCTTACCAGAACCTACAGAAGAAGAAAAGCTTTTAGACGAAAAATATAGAGAAGAACAAGATCGTAAAAAGAAACGTAAAAAAGTTTGGATAACAGTTGGGATTAGTATTTTTCTACTTTTAGCAACATTAACAGGACTATCAATAAAATATGGTTTTTCTATTGTAAAAGACACTATAATTGGACATGAAAGTAAAGAGCTTTTAGAAGGCGATTGGGTAACTAGCGAGTACGGATTTCCACCAATTACTATTTCTACTCCAAAGGTTTTAAAACGATTTGATTTGCCTATTCCAGAGGAGTACAAGGCATCAATGAATACGACTTCTTTTATGTATGGAACCTTGTTAGATGAGTTTAGTGTTCTTGTTAATACTGCTAAATACAAACAAGCTCCAGAAGGAGGAATAGATATTGAAAAGTCTATAGATGGAACTATAAAAGGGATTGAATCACAAGGCGCAAAAGATATCGTAACATTAAGAGATAATTTCACCACACCAAATGGAGCAGAAGGTGTTAAAACATACGGTTCTTTAAAGGTGGATCCTTTTAAAACAGGAAATTTTGTCGAAATAAATTATGTCATGCTTCATTTTGCTTCGGAAAACGTATTGCAACAAATTATGCTTACATATCCAAAGGATGATACTTACGCAGACCAAACTATAGAACGTATTTTAAACTCTATTGAACTTAAAAAAGCTAAAGAATAATGTTTGAAGGTATTGAGTTTTTAAATAAAGAATTTTTCTGGTTGCTCTTAGCGCTACCACTAGCCGTGTTATGGTATGTTATTAAGAATAAAAAACAAACAGCAGAACTTAAAATATCAAGTTTAAAAGGTTTTAAAATTACCAATTCTTGGTTGCCTAAATTAAGACCTGTACTATTTGTGCTTCGTCTTGTGGCTTTAGCATTATTAATAACAGCATTAGCGAGACCTCAATCGGTTGATGTTTCAACAAAAACAAAAACAACTCGCGGTATAGATATTGTTATGGCAATAGATGTATCTGCAAGTATGTTAGCAAAAGATTTATCACCTAATAGATTAGAAGCACTTAAAGAAGTTGCTTCAGATTTTATAAAAGGAAGACCAAACGATAGAATTGGTTTGGTTGAATATGCAGGCGAAAGCTACACAAAAACACCAATTACTAGCGATAAAGCAATTGTATTACGTTCTTTAAAAAGCATTAGATACAACACTGTTATTGAGGGTGGTACAGCAATTGGTATGGGTTTAGCAACGTCAGTAAATAGATTAAAAGATAGTAAAGCGAAAAGTAAAATTATTATTTTACTAACAGATGGTGTAAATAATTCAGGTTTTATAGACCCTAAAATAGCGAGTGAATTGGCTGTAGAATATGGTATAAAAGTATATACTATTGGTTTGGGAACTAATGGAATGGCACTATCACCTATTCGTGTTTTACCAAATGGAGATTTTCAATACGGGCGTATACAGGTTGAGATTGATGAAACTTTGCTTAAAGAAATAGCCGATGTTACTGGAGGTAAATATTTTAGAGCAACAAATAATAAAAAATTAGAAGAAATATATAGCGAAATAAATAAACTTGAAAAAACTGAAATAGAAGAATTTAAGTTTTATAATTATGAAGAAAAGTACCGTTCATTAGTCCTTTTAGCAAGCCTTTTACTGCTAATAGAATTACTGTTACGATATACGGTTTTTAGAAGTTTTGTTTAAAAAAAATTAGTGTATTCGTGGTTTAACAATTAAAATAATTCACGAAAAACAAAAAAACAATTAATGTATCAATTAGAAGAAAAAATATGGTTTTGGACTTTGATTATTATTCCAGTAATAATCTTACTCTTTTTGGTGCTTCAATTTTGGAAATACAAGGCACAAAATAAGTTTGCAGATGCGCCATTATTAAAAAGATTAAGCCCAAATAGATCCATTTTTAAAGCTATTTTAAAAGTTATCGTTTTAAGTTTAGCTTTTCTATGCCTAACAATTGCTTTAGTAAACCCTAAAATAGGCACAAAATTAGAAACTGTTAAGCGTGAAGGTGTAGATATTGTTTTTGCAATTGATGTTTCTAAAAGTATGTTGGCCGAAGATATTGCACCAAATAGATTAGAAAAATCAAAGCAATTGGTTACTCAAATCATCAACAATTTGGCAAGCGATCGCGTGGGAATTATTGCTTACGCAGGAAGAGCATTTCCGCAATTACCTATTACAACAGACTACGCATCGGCTAAAATGTTTTTACAAAGCATGAATACCGATATGTTGTCGTCTCAAGGAACTGCTATAAACGAAGCTATTAAATTAGCAAAAACTTACTTCGATAATGAAGAGCAAACTAATCGTGTGCTTATCATTATTTCAGATGGAGAAGATCATAGTGAGGAAGCTGCGGCAGTTGCAGAACAAGCTCACGATGAAGAAGGAATTAGAATTTTTACCATCGGCGTTGGCGATGTTAAAGGAGGACCAATTCCAGAGAAAAGAAATGGCATTGTTTTAAACTATAAAAAAGATAGTCAAGGAGAAACTGTAATCACCAAATTGAATGAAGAAACCCTTAAAAGTATTGCGACAGAAGCTAACGGTGCTTATATAAATGGAAAAAATACAGCCAATGTTGTAGAAAATATTAGAGATATTTTAAACACCATGGACAAAACTGAATTTGAAGCAAAACAGTTTGCAGATTTTAAAGACCAATTTCAATGGTTTTTAGGTTTTGGTATTTTCTTTTTATTGTTGGATATTTTCTTATTAGAACGAAAAACAGCTTGGTTGAAAAAGTTGAATTTATTTAATGAAAACTTTTAATATCAGCTAAAACAAAATTTAACATTTATATTTTTTTTAACGAATAGAAACACAGGGTTTTATAATTTTAGAATAAAATATTACTGAAATTAAATTTGAAATGAAAAAAGTAATAACATTTATAATAGTATTTATATCACTATTCACTTTTGCTCAAGAAGATGATAAAGCACAAGTATTGGCTTTAAAAAAGGCAAATGACTATGTGTATGAAGCAAATAGTTTAATAAGTAATGACAATTTTGTTTCGGCAGAAATGGAATACAGAAAGGCTATTTCAGAAAAAGCAAATACTGTTACAGGAACTTATAATTTAGGTAATGCCTATTATAATAGCGGGAATTTTGAAGAAGCATTATACCGTCATCAAGAAGCGGCCAAGTCTGCTACTTCAAAAGCAGAAAAACATAAAGCTTTTCATAATATTGGTAACATTTTAATGAAAAACAAAAAATGTAAAGAAGCTGTTGAAGCGTATAAAAGTGCTTTAAGAAACGATCCATCGGATAATGAAACCAGATACAATTTAGGGTTAGCAAAAATTTGTGCTGAACAGCAAAAAGACCAGCAAGATAAACAAGACAAAGACGAGGATAAAAAAGACGAAAAGAAAGAAGATCAAGAAAATAAGGAGAACAAAGATAACAAAGATAACAAGGATAAAGAAGGCGATAATAAAGAAGATAAAAAGGATCAAGGCGACCAAGAGAAAAAAGAAGGTGAAGATGAAAAGGATGATAAAGGAAAGCCTAAAGATGAAAAAGAAGATAAAGGGAAAGGTGATAACGAAAAGAAAGAACAGCAACAGCCTAAACCACAACCTGGACAACTTTCACCACAGCAAATAAAAAACTTGTTGGAGGCCATGAATAATCAAGAGCAAAAGGTTCAAGAAAAAATAAACGCCGAAAAACAAAAAGGTGTAAAAGTAAAAACCGAGAAGGACTGGTAATTTAGCTAGAAATTACAAGATTGAAGTAAAATGAAATTTATAAAACACATATCCATAATACTATTTGTACTTACTGTAAGTATGGCTTCGGCGCAAGTTAAGTTTGAGGCCAAAGTAAGCAAACAAAATTTAGGTATAAATGAGCGTTTAAGGGTAGATTTTGAAATGAATCAAGATGGAGATAATTTTAATCCACCAGATTTTTCAAATTTCACTGTTGTAGGTGGTCCAAACCAGTCTGTAAGCAATTCTTGGATAAATGGTGTTCGGTCTTATAAAAAAACATACAGTTATTTTTTAGCGCCAAAACAACGTGGTAATTTCACAATATCACAAGCGTCAATAACAATAGATGGTGAAACGTATAAAACAACACCTATTAAAATAGAAGTTACTGCAGCGGTAGATATTCCAAAAGATCCAAATGATCCTACTTATTTAGCATCAGAAAATATTCATTTAGTTGCTGAGGTTTCAAAAACAAATCCCTATTTAAACGAAGCTATTACAGTTGTTTATAAGTTATATGTGTCGCCTAAAATTGCGGTTGATAATTGGAACGAAATAGATAGCCCAAGATATAACGATTTTTGGAGTCAAAATATAAATACTCAAGGACAAAAAGTTCAAAATGGCACATTTAATGGTGAAGATTATCGATTTCTAGTATTACGAAAAACAGTTTTATATCCTCAAAAAACAGGAAAACTAGACATAGAACCTCTAAGTTTAGACATTGCATTACGTGTGCCAACAAATAGACGAGATATTTTTGGTAGCCTTTTAATGACACGTGTTAACAGAACAGTATCAGCAGGAAATAACACAATAAATGTTAAGCCTTTACCAGAAGCCGGTAAACCAATAGATTTTACGGGTGCCGTTGGTGATTTTAATTTTGATGTTATAGCTTCTAAAACAGAGCTAGATGCTACAGAATCTTTACAACTTAAAGTTAATGTTAGAGGAAATGGTAATTTAAAACTTTTTAAGCTGCCTAAAGTATCATTACCAAGCTCATTAGAAGTTTATGAACCAGAACATGATGAGAATGTAAACACCAATTTATCGGGCATGCAAGGTAGTATTTCAGATAGTTATACTGTGGTGCCTCAATTTAAAGGCAAATACCCTATACCAAGTATTTCTTTTTCATATTTCGATTTAAAAACAGAAAGTTATAAGCGTTTATCTTCTGACGAAATTGTGATTAATGTTTTAAATGGCCCAACAAATGGTCCTTCAAGTGATAGTAATACAGCAACGAACACCAATAAACAAGCTGTAGTTTTTAATAATGATCAGTTTGCATTTATAAAAACTAAAACAGATTTTTTAAGCATAAAACAAGAGTATTTTTTTAAAACTAATTTGTTTTGGAGTTTGTTATTATTGCCTTTTTTAGCCATTCCATTAGCCATTGTTATTCGAAATAAAAAAGCTAGTAGAGATGCCGATGTTTATGGAAATAGAATTAGAAAAGCAGATAAATTAGCAAGAAAATATTTAAGTAATGCTAAAAAATCTTTAGGTAAAAAAGAAGCTTTTTATATTGCCCTTGAGAAAGCATTGCATAACTATTTAAAAGCAAAATTACATATAGAAACAAGCGATTTAAGTAAGGATAGAATTAATAGTTTGCTAAAAGAAAAACAAGTTGAGGATTCTGTAATTAAAGATTTTATAAACATTTTAGAAAACTGTGAATTAGCCAGATATACTCCTATAGATATTGTTACCATGCAGGAAGATTATGACAAGGCGGCCAAAACAATTTCTTTAATTGATAAACAAGCACGTTAAGATGAAACATATACTTTACATACTATCGTTTTTGTTCAGTTTTGCAGTTTTTAGTCAAAACCAAGCTTTATTTGAGAAAGCCAATACATTTTATAATGAAGGGAAATATGCTGAAGCTATAGATAACTATAATGCTATTTTAGATACAGGAAATCACTCCGCAGATTTGTATTTTAATTTAGCAAATGCGCATTATAAGCTTAGTAATATAGCACCAAGCATTTATTTTTATGAAAAAGCCTTGCAACTTGCACCAAATGATGCTGATATAAATAATAACATCGCATTTGCGAGGAATATGACTATAGATGATATTGATGTTGTTCCAGATACAGGGTTTTCAAAACTCATAAAAACAACAACAAATAAAATGTCTTTTGATGCTTGGTCAAAGGTTTCTGTTGGTTTAGTATTTTGTTTTGTTGTTTTATTCTTGTTATATTATTTTGCATATTCAACTGGGAAAAAGCGATTAGCTTTTATAGGCAGTTTAACGGCTTTATTTCTTGTATTTGTAACATTAGCTTTTGCTTTTCATAAATATAGTTTAGATAAAAAAAATAATCCAGCTATTGTTTTTGCTCAAGAAAGTAAGGTAAAAAGTGACCCAAATACTAGAAGCGAGGAATCTTTTAGACTACATGAAGGCACTAAAGTACAAGTTTTGGAAACCTATAACGATTGGAAAAAAATAAAGCTTTCTGATGGCAAAATAGGTTGGGTAGTTTCAGAAGATATTAAAATGTTGAATGATTTTTAAAAATTCTTTAACATTATTGTAATATTGAAGTATTATATTTGTAAATATAAATTCAACATATGCACAAAAAAACAATTGCAATTTTCTTTAATATATTACTTTTGGCGCTTATTTCTGCGCCTTCTATAATTATTGCAATTGATGATTCTATAGACATATCTATGTTTTATAGTGTTACTGAAGAGGAAGAAACCTCTAAAATTAAATTACAATCACCAGATAGTTTTAGCGAATCAGAATGCATAATCTCATGTATTGATATTGAGGATGTTGAGTACTATTTTAAAAAGTACCCAAAACCACATTTAAATTTAATATCTCCACCTCCCGAATTACACATATTATAATTACAGGTTATTTATAGACTTTTTAGAAGTCTGATTAATTTTTCAACAGCTTTTGGTGTATCATCAAAGGCAAAATTTATTATAATATGTTTAAAACTATTAAAAAAGACTTACCAGCGAGTATAGTCGTATTTTTTGTAGCATTACCCTTATGTTTAGGTATTGCTTTAGCAAGTGGAGCACCACTTTTTTCAGGATTAATTTCAGGAATCATTGGCGGAGTTATTGTTGGCTCATTAAGTGGTTCAAAAATAGGAGTTAGTGGTCCCGCAGCGGGACTAGCAGCTATTGTATTAACAGCTATAGGAACCCTAGGAGGTTATCAAAATTTTTTAGTTGCCGTTGTTTTAGGAGGCGTTATTCAATTACTATTTGGTGTTTTAAAAGCCGGTGTTATTGGGTATTATTTTCCTTCTTCAGTAATTAAAGGCATGCTTACCGGAATTGGAATAATAATTATTTTAAAGCAGATACCACATTTTTTTGGCTATGATGCAGAGCCAGAAGGAGCAGATAGTTTTTTTGTAATATCAGGAGAAAATACTTTCTCAGCTATTTTAAATGTTTTAGATAATATTACTGTTGGCTCAATGACAGTAGGTTTTATTGCTCTAGCTATATTATTACTGTGGGATAAAATTCTAACAAAAAAAGGTAGAATTTTTCAGTTAATACAAGGGCCTTTAGTAGCTGTTGTTGTAGGAATTATTTTTTATTCATTAACGCAATCAAACGAAGCTTTTGCTATATCACCGTCTCATTTGGTAAGTGTTCCTGTACCAGAAGATGCGTCTTCATTTTTAGCACAATTCAGTTTTCCTAATTTTAATGCTATAACAAATCCAGATATTTGGGTTATTGCTTTCACTATTGCTTTAGTAGCGAGTTTGGAAACGCTTTTATGTGTTGAGGCTACCGATAAGTTAGATCCCAATAAAAATGTTACACCAACCAATCGTGAGTTACTAGCACAGGGCACAGGAAATATAATTTCTGGATTAATTGGAGGTCTTCCAATAACACAAGTTATTGTACGTAGTTCGGCCAATATTCAATCGGGTGGTGTCTCAAAAATGTCAGCCATAATACATGGTTTTTTCCTGTTAATTTCAGTTATTTTAATACCTAGATTGTTAAATATGATTCCATTGTCGGTATTAGCGGCAATTTTGCTTATTGTAGGTTACAAATTAGCAAAACCGGCATTATTCAAAAAAATGTATGATTTAGGTTGGAAACAGTGGATTCCTTTTACAGTAACTGTTTTTGGAATAGTGTTTATCGATCTTTTGTATGGTATTGGTTTAGGCCTTGCAGTTGGTATCGTTGTTATTCTATTAAAAAGTTACCAAAACTCTCATTTTCTTCATATTGAAGATAAGAGTAATGGAAAACATAAAATAAAAATGACACTTGCCGAAGAAGTTACCTTCTTTAACAAAGGAGCCATTTTAAAAGAGTTAGATAGTTTACCAAGAGACACGTATTTGGAGATAGATATATTAAAAACCAGATATTTAGATAATGATATCATTGAGATTTTAGAAGATTTTGCATACAAAGCAAAAGAAAGAAACATTGATATTAAATTAGTTTCTAAAAGAGGTGTTGTTGAAAATCCACCAAGTTTTATTGGCTTTTTTGAAGAAAGACCAAAATCTAAATTAAGCTTAAGTTAATGCACTATGAAAAATTATAAATATAAAATATTAGTGCTTTCAGATTTAAAAAATACTGCAGACACGATGCTAAAAAGCACCATAAGTTTAGCTAAAATGATTGATGGTGAAATAGATTTTTTATGCGTAAAAAAACCTTCTGAAATTGTAAAGAAAGAAAACCAATTATCAGCAATGCGTGTCATAAATGAAGAGCACTTTACAGCAAAAAAGGAAATATTAAATTTAATTAAACCTGTTTCTGAAGCTTATAGCATTAAAATAAATCATACATTATCATACGGAAATGTAAAAAGCGAAATTGGTAAATATATAAAGGAACATCAACCAGATATTATTGTTCTTGGTAAAAGAAAATCAAAAGGTTTTAACCTTTTAGGAGATAATATTACACAGTTTGTTTTAAACAATCATGCTGGTACAATTATGATATCTACCAATAAAAATGCCCTTGAACCAGATAAGAAATTGTCATTAGGGATTTTAAATGACATTAAGGAAACATCTAATTTAGAATTCACTAAAAACTTACTTGAAAACACTCATAAACCTCTTAAATCATTTAAGTTGGTAAAAAATTCAAATGAAAAAAATCAAGTAAGTCTTAATGATATGGAGACAGTAGAATATGTTTTTGAAGAAAACGATAATGCCATCAAAAACATTTCAAATTATCTATCAAAAAGTAACATTAACTTATTGTGTATTGATAGAGAAAACGAAAAAAACAAGAATAGTAAACATGTGTTGAAGTCCGATATTAATAACTTAATAAACAACTTTAATGTATCACTTCTATTAACAAACGGACATCAATTAAAACTTAAATAGCACACAACACAAACAATAAAATAAATAAATCATTATGAAAGCACATACAAAAGAAACACAAGCTACCATGACGCCACAAAAAGCGTTAGATTTTTTAAAAGAAGGTAACGTTAGATTTCAAAACAATCTAAAAGCAAACAGAAATCTTTTAGAACAAGTCAATGATACAAGCGATGGCCAATTTCCATTCGCAACTATTTTAAGTTGTATAGACTCAAGAGTATCTGCAGAATTAGTATTCGATCAAGGTTTGGGAGATATTTTTAGTGTAAGAATTGCTGGGAATTTTGTAAACGAAGATATTTTAGGAAGTATGGAATTTGCATGTAAACTAGCAGGAACAAAATTAATTGTTGTTTTAGGTCATACCAGTTGCGGCGCAGTAAAAGGGGCTTGTGATGATGCAAAAATGGGGAATCTTACAAAACTTATAGAAAAAATAACACCAGCTGTTAATGCCGTTTCAGAACCTAAAGATGCGAGTTTAAGAAACTCGAAAAACTTAGATTTTGTTGATACTGTATCAAAAAAGAATGTAGAATTAACTATTGATAGAATTCATGCAGAAAGTCCTATTTTATCAGAAATGGAAGAAAACGGTGAAATAAAAATTATTGGTGCTATGTATGATATTAATACTGGTGCAGTTAATTTTTACTAATAAAATTCTGGTTAATGAGTAATAATTTATTGAAGAAGAAAGTAAATATAGGAGCATTAATAATTGTATTAATGCTACCTTTATTTGCCCAAAGTCAAGACAGTAATTTTGGTAATTGGTTAATATATATTGGTAATAAAAAATTGAACTCAAAATGGAATATCCATAATGAAGTTCAATATAGGAATTACAATGCTATAGGAGACCTAGAGCAATTACTTTTAAGAACAGGTCTAGGGTATACTTTTAACGAAAACAAGAATAATTTTTTATTAGGTTATGGTTATATTTTATCTAAAAACTATATTGGAGAGACTGATAAAACAGTTTCTGTAAATGAGCACAGAATTTTTCAGCAATTTACATCAAAACAAAATATAGGAAGTATTAAAATTGGACATCGTTACCGATTTGAACAGCGTTTTGTTGAAAATGATTTTAAGATGAGGTTTCGCTATTTCTTATCACTAAAAGTTCCATTATGGAAAGATGAAAATCAAGAAAGCAAATACTATTTATCAGCTTACAATGAGATATTTTTAAACACTAAAACATCAATTTTTGATAGGAATAGACTTTATGGAGGAATAGGCTACAACATTAATAAAAATATAAGACTAGAAGCTGGGTATATGAACCAATTTTTTGAAACGACAAGTAGGGATCAATTCAATATTATCACTTTTGTAAACTTCTAGCTTAAAAATTAATTTCAAGTTAAAAAGTCAATACTTTTAGTGTTGACTTTTTTTTTGACCTAAGATGAATTATCTTAGAACTTGAAAAACTAAATATAATTATGAGAAACTTGTTTTCAAATATTAAAGGAGATGCCTTTGGAGGTATTACCGCAGGAATTGTAGCATTACCATTAGCATTAGCGTTTGGAGTATCATCGGGTTTAGGACCAACAGCAGGTCTTTATGGAGCGATCTTTATTAGCTTTTTTGCAGCCCTTTTTGGTGGTACAAGCACACAAATTTCTGGGCCAACAGCACCTATGACAGCCGTTAGTATGGTTGTTATTGCAGGTATAATTGCGGTTAATGACGGTGATGTAGCCAAAGCACTTCCAGTAATTCTTACTGTATTTTTACTAGCAGGTTTAATGCAAATTGGATTGGGTATTTTAGGCTTAGGAAAATACATAAGATACATTCCTTATCCTGTGGTTTCTGGTTTTATGACTGCCATAGGTGTTATTATTTTACTAACTCAAATTTTACCATCATTAGGATATTATCCAAAAGAAGACGTGGATTTTGTTAATACTTTTAAACCACAAGCCGAAGAGGTTATTTTAGAAAATATCTTAAAAGAAGAAGCAGGAGAAGGTATTTTGGTACTTGAAGATTTTAAAGAAACTATTGGTAGAGCAGAACACACAACTCAGGCAGATATTCTAAAGGAATCTCAAACATTAGCAGCTAAAGAAGCTTCGGGAGCATTGGGCGCAATAAAAGCATTTCCAAGAGCGATACAAAATATTAATTGGTTAGAGCTAATTCTAGCATTGGGGACTATTTTTATTATTTATGGTTTCAAGCGCATTACAAAAGCAGTACCAAGTACTTTAGTAGCTTTAATAGTTATGTCTGGAATTGCAGTTGGTTTTGGTTTAAATTATAGACCTATTGAAGAAATTCCTAGTGGATTACCAATTCCAAATTTAGAAATTTTTACAAGTTTCACACTTTCTAGCATAACACCATATATTTTCACTGCACTTACTTTAGCGCTTTTGGGAGCTATCGATTCATTACTTACCAGTGTAGTAGCAGATAACATGACAAAAACAAAGCACAAACCTAATAAAGAATTGGTAGGGCAAGGTATTGGTAACAGTATTGCTGCTGTGTTCGGAGGTATTCCAGGAGCAGGAGCAACGATTAGAACCGTAGTAAATATTTCTTCTGGCGGAAAAACAAAACTTTCTGGTATGATTGCAGGTATTATGTTACTTGTTATCTTATTGGGATTAGGACCTATAGCTTCTCAAATTCCTGCAGCCGTTTTAGCTGGAATATTAATTACTGTTGGTATTGGAGTTATGGATTATAAAGGATTAAAAGCTATTCCAAGTTTACCAAAAGACATGAAATTAGGTCCTATAAAAATGAGCTCTGAAGTTTTAATCATGCTTATTGTGTTAGTGCTTTCAACGTTTTGGAATTTAGTTTACGCTGTAGGTATAGGTTTAGTAATTGCTTCTTTAATGTTCATGAAAAAAATAGGCGATTTAACAGCAGAACGCAGTGATGTAAAACCGTTAAAAGAAGAAGCTTGGGCAGATGAAGATGGTTTTCCTCAAAATTTAAAAGAAGAAGTTTTTATAAAACACTTGAAAGGGCCATTGTTTTTTGGTTCTACGAGCGACTTCCAACAACTCACAGGGCAAATTCCAGATACAGCGCGTACGGTGGTAATAAGGTTAGGGCGCATGCAATATATGGATCAATCTGGGTTATATGCTATGGAAGATATGCTTCAAGAATTGAATAAAAAGAATATTCAAGTGCTTTTTGTTGGCTTACTTAAACAACCAAAATATATGATGGAGCGTATTGATATTATTCCAGATTTAATTCCAAATGAACATATATTCTCTACCTTTAAAGACTGTATGAAGTGGATAAAAGAGAACGTTAAAGATGTAATTTAACAAAACCTATGGACTTAGATAAAGTTTTTGAAAACAATAAACAGTGGATTAAGGACAAACTAGAAGTTCAAAAGGATTATTTTGAAGAATTAGGAAAAGGCCAAAACCCAGAGTTGCTATATATAGGTTGTAGCGATAGTCGTGTAACAGCCGAAGAACTTATGGGAGCAAAACCAGGCGAGGTATTTGTGCATCGTAACATTGCCAATATGGTATCTGGAATAGACTTAAACGCCATGAGTGTTGTTGAATATGCCGTAACACACTTAAAAGTGAAACATGTAGTGGTTTGTGGGCATTATGCTTGCGGTGGTGTAAAGGCAGCAATGCAATCGGCAGATTTGGGTGTTCTTAATGGCTGGTTACGTAATATTCGCGATGTTTATAGAATTCATAAACTTGAATTAAACAATATTGTCGATGAAGAAAAAAAATATGACAGATTAGTCGAGTTAAACGTTCAAGAACAATGTGTAAATCTTATTAAAACAGCAGCAGTTCAAAAAGCAGCTAGAGAAAGAGGATTAAAAGTGCATGGTTGGGTGTTTGATGTTCATACAGGAAAACTCATCGATTTAAAAATAAATTTCGAAAAATATCTTAGAGATATTATGGAGATATACCATTTAGATTAAAAGAAAAAGCCACTCAATTTGAGTGGCTTTTTTAATAGAACTAATTCAAAAAAAAACTAGAAAGTTGTTACACCTTCATTAGGGTTATATACATAATTAAAAGTATAGTATTGTGAGTCTGATGCTGTGTCAGTATCCTTGTAATAGCTTAATATTTCTAACTTAGCATACATGCCATTGTTCGTTTTTACAACAATTACTTTTCCTGCAATTGGAGAAATAATATGCGTTGTAGAATCGTAGTTATACCATCCGTTTCCAGAACCTGTAGTAATGGCTAAACCGTTTGTTGCGTCGTCCTGTGCTAAAGAGGTTTCGTTAACTGTTGAGATTTCAGCCAAAGTACCTGTAGCTAAATAAACTGAAGCATTACCAGTTCGTTCAGGTTGATCATCTGCTGTTGCAGTGCCACCATTTACTAGAATTGTAGAACCTCTAAAAGCAATATCCCAATTATCGCCAGTAGTTGTTGCACCGGTTTCAAATGAAAATTTAATATAATCGCCTGTTATGGTTGCAGGGTTTGTTGAGTAATCTGCGCTTTGTGTCGCTTGTAAATTACTTATAGTTTGCGTTTCAATTTCTAAAAGTGGTGTTGAGTTGTCATCATCACTACTGCAAGATGTAAAACCGATAAAAAGAGCTGTTAATGTTAAAAATTTGATTGTTTTCATAATGTTTATATATAGTTATTAAAATTGAATGTTTAATTTTCCGTAAATGATTCTGCCTGAAATATTACTAATGTTTTGCGTGTCTCTAAAGTTTAAAACATTGTCTATTCCGAAACCTAGTGTGTAGTTTTTAAAAAGTGTTTTATTTATTGCTAAATCCCAAATAGTGTAGCGTTTAACAAAATCATCATAAGTATCTAAATAAGTATTTCCGTTTGTATCGTAAAGACCGTATTTGCTTCTATAAGTACCACGAATATTGGCATCTAAATCAAGTTTGGTAAACTCATAAAACACTTTTAAGTTTCCCATATGTCGAGAACGATTGTATAACCCAAAGTAGTCTTGTTTTTTAAGCTGAAAAGAAGAAGAACTTGGTGTTAATCTTGCATAAACATTTCCATTTTTAAAAGCATCTTCAGCTTCTTTCTCTTTAGCAAAAAGTAATTGATATCCACCAGAAATTTTTAAGTTATTACTAGGTTTCCAACTTGTGTTTAACTCTAATCCTTGTGTGTAAACCTTATGTACGTTATAATAACTAAATACATTTTGACCGTTAGTTTTATTGGCTATAACACGGGTGTCTATTAAGTCGTTTATATTATTTCTAAAGGCATTAAAATTTAATTTTATAGAAGTAATAGGGTTATAATCAATTCCAACATTAAAGCTTACTGAGTTTTCTGGTTTTAATTCGTTATCAAATTCAGAAATAGGCACTACAATATTGGCAATTTGCCCCTCTTCTTCTAATTGAGGAATAGCTGTTGACACTGCATTGTAACCCAAAACGGTATACCCAACAGTTGCATTTGTAAAATCGAAATATAATTGCCTAAAATCTGGAGCTTTGTATCCATATCCTACAGAGCCTTTTACTGCTATTTTATCTGATAATTTATAGCGAAGTGCCACTTTTGGGCTGAATTGAGATTTATATTCGCTATGATTATCAAAACGTGCACCAAGAATAATATTTATTTTTTCGGTTGGATGTGTATCATATTGTAAATAAGCATAAGGCGAATTAAACTCAGGTTCTTTAGAAAAATCTGTTCTTTTTAATGTTTCATGATTCCAGCCTAAACCTCCAATAAAAGCACTTTTTTTATTAGGACTGTAAGTTGCTCTAATTTCTGGGCGTAATAATAATTGATTAAAATCACTTTCACTAAAACGAGAATTATCAGGGTTATTTAAATACTCATCAGCTTTATAACGTGTGGCATAAAATTCAAAATAGCTACTCCACTTTTCGCTATATTTATGTTTTAATTTTAAATGGGTATTCCATTCATTAATGTCACTTTCGCCTTTTAAATCTTCAGAAGCTACGTAATCTTGATTTTGTGTGTAATATCTTCCGGAAAGCAATAAACTAGTAGCGTCATTAAAATTATAATTAAGTTTTGTGTTAAAGATTTGATTGTTAAAAGGCTCTACGGTATTTAATGCATCGCTTTCGTTTAAATCATAACCATCACTATTAAAACTATTTACAAAAGTGCTTATTGAAAACTTCTTTTTTCTATACCCTAAATTTAAACTGTTATCGTAAGTATTAAAGCTCCCAACTCTGGAGTTTAAATCACCATTAAAACCATATTTTGGCTTCTCTGTTATAATATTAATTACGCCACCAAGAGCCTCACTACCATATAAACTAGACGATGCGCCTTTTACAATTTCAATCTGTTTAATGTTACCTACAGTTACTCTACTAATGTCTAAAGTACCTGCAGAACGACCAATAAGAGGAACACCATCTATTAAAATAAGGGTGTATTGCGAGTCTAAACCTTGTAATTGAATGCCTTCGCCACCACCAAAGTCTGGAACCGTAATTAATCCGGTTTGTTCGTTTAAAATATCACTTAAACGTAATGAGTTAACACTTTGTATTTCTTTTTTCGATATAATTTGAGCTGGCAATGGTAAAGAAGATAATTGCCTAACCGTTCTAGTGGCTGTTACAATAACATCTTCAAGTTGCTCTGTTTTAGTAGAATCTGTTTTTACTTCTTGAGAAAATCCTACACAACTTAAAAAAAGTGTAAAATAAATTAGAGTTTTATTTTTATTTAGACTCATTCTTGATTATTTTTGTGACAAATATAAACCTTATTTTAAATCAGTCTAAATAAGAATAACATTTTTTTAAATAAAATTCAAAACACAAAAACAAAACTTTAATAATGAAACAATTAGCCTTATTATCAATTTTATCTTTAGCATTTACCTTCAATTTAAATGCTCAAAACAAAAAGAAAGAAGACCAAAATGCCATTAAAAACATGTGTGGTTGCTATGATGTTGCCTTCAATTTTGCCGAAACATTTGAGTATTCTGGAGACTCAACTTATGTGCCTTCTGAAACAAAACATGCTGGCGGATTAGAGTGGGTACAATTGGTAGAAGATGATAAAGATAAAATCTCGATGCAACATTTATTGATTGTTGGCCCTCCAAATAATAAAATGATTGTAAAGCATTGGAGACAAGATTGGGAATATGAAAACACTAATTTATATGAATTTAACCATGATAATAAATGGACTTTTGTAAGTTTACCAAAAGATGAAGTGAAAGGACAATGGACTCAAAAAGTATTTCAAGTAGATGATAGTCCGCGTTACGAAGGTTCTGCTTCTTGGGTACATGTAGATGGGAAAAGCTATTGGGAAAGTACCACCGCCGCGCCTTTACCAAGACGTGAATATACCAAGCGAAGTGATTATAATGTAACCATTAGAAGAAACCGTCATGAAATTGTTAAAAACGGTTGGATTCACGACCAGGATAACGATAAGGTAATTCGTGAAGATGGTAAAGATGATGTATTATTAGCCCAAGAAAAAGGATATAACACTTATGTAAAAGTTGATGACAGTAAATGCAAAGTAGCACAGGAATACTGGAAGGAAAACCAAGCAAAATGGGCATTAGTAAGAACTAAATGGGATGACATTTTTGCTAGACAGAAA
The DNA here is from genome assembly GCF_900114265.1 of Flaviramulus basaltis. Taxonomy (GTDB): domain Bacteria; phylum Bacteroidota; class Bacteroidia; order Flavobacteriales; family Flavobacteriaceae; genus Flaviramulus; species Flaviramulus basaltis. The sequence continues at coordinate 1,014,676 of NZ_FPKV01000001.1, forward strand.
GATTTATCTTTAGAAGAAAAAGTAGATAATAAAGGATTGTTTAAGTACTTATTTGATGAAGAAAAGTACCAAACAGCCGAAGAAATTAATCCATTAATTGAATCATTTGTAAAAAAATAAAATGAAGTGTTCTAAATTATATTTAATAGTAATAACGCTTTTAGTAAGTGTTCACACGTTTTCACAAGAGAATGTTTTTCTAAATCGTGATTTTTGGAGTTCAAAACCAACGGTTGAAGTTGTAGATTCTAAAATTAAAGAAGGCAATAATCCATCTGAAGCTAATGGAAGTAATTTTGATGGTGTAGTTTATTCTATTTTACAAGATGCACCAATTGAAACCATTAAATATTTACAATCTCAAAAAGGAAACGATCCTAACAAGTTAACACACGATGGTAGAACGTACATTTTTTGGGCAGCTTATAAAGGTAACGTTGAGATTATGGAATATCTTTTAAAACAAGGTGCTAAAACCGATTTAACAGATGATAAAGGAAACACGATTCTTAATTTTGCAGCATCTTCAGGACAACAAAACACAAAAGTATATGACCTTTGTTTAGAGAATGGAGCAAATCTTAAAAATGATGTGACGCCAAATGGCGCTAATGCTTTATTGCTAGTAGCACCAAGTGATGAAAATTTTGCTTTAATAAATTATTTTCAATCAAAAGGATTAGATATTAATAGTGTCGATAATAATGGAAATGGCGTTTTTAACTATGTTGCAAGAACAGGAAACACTAGTTTATTAAACCAATTGCTTGAAAAAGGAGTTAAAGGAAATAATCAAGCATTTATATTTGCTGCTTATGGAGCACGCGGAAAAGCTAACGGAATTGAGGTTTATAAATATTTAGAAACTAAAAACCTAGATCCAAAAGCATCAAACGAGGAAGGTGCTTCAGCGTTACATATTTTAGCATCGAGAAGTAAAGATGTCGAAATCATAAACTTTCTTTTAGAAAAAGGATTAGATGTAAATCAAGAAGACCATTATGGTAATACAGCTTTTATGAATGCTGCTTCAAGAAATAATTTAGAAATAGTAAAATTGCTATCGGAAAGTTTAAAAGACATCAATCATGCTAATAAAAAAGGCGAAACAGCTTTGGCATTTGCTGTACAAAGAAATGATACAGAAGTGGTAACTTTTTTAATTAATAGAGGAGCTAAAACAGATGTTGTAGATACCAGCGGAAATAACTTGAATTATTATTTAGTAGACTCGTATTCTACTAGAAATAAAGAGCAATTTTCAGATAAATTAAATGTGTTAAAAAATAAGGGTTTTAAATTAGAGACACCTCAAAATAATGGAAACACATGGTATCATTTAGCTGTAGAAAAAAGCAGTATTGATTTATTAGAAATAGCAGCTAAAATGAACCAAGATGTGAATGCTAAAAATAGCGAAGGGAATACTGCACTACATCTTGCTGCAATGAAAGCTCAAAATGAAAATATTTTGAAATTTCTCTTAAACGAAGGTGCAAAAAAAGAACTTGAAACCGAGTTTGAAGAAACAGCTTATGATTTAGCACAAGAAAACGAGCTGTTAAAAAAGAATAATATTTCAATTGAATTTTTAAAGTAACACAAGTTGAAAATGAAGAAAATACATTTTATATCATTATTATTAGTCATAGCTTTTGCCTTAGTATCTTTTACAAAATTAGCCGAAACAACAAAATATAAATGCATGATTCAAATGACGAATTACACAGGCGAAGGCGCTTATGTCGTTATTTCGTTAATTAATCCAGAAGGCAAATATGAAAAAACATTGTATGTGCAAGGTGATGATGATGAGTGGTTTAATACATTAGAATCGTGGTGGAGTTTTTACGGAAAAAAGCGTAATAATATTGATGCAATCACAGGAGCAACAATTTCTGGTGGCGGACGAATTATTAGTGTGATTGATATTGAAGATTCTAAAATTAACGCTGGTTACAGCATTCGTTTTGAAACAGCTGTTGAAGATCAGGAATATTATACTAAAGATGTGGAGTTTCCATTAACATCAGAGACCGTAAAAAGCAAAAAAGAAGGTGCAGGCTTTATTCGTTATGTACGTATGATGCCAAATTAAAAGATTTTATATGACCATTTCAATTTGGAGATACAGTCATCTAGCGTTGGCTGTATCTTCTTTTGTTTTTATTCTTTTAGCTTCCATAACTGGAATTATATTGGCGTTTCAGCCTATTTCAGAACAAATTCAACCTTATAAAGTAGCCGATTTAAATACGATTTCTGTAGCAGAATTAGTAACTGTTTTTAAAGATAATTATCCTGAAATTATTGATGTTAAAGTAGATACTAACGACTTTGTAATCGCTTCGGTATTTACAGAGGAAGGTGATAATTTAGAAGGTTATTTTAATCCAAAAACGGCAGAATATTTAGGCGAAGAAATAGAAGTTTCTAAGTTTTTTCAATGGGTTACAAGCCTTCATAGATCATTATTTTTAAAAGGTATTGGGCGTTTTTTTGTGGGATTATGTTCTTTTTTGTTATTCTTAATTGCAGTTTCTGGCTCAGTGTTAATTTTAAAAAGGCAACGAAGTTTAAAAAAGTTCTTTTCTAAAATTGTTAATGAAAATTTTAATCAATATTGGCATGTGGTTTTAGGGCGTTTGTCTTTAATTCCAATCATTATCATTACAGTTACAGGAGTTTATTTGTCTTTAGAAAAGTTTGATTTATTGCCAAAAGCAGAAACTTCTCATAATATAGATTTTGACTCACTTTCTACAACACCAACACAAGCAGTTTCAGAATTTAAATTATTTAAAAACACACCACTATCTCAAGTTAAATCTTTAGAATTTCCCTTTTCTGAAGATGTTGAAGATTATTTCATCTTAAAATTAAAAGATAAAGAAGTTATTGTAAACCAATTTACAGGCGCTATTTTAAGTGAGATAAAATCACCTTTAGTTGACATGTTTTCAGGTTTAAGTTTGAATTTACACACCGGAAAAGGCAGTATTTTATGGTCTATAATTTTAGCCATTGCTACCGCAAATATTCTATTTTTTATCTATTCTGGATTTGCTATGACGCTTAAACGCCGTGCTTCAAAACTTAAGAATAAATATAAAAAAGACGATGCAAAATATATTATTTTAGTGGGTTCAGAAAACGGGAGTACTTTGCCTTTTGCTAATGCGTTTCATCAACAATTATTAAAAGCAGGAGAAACATCATATATCAGCGAGCTTAATAATTATAATACTTATAAAAAAGCCGAACATCTTATTATAATTACTGCAACTTATGGTTTAGGCGAACCGCCAACTAATGCTAGTAAGTTTTTAGAACGTTTAAAAGCAGTACAACAAGAACAAACAGTTAGTTATTCTGTTGTAGGTTTTGGGTCTTTAGCATATCCAGCTTTTTGCAAATTCGCATTCGATGTTGATAAGGCTATGCAAATTAAATACAATCAATTATTAGAACCATTTACTATTAATGATAAATCGGTAGAAGCTTTTAGTCAATGGATCCAAAAATGGAATGATAAAGTTGGCTTAAAAATAACAGTTCCTAAAGATGGTTTGGTAAGCAAACCTAAAACCAACAAAAAGCTTAAAATTATTAGTAAAACTAAAGTTTCAGAAAATCCTGATGATACGTTTTTAATCACTTTAAAACCTAAGAAAACATACAAATTCACATCAGGCGATTTGTTAGCGGTTTATCCCAAAAATGATTATCGAGAACGGTTGTATTCCATTGGTAAAGTAAATGGGAATATTCAATTAAGCGTTAAGTATTATGAAAATGGTTTGGCGTCTAATTATTTAAATAATTTCCAAATAAACAACCAGTTAAAAGCGCGCATTATTCAAAATTCTGCTTTTCATTTTCCTAAAAAAGCATCACGTGTGGTTTTAATTGCTAACGGTACGGGTATTGCACCATTTTTAGGCATGTTGCATCAAAATAGACAAACAGAAACTCATTTGTATTTAGGCTTACGAACTCAAGAATCTAACGCGTTGTATGAGTCACAAATAAATGCGTTATTAAAGCAACATAAACTTACTAAATTTCATTTAATATTATCGCAAGAAGATAAAAAAAGGTATGTGCAAGATGTGTTATTTAGAGATGCCATATTTATAGCAGAAACATTAAATAATAAAGGAATTATAATGATTTGCGGTTCTTTAGCAATGCAAAATGGCGTACTAAATATGTTAGAATCTATTTGTGTAAAGTATAACAATAAGCCATTAAGTTACTATCAAAACAATCTACAAATAAAAACAGACTGTTATTAAGCATCACTTTCAGAAGTAATTTCATCTTCCTTTGGTGTTAGTATATTTGGAAAAATCATAGGAACTAAAGATTTTACAGGTGTATAAAGTGCAGAATCATCTATGTTTTCTTCATCAATAAAGCTAATGGTACTGTTCATTTTGTCAAAAATATTCAAAACAACACTTAAAATAAGTGCAATTTTTAAAGCACCAAAAACACCACCAAGTAATTTATTTATAATACCAAGAGCGGCAAAATCTGCTAATTTTGTAAGTGCTTTTCCAGCAAGACCAATGGCTAGAACTATAATTACAAAAGTTATAGCAAAGGCAGTAATATTAATAGTTTTTTCGTTCCAATCTGTTTTTGTTTGTAAAAATTCGGCAGCGAAATTACTAAAATGAATGGCTCCATAAACACCAGCAACAAGGGCAACTAATGAGGCAACTTCAACAAAAAGGCCTTTCATAAACCCTCTAACAAGACCAAATAAAATTAAAGCTCCTAAAACAATATCTATAACACTCATAATTAAATTATTTAAGCAAATATAAAATAATAGTCACACTTAGGTTTATTAACTTTGCAGCTTTAAAATTATTATGTCTAGAGACGAACAATTAAAAGAACGCTGGGAATTGGTAGTGCAAAAACTATCCAATCAATTTGCCGATGGAGACACATTAGATCTTGATGCAATAATTTATTTAATAGGCGTGCAAGAACTGGGGCAGTTAGAAAGAAGCTTTAAAAAAGACCAAAAGCTAGACCTTATGCATATTGCAATATGTAAACTACTTATGCCTTATGGCTATTACGAACTCGATTTTGTAGATGATGAAGGATGGCCACATTACAAAACTCTAGAAAATTTACCCCATTTAAAAGCGGGCGAACAAAGTGTTTTAATGAAAGAAGCTATAGTTAATTACTTTTTAGAAACCGAGTATATAAATTAGTTTTTGGGCGTTACCTAAAGGTCGGGCTTTTCGTTACAATCTTTTTATTCGTACCTCTCAAAAAGGATTTCCACTACAATCCCTAACGCAGTTACATGAACACAAAATTTTTTATATTATAAGAAAACACCTATGTTTACATCTTAAAACCAAAGTAATTATGAAAAAAGTAATTTTACTTTTAAGTGTATTTGCAGTTGTATTAACTTCTTGTAGTAGTGATGATGATTCTTCATCACAAGACCCAATAATTGGAACTTGGAACTATTATAAAGCTTATACCAACGGAAATGAAGAAGTTTTAGATGAATGTGAGAAGCAAGAAAAGTTTATATTTAAATCTGATGGTTTAGTAGATTATGAATATTACGAAGAAGATGAATCAAATAATTGTCTTTTAGAGGAAGAGGTTTCAGGAACTTGGTCAAATGAAGGAAATAACATGTATACTTTGAATTTTGGTTTTGGAGATTCTACTCAAACTCTTACTTTTGAAAGTAATACATTCTATTACGAAGATAAAGATGGAAGTGATGTTTATAGAATAGTTTACATCAGAAAATAAGATTCAACAAATTATAAAAATACAACTCCTTATTATTGAAGGAGTTTTTTGTTTATAAAAATCACTAAATTTGCATTCATTTTTGAAATGACGTCATGATAGATAAGATTAAAGAGCTAATAGCTGAAGCCGAAGTTTTTAAAGCACAATCAAAAGAAGAGGTTGAAGCTTTCCGTATAAAGTATTTAGGTAAAAAAGGATTATTAAACGACTTTTTTGCTGAGTTTAAAAATGTAGCTAATGATCAAAAAAAAGAATTCGGTCAAACTATAAATAAACTCAAAAAAACCGCCGAAGACAAAGTAAATGCTCTAAAAGAAGAGCTTGAAAGTAACGAGGAAGTAAAAGGGGTTTATGGCGATTTATCGCGACCTGGTCAACCTATTCAAATAGGTGCCCGTCATCCAATATCTATAGTAAAAAATCAAATTATCGATATTTTTTCTCGTATAGGTTTTAATGTTAGTGAAGGTCCAGAAATTGAAGATGATTGGCATAACTTTACAGCATTAAACTTACCAGAATATCATCCAGCAAGAGATATGCAGGATACATTTTTTATTCAAACCAATCCAGATATTTTATTGCGTACACATACTAGTTCTGTACAAGTGCGTTATATGGAAAATAACAAACCACCTATTCGTACAATTTCTCCTGGTAGAGTTTATAGAAACGAAGCTATTTCTGCGCGTTCACATTGCTTTTTCCATCAAGTAGAAGGTTTGTATATTGATAAAGATGTGAGTTTTGCAGACTTAAAACAAACACTTCAACATTTCACGACAGAAATGTTTGGAAAAAGTAAAATACGTTTACGTCCTTCATACTTTCCGTTTACAGAACCAAGCGCAGAAATTGATGTGTATTGGGGATTAGAAACTGAAACAGACTACAAAATCACTAAAGGAACAGGTTGGTTAGAAATTGGAGGTTGCGGTATGGTAGATCCTAATGTGTTGGAAAACTGTAAAATTGATTCAAAAGAATATTCAGGATTTGCATTTGGAGTAGGAATAGATAGAATAGCCATGTTGCTTCATCAAATAGGTGATATTCGCTTATTAAGTGAAAATGATGTTCGTTTTTTAGAGCAATTTAAGAGCGCATTGTAAATTTAAAAACAGAATAAAAAGGCGTTAATCATTGATTAACGCCTTTTTTATTAATTAAGAGTTTCTTGAAACAACTTAAAAATTCTACGGTATTCATCAGACCAACTAGAAGCTTCAACAAAACCATGACTTTCAAGAGGGAACACAGCTAATTCCCAGTTTTCTTTTTTCAATTCTATTAAACGTTGAGATAAACGTACTACATCTTGAAAATGAACATTAGTATCTATCATGCCATGGAGCATTAGTAAGTTTCCTTTTAATCCTTCTGCAAAATATAATGGTGAACTTTGTTTGTAGGCTTTAGGGTCTTCAACAGGGGTGTTTAAAATTCTAGCTGTATATCCATGATTGTAATGTGCCCAATCTGTTACAGAACGAAGTGCAGCACCACTTTTAAACGTATCGGGCGATTTAAACATTGCCATTAAAGTTATAAAACCACCATACGAACCGCCATAAATTCCTAATCGATCTTTATCGATGTCTAGGTTTTCTACTAGATATTTAGCACCATCAATTTGGTCATCTAAATCTTTTCCACCCATATTGCGGTAGATTGCTGTTCGCCAATCTCTACCATAACCTTTACTTGCTCTAAAATCTATAGCTAAAACTGTGTAGCCATTATCTACTAAAATATTATGAAACATATATTCTCTATAATAAGAAGACCACCAATTGTGTACATTTTGAAGATAACCCGCACCATGAACAAATATTATAGCAGCACCATTTTTTTTAGCTTCACTAGGTTTGTAAAGTGTTGCAGGAACACTTACGCCATCACTAGCCGTAAAGTTTATTATTTCAGAATCTATCCATTTATAAGAATTAAAAGCATCGGTTGTAGACTGGGTTAATTGTGTCATTTCTGCGCCGGGTTTATTAGGCATTACATACAATTCCCATGGTTTGTTGGTGTAAGAATAGCGAATAGCTAATTGAGTTTCATCAGGTGATACTATAACTTCATGTCCACCTTTTCGTGATGTAATTTGTGTCATTTTTCCACCTTTTGCAGGTAAATGATAAAAATGTTGCTCGTGAGGACTCACTTTGTTGCTTGTTAAAAAAAAGGTGGTTTTATCTTTAGATAAGCTCACATCTAAAACCTCGAAATTTCCTTGGGTTAATGCTTTAATTTTTCCTGAATTAACATTAGCAGTATATAAGTGTGCATAACCTGTTTTTTCAGATTTAAACCAAATATTATCTTGATCTATCCAGCCCATTTCTGGACGTGAAAACCAACCTATTCCAGGACCACCAATCCACGCATCATCATGTTGTTTATCAATAAGTTTTAACTTTCCGTCTGTCAGGTTCACCAACATAATCCAACGGTCTTTATAATCTTGTGATGTAATATTTATTATTGCTTTACCATCATCTGAAAGTAGCGGTTTGTCTATTTCTACAGATCTTGGGTTTTCAAAACTGTCTTTATATTCTGAAAGGTTTTCAGCATAGTCCTTTAAATATTTAGGTTTGTCTTTAATGCCTTCTATAGAATCGGTTTTAATTTGATATGTTTCACTTGTTTTTAAGTTTAAAATCCAAGATTCATAAGTGTTTTGCTCGCTACCAACTTTTGGTCTTGCATTTAAATCATTAGTATAACCGCTTTTGGTAACATAATCCGGCACATTTGTATTTTTGTTTTTTGAAACAGAATACAGGCGGTAAACAACATATTTTAAATCTGCTGAAATATCAATATCTAATAACTTTTTATCATCTAAATAAATTGTTTTTGGACGACTAACTTGTGTTTGCTCTCTACGGTATTTTTGAGCATCAGTTTCATTTTTACGCTTTTCTAGAATATTAAAAGATTGTAATTGGTCATCTTCTAACCATTGGTCTTGTGAATTAAGATCGTGTTCAGTTTTTTCGTTTCCACTTTTAAAATCTGTAAGTTGAGTTGTTGTACCTTGGTTAATTTGCCATTTAAACAAATTGTTATCGAGCTTATAAATAATAGCCTTTTGATTACCTGAAAACTTTGGATTAGATTCTCTGGCAATGGTATTGGTAATCTGCTTTGATGAATAAGTGGAATTGTTCAATAAAAATAAATCACCGTTTTTTTCATAAACTTTCCATTGGAAATCTTTTGAATATACGCCGCTATTGGTTTTTGCTTTTAAATCTTCAAAAGAAAGTTTACTTATTTTTTTTGATTGAATGGCTATTTGATAGTTAGAACGAATAGTATCATTATTTGGATTCCAACTAAAATAAATATTTTTACTATCATCAGACCAGCTTAAAGTTTCAGGTAAATAACCTACAAAGTCTTCACCTTGCATAATTTGATCTATAGTTAGCTCAGATTGATTTTTAACCTGCCCAATACTTATAACAGTTACAAAAAGGAATAAAGAGAATATTAATTGTTTCATGGAGGATATAAATTTTATAAGCATGATACTAAATAACGAATTTAAAGTTAAGTATGAAATATGCTTATAAAGCTTTTTTATTTAACAATTATTTAACTTCGTTTAGTTCGGTTTGTTCCGAACTAAATTTATTTTTGCGTCTTAAATTTTTTAAATTATGAGTGCTGCAATATGTAAGCAAAAACAAAGATTGGTAGAAAAATTGGGTGTACTTCTAGAAAGTAAAGAACAATTGGCTCCAGTTGAAGCAAGAATTTTATCCTATATCATTTTAACTGGAAAAATAGGAACCACATTTGAAGATTTGGTAACACATTTATGCGCAAGCAAAAGCACTATTTCTACACATTTAAATCATCTACAAGATTTAAAGAAGATTATTTATTTCACAAAACCTGGAGATAGAAAAAAATATTTCACAATTAATCAAGATAATATTCTTCAGAGTATCGATAATATGATTCAATCTTGGTTAGATCAAAAAGATTTACATGTAGAGATTAGAGATTATAAAGAAAATGCAAATAGTGTCACAGAAGACGAAGCTTCAAAATTTGATTTAGGATTTCATGATAATTATATAAAATTTTTAGATGAAGCTACAAAATCAATTTCAGAATTAAGAACAAAAATCATAGAAAACAATAATCAATTTTAACCCAAAATAATGAAAAAGATCAACCAATATGTAGTATTAGCGCTAAGTATTACAACATTAATACTTTCAAGTTGCGCCAATAAACAAGAAAATCAACAAGCAGCTCAAAGGCCACCTTCACCTTTTCCTGTAGCTCAAATACAACATAAAACAGTAGTTGGATATGAAACATACCCAACAAATATTGAAGGGATTATTAATAGTGATGTAAGAGCTAAAGTGTCTGGATACATTCAAAAAGTATTTGTAGATGAAGGCCAAAAAGTAAGAAAAGGTCAAGCTCTATTTAAATTAGAAACGCAATCACTAAGCCAAGATGCAGGTGCAGCAAAAGCACGTATTAATGTGGCTCAGGTTGAAGTTGATAAATTAATTCCTCTTGTAGAAAAAAACATTATTAGTCCGGTACAATTAGAAACGGCTAAGGCAAATTTAGCACAAGCAAAAGCGAATTACAGCAGTATTGCGGCTAATATTGGTTATGCAACGGTAAGTAGTCCTGTTGATGGTTATGTAGGAGCTATTCAATTTAGAGAAGGGTCTTTAGTTAGTCCAGGTGATGAAACGCCTTTAACAACTGTAAGTGATATTAAGGAAGTTTATGCTTTTTTTACTTTGAACGAATCTGATTACTTAGATTTTTTACAAAATACTGAAGGAAAGAATTTAGCAGAAAAGATTGCTAATTTTCCAGAAGTTAGCTTAATACTTGCTAACGGAAAAACGTATTCTGAAAAAGGGAAAATTGAAACAAGTACTGGTCAAATAAATCAAAACACAGGAACTGTAAGCTTTAGAGCAGTATTTAACAATCCTAATCAACTTTTAACAAACGGTAATAGTGGAAAAATTAAAATTCCTACTGTTTATGAAAATGCAACAGTTATTCCGCAAGAAGCAACCTATGAACAACAAGGAAATGTTATGGTTTTTAAATTAGGAGAAAACAATACAGTCTCTTCTTCAATATTAAAAATTAAAGCAAACATAGATAATTTATATGTTATAGAATCTGGTGTTAAAGAAGGTGATAAAATTGTAGTTACAGGTGTAGGTAAGTTACGTAACGATATGCCAATTTCACCACAAGAAGTCCCTTTTGATAGTATAGTTAAGCCAATCGAGAAATTATTTAAAAACTAGAAACTTATAAATTATGTTAAAAACATTTATTGAAAGACCTGTACTCTCTACAGTTATTTCTATCATAATATTAATGCTTGGGTTTTTAAGTATTTCAAGCTTACCCATAGAACAATATCCAGATATCGCGCCACCAACTATAAAGGTGAGAGCTTCATATTCTGGAGCCAATGCAGAAACTGTTTTAGAAAGTGTGATTATCCCAATAGAAGAACAAATTAATGGTGTTCAAGGGATGACCTATATTACTTCAACAGCTGCCAATGATGGTTCCGCAGAAATTACTGTATTTTTTGAACAAAATGTAGATGCCGATGTTGCAGCTGTAAATGTTCAAAATAGAGTAACACGTGCAAACCCTTTATTACCACAAGAAGTAATTCAAACAGGGGTTACAACACAAAAAGAAGAAACAAGTGCCTTAATGTTCTTATCGCTTTATTCAGAAAACGAAAATTACGATGCTACATTTATTCAAAATTATTTAAAAATAAATGTGATTCCTGAACTAAAGAGGATAAATGGTGTTGGTGATGTAAATGTGTTTTCAAACCAAGATTACGCGATGCGTATTTGGTTAAAACCAGAAAAATTAGCAGCATACAACTTAATACCTTCTGATATTACAGCAGCTTTAAAAGAACAAAATTTAGAAGCAGCTGCAGGTTCTTTAGGAGAAAATAATGGAGAAGCTTTTACATATGTTTTAAAATATAGCGGACGTTTTAAAGAAGAAAAACAATATGCCGATATTATTATAAAAGCACTAGGAAATGGAGAATTTTTACGCTTAAACGACGTAGCAACTATAGAGTTAGATGCGCAGTCTTACGCATCTGGTGCAATGAGTTTAGGACACCCAGCAGTATTCATGGGTATTTTCCAAACAAAAGGATCAAATGCTCAAGAAATTATTGAAAAAGTTAAAGTTGCTTTAGATATTATTGAAAAAGATTTGCCAAAGGGCTTAAGTATTTTTATTCCTTACGATACCAGTTTATTTTTATCTGCATCTATTGAAAAAGTAGTAAGCACTTTATTAGAGGCTTTTTTATTAGTATTTATTGTAGTATTTATCTTTTTACAAGATTTTCGTTCCACATTAATTCCTGCAATAGCAGTTCCGGTGTCTATTATTGGAACATTTTTCTTCTTGAATTTATTTGGCTATTCTATAAATTTACTAACACTATTTGCAGTTGTTTTAGCCATAGGAATTGTGGTGGATGATGCTATTGTTGTTGTAGAGGCCGTTCATGCTAAAATAGATCAAGGCGAGAAAAACCCGAAAAAAGCAACATTAGTTGCTATGCATGAAATTTCTGGTGCCATTGTATCAATCACATTAGTTATGGCAGCTGTATTTATTCCTGTAACTTTTGTAGAAGGACCAACAGGTGTATTTTATAAGCAATTTGGTATCACTTTAATTATAGCGATTCTTATTTCTGCAGTAAACGCCTTAACATTAAGTCCGGCATTGTGTGCTTTGTTTTTAAAATCGCATGATGAAGAGGAATTAAAAAAGAAGAACTTTTTACAACGTTTTTATACACTTTTTAATCGCGGTTTTAATGCAACAGTTGAAAAATATGGAAATTCACTTCAATTTCTTTATAAGAGAAAATGGATTTCTGCAGTCTTATTATTAATTGCTGTTGTCGGTATTTTTTGGGCATCTAAAACAACTCCAACAGGTTTTGTTCCTAATGAAGATAGAGGAATTATTTTTACAAATATTGAATTGCCTGCAGGAGCATCATTAGATAGAACTGGAAAAATAATAGATGAGTTATATGGAAAAACACATAATTTAGAAGGTGTTGATGGAGTTTCATTTATTAGAGGACGAAGTTTATTAAGCGGTTCTGGAACTAATTATGCTATTGGATTTGTGAAGCTTGCAGATTGGAAAGATCGTGAAGACGAATCATTATCTACCGAAGCGATTACAGGAAAGTTATTTGGTATAGCATCAACCATTCCTGGAGCAAATATTATCTTTTTTGCACCACCTAGTATTCGTGGTTTTGGTAACTCTGCTGGTTTTGAAATTAACTTATTAGACCGTTTTGGAGGTGAGTTTACAGATTTAGATAAGGCAAACCAAGAATTTATTGGAGCTTTAATGCAGCATCCTGAAATTAAATATGCACAATCTTCTTTTAATACAAAATATCCACAGTATGAAATGGAGGTAAATGTGCCTTTAGCAAAAGAAAAAGGCGTGCCAATTAATAGTATATTTTCAACATTACAAGGTTATATAGGAGGTGTTTATGCGTCTGATTTTGCACGATTTGGAAAACAATTCCGTGTATACATTCAATCATTACCTGAAGACAGAGCAGATGTTGATGCTTTAAATAGCATGTATGTAAGAACAGATAGCGGTGAGATGACTCCAATTAATCAGTTTGTTACTTTAAAAAGAGTATATGGACCACAATCTGTAACACGTTTTAATTTATTGAATTCGGCAACATTATCTGGAGCTACAAATCCAGGTTTTAGTACTGGTGATGCCATTAGAGTTATTGAAGAAGAAGTGGCAAAATTACCAAGTAATTATTCCGTTGCTTATTCTGGTTTAACTCGTGAAGAAGCAAATGCAGGAGATCAAACCACATTTATTTTTATATTAAGTATTCTGTTTATTTACTTTTTACTTTGTGCGCAATATGAAAGTTATGTATTACCGCTGGCAGTTGTTTTTTCTCTTCCTTTTGGAGTTTTTGGAGCTTATTTAAGCGCTAAATTAATGGGGCTTGAAAATAACATCTATTTTCAAATTGCCTTAATCATGCTTATTGGTTTATTAGCTAAAAATGCCATTCTTATAGTAGAGTTTGCGCGCCAAAGACGACGCAATGGTGATAGCATTTTACATGCGGCTGTCGAAGGAGCTAAAGCTCGTTTGCGTCCTATTTTAATGACGTCTTTCGCTTTTATTTTAGGGTTAATGCCATTAGTTTTAGCAAAAGGTGTTGGAGCAGAAGGAAACAGATCTATTGGTACAGGAGCTGCAGGAGGAATGCTTATAGGAACCATTTTAGGTGTATTTGTAATTCCAATATTATTTATACTATTCCAATGGCTACAAGAAAAAATTACAGGAGCACCTGTTCCTAATACAATTAATGAAAACAACGCAATAGAAAACTAGAACAATGAAAAAAAATAAAATATATAGTTTATTACTAATTGCAAGTATTCCATTGCTTTTAACGTCTTGTTTTTCTGCTAAAGAATATACAAGACCAGAAATAATAAACCAAGACCAATATTTTACAAGCTCTATTTCTAAAGACAGCTTATCCATGGCTCTAGTGCCTTGGAAAGAAATGTTTACAGATCCAGTATTGCAAAGTTATATTGAAGAAGCATTAACTAATAACATCGATATTAGAGTTGCTTTACAGCAAATATTAGCAGCGGAAGCTTATTTTAAACAAGGTAAAGCAGGTTATTTGCCAACCTTAAATGGAAGTGCACAATATACGCATCAAGAAAATTCTGAAAACAGCCAATTTGGAAGTTCTTTTCCTTCATTAGATTCTTACGAATTAGCAGCGAATTTATCTTGGGAAGCAGATATTTGGGGTAAAATAAGAAGTAATAAGCGTGCTTATAATGCATCATATTTGCAAACTGTTGCAGCACATAAAGCTATTAAAACAGAACTTATTGCTCAGGTGTCAACAATTTACTATCAATTACTTTCTATTGATGAGCAAATTAAAATTACCGAAGAAACAATTGGTAATCGAGAGAAAAGTTTTGAGACAACAAAAGCTTTAAAAGATGCTGGAAATGTTACGGAAGTTGGAGTGAAACAAACTGAAGCTCAGTTGTACACAGCGCAAGCCATTTTAATCGACTTGAAAATTCAAGATCGTTTATTGGAAAACACCATGTCTATTTTGTTAGGTAAAGCACCAGAGAGTATAAATAGAAGTACACTTGAAAGCCAAATTATTACAACCGATTTAAATACTGGTGTGCCTTCTCAATTATTGAGTAACAGACCAGATCTTATGGCTGCAGAATATCAATTAATAGAAGCTTTTGAACTCACTAATGTATCTAGAAGTAATTTTTATCCGTCACTTACTTTGTCTGCTTCTGGAGGATTTCAAAGTTTAGATTTTGATAATTTTTTCAACACGAATTCTCTTTTTGCAACTCTAGTTGGTGGTTTAACTCAGCCTATTTTTAATGGTAGAAAAATTAAAACGCAATACGAAGTATCGAAAGCGCAGCAAGAACAGGCGCAGTTACAATTTAAGCAAGCGTTTTTAGTTGCAAGTAAGGAGGTTTCAGATGCTTTATATTCGTATCAAGCAGTTACCGAAAAGATAGAAGTAAAACAAAAGGAATATGATGCTTATAATTTAGCTAGTGAGTATTCCTCAGAATTATTAAACAACGGTTATGCAAACTATTTAGAAGTTTTAGTAGCACAAGAAAATGCTTTAAACTCTAGATTAAGTTTAATAACTATTAAATACAATCAGTTAAAATCTATTGTAGATTTATATAAAGCTCTTGGAGGCGGCTGGCAATAATTCTTAGAGTTTTATGTGTTAGAAATGATTAATAAAAAATATCTTTTAGAATGTTCTGTAACTAAATTTTTAAAATTTGGAAGTAAATCTTTTACTTTAGATGAGCTTTCGAAAGATTTAGGTATTTCTAAAAAAACCATTTATAAACATTTTAAAAACAAAAAGGAACTTATCTCAAACAGTATTTTATTTTTAATAGATAATTATACTGAAGAGTACAAAATAGCAATTGATAAGATTGAAGATCCTATTGAGAAAGTTATAGTTATATATGAAATAGGCTTAAAATATCTCAAATATTTTAAGCCTTCTTTTTTGTTTGGCTTAAAAAAATATTATCCAAAAGCAGATGAGATTTTCGAAAATTTTAAGAAGGAAACAGTTTACGAAATAGTTTATGGGTTTTTAAATGAAGCTAAAACAAAAGGACATATAAGAGAAAACGTTGATTTAAGATTGGTGTGCGAATTATACTTTTTAAGAATGGAAAATGTAACGTTTAAAAACAAGAATCTTTTTGAAGAGTACAGTTTAGAGACATTGTTGCAACATTTAATAATTAATAATTTAAGAGGCATTACAACCCAAACTTATTCAAGCGCATATTTTGAATAATTTATTATGTTTGCAAAATGAAAAAAGACATCGAGATTCCAAAAGTAAAAGGCGTTTATGTAGCAGTTGTAAATGAGTATAATGATATATATAAAACTCAAGATTGGAATGCTTATATTATAAATGAAAAAGATGTTGATTTAGAAATGGTTATTATTGTAACAGATGGCTATTCTGAAAATAAAATAACCTCAAAATTTCGAAAAAAAATTGATGTTTTACCTAAAAAAAGCTATGCTAAAATTGAATTGATGCAAGAGGAATTATTTGCACTAAACAATCAATTTAAAGTCTCTTTTTTTGAAGGTAATCAGATGTTTGATAAAACATACCTTTTTAGAAAAAACACAATTAATTTAAAAGCGTTACAGTCCGTTCCTTTAATGGATGTAAAAGGTGTTTTAGTGAAGTAGTTTTTCGTTAACTTTTTTCGTTTTTATAATTTTCGTTTTTACAAATTCGTTTAAATCTATACTGTATAAATTTGAAGAAGAAGATTTAGAAAACTCATCTTCTATGTAGCCTCCAAGCAAATATATTTTCTCTTCATAATAGTACAGTTCTGAAGCTTTTAAATTTAAATCTATTTTATATTCATTTAAATCTTTCGAAACAATATTGTAAGTTAATAGCTTGCCATCATTAAAAATATAAATAACATTTTGGTTATATGTTAAAGCTGGCTTTTCTATGCCATAAAACAAGTTGCCTTCTTTTGTCCATTCACCAGTTAAAATGTTATAAGATTCTATTTCAGATAATGGTTTGTCATTAAAACCACCAATAAGATATATTTTGTTTTTAATCAAAAGGCCTTTTGCTTCCATTGCTTTTGGCATATCATTTAACTCATACCAATAACCTGTTTCTAAATTATAAATATGAGATTTGTTGGTATAAACTTTTTTTCCTTTTTTATTTAGTTTTACGGATCCTCCCATAACAATAATATTATCATTATAAATAAATGATTCAAAATTTACTGCTTGATGGGGATTAGTGTCATCGGTTACAATAGTGTTATTTTTTAAATCTAAAACCTCAATTTTATCGTCTAAGTACTCATGTTTTCTACTTACTGATAAACTTTTTCCGCCAATAATATATAATTTATTATCAAAACAGTTTAGTGTGTTATAGGCACGTTTTCTAAACTTTAAATCAGATTTTTGCCAAGTGTCTTTTGTAATATCATAAACTTGTAAATCGCCCTTATAGTTTTCCCATGACGGATTCATTTTTAAACTTTTTAAAAAATCCTCAAAAGTTGATTCGGCAGTATTGCTTAAATCATTAAGCGCTTTTTTTTCTGTATTTACTATGTTTGAAGCATCACCACCAATAACATATATTTTAGATCCTACTAAAGAAGACGCAAAGGAGTGTCTTCCTGTTTTTATGGAAGATAATTTTTTGAAACTAATGTTAGAATTTAATTTAATGTTAGAATTAATGAAAATCTCGTTGAGATTTTCAGTTTTTTTGGAAAGATAAATAGTGCTATTTTTTAGTTCTGAAAATAAATGTTTTTTTAGAGAATACCCTAGAATTGAAAAAAAGATCGTATCACTTTTTTTAAGATTAGAGTTTAAATAAAATTCGCCTTTTTCATTAGAAGTTGTACCATTATTGGGTTTGTTAATGTATATATTAACATTTTCTAAAGGTTTTTTCGATTCTTGGTCTAAAACAATACCTTTAATATTTTGACTAAATAAAGTATATGTTGAAAATAATAGAAGTGAAAATAATTTTATTCTAAATAAGTATTTTGGCTCTATTTTTGTCTTAATCAACATTCTTTAAAATAGTTTTCAATAAAATTAAGCTACTTTATAAATGACTGGTAAAAAAGTATTTTAATCCAACTTATCGGTCAATCTTTTAAATACTTTTTTAGGATCTTTATTTTCGTAAAGAATCTCATAAACGGCATTTATAATAGGCAATTGTGTTTTTTTTGCGTTTTTTTGGTTTAATAAATGAGCACTTTTTGTAGCGTAATAACCTTCGGCAATCATACTCATTTCCATTTGTGCAGATTTAACAGTATAGCCCTTACCAATCATGTTTCCAAACATTCTGTTTCTAGAAAAAACAGAATATCCTGTAACTAATAAATCGCCTAAGTATGCAGAATTATTAATGTTACGTTTCATTTTATGCATTTTTTTAATAAAACGGCGCATTTCACGTATGGCATTACTCATAAGTACACTTTGGAAGTTATCGCCATAACCCAAACCATGAGCTATTCCTGCAGCAATAGCGTAAATATTTTTAAGCATAACGGCATATTCTATACCAATAATATCATCGCTAATTTTAGTTTTTATATAATCGCTAGAGAAGTTTTTTGCTATGGCTTTTGCTTTACTAGAATCAGAACAGGAAATAGTTAAATAAGACAAACGCTCTAGAGCTACTTCTTCTGCATGACAAGGACCTGCAATAACTGCAATATTATTAAAAGGAACTTTGTAAACATTATGAAAATGCTGCCCTACTAAAAGCCCTGTTTCTGGCATAATACCTTTAACAGCAGAAACAATTGTTTTATTTGAAATATCTACATTTAGCTTTTCTAATTCGCTATGTATAAAAGCTGAAGGAATTACAAAAATCAAAACATCGGCATAATCTGCCATCTCATTAATATCATTACTTAGTTTTAATTGCTCTAAATGAAACTCTACAGAACTTAAATAATTGGGGTTATGTTGCTCTTTTAATAAATGCTCTTTAGTGTAAACACTTCGCATATACCAACCAACTTCATCTAAATTTTCGCAAAGCATTTTTACAATTGCTGTAGCCCAACTTCCTGCTCCAAAAACCGCATATTTTAAAGGTTTGTCCATAAACGATAAATAATTTACTGCCTCAAAAATACGTAAAATATTAAGGATTGCTAAATGAAGAAATTATTAAGAATATTTTTTTGGCACGCGTTTTGAAACTCTATCAATAGAAACCCTAAAATATTTGATTATGAAGACTATAAAATTACTTTTAAGCTTTGCGTTAACAGCAACACTTTTTACCTCGTGTTATACAGAGGTAACTGTAGATGACTATAATGATGTACCACAAATCTCATTAAACCAATTGTTAAACTCGTATGAGTTATGGTATGTTGATATTAATGCAACCACAGGTTATGGAGAAACACCTTTTTTACAAAAAGCGTTTACAATTTCATTTAGAAATGGCGTGGTTTATGCAAATAACAATATTGTTGGATTAGGAGATAACGGTGGTGGTTTTGGAATTGATGTTGGAGAATATGATGCTTACAATATGATTTTAGATGTATATCATGATATTGATGGGTTTGAAACTTTTGATGTTTATGAAATAGATAATAATACCATTGAGTTTTACAATCCAAACAACGATACCTCTTACTTTTTAAATGGCTATCAACGTAGTAATTTTGATTACGACTTTGTGTTCTATGATAATATTCACTATTTCTTACAGGAATATGAAGCTTGGGAAAAAACATATACCAGTGATTTTGGAGCAATTAATGAGTTTGATAACGAAAATTATTTACAATTCTTAGCAGGAGGAAACGATTCAACTTTTAGAAGCTCACAAGACACAAATATTTCTAACCCAGATAATTTATATTGGGATTACACAGGAGTTTATGGTGTTGGAAACGTTAGCAATAATATGTATCTAAAAACTTTAACATTAGATTATGATTTCTTAGGCAATGAATATTTTGAATTGAGCGTTATAAATGATGGAAGGATAGAGTTGTTTCATCCAGCCTCAGAAACGGTTTATGAATTTGAAGGAAGAGGTTATATACAGTACTTAAAAACTGGTAATACAAAAGGAAAAACAACAAGTTTAAAAGAAGATAAAAAACGTAAGTTTAGAAAAGATAAAGTAGCAAACCCAAGAGAAAACACAAGGGTTAAATAAAAATTTTGGTTGGTTATTTAGTTTAGAAACCGTTTAAAGTATTGTGCTTTAAGCGGTTTCTTTTTTTCGTGATTTTATCTTTAATTAATTATTAATTATGTGACTTTTTGTTTTTTCTGTGTCATATATTATGTAAGTTTAGCATATATAAATTAAACGATACAAATAAATATTAATTTTAAACACAATAAACTATGGGACTATTTTCATTTATTAAAAACGCTGGAGCTAAAGTATTCGGAATTGGAAAAACAGATGCTGAAGAATCTGCAGAGGCTGCTGCTGCTGAATTAAAACTAGAAGAAGCTGCTGCAAAAAAACTTGAAGAAACAATAACAGATTTACAATTACAAGTAGAAGATTTAAATGTTTTTATTGATGATGACGCTGCAACTATTTCTGGTAAAGCTTACGATCAAGCAACAAAAGAAAAAGTTGTTTTAGTAGTTGGAAACTCAAATGGTATCGCTACTGTTGATGATCAAATGACAGTTGAACATGTAGAACCAGAAGCACAGTTTCATACTGTAGTAAGTGGTGATACTTTAGGAAAAATTGCTAAAAATTATTATGGTAATGCTATGAAATACCCAGTTATTTTTGAAGCAAACAAACCAATGTTAACCGATCCTGATAAAATATATCCAGGACAAGTATTGCGTATTCCTGCCTTAGACTAAACCTATTTAACATTATGTTATTTTAAAAGCCAACTTTTTCAAGTTGGCTTTTTTATATCTTAAATCACAAAAATTAGCTGTAAATTTTATGTAAAGGGTTTTTGTTTTATTCCGCTTAAGTGATATTTATAATGAAAGTTAAATATTAAAAGAAGGAAAAAATAATAATAATAATTAAGCTTCCTTTTTTAAACTTCTATTAAGTAATCCCATAGCAACATAAAGCACTGGTGAAATTAATATTTCTTGAATTGTATGAGCAAAATCTTTTAAATTCCGACTTATTTCCATAATAAACCAATCAAATAAACCCATACTAGTAATAATACATAATCCGGAAATATGAATAAGATGCCAAATAGAAGACATCCAAGAATCCTTCAGTTTTCCAAGATGAAAAGTCCCAATTATATATACTAATATTGTAACACCAAATCTAATGAGATGAAAGGTTAGTTTAGGCAGTAATAGCCATTCTTGACTCTCAGTTATAAAAAAAAGATAATACCAAGAGTAGATAATTATTATAAATATAAGTCCAGATATAAAACGAAATTTATCCGATTTGTAGGGGTTGTTCATTTTTTAAATGAATTTTTCTAGAGTAAAACATCCACATTAAAAATGTAGCGGTATATACAGTTGCTTTAAATAAATAATGATGGGCAAATTCAAAATAAGCATGAAAATATTCTCTTAAGTAAATTAATCCAGTGCACCTAAGAATATTTATTAAGTCAATTAAAATTACACCAATGATAATATAAAGTGTTTTACGCCAAAATTTAGAAGGCATACAAACAATAAAGCCAATATATAAAACCATTAACTCCAAACCATTGCAAACATCAGCAATAAATAGAACCAACTTGTCATTGTGATATATTTGAGAGGCTTGTTCTTTTACCAATAAATCTCCTCCATCATCAACAAATGTAGAAACTTCTTTTTTTGAGGAAAAACCCGACATATCACCTAAGTTGTTTAATACAAAAACAGATGCTTCTCCAACATGAGTTGTTAATGGATGATCAAGAATTTTTGAATCGGACAAAAACAGGCCGTAAACCAGTTTCCAAACTATAAAAAACAACAAAGCTTTTCCTAAGAAAAGCCTTATTGGTAATGGGATTTCATTTTTAAGTGAAGTAAAACTCACTATTTTTTGTTTTCACGTAGCTTTTTAACTCCAAAAGCTGCTGCACCTAGCAATAATATACTCAAACCTCCATCTAATGGAATTGAGTCATTTCCTCCGCCTTTATTGCATTTTCCGAAATGGCTTGTTCTACCACATTTTCCGCACTTTTTGTTATTATAATCATGTTGACCATGAGTAGGAGGAGACCAAAACCACCACCATCCAGTAGCATATGTATTGCTCGTAAAAGTTAGAGCAAATATTATTGATAATACAGTGATAGTTTTAGATACAGTGTTTTTTTTATTTTTCATAATACTAGAGATTAATAATAGCGCCATAAAGGTAAAAACAATTCAATCAATTATAGTTTTTTTTTGTTTATTTCGATGAAATATGAATTTTTTTCTTCAAAATACCTATGGCTTTCGATGAAGTACATTTTTAGTCTACTAAAGTGTTGATAACTAGGTTTTTGATTTTTTTTTAGTGAAAATCATGAGATTTGGGTTGTTTTTTTTCAGAACAATAAAAAAGATTATAATTTTATAGGAATATAATAAATTTTAACATAAAATTTATTATTAAAATATTAATAAGCTGATTATTGTAGTTATCTATAAAAATTCATCTCATCTAAATACTCCCAAACAAATTCTGGTAGCATTGGTTTCACAATTTTACCAGTTTTAATAGCATTTCGAATAAAGGTTGAAGAAAGCTGCATTATAGGCGCATTTACAGTGTGTATTTTTTTATGCCCATCAAATTGTGTTTCCACTTTGTTTTCTGAAATTCTAGGGTATACATAAATATGGTGGTTTTCAAGAATTACTTCGTAATTTTTCCATTTGTGAAAACTTTTTAAATTGTCTTCACCCATAATTAAAGAGAACTCATAATCAGGGTGTTTTTCCTGTAAATGGGCAAGCGTATTTACTGTATAATTAGGTTGAGGTAAATTAAATTCTATATCGCTTGATTTAAGTTTGGAGTAATCTTTTGTGGCACGATACACCATTTCCAAGCGTTGGTAATTATCAAGTAAACTACTTTTCTTTTTAAAAGGATTATGTGGTGTAACAACAAACCAAATTTGGTCTAAATCACTATATTCTGCCATATGGTTAGCAATAACTAAATGTCCAATATGAATAGGATTAAAGGAGCCAAAATACAACCCAATCTTCATGTTTTAAGATTTTAAAAAATCATTAACTAAAGCTTCAGCGTCACGTAAAGCGCTTTCTAAATTGTCATTTACAATAATTACATCAAATAAAGGTGCGGTAGCTAATTCTGCTGATGCTTTTGCAACACGCATATTTATTTTGTCTTCACTTTCAGTTTTGCGCTTTTTTAAACGAATTTTTAATTCGTCAATACTTGGTGGTTTTACAAAAATAGCTAAAGTTTGGTCTGGAAATTTACGTTTAATTCGTAATCCACCAGAAACATCTATATCAAAAATAACATTCTTACCTAGCGACCAAATACGCTCTACTTCAGTTTTTAAAGTGCCATAAAAATTATCGCGATAAACTTCTTCCCACTCTAAGAATTCGTCGTTTTTAATTTTGTTTTTGAACTCTTTAGCAGATAAAAAATAATAGTCTTTTTTATCAATTTCTTTGCCTCGTTTTTCGCGTGAAGTTGCCGATATAGAAAATTCTAAATTTAAATCTTCTAATTTAAGTAAGTGTCTCACAATGGTCGTTTTTCCAGAGCCTGAAGGTGCCGAGAACACAATGAGTTTGCCTTGTTTATTGTCTTTGTTTATCACTAATTATTTTGTTTTACTAGTTAAAGTACATTCAATAATTGTTCCTTAATTTTTTCAAGCTCATCCTTCATTTGAACAACTAATTGTTGCATTGGAGCATAATTACTTTTAGAACCTATAGTGTTTATTTCTCGTCCCATTTCTTGACTAATAAACCCTAATTTTTTTCCGTTAGAATCTTTAGAGTTTATAGACTCTGTAAAATAATTTAAATGGTTTTTTAAACGCACTTTTTCTTCAGTAATATCAAATTTTTCAATGTAATACACTAGCTCTTGCTCAAACCTGTTCTCGTCGTATTTTTCTTTTAAATCTTCAACACCTTTTAATAAACGTTCACGAACACCTTCAATACGATCTGGATCCATAGTAATAACTTGGTCTAATAAATTTTCAATAATAGTAACACGGTTATTAAAATCATGCTCTAAGGCTTTACCTTCATCTAACCTGTGGTTTTTTAAATCGTTTATAGCGTTATTGATTTCATTTTCAATAGTTTGCCATTCGTTTTCGTCAATTTCTTCTCGTACAGTATTTAATGCATCTGGAAAACGAACCGCCATTTTAAGAAGCTCGATATCATTTCCATTAACAACATTTTTAAGCTGTTCCATGTATTGCTTTACAACGGGTGTGTTTATTTGAGTTGAGGTATCTTCAGCAGTGGCTTCAACATAAATAGAAAAATCTACTTTACCGCGCTCTAGTTTATCGGCAAGAATCTTTCTTATAGCAAGTTCTTTTTCTCTGTAAATAGAAGGCATTCTAGCATTTAAATCTAAATTTTTACTATTTAAAGATTTAAGTTCTATTGTTATTTTTTTTGTTGGTAATTGCAAAACAGATTTCCCATAACCCGTCATTGAATATATCATAAACTAGTGTATTAAGTTACACAAAGGTAATTAAAACCTAAAGGATAGAAAATAGATAAATGAATGTTAAAAAATAAAAGGCTCAAACATTTCGTTAAAGCCTTTTGTACTCAAGGTGGGAATCGAACCCACACAACCGAAGTTACTGGATTTTGAATCCAGCGCGTCTACCAATTCCGCCACTTGAGCATATTTTGGATAGCAAAAATATATATTTTTTCCATATTAATCATAAAAATACTGTTCAATATACTTTTTAGGTTAAAATAAATGTATAAATTTGCACCTCGTTAAAAATAACGTCGTGTTTTCACACTCTAAAACAATAAGTTAACTATGCCAATTGTTATAACCGAAGCTAAAATTTTTGCATGTACTCAAAGTAAAGTTCTTGGAGAAAAAATAGCTAAGGCATTTGGTGCTGAATTAGGTAATGTAATTACATCTACTTATAGTGATGGTGAATTTCAACCATCCTATGAAGAGTCTATTCGTGGCACTAGAATTTTCATTATTGGTTCTACTAATCCAGGACCAGAAAACTTAATGGAAATGTTGTTAATGATTGATGCTGCAAAACGAGCATCAGCAAGACATATAACAGCAGTTTTACCATATTTTGGTTGGGCAAGACAAGATAGAAAAGACAAACCAAGGGTGCCAATTGCGGCAAAATTGGTTGCTAAAATGTTAGAAGCAGCAGGAGCAACGCGTATAATAACGATGGATTTACATGCTGATCAAATACAAGGCTTTTTTGAAAGACCTGTAGATCATTTATTTGCATCTACAATTTTTCTTCCTTATTTGAGAAGTTTAAATCTGCCAAATTTAACAATAGCATCGCCAGATATGGGTGGTTCCAAAAGAGCTTATGCATATTCTAAAGCTTTAGAAAGCGATGTGGTAATTTGTTATAAGCAACGTGCCAAAGCAAATATTATCTCTCATATGGAGTTAATTGGTGATGTAACGGGTAAAAATGTGGTGTTGGTTGATGATATGGTTGATACGGCAGGAACATTAACAAAAGCAGCAGATTTAATGATGGAGCGTGGTGCATTAAGCGTAAGAGCCATTTGTACGCATCCAATATTATCTGGAAATGCTTATGAAAAATTAGAAAAATCAAAATTAGAAGAATTAATAGTAACAGATTCTATACCAGTTAAACCTTTAAGTAATAAAATTAAAGTTTTAAGCTGTGCAGAATTATTTGCTGAGGTTATGGATAAAGTACATAACAACCAGTCTATTAGTTCAAAATTTGTAATGTAATTTAATAATTAATATAAATAGAAAATGAAATCAATTACAATCAACGGATCTCAAAGAGAAAGCGTGGGCAAAAAAGCAACAAAAGCCTTACGTAATGCTGGTCAGGTTCCTTGCGTATTATACGGAGGAGACAAACCAGTTCATTTTTCAGCAACTGAGTTAGAATTCTCTAAACTAGTATACACGCCTAATGCGCATACAGTTGTGATTAATTTAGACAATGGTGAAACTTTAAATGCGGTACTTCAAGACATTCAATTTCACCCAGTAACAGATAATATTTTACACGTAGATTTTTATCAGTTATTTGAAGACAAAGAAATTGCTTTAAATATTCCTGTAAACCTAGTAGGTAACTCTAGGGGTGTTAAAAACGGTGGTGTTTTAAGAAGAAACAACCGTAAATTACGTATTAAAGCACTTCCAGCTAACTTGCCAGATTTTATCGAAATAGATATTACACCTTTAAAAATTGGCGATAAGGTTAGTGTTGGTGATTTATTAAGTGATAAATATACTTTCTTACATACAGATAATATCGTAGTATGTCAAGTTAGAACATCAAGAACAGCTGTTGTTGATGATGAAGATGAAGACGAAGAAGAAGGAACTGAAGCTGGAGCAGAAGCTCAAGCGGCAGAAGCTCAAGAATAAACATATTCTTAACTTAAATATAAAAAGCATTCTGTATTATTCAGGATGCTTTTTTATTTTTACAAAAACAAACTTTTATGTGTCAGTTTTTAAAAAATTTATTTAAGAGTAAAAAGAACATAAAAGAACAAGATACAATGAAGAAATATTTAATTGTTGGTTTAGGAAATATTGGAGAAAAGTATGAAAACACACGCCATAATATTGGGTTTAAAGTGTTGGACTATTTTGCAAATCAAGAAAGCTTAACTTTTGAAACTCAAAAATTAGGAGATATAACAACCTATAAATTAAAAGGAAGAACATTTATATTTTTAAAGCCAAATACTTATATGAATTTAAGTGGGAAAGCGGTTTTATATTGGTTAACTAAAGAAAATATTCTTTTAGAAAACCTACTAATTATTACAGATGACTTAAACCTTCCTTTTGGAAGTATTCGACTAAAAACTAAAGGAAGTGATGGTGGACATAATGGTTTAAAAGATATTCAAGATAAATTGAATACAGTAAAATACAACCGATTTAGATTTGGTATAAGTGATGCTTTTAGTAAAGGTAAACAGATTGATTACGTTTTAGGCGAATGGACTGATGAGGAAAACAAAATCTTAAAAGAACGCTTAGAAAAATCAGTAGATTTAATAAAATCTTTTGCTTTAGCTGGTATAAATAATACTATGAATACCTTTAACGGTAAATAAAAAGAGAAGGTTTTTAAACCTTCTCTTTTTATTTTTAATTATTCTACAATAATTTTTTTGCTAGATTTTCTTAAACCATCACTTACATTTAAAATATACATTCCAGATTGCACATTGCTTAGGTTTATCTTTTCATTAAAACTGCCAGTATTATCATAGATGTATTTATAGATAATACGTCCTCTTAAATCATAAACTTTAACGCTAACGTCACTAGATAATGAGCTGCTTAATTTTATAGTAAATTCACCTTTATTTGGGTTGGGGTAAACTTGGAAATCATTAAATTCATAAGTATTGATACTTAAAGGAGTAAGCACAACACCACAAATTGTAATAGACCAACTGTTTAGTGTGCCAGCATCTTCTTCTTCAAAATCCCCTACACCTAAAAGCCAATTTCCAGAAGCATTTTCGTCATTCCAACTACTAAGAAGGGATATAGGAGATTGCATTGTAAAGCCATTTCCAGTTAAATTACAATCAAAAGAACTACCATTATCATCAAAGGTGACTACAATATTAGCATCTTCATTTGTGCATATTGAAGGCTCTAATATATTTACTAAAGTTCCAGTAGGACTTTGTAGGCCTAATAATATATCACCGGGGTAAGGATGGGTTATATCTACAGTTAATTTAACATCAGAAATAATAACAGAAGCAGGAACATTAACTCCTGAAACCGTAGTAAAATCACTACCATTGTCTAGAATATCTAATGGTAAATTAGAGTCGGTAGATGTATATTCTGTACAAGATTCTGTTACAGTGTATCCAATAGCAATATCTTCTGTATTTATTGCAAAGAAAATATTACCATCACCCTCAACCATAATTCTACAAAAACCAGCCATTATATTTGGAACCGTTATGTCTTGAGACCCATCATTTGGAACACTACTTGCCAAAATCGTATCATAATTTAAGCCTCTATCTGTAGATAATAATATATTGACATTCGCTGTGTTTACGCCATTTCCAGTTGTTCCAGCAACATCCCAGGTTATAGTTTGAGATGAGCCTTGAGGCCAACTAATACCTGTTGTGCTTTGTGAAGTCACTAAAAATGGACCTGCAGCAGTTGTAGTGGTAGCTACCATGTTGTCTGTTGCTGTTTGACCGCCTCTGGAATCATTATCTCTAACGGTTAATTGAAAATTAATATTTCTACTAATTGAAGCTAATTTTTCCCAAGTTGTAGAGCCTCCGTTAATGGCAAGATCTTGTAATCGAGGAATGTAACGGGTTGCATTATCTGTGCCTTCAAAAGACCTTACGAGAGGTCCCTCACTTATATCATCTTCTTTTGGTAATCCAGCATTACCAAGATTGTATTGTTCCCATGTATAAGTATGCGTGCTAGTTCCATTTAAATCAGTTGAAGAGCCAGTTAATTTATAAGGCGTAGAAATTGGAATGGTATAGCTGGCTCCAGCTTCAGCTGTTGGAGCGCTGTTATTTGTAAAGCTTTGTGCACCACAAATACTAAATCCTGTAGTGATATTATCCCAAATCATTTGTAAACTTTTTTGATGAAAATAAGCATCACTTTGAGTTTGTACATTTTGCGGAGAGCAAATACCTGCATAAGCCATAATTGTTGTGCCACTTCCTGGTTCATAAGCAGAAGATGCATTTCTGTTTGTTCCAACACAATTTCCTGTATTTCCATTAAAAGTATGAGGTGAGCCAAACTGATGTCCCATTTCATGTGCTACAAAATCAATATCATATGAATCTCCTACAGGAGAAGATGAACCGGTTATACCCCTTGCTTTACTGCCACTGTTACAAGGTGAGTTAAGTTCTGCTACACCACCACCTCCAGTACTAAAAGTATGTCCAATATCATAATTACTGTTACCAATTATGTTATCTATAACGGTTTGGCTTTCATCAATTAAAAAATCAGCATCATCATTTGTAAAACTATCAGAATCAATAAAAATAACATCCTTATTATTAGCTACAAATTCCATGGAAATTGACAACTCATTTTCAAAAATACCATTTACTCTATTCATAGTAATAATCATAGCATCCATGACGGCATTTTTTTTATCAGCTTCTGTATCAATTGCCGATAATCCTGCCGCCATCCAATGAAATTCAGAATACTCAATAGTAGATGCAATAGCTAATCTAAAAGTTCTTAAAATTCCATCATTAGCATTTTTTTGCATTTGAGTTTTAAAATTGGATGTTTTTTTTAACGGTATTTCATCGATAACATTACAAATAAAACCTTCTTTTAAAGCGGGCAAATCTTTTTTCTTATATACCATGTAATTATTACCGCCAAAGGATGTTGGATCAATAAATTGCATGCCTCCTTCAGAAGATTGTAGCATTGTATTTAATCCTCGAGAGGTGATACTAAATCTAATTCGGTTGACAGGGTTTGTTGTGCTTTGCCCAACATATGTTCTAGAATTAGGCATTGAGGCTTGAAGATCTGGATGTAAAATAGGAGCTTCTATAATTCTAAAAGTTTCAAAAGAACCATTTGCTAAAGGGAAATCAATTAAAATATTGGATAATTGTGATGTTTTACCTCTCACAGGAGCATTTCTTAAACTAACTTTTAAAGCTTCTAAGTCTAACTGATAAAAATCTTTTTTATATGGTTGAGACTTTCTTTGAAGTTGTTTGCTTTTTGTTGCTTTTTGTTGTGTGGTTTTAGTCCACAACAGTTTTTGATTTTGCGCAGATAACCCTAAACTAAATAGAAGTAGAGTTAAAAATAAAATTATATATTTCAAGTAAGTCTGTTTCATATAAAAGACATTTAAATTATGGGGTTGATAAAAATACTTTGTAAAATCATCAATTGCAAAAAAATATGTACTCCTTTTAAAATAATATATATTTGTGTATGAGATATTTATTATTGTTAATAGTTGTTTTTGGAGGCTGTAAGTCAAACAAAGCAGTAAGTTTTGTTGAAGAAGTTACCGCTAATGAGTTATGTCCAGAAGAAGGGAATTGTTCATATGAAATTTTAAAAAACAAAAAAATTAATTATAATTATAATAACCTGAGTGATTTTTACCCAACATTTTCTGAAGGAGATAAACTTGTTTTTAAGTTTGAATATAAGCAAAATGAAATTCCAAATACACAAGATAGCAGTTATAGAGAAGAAGTTATAATTGAGTTAGATTCAACTGATTTAGAATTTGAAACAACAACCTTTAAAGGTGAAAAAATATTGTTTGCAAGGTGGTGTTATTGTAAAGGGCAAACGGGTTATTACAAAATACAGCAAGGAAAATTATCAGTTAAAAAAATTGAAAATAACACCTATCAATTAAACCTAAATTTTAAGATGGAACAAGTGCCTCAAGTTATCATTGAAATTAAACATGTTTTTAGTTTGGAATAGTTAATTTTGCACAAATTCTTAACCTTGAACATTAGTACTAATATTGAAACTTATAAATCTACCGAACCAACAGTTGTTACCATTGGTACTTTTGATGGCGTACATATTGGGCATCAAAAAATAATTAAACGCTTAATTAATACTGGAAAATTAGAAGGCTTAAAATCTATAATACTTACTTTTTTCCCACATCCTCGTATGGTGTTGCAAAAAGATTCCAATATTAAATTAATTAATACTATTGATGAGCGACATGCTATTTTAGACGCTTTAGGATTAGATTATTTACTTATTAAAAAATTCACAAAAGAATTTTCAAGACTTTCGGCAGAAGATTTTGTAAAACAAATTTTAGTTGAAAAATTAAATGCCAAAAAAGTAATTATTGGTTACGATCATCGATTTGGTAGAAATAGAAAAGCAGATATTAATGATTTAAAAATTTTTGGAGAAACCTATGGTTTTGATGTTGAGGAGATTTCAGTACAGGATATTGATGATGTTTCGGTAAGTTCTACAAAAATTAGAAAAGCATTAAATGAAGGGGATATTGCCAAAGCAAATAGCTTTTTAGGCTATAATTTCATGCTTAATGGAACTGTTGAAAAAGGTAAAGGTTTAGGTCGAAAAATACAATACCCGACAGCAAATATTTATATAGAAGAAGATTATAAAATAATTCCTAAGCAAGGCGTTTATATAGTAAAGTCTGTAATAGATGGAGATGTTTTATATGGTATGATGAATATTGGAATGAATCCCACAGTTAATGGAAGCACTCAAACTATCGAGGTTCATTTTTTTAATTTTAATAAAGATATTTACAATAAAAAAATACAAATAGATTTATTACATCGTATTCGTGATGAGGAAAAATTTGAATCTGTTGAGGTTTTAAAAACCCAACTTTCAAAAGATAAAGGAACAGCATTAGACTATATTGCTAAACATCATGGTTTATAAATATTTGTTTAAACATATTGATAACTCAGGGTTAATAGTTTTTAGAATTATTTTTGGATTACTTTGTTTTTTAGAATCTGTTGGAGCAATTTTCACAGGTTGGTTAAGGAGAACATTAATAGATCCTAATTTCACATTTACTTTTATTGGTTTTGAATGGTTACAACCACTTCCAGGTAATGATATGTATTATTATTACATTATTATGAGTGTTTTTGCATTATTTGTAATGGTTGGATTTAAATACAGGTTAAGTATAATCAGTTTTACATTAATGTGGACTGCAACTTACTTAATGCAAAAATCATCCTATAACAATCATTACTATTTATTAATGCTAATAAGTAGCTTTATGGTGTTTCTGCCAGCTCATAAATTTGCTTCTATAGATGTAAAAATAAACCCCAAATTAAAAAGTATTTCTATGCCTCAATGGTGTAGTTGGGTTGTTATATTACAGCTTTTTATTGTTTATACTTATGCATCATTAGCTAAGTTTTATCCAGATTGGTTAGATACTACTTTTATAGAACTATTAATGAAAAGCAAAAAGGACTATTTTGTTGTTGGTAATTTGCTTCAACAAAAATGGATGCATTACATCCTAGCTTATGGTGGTATTTTATTTGATGGTTTAATAGTGCCCTTATTATTGTATAAACCAACTCGTAAATATGCTTTTATGGTATCAATTGTGTTTCATTTATTTAACTCTTTTGTTTTACAGATAGGCATTTTCCCATATTTATCATTAGCATTTGCTCTATTCTTTTTTGAACCTAAAACAATTCAAAAAATATTCTTAAAAAAGAAACCACTTTACAATTCAGAAGAGGTTATTATTCCAAATTTTAAAACACCTTTAATTGCTTTATTTTCAGTCTATTTTTTAATCCAAATTGGATTACCGTTACGGCATTATTTTTTTAAAGACGATGTACTGTGGACGGAAGAAGGTCACAGACTCTCATGGCGTATGATGCTTAGAGCTAAAAGTAGCCAAACCACTTATAGAGTTGAAAATAAAGAGACAGGCAAAATTATTCATATCAATTTAAAAGATTATTTAACACCAAAACAAATACGGTCTGCAAGTGCAAAACCAGACGTAATATGGCAATTTTCGCAACGTTTAAAAAAACAGTTTAAGGCTAATGGACAAGATGTAGCAGTTTATGTAAATTGTAAAGTAAGTATAAATGGAATGCCATTTAAAACGTTTATAAATCCGGAGACAGATATGGCAAATGTGGAATGGAATGCTTTTAAACATAGCAACTGGATTTTACCTTCAAAATAAGAGTGATTATCTAGGTATTTCATTAAATTTGTCGCTTAAATTTTCAATACATGTTACAGGTTACTTTTATTAGAGAAAACAAAGAATTAGTAATTGAACGCTTAGAGAAACGAAGTATCGATGCGACAAAAATGATTAATGATGTTATCGATTTTGATGAAGATAGAAGACGTATTCAAGCAGAATTAGATAATACTTTAGCTGAATCTAATACGCTATCTAAAGAAATTGGAGATTTATATAAATCTGGACAAGCCCAAAAAGCAAATTTATTAAAAGAAAAATCGGGTAAGTTAAAGGAAGCTTCAAAAGAGCTTTCTGAATCACTTAATGCTAAAACAGAAGCCTTAAACCAATTGCTTTATAAAATTCCTAACATTCCTAATGAATTAGTTCCTAGTGGTAATTCTGAGTTAGATAATGAAGAGATTTTTAAAGCTGGCGATATACCAGTGTTACACGAAAATGCCCAACCACATTGGGAGTTAGCAAAAAAGTACGACATTATAGATTTTGAGCTTGGTAATAAAATTACAGGCGCAGGATTTCCTGTTTATAAAGGTAAAGGCGCAAGATTACAGCGTGCTTTAATTGCTTATTTTTTAGATAAAAATACTGCAGCTGGATATACAGAATATCAATTACCACATTTGGTAAACGAAGCCTCGGGTTTTGGTACTGGACAATTACCAGATAAAGAAGGACAAATGTATCATGTTACAGAAGATAATTTATACCTCATACCAACAGCCGAAGTGCCAGGAACTAACATTTTTAGAGATGTGGTTTTAAGTGAAAGCGAATTACCAATTGGTATTACAGGTTATACACCTTGTTTTCGACGTGAAGCAGGAAGTTATGGTGCTCATGTTCGTGGTTTAAACAGATTACATCAATTTGATAAAGTTGAAATTTTAAGAGTTGAACATCCAAAACGTTCACATGAAGCTTTAGATGAAATGGTTAATCATGTAAAAAGCATTTTAGATGAATTAAAATTACCATATAGAATATTACGTTTATGTGCTGGTGATTTAGGATTTACATCTACGTTAACTTACGATTTTGAAGTGTTTTCAACAGCACAAGATAGATGGTTAGAAATATCATCAGTTTCTAATTTTGAAACTTTTCAAGCAAATCGTTTAAAACTTCGATTTAAAAATAGTGAAGGTAAAAACGAATTAGCACATACTTTAAATGGGAGTTCTTTAGCGCTACCTAGAGTACTTGCAGGTATTTTAGAAAATTATCAAACAAAAGAGGGTATAGTTATACCAGAAGCGCTTCAACCTTATACAGGTTTTAATATTATTGATTAGGGACAATAAGAAAGTAAAATCTTACCAAAAGATATGATTTAGAATATATTATCGACAAAGTGTTAAATAAAACCGTTGTTAAACGAGTTTTTCTTCATTTTCTTTGTGTTTTGAAATTTATTTATCAAGTTAGCAACACCAAAAATATTTAACCTGCTAACCCATGAAAAATTTTAAACGCATTGTGATTTTAATCGCTCTTATTTTTTTCGCAAGTAAAGTGTTATTTTCAGATTTTGAAATTGTCAAATCTGAAAATAATAAAACTGCTATTGTGAGTAAATAAGAATTTGTTGAAAACAATCTTCAAGAAGCAATTACTAAAGGTTTTTTAAAATAGTCATTTCTGTTTATACAGAAATTTAAGGCTGTCCCCAATCGAGTATTTAATTAACAATAGTTAATAGAACATTATTTTTGGTTGGTTAGTGCCCGAATTTTATTCGGGCATTTTTTTATAAAAATATTTACAATAACTAAAAAACACAATGGTTATATTTACAACATGAGACTTCTTTTAATAATATTCTTTTTTATAACAACTTCTGCAATATCTCAAAGCGATCTTATTGCCAAAGAATATTTTAAAAATGGTGAATACGAAAAAGCTTTAATAGAGTATAATAAACTTTACCAAGAATCGACTTCAAATATTAATTATATCAATCAAATAATAAGTACACATCAACAGTTAGAACAATATAATGAAGCAGAGGCTTTTATAATAAAACTAATAGAACGCATTAATTATCCTGCTTTTATGGTTGAATTAGGGTATAATTATCAGCTAAAAAACGATCTAGTAAACGCAAATATTAATTACCAAAAAGCTATAGAGAGTATAGATTTAAGAGCAAGTAATGTATTTTCTGTTGCAAGAAATTTTCAAGACCATTCACTTTTAAATGAAGCCATAATAGTTTACGAAAAAGCCATGGTAATAAATCCTGACTATAATTTTAACGTGCAATTGGCACAAATTTATGGAGAGCAAGGGAATATTGAAAAGATGTTTAACAGTTACGTTAATTTTGCCGAAACTAACTCTGTTGCTGTTAGAGACGTAAAGAGAGCATTAAACGATTTTATAACAGAAGACAGTAATAATGAAAACAACATTTTATTCAGGAAAATTCTGCTTAAAAAAATACAACAACAGCCCAATTTACTATGGAATGAGTTGTTAAGTTGGTTATTTATTCAACAAAAAGATTTTAAAAAAGCATTTATTCAAGAAAAGGCAATTTTTAATAGAAATCCAGAAACATTAAGTCGAATTGAAGAGTTGGCATTAATATCGTTAAATGAAAATGAGAATGAAACAGCTAAAGAAATCTTCACTTATATTACAGAAACTGCTCAAGATGCAGATACTAAACTTGATGCTTACAATAATTTGCTTCAATTAGAAATTAAAGAATCCTCAAAAGACAATTACACTTTAATTAAAAACAAATATTTAGAGCTTATAAATACATTTGGTAAACAATCTCAAACATTAAATTTGCAAATTGCGTATGCCCATTTTTTGGCTTTCTATATGAATGAAACCAATGAAGCAACTTCATTTTTAGAAGAGACTTTAAAATTACCAATCACAGAATTGCAAAAAGCTGAAGTAAAATTAGAACTTGGAGATGTTTTAGTTTTGGAAGAAAAATTTAATCAAGCTTTAATTTATTACACACAAATTCAGCGTAATTTAAAAAATAGCACTGTTTCACAGGAAGCAAGATTTAAGGTTGCAAAAACAAGTTATTATAAAGGTGATTTTAAATGGGCAGAATCTCAGCTTAAAATTTTAAAGTCATCAACATCTCAGTTAATAGCTAATGATGCCTTAGATTTAAAACTTCTTATTTCTGATAATAAATATGAAGATTCCCTTCAAACGGCACTAAAAATGTATGCAAAAGCCGATTTATTAGCCTTTCAAAACAAGAATGATGACGCTATTAATTTGCTAGATAGAATCTTAAACGAGCATAAAACAGAACCTATAATTGCTCAAACCTTATTCAAACAAGCCCAATTATTTCAGTTAAAATCACAATTTGAAAAAGCTCAAGCAAATTATGAGAATATAATTGCGAATTATAGAGAAGGGATTTTAATAGACGATGCTTATTTTAATTTAGCCGAAATTTATGAAAAGCATTTAAATATGCCAGAAAAAGCAAAAGCCTTATACGAGCAAATTATTTTTAATCATTCAGATAGTATTTATTTTGTAGATGCTAGAAAACGATTTAGAGCTTTGCGAGGTGATGCTATAAATTAGATAATTACAGGATTTAAAAAATGAAAAATTCTTTATGTACATATATAACGTAACAACAAATATTGATGAAAGCATTCATGATGAATGGCTTATGTGGATAAAAGAACACATACCGCAAGTTTTAGCAACAGGTAAATTTGATAAAGCAACGCTTACCAAAGTTTTGGTTGAAGAAGATATGGGAGGTGTTACATATTCAGTTCAATACAGAGCATATTCACGTGAAGCCTTAGATGCATATTATAAAGAAGATGCAGAAAAACTGAGAAATGAAGGCATGAAAAAGTTTGCAGATAAAATGTTGTCTTTTAGAACCGAACTTGAAATAATTGATGAGTATACTGTAAACTTTAAGTAACTTGTCATTCCTGCAAAGACAGGAATCCATTTATATAGTTTATTTTTACTCATAAATACAACTCCGTGGCATATAACACAAACCAAAATCAGGTAAAAGCAAAAAAATATTTAGGTCAGCATTTTTTAAATGATGAATCTATAGCACAAAAAATAGCGGACACATTAATCCTAAAAGGTTATAAAAATGTTTTAGAAATTGGTCCTGGTATGGGAGTGCTCACTAAATATTTACTCAAAAAAGATGTAACTACTTATGTTATTGAAATTGATACCGAATCGGTAGAGTATTTACAAGCAAACTACTTAAATCTGGCTCCAAGAATTATAGAAAAAGATTTTTTAAAGTACGATTTAAATCAGGTTTTTAAAGAAGAACCTTTTGCTATTATAGGCAATTTTCCATATAATATTTCAACTCAAATAGTTTTTAAAACTTTGGAAATGCGCGATCAAATTCCAGAATTTTCTGGAATGTTTCAAAAAGAAGTAGCACAGCGTATTTGCTCAAAAGAAGGCAGTAAAGTTTACGGAATTTTATCCGTTTTAGTTCAAGCATTTTACGAAGCAGAATATTTATTTACGGTACCTCCAAACGTTTTTAATCCGCCACCAAAAGTAGAATCAGGAGTATTAAGACTTACAAGAAAAGAAGATTATTCTTTACCATGCGATGAAAAGCTATTTTTCAAAACTGTAAAAACAGCCTTTCAACAACGCAGAAAAACACTTCGTAACAGTTTAAAAACATTCAATTTATCTGATAATTTAAAAGCAAATAGTATATTTGGCAAACGCCCAGAACAATTAAGTGTTCAAGAGTTTATAGAGCTTAC
Organism: Flaviramulus basaltis; assembly: GCF_900114265.1. Classification (GTDB taxonomy): domain Bacteria; phylum Bacteroidota; class Bacteroidia; order Flavobacteriales; family Flavobacteriaceae; genus Flaviramulus; species Flaviramulus basaltis. The sequence continues at coordinate 1,052,492 of NZ_FPKV01000001.1, forward strand.
ACAATTAATTGAAAAGGACGCTTAAACCCTTTTAAAGTTTTCAATTTGTCAGAAGAAAAAGAAAACATACAATTTCAACTCACAGAAGAACTTGTTGAGCAAGTAGAGCAACTTATTGAAGTACAAAACGATAAGGAGCTTCATAAGCTGTTAGATGAGTTTCATTACGCTGATGTTGCAGAAATTCTAGATGAATTAAATTTAGAAGAAGCTATTTATGTTATCAAGCTTCTAGACTCTGAAACAACTTCAGATATCCTCATGGAAATGGATGAGGATAATAGGGAAAAGGTTTTAAAAAATCTTTCAGCTAAAGAAATTGCGGAAGAAATTGAAGAATTAGATACTGATGATGCTGCCGATATTATTTCAGAATTATCAGAGGAGCGGCAATTAGCTGTAATTGCTCATATTGAAGACGAAGAGCATAAAGCCGAAATCACAGAACTTTTAGCCTATGATGAAGATACTGCTGGTGGACTCATGGCAAAAGAATTGGTTAAAGTTTATGAAACCTGGACGGTTGCAGGTTGCCTTCGTAGAATTAGAGGGCAAGCAAAAGAAGTCACTCGCGTACACTCTATTTATGTTGTAGATAAGAAAGAAAAACTCATTGGTCGTCTCTCTTTAAAAGATCTTATCGTTGCAAAAAGTGAACAAAAAATAGCAGATATATATATTACAAGCGTAGATAGTGTGAATGTTAATGACGATGCCGAAGATGTTGCCAAAGTCATGCTTAAATACGATTTAGAAGCTATTCCTGTAGTAGACGATAACCAGAAACTATTAGGAAGAATTACTATTGATGACATTGTAGATGTCATGAAAGAAGAGGCAGAAAAAGATTATCAATTAGCAGCAGGTATAACCAGTGGCGTTGAGGCAGATGATAGTATTTGGGAATTAACAAAAGCGCGATTACCATGGCTATTAATTGGTATGTTTGGCGGTCTTGGAGCAGCAAGTATTATAAATGGTTTTAGCGATGCTATGGTAAAATTTCCAGTACTACTAATATTCATTCCTCTAATACAAGCAACCGCAGGAAATGTGGGTGTACAATCATCAGCGATTGTAGTTCAAGGACTTGCAAACGGGACTATAAGCGGTAAAATTTTAAGCAGATTGCTTAAAGAATTTTTACTAGGCTTAGTAAATGGGTTGGCCATAGCAGCTATTGTTCTTGTAATAAGTCATTTTGCATTCCATACAACCTATTATGAATCTTTAACCATATGTGTAGCACTAATAACAGTAATTATTATGGCGGCATTAATAGGAACTTTTATCCCTATTTTTTTAGACAAGCGCGGTATAGATGCAGCAGTAGCAACAGGACCATTTATAACAACAAGTAACGATGTATTTGGTATATTTATTTACTTTTTAATAGCTAAGCTTATTTTAGGATTTTAAAAAATTAGGGCGTTACCACAAGGGTCGCGCTTTCCGTTACAATCTTTTGCAGAAAAAGCAAAAGGATTTCCACTACAATCCCTAACGCAAAACTTCGTAATTTTACAGTCTAATTTTAAGACATGAAAATCCTTCACCTCGATACAAATCACGAATTATTAATCAATCAATTAAACGATTTAGGTTTCACAAATCACGAAGATTATTCGTCTTCAAAAGAACAAATTGAAGCTAAAATTCATAAATATGATGGTATTGTTTTAAGAAGCCGTTTTACCATCGACAAACAATTTCTTGATGCCGCAAAAAACCTAAAATTTATTGGTCGTGTTGGCGCAGGATTAGAAAATATAGATTGTGACTATGCCGAAAAAAAAGGTGTGTATTTAATATCGGCACCAGAAGGCAACAGAAACGCAGTAGGCGAACATACTTTAGGAATGCTACTATCTCTGTTTAATAAGCTTAACAAAGCGGATGATGAGGTTAGAAAAGGGAAATGGTTACGTGAAGACAATCGAGGTATAGAATTAGATGGAAAAACGGTTGGATTAATAGGTTATGGAAACATGGGGAAAGCTTTTGCAAAGAAACTTCGTGGGTTTGATGTTGAAGTTTTGTGTTACGATATAAAAGATAATGTAGAAGATGCTAATGCAAAACAAGTAACGCTAAAAGAATTTCAAGATAAGGTTGAGGTTGTTAGTTTACACACACCACAAACGCCATTAACTTTAAATATGATTAACGCAGAATTCATTAATCAGTTTGCAAAACCATTTTGGTTTTTTAATACAGCTCGTGGTAAAAGTGTGGTAACTCAAGATTTGGTTTCGGCTTTAAAATCTGGAAAAGTTTTAGGCACAGGACTTGATGTTTTGGAATATGAAAAAGCATCATTTGAGAATTTATTTTCTTCAAAAATGCCAGAAGCATTTCAATATTTAATTGAAGCGGAGAATGTTTTGTTAACACCGCATGTTGCTGGTTGGACTATAGAAAGTAAAGAAAAGTTGGCCCAAACCATTGTAGATAAAATTAAGGAGAAATTTTGTTAATTTTAAAGCATGAAAAAAACCATTCTTGTTTTTTCACTGCTTATTCTAGCTTTAATACTGTTATTTCAAATTAGCAGTTATTCCATTAATTCCGGCAATTTAAAAACGGAATTTGTTATAGCAATAATTGCTATTATCTTTTTTATAGTTGGTATTTACATCAACAAAAAAAGTCTTCATAAAACAGTTGTTGATTCTAAAGTAATAAACCATCAAAAAATATCCGAACTAGAAATTACGCCACGCGAATACGAGGTGCTTCAATCTATTTCAGAAGGTTTATCAAATAAAGAAATTGCAGATAAATTATTTCTTTCAGAAAGTACTATAAAAACGCATGTTTCTAATTTGCTAGTAAAGCTAAATGCAAAACGTAGAACCCAAGCGCTACAAATAGCTAAAGAGTATCAAATTATATAATAATTCATTAGTTTCATACTAATTCTAAGTATTTTGGTACTTTAGTATGACTTCAAAACCCCTCTTTCTATCTACTTTTGAGCTGTTCAACTTTAAAAAACTAAATTATGAAAAGCACAATTTTTAAGTACGGGTTTTATGGACTTATAGCTGGACTTATAATTTTTTTATCTAGTATTTTATTTGGTAAAGGGTTAAGTTATTCTACTCAAGAGATATTAGGCTACGTGTCTATGGTGGCATGTTTATCATTTGTCTTTTTTGGTATTAAGCATTACAGAGACCATGTTAATGAAGGTACAATTTCAATAGGAAAAGCCATTGTTATTGGTGTATTAATATCAGCATTAGTTGGTGTAGGTGTTGGTATTGCAGATTATATTTACACCACTTTAATAAATCCAGACTTTGCTAACGAGTATTTAGAAACTAGCCTAAAAACTATGGAAAACACGTTGTCTTCACAAGAATTTCAAGCTAAAAAAGTAGAACTTAAACAGCAAATGGAAGATTATGGAGGTTCTGGTTTTATGGCGTTTTTAATGTTCTTTACTGTGGTGTTAATAGGTTTTGTTATATCTTTAATTTCAGGATTAATACTTCAACGTAAATAATTTACTCATGCAGTATAAAGCGACATCACCAGAAGATTATATCAGTCAGGTTCCAGAGGAAAGGCAAGATGCTCTAAAAAGGTTAAGAAAAGTTATTAATGATAATTTACCTAAGGGTTTTGAAGAAGGTATTATTTATGGCATGATAGGCTATTATGTTCCGCATTCTATTTATCCAGATGGCTACCATTGTAATCCAACAGATCCTTTACCTTTTATGAGTTTTGCATCGCAGAAGAATTCTATAAATCTTTATCATAGCGGGATCTATTCAAAAAAAGAAATTCATGATTGGTTTGTGGCAGAATATCCCAAACATTGTAAAGCAAAATTAGACATGGGTAAAAGTTGTGTCCGATTCAAGAAAATAGACCAAATACCTTTTGAATTGATAGGAGAATTAACTAGAAAAATGTCCGTTCAAGAATGGATAAATATTTATGAATCTGCAATTAAAAAATAAATAATTAAAAGTTTACAATATGAAATTAGGAGCATTTTCAGCAAGCTTAAGTGTTAAAGACATAAAAGCTTCAAGAGATTTTTATGAAAGATTAGGTTTTAGTGTGTTTGCAGGAGATATTGAAAAAAAATATTTAATAATGAAAAACGGCAATGCACTTATAGGTTTGTTTCAAGGTATGTTTGAGCAAAACATTTTAACTTTTAATCCAGGTTGGGATGAAAGCGCCAATAAAGTTGAACCTTTTGATGATGTAAGAGCCATTCAAAAACACTTAAAAGTAAACGATATTAAGATAGAAAAAGAAATTGACGAAAACACTTCTGGGCCAGCAAGTATCGTCATGCATGATCCAGATGGTAATACCATACTTATAGACCAACATGTATAATTTAAAATATAATAAATGAAAAATAGAGTAACAGGAATTGGTGGCTTATTTTTTAAAACCAAAGATCCAAAAGCATCTAGAGATTGGTATAAAAAACATTTAGGTTTTAATACAAATGATTACGGCAGTACCTTTTTGTGGAAAGATAAAGAAGGAAAAGAGTGTTCAACACAATGGAGTCCTTTTGCAGAAGACACTAAATATTATGAGCCTTCAAAAAAAGACTTTATGTTTAATTATCGTGTAGAAAATCTACATGAATTACTTAAAGTTTTAAAAGAAGAAGGCGTAACCATTGTTGGAGAAATTGAAGAATACGAATACGGAAAATTTGGTTGGATTCTAGATAATGATGGTAATAAAATAGAACTTTGGGAACCTATTGATAGCGCTTTTTTGTAAATTCGTTTTTATAAAGTTTCAATAAAATATATTGTCTTATTTAGAAATACTTCAATCGTATCATTTAATTGCATTGCAATGGATAGCTATTGGTTTTGCAGTTTTTTTATTGGGTTTATCTAAATCTGGAATTAAAGGCATAGGTATTATTATTGTTGTTATTCTTGCTCTTATTTTTGGCGAAAAAACATCAACAGGTATTCTGCTTCCTATGTTAATATGTGCTGATGTTTTTGCAGTTATTTATTATAATCGTCACGCCCAATGGGATATTATAAAAAAGCTATTACCATGGATGATTGTTGGTGTTTTAATTGGCGTTTGGATTGGAAATGACGTTTCAGAAATCATTTTTAAAAGATTAATGGCAATTATGATTATTATGTCTGCAATTGTTATGTTTTATCTGGAAATTAGAAAATCTAATAAAGTGCCCACAAATAAATGGTTTGGTATAGTAGCGGGTTTTTTAGCAGGATTTACAACCATGATTGGCAATTTGGCGGGCCCAATTTCAAACGTTTATTTTCTTGCTATGCGTTATCCAAAAAACGAATTTATTGGTACTGCTGCATGGTTATTTTTTATAATAAATGTATTTAAATTACCATTTCACTTTTTTGTTTGGAAAACAGTAACTGTAGAAACACTTGTTTTAAATTCTGTTTTAATTCCTGCTGTAATTATTGGCTTTTTCTTAGGCGCATATATTGTTAAGCTTATTTCAAATGTAAATTACAGACGTTTTATATTAATAGTTACGGCTATTGGAGGCATTATTTTATTGTTCAGATAAATTATTTTGTAACGTTATTATAATTTGAAAGACATATAGTTAGTAGTGAATTTAATTTTTTGCTACCTTTAAAACCACTAATCAATAATTACTATTATGTCTGATGAAAAAAATTTAAGCGACGACCTAAACGATATGTTAGGCGATGCAAAAGAAGGCGCTAAAAAGGCAGCTGATAAAGCAGAAGAATTTGCTGAAGAAGCAAAGGAAAAAGCTAAAGAATTTGCAAATGAAGCTAAAGAAACAGCTTCTGAGTTTGCAGACAGTGCAAAAGAAACATTTGATAAAGCTACCGGAGAAAATAAAAAAATACTAGCAGGTATTTTAGCTATTTTATTAGGTCCATTAGGAGTTCATAAATTCATTTTAGGCTATAATAAAGAAGGAATTATTATGTTAGTTGTTACCTTTATTCTTGGTTTTATAACCTGTGGTTTAGGTGCTGGAATTACTGGAATTATAGGATTAATAGAAGGTATTATTTATCTAACAAAATCTGATGAGGAATTTTATAATACCTATCAAGTAGGTAAAAAGCCTTGGTTTTAATCAAATGCATAAAATAAAAAAGTCAAAAAAATATCTTTTGACTTTTTTATTTAGAATTAACATCGTAATATTGCAATATATAATTATAAGAAATGGGAATTACTAAAACACAAATATTTACCGAACAGCAAAATGATTTAGCACAATTTTTTAAAGTGCTAGGACATCCAGCTAGAGTAGCTATTTTACAGTATATAAGCAATCAAAATACATGTATTTGTAACGATTTAGTGGAAGAAATTGGTTTAGCACAAGCAACTATTTCTCAGCATTTAAAAGAACTAAAAAGTATTGGTTTGCTTAAAGGCGAAGTAGAAGGTAAAAGCATGTGTTATTGTATTAATGTAGAACGATGGACAACCATTCAAAACCAATTAAATGTGTTTTTTAATACCACAAAATCTAATTGTTGCTAGCCGATAATCGGCATTTAGCAACTTAATAAAATACAAAAGTTAAATATAGATTCATATGAAAACACAAGAATTTTTTAACGTATTAGAACAACATAAAGAGAAATTTTTATTGTTTGAATATGCACCAGACCAATTAGTAGGCGGAAATTATCATATTACTGAAGTAAAGCATTTAACTGTTGATTCTGTTGATTGTGGTTCTCAAACCGATGCTTGGAAAGAAACCATTATTCAACTTTGGGAAAGCCCTAGCGAATTAGGTAAAACAGAATACATGAGTGCTTACAAAGCATTGGCTATTCTAAAAAAGGTTGGAGCTATGAAGCCTTACGTTTTGGATGCCGAGGTTAAGTTTGAATATAGTAATTTAAACTTTCATACAGCACAACTTTTTGTTAACGATTTTGAAATACAAGGAAATAATTTAACAATTAAGTTAGCCATTGAGAAAACAGATTGTAAAGCAAAGGAAATCTGTGGTGTTCCTGAAGCATTTGAGACTGTTTTAGAAAGTGACGAACCTTGTTGCTCACCAAATGGGAATTGTTGTTAGGACATTATTAAAAACCGATTGGCACACAGTTTCAAAAATATATAAAGAAGGTATAGCAACAGGTACTGCGACTTTTGAAATTGAATGTCCTAATTGGAAAGAATGGGATGATAAGTACATTTCTAATTGTAGAATTGTAGCTATTTTTAATAATGAAGTAGTTGGTTTTGCTGTTTTATCATCTGTTTCAAAAAGAGAAGTTTATAAAGGCGTTGCTGAAGTTAGTGTTTATGTTTCAGAAGGTTTTAGAGGAAATAATTTTGGCGAAACCTTATTAAAACATTTAATTGTAAAAAGTGAAGCTCATGGTTTTTGGACATTACAAGCCAATATTTTTTCTAAAAACATAGCAAGTATCAATTTGCATAAAAAATGTGAATTTAGAATTGTTGGAATTCGAGAAAAAATTGGTAAAAGAGATGGAAAATGGTATGATAACCAGCTTCTAGAAAGAAGAAGTAAAGTAGTTAATTAAAAATATTTTGTCATTCCCAATTAACCAGGAATCCATTTTGAAGAAATAAGTTATTATGAAAAACATTTTAGTATTGTGTACAGGTAATTCATGCAGAAGCCAAATGGCTCATGGCTATTTAAATCATTTTTTAGATAACCGAAAAGTAAATGTATATAGCGCAGGTATAGAAACACATGGTTTAAACCCAGGCGCTTTAGCTATTATGAAAGAAGATGGTATAGATATTTCTAATCACACCTCAAATAATGTAGATGAGTATGCTAATGTGGATTTTGACTATATAATCACAGTTTGTGATCACGCTAACGAAAACTGTCCTTTTATACCAAGCAAGAATGCAAAACGATTACATCATAACTTTTTTGACCCTTCAAAAGTAGTTGGTAGTGAAGAAGAAAAAAACACAGCATTCTTAAAAGCCAGAGAAGAAATTAAATCTTATTTTAAAGAGTTTGTTGAGGAGTATTTTTAAAATGCTTAAAATCTATATTCCATTTTTAAAAGTATGAACCTTGGCAACAATCTATACTCTGTTGTTGATGTTCCAATATCGCTGATTGAAAAATTCCTAAAAGTTTTAGTATTGAATAGATTTTTTCCTGTGAGACCTAAAGTCATTTTATTTTTTGTGAGCTTGTATCTGGCGTCAAAATCTAAAAAATAATAAGTATTATTAGTATCTAGGTTTCCAAAAAAGTAGCGTTCGGATTGCAATTGAAAATCAAATTTCTCATTAAACACAAAAGATAAATCTAAAAAGCTGTTATTATTAGTAAACGAGTTTTTTATAGTTGTTTCTATTTCTGTGGTTGTCCATTCTGTACCAATATGGTAATTAAAAAGACCTTTAAAAGCTGAACGAAACTCTAAACCATAGTTGTAATTCTTTGATACAATTTCTCTTAAATTCGAGTTGTTTACAATGTTTTTGTACTCGCTTTTAGCAAAGCCTAAATCTAATTTTAAATTTGAAGATATGAATTTAAAATAGTAATCTAAGTTAGAATTGACACTTAAAAAAGCTCTATCTTTTATCAAGATTTTTTCAGACTGTGTATAGTTTTGTTCAATTATGGTATTTGTAGAAAAGAAATCATGGTTTTTGCTATATAGCACAAAAATATTTGTGAAAAACCTATCGGTCCAATTACCAAGTTGATAATTAATCACCATACTTGAAGCATCTAATTGATTAAATCCACTTATTCCTTTTGAAAACGAACGAAAGCCAGTTAGCACAAAATCACTATACAAATCTAATACTTTTGAGTTTGTTGTATTGTATGAATAAGATGACGTAACCTTGTTGTTATCATTTATTTTCCAATCAAGCCCTATACTTGGGTTGATGAAAAAAGGGTTTTGATTGTTTGAAAACAATCCGTTTTGCAAATTATTAAAAAGTTGGTGCAAATCTAATTTACCGACTAGGGCAAAATCATTGATTTTTATGCGGTATTTACTTTTAAAATACAAATCGTTTACTTGGTAGGTAGTTTGGTTTTGATACCCTTCGGGCGCATCTATAAGTGTGTTGTTTTCAAATAATGAAAATAGGGTACTTAATCTATCTTTTCTGTATTCGTTGCCTATTTGTAACTCCAATAAATCGTCATTTTCCTTACGGTCCAATACATGCGCATTGATACCAGCAAATTGCATTTTATTTGAGCTTTGCTGTTTTACATTATTGGCGTTACTTGAATTAGGAAATAAATCTTGATAGAAGAATTGATTAATAGCATAATTTTGAGGTGTTTCTTCATCTATATAACGCCCTGTGAGTAGGAATACTTTTTTATCCTTAAATTTATTGGTATAATTTATTTTTTGATCAAAAAGTATGTTTTGATGTTGTAAATTTTCAATGGTAGCATTACCGTTAAATACTAAATTAGAAGTGTCATTAAATTCCCCATTATTATATTTGGTAATAGCTTCCAACATTTTTGTTTTGGAAATGTTGTACGTAAAATCTAGCTTGCCAAAGCTAACTCTATTTTTATTTCTGAGCTGGTAATTTTCAGTATTTGTAAACGTTGTACCATTAACATTTGTAAAATCTAAACTATTTCTAAAAAAATTGGTTTCGTCCCAATTAAAAAAGCCTAGGGTTTTTATTTTTAGTTTTTCTGAGGGGTTAAAAATGGCGTTTAGCGAAGCAAGTTCTGCATTGTTAAAATTGGTTCTACTTTTTTTAAAACTAGTATTTGAGGCCGATAAATTTAATAAAGAGTTAATGGATTGGTTATCACCAATACTTGCGGGTTCATTTCTACGATAAGGTCTTATTAATTGTTCTATATCACCAGTGGCATCATAACCAATACTATTAAGGGTAGTAAGAAAATAGTATTTATTTTTCTTCCCAAAATTCATGAGGTTACCTTTTAGCTCATAAAAGTTATTATCACTAATACCAACTTCAACATTGCCAAACCAAAGGCGTTTAGATTTTTCATTAAGTTTTAGATTTAAAGCTACTTTATCACTTTCCTCAACACCTTTTAATAACCTATTATTTGAGTAGTTTTTTAAAACTTCGACCTCTTCAATGGGGTAAGCGGGCATGTTTTTGGATAGTATTTTATAGCCTTTCTCAAAAAGGTCATCACCATCAACCATTAATTTTTCTATTTCTTGGTTGCCTACTTTTATAGTGCCTTGACCATCAATATTTAAACCAGGTATTTTTTTAAGTAAATCCTCAACAGTTTGCTCGGTGCCATTTACAAAGTACTTAGTCTTAAAATTTATTGTATCATTTCTAATGGAAATAGAGCGTTCGGCTTTAATGATTACTTCATCTAAAGGGGTTAAATCTTCATCTAAAACAACATCTATGTTTAGCTCATTTTGATTTTTCTTTAAATTTAAAGGGAATGTTTTGTTTTTAAAGCCTAAAGAGGAAAATGAGATATAAAAATTCCCTGTATTATTACTGATGGTATAGTTACCATTTTCATCCGAGAACGTGTAAGTTAAGATAGATGTATTTAAGCTGTCTTTAATTGTTATGCTTGATGATATTATAGGTGTTTTATTTTTATCAATTACTTTTCCATAAATTTTAGTTTGAGAAAAGCTAATCTTGCTAAAAAAAAAAACTAAAATAAAAAAAATTAATCTTCTTTTGATTCTTCCCATTCGTATATTATTTCTTTTTGAGACCCCCTTGGAGGAGGTGTAAATTTGAATTTAGCATTTCTTGGCATTTTAGACGCGATAATTTCACTTTTTTCTTTATATTTTTCTTTTTTTAGATGAATGAATTCCTTGATTTTTATTTGATTTTTTATTTCTGGAACTTTAATCATCGGCTCTTGTTTAAATTTAATTTTTCTTGCCAAAAAGTATATTTCTTTATCAGTATCATAAACTTCTAAAATTAAACCAGGTAATCCTTGTAATTTCCAAGGACCAAAGCTTATTGGAATGGCAGTTGTGAACCAAGCAATATAGTTACGCCCTCTAAAATAAGTTGTAGCCTGTTGACACAAAAAAGTATCAATTAGTTTAGTAGTAGATTGTTGCAGTTGCCATTTAAGCTGTGGAATTTTTTCTTCAACAATATATTTTTCTCCTAAAAAAATTTCTGTACTAAATAATGTATTATTTTTTTTATTAAAATAATTCTGTGGTCTTATATTTCCATTAGATGTAGAAATTTTAATCTTACCGTCATCATCATAATTTTTTTGAGCCTCATGATTATTTTTTAACTCTACAAAGTTGGATGACCAAGAATTGTAATATAAAATGCCTGTAGTTTCGTAATTCATACCTAGTCTTTTTTTATAGTCATATTCTACAACTCCACTAGATTGAGAAAATAGCATATTTATAAAAAAAATTGTAAAGAAAATTAAAATGCTTTTTTTCATAATTATAAATTTTTAAAACCAGCTTAATACTTTCCATATTAAGCTGCTTTTAATTAATTAAGGCGCATGAGTAAGCACAGCTATAAAGTAAGCCATAGCTTCTGCATATTCGCAGTCTCCAGTATTATCGGTATAGGTTCCAGTTCCAGTTAACTCCCCATTTTCGTAAATTTCAACAGTTACTGTACATACATCAAATACTTTAGTTATTATTTTATTTTTTGCATTTAAAGAAACACTTAAAAACAAAAATGTCAATGATAAAAAAAAATTAATGAATATTTCACTATTTCTTTGTGTTGTTCTCCCATTCATAAATTAATTCTATATCATTTCTCTGTCCTTTTTCTTCAGATGAAATTTTTACACCTCTAGGTAATTTAGCTTTAAGAAATGTTGTAATCTCATCATCATTATATTTAACTTCTACATATTTTTTTAAACTAATCTTGTTATATTCGTTTATGTTATAATTAAAAGGGACATCGTTTTCTTTTTTTATTGACTTAATAATCCACCTATATGTATTTGTTTCATCATAAACTTCAAAAATTAAACCTGGCAACCCATTAAATTTCCATGGACCAAAACTTAAAGGATATGTTGTACTGTACCAAGCATAATATTTTCTTCCTCTAAAAGTAGCAGAAGCTTTAGCAACCACAAAACCATCAATATTCTTTTCTTCATCTAATAATACCCAATCTATTTTTGGTATTGATTCCGAAATTAAATAATTGTTAGAAAAATATTTAGAAGTACTAAATAAACTATCTGTCTCGGGTTTAACATGCACAAATCTTAGTTTATTAGATTTCATTTGAATTCTTAAATCTGCATTATCTTCAGCATTTTTATTTATATCGTTCACATCATTTATTCTTTTAAAACCACTAATAATAAAAAAAGATTCACTTTTAGAACTATTAATTAGTAGCTTTCCATTTTGAATATTAGGAATATCTGAATTTAAATAAATATCGTAGTTAACGACAAATGCTTTAGTGTTTTGAGCATTTAAAAAGATAAAAGATGAGATTGTGAATATATATAACAGGAAATTTTTCATAAATGTTGTAATATAAATAAGCTGTTTCATTAGTTATTTGAATACTGAAACAGCTTATTTTAAAAAATTAATTATTTAGAGCTGTTTCTATTTCATCTGCCATATTAGAACAATCTTCTGCACTAGCAACATTTTCAAAAATCAAAGCTCTTGTTTTAGAACATTACCATTTTCGTCATAAAATGTAATTCGAATATAACACGTTCCAAATATTTCTAATTTGTTAGTTGTTTTTAGAGAATTGGTTAATGAATTAACCAATTCTTTATTTGTAGTTATTTCTTTTTTAACGGAATTATTAGCAAAACCAAGTGCTCCTATTAGCACAAAAGTTAAAGTAAAAAATAAATTTTTCATAATTTTAAAATATTGAACCAGTTAATTTTGTTAAATAACTGGTTAGTTAAACTAAATATGTGTTCAGTCTATTCAGCCTAAAACCTAAACACTGGATCTATTATTTTAATTTTAAGGAGGTATAAAAATAATCAGCGCTGATTTGTTGTAACATTTTTTTGCCCCAAAACATTATTTATCATAGACTGAAACAAAACTTTGTTATTGAGCATGTTAAATGTAAAAAAAAAATAAGAAAAAGAAACTTTTTTTGTAAAAAAATACATACTTTTTCAAAAACTAAGAAAAGTGCAGCGGGTTTCCCGTAAAAAGTAATTTATAAGAGAATTTATAAAAAACCTAAGTGATAGCAAGTGTAAAGATGCAATTTGTTTGTATTGAAATCTGATTCCAATTAGAAGATTACTTACTTTGTAATGACGGGTAGATTTCTTCATCGCAAGCTCCTCTTAATAACATTAACTCTCGTTTTTCTCTGCAAACTTACGTTCTAATTCTGCTTGAAACTCTTCCATTACAGGACGAACAGTACTTTCGGGTAAGTCGGCAATTTTAATATACATTAATCCATCAACCGAATTATTAAATAATGGGTCTACATTAAATGCTACCAACCTCGCATTTTGTTTAATGTACTTTTTAAGTAGAACAGGTAAACGTAAAGCTCCTGGTTCTATTTCGTCAATAAACTTATCAAACTTGTTTAAATCGGCTTCAGTTTCATCAAAAACAAAATCTTTATCGGCGTCTTTTAATTTTACTTTAAATTCTTTTTTAGGGCGAACATATTGTGCAATATATGGATCGTAATAGTGTGATTTCATAAACTCAATCATTAAAGATTTTGAGAAATTTGAAAACTGATTACTAATACTAACACCACCAATTAAAAATTTATGTTCTGGAAAACGTAATGTAGTATGAACAATACCTTTCCAAAGTAAAAATAAAGGCATTGGTTTTTGTTGATATTCTTTAATAATGAAAGCGCGTCCCATTTCAATAGACTGGCTCATCATTTTATGAAGCTCTGGTTCAAAACGAAATAAATCTTGCAAGTAAAAGCCATCTATACCATAACGCTCATAAATTTTAGAGCCTAACCCCATTCTATAAGCTCCTGCAATAAGTTTACGCTCATTATCCCATAAGAACATGTGGTGGTAATACGTATCAAAGTCATCTAAGTCTATGGCTTCATTAGTGCCTTCTCCTACTTCTCTAAAGGTTATTTCTCTTAAACGCCCAATTTCTCTAAGAATGTTAGGGATTTTTTCAGCTGGAGCTAAAAACACTTCGTAATTTTTGCTTTGTAAAAGTCTAAAATCACCCTTATAAAGTGCTTCAACCTCGTTTGTCATTATTTTTTGATCAACAGGCGTAACAATACGCTTAGGTGATTTTGGAGCTTTTAGAGTGGATGAAATATTATCTAAAATTTTCGATTTATCTTCGAATGAATTAGACAACATATACGTTTTTCGTCTTAAAAATTCTGAAAAATCTTCTAAGGAAGCATGTTCTTTTTGATCGTTTACAGAAATTGGTTTACCAATTCGAACCTTTATTGTACGACGCTTTTGTGTTAAAACTTCCGATGGTAATTTAGCGGTTCTAAACGTGTCACTAATTTTTGAAAGCTTATAAAATAATTTGCTGTTTTTTGCATGAAAATAAATAGGAACAACAGGCACTTCGGCTTTTTTAACCAATTTCATAGCAGCTTCTTCCCAAGGTTTATCAACTACTAATTTACCATCACGATAAGTTGATACTTCACCAGCAGGAAAAATACCTAACGGATGCCCTGCTCTTAAATGTAAGATTGAATTTTTAAAACCAGATATGCTTGATTTAACATCTTTCCTGTCTTCAAAAGGGTTTACAGGCATAATGTAGGGCTTTATAGGTTCTATTCTATGTAATAAAAAGTTTGCTATTATTTTAAAATCATCTCGCTGTTCTAGCATTAATTTTAAAAGTAAAATACCATCTATACCACCAAGCGGATGATTAGATACAGTTATATAAGCTCCGTCTTTTGGTAAACGTTTTAAATCTTCCTCAGGTATTTCAAATTTAATTTTAAATTCGTCTAAAATACTATCTAAAAAATCTATGTTTTTTAGATGTTTATTGCGTTTATAAAATTTATTTAATGTAGATATTTTAAGCAATTTCATAAGCAACCACCCAATAAAAGTACCTACAAACCCATATTTCTCTAATTGAATAGCTTTAGCGACTTCTTTGGCTGTTACTAATCCTGTATCTTGTTGCTTGGTCATGGCTGCAAATGTAGTAAATTGTTTATTTAGTTACTACTTGAATGGTTTCTTGAGTTAATTGTTTTAATAACACGGTTTTATCGGTTTCAATTTGAGTAATTGCCTTTTCGTTATAGTGTCTAATGGTATACAGTGACACATTTTCGTGGCATGTGACTTTAAATTTTGATTTTAAATGATGTAATAATTTTTCGAGATTATTATAGATGTTCTCTACACAAACTGAAAAACTTATTGCTGAGTTTTGGATAACATCAACCTTCATTTTATATAAATGCAAAAGGTTAAAAATTTCACTTATATTTTCTTCAACGATATATGAAAAATCTAATGATGATAAAGAAATCAACACTTGATTTTTCTTTACTATAAAACAAGGAATATTAGGTTCTAATACAGAATCTTTTCCAATTTTTGTCCCATTAGCTTCTGGGTTTAAAAATGATTTTACATACAAAGGAATTTCTTTCCCTTGTAGTGGTTGTAATGTTTTTGGGTGAATAACAGAAGCACCATAAAAAGCCAATTCAATGGCTTCTGTATATGATATTTTGTTTAATAATCTGGCGTTTTCAAAATATCTTGGATCTGCGTTTAAAACCCCAGGAACATCTTTCCAAATTGTTACACTATCTGCATTTAAACAATAAGCAAAAATGGCTGCCGTATAATCGCTACCTTCTCTACCTAATGTGGTTGTGAAATTATTGGCATCACTACCTAAAAAACCTTGCGTAATGTTTAAACTAGATAGATTAAAGTTTGAGAATATTAAGTTTTGGGTTGCTTCCCAATTTATGTTTGCACGCCTGTAATAACTATCTGTTTTGATAAAATCTCTAACATCTAGCCAATTGTTTTGTAAACCAATGGAGTTTAAATATTCACTAATAATTGTAGTAGAAACTAACTCACCAAAACCAATAGTTTGATCGTATACAAAATTATAATCTGGTGATTTATTAGTATTAAGAAAACTATTTAATTCATTAAAAAGCACTCCGATTTTTTTAAATGCTGAATGATTTTCATTTTCAAAAAGATCTAAAAGAATTGTATTATGGTATTTTTTTACATCTTGAAGAGAGCTTTGTAATTCCTTTTTGTTTTCAAAATAATTTTTAATGACAACCTCCAGGGCATTTGTTGTTTTACCCATAGCAGATACCACAATAAGCGTGTTTTTAAAACCAACTTTTTGTAGTACAGATACCATGTTTTTTACAGCATTAGCATCTTTTACAGAAGCACCTCCAAACTTAAATACTTCCATTCTATATTTTTGAAATATAATTTTTTATGGCTTGTTCACTTAATTGGACTACATCCCAATCACGCATAACATTTGCACCTTTTTTTTCATAAAAAGTTATAGCTGGTTCATTCCAATCAATTACCTCCCAATTGATGCGTTTTACTCCTAAACTATGACCATATTTAACTACCTCGTCTAAAAGCGCAGTACCCATTCCAGAACCTCGCATAGCTTGGCTAACAATTAAATCTTCTAAGTGTAATATTTTTCCTTTCCAAGTAGAATAACGATTGTAAATTAAAGCAATACCTTCAATTTTAGAATTAGCTTCGGCAACAAAACAATGGAAAGCGGGATGCTCACCAAATCCGTCATTTTTTAAATCTTCAACTGTTACTTCAACCGCGTCGGGTTCTTTTTCAAAATGTGCCAGTTCATTTATTAATTTATAAACGGAAGGCATATCTTCTTTTCTAGCTTTTCTTATTGTGAAATCCATAATAATTTTTAATTATTTCAAATATAGTTTAAAGTTCAATATTTAAAAGAGTATTCTTTTACGAAAACGTTGTAGTTCGTTAAAATTTATAAGATATTTGTATAAACAAATCAACTTTATTTATGACTCATAAAAAGCAAACTTTAGGAGAATTTATTATCGAAAATCAATCATCGTTTAAATATTCTTCTGGAGAATTATCAAGTCTTATAAACTCGATTCGATTAGCCGCCAAAGTTGTAAATCATGAAGTTAACAAAGCTGGTTTAGTAGATATTATTGGAGCAGCTGGCGACACCAATATTCAAGGAGAAGACCAGCAAAAGTTAGATGTTTATGCTAACGAAAAATTTATTCAAACCATGACAAATAGAAATATTGTTTGTGGTATTGCCAGTGAAGAAGAAGACGATTTTATTTCCATTAATAGTCAAGATGAAAATCATCAAAATAAATATATAGTTTTAATTGATCCTTTAGATGGTTCATCAAACATAGATGTAAATGTATCTGTAGGTACTATTTTTTCAATTTATAGACGCGTTACTCCTGTTGGAACGCCTGTAACATTAAAAGATTTTTTACAAAAAGGAAATCAACAAGTGGCTGCAGGTTATGTGGTTTATGGTACATCAACCATGTTAGTTTATACTACTGGAGATGGTGTTAATGGATTTACTTTAAACCCTGCAATTGGTTCATTTTATTTATCGCACCCTAATATGGAATTTCCTGAAGATGGTACTATTTATTCTGTGAATGAAGGTAATTATTTTGATTTCCCTCAAGGAATTAAAAATTATATTAAATATTGCCAAAAGGAAGAAGATGATAGGCCATATACTTCAAGATATATAGGCTCTTTAGTTTCAGATTTTCATAGAAACATGATAAAAGGCGGTATTTATTTATATCCTCAGGGTTCTAAAAACCCTAATGGGAAATTACGTTTATTATATGAATGTAATCCAATAGCGTTTTTAGCAGAACAGGCTAAAGGCAAGGCTAGTGATGGGTTTACTAGAATTATGGATATAGAACCAACTGAATTACATCAACGCGTACCTTTTATTTGTGGTAGCAGAAATATGGTTGACAAGGTAGAGGAGTTTATGATAAACGTATAATAAAAAATAAAAATGCGAACTTCTCAGTTCGCATTTTTTATAAAATATTAATACTCTTTATTATTACATAGCAACCAAATCTCCAGCAACATCTTTTGATGCTAAATTAGATTCACCCATTAAATAAATATCTACTTGTCGTGCTGCTTCTCTACCTTCAGAAATAGCCCAAACAATTAACGATTGCCCGCGACGCATATCGCCAGCTGCAAAAATATTTGGAATATTGGTTTGGTATTTACCGTATTCAGCTTTATAATTTGAACGAGCATCAGTCTTAATACCTAATTTATCAGCAAGCGTGCTTTCAGGTCCTGTAAAACCTAGGGCTAACAGTGCTAAATCACAAGGCCATGTTTTTTCTGTACCTTCAATTTCTACGAGTTGTGGACGTTGACCTGGAACCATTTTCCATTCAACATTTACTGTTTTTAATGCTGTTAATTTTCCGCTTGCATCAGTAACAAACTCTTTGGTATTAATTAACCAGTTACGCTCAACACCTTCCTCATGTGAAGATGAAGTTTTTAACTGAAGAGGCCAAAAAGGCCAAGGTGTAGTTGGTGAACGATGCCCTGGAGGTTTAGGCATAATTTCAAAATTCACTACAGATTTTGCTCCATGACGATTTGATGTTCCAACACAATCTGATCCTGTATCACCACCACCAATAACAATGACGTTTTTATCTGTAGCCATTACTTGGTTTTCAACTTTTTTACCAAATAACACTTTAGTTTGCTGTGTTAAAAAATCCATAGCTTGTACCACGCCATCTGCATCAATTCCTGGTGTTGGTAAACTACGTCTTTCTGTTGCACCACCGCATAGGACAACAGCATCAAAAGCTTTTAATTCTTTTGCATCATAGTTAACACCAACGTTTACATTGGTTTTAAAAGTAATGCCTTCAGCTTTTAATATAGCTAAACGACGGTCTATAATTTCTTTTTCCATTTTGAAATTAGGGATGCCATAACGTAATAAACCACCAACTTCATCATCTCTTTCAAAAACAGTTACAATATGTCCTGCTCTATTTAATTGTTGTGCTGCAGCTAAACCTGCAGGTCCAGAGCCTACAACAGCTATAGTTTTACCTGTACGTGTTTTAGGAGGTTGAGGTTTAATCCATCCTTCTTTAAAAGCACGCTCTACAATATTTTTTTCAATATTTTCTATTGAAACGGGATCTTCAATAATGCCTAGAACACATGATTTTTCGCATGGTGCAGGACACAAACGTCCTGTGAATTCTGGGAAGTTATTTGTTGAATGTAATAACCATGATGCTTTTTGCCATTCACCTTGGTGAACCATGTGATTAAAATCGGGAATTAAATTTCCAAGCGGGCAACCACTATGGCAAAACGGAATACCGCAATCCATACAGCGAGATCCTTGCTTTATTATTTCTTCTTCTTTTAATGCTACTGTAAATTCTTTATAATTTTTAACACGGTCTTCTACAGGCGTGTATGTTTCATCTTGTCTTTCAAATTCTTTAAATCCTGTTACTTTTCCCATGACATTATGCTATTGTTAATTCTTCTACCATTTGTTCTTCAGTCTCTAAACGTTTTAAGGCTCGTTTGTATTCTGTTGGCATTACTTTTACAAAGTTGTTTAGGCTAGTTTCCCAATTATCTAAAAGTTCTTTACCTCTGTTACTATCTGTATAAAGCACATGCTTTTGTATTAATCCTTTTAATTCTAATGAATCCTCGATTGAAATATCTTCAAAATCAATAGTTTCAGTGTTACATAAACCATTTACAAATTTATTTTCAGGATCGTAAACGTATGCAAAACCACCACTCATACCTGCAGCAAAGTTTCTTCCTGTTTTACCAAGAACAACTACTTTACCACCTGTCATATACTCACAACAGTGATCTCCAACACCTTCAACAACAGCTATTGCTCCCGAGTTACGAACAGCAAAACGTTCGCCGGCAATACCGTTTATATAAGCTTCACCTTGAACGGCTCCAAATAAACAAACATTACCAATAATGATGTTTTCTTCGGCAATAAAATCTGCTTTTACAGGCTTCTTCACAATTAGTTTAGCTCCAGAAAGCCCTTTACCTAGATAATCGTTAGTGTTTCCTTCAATAGTAAATGATAATCCGTGTGCTCCAAAAGCTCCGAAACTTTGACCAGCAGAACCTGTAAAATTGATATTTAAAGTATCTTCTGGTAATCCTAAATGTCCGTAAATTTTTGAAATTTCATTACTTACAATGGCTCCAACTGTACGATCAATATTTCTTATAGGATACGCTAGAGTCATTTTTTCTTTTCTATATAAAGCTCTGTGAGAATCTTTTAGAATTGTAAAATCTAGAACATTATCAAGGTTATGATCTTGTTGTTCAGTGTTTTTAACAATCATTTGTCTGTAAGCAGTTGGTCTGTATAAAATACTAGATAGATCTAACCCTTTTGCTTTGTAGTGTTTAATGGCTTTGTTAGCATTTATTTTATGTGTTTGACCTACCATTTCACCTAAAGTTCTAAACCCTAATTGAGCCATAATACCACGTAATTCTTCTGCGATATAAAAGAAGAAATTAATAACGTGTTCTGGTGTACCTTTAAAGTTTTTACGCAATTCTTTATCTTGAGTAGCAATTCCAACAGGGCAAGTATTTAAATGACATTTACGCATCATAATACAACCAGAAGCTACTAAAGGCGCGGTAGCAAATCCAAATTCTTCAGCGCCTAATAAAGCAGCAATAGCAACATCACGACCTGTTTTTAATTGGCCATCGCATTCTACTACAATTCTACTTCTTAAATTATTTAAAACAAGTGTTTGTTGTGCTTCGGCTAAACCAAGTTCCCATGGTAAACCAGCATGTTTTAATGAGGTTAAAGGAGAAGCTCCTGTTCCACCATCGTAACCAGAAATAAGTACAACATCAGCTTTTGCTTTGGCAACACCAGCAGCAATTGTTCCAACACCAACTTCTGATACTAATTTCACATTAATTCTAGCATCACGATTTGCATTTTTTAAATCGAAAATTAATTGTGCTAAATCTTCAATTGAATATATATCATGATGTGGAGGCGGTGAAATTAACCCCACAAAAGGTGTCGAGTTTCGTACTGCTGCAATCCATGGATATACTTTTTCGCCAGGTAGTTGTCCACCTTCTCCAGGTTTAGCTCCCTGAGCCATTTTTATTTGAATTTCTCTAGCGTTTGTTAGATAGTGAGATGTTACTCCAAAACGACCAGAAGCTACTTGCTTTATTGCCGAATTACGACTATCTCCATTTACATCTGGGTGGAAACGTTTTCTGTCTTCACCACCTTCCCCAGAATTTGATTTTCCACCAATACGGTTCATGGCAATGGCTAAGTTTTCGTGTGCTTCACGCGAAATAGAACCATAAGACATCGCTCCCGTTTTAAAACGCTTCACAATTTCTGTCCAAGGTTCTACTTCATCAATAGGAATAGGGTCTAAATTATCAAACTCAAATAAGCCACGAATGGTCATTAAGTTTTCAGCTTGTTCATTTATTGCCTGAGAATAAACATCATAGCTTGCTTGGTCACTTAATCTAACGGCTTGTTGTAATTTTGCAACCGTTGTTGGATTGAATAAATGTCTTTCGCCGTTACGTCTCCATCTATAATCACCACCAATATTTAGTCCTAAAAGTTTATCAATAGCTTTATCTGGGTAAGCAGATTTATAGCGTTCATTAATTTCTTTTTCAACTTCATATAAACCTATACCTTCAATTCTTGAAGCTGTGTAAGGGAAATACTTTTCAACAAAACGAGAATTAAAACCAACAATTTCAAAAATTTGAGAACCTCTATAAGAATGTAATGTAGAGATTCCTATTTTGTTCATTATTTTTAAAATACCTTTTCCAATAGCTTTATTGAAATTATCAACAGCTTTTTGCTCGTCTATACCAGTAATAAAGCCATCTTTAACTTGCATTCTGATAATTTCGTTTACCATATATGGGTTTATAGCACTAGCGCCATAGCCAAATAAAGTAGCAAAATGATGAGGTTCGCGAGGTTCTGCAGATTCAATAATAATATCGAAATAAGAACGCTTGCGTAAACGATTCATTTGATGATTTACATAAGAACAGGCTAATAAAGCTGGAATAGGAGCGAAATCTTGATTAACACCTCTATCTGAAAGGATAATGATATTAGTTTTTCTTACTAGAGCTTTTTCAACTTGTTTTATAATATTTTCTAAAGCATCTTCTAAACCATTTACTCCTTGAGATTTCGGATATAAAATGTTAATAGTTTCAGCTTTGAAGCCTTCAATATCAATAGTTCTAATTTTTTCTAAATCGGCATTAGAAATTACAGGATTTTGTATTTTTAACTTTCTACATTGTCTTTCTGTAATGCTAAAAATATTTCGGTCTTTACCTAAATTTAAACCAATATCGGTTACTATTTCTTCACGAATTCCGTCCAATGGAGGGTTGGTAACTTGTGCAAATAATTGCTTAAAGTAGTTTGAAATAAGTTGAGGTCTATCAGATAAAACAGCTAAAGGTGTATCTATACCCATAGAGCCTAATGCTTCTTTTCCAACAATGGCCATAGGTGTTATAACCTCTTGAATATCTTCAAACGTATAATTAAATAAACGTTGTCTTGTCTTAATATCAATAGTTTCTATTGGGCAAGTTTCGTTGGTATAGGGAACGTCTTTTAAGTGCAATCTAGTTTTGTCTAACCACTCTTTGTATGGTCTTTCTAAAACAATTTTACTTTTAATTTCTTCGTCCTTAATAATGCGCCCTTCATTCATGTCTACCAAAAACATTTTTCCAGGTTCTAATCTACCATGACTTTCTATGTCTTCTGGTGCGATATCAACAACTCCAATCTCTGATGACATGATTAGTTTACCACTTTTGGTAACGGTATATCTTGATGGTCTTAATCCATTTCTGTCTAATAAAGCACCAATATAATCACCATCTGTAAAAGGTACTGATGCTGGGCCATCCCAAGGTTCCATAATACAACCATTATACTCGTAAAATGCTTTACGTTCTTCAGACATGGTTTTGTGTTTTTCCCATGCTTCAGGAATCATCATCATCATGATTTCTGGTAAAGAACGTCCGGTGTGTGTTAATAATTCAACCACCATATCCATTGATGCAGAATCTGATTTTCCTGGGAGAATTATTGGGAATAATTTATCTATTTGAGGTCCGAAAACGTCACTTTTCATGATTTCTTCACGAACACGCATTCTACTTACATTACCACGTAAGGTATTAATCTCTCCATTTTGGCACATAAAGCGAAATGGCTGAGCCAATTCCCAAGTAGGCATTGTGTTAGTTGAAAAACGCTGATGTACTAATGCTAAGCGTGTTACTAGGTCTATTTGTTGTAAATCTGTATAATAAGGCCCAATATCTTCGGGCATTATAATTCCTTTATATATTAGGGTAGTTGTAGATAAACTTGGTAGATAAAAATACCCGCTTTCGGATATTTTAGACCTTCTAATCGTGTGCTCAGTAATTTTACGTGCAGCATATAGTTTTGCTTTAAAAACAGCTTCATCTATTGCTTCTGTTTTCCCCACAAAAATTTGTTCGATATTAGGCTCTGAAGCTTTAGCAATTTCACCTAATTGTGAAGAGTCTACGGGTACTTTTCGCCATCCTAAAACGGCAAGACCTTGAGCTTTTATTTCTTTTTCGAAAACATCCTTACAAAAGCGATGTTGATTTTCTGTTTTAGGAAGAAAAACCATACCAACAGCATACTCTCTAGGGTCAGGTATTTTAAAGTCACATACCCTTAAAAAATATTCATGAGGGATATCTATTAATAATCCGGCGCCATCTCCAGTTTTTCCATCTGCACTAACACCACCACGGTGTTCTAATTTTACTAGAATTTCTAAGGCATCATGAATGATTTGATTTGTTTTTTCTCCTTTTAGATTACAAATAAAACCTGCGCCGCAATTTTCATGTTCAAATTCAGGTAAATATAGTCCTTGTTTCTTCAGCATAATCAACAAATATTAGTTTTAAAATTTGAGTTGAATAGCTAAGATAGGTACTAGTAATTGAATTACAATAAGGGGTATTTCATTATTTCGATTTTTAAGGATAAGGGAAGATAAAAATAATTATATATCAATATATAACCAGTTTTTTATTAAATATTCAATTGGTGTTTTTTTAGGCAGAAATACCAATATGTGAATTTATGGTAATAAATGATTGTATAAATACCAATAATGCTACAAAAATTTATAAAAAACTGACAATAATTCAATTCGTTCCTTTGTTAAAAAATCAAAAAATCAAAAAATAAACAGAATACCTATAAAAAAATGGGGTAAAAATTAGAATATTGACAAAAGTAGTTCAATTACCCCTGTTTTTTATGGGGGTTAAAAGTTTTTGATTTAGATTTACTTAGTTCTTAAGGAAAATTAACTAAAATAATTAATAACTTAAAATGAAAACAATTATGAAAAAAATTATTACTCTTTCAATGCTTTTTATGGCGTGTAGTTTATTTGCTCAGGAAGAAGAAACACCTGCCCCATCATTTAATGTTAGTGGTAGTGTTGACGCATATTATAGAGCTAACTTCACTGCGCCCAATGATGAGTTTGCACAAGCGCCAGGATCTTCATTTGCTAATTTGCCAGGATTTGCTTTAGGTATGGCCAACGTAGTATTTAGTTATGAAGGTGAAAAAGCTGGATTTGTTGCAGACTTAGTATTTGGACCAAGAGGAACAGATGCTATTTTTGCATCACCAATGTACTCTGCAACAGGTAATATAGTAAACCAGTTATATGCATATTGGAATGTTAGCGAAAGCGTAACATTAACAATGGGTAACTTTAATACTTTTTTAGGTTATGAGGTTATATCTCCAACAGCTAACTTTAACTACAGTACGTCTTATTTATTCTCTTATGGACCATTTAGCCATACAGGTTTAAAAGCTGATTTTGCTTTAGGAGAAGATTTTAGTTTAATGTTAGGTGTTATGAATGACACGGATTTAACTGAGTTTAACCCAACTGGTGATTATGCTTTTGGAGCACAATTAGGATATTCAGGACAATTCTTAAATGTTTTAGTAGATCCTTCTTTCTTTGAAATAGATTATACAGGTGGTTTTGATTTATCTGACGACTTTTTCTTAGGCATTAACGGTGCTTACTTAAGCCTTGAAGATGATGCTGGAGGATTTTATGGTGGAGCGTTATATCCACAATATGCTACTTCAGATACATTTACATTAGGTTTAAGAGCTGAATACTTTGTAGAAGATAAAGAATTTGGAGCTATTGGTACTGGTGTAGAGGATTCAAGTGTATTTGCAGTAACTTTAACAGGTAGTTTTGCAGTTGATAATTTAACCATTAAACCAGAATTAAGATTAGATAGTGCTTCTGATGATGCATTTCTTGATAACGATTTAATGGCTACAAAGAGCTTAGGTTCTTTTGTTTTAGCTGCTATTTATGCTTTCTAATACTTAATAAAAAATACACGTATACCCGTTTTAATTTTAAAACGGGTATACGTACAACAAAAATTACTAACCATAAAAATTATAAAATATGTCTTTATTATTAAACATGCCCCTTATAATTCAAGATGCCTCGGCAGTTGAAGCTCTTGCAGAATCAGTTAAAGGAGATATGGGAATGTTGTGGATGCTTATTTCGGGTATTCTAGTATTCTTTATGCAAGCAGGGTTCTTCTTAGTGGAATCTGGAATGACAGATTCTAAAAATGCGGTTAATATCGCAATGAAGAATTTCTTAGATATTGCTGTGGGTTCATTAGCCTTTTGGTTTGTTGGATACTCTTTAATGTATGGATCTGATGTTTCAGGTGGTGGTTACTTCCATTGGGGAGGCTTCATTTTCTCTCAAGGAGCAGCAGATTTATTTTTCCAAACAGTATTTGCAGCAACTGCAGCAACTATTGTATCTGGAGCTATAGCTGGAAGAACAAAATACACAACTTATGCGATCTTCTCAATTATTATGACAGCTATTATTTACCCAATCGCTGGTGGTTGGGAATGGAATGGTGGTTGGTTGAATAATACCGATGGTATTATGCCTGCAGAATTTATTGATTTTGCGGGGTCTTCTATCGTTCACTCTGTTGGAGGTTGGGCAGCACTTGTAGCTGCTTGGATGGTAGGACCTAGAATTGGTAAATACCTAAATGGTAAACCAGTTGAATTACTTGGTCATAACCAAATGTATGCAACCTTAGGGGTGTTTATCCTTTGGTTAGGATGGTTTGGATTTAACGGAGGTTCTCAATTAGCTTGGGGTGGTGATGACGCTACTGCTGCTTCTCAGGTAGTACTTGTAACTAACTTAGCTGCTGCTGCAGGTGCAATTGGTGCTTTAATTATTTCTTGGGTTAAAATGGGTAAACCAAATTTAGGAATGACTTTAAATGGAGCTCTTGCTGGTCTTGTTAGTATTACTGCTGGTTGTGGTAATATGGGTGAAGCTGGTGCTGTATTGGCAGGTTTGATTGGAGGTATTCTAGTAGTATATTCAATTGGATTTGTAGAAAAAACTTTAAAAATTGACGATGCAGTTGGAGCTATTTCTGTACATGGTATTGCTGGTGCTTGGGGAACTTTAGTTATAGGTCTTTGGGGAATTGATGGAGACACAGGAATTGGCCTTTTTAATGGAGGTGGTGCTGCTCAATTAGGTGCGCAAGCGATAGGTGTTTTAGCTTATGCTGTATGGTCAATTGGATTGTCTTATATTTTCTTACTGATTTTGAAAAAGACTATTGGCTTAAGAGTAACTGAAGCAGAAGAGATTCAAGGTCTTGATATTTCTGAGCATGGTTCATTAGCTTATCCAGGAAGAAGACAAAGAGAAATGGAAGATTAAAAATTTAATTGTTATTATATTATCAACAACTAAAAGATGCCTTATGTACATAAGGCATCTTTTAGATTTTATATAAATTCCAAAAAGAGCTTTTTATGAAGGCTTTTTTATATTTTAACGAACTAACTAAACAAATAAGATAAATGAATTATGAAAAAAATTGAAGCAATTATTAGAAAATCAAAGTATCGTGCTGTTAAAGAAGCCTTACATAGTGTTGGTGTAAACTTTTTCTCTTACTGGGATGTTACTGGTCTAGGTAATGAAAAAGAAGGACACGTATACAGAGGTGTATCATATAGTACTAGCGATATTCAACGTCGGTACTTATCTATTGTTGTAAATGATGATTTTGCTGAAACTACCATACAAACTATAATTAGTTCTGCAGGAACTGGAGAGGTTGGAGACGGTAAAATTTTTGTATCTGATGTACAAGAATGTTATAGAATACGAACAGGGAAAAAAGGTGGAGACACTTTAAAATAATAATCATCAAAAAAATATTAAATGGAATTACTTACAACGAATAATGTATGGATGATGATCTGTACAGCTCTTGTTTTCTTTATGCACTTAGGTTTTGCATTTTTAGAAATTGGATTAACAAGACAAAAAAACACAATCAATATACTTTTTAAAAATATTTTTATTATCACAGTTGGGCTTCTTCTATATTGCTTAGTTGGATTTAATTTAATGTATCCAGGAGAATTTAATGGATTTCTAGGTTTTGCAGGAATTGGTTTAGATTCACCACTTACTGCCGAAGGTGCTTTAGATTTAACATATAATGAAGGTTACACGTATTGGACAGATTTCTTATTTCAAGGTATGTTTGCTGCAACTGCTGCAACCATAGTGTCTGGAGCTGTAGCTGAACGTATGAAAATTGTACCATTCATGATTTTTGCAATAATATATGTTGGGTTCGTTTACCCAATTGCAGGTTCTTGGAAATGGGGTGGCGGATTTTTGCAAACACTTGAAACGCCTTTTTATGATTTTGCAGGTTCTACATTAGTTCATTCTGTTGGAGGATGGGCAGCGCTAGTAGCTGTTTGGTTGTTAGGCGCGCGTATTGGTAAATTTAAAGATGGAAAGCCTCAAGCAATACCAGGACATAATATTCCTATTGCAACCGCAGGTGTTTTAATCCTTTGGTTAGGTTGGTTTGGGTTTAATGGAGGTTCTGTGCTTTCTGCAGATCCAGGATTAACATCTTTAACATTAGTAACAACGTGTTTAGCGGCTGCTGCAGGAGGTGTTGTTGCTATGTTAGTTTCTACGGCTATGTATAAAAATTTAGATTTAACTATGTTTTTAAATGGAATACTTGGTGGATTAGTTGGTATTACTGCTGGTGCAGACCAAATGAGTCCTACAGATGCTATTTTAATTGGTGCAATTGCCGGAACTATAATTGTATTAGCTGTAAGATTTGTTGATAAATTAAGATTGGATGATCCAGTTGGAGCTATTGCTGTTCACCTTGTTTGTGGTATATGGGGAACATTAGCTGTTGGAGTTTTTGGGGAACTTGCAGGTATGGATCAATTTATTAGTCAATTAATAGGTGTAGGCTCTTATGCTGTATTTTGTATAGTTACAGCATTCATTATCATATTTACTTTGAAGAAAACTATGGGTATTAGAGTTTCTGAAAAAGAAGAAATAGAAGGTTTGGATGCACATGAACATGGCATGGATGCCTATCCAGACTTTAGATTAAATGAACATTAAAATATATAATTTTAGTTAGTGTTGAAAAGGGTGTTATGCTTTAAGTATGTCATCCTTTTCTATTTAGTAATGTGTATCAAAAACAAAAATGCCGGTGTTTACATTTTGTAAACACCGGCATTTTTTATTGGTTTTAAAATTTATTTATTAAGCAGAATTTCTACTAGCATTAATATTACCAAACAGAGAACGCGTTACAATTTTCTCAAAAATCTTCTTCTCCTCATCATCTGCAGGAACACCTGCTTTTTCTAATTCTTGAATCTTTTTAAGTGCATACTGTTGTATAGTTAATAATGGTAAAACTATAGATTCTCTTACCTCAATTGAAGCTTTTCCAGAAGGTTCATTTTCCATTAATTCTTTGTAACCAGTAAGTTTTAAAAGCAATCTTTTGGTTGTAACATATTCTGTGTGAATAATATTCCAGAAACCACCAAATTCCTCATCTTCAGACATGTATTTTGTTAAATCGAAAAAAGATTTAGTTAGAGACATCATGCTGTTTTCTAATAAGGTTTTAAAGAATTTAGAATTTTTATAAAGCTGCTCTACTTTTTCAAATTCACCTCTGTCTTCAAATTGTTTTAAGGCAGTACCAACACCATAAAATCCTGGTACATTTTGTTTTAATTGGCTCCATGAACCTACAAAAGGAATGGCTCTTAAATCTGAAAAAATAAGTTTGTCTGATGTACCTCGTTTTGATGGTCTACTACCAATATTGGTTTTAGCGTAGTATTTTAAAGTACTCATACGTTCTAAATACGGAATGAACATTGGGTGACTTTTAAAATCTTTATAAGTTTGGTAGCTTGATTCGGCTAAATCTGCCATCACAACTTTGTCTTCGGCAGACATTTTATTTGCCTCTCCACCTATTCTGTTTTTAATACCAGAACTTATTAATTGTTCTAAATTATATTTTGACGAATCTAAAGTTCCAAAATTAGAGCTAATAGTTTGTCCTTGTATAGTTAATTGTACTTCTTTGTCTTCAATTGTTGGTCCTAAAGAAGAATAAAACTGATGTGTTTTTCCACCACCACGCGCTGGAGGTCCACCACGACCATCAAAAAATATGGCAGTAATATCATATTTTCTAGACATCTCAGTTAGTAATTCTTTAGCTTTATAAATACCCCAGTTTGCCATTAAATAGCCGCCATCTTTAGTTCCGTCAGAGAAGCCTAACATAATAGTTTGCTTACTGCCTCTCGATCTTAAATGCGCCATATAGGCTTCGTTTGTGTATAGTTGCTCCATAACACTTGGTGCATTTTCTAAATCGGGAATAGTTTCAAATAATGGCGCAACATCTACGGTTAATTCATCTTTAAAAGCGACCATTTTAAGCATAGCGAATAATTGCATAACATTTAAAGCGGTTTGGTTGTTGCTTATAATGTATCGGTTTGCACCACGCTCTCCATTGCTTTTTTGAATATCTTTTATAATAGAAATAGTTTTTAAAGTATTGCAAACCATTTCATCATCAAACGCATCTAAATCATTTATGTCATCATTTGCTTTTGATAATATTTCAATTTGTTCATTTTCAGATAAATCGTGATAATTATTTGGAAATGATGAGCTACCTGTTTCAATTAAGTGATTGATAACTGTTGTGAAAACTGAATGGTGAATTCTACTGTCTTGTCTTATATCTAAAGTTCCAAAATAATAACCAAATAAATGAATTCTATTAATTAAATTATTTAGTTCGCTTATGTATAATGATTGGTGATCTTTCTCAACAACATCTCTAATACTTAACAATTCTTTGATGAGCTCTTTTGAAGTTAAGGTGTCTTTAGAGTCTAAATTTATACTAAAATTATAGAGAGTGGTTTCTAATTTAATAATGCGATCTTCAACACCTCTAAAAGTAAGTTTACGTCTTAAATCCTTGAGGTCGCCATAGTATTTTCTTAAAATAGCTTGCTTTAATTTTGCAGCTACTTTTAAAGTTGTATCTGGTTTTACAAAAGGATTCCCATCTCTATCTCCACCAGGCCAGAATCCAACATTAATAATTTCATTATGTTTTCTACTATCATCATAAATGTTTTGTTGGATGTAATTATAAATTTCACCAAACGAAGTATAAAACACATTTTCTAAGTACCAAATTAAACTTTTTGCTTCATCATAAGGCGTTGGTTTTTCGTGTTTGAAAAAAGGAGTTTTACCTAATTGAGCAAATAGATTATTGATTTCAGATAAATCATTATTTTTAATTGCCTTAGTTAAATCTGTAATAATACCTAAAACAGAACCAGGATAAAATTGCGTAGGATGCGCTGTTAAAACGATACGCACTTTAAATTCTTCAAGATAATTTTTTAATTCTTCTAATTTGTTCTCAGAAGTTGCAGATTCTTTAAGGTTTCTTAAAGTACCAATACCTTCCATATTGTTTACAATTGGGAATGCTGCGTCTTCAATAGCATCAAATAGAACCACTTGTCTTTCTATATATTGAATAAATCTAAAAAGAAGGTTTATTTGGCTTTCTTTGGTACGTCGGGCTTGGTATTTTTTGAAAAAAGTATCAACTATAGTTGTGGGATCATCACCTTTTTTAAATCCTTTTTCACATGTTTCATGAAATAAAGGAAGTAAAACGCCTGTTTTTGTTATGGCGTCAAAAGGTAATGTCATAAATATACTATTGTATATTTGATATTTTGATAATACACTTTGCTTAAATCGTGTTAATTTTGGCTCTACAGACATGTTATCGTTCTATTGAAAATTAAACATAAAAGTAGTAAAGCTTAAATTAAAGAACGTATTATATATAAAGTTTTATTAATTTTTTTTGTTTGTTGAATTCTAATTGAGAATAATTAAATAAAACAGATATTAAATAGCTTTTTTTTAATGCTAATATGAGATTAGCATTTTATTTTTTAGCTTCAAAAAAAACAGTAATTAATAATTAAGCGATTTTTAAACTTTCAGAATCATTATTGCCTTCATGGTTTTTGTTAAAACAGCAAGCATATATTTTTTCTAATAGTAGTTCTTTACTCACGGGTTTTGTCATGTAGTCATTCATGCCTAAATCTAAAACACGTTTTTTAGTTTCTGATAAGGCATCAGCTGTAACTGCTATAATTGGAATGTTTTTTAAGTTATCGTCTAATTCACCACTTCTTATAATTTTAGTAGCTTCATAACCATCCATTATTGGCATTTGTAAGTCCATTAAAATAAGATTGTAAGCATCTTTTTTTAATTCTTCAAGAGCTTCTTTTCCATTATTTGCTATAGCAAAAGTTATATTGGATAGGCTACTTAATATTTTGCGCATTACCATTTGGTTGAGTTTGTTGTCTTCAACTACAAGGATATGTAATGGGGTTTGACTATTAGTATTTGCAGCATCTATTTTTATTTGTTGTGTAATACTTTTTAAAGTCAAATCAATAAAAACGTCTGTACCTTTATCTAATTCGCTATCAATTTTTATAGACCCTTTAAAAAGCTCTACAATGTGTTTTACAATAGACAAACCTAAACCTATACCTCCAAATTGTCTTTTATGATTTAATTTCATTTGACCAAAGCTATCAAATATACTTTTCTTAGCTTCTGGGTTTATGCCAATTCCAGTATCTGATATTTGAAAAGAAAAACGACACAAATCATCTGGTTGTTTTAGGCAGGTAACTTTAAAATGAATACTTCCTTTTTTAGTAAATTTTACAGCATTAGCTAAAACATTATTTATAATTTGAACAAAACGGATTGGGTCTGCATAAACATTTAAAGGCATTTCAGTATCTATTTCAAAAGTATAATTCAATCCTTTTTTATTTGCTTCGGCTTTCCAGTTATTACTTATTTCATTTAATTTTATAGATGGGTTAAATTTTGAACTGTTTAATTCGAGTTGATTATTTTCAATTTTTTCAAAATCTATAATATCATTTACATTACTTAATAAACTTAATGAAGCATTTTTTATAATTTCATAAGATTTTCTTGCAGCATTATCTTTTAAGTTTTCCAATTCGTTTTCAGCTATTCCCATAATAGCATTTATTGGTGTTCTTAATTCATGACTCATATTGGACATGAAGTGCGTTTTTAACTGACTTATCTCTTCAGATTTATTAAGGGCTTCTATTTGAGATTTTTCCTTTTCTAATCTTAGTTTTTTAATCAGATTTGTCATTGATAATGATAAGAAAATGACCTCGAAACCAGAACCGAATTTTGCGCTATTAAGTGTGTAAAAATTATTAGGTAATAAGCTTAAATTATTCATTACAAAACCGAGTAAACCAATAACTAAGAATAAAATACCAAAAGAGAAATAGGGGTCAATTTTTATGCGTTTGTAACGCATAGCAAATATGGTTGTTAAAATTAACAATAAACTAAACAAGCCATTTAAGTTACTTAAAGGATAAGCTATTTTAAGGGTTGTTGGGTTGATAAAAAGTAAGATAGACAATGCCGCTAAAATTCCATAAAAAACATTAAAACCTTTCTTGAAACTCTTTAAAAGATCATTTACTCTTAAAAAATGCTCACAATATTTTAGCAAAAAGAAGTTTGTTATTAATGCTGTGATTAATACTGCTCTATTATTTATATATCCACCTTGTGGGAATATGAATTCGTGCATTAAACCATCTAAAGTGGCTTGCATTAAGCCTATTGAAAGCACATAGATGCCATAATATAAAAAGGCTTTTTCTTTAAGGCTTGTATAGAAAAACAAATATATAATGCTAGCTAAAAATAGTAATCCATAAAACAAACCAAGAAACAGTTGTTGTTTATAGTTCATTAACCAAAATTCCGATTGAGTATAAAGTTTTAAAGGAAGATTTATTGTTTCACCATCACTTTTAAGATGTATATAAATTTGTTGAATTTCTTGTGGCGGTATTGTTAATTTAAAAATTGAAGCTCTATGGCTAACTTGTTTTTCATTAAAAGCGATGTTATCACCACTTTTAAATAGTTGAATTCCATCACTACTTATTTGATATAGATCAACAAAATCTGTTATAGGTCTCGCTGTTTCTAAATAATATGTTTTTGTAGTTGTATCACTATTTCTTAATTTGAAACGTAACCAATAGTTATCTGAAGTAAAACCGACACTTTGGTTTTCAGATTCTAAATCAGTAAATTTTAGTATGTTGTTTTGAGTAACTTCTTGAATGCTTAAATCTAAGCTATCCGCACTAGAGAATTGAGCATACTCATAAAGTTCTCCTTTGCTTTCTTGAATGTTGAAAGGTTGGTTTTGTGCAAATAGGGTAAAGCCTACTATGTAGGTTAAAAGTAGTATATGTTTCATGTTTGGGGCATTTAACAATGCCAAACATATAATTTATTTTTTATACTCATGTGTTTTTCAGATGAAAGAGGTAAAAGTTCGTTTAAATGTGAGTTTTTAACAGTTAAACGGTTTTAAAAGGCGGTTTTTAAAACCGCCTTTTTTAGAAATAAAGAATTATTTCCCCAAC
Organism: Flaviramulus basaltis; assembly: GCF_900114265.1. Classification (GTDB taxonomy): domain Bacteria; phylum Bacteroidota; class Bacteroidia; order Flavobacteriales; family Flavobacteriaceae; genus Flaviramulus; species Flaviramulus basaltis. The sequence continues at coordinate 1,086,706 of NZ_FPKV01000001.1, forward strand.
ATAAGTAGCTCGCTACATACCACTTCTGTGATGTAGCGCTTGTTTCCGTCTTTATCATCATAACTTCTTGAGGTTAACTTGCCTTCAATAGCGACTTCTTTTCCTTTGGTTACGTATTTCTCTACAATTTGTGCTGTTTTTCCCCAAGCAACCACATTATGCCATTGCGTATCTGTTATTTTTTCACCTTTATTATTAGTGTAGCTTTCGTTAGTAGCAATATTAAATTTTGCTAATGTTTTACTTGATTCTAAATTGATGATTTCTGGATCGTTTCCTAAGTTACCAATCAACTGTACTTTGTTTCTAAGCGTGTTCATAATTTTAAATTTTTTTCGTTAAACAGTTAATACTATCGAGTTCTTATGTTTCGACAGTGCAAAGATGTAACAAGTGTAAATTCTTAATCGGTTAGTAAGCGTTTGTGTTCGTTTGTAAATAATTGTAGTCGTTTAAATTGTTTTAAATTCCCAAGAATAAAGAAATTATTAAATTAATTTTTTTTTATATTTATAAAAATTAATGTTTTATGACTAAAGTTTGTTTAGAATGTGGCGAAAAAATTATAGGTAGAAGCGATAAAAAATTCTGTAGTGATTACTGCAGAAATGCTTATAATAACACAGTAAATAAAGATTCTAAAAACTTAATTCGTAATATAAATAATAGGTTAAGAAAAAATTGGAGAATTTTAGAAGCATTAAATCCAGATCAAAAAACAAAAACGACAAGAACTAAACTTATACAAAACGGTTTCGATTTTAATTTTTTTACTAGCACCTATACTACAAAAGCAGGCACTGTTTATTATTTTGTTTACGACCAAGGTTATTTGCCTTTAGAGAATGATTTTTATGCCTTGGTAAAAAGAGAATAAGTATATTATTAGTAACATTTTATAAAACACGAGCACTAATAGTTAAATTAGTTATAAAAACATGTTTGATAATCCAGAATTCTTAATCCCGGTTTTAATAATTTCAGCAATAGCTATAATTATTTTTTTATCCATTTACTTTAGTAAAAAAAATATTATTTTAAGAAAGTTATCTAAGTTTAAATCCAAACGAATTACACAATTTAGAACTGATGAATTAACAAAGGTGTCTGGTAAAGTATTACAGGTTAAAGAGCCTTTTGTAGCACCTTTTAGCAAACGAAAATGTGTCGCTTATATTTTTGAAGTTAAACAGAAGGTAAGTAGAGGGAAAAGTTCACATTGGAAAACCTTAGTTAAAAAAGAAGACATTCAAGATTTTTTTATTGAACAAAAAAGCGAGTTGGTTATGGTAAAACCTTCAAAAGAAACGAGCAATTATCAAAGTTATATTGTTGTAGATAAAAAGATTTCGTCTGGAGCGTTCAATAATCCTACACCCGAATTTCAAAAAGTTTTAGAAAGCTTTGGGGTTGAAAGTGAAAATTGGCTTGGTTTTAATAAAACTTTAAAATATTCAGAAAGAATAATAGAAATTGGAGAAACAGTAACCGTAGGTGGTGTTGCAAAATGGAAAATTTTAAAAGAACCTATTGAGGGGCATAACTATTCTAAAATAGCAGCTTTAGAAAGTAGCGCACAACAAAAACTCATTATAACAGACCATCCAGAAGCAATAAAACCTATAGATAGAAATATATAATAAAAAGCATTATAGTTAAATGCTATTTCCAATTTTGCCCTTTTAACTTCATGGCTGCTTTAAGAACATCTTTTTGACTAATTTGACCAACTAGTTTACCGTTTTCAACAATTGGAAAACGACGTCTTTTAGCATCTAAAAACTTTTTTGCAGCATCAAAAATATTCATGTTGCCATCAATAGTTTCAACATTCATAGCCATGTGTTTTTCAATGGTTTTGTCTTGCATAGGCATATTGTAGTAACGGCTTTCGCTAATTTGTTTAATACAATCACCTTCAGATATGATGCCAATTAACTCATTTTTTTCGTTTACAACAGGTCCGCCAGATATTCTATTTTTAATTAGCGACTGCATAACGCTCTCAATAGTTTGGTTAGGAGTAAACGTAATCAAATTTGTGGTCATGTAATCACTAACCTTTAACGGTGTGGTGTCTGTGGTGCTAGTTTGTTGCCTTCTAGCGCCTTGAAAACTCTTTATTCCCATAATTATTTAATTTAGTAATCTTAAATATAATTAATTTATTTCGATTTTCCTAAAAATGAATTTTTCAAGTCTTTAATTATTAAAAAGTTAAGCTTAAGATGCCATATGGATGAAATTTTGAGATTTTCATTAAATGAATTCTTTTCTAAAAACCACTTTTTTAATCTACTTGAATAAGCTATTGAATACAAATAGAAATAATTAGCATTCTTTTTATCCGATTAAATGTTAATTTTTTATAGTTTTAGCGCACGAAAAAAACAAATTAAAAAAAGATGAAAAAATTACTTGGATTGGTTTTATTGATGAGCAGCTTTATGTTAAGTGCACAAACTAACTCAGAATTATTAAAACACTACGAAGCTTATTATAAGCAAATGAAAGTACAGGGTGATGTGCAAGGCATGATAAATGGAATGACGCATTTAAATCTATTAGCACCCTCTAAAGCAAGAAAAGATACTTTAGCTTATATTTATATGAGTGAAAACAAATATGCGCAAGCTCTTAATACTATTGGTTATGAAATAAACGCAACAGATTCTGATATTGCAGTTGAAGTAAAAGCCGTATCATTAAAAGCGGTAAAACAGCCAGTATTAGCTATTGGTCTTTTTGAAGAAATGTTTAAAAGGAACCCAAATGCATTAATAGCTTATGAATTAGCAGAACTTAATATGCAAACTCAAAAGTTTGCTGAAGCAGAAAAGCATATAAATTATGGATTACTTAATTCTAAAGACGATATGAAAAAAGCGTTTTATGAATCGCAACAACCATACGAAGTGCCTTTAAAATCTGCGTTTATGTATTTAAATGCGCTGTCTGTTTATAATAAAGACAAAAAAGCAAATATTGATGCAGCTGTAGATATTTTAGATGCTGCTTTAAAAACGGCTCCTAACTTTGGTTTAATTCAATTAACAAAAACGGAGTTGTTAAGACAAAAGCAAGCAATTCAAGCTGCACAGACAAAAAATTAATTTTCATTAAAACACCAAGTATGAAAACGAACAAGTTAATTTTAAGATTATTAATTCTTATTGCCGTTGGCATATTTGGTGAAAAAGGTTTTTCGCAAACCACTAAAACTATAGATACAGATAGTATAGCAAAAGAAGATAAAAGACTAAAATTTGGATGCGGATTTGGATTAAGTTTTGTTGGTGGAACTAACGTTAATTTATCTCCTAATTTAACATATAAGGTTAGTGATAAAGTATCATTTGGAGGTGGGCTTCAAGGCAGTTATTCTTCTATAAAAAATTATCAAAATACAACGACTTTTGGTGCTAATTTATTAGGAATATATAACCCTATTAATAAAATATCTACATTATTAGAATTTGCAGAATTAAGGGTTTCTACAGAAACAGAAACTCCACAAAGTAAAACCAAACACAATTATTGGGACTCTGCTTTATTTGTAGGAGCAGGATTTAATATTACTAGCAAAATATTAATTGGTGCAAAATATAATGTACTATACGATGAGAATGAAAGTGTATATACAAGTGCAATAATCCCTTTTGTGAATATTACATTCTAAAAAAAAGAATTATAATAATTAAAAAACGGCAAGTATTTAAAATACTTGCCGTTTTTAAGTTTTACAAACCTAATGTATTACCAAATTCTCACGCGTTCATCAGGTTTTATGTACATGCTATCTCCTTCTTTAACATTAAAGGCTTCATAAAAAGCATCAATATTCATTAAAGGTTGTATAGCTCTTGTCATTCCTGGAGAATGAGGGTCTGTTTTAATTCTGTTTTTAAGAGCATCATCTCTCATTTTTGTTCTCCAAACGGTAGCCCAAGACATGAAAAAACGTTGTTCTGGTGTAAAACCATCAATGTTTTCTGAAGGTCTTCCATTTTCTTCAAAGCTAAGTTGTAAAGCTTCAAAGGCAGCAGTAACACCTCCTAAATCACCAATGTTTTCTCCTAATGTAAAAGGACCATTAATAAAGGTCTCTGGTAAAACTTCAATAGCACTATATTGATCTGCTAAATCTTTACCTAAAGCTTCAAATTGTTCTAAATCTTTATCTGTCCACCAGTTATTTAAGTTTCCATTTTTATCATATCGAGATCCCGAATCATCAAAACAATGAGAAATTTCATGACCAATTACAGCGCCAATGCCACCATAATTTACAGCATCATCAGCTTGGTAGTTGTAAAAAGGAGGTTGTAATATAGCAGCAGGAAAAACAATCTCGTTAAAAGAAGGATTAAAATAAGCATTCACAATTTGTGGAGCCATTCCCCATCTGCTTTTGTCTACAGGGTTTCCTAAATCCTCTAAATTTTGTTTATGATTCCAAACTCTAGCATTCATCATATTTTCATGATAACTACCACCTTCTTCTGAACTTTTAATCTCTAAATCTGAATAATCTTTCCATTGGTCTGGATAAGCTATTTTTACATTTAAGGCTAATAATTTTTCAACAGCTTTTTGCTTTGTTTCATCTGTCATCCAAGACAAATTATTAATTCTATTTTCAAAAGCTTTAATAACATTAGCAATCATTTTTTCAGCTTTAGCTTTAGCTTCAGGAGGGAAATTTTCATCAACATATAATTTTCCTAAAGCTTCGCCTATAGTTCCGTTTAAAGTTTGTAAAGCTCTTTCGTCTCTTGGGCGTTGTTTTTTTGCACCTCTTAATGTTTTACTGTAAAACTCCCAACTTGCTTCTTCAATATGATTACTTAAAGTGCCAGAAGCACCATTAAATAAAGACCAACGCAAATAGGCTTTCCAATCGGAAACATTATTTTCGGCCAAAATATTTTGTAATGCGTTAATATATTTAACATCACTTACAATAATAGTATCTAGTTTTTTTACACCTATACCTTCAAAATAATTTTTCCAGTTTATTGCTGGAGCCATATTTTGTAATTCACTAATAGATCTTGGGTTGTAACGCTTACGTGCATCTCTTCGGTCAACTTTGTCCATTCTAGGTTCAGCAAGACGGGTTTCAAAGTCAAGAATTTGTTTTGCTTGTGTACTTGCATCAGCTTCAGAATCGCCAAGATATTGTAGCATTTTAGTAATATGTTTTACATATTGTCCTCTTTTTTCTTGAGAGTCTGCATCATCTTTTACGTAGTAATCTCTATCTGGAAGACCTAATCTGCCAGCTCCTAAATAAGCAGAGTTTATATCGCTATTTTTAATATCTGCACCAACTCCAAAACCAAAAAATCCAGCGCCACCTTTTGGTTCCATTTCAATAAGATAATTTTGTAAGTCACTAATATTATTAATGGCTTCAATTTTACTTAAATTAGATTTTATAGGATTTATTCCTTGGTTATCTCTACTTGTTGTATCCATAATAGTTTCATACAAACTAATAGCTTTAGATTGGTCTGAACCTGGTAGAACTTGAATCTTTTTTAAGTCTTTGTTATCAGACATAGCCATTTCAAGAATAGATAATACGTCTGCATCTGTTTTTTTTCTTAGTTCATTAAAACCACCCCAACTTGTTTGGTCATCAGGAATTTCTGTGGTGTCTAGCCATTTTCCATTAACATATCTAAAAAAATCATCATTTGGTTTGGCTTCTTTATCCATATAATCCAAGTTTATTCCTGGGATTACTTCGGCTTTTAACGCTTCTTTTTTTGCATCTTCTTTACATGCAAGCACTACTAAACAGGTAAAAATAGATAGTACGGGGAGAAATTTAAAATTGGTTTTCATTTTATTGAATTAGTCTTTAAAAATTAAAACACCAATTTAAATTTAATAAGTTGCTAAGGCGGTGAATGGAGTATATATTAACAAAAGTTTAATAAAAGCTAAAGGATCTAAGGTTTTTCGATATCGCGATTGTCAAATTCAATTTTTTTGTTCATTTGAAAATTGATATTAGAAAACGCCACAAAAAACTCCTTTATAGTGTTTAGTAATTCTTCTTTGCTAGTGGTAGAAAGGTTTGATAAGCTCTCAAGTTTTAAAAGCTTAGTTTCTAAAACTAGCAACCTTGCCGAGATGGAAGCGCTATTTACTTGAGCTGGGATATTTGCTTTTAAGTTTTTTACTAGTAATTTAACTTCTTCGTCATTATTGTAAAAAAAGCTTAAATCACCTTGTTTTATATTTGTTATAATATCTTGAAACTGGTAGTATTCTTTCCAATCTATAATTACATCTTCAGTTTTAGAGTCTAAAGCATATTCAATGTATTTTAATTTTGATATTTCTTGTTGAGTTAAGTCTTGACTTTGTTGTTTTTCAATAGTCTCAGAAGCTTCGGTATCTTGAGTTTTTTTACAAGAAACAAACAGGAGAATTAAACTAAATACGGTTAAAACTTTAAGATTCATATAGTTTTGTTTAAAATAATGTCATCCTACAAAGATATAGGAATACTTGATTTTAATGAATTTAAAATATAATCAAAATCAATTATTTTTGATTTTTAAAATGCAATATTATCAATAAAATCTTATTATTTTTGAAAAATTCTTATAATGAAGGTTTTAAATGAGTTCTAAAATATTAATAATTGGGGCATGCGGACAAATAGGTTCGGAATTAACATTTAGGCTGCGAAGCATTCATGGTGACAAAAATGTAATTGCAAGCGACATTAGTTATAATAATCCAGATATTGTAAATACAGGTATTTTTGAAATTGTTGATGCACAAGATTATGCAAGTGTTAAGGTTTGTGTTGAAAAACATAATATTGACACGGTGTATTTAATGGCGGCTATGTTAAGTGCTACTGGCGAAAAATACCCTATGAAAGCATGGGATTTGAATATGACTTCCTTATTTCATGTGTTAAATTTAGCGCGTGCTAAGTTTATTAAAAAAGTATTTTGGCCATCGAGTATTGCTGTTTTTGGAACGACAACACCAACAGAATATACACCACAATATGCGGTTATGGAGCCTTCAACCGTTTACGGAATTACAAAACAAGTTGGTGAGCGCTGGTGTGAATATTATCATAATAAATATGATGTAGATGTGAGAAGTTTACGTTACCCAGGCATTATAAGTTGGAAAACATTACCAGGCGGCGGCACTACAGATTATGCAGTTGAAATATATCATGAAGCTATTAAAGAGAAATTTTACGATTGCTTTTTAAAAGAAGATACAGAGCTCCCAATGATGTATATGGATGATGCCATTAATGCTACTGTTGATATAATGACTGCCAAGGCAAGTGATATTAAAATTAGGTCGTCTTACAATCTTGCAGCGATAAGTTTTACGCCAAAAGAAATTGCAGAATCTATTAAAAATTATATTCCAGATTTTAAAATAGAATACAATCCAGATTACAGACAAGAAATTGCTAATAGTTGGCCAAAAAGCATAAATGATTCTTATGCAAGACAAGATTGGAAATGGAAACACAAATTTTTGTTAGAAGATGTAACTAAAGAAATGCTTTTACAGTTAGATAAAAAGTATAACCAAATTTTAAAGAAGTCAAATTAATTTAAAAGAGAATTTATTGGGAGTTTTTTTTGAATAAATCCGTTTAAAGTTATCGTTCTCTTAAAAACGGGAATCTCAAATAAAGAAATTTGTTAATCAGAATTCTTTATTTGTATATTTGAAACAACCCTAAAATTCTAATTTAAATGCTTGAAAATTTCTGGTTTAATGTTCAATACGGCATCAATCATGTTCTTGATATTAATGCCTACGACCACGTTTTATTCCTAATAGTTTTAACAGTTCCTTATATGTTTAAAGATTGGAAGCGAGTATTACTACTTGTTTCAATGTTTACATTAGGCCACACACTATCATTAGTTTTAGCCGCATATAATGTGGTAAGTGTTAATGCCAAAATAATAGAATTTTTAATACCTATTACCATTTTAATTGTGGCACTTTTTAACGTATTTACATCTGGTAAAGGTGCACAAAAGGAAAAAGTAGGTGTTTTATTTTTATCGACATTATTCTTTGGTTTAGTGCACGGTTTAGGCTTTGCGCGTGAGTTTAAAATGTTTTTGGGAGATTCTGATAATAAGTTAGTTTTATTGCTTGAGTTTGCATTAGGTATAGAACTTGCTCAAATTATTATTGTGTTTGCAGTCCTATTTTTAGGCTATATTTTTCAAACTATTTTTAGGTTTTCTAAACGGGATTGGATTATGGTAATTTCTGCTATTGTAGTTGGCTTGGTAATTCCAATGATATTGAATAGCGACTTCTTAGCTTAAATTTTAGTAATCTTATAAAAACTTTAACGAACTTGCATTGTAATTAAAATACGAAGCGAGTATATTCGTTATATTGTTTCGCATTAAAGAGATGTTCTTGTATTTTCAATTTGCATAACTATATAATTGTATAAAAAATTAATGCCAAAAAATAAACAACTTAAGTACGACAAGGCTTATTTAAGAATTGCACAAGAATGGGGAAAACTGTCTTACTGTAAACGTAGGCAGGTTGGAGCTCTAATTGTAAAGGATAGAATGATAATTTCAGATGGGTACAATGGTACGCCATCAGGGTTTGAAAATTTCTGTGAAGATGATGAAGGCTACACCAAATGGTATGTTTTACATGCTGAGGCTAATGCTATTTTAAAAGTAGCATCGTCAACTCAATCGGCAAAAGGAGCTACGCTTTACATAACGATGTCACCTTGTAAAGAATGTAGTAAATTAATACATCAAGCAGGTATTGTAAAAGTAGTTTATAATGAAGCTTATAAAGATGATTCTGGACTCAGGTTTTTAGAAAAGGCCGGAATTGAATTAGAACAAATAGAAGATTTAAAAGCATAATGCCCTATCAAAAAAAATATTTGCCCTTAATTTTAGGTGTTGCCATTGCAGCAGGAATTTTTATTGGTGGAAAATTAGATTTTACCGATTCGCCAGATCGCTTATTTTCTACAAATAGCAAAAAGGACAAATTAAACAGGCTTATTGATTACATTGAATACGATTATGTAGATGAGGTCAATACCGATAGTATTGTTGATATTACTGTTAATGGAATTTTAGATAATCTCGATCCACATTCGGTTTATATTCCAAAAGAAGATATGGCACGTGTTGCCGAAGAAATGAAAGGTGATTTTGTTGGTATAGGCGTAAGTTTTTATACCTACAGAGATACTATTGCAGTAATTAGAGCTATCGAAAACGGACCAAGTGCAAAAGCAGGTATTAAGGGCGGTGATAGAATTATTATGGCAGATGGCGATACGCTTTTTGGGAATAAGTTGAAAGATGGCGAAATAATTAAGAAGCTTAAAGGCTCAAAAAACTCTAAAGTTAAATTAAAAGTATATAGAAGAGGCGAACCAAAACTTTTAGATTTCACGGTAAAACGTAGCACGATTCCTATTAAAAGTGTAGATGCTGCTTATATGCTAACCGATAAATTAGGGTATATAAAAGTTAACCGTTTTGCAGAATCTACATATAAAGAATTTAAAGCTGGTATAGAAAAACTAGAGGCATTAGGTGCTACTGAAATAACATTGGATTTAAGAAATAATCCAGGAGGTTTTTTGGGTATAGCCGAACAAATAGCTGATGAATTTTTAGAAGATGATAAGCTTATTTTGTTTACAAAAAACAAACGCGGAAATATAGAAAAAAGTTTTGCAACGGAAAAAGGTGATTTTGAAGACGGTAATGTTTATGTTCTTATTGATGAAAACTCAGCATCTGCAAGCGAAATTGTAGCAGGAGCCTTGCAAGATAACGACAAAGGCACTATTGTTGGGCGTCGATCTTATGGTAAAGGTTTGGTACAACGAGAAATGGATTTAGGTGATGGTAGCGCAGTGAGGTTAACTGTATCACGTTATTATACACCAACAGGGCGTTCCATTCAGCGACCTTACAATAAAGGAAATAAAGATTACTACGATGAATATTTCGAAAGGCTAGATAGAGGAGAGCTTTTAGATCCAGATAAAATTCAAGTAGATGATTCTTTAAAATTCACAACACCAGGCGGAAAAATTGTTTATGGCGGCGGCGGTATTATCCCCGATGTGTTTGTGCCTATTGATAATAGCATGCAAAACGAAACACTTTCTTATTTATTGCGTCGTGGTTTTTTCGGAAATTTTGTGTTTGAAGAATTAGAAAAAGACAGACATATTTATGACGATATTCCTAGACAAGAGTTTATAAATAATTTTAAAGTAAGTGACGATTTAGTTTTTGCTTTTCAAGATTATTTAAACCTAAGAGCTGAATCTAAAGTAACGTTTGTAGCATATCATGATGAGGTGAAACAATATATAAAAGCCACACTAGCCGATCAACTTTATGGCGCAGGTGCTTTTGAAGAAGTTTACAACCAACGAGATATTATGATAGATGAGGTTATTAAGTTGAGTGAAGAGGAATGATTAGTTAAACAGATATTTCTTGTTTACAACGAATAACTTATAAACAACACTAATTATCTTATATATTTTTAGATTTCTAATATATAAATTGGAATCTAGTTGTATAAATCAATTTTACTACTTTTCTTTATTTTATTCATTGAAATATTACATTCTCAATGTCCTACTGGAGATGTTTATTTGAATAGTCAGAGCGACGTTCAAGATTATATTACTAATTATGGAACCTGTGAAGTTATTACAGGTGATTTGTTTATTGGTGATGCTACAGATATTTCTGGAATTACTGCAATTAAGCGAATAGAAGGTTCTCTTATAATTAATTATTCTGAAATCAATAGCGTATCAAATTTTAGCAATTTAGAGTTTATTGGAGGAGATTTTGAAATTGATCAAAGTCATTTAATAGAAAATATTGAGGGAATAGATAAATTACACACGGTAAACGGAGACTTTTTAATTACTCAAAATTACTCTGGTCTTAAAAACATTAAAGGATTTAATGCATTAGAAAAAATTGGGGGAAACTTTCAAATATCTGAGAATTATTCTTTGGAATCAATTTCACCTTTTGATAGCTTGTTGAATGTTGGGGGTTGGTTTTTGATAAGAAGAGCTAATGCAATGGAGAAATTAATTGGATTTAACAAGCTAACAAAAATTGGTACCCAATATAATGTATCATCTTTTAAAGGAAATTTAAGTATAGAAATGAATGATATACTTAATGAAATTATTGGATTTAATTCATTAATTGAAGTTGTGAGGAATATTGATATTGGACAAAATGCTAGTTTAGTTAATGTAATAGGTTTTACGAATTTAGAAAAAGTTAGATATTTAAGTTTTTCTGGATGCCCTTTATTAATTGAAATTCCAATATTTGATAATCTTTTTGGAGTTGATGGATTAGAATTCTGGTCAATTGGTTTAACTGATATAAAAAGCTTTAATAACGTTGAAATTATTGGTGATGACATAAATATAATTAACAACGAAAACCTCATTGGTATAACAGGATTTGAAAAATTAATTAAACTTGGAGGAACATTAGATATAGGTCAAAATATTAAATTAAATAATCTTATAGGTTTTAAAAAATTAGTTGAAATTGGTGGGGGTTTGGGAATTGGCAATAATATTTCATTAAAAAATTTAAATGGTTTAGAAAATCTTTTTAAAATTGAAATTGAAGGAGGAACAGCAATAAGTATTTCTGGAAACAGTACTTTAACTGATTGTTCAGCATTGTGCAATTTATTATCTAAAGGAAGTATTATCGGTGAAATCTTTATAAGTGACAACCCTTCTAAATGTGGTAGTGAATATGAAGTAAGAGAAGAATGTATCCCAGATTTTGATGATGATGGTATTTTAAATGATGATGATTTAGATGATGATAATGATGGAATTCTAGACACAGTTGAACAAAACGGCAATCCAGATAGAGATACAGATGGGGATAATTATCCAGACCATCAAGATTTAGATAGTGATAACGATGGTTGTTTTGATGTTATTGAAGCAGGATTTACTGATAGTGATGACAATGGCACTTTGGGAAGTCTTCCTGATACTGTTGATAGTAATGGATTAATAATTGGAGAGTCAGATGGATACTCAATTCCGCTGGATAGTAATTCGGACAGTATTTTTGAATTTCAACAATCCAATATTTTGAGTGCCGGAGAAGACGGTGATTTAGAGATATGTATAAACAGTAGTTCAGTAGATTTATTTGCTAGTTTAACAGGTGTACCAGATACAGGAGGCGTTTGGGCACCAAGTTTAAGTAGTGAAACAGGCGTATTTAATCCATCAACAGATTCCTCTGGAATTTATGTCTACACAGTAACCAATGGCGTTTGTGGAACAGATACTTCGGAAGTTAATGTTACGGTTGATGCATTACCAAATGCAGGAGAAGATGGTAATTTAGAGATATGTATAAATAGTAGTTCTGTTGATTTGTTTGCTAGTTTAACAGGTGTACCAGATACAGGAGGTGTTTGGGTACCAAGTTTAAGTAGTGGAACAGGTATATTTAATCCATCAATAGACTCTTCAGGAATTTATAGTTACACAGTAACCAATGGCGTTTGTGGTACAGATACTTCTGAAGTTAATGTTACGGTTGATGAATTACCAAATGCAGGAGAAGATGGTAGTTTAGAGATATGCATAAACAGTAGTTCTGTAGATTTATTTAATAGTTTAACAGGTATACCAGATACAGGAGGCGTTTGGGCACCAAGTTTAAGTAGTGGAACAAGTATATTTAATCCATCAATAGATTCTTCAGGGATTTATAGTTACACAGTAACCAGTGGCATTTGTGGCACAGATACTTCTGAAGTTAATGTTACGGTTGATGTATTACCAAATGCAGGAGAAGATGGTAGTTTAGAGATATGTATAAATAGTAGTTCTGTAGATTTATTTAATAGTTTAACAGGTATACCAGATACAGGAGGCGTTTGGACACCAAGTTTAACTAGTGGATCAGGTGTGTTTAATCCATCAATAGATTCTTCAGGGATTTATAGTTACACAGTAACCAGTGGCATTTGTGGCACAGATACTTCTGAAGTTAATGTTACGGTTGATGAATTACCAAATGCAGGAGAAGATGGTAGTTTAGAGATATGTATAAATAGTAGTTCTATAGATTTATTTAATAGTTTAACAGGCATACCAGATACAGGAGGGGTTTGGGCACCAAGCTTATCAAGTAATACAGGCATATTTAATCCTTCTATTGATATTTCAGGAACTTATATTTATACAGTTACCAATGGTGTTTGTGGTTCAGACACTTCGGAAGTTAATGTTACAATAACTGATGTGACTCCAATTTCTGATTATGAAATTAAAATAGAGGAGTTTAGTAGTAATAATATGATAGAAATTATTATAAATTCAAACTTAGATTATGAATTCTCTTTAGACAGAATAAGTTTTCAAAACAACAATGTGTTTAATAATTTAGTTGGAGGAGATTATAAGGTATTTGTAAGAGAAATAAATGGTTGTGGGGTTTTAGAAGAGGCAATTTCTATTTTAGATTATCCAAAATTTTTCACACCAAATAATGATGGATATAATGATTTTTGGAAACTAAAAGGAAAAACGGATAAAGATTATTCAATTTTTATCTATGATAGATATGGTAAGCTATTAAAACACTTACCCTCTTCTCAATATAGCTGGGATGGAACTTTCAATGGTACCTATCTTCCAATAAATGAGTATTGGTTTAAAGTTGTCTTTAATGATGGAACAATAAAAAGCGGACATTTTACTCTAAAAAGATAATAGTTTTTCAAACAACCTTATCATGCACTTTAACATGCTTCCCATCATTCCAAAGCGTTAAAATATCAGTTGCTACATGTGCTCCGCTACCAGAAGCCATAGCAAATTGACTACGCCAACCAGCTAAAGTGCCGGCAACATAAAGGTTGTCTTCAATTAAATGGTCTGTGTTTTTTAACCAAATTCGATCTTTTTCAATAGCTGCTCTTGGGTGCGGTTCAATGAAATTTTCTAAACCTTTTATAGTCATTAAATTGGTGTAGCCAACAGCAATAACAACTAGTTTGCTTGTGTATGAGCTTTTATTGGTCTTAACCATGAAACCTTGATTGGTTTTAGAAATCTCTAAAACTTTTTCTTTATCAATTTGTTCAACGTGCGGATATAAAGTAGCAAGTTGCTCTTTGCCGCTTTTTAAAATAGATGCACCTGTAGTTCCTGCTTGTAGTCCTAAAACATTATTAAAAAGCGCTGTTTGTAAATGCGATGTTTTTTGGTGTGTAATAATGCCTATACGTTTATCTTTTGCAAAAGCCTTATCCTTTGCAGAACCTAAAACCAATGCGCAAGACATTCCTGCTGCTCCACCACCAATAATTAAAGCATCGAACATATTAGCTACGTTCTTTTACTTTTTGTTCAATGCGTTTTGAAACTCTTAATATAAACATCATAAGTATAACACAAAGAGATGCAATAATAGTAATTAAAGCAATAATACTATCACCTTCAAAAGGTGCATCAAAATTCACTTTTGTGAAGTTAAAAATGATAAGTCCTAAAGCTATAAAGCTAATAATAAGTGTTAGTATTTTCATATTATAAAAATTTTTAAACGAGATTAAAAAGAGCTTTTATGTTGTGCGCAAATAATTTAACAGCAATAGCTAATAAAACAACACCAAACACTTTGCGTATAATATTGATACCATTTTGACCGATAAGCTTTTCAATCTTTGTTGAAGTTTTAAGTACAATAAAAATAATAATAACATTCATTAAAACAGCAACAATAATGTTTTCTATTTTAAATTCTGCGCGTAACGATAATAAAGTTGTTAAGCTACCTGGGCCCGCAATAAGAGGGAAAGCTAAAGGGAACACAGCTGTTGTCATTGAGTCGTGCTCTTCTTGTTTATATAAGGTAATACCTAAAATCATTTCTAAAGCAATAAAAAACAATATAAATGAACCTGCAACGGCAAAAGAATTAACGTCAATACCAATAAGGTTTAAAATGCTCTTCCCTAGAAATAAAAAAACGATTAAAATAACACCAGCAATAATAGATGCTTTTTCGCTTTGAATGTGTCCTGCTTTTTTACGTAAATCAATAACGATAGGGATATTTCCTACAATATCTATAACAGCAAATAATACCATAAAAGCTGTAAATATTTCTTTGAAATTAAATTGCATTATATTGGTTTTTAAATTTTCGGCAAAAGTAGCTTATTATCTTAATTAAATTCACCTAAAGATTAACTATTTTTGCAAGCTACAAATAATTTATTTTATGTTCCAATTAGGGAAAACGATTGTTTCTGAAGATGTTATAAAAAAAGATTTTTTATGCAACTTATCTGCTTGTAAAGGAGCATGTTGTATTGATGGTGATGCTGGTGCGCCACTTGAGACAGATGAAACTAAAATACTTCAAGATATTTACCCTAAAGTAAAACCTTTTTTAAGACAAGAAGGTATTGATGCTATTGAAGCGCAAGGAACTTATACAACTTCTGAAGATGGTGAATTTGAAACTCCGCTAATTAACGGTGCCGATTGTGCCTACGTGATTTTTGACGAAAAAAATGTAGCTCTTTGTGCTATAGAGGAGGCCTATAATCAAGGTGAGGTTACATGGAAAAAACCAGTATCTTGTCACTTGTATCCAATTAGAGTTAGTGATTATAGTGAGTTTTCTGCAGTAAATTATCATAAATGGCAAATTTGTGACGATGCATGTGAGCTTGGTGAAGAATTGGGTGTTCCTGTTTACAAATTTGTTAAAGAAGCTCTCATTAGAAAATTTGGTGAAGACTGGTATATGGAATTAGAAAAAGTGGCTAAAAATCTTCAAAAATAGTCTGTTAAGCACTGTAAAAATAGGCGTTTCAAAGGCTAGTTGCTCTCATATTTTTAATGTGCTCGAATCTTAGTGTTTTTATTTTAAAATACTAGTAGTCAATTATTTATAATCAAAAATTTCAAAACAAAAATTTTCTGTAAGTTTTTTTTCTTTGTTAAAAACTTGTTGACAATGTTTATAACTATACCTTTCATTTATGGTTACATTTTTGAATCTTTGTAGTTCCCTAAATCGAAAATTTTTTCGTTAAACTTTTAAAAAATCCAAAAACAATGTCGCAAGTAGCCGTAGAACCCATTCTTCAAGAAAACAAAGATCGTTTTGTTATTTTTCCAATTCAACATCATGATATTTGGGAATGGTATAAAAAATCTGAGGCAAGTTTCTGGACAGCAGAAGAAATTGATTTGCACCAAGATTTAACAGATTGGTCAAATAAATTAAATGATGACGAGCGTTATTTCATAAAACATATTTTAGCGTTTTTTGCGGCAAGTGATGGTATTGTAAATGAAAATTTAGCTGAAAACTTTGTAAACGAAGTGCAATATAGTGAGGCGAAATTCTTTTATGGATTTCAAATTATGATGGAAAACATACATAGTGAAACCTACTCACTTTTAATAGATACTTACGTAAAAGACGAAAAAGAAAAAGATTTATTATTTAATGCTTTAGATAATTTTCCTGCAATTAAAAAGAAAGCAGACTGGGCACTTAAATGGATTGAGTCTCCAAGTTTTGCAGAGCGTTTAATCGCGTTTGCAGCAGTAGAGGGCATTTTCTTCTCAGGAGCATTTTGTTCTATTTTCTGGTTAAAGAAAAGAGGTTTAATGCCAGGATTAACATTCTCTAACGAGTTAATTTCTCGTGATGAAGGTGTGCATTGTGATTTTGCAGTACACTTACATAATGAGCATTTAATAAACAAAGTACCAAAAGCTAGAATTAGAGAAATATTAGTGGATGCTTTAGATATAGAACGTGAATTTATAACAGAATCTTTACCAGCTAGTTTAATAGGGATGAATTCTGTTTTAATGGCGCAATACTTAGAGTTTGTAACAGATAGATTGTTATTTGAACTTGGTTGCGATAAAGAATATAATACAGCAAACCCGTTTGATTTTATGGATATGATTTCGTTACAAGGAAAAACTAATTTCTTTGAAAAACGAGTATCTGAATATCAAAAAGCTGGAGTTCTTAACAAAGAAGAGGAAAAAGATAAATTCAGTTTTGACGCCGATTTTTAGTCAAAAAAGATACTTCCATTTTTAATGGAAAACTAAACTAAATACCATTTTATTGAATTGAAAAACTAACTGTATTTGAGCTTAATGCAAATTAAGAGCAAATATTAGAATAACTAACTAACCCATTTTCTGAAGGTGTATCAGGGAACCTAAAAACGTGTAAAACAATGTATGTAGTAAAAAGAGACGGAAGAAAAGAACAAGTGATGTTCGACAAAATCACAGCAAGAGTTCGTAAATTATGTTATGGATTAAACGAATTGGTTGATCCATTAAAAGTTGCTATGCGAGTTATTGAAGGTTTATATGACGGTGTAACAACTAGTGAGCTTGATAATCTTGCTGCAGAAATTGCTGCAACCATGACTACTGCACACCCAGATTACGCACGTTTAGCGGCGCGTATTTCAGTTTCTAACTTACACAAAAACACAAAGAAAACATTTAGTGAGGTTATGGAAGATTTACATAAATATGTAAATCCAAGAACAGGAAAGGAAGCACCACTTTTAGCAGATGACGTATATGAAGTGATTATGGCAAATAAAGAACGCCTTGATTCTACTATTATATACAATCGCGATTTTGGTTACGATTATTTTGGTTTTAAAACATTAGAGCGTTCATACCTTCTAAAATTGAACGGTCAAATTGCTGAACGTCCACAACACATGCTTATGCGTGTTTCAATAGGAATTCATTTAAATGATTTAGAGTCGGCTATTGAGACTTATGAGTTAATGTCTAAAAAATATTTTACACACGCTACACCAACGTTATTTAATTCTGGTACACCAAAACCACAAATGTCATCTTGTTTTCTTTTAACTATGAAAGATGATAGTATTGAGGGCATTTACGATACACTAAAACAAACAGCTAAAATTTCACAATCTGCTGGAGGAATAGGGTTAGCTATTCATAATATACGTGCAACAGGAAGTTATATTGCAGGTACAAACGGGACAAGTAATGGTATTGTTCCAATGCTACAGGTATTTAATGACACAGCACGTTATGTAGATCAAGGTGGAGGAAAAAGAAAAGGGAGTTTTGCTATTTACATTGAAACATGGCATGCCGATATTTTTGATTTCTTAGATTTAAAGAAAAACCATGGTAAAGAAGAAATGCGTGCACGTGATTTATTTTACGCGATGTGGATTTCAGATTTATTCATGAAACGTGTTGAAGAAAATGGAGAATGGACATTAATGTGTCCTAACGAATGTCCAGGAATGGATGAAGTACATAGTGAAGCTTTTGAAGCTTTATATTTAAAATATGAAGCCGAAGGAAAAGGAAGAAAAACAATTAAAGCACGTGAACTTTGGGAAAAAATATTAGAATCTCAAATTGAAACAGGTACACCTTATATGCTTTATAAAGATGCGGCTAACCGTAAGTCTAATCAACAAAATTTAGGAACTATTCGTTCATCTAATTTATGTACAGAGATTTTAGAATATACATCTCCAGATGAGGTAGCAGTTTGTAATTTAGCATCTATTGCTTTACCAATGTTTATTAAAAATGGAGAATTCGATCATAAAGAATTATTCCGTATTACTAAGCGTGTTACTAAAAACTTAAATAGAGTAATAGATAGAAATTACTATCCGGTAAAAGAAGCAGAAAACTCTAATATGCGACATAGACCAATAGGTTTAGGTGTTCAAGGATTAGCAGATGCTTTCATTCAATTGCGTATGCCTTTTACAAGTGATGAGGCTAAACAATTAAATCAAGATATTTTTGAAACACTTTATTTCGCTGCTGTAACAGCAAGTATGGAAGAGGCTAAAGAAGATGGACCTTACCAAACTTATGAAGGATCTCCAATAAGTGAAGGAAAGTTTCAACATAACCTTTGGGGTTTAAAAGATGAGGAATTAAGTGGTAACTGGGATTGGGTAAAATTACGCAAGCAAGTACTAAAACATGGTGTGCGTAACTCATTATTAGTTGCACCAATGCCAACAGCATCTACATCTCAAATACTTGGTAATAATGAATGTTTTGAGCCGTATACATCTAACATTTATACACGTCGTGTTTTATCTGGTGAGTTTATTGTGGTTAACAAACATTTATTAGAAGATTTAGTGGAATTAGGTCTTTGGAATGAAAACTTAAAACAGGATATTATGCGTGCTAATGGATCGGTACAAAATGTAGACGTTCCTCAGCATATAAAAGATTTATACAAAACGGTTTGGGAGTTAAGTATGAAGGATATTATAGATATGTCTCGCCAGAGAGGATATTTCATAGATCAGTCACAATCGCTTAACTTGTTCTTAGAAGGAGCAACCATGGCTAAACTTACATCTATGCATTTTTACGCTTGGAAAAGTGGCTTAAAAACAGGAATGTATTATTTACGTACTAAGAGTGCGGTTGATGCTATTAAGTTTACTTTACAAACCACTAAAAAAGAAGAGCCAACGGCAGAAGTTGTTGAGGTTGTAAATCAAGCGCCTGCCTCTGAGCAAGGAGAAGCAAAGAAAAAGAAATTAGCAGCTCAAAATGCAGCTAAATTTGCGAAACAAAATACACCAGAAGTAGATGTTGAACCAATGTCTGCAGATGAAATGAAAGCACTTATTGCACAGGCAAAAGCAGGAGAAGGAGACGACTGTTTAATGTGTGGATCTTAAGCAATAGATATTAGGTAGTTCCCTCGAAAGGGGGAACCCCAAATTTTTAGAAAAGCACCTCGAAAGAGGTGCTTTTTTATTATTAATACTATATTTATATAAAATAATAAGAAAATTATGACTGAACCAAATTTTGTTGTTACCCCAGATTTATACGCTAAAAAGGAAATCGATTTATTAATTATATCATTGATCTCATAATTAATTTAGCCTTGTTTTATGGATTTGTTATATTAATTACGTTATTATGGTATAGTTTTGCTGAAGAAGCAACGGTTGTAGATGATTTCTTTTATGATTTAGAGAATATAAATCCTTTTTTAGACAGATTAATAACAGGAACAGTTTTGGCACTACTTTATTTTATAACAGAAACTTTGCTTAAGGGAAGAACAGTTGGGAAATTTGTCACAAAAACCAAAGTAGTTTTGGAGGATGGAACAATGCCTTCTGTGATAGATTATTTAAAAAGAAGTTTCTCTAGAATAATACCTTTTGAAGCCTTTTCTTTTTTAGGAAATAATGGAAGGGGTTGGCACGATTCTATTTCAAATACTTTTGTGGTTGATGTGGTTAGATTTGAAGCCAAAAAGAAATCGCAAAGTGAGTTAGAGCTCATAGGAAAATCACAAGATGATATTTAAAATATTATATAAAAAAACACATCTTAACAAGATGTGTTTTTTTATATATTAAAAGTTTTAAAACTATTCTTCTTCCTCTCGGTGTGCAATTTTTGCAGGCTCTACTGAAGCATCATGAGCATTATGATATTCTTCTAAAAGATTCATTGTAGCTGTAAGTAAATCTTTAGTTTCTAATAAAATCCCAAAATATAATGTGGTATTCTTAGGACTAGATTCCTCAGTACGTGTGCGCTCAACTTGCTTTTGTATTTTTTCGGTAAGGAGATTAAATATATTGTATTTTCTGTTTAAAACAGAACCTATTTCTTCAAATGAACTAGAGTTAAATGCTTTTTTAGTATCGTTAAACAAGGTTTCTAAAATACTATCAATTTCTTTTAATTCTTTTATTTGAGTGAATTTTAATTTTTTATGATTATTGTTAACATGCTTGAAACTTACATTAGATATATATTCTAAAGATTGAGCAATATCTTGTAAATGACTTAAAATATTAATATAAAAATTACTAGCTGTAACACTTGGTTCTTCTAAGTTTTTAATAAAATAAAAGATATTATCTCTAAGTTCTTCAATTTCATTTGAAAGCTTTTCAATGTTGTTTTTATTCTTTTTAAGAAGTTTTAAATTGTGGGTAGCTAAACCATTAATAGCACTAGAGTATATTTTGTTACCACGTTTAACAACATTGGCTATATTATTAGCGCTTTCAACAATGACGCCTTGTGTAGAGCTACTTTCAGCTTTTTCTAAACTATCTTCTTCTTTTTGTTCTTTAGCTTTTTTTCTGTGGCTCAAATAATTTCTTATAAGAAGCACGATAGCAAAAGTTAGTAAAGCGGTTAAGGCATAACCTCTTCCATAATATAAAATTAAAGCCATTATAGCAGCAGCCACAAAAGCGCTTAATGCTGTAAAAAACCATCCTCCAATAACATTTAAAACACCTGCAACTCTATATACCGCACTTTCTTTACCCCAAGCTCTATCTGCTAATGAGGTTCCCATAGCTACCATAAAGGTTACATAAGTTGTAGATAACGGTAATTTCATAGAAGTTGCTAATGATATTAGCACACTAGCAACCATAAGGTTTACAGCAGCTCTTACTAAATCGAAAGCAGGTAAATCCTCAGATTTTATAGCTTTTGAAATTTTAGGCTTTTCAAATTGTTTATCTATATATTGTTTAAAAGAATTAGGTAATAAATTGTTAAGTCCTTCTGATGCAACTATGGTAGTTCTAACAATACTTCTTGATAAATAATTTGGTTCAAAACGTTCCTTGCCTTCATCTTGTCTTGATAAGTCTACCGAGGTTTTTACAACTGCTCTTGCTTTGCTAGAAAACCAAAGTGTTAAAACCATTATTAAACCAGCAATAAGTAGTAGATAAGGCTCTGTTTGCACAGGTTGCCCCAAAGCTACCATAGGAAAATGTTGAGGAAGTATATTGGTTACAGACCAAGCTTCGTAAGAATTAAAGGCTGCAATAGGCACACCAATAAAATTTACTAAATCATTTCCTGCAAAGGCAACAGCAAGCGCAAACGTACCAACAACAATAATAATTTTATAAATGTTTAGTTTAAAAAAGGAAACTAAAATAAAAGATATGATAGTAAAAATAACAAAACTAATGGCAAGTATTGTCAATGGGTTAGCAGATATTAAGCCGTTTGTACTATCACTCATAAAAGTGGCATTTTTAATACCTTTAATAAGTATGAAATACATGATAGAGGTTACTGCAAATCCGCTAAAAATAGCGCCATAAAACTTTGGTTTATCATTAAAATTGAATGATAATAAAAGCCTTGATGCAAATTGAATAATTGCTCCAATAGAAAAAGCAACAACTACTGAGAGTAAAATACCAAAAATAATTTCAATGGCTTTTTCGTTATTAATATAATTACCAATATGTAGTAAATTTTGGCTATTATCGGCTGATATCTTAATTATTGCAATACAAACCGAAGCACCTAAAAGCTCAAAAACAATTGAAACTGTTGTAGATGTTGGAAGCCCAAGTGTGTTAAAAAAATCTAATAATAAAATGTCTGTAACCATAACGGCCATAAAAATTATCATGATTTCATCAAACATGAATTCGCCAGGGTTGAAAATACCTTTACGGGCTACTTCCATCATGCCACTTGAAGACAAAGCGCCAAAGGTCACCCCCAAACTGGCAACAATCATTATAGTTTTAAAAGAAACGGCTTTCGAGCCAATAGCAGAATTAAGAAAATTTACTGCATCGTTACTAACACCAACAACTAAATCGGCAACAGCTAAAAAAGCTAGTGCCACTAGCATATAGATATAAATATCTCCCATTAATAGAATGTCAAAAAATATTGAAAACAAATGTCTAATTTTAAATTGAACTCAATGTTACGGAAATGTTATGTTCTTTTCAATTTAAGCTTAAATATTTGTGTTTATACCTCTTATTTTTGCCTTCTTTTTTTTGTATTTATGTTAAATTTTGATTTTTCAAAAATATTAAATCATTAAAAATCAGTTAATTATAAGTTTAATGTTAATTTAATGTTATGTAATTGTTGCTTGAATGTAAAATTTATGATATATTTGTAAAGTAATTATTAATTAAAACCCCACAGGAAAATGAAAAATATATTAATTTTAGCCATAGCGCTTTTTACAACGGTGGCATTTGCACAAAAAGAAAAAACATTAACTTTAAATAAAGAAACGAACTTAATTGATGCTGTTTATTACCATGATAATGGTGAAGTTAGCCAAATAGGATCTTTTACTTTAGATGGTAAATTAGATGGTAAATGGATTAGTTATGATAATAAAGGTAACAAGTTAGTTGCTGCTTTTTATGATAATGGTAAGAAAGTTGGAAAATGGATTCACTGGATTGACGGCAATAAAAAAGTTGTTAGTTATACAGATAATGTAGCATCTTTATAGAGAAATAGTTATTAAAAATAAAACCTCCTAAAAGTAATTTTAGGAGGTTTTTTTTATAAAAAATTTAATACTATCTAGAATTTATAAGAGTATCCAATTGAAAACTCTGTACCCGGCTGTCTTAAAGAAAAAACACGGTCTTGAGCTCCAAAAGATTCGTAAACACTCTCTCTTTCACTACCTAAAATATTGTTGATTTTAAAATCTATAGAAGAGTTTTTCTTTTCTCCAAAAGCTTTGTTTAAAGTAAAGTTTAAGCTCTCAAAAGGTTTCGTGTAAACATCTGGAATTAGACCAGTACCTACAACTTCTAAAGTTTTTCCTTGAACATTAAAAAATAATCCAGTTTGAAAACCCTTATCACTATTGTTATAATCTAAACCAGCATTAATTAAATAAGGTGATTGACCCTGTAAATCTCTTTCTCTGTTTACAGTTTCACCATCTCTAAGTGTACCTGGTGATGTTCTAGAATTAAATTCGGCTTCACCCATAGTTAATTTAGACTCAATGATAGAAGCATTTAAGTTAATTTTTAAATTCTTAAAGTTTTCAGATATAAAACCAAAGTGTTTTCTAAATTCAAACTCAAGACCATAAACTTTACCATTACCTAAGTTTTGTGGTTGAAGTTGAGTAGGAGCTTGTAAGAAAAACGTTAACTCAATAGGATCTGTAAAATCTTTGTAAAAACCACTAACAGCAAACATTTGTCCTTCTTCTCCAAAATGTTCAAATCTTAAATCGAAATTGTCTACATATGTAGGAACTAGATTGATGTTACCAATAAATAATCTATCTGTAATTGGATCGAATATTTGAGATAATGAAGCTTCTTTAAAAGAAGGTCTTGCAGTTGTTTTATAGTAAGAAGTACGAATATTTGATTCTTCAGTTACTGCGTAAATTAAATTTGCAGATGGGAATAAATCATGCTCGTCTAGTACTTTTACTCTATCAAAAGTATTTTGTCCATCTTGACCAGTATAGTAAGATGTGAAAACTTCAGATCTTAAACCTAAAATAGCTTTAAGTTTTTCAGTTACATTAAACTCATTAGAGATATAAGTTGCAGCAATGTTTTGTTCACCTTCGTAAGCATCATTAGGGTTAAATTGATCTCCAAAAACTAAAAAGGTACCAGTAGTGTTGTCTCTTGACCAGATGTTATCTGGTGCTAATAAATTATCTGGATTTCCGCCTTGTACAGAAGAGTTTGTATTGAATGTAAAATCATCAACACTAAAATCCCTAAACTTATAAGTGTAAGCTCCACCAAATTTTACTTTAGCAGGTTTTCCAAATAATTCATATTTTTTACTAAAATCGAATTTTGATGCCCAGTTTTCTTCTTGTAACCATCTCCAAATTCTAATAGGAAAAGTCGATGCAGAAGGACTTACAAAAAACTCACCATTTTGAGATTCTTGTAAAGGTGTTATTTTATGGTCTTTATCATATACTTTTGAAAAAGTTGGTGATAATTTCCAGTCAAAATTCCAATCGTTATTAGCTCCAAATGAATGTACTCCATTTAAAAGTAAGTTTGTAACAGATCTTTCAGTATAAGTAATAGCATCTTTAGTAATTGGCTCAATACCTTGTCCTTGTCCACCTTGAGCTATATTTTGAGAAAAGAAACCACCACTAGACTCTCCATTTTGAATATGAAGTAATGTCGCTTTGTACTTTGAACGCTCAGTTTTATATGTAATACCAGCTAAACCATTTAATAATACATTATTAATACCTTCACTACCAAGAGAAATTCTATCAATTAAAAGTTCGTTATTTGATGTGTTTAAGTTGTCTCTAGCAAAAGCACCATCTTGACGATTCTCATAAAAAGTGGTAGAGTTTTTGTAGCTAAATGAAGCTAAATATCCTAGTTTATTATTATCTCCAACATTATGTTGATTACCAATAGTAAAACCAAAATCAAAATTTGGTTTACTTTCTTCTTTTTTAGCTCTTAGCTCTTTATCAAAACGACCTGTAAGGGTTGTTAATAAACCTCTATTTGCAAAAGTACCAGGGATTTTTTGATATCTGTTTATAGGCACATTACGTGTTCCATCATCATATCCCCAAAAATCTGTATCACTACCTTCACCACTTAAATAATCATTATTGAAATGCATATCAGGATTATATCCAACACCAGCAGATACTGATGCTTCAAACTTAGTTGGGAAATCTTTAGTTACAATATCTATAACACCTCCTGTAAAATCTGCTGGATATTCTGCAGCAGCAGATTTAATAACTATAATGTTATCTAAAATATTAGTAGGAAAGATATCCATTTGAATAGTATTTCTATCTGGATCTAAACCAGGAATATCAACACCATTTAATATAGATTTAGTGTAACGGTCTCCAAGACCTCTTACGTATACATATTTGCCTCCTTGAACAGAAACTCCAGGAACACTTTTTACTGCACTAGCTAAATCGCCAGCACCACTAGATTTTATACTTTGAGCTGATAAACCATCTAATAGAGTAACCGATTTTTTTTGAATGTTTAATACCGCATTTTCAGTATTTCGTTTTACACTTGTAGTAATTACAATTTGATCTAAAGCATTTGATGCTAATACAACATCTAAGTCAACAACTTCTCCAGATTTAATAATAACATCAGTTATTTCTTTTGATTGATAACCAACAAAAGAAAATATTAGTGTGTAAGTACCTTCATCAAGATTTAATTGGTATTTCCCATCAAAATCTGAAGTTGTACCAGTTGTAGTGCCCTTTACTATAATATTAGCAAATGCCATTGGCTCATTATTGTATTCACCATCCAAGACATTTCCTGCTACTGTTCCTGTTTGTGCGTTAATGCCAAACAAAGAGCTAAAAAAAAGAGCAAGAACAATATAAATATTTTTCATATATATAATTTGTAAACTACTGCCTACCCTAGAGTAAACAGTAGTACTTTATTATTTAAATAATAATTCTTTTCTTAGAATCCTAAACCGCCAGCAGTGTTAGCATACGTCCAACTTAAGTTAGAAGTATTAGCTCCTGTTGTTTGAGCACCTTCTGTAACTTGAGTTGTCCAAGCAGCAGCTCTTTCTGTAAATGATGGGTTAAGGATAATTTTTTCTTCATCTATATCATCGTTAAGGACATCATCTACATCATCACAATTTTGAGCACAACCAACTTTTTCAGCAAAAATACTGTTATCAAAACCAACTACTTGCCAGTTGCTAAAAGTGATTAAACCATCTAAGTAATTTTGTGAAACAGCGTTGTTATCTAACTCAACATCAGAGCTATCTTTAAAACCTATTGCATAAACATTTGATACTGATCCAGTAGCTCTACTTCTAAAATCTGCATACTCACCGTTTTCGGTATCTAAATTCCCAATAAGTGTAATGTTTTGCATAGTAAAAGCTCCTGGAGCACTTCCTTCTCTACCATCAATTTCTAAAGCATGGTCTGAAGCAGCACCTAAAATAACAACAGCATTATCAATAGTACCAGCATAAGCTTGGTCAATATCTAAACCATCATCACCTTGAGCCCAAACTAATAAGTTTGATGCATTAACAGTACCGCCAAAAAACTCAATACCATCATCAACGTTTGCAACAATTTCTATGTTATCAATAACTGTTTTGTTACCAACACCACCAAGTGTTAAACCATTAATTTCGTTTCCTTCTCCAATTAATGCACCACCGTGACGGATAGATATATATTTAATTACACCAGAATCGTCATCTGCTATAGTACCACCGTATAAACCAAATGTATCATCAGCAGGAATTCCTTCAATTTGTACTTCAGTTAAATCTCCTTTAAAAGAACAAGGCGCTTTACCTAAGATAATTAAACCACCCCAAAGGCCTCTATTAGTTTCATTTAAGTTAGTTCCAGCAGTTTGCCCAACTTGAATATTATCTTCAGAAGAAGTGAAAATGATTGGGCTAGTTGCAGTACCTACAGCGTTAATTTTTGCACCTCTAGCAATAATTAATGCAGAAGCTAAAGAGCCAGTTCCAGGTTTACCTTTAATAATTGTACCTGGGTTGATTGTTAAAGTAATACCATCTTCAACAACAACTTTTTGGTTTAATTCATATATTTTATCATTTGTCCAAGTAGTATTTGAAGAAATAGCTCCAGTAACAGCAACAACTTCTGTACCTCCATCTGTACTACCGCCACCATTTTGAATGATAGTAACTTCTTCAATAATAATTGGTGTATCATCATCTTTAAAACATCCAGTGAATACTAGGGTAGATGCGATTAAAAGAGTTAAGAATAATTTTTTCATGAGTATTAAATTTTAGATATTTTTTTGTTTGATTTATTGATGCAAAGAAACCACCACATTGTGAATATAGTGTTACCACATGATTAAAGAACCGTAATAAAAGTGTTAGGTTAATGTTAACTTCTTAGAGGTATTTTTTTTAATGATTACATTTAGTTAACATTAAAATTTAAAGAAATAATTTTGCGGAAATATTATTTTTTACACAAAAAAAAGCAACTTACGTTTTAATGAAAGTTGCTTTGTAAAATATAATTTCAGTCTATTTTTTAATAGATAGTGTTTCCCAGTTATTTAAAGAGAAGAAGCCGTCTCCTTTTTATCTGCACTAGCAATAGCAAAGACTAAGTCTTCTAAAGATATCGTGCGAGCTTGTAAAAATAATTTAATATTTACAGGTTTGTTCGAAACCACTTTAATTTCAGATTCATTAGTTTCATAACCAACAAAACTGCTAATTAATGTATAAGTGCCATCTTTTAAATTTTGAAATTTAAAGACACCGTTTTCATCCGATAAAACTTCTGCACCAGTTTCTTTAATAGAAACTTTCGCCAACATTAGCGCCTCGTTACTAGATTCGCCATCTAATAAAATACCCGTTATAGAACCATCACTTTGTGCAAAAGCGAAAGCTGATATAAAAAAAACGGTTGCAAGTATAATTTGTTTCATTAATTTGAATGCTAAATTCGAGTGCAAATAAAATCTATTAAACCAATTTTGGCGTTATCAAAAGGTTAAACAATGATAATTAAAAGGTTATCTTAATGTTAACAAATAAACTTTAGCATTATAATAGGAAGAAGGTCTTTTAACAATATGTTTTATTATGAATTTAATTATCTTGCCAGAACTTAATAAAAGACTATGAACTGGGAAGAATTACTATCCTTAAAACGCTTTGGCGATACTAACAAACGCATAAGAAAAGAACAAGATGAAACCAGATTAGGTTTTGAAGTTGATTATGATCGAGTTATTTTTTCTTCAGAATTTAGAAGCCTTCAAGATAAAACTCAAGTCATTCCATTATCACAAACAGATTTTGTTCACACGCGTTTAACACATAGTTTAGAAGTAAGTGTTGTTGGGCGTTCATTAGGACGATTAGCAGGAAAAAAAATACTAGAAAAATACCCGCATTTACAAAACATTCATGGGTATCAAGCTAACGATTTTGGAGCTATTGTTGCCGCAGCGGCATTGGCACACGATATTGGGAATCCGCCTTTTGGGCATTCAGGAGAAAAAGCTATTGGCGAGTTTTTTAAAACCGGTTCTGGTAAGAAATATAAAGATGACTTAACAGATAAAGAGTATCAAGATTTATGTGATTTTGAAGGGAATGCTAATGGATTTAAAATTTTAACCGAAAGTAGAGCAGGACGCAAAGGTGGTTTAAGACTAAGCTACGCCACTTTAGGTGCATTTATGAAATACCCAAAAGAGTCGCTTCCTAAAAAACCAACAAAACATATAGCCGATAAAAAATATGGGTTTTTTCAATCAGAAAAAAATGCTTTTTTAGATGTTGCAAACGAATTAGGCTTGCAAAAACGAAGTCAAAAAGACATGAGTTTTTCAAGACACCCATTAGCATTTTTAGTTGAAGCTGCCGATGATATTTGTTATACTATAATTGACTTTGAAGATGGTATAAACCTTGGGCTAATTCAAGAAGAATTTGCATTAGAATACTTAATAAATATTGTAAGAGATAAAATTAAAACCAAAAATTACTACGCCCTTACTAATAAACAAGACAGAGTAAGTTATTTAAGAGCTTTAGCCATAGGAACGCTTATAGATGAAGCGGTTAATATTTTCATGAAAAACGAAGAGGCTATTTTAAATGGTAATTTTGACTGTGGGTTGTTAGATAAAAGTAAGTACGAGGCACAAATAAACGATATCATCAAAATAAGTGTTGAAAACATATACCAATCTACCGAGGTTATTGATAAAGAAATAGCAGGTTACGGCGTTATAAACACGCTATTAAATACATACACAAATGCTATAAATAACTGTTACAATAACACAGCATCAAATTACGATAAACTAATTTTAAAAGGGTTGCCAAAAACTATTAAAACGGACGATTCTAGTTTATACAATCGTTTATCAAGTGTTTGCTATTACGTGTCTTTATTGTCAGACAGCAAGGCTATACAAGATTACAAAAAAATAAAAGGAATAGAATTTTAGGTTGTTATTTTAGGCGTTACCACAAGGGTCGGGCTATTCGTTGCAATCTTTTGCTCGTACCTCACAAAAGGATTTTCACTGCTATCCCTAACGCAAAATTAGTACTATAAAAAACTTTTAATATAATTGGATAAACTTTCAACATCTAATCCTATAGCTTGTTGTAATTCATCAACACTTCCATGCTCAATAAAAGCATCAGGAATTCCCAAAAGCTTAATAGTGTTTTTATAGTTATTTATTGCGGCGAATTCTAAAACAGCACTACCAAAGCCACCTGTAATACTATTGTCTTCAATGGTTATAATTGTATCGTAAGTTTCAAAAATAGAGAGAAGTAACCTTTCATCTAAAGGCTTTACAAAACGCATGTCGTAATGTGAAACATCTATATTCAAAATAGCTTCACTTACATTTTTAGCAATAGTGCCAATACTTAAAACAGCTAATTTTTTACCTTTTTTAAGCAGAATACCTTTGCCAATTTCTATATTTTGAAAAGGTTGTTTCCAATTTAAAGTAACACCTTTTCCTCTTGGATATCGAATGGCAATAGGAAACTCTAAACCTAATTGAGAAGTATACATTATGTTACGTAACTCAAGCTCATTTCTGGGGGCAAAAATTATGAGGTTTGGAATGCATCTTAAATAACTTAAATCAAAAACACCATGATGTGTTGCACCATCTTCACCAACTAAACCGGCACGATCTAAACAAAAAATAACAGGTAGTTTTTGTAAAGCAACATCGTGTATAATTTGATCGTAAGCACGTTGTAAAAAGGTTGAATAAATATTGCAAAAAGGAATTAAACCTTGTGTTGCCATACCTGCAGCTAATGTTACGGCATGTTGTTCTGCAATACCAACATCAAAAGCACGGTTTGGCATGTCTTCCATCATATATTTTAACGAACTTCCTGTTGGCATTGCAGGAGTAATACCTACAATTTTTTTGTTTTGCTTTGCGAGTTCTAATATAGTATATCCAAAGACATCTTGATACTTTGGCGGCTCTTCAACAGTTATTTTTGTTATTAAATCACCAGTTTTGGCGTTAAATTTTCCTGGTGCGTGGTATTTTACTTGGTCTTTTTCGGCTTGTTTTAAACCTTTTCCTTTAGTTGTAATAATATGTAAAAACTTAGGTCCTTTAACAGTTTTTAATCGGTTTAACTCTGATATGATTTTATCAATATCATGTCCGTCAATAGGTCCAGAATAATCAAAATTTAATGCTTTAATAATGTTATTTCTTTTTTGAGTGCCTTTTTTAACATTGGTTAAATATTGTTTTAAAGCCCCAACACTTGGGTCAATTCCAATAGCATTATCATTTAAGATAATTAGCAAATTAGCATCGGTAACACCAGCATGATTTAAACCCTCAAAAGCCATGCCTCCGGCAATACTCGCATCACCTATAACAGCAATATGGTGTTTGTCTTCGCCTTTTAATTGGCTTGCAATGGCCATTCCTAAAGCTGCCGAAATTGATGTTGAAGCATGCCCTACACCAAATGTATCGTATTCACTTTCCTCGCGTTTAGGAAAACCACTAATACCACCTAGTTGTCTATTGGTGTGAAAATTATCTCTTCTGCCAGTTAATATTTTATGTCCGTAAGCTTGATGTCCCACATCCCAAATAAGTTGGTCTTCGGGCGTGTTAAAAACATAATGTAAAGCAATGGTTAACTCAACAACACCTAAACTAGCACCTAAGTGACCTTCTTTTGTAGCAACAATATTTATTATGAATTCACGTAATTCTTTTGCAAGTTGAGGTAAGTCTTTTTGGTTTAAAAGACGAAGTTCTTTTGGGGAATTTATTGTATTTAAAAAGCTTTTTTGCACTAAGCAAAAGTACAAGAATTTATTATTCTTCTACTTGAAAAATAATTGGTAAAGTATATACTATTTTAACAGGTTTACCTTTGTGTTTAGCAGGAATAAATTGCGATAAAAGTTGAATAACTCGTTTTGCTTCTTCTTCTAATTTAGAATGAGGTGCTCTGGCTTTTATATCTTTGACATAGCCTAAAGAGTCAATTTTAAATTGAACATTAATACGTTGCTTACCCTTTAATTCTAAACAAACTGATGTATTAAAATTTTTAGAAATAATATTAGTTATCTGTTTTGAGAAATATTCTTTTTTTTCTTTTATAGATAAATTTGTTGGAGTATTTTTAAATTCTGGAGGAGTTTGTACTTGAATGAACCCTAAAATAATTTCTGTATTTTCAGTCATCATATCTCCCATTACTTCTATTTCTTTTTCAAATTCAGGAGGTGCGATAATATTTATAGAATCAATATGAACAGGTGGTTTTTCAATAAACTCAACATCACCTACTGTTTCAATAACTAATTCCCCATCAGTTACAATATTTGTAATAGATGTTTTTTTAGGATTTAATTGAGAAACTTTATTAGATATTGAATCAATATCATTTAAATAAGGTAAACCAAAAGTGGTATACATTGTTTTGTCTTTTATTTCATCTAAAATTTCAATGCTATCAATTTTTTGTTTATTCCCATTTTTATTAGTGCAATTCATTAAAGTGGTTCCCATCACAATTAAAAGAGCCAATAAAAATATTTTATGAAATTTTTTTTGATTTTCTAAAACTTTAGAAGGGATAAATAAGTTAATACTATCTAATTGTGTTTGTTTGAAATGACCACAAATAAGATTGTTTTTATTTTCGTCAATAAAATCCTGGATTTCATAACTGTTCATTTTGGTGAAATCTATAACTGTTTTTTCGCAGGAATTACAAAACCTACCCTTTTCTTTTGGAGACATTTCGTTCCAGTTTTCATGACATGGTTTAGGGATTGAAATTGAATAGAAGTTTTTCATAATGAAAAGTTTAGACAATATCATTATCAAATTTCTTGCCGAAGAAAAGATTAAATAATTTGAAATCGTATTTTTGCTATTATGATACAACCTTTTGACGACACTTATTTTATGAAAAAAGCTTTGCAAGAAGCAGAAATGGCTTATGAAAAAGGAGAAATACCAGTAGGAGCGGTTATTGTTATTGATAATAAAATAATTGCACGCGGACATAATTTAACCGAAACCTTAACCGATGTTACTGCACATGCAGAAATGCAAGCTATAACAGCAGCTGCTAATTTTTTAGGTGGAAAATATCTTCAAAAATGCACTTTGTATGTCACCTTAGAGCCTTGCCAAATGTGTGCTGGAGCTTTATATTGGAGTCAGATTTCTAATATTGTTTATGGCGCTAGAGATCTGGAACGAGGTTGTATTAATTTGAAAACAAAATTGCACCCAAAAACCATTATAAAAGGTGGTGTTTTAGAAGAAGAGGCTTCAACTTTGATGAAAAGGTTTTTTGTTGAAAAACGAAATTTGAATTAACGCTTTTTCTCTTTTTCGTTTTCACGCATTTTATCTAAATTCTCTTTAGTAAGCATATAATCTTTTGGATCTTTATCTTTCCAACGATGGTAAGAAAATAAGGGAAACACTACTAAAAAAAGACCTGTTACGCCAAAGCCAATTAGTTTTTGGGAGTACTCTAAATCTAATACGAAGCCTAAAATAATACTTGTGAAAGCTAGAATAGTTAGTAATAGAATAATATATTTCATAATGTAATTGAATAAATTTTCAGACTAATTAGTAAAATTGATTAGTTGTTGCCTGTAAGCGGTTAGTAATTTTGATTTTGAAATGTAACCATAATATTTTCCATTTTTAATTACAGGTAAATTCCATACTCCAGTAGTTTTAAACTTTTCCATAATATCGTTCATAGAATCTTTGTCATAGTCAATAATACCAGCATCGGCATGCATTAAACTAGAAGCGTCTACGGTATCATAAAAATCTGAATTAAACATAATGTGTCTAATGTCATCTAAAAGAATAACACCTAAAAATTCATGGTTATCATTTACCACAGGAAAATGATTTCTAGAAGATTTAGCAACGGCATTTTTTAAAATATTTCCAAGTTTCATGTCTGGCTTAAGCACAATAAAATTATTTTCAATAACCTTATCTATATCTAAAACCATTAAAACATTTTGGTCTTTATCATGAGTCATCAGTTCTCCACGCTCAGCAAGTTTAAGTGTGTAAATAGAATGGGAAATATAATATTTTGTTATGGTAAATGAAATGGCAGAAACAATCATTAAAGGGAGGAATAATTCATAACCTCCAGTAATTTCGGCAATCAAAAAAATGGCAGTTAATGGTGCGTGAAGAACTCCCGCTAATAAACCAGCCATACCAATTAATGTGAAATTAGATTCTGATACATGAAACCCTAAACCTACGTTGTTAATTACTTTAGCAAAAGCATTTCCTAAGGCACTTCCCATAACCAATGTTGGTATAAATAGCCCACCAACGCCACCAGCACCAAAAGTAGTAGTCATAGCTATGGCTTTAAATATTGAAATACCTAGTAAAAGTGCGATAACTATCCAGATGTTTGTCAAATCTAAATTAAAAGGTGTGATACCTATAGCTGCTATATGATCTCCTTTTAAAAGGTTGTTCATAATGCCGTATCCTTCACCGTATAGTGGTGGTATAAAATAAAGCATAGTGCCAATGGCTAAGCCACCAATTAATAACCTTAGAGCACGACTTTCAAATTGTTTAAAAAAATTGGTTATTAAGAAAAAGACTTTTGAAAAATATATAGAAGCAAATGCGGTTACCAATCCTAAAAAAATATAAAAGATAATATCGTTAATTTCAAATTTATCAGTTAATTCAAAACGAAGTAGTACATCGGTTCCTAAAAACATATATGATGTTATAACTGCTGAAACTGATGCTAATAATAAAGGAACTAATGATGCGAAAGCAATGTCTAAGCTAAAAATTTCTACGGCAAAAATAATAGCAGCAATAGGAGCTTTAAACATAGATGCCATTGCACCAGCAGAAGCACATCCAATTAAAAGCATTCGGGTTTTTGTGCTCATGTGAAATAACCGAGCAGCATTAGAGCCTAAAGCAGACCCAACACTTATAGCAGGACCTTGTAATCCTACAGAACCTCCAAAACCTGCCGTTAAAGGCGCTGTAATTAATGATGCATAAATATTATACCTTGGAATAATTCCGTTTAGTTTAGAAATAGCATATAATGTTGAGGAAATACCATGGCCAATATGCTTTTTTAACCAAGTTTGTTTTATAATATATACTAATAGTAATCCAATTATTGGAAAAATAAAATATAAGGAATTTTGATAATTTTTAAAAAAACTTAATTCGAAAAGTAAACTAATATAATGGGTTAAATTTTTAAGCAGTACTGTACCCATACCTGCTAAAAAACCAACCAATATGCTCAGCATATAAACAAATTGTCGCTCTGAAATATGTTTATATTTCCAGATTAAAAATTTTCTTAATAAACTCTTAGAGTTAAAAGGCATATTATAAAATTACTAAATATTCTACTAATTGTAGTGGTCGATTTTACGATTTACCTTGTAGTGTAATTAATTGACGTCTATAGGAGGTTAATAGTTTAGATTTTGAGATAAAACCATAGTAAATACCATTTTTAGTTACAGGTAAATTCCATGCGCTACTGTCCTGAAATTTTCTCATAATATCAGTCATTTTATCTGTATCTAAGTTTATTACTTTAGGTGGTTTTTGCATAACATCGGTCGCTACAACTTCTTGGTATAGAGATTGATCAAACATGATGGGGCGCAAATCATCTAAAAGGATAATACCTTGTAATTTATGAGTGTCTTTTTTTACTACAGGAAAGATGTTTCTATTTGATTTTATAACAGCTTTATTTATTATTTGCTCTAGATTCATTTCTGGCCTTATGGTTACGAAATTAGTTTCAATAACCTTTTCGATATCCATTAATGTTAATACAGCATGGTCTTTATCGTGTGTAATAAGTTCACCTTTTCGGCCTAATTCCATATTATAAACAGAATGTGGTTTAAAATATTTTGTAATACTAAATGAGATAGTAGATGTGAGCATTAAAGGGATAAAAAGCTCGTAACCACCCGTTAGTTCTGCAATTAAGAAAATAGCTGTTAATGGGGCCTGTAAAACACCTGCCAATAAACCAGCCATACCTACTAAAGTGAAATTGCTTTCGGAAATAGGAGAGCTAAATAAACCACAGTTATTTATTATTTTAGACATGCAATAGCCCAT
The DNA here is from genome assembly GCF_900114265.1 of Flaviramulus basaltis. Classification (GTDB taxonomy): domain Bacteria; phylum Bacteroidota; class Bacteroidia; order Flavobacteriales; family Flavobacteriaceae; genus Flaviramulus; species Flaviramulus basaltis. Next base: position 1,122,853 of record NZ_FPKV01000001.1, read on the forward strand.
AATACTTCCCATAAAAAGCGTAGGCGCAAAAATACCACCAACACCACCCGCACCAAAGGTTAAAGAACTAGCAATAATTTTAAAAAGCATAAGCCCTATTAAAAGTAAAACAACAATCCAGATGTTCGTTAAATCCATTTGAAATAAATTGTTTTCTAACGCTTTTTCGGGGTTTCCAACAATTAAGTTATTTATAACATCGAAACCTTCACCATAAAGTGGTGGAATTAAATAAACGAGTATTCCAATACCTGTAGCACCAACAATTAGTTTTTTTACAGGAGACTTTAGTGCGTCAAAAAGCTTCTGGATTCTGTCATAAACTTCAGTGAAATATATAGAGACAAATGCCGCTAAAACACCTAAAATAATATAAAAAGGTGCATCTGAAATATAGAATTTATCTTCAATTCTGAAGGGTAATAAAACATCATCACCAAAGAAAAAATAAGAAGTTAAAATCGCAGAAAGAGATGCTAACAAAAGCGGCAACATGGAAGCGATAGTTAAATCTAAACTAAAGACTTCTATAGCAAAAATTATAGCAGCAATAGGGGCTTTGAAAATAGAACTCATAGCTCCAGCGGCGGCACATCCAATTAATAGATTTCTAGAGGTTTGGTTCATGTGAAACATTCTAGAAATGTTAGAACCTATTGCTGCTCCTGTTGCAACTGTAGGGCCTTCTAATCCAACAGAACCACCAAAACCAACGGTAAGCGGTGCAGTTAAAATAGAACCAAACATTTGATAGCGTTTCATAATCCCTTTTCTTTTGGAAATAGCAAAAAGTGTTGAAGGAATACCGTGACTTACTTTATTTCTAATAACATACTTAATAATTAAGTAAACTATAGAAAGCCCTAAAATAGGAAACAAGAAATAGAATGCATGGTGGTAGTATTTTATTAGTTTTCCTTCTAATAAATGCTGAATAAAATGGGTTAAGTTTTTTAACACAACCGCACCAACACCCGAAGTAAAACCAATAACAATACTTAAAATATATACAAATTGTCTATGAGAAATATATTTTGCTCTCCAAATAAGAATTTGCTTTAAAAAAGTTTTTTTGGGCATAATTATTTTAATTCAGTTTTCAAGGTTTCTAAATCTTCCATATAAATTTGACGAAGTGTTTCTACGTATGGCCTATTGTTAAAATAGCCTAAATTAAAATCTTCAATTGCTGAATTTAATAATGAAAGCGCTTCTGAAGGGTTATTTTGGGCCTTTAAAATTAAAGCTTTATAATACTTTGCATCTGCACTTAAGTTTCTGGAATATTCTAATTGTTTGTCAAAATTAATTAATGCTTTTTCAAAATTGCCTGCTTCAAAATAGGAAATACCATTATATAAAAAAGCTATTACATCAACATAATCCTCGCCAAAATCTTGTGTTTCTTTAGTGATGTGTTTTTCAAAATAGACATTAGAATTTTTATAATTTTTTAAGCCTAAATAAGCAATACCACGCCAATAATCTACACTATGTCCTTGTGGAGCATCTATGAAGTTAGGTGTTAAAGTGTCTGTTGCATTAAAATCGGCTATTGCTTTTTTATAATCTTTATAAAACCATAAGTAGTTATAACCCCTGTAACCTTGCCAATCTTCTGGGTTTTTAGCAACAGCTTTATCCATATCATTTTTCCAAAGATGTGGCAAACCTCGTTTTAAATAAGGTATAGATAACTCACGGTAAATTTCGGCGTTAGTTGAATCTAATTCTGCAGCTCGTGTTAATGCATTTAGACTTTGAGAACTTCCTTGATAGTGTTTTCCAAACTCTAATACTTCCAATGCTTTTTCTTTGTCTGTCTTACAGGAAAATAAAAAGAAAAGTAGCAATATACTAAGGTATAATTTCTGTAATGTTTCCATTTTCTATTCTATAAGATAAATACATATAAGAATCTCGAAATTCATCATGTGTGAAATTTGGATTCCATTTTTTTAATTGTGTTGTAAGTTCAAATAGTTGATGAACTAAATCTTTATTAAATTTTTTAGGCTTTAGGTTTAAATCATTTTCGTGTATAATATATCTTCCAGCTTCACCTTTACAATTAATTACAAATCGAATATTTAAATAGCCAGAATCTATATAATTTCGATTTTCATAATTCGACATAATAAATTTTCGAAGACCGTTTTTACCTTCACTATATGTTGCTCTTTCTGGATTGTAATATTGAATTATATATTTTTCGTCACAAGTTTTAAAGCCCTCTGAGAATTTTGCCTCATCTGGATTTATATACTCAGCAGATTGGGTAAATAAAATGTTTTTAGGCAAGTATCTGTATTTATAATTATAATAACTAATACCAATAAAACAAGCACATAAAAATAGTAATACACCTAAAACTGAAGCAATAATTTTTAAAACCTTCTTTAATTTCATAGGATTAAAACTACTAAAAAATCCTGCGAAAAGCAGGATTTAATTTTTTATGATTTTAAATTAAGTTTTAGGCTTAATTCTGTGAGTTGAGCATCATCTATTGGAGCAGGAGCATCAATCATAACATCTCTACCAGAATTATTTTTTGGGAATGCAATAAAATCTCTAATGGTTTCTTGTCCACCTAAAATGGCAACCAATCTATCTAATCCAAAAGCTAAACCACCATGTGGAGGTGCGCCATATTCAAAAGCATCCATTAAGAAACCAAATTGAGCTTTTGCTTCTTCTTCGGTGAATCCTAAATGTTTAAACATTATAGCTTGTGTTCCTTTATCGTGAATTCTAATAGAACCACCGCCAATTTCATTTCCGTTTAATACTAAATCGTAAGCGTTTGCTTTTACGTCGCCTGGATTAGTGTCTAATAATTCTATTTGTCCGGGTTTTGGAGATGTAAAAGGATGGTGCATAGCGTGATAATGACCAGTTTCTTCATCTAATTCAAGTAAAGGGAAATCAATTACCCAAAGTGGAGCAAATACTTTTGGATCTCTTAGTCCTAAACGTGTTGCTAATTCCATGCGTAACGCACTTAATTGTGCACGCGCTTTATTTTTATCTCCAGATAATACGCAGATTAAATCACCAGCTTTTGCGTCTGTTACTTCTGCCCATTTTGCTAAATCGCCTTGATCGTAAAATTTATCTACAGAAGATTTGAATGTTCCATCATCGTTACAACGAGAATATACCATTCCTAAAGCACCAACTTGTGGACGTTTTACCCAATCAATTAAAGCATCAATTTCTTTTCTAGTATACGTATTTCCACCAGGAACAGCTATCCCTACAACTAATTCGGCATTATTAAAAACTCCAAAATCTTTGTGTTGTGCAACTTCGTTTAATTCTCCAAACTCCATTCCAAAACGAATGTCTGGTTTGTCGTTTCCGTATAAACGCATGGCATCGTCATAAAGCATTCTTGGGAATTTTTCTATTTCAACTCCATTCACTTCTTTAAGTAAGTGGCGTGTTAATCCTTCAAATACATTTAAAATATCTTCTTGCTCTACAAATGCCATTTCACAGTCAATCTGAGTGAATTCAGGTTGTCTGTCTGCACGTAAATCTTCATCTCTAAAACACTTTACAATCTGGAAGTATTTATCCATTCCACCAACCATAAGCAATTGCTTAAAAGTTTGAGGCGATTGTGGTAAGGCGTAAAATTCACCTTCATTCATACGAGAAGGCACAACAAAATCACGTGCGCCTTCTGGTGTAGATTTTATTAAATAAGGTGTTTCAATTTCTGTAAACCCATCGTTAGATAAATAATTTCTAACCTCTTGAGCTACTTTTGCTCTAAAAATTAAGCTGTTTTTTACAGGATTACGACGAATATCTAAATAGCGATATTTCATACGTATATCTTCACCACCATCCGTTTTGTCTTCAATTGTAAATGGCGGAAGCAATGCTTTATTTAAAATGTTTAATTCTGAAACTAAAATCTCAATATCACCAGTTGGAATATTTGGGTTTTTTGAAGCACGTTCTATAACATTTCCTTTAACCTGAATAACAAACTCTCGACCTAGATTTTGAGCTTGCTCCATCATTGTTTTAGAAGTACGTTCTTCGTCAAAAACAAGTTGAGTTATACCGTAACGATCACGTAAATCTACCCAAACAATAAACCCTTTATCTCTCGATTTTTGAACCCAACCTGCTAAGGTTACTTCTGTATTAATATGTGATGCTCTTAACTCACCACAATTATGACTTCTGTACATATTAAAATTTTGATGTGCAAATTTAATCAAATACGGCAGAGTATGAATTGTTATGCTTCTTTTTTTGAGGTTTAATTTTTTGCTTAATAAAATGTTTTTAACAATAAGACAGGGGTTTTTTGTGAAAAATAAAACATTTACTTTTTTGGTTAAGACGATAGTAATAGTTTTAGTTTCAATTTTTATTAAAATAGCAGGTAAATACTTTGTTTTTTTGCGTATAATGTTATGAATCGTTTTATTACTATGCATACATTAATAAGACTAATTCAAAATAAATTTGTTATGATTAATTATTACATTTAAAATCATTGACATTTCTAATGTTTATAGGGCTTCTGGAACAATGTTAGCGCAGGAAGAATACAGTATTGACTATGATAACAGATTTAATTTAAATATAAGTGTACAACTACAGATTTTGATGGAGGAATATTCCGTTTCTTCCATTAGTGTAGACATGTTGTTTTTTTTCTTACATGTGTTGTGATACAAAAGAGGTAGTGGTTTGTGGTAGCGCTGGATTAAGTTGTATTAATTGCATCTAAACTTGTAGCCGATTTATCTTTTGGTTACAAAGTATCAGAAAGTTTAACGATTACTGTTGGAGCCAATAACTTGTTAGATGTTTATCCAGATAGAGCAATTGAAGCTAACAGAAGAAGAGAAAGGTTTTATTTGTCTAGACGTTCTCAAGAATTTGGTATAGGTGGTAGATTCTTATTTGGTAGATTAAGCTTTAAATTAAAATTAAAAAAACACTTATATTGAATAAAAAAAAGCCTCAACATATGTTGGGGCTTTTTTTGCTATCAATCTTAATAAAGTTTAATTAAACTAGTCAATTCTCTTATCCATATTAAAAACCTCTTGAGCTTTTGCTTGATTATGTTTTGCAACTCGATTACTATACAACCACATTTTTAATTTCATGGTTAAAAAGAATAAGACAGGAACAACTATTAAGGTTAAAAAGGTTGCTACAAATAAACCATAAATTACGGTCCAAGCTAATGGTCCCCAAAACACAACGTTATCTCCTCCCATATATATATTAGCATCAAAGTCTTTAAATAGTGTAAAGAAGTTAATGTTTAAACCAATTGCTAGTGGGATTAACCCAAGTATGGTGGTAATAGCAGTTAGTAAAACGGGTCTTAAACGTGCTTTTCCTGCTTTTACAATACTTTCAAATAGATCTTCGGTTTCTAAATATTCATCAGTATCTAAATCTAAATCATTCTTTTTTCGGTCAATAAGTAATTGGGCATAATCTAAGAGTACTACACCATTGTTTACTACAATTCCTGCTAGTGAAATGATACCAACCATTGTCATCATAATTACAAAGGCAGAACCCGATATAACAATACCACCAAATACACCAATAAAGCTCAAAAATATAGCTAACATGATGATAGCGGGTTTTGAAACGGAGTTAAATTGAAATATTAGAATAAAAAAGATTAAACCTAATCCGGTAAAAAAGGCACCCATTAAAAAGGCCATTTGTTTATTTTGTTCTTCAATTTGTCCTGTATAATCTATCTTAATGTTTTCAGATAAACCTTCATAGCTTTTCATTTCATTCTGAATTTGAGTCACAATAGCACCAGCATCAGTAAACCCTGGAGCTAAAGCAGAATAAACGGTTACAACACGTTTAGTTTCTTTGTGCTTAATGGCGCTAAAACCAGAATTATTTTCATGGTGTGCAACTGAAGATAATGGAATGTCTTTAATTTGCCCTGTATTATCTCTAAAGGTTATATTTTGATTAAATAAAGCACTTGTATTGTATCTATTTTCTTTATTAAAACGTACATAGATATCAAAATCATCACCACCTTCTTTATAAATACCAGCTTTTGATCCAAAAATAGAATTACGTAATTGTTGACCAACTTGCGAAGCGCTTACACCTAATTCACCAGCTTTTTCACGATTTACCGTAACTTTCATAGAAGGCTTATCTTTATTAACATCTATTTTAAGTTCGTCAATACCAGGAATATTCTTAGTGTTAATAAACTCACGCATATTCTCAGCAGTAGCGATTAGTTCATTATAATTATCCCCTTCAATTTCAATATTAATAGGAGCTCCAGCAGGAGGACCATTAACATCTTTTTCAACTGAAATAAGTACTCCAGGATAAATACCAGCTAAAGCAATTTGTACTTTTTGGCGTAATAATTCACTGTCTTCTCCTTTTCTATACTTATACTCACGCATAGAAGCAGTAATTTTTGCTTTATGTGGCATTTCAGCAGCAGAACCACCATCAGTTTGTGGGTTTCCTGCACCTTCACCTACTTGCGAAACTGCATTTTCTACTAAAAAGTTATAATCTCCTTCTTTGTATTGGCTATCATCTAAAACCTCAAAAACGTGTTGTTCTATCTCTTTAGTAATGGCATTTGTTTTTTCAATAGCTGTACCTTGAGGATATTCTATATAAACAATAATTTGATTTGGCTTATTGTCTGGGAAGAATTCAACTTTAGTACGTTGTGTCGCTAAAGATGCTCCAAATGCAACAAAAGCAAGAATTAATAAAACAAAAGTTCCTATACTTAGTACATATGGTCTTTTTCCTGAAAGTGCACGACGTAGTTGATTTTCATACCAATTTTCTAATTTTCTTAGTGTTTTGGTTTGGAAACTATTTGCCCATTTACGCAAGAATAAACGGTATACCCAAAGCATAATTGCTGTAAATACCATGAGTGTGCCTAAAGCTCTATATTGACCGCCAACAATAAAAACAAATATGCCTATCACAGCCATTATAATTGTTGTTTTAATGATTTGCTTTAATGGCATGTCTTTGTCTTCGGTACTCATAAACTGAGATACTAAAACAGAGTTAAAGAAAATGGCAACAAATAATGATGATCCTAAAACAATGGATAGTGTTATTGGTAAAATCATCATAAACTCGCCCATAATTCCAGGCCATAAACCTAACGGAATAAAAGCGGCAACTGTTGTAGCCGTAGAAATAATGATTGGAAATGCAATTTCGCCAATTCCTTTTTTAGCGGCATCTATTCTACTCATACCTTCCTCGTCCATTAAACGATATACGTTTTCAACAACCACAATACCATTATCTACAAGCATTCCAAGTCCCATAATTAATCCAAAAAGAACCATGGTATTTAAACTATGACCAAGTAAGTTTAATATCATTAGCGACATAAACATAGACATTGGAATAGCGAAACCAACAAATATGGCGTTTTTGAATCCTAAAAAGAACATTAAAACGGTTACAACTAGAATAACCCCAAAAATGATGTTATTTACTAAATCATCTACCTGACCAATAGTTACAGAGGATTGATCATTTGAAATGGTTACTTTTAAATCTTGTGGAAAAATATTTTCAGTAGTGTTTTTAACAATAACTTGAATTTGCTCTGCAGCAGCAACCATGTTTTTTCCTGCTCGTTTTTTAACATCTAACATAACAACAGGTTCGCCATACTCTCTTGCAAAAGTGGTTTTGTCTTCGTCTTTAAAAGCTACAGTTGCTACATCTTTTAGGTATATAGATTTTCCGTTTTCAGATTTTACAACAAAATTTTCTAGTTCTGAAGGGGTTTCTATTTCTCCTAAAACACGAATGGTTCGTCTTTGTCCGCTTGCAATTAAATTACCTGCAGACATGGTTACGTTTCCTCCATTTATTGCGCCTATAATATCGCTAAAAGTAACTTGTGCAGCCATCATTTTGTAGATGTCTACTGCAACTTCAACTTCTTTTTCTTGAGCACCACGAATGTCTGCTTTTTTAATTTCATCAAGATCTTCAATTTCATCTTGAAGTATTTCAGCATATTCTTTTAACTTTTCTATTGGGTAATCTCCAGAAATATTAATATTAAGAATTGGCATTTCTTCAGATAAACTCAACTCAAAAACATCTGGTTCTACTTTTGCACCATTAAATGTTGGCCAATCTTCACCGGAAGTTTCAGTGTCAATTTCATCTTTAACTTTTTGCTTAGCTTGCTCAACTGTTATGTTTTCGTCAAACTCAACAATAATCATTGAGTAGTCTTCTTGTGATGTTGAGGTAATTTCTACCTTATTGCTAACCGTTTTTAATTTATCTTCTAAAGGATCGGTAATAAGTTTTTCAATATCTTCGGCTGTGTTTCCAGGAAAAACTGAGCTTACATAAATTTTAGTTTCATTTACCTCCGGGAAATTTTCTCTAGACATGCTAAAAAAAGCAGAAATACCTAAATAGAAAATAACTAAAATAAGCACATACATTGTGGTCTTATTATTTATAGCCCAAGAGGATAAACCAAATTCTTTATCGACTTGTTTTTTTTGTTTAGTCATAGCTTAGATTATTGATTGATTACTTTTACTGTTTGACCATCTTTTACACTTCTAGCGCCTTCTTGAACAATTTCAGAACCATCTTCTATGCCATTTAAAACTTCAATAACATCGCCTTGAGTTTTACCTGTTTCTATAATAATTCGCTCTGCTAAACCTTCGTTATTACTGTCTTTGTTTTTTACAACATAAATGTATTGTTCACCTTCAGCATTTTCAGAAATAATACTTTGAGGAATTAATAATGCTTCCTCGTTTGTATAATCGTTTATTTTAAGTTTAGCCGTTAAGTTCGGTTTGATGTTTTTATCTTTATTTGGTACAGCAACTTCTATTTTAAATGTTCTGTTTGCAGGATTAATAAAGTTACCAGCTTGTCTTATTTTAGCATCTAGAGTTTTTCCTAAAACAGGAATTTCTACGATAACATTTTTGTTTTCGGTAACATTACTAATATAATTTTCAGGAACATCTGTTTCTATATACATATCATCTAGGTTTACAATACGCATTAATTGTGATTGCCCAGCTCCAACTACACTTCCTTGCTCAGTAATTATATCGTCTATAGTTCCAGAAAATGGTGCACGAACTAGCGTTTTTCCTACTTGTTGTTGTAGTTGATTTACAGCTTGTTCTTGTGCTTCATAGTTAGATTTTGCTTGTAAATATTGAATTTCACTTCCTATTTTTTGACTCCAAAGACGCTCTTGACGATCAAAAGTAGTTTTAGCCAAATCGGATTGAATTTTTAATTGCGCTAGTTGTTGACTTAAACCACCGTCGTCAATTTTTGCAAGTAATTGTCCTTTTGAAACTTTTTGTCCTTCTTTAACATATACTTTTGTTAAAACACCATTATATTCTGGGTAAATAACTAAAACATTTTTTGTGCTTACATTACCTTGTAATTCTAAATAATGATTAAAAACTTCGTGTTTAGCAGTGAATGTGGTAATTAAAGGCACTTTTTTAGTAGTGTCTAAAACCGAAATTTTATGATCTAATTGTTTTAATTGTTCAGCTATTTCTTGTTGTTTAGCAACAACTTCTGATCTTTTAGCTCTTATTTTTTCTAAATTTTCAGTTGCAATTACAGCTTCTACTGTTTGCTTTTTGTCACCTCCACAAGAGGTTAATAGAAGTGTAGTTACTAAAATTATGTATATATATTTCATGGTGTGGTTATTTTTCAATGTTTAATAAGTTTGTAAGAGTTGCTTTTTTGTTGATAACGTCAATAATGGATTGTAAATATTCTTGTTGAATGGTGTAAAGTTGCACTTGAGCTTGTCTCAAATCAAAACTACTTGCAATACCTTCTTTATATTTAATGGTATTTTTTCTTTCGATTTTTTCAGCTAATGTTAAGTTTTTTTGTTTGTTAGCATAAGTGTCTATAGCTAAACTATATTCGTTTTTTGCATTCTTAAAGTCAACTTCTAACTGGTTTTCAGTTTCTATAAGGTTGTTTTGTGCAATGTCCCATTCAATTTTGGCTTTTTGTCTTTTTGCTCTGCCTCCAAAAGAACTAAATATAGGTACTGTTAAACTAACACCACCTGCACTAGTAAATAACCATTCTTGCTCTTTTTTAAAATAAGTTGAAAAGTGATCACTGTATCCTAAATAGTTAGAAGTAACAAAGGCATTTAATTTTGGTAATTGTTCAGATTTTTCTAATTTATATTCCAATCCTTTACTTGTTACATCGTTAACTGCAATTTTATAATCAACATTGTTAGAAACAGGATATTCATTACTAATCAATTCCAATGAAACATTATCAATCACTAAAGATTCTAAAGAATCTGTTAATTCAATGGTGTCATTAGAATCTAAGCCAAGTAAAACTTTTAAGTATCCTTTGGATATTTCGTGTAATGTTTCTAAGTTTTTTAAGTTAATTTCTAAGCTTGAAAGTGTTAATTGAAGTTGCTCAACATCTTCTTCTTCAGTTAAACCATTTTCAAAAATTTTAGTAGTTTCATCTAAATTATTCTTTAAAACACTAATATTATTTTTTGTAATCACAAGACTTTCCTTGGTTAGTAAGGCATTACTATAAGCACTAACAATAGATGTTTCAATCTGATTTTGAGTTTTTTCTTTAGCGTTTTGAGAAATTTCTAAAAACACTTTGTTGGATTGGAGTCCAACAATATAACCGCCATCAAAAAGTAACTGAGTTAATGTAACGCTTGGTGTTACATTGTGTTTAGGGAATAAAAACAAAAGAGGGCTTCCAGGTTCAAGATCAGCAGTATTAAAAGGCGATTTAATATTTATTGAGTAATCAACGGCGCCATTTATTTGGGGCAATCCTTGAGCAGTTGTTATCCATACTTCTTGTTCTGCTGCAAGAATATTTAAGTCTGCATTTTTTATGTTTCTATTATTTTTTAATCCAAAATTAATAGCTTCTTGGAGCGAAAAATTTTGCCTGATTTCTTGTGAAATCCCTGTTATAGAAATTAAAAAACTAAAAAATATAATTAGTTTGTGTTTCATTTTTATGATTGATTTGATGTTATAAATTTATTTAATATTTGTAGGCCGTTATCTGTAACAATAGCTCTTAAGTGGTATTCTAAATAACTCTCCATAAGGTATTCCATAGTATAAATTTCTTGTGGAAAAATAGAGTCGTCCTTTATTCCGGTCATACCGTTAAAGTACATCCTAGATATAAAATCAACATTAATATGAGATCTAAATAATTTTGTATCTATACCTTTTTGAAGACTATCTTTAACCGAGTCGTGCATTTTCTCAAATTGTTTAAGCTTAAGTACATCATATATTTGAGGATAGTACTTTTTAAGTTGATATTGAGGTGATGATTTTTCGTTTTTTAAATGTTGCATAACAAACATTTTAATGTCGTATAGCTGCTCAATAGGATTGTTTGAAGAATTACAGATACAATCTATTCCTTCACAAATGGTTTCGAAAAGCTCAAAGGTTACAGCCTCAACTAACTTGGTTTTATTAGCAAAGTGTACATATATGGTTTTTTTAGATATACCCATTTCATTGGCGATATCGTCCATAGTAACACTTTTAAACCCTAGGTTTAAAAATAATTCTGCTGCTTTATGTATAATTTTTTCTCTCATAATAAAGATGCAAAACTACAACAGGAAACTTTAAAAACAAAAAAAGTTTCCTTAGTTTTAATAAAAAAATAACAATTATGAAATGATTACTTAAAACTAAGGCGTTTAAGAGGGTTTGTTTAGTCTTTTTTGCACCAGTTTTTGTTTTTAAACCTTTGTTTCCATTCTTCTTTAAACTTCTCTCTCTCTTCTGGCGACATACTTCTCATGTTATTCATTAAACGTTGTTTGCGCAAAGAATGTTTGTTCTTACCACAACCATGGAAACCACCAAATAAAATTTTGCTCAAAACCAAAATTCCCATGGCCTGCCAATAGGTAATGCTTTTAACACCAATTATATCTGGTAAAATGCCGTTCCAAAGCCACAGAACTATAGCTGTTAATGCAAAAAGTATAAAGACTGGAACTATGAATAGAAATTTTCTTTTATGTTTAAATTTATGTCTCATTGTAATAGGTTTAATCGTTTTTTAAATCTTGATATAATTCTTTTAGTTTATACCTTAAATGCTTTACTGCATACGCTTTTCGGCTAATTATGGTTTTAATGTTTTGATTTTGTTCATCGGCAATTTGTTGTAGTGTTTTGTCGTTAAATTCATTTTCAACATATACCAATCGTTGTTTTTCTGGAAGTTCCTCTAAGGCTTTTAAAAGTTCTTTCCAAATATCATCTTGAAAGAGTTTTAATTCAGGATTTTTGTCGTTATCCTCGAGTAAAATATCCCTGATTAGAATAAGTCCGCTTTCATCTTCATAGTTAAAATCTTCTAAGTTTTCTGTTCTTTTTTTTCTGTAATTATCTGTTATTTTATTTCTTGTTACCGAAAATAGCCAACCACTAATATTTACAATGTCTGATATATTTGTGAGGTTGCTAAATTGAAACCAAACTTCTTGTAAAATGTCTTCGGCATCCTCACTATTTCTAACTTTTGGTTTAATAAAAGCCATAAGTTTTTCACCGTATTTGTTTACCGTGTGAGAAATGATATTTTCCTTTTCTTTTTTTGACATTACAAAGATTTCGACCGGCTTCATATAGTGTAAGACGAATCAAAACAAATTTTACTTTATTTATTCAAAATTAAATTTACTTAAGAATATAGAAAATAAGATGTTTTTAAAATTTGATTATATATTCTATTGCTATTGTTTGGGCTTTTCTTGTATTTTTGCTTGATGCAAAATGTACAATTTTATCAAGAGCAATTTGTAACGTATTTAGAAGTTTTTTCTAAAGATCGTGAACCTAAGAATTTATACAACCCTATAAATTATATCTTGAATTTAGGAGGAAAACGACTGCGTCCTGTTTTAACACTTATGACTGCTGATGTTTTTGATGGAGACATTAAAAAAGCTTTAAATGCAGCTTTAAGTATTGAGGTCTTTCATAATTTTTCGTTAGTTCATGATGATATTATGGATGATGCACCATTACGACGTGGGCAGGAAACAGTCCATGAAAAATGGGATATTAACACAGGCATTCTTTCTGGAGATGCTATGCTGATTATGGCATATCAACTTTTTGAAAATTATGATGCTAAAATATTTCAAGCACTAGCAAAATTATTTAGCGAAACAGCTTTAAAAGTTTGCGAAGGGCAGCAATATGATGTGGATTTTGAAACCAGAAGTGATGTCACTATTCCTGAATATTTAAAAATGATTGAATATAAAACAGCGGTTTTAGTTGGCGCAGCTATGCAAATGGGAGCAATTGTTTCTGGAGCTTCAGTAAAAGACCAAAACAATATTTATGAATTTGGAAATAATTTAGGTATTGCATTTCAACTACAAGATGATTTTTTAGACGCTTTTGGAGACCCAGAAACATTTGGAAAACAAGTTGGAGGAGATATTATTGAGAATAAAAAAACGTATTTATATTTAAAAGCTTTAGAGTTTTCAAATGAAGAAGACAAGGCTACTTTAAGGCATGTGTTTTCATCAAATCCAGAAGATATTGCAAACAAAATTATAACTGCTAAACAAATGTTTGAATCATCTGGTTCTGCAGATGAAACAAAAAAAGCCATTCAATATTATACTAATAAAGCTTTTTCAGTATTAGAATCTTTAAATATTTCTGATGAAAAAAAGGACTTATTAAAGGAGTTTGGACTAAGTTTAATGAATAGAACTGTGTAATGAAGTTGCCTGCCACTTTTGAAGATTTAATTGAAGAAGCAAATAATTTAGATTTATATAAAAAGCTTATTCTTCAACTAAATAAAGATTTTCTTTTAGCTAATATTGATTTAGATTTTCATGAAGATGTTTTGCCGTCTAGTTTAAAACTTTTACTTCATGAAGCAGTTTATAAGCTTATACAAGAAAAATTTACTGAGTATTTAAACCTACTTTATATTATTGATGTTCCAGAAAAAGCAGTTAAAGCTTTAGACGGAGATGATATTCTTAAGTTATCTGAAGACGTGTCTTTTTTAATATTAAAACGCGAATGGCAAAAGGTCTGGTTTAGAAACAAATATTAGTCTAGAAGTAAAATGAATCAAAACTATATAGACGACCAAACATTTAAAGGCGTTAATTTCACCAAAAAACCATTATTAAAAGGGGCATACGAGTGTTGTACTTTTAAAAGTTGTGATTTCTCAAATGTAGACCTTTTGGAATTTCATTTTATAGAATGCGATTTTTTTGATTGTAATTTAAGTTCGGCAAATTTATATGCTACTTTGTTTCAGGATGTAAAGTTTCAAGATTGTAAAATGCTAGGATTGCAATTTGAAAAATGCAATTTATTTGGTTTAGTAGTTAGTTTTACCGATTGCCAACTTAATCACTCCTCATTTTACAAATTAAAGTTAAACAAGACAAACTTTTTAAACTGTAGACTTATTGAGGTTGATTTTACTGCTAGCGATTTAACAGATGCCAATTTTGAGAATTGTGATTTACAAAACGCCAAATTTGAAAACACTATTTTAGAAAAAGCAGATTTTAGAAGTTCAATTAATTACTCCATTAACTTAGAAATTAATAAAATAAAAGGCGCCAAATTTTCATTGAAAGATATTGAAGGACTCTTGTCTCATTATCAGATAAAAATAGATTAAAAATAAAATCTCACAAAGGGTGCCCAAGGATCTGAGTAAATACTTTTTTCTACATCATATAAAACATCATATCTAACCCCAAAAGTAACATTGCCACTTCGGTAGCCAATACCAAAAAATAAAGCTGGTGACCAATAATTGTCATCAGGAATATTTAAATTAACATCATATCTTCTGTTAACATTAAGTTGTTCAAATTCTGCCGAAAGTTGTAACTCAGGAATCACATTATATAGTCCAATTAAGCTACCGCCTAAAATAGTAGACTTATAAACGTTTTTTTGATTGTTAAAAGTGGCATTAACTCCCAATCCCAATGCAAAAGAATCATCAAACTCATAAATAGCACTTGGTGCTAAAGTGCCACTAAAAAAACCATCCCCAAAACTAAGCCCAATACCACCACCATATCTAACATGGCTCCAGAACTCACTTTTAGGCCCTTGAGCATTCACATTAATAATACTTAAAAAAGCAACTGTTAAAATAAAAGTAATCTTTTTATTAATTGATAGGAAAAGTTTCATTGGAATAAGGAATCATTAAGAATTTAACATGTATTTGCTTTTAGGCAATTAAATTAACATTAAGCGCTATAAATATAGTTAAAGAAACAGCTAATTTTAGTAAAAGTTGTATTTTTGGAAAATATTTTGACTACCCTAAGTGGGATTAATAAAAACAATGGATAAATTTTCATTTTTAAACGCAGCACATACAGCTTATTTCGCTGATTTATACGACCAATATTTACAAAACCCTGATACTGTAGAGCCAAGTTGGAGAGCCTTTTTTCAAGGATATGATTTTGGTAGCGAGAATTATGGATTAAATGGAGAAATTGTTGAAGGTGTTTCGACTCAAATACCAGAGTATGTTCAAAAAGAATTTCAAGTAGTTAGACTTATTGATGGTTATAGAATGCGTGGGCATTTGTTTACTAAAACAAATCCCGTTCGTGATAGAAGAACTTATTCACCAACATTAGAATTACATAATTTTGATTTATCAGATAGTGATTTAGATACTGTTTTTAATGCTGGAGAAATTTTAGGTATAGGAGCTCAAACCTTGCGTGAAATCATAAAGCATTTAGATAGTATTTACTGCAGTTCAATTGGTGTAGAGTACATGTATCTCAGGAATCCTGAGGTTATTAAGTGGTGGCAAGACCAGCTTAATAAAAATGATAACCAACCAAATTTTTCTGCTGAAACAAAAAAATATATTCTTTCAAAATTAAACCAAGCGGTTACTTTTGAAAACTTTTTACAAACTAAATATGTTGGACAAAAACGTTTTTCTTTAGAAGGAGGAGAATCTTTAATTCCAGCAATTAGTAACGTTCTTTTTTATGCTGTAGAAAAATATGGCGTTAAAGAATGTGTTTTAGGAATGGCACACCGTGGTCGTTTAAGTACATTAATTAACATTTTTAGAAAACCAGTACGTGAGCTTTTTAGTGAGTTTGATGGTAAAGATTTCGAAGATGAAGATATTGACGGTGATGTGAAATATCACTTAGGATTAACACTTGATAAAACATACCAAAACGGTAAAAATATTAAGATGAATTTGGTACCTAATCCATCTCATTTAGAAACCGTAGCTCCAGTAGCAGAAGGTATTACTCGTGCAAAAATTGACAGTGATTATGATGGTGATAATTCTAAAATTATCCCAATTATAGTACATGGAGATGCTGCTATTGCAGGTCAAGGTGTTGTTTATGAGGTCGCTCAAATGAGTCAATTAAATGGCTACAAAACTGGAGGGACAATTCACATAGTTGTAAATAATCAAATAGGTTTCACGACCAATTATTTAGATGCGCGTTCAAGTACTTATTGTACAGATGTTGCAAAAGTAACATTATCTCCAGTATTGCATGTAAATTCTGATGATGCTGAAGCTGTTGTACATGCTGTTGAAATGGCATTAGAGTACAGAATGCGATATAAAAAAGATGTATATATAGACTTATTAGGCTATAGAAAATATGGTCATAATGAAGGTGATGAGCCTCGATTTACGCAGCCAAAATTATATAAGGAAATAGCTAAACATTCTAATCCTTTTAAAATATATTCAGATAAGCTAATAGCTGAAAAAACTATTGATAAAGCATATTCCGATAAAATTGTATCCGATTTTAAAGAAACTTTAGAAACAGAATATGAAAAGGCGAAAAAAGCTGATTCTTCAATAGTTAGAGAGTTTATGCAAGAACGTTGGACAGGTTTCGAACGTCAAGGTTTAGATGCAATGCTTGAAACAGAAGACACAACTTATGCAAAAAACAAATTAGAAAATATTTCTAAAGTCGTTTCTACAGTACCTGAAGGCGCTAAGTTTTTACGTAAAGCAGAACGTATTTTAGAAGGTCGTGCAAAAATGGTTTTTGAAACCGATACTCTTGATTGGGGAATGGCGGAAACATTAGCTTACGGAAGTTTAATGGAGGAAGGCTTTAATATACGTATTTCAGGCCAGGATGTAGAGCGTGGTACATTTAGTCACAGACATGCTATTTTACGCGATGAAAAATCTGAAGAACGCATTAATTTATTAAACACCAATCCAGAAAACAAAGGTAAAATGGATATTTATAATTCCTTTTTATCAGAATATGGAGTGCTTGGGTTTGATTATGGTTATGCCATGGCAACTCCAAATACCTTAACAATATGGGAAGCACAATTTGGTGATTTTAGTAACGGTGCTCAAATTATTTTCGACCAATATTTATCGGCAGCCGAAGATAAATGGAAAGCGCAAAATGGTATTGTAGTATTACTTCCTCATGGATATGAAGGTCAAGGATCAGAGCATTCATCAGCAAGAATTGAGCGTTATTTACAATTATGTGGAAATGATAATATGATTGTTGCAGATTGTACAACACCAGGTAATTTCTATCATTTATTACGTCGTCAAATGAAACGTGATTATAGAAAACCACTAATTGTATTTACTCCAAAAAGTTTATTGCGTCATCCAAAAGCCGTATCATCTTTAGAAGAATTAGCAACAGGAAGTTTTCAAGAAGTTATAGACGATACAATAAATCCAAAAGGAGTTAAAAAATTAGTTTTTTGTACAGGTAAATTCTATTACGATTTACTAGCTGAGAGAGATGAATTGAAGACAGAAGATGTTGCTTTAGTAAGAATCGAGCAATTATTTCCTTTGCATACACAAAAAATACAAGATGTAATTAATAAATATCCAAATGTAGAAAAGTACGTTTGGGCACAAGAAGAACCTAAAAATATGGGAGCTTGGAGCCACATTGCACAACGATTAGATTTAGTAAAAATTGAAGTTTGCTCAAGACCATATGCATCAGTACCAGCACCAGGTTCAAGTACAAGAGATAAAAGAAGACAGAAGCGTGTTATAAATGCAGTTTTTGATAAAGAATAAATAAAAAGAATTTTACATACCATTAAAATTATAAAGAATGATTTTAGAAATGAAAGTGCCTTCGCCAGGGGAATCTATTACAGAAGTAGAAATAGCAACATGGCTAGTAGAAGATGGAGATTATGTTGAAAAGGATCAAGCTATTGCTGAAGTAGATAGTGATAAAGCAACCCTTGAATTGCCTGCGGAAGCTAGTGGAACTATTACGCTTAAAGCAGAAGAGGGTGATGCTGTAGAAGTTGGAGCTGTTGTATGTTTAATTGATACAGATGCAAAGAAGCCAGAAGGAAACGAAGCGCCAAAAGAGGAAAAGAAAGAACAAGCACCTAAAACTGAAGCTCCAAAACAAGTGGCTTCAGAAACAAAAACTTACGCTACTGGTAGCGCTAGTCCTGCTGCAAAAAAGATTTTATCAGAAAAAGGAATGGATTCAAATTCAATTTCTGGAACAGGTAAAGATGGCAGAATAACTAAAGAAGACGCTGTTAATGCAGTACCATCAATGGGAACACCAACAGGTGGGAACCGTGGTACTTCAAGAAGTAAATTATCGATGTTACGTCGTAAAGTTGCAGAACGCCTAGTGGAAGTTAAAAATACAACAGCAATGTTAACCACATTTAATGAGGTTGATATGTCTCCAATTTTTGCTTTACGTTCAGAATATAAAGAAACCTTTAAGGCTAAACATGGTGTTAGTTTAGGGTTCATGAGTTTCTTTACTTTGGCTGTAGTGAGAGCATTAGAAATGTACCCAGCAGTTAATTCTATGCTAGATGGTAAAGAAATGTTATCATATGATTTTTGTGATATTAGTATCGCCGTTTCTGGCCCAAAAGGACTAATGGTACCGGTAATTAGAAATGCTGAAAATTTAAGTTTCAGAGGAGTAGAATCTGAAGTAAAACGATTAGCACTTCGTGCAAGAGATGGTCAAATTACTGTTGATGAAATGACAGGAGGAACTTTTACAATTACCAATGGAGGTGTTTTCGGAAGTATGTTATCAACTCCTATAATCAATCCACCTCAAAGTGGTATTTTAGGAATGCATAATATTGTTGAACGTCCTGTTGCTATTGATGGTAAAGTGGAAATTCGTCCAATTATGTACGTAGCATTATCTTACGACCATAGAATTATTGATGGTAAAGAAAGTGTTGGTTTTTTAGTAGCAGTAAAAGAAGCTTTAGAAAACCCAGCGGAGCTATTAATGAACAATGATGTTAAAAAGGCTTTAGAATTGTAAAGCAAATAAAAAGCAATATATTTAAAAAGGTCTTGCATAATATTATGCAAGACCTTTTTCGTAGAATAAAAACTAACTAATTAAATAACATAAAAATATTTATTGAGATTACTACAATAATTAAAATTGCTAAACCTACATAACAGCATTTGCTTAGAATGTTATTCTCTTCCTTCATTTTTAACTAAATTTATTATAAAAACTCTGCGTTATATTAACGCAGAGCTTCTGAATCTATCCCTCAAAATAGAATTGACTAATAGCAGTGTAAATATAAATTGTAATGTGGGGAAATAAAATACGCACTTCTACGTATTTTTAAATTAATGGTAGTTATATAAAAGGCGAAAGCTCTAAATCATTACAATTTAGAGCTTTCTATAATTCTCCCTAAGAACTAATTAATAGCACTGTAAATGTAGTATATAGGAATGATATAAAAAATACGCACTTCTACGTATTTTTTATAAATGTCTCTTATTTAATCCAGCCCAAATAGAAAGTGATGTAGGTTTATTGTCTAAAACTAATTTGGCAACAATATTACTGCGGTGTTTATCTACAGTTCTTACTGATATAGATAGTTCGTCGGCAATATCATGACTGGTTTTATTCTCAGAAATAAGTTTTACTATTTTTAATTCAGATTTAGTTAACAAATCTAAATTATTAGGTTTATGATCTAAATTACTCGCTTCTAAGTAAGAAGCAATTTCTTCACTAAAATAAGGTGTGTTATTTGCTACACTTTTAATACAAGTTTCAATTTCTTCAATAGCAAACTCTTTTAAAATGTATCCGTAAACATTAAACGCTTTAGCTTTATCGTATAGTTCTTCTTCTTTATCAAAAGTAATTAGAATAATTTTTGTTAAGAGGTTGTTCTTTTTGCAGGCTTCAGCAATTTCTAATCCGGTTTTATGAGGCATTCTTATATCAAGAATAGCAATTTCAGGCTTTAGTTTTACAATAAGATTGTATGCACTATTACCATCAGCAGCACTTCCAACTATGTTAAAACCTTTTGAGGTTAAAAAATCAGTAAGACCACGCAGCATTAAAGGATGATCATCTGCAATTACAATTGAGGCGTTCATTAATTAGAGGGAGTTGAGCTATTAGTTAATTTTTTTTTTTTGAGGTGCTATTATAATTTTAAATATAAATATTTCTTTTCATAATCTATTACGGCTTTCCCTTTTTTTAAAATATCTGCACCTATAATTCCATCAACTGGTTTTGAATTGTGATTAATTAATGCTGTATTTACGTGGGTTAGATTAAATAAAACTAAAACTACCTTATTATTTGACCATTTACCAATTTTTACTTTGTTTTTTTTAGACATTTTAGTATCCATATTTATGGCGCCAGCACCAGCAGCTTTAATAATTGAATCTTCGGCTTTTAATTTAAAGGTGTCAATAGCTTCAAAACCAACACAAGAACTTGAAGCACCAGTGTCTAAAATAAATAAGCCTTTCTTGCCATTTATTGTTGCTTTAATTTCAAAATGATTAGTTTTAGTAAGGTGTAATTTTATTTTAGAATATCCTTTATTAAGTAGATATTGTTGAAGAGAGTCCATCAAATTATTTTTAAACAAATATAATCATGTAAAAACAATTATTTTTACACAATAGTAAACAAACCATTTAATTTATAGAATTTGATTATTACAGATACCCACACACATTTATATAGTGAAGCTTTTAATGAGGATAGAGATGAAATTATAAAACGCGCTATTAAGCAAAATGTATCTCGATTTTTTATTCCAGCTATCGATTCAACTTATACAGAATCAATGCTTCAATTGGAAAAAGATTATCCGGAGAATATATTTTTAATGATGGGCTTGCATCCAACACATGTAAAAGATAATTATGAAGATGAGTTAAAACATGTTGAAGACATGCTGGCATCAAGAAAATTTTATGCAATTGGAGAAATTGGTATTGATTTGTATTGGGATAAGTCCACATTAAGTATTCAACAAGATGCTTTTAGGTATCAAATAAAGTTAGCAAAGCAGTATAAGTTACCTATAGTTATTCATTGTCGAGAGGCATTTGATGAAATTTTTGAAATTTTAGAAGAAGAAAAAAGTGATGATTTATTTGGCGTTTTTCATTGCTTCACAGGAAACTTAGAGCAAGCACATCAAGCTATTTGTTATAATATGAAATTAGGAATTGGAGGTGTAGTTACATTTAAAAATGGGAAAATTGATCAGTTTTTAAATCAAATTGAATTAAAACATATTGTTTTAGAAACAGATTCTCCTTATTTAGCGCCTGTTCCTCATAGAGGAAAACGAAATGAGAGTCTATATATATTAAAGGTGTTAGAAAAATTATCAGAATTATATAATACACCTATTAATACTATAGCAGAAATAACTACACAAAACTCTGAAGATATTTTTAATATATAAATATGAGTAAATTTAAACCCAACATATTACTTATTTATACTGGTGGAACCATTGGTATGGTAAAAGATTTTAAAACAGGGGTGTTACGTGCTTTTGATTTTAAAACACTTTTAGAAAAAATACCAGAATTACAACTTTTAGATTGCAATATAGATACGGTTTCTTTTAAAACCCCTATAGATTCAAGTAATATGAATCCGAAGTACTGGGTTCAAATAGCCGAAATGATTGAGAATAATTACAATATATTTGATGGGTTTGTAGTTTTACATGGAAGCGATACTATGAGTTACACAGCTTCTGCTTTAAGTTTTATGCTAGAAAATTTAGCTAAACCAGTTGTGTTTACAGGTTCTCAATTACCTATTGGGGATTTGAGGACTGATGCTAAAGAGAATTTAATTACCTCAATTCAAGTTGCATCTCAGCAACTTAAAGGAAAGCCAGCTATTAAAGAAGTGTGTTTGTATTTTGAATATAAATTATATAGAGCTAATAGAACCACAAAAATAAACGCAGAGCATTTTCAAGCATTTGC
This sequence comes from Flaviramulus basaltis, assembly GCF_900114265.1. Lineage (GTDB taxonomy): Bacteria > Bacteroidota > Bacteroidia > Flavobacteriales > Flavobacteriaceae > Flaviramulus > Flaviramulus basaltis. The sequence goes on from NZ_FPKV01000001.1 coordinate 1,145,284, forward strand.
TTCTTTAAATTATCCGGATTTAGCTGAGTCTGGAGTGTATTTAAAAATTAATAATGAACATTTGTTTAAACAAAACCTTAGAAAAAAATTAGTCGTTCATAAAAAATTAGATGAAAATATAGCTCTTATAAAGTTGTTTCCAGGAATTTCAAAACCAGTATTTGAAAGTGTATTTAACATGCCTAATTTAAAAGCAGTAATTATTGAAACCTATGGGGCAGGAAATTGCAGTACTGAAAAATGGTTTATTAATATGTTAAAGGAGAATATTTCAAAAGGCATATATATTGTTAATATTACACAATGTTCTGGCGGAAGTGTGATGATGGGGCACTATGAAACCAGTAGTGAATTGAAAAAAATAGGAATTATCTCAGGAAAAGATATTACTACAGAGGCTGCTATAGCCAAACTTATGTACTTGTTGGGGCAAAATATTTCTAGTAAAGTATTCAAAACCATGTATGAAACATCTTTAAGAGGAGAAATCACTTAAAATTAACTGTTAAAATTTTAGTGTTCAAAGTTTTTTTCGTTATTTGACCCTCTAAATTAAAGTGACTAAAAATACAGAGAGGTGGCCGAGTGGTCGAAGGCGCACGCCTGGAAAGTGTGTATACCTCAAAAGGGTATCGAGGGTTCGAATCCCTTCCTCTCTGCTGTTATTTTTATTTTTAATTGCTTTTTTTTTAATATCTTTAACACTTTAACTAATAAAATTAAGATCGAGAACATGAAAAGATTATTTTCTATCCTTGCCATTACAGGTATTATGGCATTCGGAACTGCTAATGCAACAACAATTGCAAACACAAGTACAGCTGTAACCACAGTAGCAAGTATTACACAAGATGATGCAGCACCTGCTGAAGAACTTGGATTTCATCAAGAATTAAAAAAACGTTTTATTGAAGGAGGCCCTGAGTTTATGGGGATTGTATTATTATGTTTAATTTTAGGATTAGCAATTGCAATAGAAAGAATTATCTTTTTAAACCTTTCAACTACAAACACAAAAAAATTAACACAAGATGTTGAAGATGCTTTAGCTTCTGGTGGTGTTGAAGCAGCAAAAGAAGTTTGTAGAAACACAAAAGGTCCAATCGCCTCTATTTATTATCAAGGTTTAGATAGAACAGATGAAGGTATTGAGGCTGCTGAAAAAGCTGTTGTAGCTTACGGTGGTGTTCAAATGGGACAATTAGAAAAAAATGTATCATGGATTTCATTATTTATCGCTCTTGCACCAATGCTTGGTTTCATGGGTACGGTAATTGGTATGATTCAGGCATTCGATAAAATTGAAGCTGCTGGAGATATGCAACCATCACTTGTAGCAGGTGGTATTAAAGTAGCACTTTTAACAACAGTATTTGGTCTTGTAGTAGCTATTATTCTTCAAATTTTTTACAATTATATTATTGCTAAAATTGATAGTATTGTTAACGATATGGAAGATGCTTCTATTACGTTAATGGATCTATTAATTAGAAATAAAAAGTAATAATTTAAAACTAAAAAATTATGGGTTTACATAAAATTTTAAAAATAGTAGCCTTGGCGCTTGGTGTTATTGGTGCAATTATAGCACTAGTAATAATAGCAAGCGATAAAGAAACAGCTGAAAGCATGGGCGGCAATCTACTATATGTTTCATATATAATACTTGGTATAGTTATAGCACTAGTATTAGTCTTTGTAATAAAAGGATTATTTGCTGGAGATATTAAGAAAACGTTAATGACAGTTGGGGCATTTTTAGCCATAATTGTTATATCTTATGTTATTTCATCTGGTACAGATTTAAGCTTAAAACCTTTTACAGATAAAGGAGCAGATGTTACAGAATCAACATCAAAAATGGTTGGAGCTGGATTATATGCATTTTATTTCCTTGCGATATTAGCTATAGGATCTATGTTATATGGTGGCGTAAAAAAAATATTTAATAAATAAATTATGGCAAAAAGAGCAGCACCAGAAGTAAATGCAGGCTCCATGGCCGACATTGCTTTTTTACTATTAATATTCTTCTTAGTAACAACTACTATTGAAACAGATTCTGGTATTAACAGAAAACTTCCACCAATGGAAGAGTCTGATGAAGATGTTGTCATCAAGCAAAAAAATATTTTTACTGTATTATTAAATGGTAAAGATCAGTTGCTTGTAGAAGATGATATAATGGAAATTAAAGATTTAAGAAAAGCGGCTATCGAGTTTTTAGATAACGGAGGAGATGGATCATGTAATTACTGTAAAGGAAAAAAAGACCCAGCATCTTCAGATAACCCAGATAAGGCTATCATATCTTTAAAAAACGAGCGTGAAACTACTTATAAAACTTATATTGCTGTTCAAAATGAACTAGTAGCAGCATATAACGATTTAAGAGATACAAGAGCCCAAGCACAATACGGTCAACCTTTCACAGAAATGGAAGCGAATTATAAAGATGTAAACTGGCCTGGGAATAAAGAGAAGTTAAAAGTGAAGATAGATCAAATTAAAGCTGAATATCCTCAAAAACTTTCAGAAGTACAATAGATATTAAAATTTAACATTTATAAACATGTCTAAATTTAAAAAGAAAAAAAGTGGCGATATGCCAGCAGTTAATACGGCATCTCTACCAGATATTGTGTTTATGTTATTATTCTTTTTTATGGTAGCCACAGTAATGAGGCAAAATACTTTAAAAATTCAGAATAATTTACCATTTGCAGATCAGGTAGAAAAGCTAGATAAAAAAGATTTGGTTATGTATATTTATGCAGGAAAACCAAGTGCTAATTATACGCAGTATGGTACAGAAGCAAAAATTCAACTTAATGATGATTTTGCAGATGTTAACGATATTGCCTCTTTTATCGCAGCAGAACGCGCTTCAAAGCGTGAAGAATTAATACCATTTTTAACTACAGCACTAAAAGTTGATAGTGATGCTAATATGGGGTTAATTGGTGATATTAAGCAAGAGTTACGTAAAGTTAATGCTCTTAAAATAAACTATACTACTAAAAAAGGTAGTGTTTTTGGAAACAAGTAGTTTAATACTCTTAATTTTATATAAAAAAGGCGTTTTGAAATTTCAAAACGCCTTTTTATTTTTAATAATTTTACAATTTTAACTATCATTGTAGGGTTATAAAAGAAAAACATACTTAATATTTTTTCTATGATTCGCTTGCCTATTTTCTTGGTTTTTTTGCTTGGTAGTATTACTTGTTGCTTTTCACAGGAAGATGCTGTAAAAGTAGTTGATTCACTTTATAAGGAAGATCAATTTTATGCTGGTGTTACCTATAATTTAATTGGTAAAAAACCAGATAACCTTTCTCAAAGAGGGTTCTCACTAGGGTTTCATCTAGGTTTTATAAAAGATATGCCTATTAATAAGGCAAGAAATGTTGCTATTGGAATAGGTTTGGGATATTCTGCAAATTCATATAATCAAAATTTACTTATTAATAAAGATGATACTAATAATTTCACTTATAGTATTATTGAGAACAGCAACAGTTACACAAAAAATAAATTTTCTAACCACTTAATTGAACTGCCTATTGAGTTTAGATGGCGTTCATCTACACCAACAGATTATAATTTTTGGCGTATTTATACAGGGTTTAAATTTGGTTATGTGTTAACACATACTACAAAATATAAAGGGGATTTAGGTAGTATTAACTATAGTAATAATGAAGATTTTAATAAACTTCAATACGGATTAACAATGAGTGCAGGTTATAATACTTGGAACATTTATTTATATTATGGTTTAAACCCAATTTTCTCAAAAGAAGCTCAAATAAATGCAAGTAGTATAGATATGAATGCCGTTAAAATTGGATTAATGTTTTATATACTATAACCAATAGTTTACTAAAATAAGCTGCGGTATGACTCCAACAAAAAATCCCATAATAAGTTCTATAGAATTATGTGCTTTTAAATGCAATCTTGAAGTAGCTACTGCGCCAATTATAATAGCCATTAAAGCAAGTGTGCCATTTATGTTTATACTAAAATGAATACTTAAAGCAACAAAAAACATACATAAACCAGATATTCCAAGAATATGTAAGCTGGCTTTAAACTTAAAAATAGCGAGTAATAAACAGACCATATTTGAGATGAGTATTCCTAAAAAGAAATAGTAAAGTTCTATAGCTTGTGAAGGTGTTACGATGCGTTTTAAAACCAACATCATTATAATACAGTTAAGTAGCAAAGGATAAATACGTTCTTTAGTAGTTTCGAGCCTAATTGATTTTACTCTACCTAAAGTTTTTAATAAAAAGAAAAGAAGAATAGGTAATAAAACAGTTAATATAAAAAGTGAAACTAACTTTGCCTTAATAATTTCTTCAGGAATAAACCGTGGTGATTTAGAAAAATAAAAAACCACACCACATAAAGGCATTATTAAAGGGTGAAAAATATACGAGATACTCTTTAACAATTTATCCATTAAATTTTTTTACGTAATCTAGCAACAGAAATATCTAGTTGCTCTCTATATTTAGCAACAGTACGTCTTGCAATTGGATAGCCTTTTTCTTTTAAAATAGAAGCCAGAGTTTCATCAGTTAAAGGTTTTTTTTTGTCTTCTTCTTCAATAACAGTTTCAAGAATTTTTTTTATTTCTCTAGTAGAAACATCCTCTCCTTGATCGTTTTTCATAGATTCAGAAAAGAATTCTTTTATCAATTTTGTGCCATAAGGCGTATCAACATACTTACTATTGGCAACACGAGATACTGTTGAAACATCCATAGAAATTTCATCTGCAATATCTTTAAGAATCATGGGTTTTAAATTACGTTCATCACCAGTTAAGAAATATTCTTTTTGGTAATGCATAATAGCACTCATAGTAATAAATAAAGTTTGTTGGCGCTGCTTAATAGCCTCTATAAACCATTTTGCGGCATCTAATTTTTGTTTAATAAAGATGACTGCATCTTTTTGTGATTTAGACTTGTCCTTAGCATCCTTGTAGCCTTTAAGCATATTGTTATACTCTCTAGAAACATGAAGCTCTGGAGCATTTCTACCATTAAGCGTTAATTCTAATTCGCCATCAACAATTTTAATAGCAAAATCTGGAACAACGTGTTCTACAATTCTATTATTTCCAGCATAAGAACCACCAGGTTTGGGGTTTAAGTGCTCAATCTCATTAATAGCATCTTTAAGTTGTATTTCAGATATATCAAATTTTTGAAGTAGCTTTTTGTAGTGTTTTTTTGTAAACTGATCAAAAGCATTATCAATAATATTAATAGCTAGCTCAGTATCTGGATTTTTTTCTTTTCTGTGTAGTTGAATGCTTAAACATTCTTGTAAATTTCTTGCACCTACTCCAGCTGGATCTAATTGATGTACAATTTTTAGAACTTTCTTTATGCTTTCTTCTGTAGTATAAACGTTTTGAGTGAACGCCAAATCGTCCATGATGTCACTTAATTCTCTTCTTATATAGCCACTTTCATCAACACTACCAACTAAAAATTCGGCAATGTCTCGTTCTTCATCACTTAACCTATAGGTGTTTAATTGATTTATTAAATGTTGTGTAAATGAAGTACCAGCGGCATAAGGCATAGTTTTTTCCTCATCATCACTACTATAATTATTAGCTTGAGTACGGTAATCTGGTATTTCATCATCACTTAAATACTCATCAACATTGATGTCATCATTTCCAATAGATTCGCTATCATCAAAATCATCTGTAGAATTGTCAAAATCTGAATCTAAATCATTTTCATTGGCTTCTTTTCCCCCTTCAAGCGCAGGGTTTTCCTCTAACTCTTGCTTTAAACGTTGCTCAAAAGCTTGTGTTGGCAACTGTATCAATTTCATTAATTGAATTTGCTGTGGCGACAGTTTTTGAGATAATTTAAATTGTAAATATTGTTTAAGCATGTTTTGATTTAAGGTTGTTACTCAAATATAGAAAAAGGAATTATGGTTACCAAAGTCATATCAAGTTAGTTATATTTTAAAATTCTGCATTTTGTGGTGTTCTTGGGAAAGGAATCACATCTCTAATATTACTCATTCCTGTTGCAAACATGACTAAACGCTCAAACCCTAGACCAAAACCAGAATGTACTGCAGTACCATATTTACGTAAATCTAAATACCACCAAAGGTCTTCTTCAGGAATATTAATCGCTGCCATTCGTTGTTTTAAAACATCTAAACGCTCTTCACGCTGTGCACCACCAACTATTTCGCCAATACCTGGAAATAATATATCCATAGCTCGAACAGTTTTCCCATCATCATTTAAACGCATATAAAAAGCTTTAATATTTGCAGGGTAATCAAACAAAATTACAGGACATTTAAAGTGTTTTTCAACTAAGTAACGTTCATGTTCACTTTGTAAATCTGTTCCCCATTCATCAATTAAATACTTAAATTTCTTTTTCTTGTTAAGTTTACAGTTTCGTAAAATATCGATAGCTTCTGTATAACTAACACGTTTAAAATTGTTATCTGTTACAAAAGTTAGTTTTTCAATTAAAGTCATATCACTGCGTTCTGCTTGAGGTTTTGTTTTATCCTCATCTTGCAAACGGTTATCTAAAAACTCTAGGTCCTCACGATTGTTTTCAAGTATATATGTAATAACCGATTTCATGAAATCTTCAGCTAAATCCATATTACCAGCTAAATCCATAAAAGCAACCTCAGGTTCAATCATCCAGAATTCTGCTAAATGGCGTGATGTATTTGAGTTTTCGGCTCTAAATGTTGGTCCAAAAGTGTAAACTTTACCAAGAGACATGGCATAAGTCTCAGCTTCTAATTGACCAGAAACAGTTAAGTTCGTTTCCTTACCAAAGAAATCTTTAGAATAATCAACATTTCCAGCATCATTTAAAGGTGGGTTTTTAGTGTCAAGACTAGTTACTTGAAACATTTCTCCAGCACCTTCTGCATCGCTTCCTGTTATAATTGGAGCGTGCATGTAATAAAACCCATTCTCATTAAAGTATTTATGAATAGCGAATGATAATGCGGAACGTAAACGCATTACAGCACTAAAAGTGTTTGTTCTGGTACGCAAATGCGCATTGTCTCTTAAAAACTCAAAAGAATGTTTTTTAGGTTGAATAGGGTAGGTTTCAGGATCTGAATCTCCTAAAATAGTCAATTCGTTAACCTGTATTTCAACTTTTTGACCTTTACCTTGGCTTTCAACTAACTCACCTTTTACACAAATAGCAGCACCTGTTGTAATGCGTTTTAAAAGCGCTTCGTCAAAGTTTTCAAAATTAACTACACACTGAATATTATTTATGGTTGAACCATCATTTAAAGCAATAAAACGATTTGCTCTAAAAGTTCTTACCCAACCTTTAATTTCTACTTCTGGTATGATGATATCTTGCGATAATAATTCTGATATGGTTCTTGATTTCATGTGTATTAAATTTATAGTGTAAAGATAAAAAAAGCGCATTGGCTTTTAATCACTGTATGATTAAAAAGCATTTGAAATTTACTCTTCTTCGTCTTCTTTTGGAATAATATTTATTGATGGCTCTCTAAGCACTTCTTTATTAGCAATACTACGCTCTAATGAGAGTAATAATGATGGCAGTAAAAGTAAGTTTGATAGCATAGCGAATAATAAAGTGGCCGATACTAATGCGCCTAGTGCCACAGTGCCACCAAAGCTAGAAATAGTAAATACTGAAAAGCCAAAGAATAAAACTATAGATGTGTAAAACATACTTACACCTGTTTCACGTAAAGCGCCATAAACGGAGGTTTTAATTTTCCAGTGATTAGCTTGTAATTCTTGTCTGTATTTTGCTAAAAAGTGAATGGTATCATCTACCGAAATACCAAAGGCAATACTAAATACCAATATAGTTGATGGTTTTATAGGCACACCTAAATAACCCATTAAACCTGCGGTAATTATTAGAGGTAGTAAGTTTGGAATAAGCGATACAATAATCATACGTCCAGACCTAAACATATAAGCCATAAACAAGGCAATCAATAATATGGCTAATGATAAAGAAATGGCTAAGTTTTTAACAAGATATTTTGTACCCTTTTGAAACACTAATGCTTTACCAGTCATGGTAACATTATATCTTTCTTTTGGAAAAACTTTATCTATTTTAGTTTGAAGATTTTCTTCAATGCGTTCCATTTTATCTGTGCCAATATCTTTCATGAACGTTGTGATACGTGCATACTGACCTGTACTATCTACAAAGTTTTTAAGCAAATCGACATTAGAAGTTGAGTTTTTAGCATAAGATAATATGAAACTATTTTCTTGTGAAGTTGGTAACTGATAAAATTTAGGATTACCATTGTAATAAGCCTGTTTGGAATACTTAACCAACCCAACAACCGATATAGGTTTTGATAGCTCTGGAGTTTCAATAATTAAATCTTCTAACTCATCCATACGTTTTAACGTAGAGAGTTTCATAACGCCTTTTTTACGTTTGGTATCTACCATGATTTCTAATGGCATAATACCATTAAACTCATTTTCAAAAAAACGAATATCGTTAACAAAATCTGAATCTTGGGGCATGTCTTCAATTAAACTTCCCGATATTTTTATTTGGTAAATTCCTATAATACTAACGGCTAATAAAACGACTGAAGTTATATAAATAGTTATTCGTTTTTGTCTTACCATACGCTCCATCCAATCTACAAAGCCACCAATCCAACGTTTATTTAAATGCTCTAAATGACGTTCTTTAGGATATGGCAAAAACGTGTAGATTATTGGAATAATAAGGATGCATAAAACAAAAATAGCCAAAATACTTAGTGAAGCGACTATACCAAATTCTTTTAAAAGTTTACTTTCTGTTAGAATAAAAGTAGCAAAACCAGAAGCAGTGGTCACATTAGTCATTAATGTGGCATTACCAATTTTTGTAATAACACGTTGTAAAGATTTTACTTTGTTACCATGTGATTTAACTTCGTGTTGGTATTTATTGATTAAGAAAATACAGTTAGGGATACCTATTACAATAATAAGTGGCGGAATTAAAGCTGTTAAAACGGTAATTTCATAATTTAATAAACCAATAATTCCTAAGGTCCACATAACACCTATACAAACTACAATTAATGAAATAAATGTGGCTCTAAATGACCTAAAAAATAAGAAGAAAATAAAAGATGTTACCAAAAGAGCAGCTAAAATAAACTGACCAATTTCATCAACAATATTTTGCGAATTCAGGGTTCTAATATAAGGCATACCAGAAATTCTAACATCTAAATTATTGTTAGTCTCAAAAGCTTCTATTTGGGGCAGTAAAACATCAACAACAAAATCTTTTCTTGCAGATGTATTTACAATATCCTTTTTTATATAAATAGCAGTTCTAATAGTTTTAGACTCTTTATTAAACAAAAAATTGTCATAAAATGGATACTGTTTAAAAAGCTCGTTCTGTAATGTTTCAATTTGAGCTAAGGAAGAAATAGAATCTTTAATAAAAGGTTCTAATTTAAACCTTTCATTTTTACTATCTTTTATAAGTTTTTGAAGATCTTTAATGGATACAACGGTTTCTACAGCGTCATCTTTTTTAAAATTTTCAGAAAGTTTATTCCAAGCATTTAATTTTTCTACTGTAAAAAGAGTAGTGTCTTTTACACCAAGTACAATAAGATTCCCTTCTTCTCCAAAGGTTTTTAAAAAATCATTGTAAGTTATATTTACCTCATGGTCATCGGGTAATAAATTTGCTTCGGTATAAGTAAAACGCATGTTGTCCCACTGCATACTAAAGAAAACCGTAGTGATTAGAATGCCAATAATTATAATAATTTTATTACGTAAAATTAATCTGGCTATAACGTCCCAAAAATCGTTTGAAAAAAGTTTAAACATGCTTTAATTTAAAGATGCGCAAAGGTAGAAAAAACAGGGATACTACCTTATAATGAGACGTTAAATGTAAATTTAAATGCAACATTATCACTAAACAACGGTAAGTGATAAGCTCCATATCTATATGTGAAGCTTAAACCAAAACCAAAAAGTAATTTATTAATTTCAAAACCAGACTCTGTGTATCCTTTTTTTAAAGAACCAAAGGTTAAGCCTTCATGCCTTTCTGGATTTTTCATATCACCAATAGCATAACGTGTAATTAAAACAAGTTGAGGTTTATAACGTTTAGAAATATTGAATGGTTTTATAAAATGCTTTAATTGGAAGGTAGCAAACTTATCGGAAAAGAATTCATTAAAATACATAGTTTCAAAGCTATTTAAACCAGCAACTGAGAACCTTTGAAGAATAGTTTCCTTGGTAATATTATTTGGATATGCATGATACATATGTGTTATTGGAGTATCGCCACTTGCTATTCCAGAAACTAAAGTGATTTCAGAAAAAGCATCTTTTTCGTTTCCAATTTTGTATATAGTTCTAAAATCTAATTTCGAAAAATTAAAATCGCCTTTAAAAACATCACTAAAACTTTTAGTGTATTGAAGTGTAAATTTAGGGTAGCCATTTATAACTTCATTTGATTCGTTTTCAGTAACTTCAGAAACATCAAAAGGGCTCCATTGCAATGCTATTTTTGCTGTGCTAATTTCAAAATTTTGGAATGAATTGCCATTAATATTGAAGCTATAGTTATAAGTAGGGGCTATTTTACTAATAGCCAATTCTGTTTCAGTTAGTAATTTTGGTGAAATTTGATGCTCTAATGCAATAGATTTGGTAATGTGTTTATGAAACAAATCGATGTTTAATAATCGAGGTTCAAAAAATTGAAAAAAACGTTTGTCTGTTAAAAATTTAGTACTCCCTGTTTCTTGTAAATCATCAGTATAAGCAAAGTTTAACCAGGAATTTGTTTTTTCGGCTAACCTAAAACCACCACCAATACTATATTTAAAACGATGATCTCTAAATCCATAAACAACATAGCTATTAATGCGATATTTTTTCGAAAAATCGTCATTTGTAATGCCGCCAATACCAGTTCTTACACCTTCGTATTGATTGTATTTTATTAAATAGCGTAAATCAAAATTCCAATATTTTGTTGGAAAAAAACCGTTTCCCAATTGTTTTATAAACGCCTTTTTTTTTATAGAATCTTGTAGTGGTTCTTGAGGTTTTTCAGAAATCGATTGTGCCTGTGTTAATGAATAACAAAGAATAAAGAAAAGTAGGGAACAACGCTTTAGCATTAACGAAATAGATAAATTTATAAAAAAAAGCGACTAAAATGTCGCTTCCCAAATTTTATACTGTCATGATTTCTTTTTCCTTATTATCGAAAAGATCATCAACCTTTTTAACGTAGACATCTGTCATTTGTTGCACATCTATTTCAGCATTTTTCTTTAAGTCTTCAGAAACATCCTCGTTTTTTTTGATGTCATTATTCGCATCTTTACGAGCAGCTCTAACACTTACCTTAGCATCTTCAGCTTCAGATTTAGCTTGTTTTGCTAGATCACGACGACGTTCTTCGGTTAAAGGAGGTACATTAATAATTATGGTTTCACCATTATTCATTGGGTTAAAACCAAGATTTGCATAAGCAATACCGCGTTCTATTTCCTGTAACATGCTTTTTTCCCATGGTTGAACGGTAATAGTTCTACCATCTGGAGTGTTAATATTAGCTACTTGGCTTAATGGTGTTTGTGAGCCGTAGTAATCTACCATAACGCTACCTAGCATTGCTGGACTTGCTTTTCCTGCTCTAATATTAACAAACTGTTTTTCTAGATGCTTAATGGCATTATCCATTGCTTCTTTTGTAGAATCTAGTATAAATTGTATGTCTTCGTTCATTGTTTAAACTTTTAGGTCAAATTATAAAAATATGCATTTCAAAAACTGAGCCAAGGTTTAAATATTAACCTCGGTACCAATTTTTTCGCCAGAAACGACTTTAAGTAAATTGCCTTTTTTATTCATATCAAAAACAATAATTGGTAAATTGTTTTCTTGACTTAAGGTAAATGCTGTGGTGTCCATTACTTTTAATCCCTTTCGTAAAACATCATCAAAAGAAATATTATTAAATTTAACAGCTTTTTCATCTTTTTCGGGATCAGTATTATAAATACCATCAACTCTTGTGCCTTTTAAAATAACATCAGCTTCAATTTCTATAGCACGTAATACAGCTGCAGAATCTGTAGTAAAATAAGGATTTCCAGTACCACCACCAAAAATAACAACACGTCCCTTTTCTAAATGGCGCATGGCTCTTCTTCTAATAAAAGGTTCTGCTACCTCATTAATTTTAATAGCAGTTTGTAATCTGGTTGGAATTTCTGCATCTTCTAAAGCACCTTGTAATGCCAAACCGTTAATAACTGTGGCAAGCATACCCATATAATCTCCTTGTACGCGGTCCATACCTTTACTAGCACCTGCAACACCTCTAAAAATGTTTCCACCACCAATAACTATGGCAACTTCTACACCTTTATCCGTAATAGTTTTAATGTCTTTAGCATATTCTGCTAAACGTTCAGGGTCTATACCGTATTGGCGTTCTCCCATTAGGGCTTCGCCAGATAGCTTAAGGAGTATTCTTTTGTATTTCATAGTTATTTACTGAGGTTTGGCAAAGCTACATAAAATTTTTATTTTTTTATTTTATAAGAAACAGGATTTTATGAATAAAAAAACCACTATTCAAATTTGAATAGTGGTTTAATATAATAGTTTTGCTTAAGCTTAAACTTTATATGTTATCCTACAGATACACGTTTGAAACCTGTAATTTCAACATCTCCATAAGAAGAAACGTATTTTGCAACGTTTAATTTTTCATCTTTAATGAAGTTTTGATCTAATAAACATTTTTCTTGATCAAGAGTTGTGTTGTCAGAAATAAAACGCTCCATTTTTCCTGGTAAAATTCTATCCCAGATTTGTTCTGGTTTCCCTTCAGCTTTCAATTCTGCTTTTGCAGCTTCTTCAGCTTTAGCTAAAACTTCAGGAGTTATTTGAGCCATAGAAATATATTGAGGTACATTTTTAAGAGTTTTTCCTAAACGACCTAATTCAATATTATCTTTTTCAATAACAGCAATTCTAGCTTCTGTTTCTGATGCAATAAATTCAGAATCAAAATCTTTATAAGATAATGTAGTTGCTCCCATTGAAGCTACTTGCATTGCAACATCTTTAACTAAAGTTTCAGCGTTATCTACTTTTGAAGATAAACCTACTAAAGCAGCAATTTTGTTAATATGAACATAAGTACCAACATAAGGTGCTTGTAATTTTTCAAAACCAGTAATGTCTAGTTTTTCACCAATTACACCTGTTTGCTCAATTAATTTATCTGCAACAGTCATTCCACCAAAATCAGCAGCTAAAAATGCTTCTTTTGTATCATGGTTTAATGCGATATCAGCTAATTGGTTTGCTAATGCTACAAAGTTTTCGTTTTTACCAACAAAATCAGTTTCACAACCTAAAACGATAGCAACACCTTCAGTTTGGTCTGCATTTATTTTAGAAATAGCAGCACCTTCAGAAGAATCTCTGTCAGCTCTTTTTTCAGCTACTTTTTGTCCTTTTTTACGTAATACATCAATTGCTTTATCAAAATCACCTTCAGCTTCAACTAAGGCTTTTTTGCAATCCATCATTCCTGCACCTGTAGCTTGTCTTAATTTATTTACTTCAGCAGCTGTTATTTTTATAGCTTCCATATTTTTAAAATTTAAAAAAGTCGTTTAATTTATTTCTACAAAGAAAAGAATCAAACGACTTTATAATGTTTTGTTAATGTTATTTATTCTTCTTCTTCGTTTGCAACAGCTTTTTTAGCTGTAGCTTTTTTAGCTGTAGCTTTTTTAGCTTTAGGAGCATCATCTTTAGCTGATGCTTCTTTTTCAGATTTACGTTCTGCTAAACCTTCAGATATTGCAGATGTTACGTGAGATAAAATTTTATCTATCGATTTAGAAGCGTCATCATTTGCAGGGATAACATAATCAACTTGACGTGGATCTGAGTTGGTATCAACCATTGCAAAAATTGGAATGTTTAATTTTTGAGCTTCTTTAATCGCGATGTGCTCACGTTTAATATCTACAACAAACAAAGCACCTGGTAAACGTGTCATGTCTACGATTGAACCTAAGTTTTTCTCTAACTTAGCTCTTAAACGATCAACTTGTAAACGTTCTTTTTTAGATAATGTTAAAAAAGTACCATCTTTCTTCATTCTATCAATAGAAGCCATTTTTTTAACAGCTTTTCTAATAGTAACAAAGTTAGTTAACATTCCACCTGGCCATCTTTCAGTGATGTAAGGCATGTCAATTGCACCTGCTTTTTCAGCTACAATATCTTTTGCTTGTTTTTTTGTTGCAACGAATAAAATCTTACGACCAGAGTTAGCAATTTTGCTTAATGCTGCACCTGCTTCATCTATTTTAGCCGCTGTTTTATAAAGGTTAATTATATGGATACCGTTACGTTCCATATATACGTAAGGAGCCATGTTTGGATCCCATTTACGAGTAAGGTGACCGAAGTGTACACCTGCTTCAAGTAATTCTTTTACTTCTACTGCCATTTTTGTAATAGTTTACGTTCTGTTGAATTAGCAATGATTAAGTGGTCATTTTTCAAATCGCCATAATCATTTAGATGCTAAACTAAATCCTGTTTTTACACTAGGACAACAATAACTTGTTTAATTTTTTTGTTTGAAATTTATTTTGAAAGACACTTTGATTACGCTTAGTGTAACAAGAAAAATAAATTTCGAGAAATAGATATTAACGTTTAGAGAATTGGAATTTCTTACGCGCTTTTTTCTGTCCGAATTTTTTACGCTCAACCATTCTTGGGTCTCTTGTCATTAAACCTTCTGGTTTAAGAATTAATCTGTTCTCAGCATCAACCTCGCACATTGCACGAGAAAGGGCTAAACGAACAGCTTCTGCTTGACCAGTAATACCACCTCCATATACATTTACTGTAATATCAAAGTTGCTGTCATTGTTAGTCAAAACTAAAGGTTGCTTTACTTTGTACTGTAAAGTAGCTGTAGTAAAGTAGTTAGTTAAGTCTTTTTTATTAATCGTAATGTTTCCTGTTCCTGCAGAAACATAAGCACGAGCAACAGCCGTCTTTCTACGGCCAATTTTGTGAATTACATCCATTATTTGAATTCGTTTAAGTTAATTGCTTTTGGTTTTTGCGCTGCATGAGCATGCTCTGAACCAACAACAACTGTTAGATTACGGAATAAATCTGCACCTAATTTGTTTTTAGGTAACATTCCTTTAACTGATTTTTCTACTACTCTTGAAGGGTCTTTCCCAAACAATTCTGTAGCAGTTAAACTTTTTTGACCTCCTGGATATCCAGTGTGACGAATGTACGTTTTGTCGTTCCATTTGTTACCAGATAAATTGATTTTTTCAGAGTTAATAACAATTACGTTATCTCCGCAATCAACGTGAGGTGTGAAGTTTGGCTTGTGTTTACCTCTTAAAAGTTTTGCAACTTTAGAAGCTAAACGACCAAGCGCTTGACCTTCAGCATCAACTAAAACCCACTGTTTATTTACAGTAGCTTTGTTTGCTGAAATCGTTTTGTAGCTTAATGTGTCCACGTTTTAAATTATTTTTATTAAACATTCCTCTCTAAAAAAGAGTTTGCAAATTTACGATTATATATTTGATTACCAAATAGTGAAGTAAGATTATTTCATGTAATTTTTCAATTGGAAAATTACAGTTGTTTTTTGTCTTTTTTATTGATTAAGATTTCACCCTTTTAAATCTAAAAATTTTAATCAAAATATCGTGTAGCAAATTCAATAAAAGTCTCCCAATTAGGAGTTTGTACATGACCTTGATTGTGTTGTCGGTAAGATACATCACCTTTAATTAAAGCAGTTTCAACGGGTGGAAAAATAGCTGTTTCAATACCTTTTTTTTCTAGTAATTCATAAACGGGACTCGCTTTTACAGCAGCTAAGAACATGCCTTTTGGGTCTACCCAATTATCTCCTTTATTACCACTACTTATAAAAACCGGTCTTGGTGCACAAAGGGCAATAAGTTCATGAGCATCAACCGGTAAATCATTCCAATTTAATGGGCCTGCATATTTTATAAAGTTTCCAGCCATCCAATGGTATTCTCCAGAACTAGCAACATTTTCAACCACTTCACCATAATTTCTTCTAAATAAACTTGCGCCACCTGCACCAGAAGAACTTATAAAACCAATAGCAAAACGCTCGTCAAAAGCTAAAGTAACTAAAGCCGCTTTACCATATCTTGAATGTCCTGTTATGCCAACTTTAGTAGCATCAATAAGATTGTCTTTTTCAAAATAATCTAAAACACGACTTGCGCCCCAAGCCCAAGCGCGTAAACTTCCCCATTGTTCTGGTGTTCTGTTTTTTCCTTTATTTGTTAATCCAATAATACCTTTAGTTAATCCAGCGCCATTATCTGGTTGTACACTTCCAGCTTTTAAATCGGCAAAACCCCAACCTTGTTTTAATAAATTTGTTTGCCATGCATTTTTTTGTTGTGGAAATGTGTTTTTTGGAAACCAATCTGGGAAACTAAATCCAAACATTAGCATAACAGGAACTGGCGATTTAATATTAGATGGTGTACTAACACTTAGTTGTAAGTTAACTTCAATTTCTGGATAACTGCTATTATCAACTTTTCCTTCTAAGGTTTTTCTGGTAACTGCTATACCATCTATGTTTTCTTCTTTTTCTTCAATAATATGCCAAGTTACAGATGGAATATTTTCTGGAAGTTTGCCGTAAACTTCGTTTTCAAAATCCGCAATTATTTCAAGTCTTCTTGTTTGCCAATCTTCAGCAGTTGTTACAGGATTTCCATTATTAAAAATTAAAGGATTTGGGTAATTTGTATAAATGTCTGCTTTAGTTTCATCATAATTTGCAGCGTTTTCTGCATTAGGGTCGTTACCATTTGCGCCAGGGCGAATTTCAGTAATACCTAATTGTTGCAGGATAGTGTTGTAATCTGTTTGTGTTTTTTTATTAATTTCTGTCCTAATACTTTCTTGTTCTGGCGTTAATTTGAATTGCGGAAAGGCATAAATAGAAGCTAGTAAAAAGAGAATGAGTAGTTGTGGTTTCAAAACAGTATAGATTTAATGAATGTTTAAAAATAATATAAGTTTAAGCATTTTAAATAAAATTAAAAGTTAAAATATGGCTAAAACCATTCATAACCTTTTAAATATTAAGAAGTATGATTCTATTTTGACTATTTTTGCACCGTTATGCAAGAGTTACAACTTTCAGATTGGTTACCTACCACAAACAAAGAGGTGAAAATTCGCGGATGGGAAGCACTAGATGTTATCCTATTTAGTGGAGATGCTTATGTGGATCACCCAACGTTTGGTCCTGCGGTTATTGGACGTTTGTTAGAAAGTTTTGGCTTGCGTGTCGCTATTGTTCCACAACCTAATGTGAATGATAATCTTCAAGATTTTGTAAAACTTGGGAAACCAAAATTATTTTTTGGTGTTACAGGTGGTTGTATGGATCCTATGGTTAGCAATTATAATGCTAATAAAAAGAAGCGTGATAATGATGCCTATACTCCAAATGGAGATATTGGCTTTAGACCAGATTATGCATCTACCGTTTATAGTAATATTTTAAAAGAAAAATGGCCTGATACTCCCGTTTTAATTGGAGGTATTGAAGGGTCTTTGCGTCGTGTTACACATTACGATTATTGGAGCGATAAACTCATGCCAACTATTTTAGAAACTTCTAAAGCAGATATGTTGGTTTATGGAATGGGTGAGCAACCACTACGCGAAATTATACGTTTGCTAGAAAAAGGCGTGCCTTTTAATAGTATTAATACGGTAAATCAAACAGCGGTTCTTTTAAATAAAGATGAAAAAATTCCGAAAAACAGTAATTGGGAAGATGTAGAAATCGCTTCTCATGAAACCTGTTTAAAGGATAAGAAAAAATACGCATCAAATTTTAAAGTAATAGAGCAGGAATCTAACAAATTGGCTGCACGACGAATTTTTCAAAAAGTTGGCGATAAGGTATTGATGATAAATCCGCCATATCCAACCATGACGGAAGCAGAAATTGATGCTTCTTTCGATTTGCCTTACACACGTTTACCACATCCAAAATATAACAAACGTGGAGCAATTCCTGCGTTTGAGATGATTAAGTTTTCCATAAACATTCACAGAGGTTGTTTTGGAGGTTGTAGTTTTTGTACCATTTCTGCACATCAAGGAAAATTTATAGCGAGTAGAAGTCAAGAATCTATTTTAAAAGAAGTTGATACCGTTGCAAATATGCCAGATTTTAAAGGCTATTTATCCGATATTGGCGGGCCAAGTGCAAACATGTACAAAATGAAAGGTAAAGTACAATCTATTTGCGACAAGTGTGTTGCGCCTAGTTGTATTTCGCCAGTAATTTGTAGTAATTTAGATACGTCTCACAAACCTTTAACTGAATTATACCAAGCAGTAGATAGTCATCCGAAAGTAAAAAAATCGTTTATTGGTAGTGGAATTCGTCACGATATGTTGGTGCCAGAATTTAATAAAAATGCAGATCCAAAAGAGTTAGACGATTATACGGAAGAAGTGATGACGAAGCACGTTTCTGGGCGACTTAAAGTAGCGCCAGAACACACCAGTGATCCTGTGTTGAAACTGATGCGTAAACCATCGTTTACATACTTCCATAAGTTTAAAGAGCGTTTTGATAAAATAAATATAGCTAAAGGTTTAAAGCTTCAACTCATACCATACTTTATATCAAATCACCCAGCTTGCGAAGTTGAAGATATGGCAAACTTAGCTGCCGAAACCAAAGATATGGGCTTCCAATTAGAGCAAGTACAAGGTTTTACACCAACACCAATGACGGTGGCTACGGTAATTTATTACAGCGGTTACCATCCTTACACGCTTAAAAAAGTAAACACTCCAATTACACGTAAAGAAAAAGACGAACAACACCGTTTTTTCTTTTGGTATAAAGATGAAAATAAAGAGTGGATTAAAAAGACTTTAAATAAATTAGGGCGTCAAGATTTATTAAAGGTTCTTCTTCCTGAAAAAACTGAAAAATGGCGTAAAAACAAACCTAGTGGAAACGCGAAACATACTTTTGATGATGCTGTGCCTTTTAACCAAAGGAAGAATAAGGCTAAGTTTAAGAGTAATAAGAAAAGTAGGTAGTGTTTTTTATTCAAGTATTTCAAATTTCAGTGAGGCTTTATTCTTTAAATCTCTGTTTTAATTTATGAAATTATAGCGATCAATTTAATGCCTGATTGCTAGTTAGTAACTATGTATAGTAACTTTAATTTTACGTCTTGCTCATGTCATTACTCTGCAATTCGTAACCACTCAAAACCAATCAATGATTACAGATATAAGCGTAAATAAACCAGAGCCTTTTTTACCAGAACAACCGTTACCACAATTTAACAGATCTATTAATGTTAATCGTGCTATTAAAGGTTTAGAAGCTGGAAAGCCAATAATGATAACAGAATTTTATAGTAACGGTTTATCGCTACTTAAAGAGTTGCAGAAGCATCTTAAAAATAAGTTTCCTGGCAATTCTTTTCAAGAGCAACGTACGTTTCGGTCCGAATTTCAAAAGCTATCCAATCTTATTTATATACAAATTGTAGATCATAAATTAACGGTTAAGAAAGCGCCATCTATTGGTTGGTTGGTAAAGCTATATCCAGAAACTAGCAATTTCTTTTTACCTTTTCCACAAGTACAAGGACTAAACAGTGCTTGGCAGTGGTATTTAAACGGCATTGCGGTTCCTGTGTTACGAAATAAAATACATCCTTATTATGGTACATATTTCCCAACTCGATTTGATCATTTAATACTTTTTGATAATTGGCTGAAACGTTACGAAGGGCCTAAAAAATCTGCCATAGATGTTGGTATTGGAAGTGGCGTGTTGGCTTTTCAAATGGTAAAACATGATTTTCAGAAGGTTTTTGGGACTGATACTAACCCAAATGCTATTGTTGGACTTACAGAATCTATGGGAGATACAAAAATGTCTAGAAAAATAGAACTGGATTTCGCACCTCTTTTTGGTAAGTTTGAAAAGCAAACAGAACTCATTGTTTTTAACCCACCTTGGTTACCAGCAGCTCACGATTTATATAAAAATGACGAAGCTATTTACTACAACGAAAACCTATTTCCAGATTTTTTCGCCGAAGCTAAAAAGAGACTCTTACCAGAAGGAAAGCTTGTTATTATATTCTCCAATTTAGCACAAATAACAAATGCTACAGCACATCCTATAGAAAAAGAACTTGCTGAAGGCGGGCGTTTTAAATTAGAGAACTGTTTAAAAAGAAAAGTGAAAGGTGCCTCAGATAAAACAAAGCGTGACCAAAATTGGCGTGCTGAAGAAGAAGTGGAACTTTGGGAGTTGGTAAATGTATAAGGTTTTCAATTCTTTTCAAGTGTAAATCCCACATTTTTTGCAAAGATTTAGTTCGATTAAAACTCTAACTAATCCTTTACAGTTATGACATAGTTTATATGTGTTTCCATCAAAATCATAAAATTCATCTCCATCTAATTCTTCCCAATCTGTAAAATAAAACCATTCTTCTTCTGTATCAATGGTTTTCAATTCTTCTTCCCAAATTAATCCAAGCGATTCTACATATTTTTTTGCGTGTTCTATTGTTCTGGAATAATGGCCTCCTTCATGAAAAATGACTCCTTTATTCATTCCTTTTCCATCATCACTAGATTTTCTTGCGTACCAAACCATTAATTAAGGTTTTAAATTTAGTGTCAAATATAATAAAATGATACTTATTGTATGTTGACAATTGCATACAATAGGTATAGTTTCGGCTAATGGTGAATAAATTCCTTCTTAAAGAATTTGGACAAAGAATTAGAGAGTTAAGACTTGAAAATAAACTAAGTCAAGAAAAACTATCTTTTAAAACAGGCTTTCATAGAACATATATTGGTATGATTGAAAGAGGTGAACGTAATATTTCAATAACCAATATTGCTGTATTTTCAAAAGCTTTTGAAATGGATATTTCTGAATTACTAAACTTCAAAAATCAGAACTCAAAACTAAGCTTTAAAGATTATAAATTAAAAAGCAAAGAATAATGTCAAGAGCTCATACTTTTAAATTGACATTATCAAATAATGTTACAGAGAAAGAAGGAATTAGTTATATGTTAGAAGAACAGACTGGTTTTTTTAAGATTGATTTACCTATGAAAAAAGATTTACTCGATATCTTAGAGTTGCCACATAGTTTTAAACAATCTTTTGATATGATTTATATACCTAAGCTAGAAGGTTTTGAGTTTAAAGAAGATTATATTGAAACTTATTTAGATGAAATTCAATTTATAGAAATAAAAACGACTAAAAAATTTCTACCAGAAAATCCAAAAGGATTTTTCTTTGGAGCAACAGAGAATGAATTTAATTTCGCAAAGCTAGTTGGAGATAGATTTAGGTTTTGCTTTATTTCTTTAAACCCAAAATCGCTATCATATTCTTTACTCAAAATGGATGAGTTGGAAGAAATAATAAAAAATAAAAGGATTCAATATCAAATAAATCTTTAATGAGCCTCCAACCAATCAGCACCAACCCCAACCTCAACATCCAAAGGAACGTCTAGTGTAAAAGCATTTTCCATTTCGGTTTTAATAAGAGTTTTCATGTCTTTTAATTCTGGTTTATACACATCAAAAACCAATTCATCATGCACTTGAAGTAGCATTTTGGTTTTATAATTACCAGCTTCTAGCTTGTTGTAAATATTAATCATGGCAATTTTAATAATATCTGCTGCACTACCTTGTATTGGTGCGTTAACCGCATTACGTTCTGCAGCACCGCGAACCACAGCGTTTCTAGAATTAATATCTTTTAAATAACGACGACGCCCTAAAACGGTTTGCACGTAACCATTATCTCTTGCAAAATCTACCAACTCACTCATGTAAGCACGAAGTTTTGGGTAGGTTTCATAATACGTATCAATTAACTCTTTGGCTTCGCCACGAGATAAATCGGTTTGATTGCTTAATCCAAAAGCAGATACACCATAAATAATCCCGAAGTTTACAGTTTTAGCATTGCCACGTTGTTCTCTAGTCACAGCTTCTAATGGTACATTAAAGACTTTTGATGCAGTTGAGGCATGAATATCTTCACCATTTTTAAAGGCTTCAATCATGGTTTCTTCTTTACTTAAAGCAGCAATAATACGCAGTTCTATTTGGCTATAATCGGCAGCTAATAAGGTGTAATCTTCATTTCTTGGAATAAATGCTTTACGTACTTGTCTACCACGTTCTGTACGAATAGGAATGTTTTGTAAATTAGGATTGTTGCTACTTAAACGCCCAGTTGCGGCAACGGTTTGCATATAATCTGTATGAACTCTGCCTGTAGAAGGTTCTACTTGATTTGGTAACGCATCCACATAAGTGCTTTTTAATTTTGATAAGCCTCTAAAATCTAAAATATGTTGAATAATTTCATGGTCTTTAGCGAGGTAACTTAAAATATCTTCGGAGGTTGCGTATTGTCCTGTTTTGGTTTTTTTAGGCTTATCAACCAGCTTCATTTTATCAAATAAGATATCGCCCAATTGTTTTGGTGAAGCAATATTGAACTCTTCTCCGGCTTCTGTGTATATTATAGTTTCTAAGGCTTTTATGTCTATGGTTAATTGCTCAGATAATGAATTTAAGAAATCTTTATCTAAATTAATACCTTCTAATTCCATAGCTGCTAAAACACGAAGTAGTGGAATTTCAATATCATCAAACAGTTTTTGTGTATTGGCTTCGCCTAATTCTTTTTCAAAATGTTCTTTTAATTGTAGCGTTATATCGGCATCTTCAACAGCATATTCAGTTTGTTTTTCCAAAGGAACATCACGCATATTTCCTTGATTTTTTCCTTTTTTTCCAATTAAAGCTTCAATAGGAATAGGTGTGTAGTTTAAATATGTTTCGGCTAAAACATCCATACTGTGGCGCATATCTGGATTTATTAAATAATGCGCTAACATGGTATCGAAGAATTTGCCTTTAACGTCAATGTTGTATTTTGCTAAAACTTTAATATCGTATTTTAAATTCTGACCAATTTTTTCGATGTTTTCACTTTCGAAAAACGGACGTAATTGTTCAATAAGTTCTTGTGCTTCTTCTCGGTTTTCTGGAAATGGTAAATAAAATCCTTTGCCAACTTCCCACGAAAAGGCAATACCAACTAATTCGGCTACTAGCGGATTTAAACTTGTTGTTTCGGTATCAAAACAAACACTGGTTTGATTCATTAAATTTTTAACAAACAGTTTGGTTGCCATGCCAGAGGCAACACTTTGATAAAAATGTGAAGACGTTTTGGTAGTTTTTCTGGTAAATTCGGAAACGGGTTCAGCTTCTTTTGAACTTGATGGATCTGCTCCAAATAAAGAAAATTGTCCAGCTCCAGCAGATTTTGTTTCTTGTGGAGTTGCTTTTGCTTCAGAAGAAGTTTCTTGAGTAGCTGTTTCGGCTGTAGCTTCAACTGAAAAGGCTTTAGTGAAATTATCTATTAACCTTCTAAATTCTAATTCTTGAAAAATCTCGGTAACTTTTGGGATATCTGGGTGAGACATTTCAAAATTTTCTGCATGAAATTCTACAGGAACATCTAGCATAATAGTCGCTAGTTTTTTTGAAAGCATTCCCAATTCTTTAGCGGCTTCTATTTTTTCCTTCATTTTGCCTTTTAGCTCATGCGTATTTGCTAATAGGTTTTCCATGCTGCCATATTGGGCTAAAAATTTCTTTGCCGTTTTTTCTCCAACACCAGGTAATCCAGGAATATTATCACTAGAATCGCCCATCATTCCTAAAAAGTCAATAACTTGTAAAGGGTCTGTGACTTCAAATTTTTTCTGTACTTCTGGAATGCCCCAAGTTTCGTAACCACCACCAAAAACTGGGCGGTACATAAATATGTTTTCGGAAACTAATTGCGCAAAATCTTTATCTGGCGTTACCATAAAGGTTTTGTAACCTTCTTTTTCGGCTTGTTTCGAGAGTGTTCCAATAACATCATCTGCTTCAAAGCCTTCTTTTACCATAATAGGTATGTGCATCGCCTTTAAAATATCTTGAATGTATGGAACGGCTATTTTTATAGCTTCTGGTGTTGCGTCTCGGTTGGCTTTGTAAGCTTCAAACATTTCAACTCTATCGGCACTTCCGCCTTTATCAAAACAAACGGCTAAATGGTCTGGTCTTTCACGTTTAATAACATCTAAAAGGGAATTCATAAACCCCATAATTGCTGAGGTATCAACTCCTTTTGAATTGATTCTTGGGTTTTTTATAAAAGCGTAATAACCACGGAATATTAAAGCGTAAGCATCTACTAAAAAAAGGCGTTTTTGATCGGACATATTTTTGTTTTGTTGAAGACCATAAAACTACAAAACTTAATTGTGGCATTGAAATGCAATTTGTAATTTTCCAAAGTTAATTTTATAATAAATGAATACATTCTCAATTGCCATACACGGAGGCGCAGGAACATTGGTAAAAGGCATGATGACTCCTGAGTTAGAAGCTGAGTATAAACAAGCGTTAAAAGTTGCTTTAGATAAAGGTTTTTCGGTTTTAGAAAATGGAGGGATGGCGATTGATGCTGTTGAGGAAGCTGTAAAGCTATTGGAAAACTCTCATTTATTTAATGCGGGTAAAGGTTCTGTATTTACTGCAACTGAATCTCATGAGATGGATGCCAGTATTATGGATGGAAAAACCTTAAATGCAGGAGCAGTAAGTTTGATTTCGGGTATTAAAAATCCAGTGAGTTTAGCACGTGATGTTATGGAGAAAAGCGAACATGTATTTCTTGCTGGCGATGGCGCAATGCAGTTTGCAAAGGAGTTAGAGTATAAAATTGAAGATGCTTCTTATTTTTATGATAAACTTAGACATAATCAATGGTTAGAAATTAAGGACACTGATAGTTTTCAATTGGATCATGCTAAAAAGAAAGATTCTAAATTTGGGACTGTTGGAGCGGTTGCTTGCGACCAAAATGGAGATGTTGCAGCAGCAACATCTACTGGTGGAATGACCAATAAAAAATGGGGACGTGTGGGTGATAGCCCAATGATTGGCGCTGGAAATTACGCCAATAATAAAACATGCGCGATTAGTTGTACGGGTAGTGGTGAGTTTTTTATTAGAGGTGTTGTGGCTTATGATGTGGCTTGTTTAATGGAGCACAAAGGGTTATCGATAGAAGAAGCTTCAAACGAAGTAATAAACAAACGTATTCTTGAAATTGGTGGAGATGGCGGTTTAATTGCTGTTGATGCTAAAGGAAATATTGCGATGCCTTTTAATACAGAGGGCATGTATAGAGCTTGTAAATCTTCAAAAGGAACTGAGGAGATTTCTATTTATAAGTAACAAATGCTTTTGAAAAAAGTGATCTCATGATAGTTAACTAAAAGCTTAAATAATTCTCGATTTCGCGTTAGGGATTGCAACGGCATCCTTTTGCTTTTTTGCAAAAGATATAGTGTAAAGCGCGACCTTTAGGTAACGCCATAATAATTTTTATTTAATTGAAGAGGTTTCTGCTTTGTAAGAATTGATTATATAAAAGGGGCTTCAATTGGTAAAACAGTAACTTTTCTTTCCTTTATATTGTATTCATCCCCATTTGAAAGTACATGAACCGTCATGTTTGCCATAGTCATAGGTGTGCCTTCTTCCAGAATTTTTTCATTATTGTGCGTGAGGGTGCTTCCATCAAAAACAATAGCCATTCCAGAGCCTATAACGGTACAATCATTTCCGTTTTTAATAATCATTCCGGTATCTTCGGCTAAACCAATACCTATTAAATTCGGGTATTTTGCAACTGCTTCGCTTTGTCTTCCAAACCTACCACGTCTAATAAAATGCGTATCAATTATTAACTCGGGGATTAATCCTAAACCTTTATACATAGTTACGGCTCCTTTTACAAAAGCTTCCGCAGCACTTCCTCCTGCAATCATTTCCTTTGCCATAACCATAGCGCCAGCACTTGTACCAGCGATAACAAATCCAGTTTCATTTTGGTATCTATCAACTAGGATGTTATGAATGGTAGTGCCACCAATTTTATTTGTTATTTTAGATTGATCGCCACCAGAAAACATGACACAATTTGCAGATTTGATTAAATCTATCGATTCTTGCTTTTCAGAATCTTCTTTACTTCTAATATCAAGAATATGAACATCTTTACAGCCTAAAGTTGTAAAAGCATCCATGTAATTTTCTCCAACTTCAATAGGAATTCGTGATGCTGTAGGGATAACTACAATTTTTGCATTAACACCACCAGCTTCTTTTAATACATGAGATAGTATACCTTCGGTTATAAACTCTAAAGTATACATTTCGTTGGTTTCTAAACCTTTATCTTCATTTCCTCCAATAGGAATTAACGTGCCTTTTATCATCTGCCTAAAAATCTGTACTTCTTTTTTATTTAGGGCAAAAATAAACTAATTTTTTTAGTGTAAAATGTATATATTTATAATCTTCCATATAAAAATTAAAATCTATCCCGAATGAAGATACGTGAAATAAATGCCATGAGAGGGCCGAATTATTGGTCTGTACGCCGACACAAATTAATAGTAATGGTTCTGGATCTTGAAGAGATGGAGCAATTGCCTTCTAATAAAATTGATGGATTTAAGGAGCGGTTAGAAACAATGTTTCCAACCATGTATGAGCATCGTTGTTCTGTTGGTGAAGCTGGTGGATTTTTTCAGCGTGTTGAAGAAGGAACTTGGATGGGACATATTATAGAGCATATCGCTTTAGAAATTCAAACCCTTGCGGGAATGGATGTTGGTTTTGGTAGAACACGTGGTTATGGCGAAGAAGGTGTTTATAATGTGGTTTTCGCTTATATGGAAGAATCTGTTGGGCGTTACGCCGCAAAAGCATCAGTTAAAGTATGTGAAGCTTTAATTGTTGGCGAAGATTACGATTTAACAGATGATATTCAGCACATGAGAGAGCTTCGTGAGTCTGAAAGATTAGGACCAAGTACAGGCTCTATAGTTGAAGAAGCTGAAGCTAGAGGCATTCCATGGATTCGCCTCAATAAATATTCCTTGTGCCAATTGGGTTATGGTGCCAATCAAAAAAGAATTCAAGCAACCGTTACCAGCGAAACAAGTAGTATTGGTGTTGAATTGGCATGTGATAAAGAAGATACTAAATTTTTATTAGAACAAGCTCAAGTAGAAGTGCCTCGAGGTGATATAATTAGGCGAGAAAGTAGCTTAGAAGAATCTTGTAAATATGTTGGATATCCTTTAGTTATAAAACCCGTGGATGGCAATCATGGACGCGGTATTACAGTAAACATTAATAATTATGAAGATGCTTTAGTAGGTTTTAGAAATGCAAAAGAAAGCTCACGTAGTGGTGCTATTATTGTAGAAAAATTTATTACTGGTCAAGATTATAGATTACTTGTAATAAACAACAAATTAGTTGCAGCAGCTTTACGAACACCAGCTCACGTAATTGGTAATGGAAAATCAACAGTTCAAGAACTTGTAGATGAAGTAAATAAAGATCCGCGTCGTGGTTACGGACACGAAAACGTACTTACTCAAATTACGGTTAACGACTTAACTAAGGCCATTATAAAAGATGCAGGTTATGCATTAGAATCTGTTATCCCTGAAGGAGAAATGTTGATTTTAAAAGATACAGCAAACTTAAGTACAGGAGGAACTGCGGAAGATGTTACAGATATTTTGCATCCAGCTAACGTAAGTATGGCGGAGCGGATTTCAAAAATTATAGATTTAGATATTTGTGGTATTGATGTGATGACTACAGATATTACAAAACCTTTATCTGAAACAGGAGGTGCTGTTTTAGAAGTAAATGCTGGCCCAGGATTTAGAATGCACTTAGCACCAACAAAAGGTTTGCCGCGTAACGTTGCAGGTCATGTAATTGATAAGTTATTCCCACAGGGAAATACAGGGCGCATTCCAATAGTTGCAATTTCTGGTACTAACGGAAAAACAACGACTACGCGTTTAATTGCACATATAGCAAAAATGAATGGCTATCGTGTTGGTTATACAACTAGTGATGGGGTTTATATACAAAACAGATTATTAATGTCTGGAGATTGTACAGGTCCTGCAAGTGCGGAATTTGTATTGAAAGATCCAACCGTAAATTTCGCCGTTTTAGAAAGTGCTCGAGGCGGTTTATTACGTGCGGGACTTGGGTTTAAAAAGTGTGATATTGGTATTGTAACCAATGTAGCAGAAGACCACTTAGGGCTTAAAGGCATACATACAATAGAACAATTGGCTAAAGTAAAAGGGGTTATTCCAGAAACGGTATTACCAAATGGATATGCTATTTTAAATGCTGATGACGACTTGGTTTACGATATGAGAAGAACCGTAAATTGTAATGTTGCCTTGTTTTCAATGGATGAAAACAATCCGCGCATTAAAGCGATGCAACGACTAAATGGGATTACAGCCATTTATGAAAATGGTTACGTAACTATTTGCCGTGGAGAATGGAAAATGCGTATTATGAAAGCTGAGGATATTCCACTAACCTATGGTGGAAAAGCAACGTTTATGATTCAAAATGTACTGCCGGCAATTCTAGCTGCTAATATTCAAGGTATTAGTATTGAAGATATGAAGGCAGGTTTAGAAACATTTATTCCATCCGCAGCACAAACACCAGGTCGATTAAATCTCTTCGAATTTAAAAACTTTACTATTTTGTTAGATTATGCACATAATCCTGCAGGTATGCTTGCCTTAAAGAAATTTACTGATGCGCTAGATGCTACTGTTAAAGTGGGTATTATAGCAGGTGTAGGTGACAGGCGTGAGGAGGATACTAACCAAATAGGTAGTATAGCAGCAGAAATGTTTGATGAAATAATTATACGCCAAGATAAGCGCTTACGCGGAAGAACGGAGCAAGAACTTATTAAGATGCTAGATGATGGCATTAAAATGGTAAACCCAAATAAGAAAACAACTATTATTCCTTCAGAAAAAGAAGCGATTACTTATGCCGTTAAAAATGCAGTGAAAGGATCCCTTATTATTTTATGTAGTGATGTAATTCCTGATGCATTGGAGTTAGTTCAACAATTTAAGGAATTAGAAGCTAAAGGTGAACTGGTTTTTAATGATTAATTGATTCTGGATTTTTACTTTAACAATTCCATAAGAAAAAGGGTGAGCTTATTTGTTAACTTTACCAATAAAAAAGAAATATGCTACGTTGGATTATATTCATCATAATTTATATTGTAATTACTATTTATGGTTTTCAAGCTATAAGAACAGTAACCAAAAGCACATGGATTCATTATCTGTTTCTTGCGATTGCGCTTATAGTTGTTGGTAATTTTTTATTTCAATTTTTATCTTCTTCAGAAGGGCGTGTTTTAAACCCTGTAAAAAGTTATGCTTTTGGGTTTTTATTAGCCTTTATATCTTTCAATTTAGTAATTATACCAATTTTGCTGGGAGAAGATATTATTCGATTTATTTTAGGTTTGTATGATCGATTAGTAACTACCAAGGATGTTTTCTATTTGCCATCAAGAAGAAAGTTTATTAGTCAAGTAGCAGTAGGTTTAGCAGCAATTCCTTTTGCATCACTTTTATATGGCATGTATAGAGGTAAGTATCGTTTTAGAGTTTTAAACTACACCTTGCATTTTGAAGATTTGCCTGAAGCTTTTGATGGTTATAAAATTACTCAAATAAGTGACATACACTCTGGAAGTTTTGATAATAAAGAGAAAATTGAGTATGGCGTTAACCTTATAAATGAGCAAAAATCTGATGTTATTTTGTTTACTGGAGATTTGGTAAATAACAAAAGCTCAGAAATGTTACCATGGAAAGATTTATTTGGAACGTTAAAAGCGAAAGATGGTGTGTTTTCTGTACTAGGAAATCATGATTATGGTGATTATGTAGATTGGGATTCGCCAGATGAGAAAGCACAAAACTTAGTCGATTTAGTTCAATTGCAAAGAGACATGGGCTACGATATACTTTTAAATGAAAGTAGATTTATTGAAAAAGACGGACAGCGCTTAGCTATTGTTGGCGTTGAAAATTGGGGTAAAGGCGGATTTAAAAAAGCAGGCGATTTAAAAAAAGCAGCACAAAATATAGAACCAAACGATTTTAAAATATTAATGAGTCATGATCCATCACACTGGGAAGCAGAAGTTATTGATGATGATTACCATTACCATCTCACATTAAGCGGGCATACACATGGTATGCAGTTCGGGATAGAAATACCAGGTTGGATTAAATGGAGCCCTGTAAAATGGCGCTATAAATATTGGGCAGGTATCTATAAAGAAATGGGACAATACATTAATGTAAACAGAGGATTTGGGTATTTAGGTTATCCTGGACGTGTTGGGATTTGGCCCGAAATTACAGTTATAGAGCTTAAAAAAGGAACAAGTACAACTTAGTTACATGGAAATGTTATATTTACTAGGTTAAAGGTTTATTGAAAAAGAAGCCATAGTAAACCCACATAAAACCTATATTATACAATTATATAGAAAAATTACGTAGGTTTGTAATAAGATGTTTGAACTAAAGCATTAAGATATGTCAAAATTTGGGGAACTTATAGATGTAGAAATTCCTGTTTTGTTAGATTTTTATACAGAGTGGAATGACCAATCAGAAACAATGCATCTTACATTAAGAGATGTTGCTGCAGCTCTAGGTGATAAGGCTAAAGTTATTAAAATTGATGTTGAAAAAAATGAAGAGTTAGCAGAAGCATTGCGTGTTAAAACCTTACCAACGCTAATTATTTATAAAGATGGCGAAATGAAATGGCGCCAAAGCGGAGAGCAAGATGCTAATACACTTATTGGTATTATTCAGCAATACGTTTAAAATTTTAAAGATTCAAATCTAAAGCCCTTTTTACTAAAATATTCTAAAACTTTAGGTAATGCGTATTGCATGTTTTTTGATGCTTTTAAACTATCGTGAAACACAATAATACTTCCGTTTTTAGCTTTTGAAACCACATTATTTAAACAGGTTTCTTGGGTTATGCTTTTTTCCCAATCAAAAGACAACACATCCCACATAATAATTTTATAGCCTAACGCCATAAGGTTTTTACCTTGTTTAGGTGTTATTCTGCCATAAGGAGGTCTAAAAAGATTAGTTTTGGATGCTGTTTTATTTTGAGAAAGAATAACTTTTTCGGCTTTATCAACGTCTTTTAAATACTCTTTTGCTTTAGTTTTCCATCCTTTTATATGGTTTTGAGTATGGTTCCCAATAGTATGACCGCTATTTAATAAGTTTTGAAAAATTTCAGGATGTTTTTCAATGTTATTTCCAATACAAAAAAAAGTGGCTTTTGCATGGTATGGCTTTAAAATAGCTAATATCCAATTGGTGATTTCAGGAGTTGGACCATCATCAAACGTTAAGTAAATAACCTTTTCAGTTGTATGTATATCCCAAATATAATTTGGAAACAATTTTTTTGCAACCAAAGGTGTTTTTATGGGTGTTAAGGTCATGCCTTATGACAAATTAGTTTGTTGTATCAATTTGTAAACTACTACTATCTAAAGGAATGTCTATATCTGTTTTTATGTCTTCTTCTTTTGGTTCGTCATCGCCATAAAAGTGTTTAAAGGCTTTTAGATAATTATTGAATACATCTCCTTCTTTTTCGGCAAAATCAATGTCATGTTTAACTAACACATCAACCAGCCCTTTATAACGTTGAATATCGGTATAAATTTCTTCAAATAAACGCTCTTGATTATCAACGGTTAAGCTGCTGTAATAAGATAGGTTTTCTTGATATTTTTTAGCCACATCTTTAAATAAGCGTTGTGCTTTTTCTTTGTTTCCAATTTGATAATATGCTTCAATATACGGTTCTAACAAAGTGTAATATCCAAAGTATTCCACAGGCATATTATTCATAGCGATATCTGCTATTTCTTCAGCCTTATCTAGCTTATCTTCATTAATTAATTGCTCAATTAAACGTGCTAAATTGCCTCTGTAAGTAATAGAGTTTTTACGTGTTTCTGTATCATGATAAATGTCTGGGCTTCCGCTGTTGCCCCAATCCCATTTTTTAACTTTTTCGTACATTAAATCACTATCAACACGCCCCATATCAAAAGGATTTGCTCTATCTACAGGTGTTTTTATAGGAACTAATTTGTAGCACATACCATCAAGCTGTAAATAGTCTTTCATCCAGATATAGTCATCGTCTCCAAAACTACCGCCAGTAAAATAAATAGGACGTTTCCAATCATTATTAGCTACAATATCGAGCATTAGCAATCTGTTTTTATAAAGTGCTCCTCCTTCTACGTTAATGTCTATATAAGGCACTATTTTGTCTGCGTCTTTAGGTTTTACTATGCCAGACTTTATAGCATTATCTTTATTTACAGGAATTCGTAAATGCGGAGTTGGCATATAGGTAGCATTTAAATCTTGAGAGCGAACTTGAGATAAATCTACTTCTTGTTGTTGCAGCACATATTTATATTTTGTTCTTGGGTTTGTGCTTCCAACAAAATCTAAAAATTGCTTAATGTTTAAAGTATCATTTATTACTTGTTGGATTACAATATAATCGTTAGTACCATATTTGTATAAATCGTGTGTTAATTGCGATGGTACAGGATCACTTTCATAAGCTTTACGCTTCATTTGGTCTATATACCAATCGGTTTGAAATAAACTGGTGTTTACAACTCGAACATCGGTCCTGTAACCTTCAATTTCTTGTGCATACCAAAGGGCGAAGGTGTCATTATCTCCAATAGTAAATAATATGGCATTTTCTGCACAA
Organism: Flaviramulus basaltis; assembly: GCF_900114265.1. GTDB lineage: Bacteria > Bacteroidota > Bacteroidia > Flavobacteriales > Flavobacteriaceae > Flaviramulus > Flaviramulus basaltis. The sequence continues at coordinate 1,178,320 of NZ_FPKV01000001.1, forward strand.
GAATCTAAATACATTCTTGCCATGGCTTTGGCAGTATATTTATCAGATCTATCATGGTCATCCCAATTATTTGCAGCCATAATAGTTGGCACTAAAAGCAAGCAAGCTATAGATATTATAGGTGCTGCTAATTTTTTGGGTACATATTTTTTAAGAACATCATAAATCGCATAAACTCCAAAACCTATCCAAAGTGCAAACACGTAAAAAGAGCCAACTAGCGAGTAATCTCGTTCTCGAGGTTCAAACGGGCGAACATTGGTATATACTTGTATGGCAATTCCTGTAAAAAGGAAAAATACTAGCATGACCCAAAATAGTTTTTTGTCTTTATTAAATAAGAAGAAAAAACCAATAAGCCCTAAAATGAGCGGAAACAAGTAGTAGGTATTTCTTGCTTTGTTATTTTTAACATCGCTTGGTAAACTATCTTGAGAGTAACCTAAATGTAATTTGTCTAAAGGTTTTATACCGGTTATCCAATTGCCATGATTATCGTATCTACCTTGAATATCATCTTGCCTTCCAGCAAAATTCCACATAAAGTAACGCCAATACATATAGCCTAATTGATATTCAAACATGTAAGCTATGTTGCTAGCTAATGATGGTTTTTCAATATCGATATAACTTTTAAAACGTTTTAAAAAGTTGTTATAGTCTTCATAATCTATATTGCCTTGAGCAACATCATTTTTGAATTTTGAAACAGCTGTACGCAATTCGTTTTCCATTTGGTATTCTGGCTTTAGCTTAAAATCTAAAAATCCAGAAAACATCATATAGTTTTCGGCATGTTCTGCGCTCCACATTCGTGGTAAAATAGAGGCGTGTTTTGAATTGTAATTTTGCTTTGCGTTTTTAAAATCGTTTACAACTACGTATTCACCTTTTTTGTAATCTTTTTCATATTTAGGCTTATCATCTATATAAGGATTATTGTCATCTAAGTAAGCATATTGATCTGTAAACTGAGGTCCATAAAACAAGTGTGTTTCTGGGTATTGCTCTAAGTTATAATAAGCTAATAATTCTCTAGCACTAGATGGTTTGTTTTCATTAATAACCACATTGGCATTGGCACGAATAGGCAACATTAACCAAGTTGAAAAACCAATAATAACAAAGGTTAAACAAAGAATACCGGTATTTAAATGTACAAACTCTTTTTTTCTAGTGTATTTTAAAGCATAATGAATAATAGCAACTAAGAAAATACCTGCGATAACAGAACCTGAGTTAAAAGGAAGCCCAATAGTATTCACAAAAAAGATTTCGAAAACACTAAATATTTTAAGAATATTAGGTGCTAAAAGCTTAAATATAAAAAGTAAAACAGCTACCGAAACTACATTAGCAATAATAAAGTTTTTAATAGTAATGGTTTTGTAATTTTTAAAATAGTAAATAAGTCCAATTGCGGGAATAGTTAATAAACCCATAAAGTGAACTCCAAAAGATAAACCAATAACAAAAGCAATTAAAATAAGCCAACGATTACCTCGAGGTTCATTCATGTCTTGCTCCCAACGTAAACCAAGCCAAAATAAAATAGACATAATTAAAGTTGCCATGGCGTAAACTTCAGTCTCAACAGCATTAAACCAAAAAGAATCTGTAAACGCAAAAGCTAAACTGCCTACTAAACCACTGCCTAAAATAGCCATTGCCTTGCTTTTGGTAAACTCGGTTTTATGTCCCAATAATTTTTTAAGCAATAAGGTAATGGTCCAAAACATAAACAAAATAGTAAATGCACTCGATACGGCACTCATCATATTCATCATCCAACCAATAAGCTCATTATTTCCAAAAGTGAATATTGAAAAGAAGGCACCCATCATTTGAAATAAAGGCGCTCCTGGTGGGTGACCAACTTGAAGTTTTGATGAAGTTAAGATGTATTCTCCGGCATCCCAATAACTTACCGTAGGTTCAACTGTTAAAGTATAGGTGATAAGTGCTATTAAAAAAGAGAACCAACCCAATAAAGTGTTCCATTTTTTATAGTTGAAATGTGCCATGTATAACTATGTTTATTTGCTTTGGCGAATTTAATAATAAATATGTTAATGCAAATGTTTTTAAGTAAACGTTAAGTTTTTCTAATTATTTTTCAAAAAATGCTTGTGCAAATAAAACTTTATACTAAATTTGCACCCTCAATTGCACATTGGCCTATGGTGTAACTGGCAACACGTTGGTTTTTGGTACCAAAGAGTCTAGGTTCGAGCCCTAGTAGGCCAACAAAAATTGAATAAAGTCCTTACTTATAAAAAAGTAGGGACTTTTTGTTTTTTAATATTTTAGAATTTCCTTTTAAGCTTGAGCTTAAAATTTACCTAAATTTTCTTCAAAACAATCAAAACTGTTACACTTTTTATAATATGATGATGCTCTAACTCTCGATTAATTTAGTTGGCACATTTTAATATAACAAATTTAATATCTTTATATAAATATAAAAAAAACTAAAATGAGAAAGTTATTAAGCTATATATTGCTTTTTTACTGTCTAATTTTATTTCAAGCAATCAATGCGCAGTCTACAAGAATTGATAGCCTGCTTGCTGTCCTGACTACTCAAAAAGGGGAGGACAAAGTAAAGACATATTACAATCTTGTTGAAAACTTACGAAATGACACAGATTCTATGGGGTTTTATATTAGGAAAGCACTAGATCTATCTCAAGATATAAATTACACTAAAGGTGTTATTGATGGCTACAATGGGTTAGCGCTTTATTGGTGTGACCGTGGTCAACCCGATAGCTCAATAGTGGCTACAAAGAACGCTTTAGCAATTTTATCAGGTAAATCAAAACCATCTTTAGAGCGGATACAGTCTTTTAGTAACTATGGACAAGCACTCATGCAAATGGCTCATTATGATGAATCTGCTAAATGGCATTTAAGATCATTGGCAGATTCTGAAAAAATAAATGATCCCAACGGCATCGTAAGATCTTTAAATAATTTAGGGACCATATATTGGTATTTAAACGATTTAGATTCTGCTTTGTCCTACTATACAAGAGCACTAAGCATTAGTAAAAAAAATAGCATAGATATATTCACTGCAAAAATCTTGGGCAATATTGCTATCATTAATCATTCTCAAGGCAAATTACAAGAGGCCAAAGTTGCTTTTGATAAGGCCTTATTAATGAAACGTAAACTAAATGATCAATTAGAAGTAGCTATTACACTTCAAAATATGGGTAGACTATACCAACAATTAGAGGAGTTTGATAAGGCAAAAAATTATTATTACCAATCTATAACCATTAGCAAGCAAATAGATGATCAAATTGGTGTGATTTATACGCTTCAAAATTTAGCTTCTTTGGAAGGCAATACAAAAAACCCAGATAGAGCAATTAAATTATTGGATTCTGCTTTAGTATTAGCAAAAAAAATCAAGTTCAAAGAAGGCATTAAGTTTGTTTACGATTTAAAGTCTAATTTACTAGCTGAAATGGATGATTACAAAAATGCTTTCGAAAACAGATTACTTTATGAAGCTTGGAAAGACACTATATCTAATGAAAAACACCTTAATATGGTTAAGGAACTCGAAACCAAGTATGAAACCGAAAAAAAACAAAATGAGATTTTGAGCTTATCAGATGAAAACCTAAAAAAGGAAGTTACTATCTCCAAAAAGAATTCATTTATTAAAACAATATTATTTAGTGGTGCAATCTTAGCTGTTATTGGACTATCAATTTTTATGGTTTTCAGGCAAAAATATAATATAAACAAACAACAAGCAGTTGTTGAAACTATGGCTAAAACCGAATTAAAAGAACAGCATCGTATTTCTCGCGATTTACATGATAGTGTTGGTGCCATGTTAGCAGCGGTTTCCAATCAATTATCAAAGCTAATAACCGTCAATAAAGAGCAGCAGGAACAAATAAAAAAAACACAGCAACTACTAAGCCAAACTGCAGATGAAACGCGTAGAATTGCTCATAATATGATGCCTGAAGAATTAGTGAAATTTGGTTTGATAAATGCTATAGAAAATACAGTTGAAGGAATTGTTTCTGCTAAAAAGATCAAAGTAGATTTCGTTCATTTTGGTATGGAAGAACGTCTAGATGATATAAAAGAACTTCATATATATAGAATTATACAAGAATTATTACAAAATATTCAAAAACATGCACAAGCCACAAAGAGCACTTTACAATTTACTAAACATCAAAATGAGTTGAATGTTATAATTGAAGATGATGGTAATGGTTTTAAGATAAATAATACAAATAATGGTACAGGGTTGCAAAATATATACTCTAGAGTTCAATTTTTAAAAGGCACCATACAAATAGATAGTCTTTTGGATAAAGGCACTTCAATAAATATTAATATTCCTTTGGTATGAGTATAATAAGTCTACTAATTGCAGATGATCACACCATTTTTAGAGAAGGCTTAACCTCTTTATTAGAAGATGAAACGAAAATAATTATTGTAGGAGAAGCACAAAATGGAGTTGAGGTTCTCGAATTAGCCAACTTAAATTCTATAGATATTATATTAATGGATATTGAGATGCCTATAAAAAATGGAATTAATACTACCCGAGAACTTAAAAAAACATACCCTGAAATAAAAATTTTGGCATTGACCATGCATAAAAATGCATCATTCATTAAGCAAATGCTTAAAGCTGGGGCAGATGGTTATATACTAAAAGATGCTGGAAAAGAAGAATTGATAATTGCCATTCAAACTATTATGAATGGGAAGCCATACCATAGCACTTTGGTTACAGAAAGTATTATGAAATCGATACATCGACAAAAAGAAAACAAAGCACCACTTACAGAGCGAGAACTTGAAATTATTCAATTAATCTCAAATCAATTCATTACAAGCCAGATTGCCGAAAAACTACATTTAAGCCCCATGACTATTGAAACCCATCGTAAAAATATCTATTTAAAATTAGGGGTTCACAATGCTGCAGGCTTAGTTAAATTGGCCTTAAAAAACGGTTGGATTGAATAACAAACTTTATTAATAGGTAGGCATAACCATAACAACCTCTCATCTCAACACTTGTAATTTATAATTCAAAAATACCCTTTATAAGGTATTTTACTTTTTACCCTTTTTAAGGGATTAATACATTATACTATAGGTATAACTTTATAGTGTTAAAATTAAAGCTATGAAAACTCTTAAACTACAAAGGTTTCTTCAATACTTAATATTATTATTAACAGTTAGTATTACCTCTAGTAGTTGCGACGAAAGGGCTTTATGCAGTAGCCAATATGATGATGTTGATGCAATATATTACCTTTACGAACTTAACGTAGGAATACCAACAACTAGGTTAGTATTTCGTTGGAATTTTCCTTCGTATTATGATGATTTTGATGGTATTGCGGATTGTGAGAAAACGTACTGTACTACAACTGAAGTACAATACAAATTATACGGAAAAAGCAGGATTGGAAACGCGGAAGAAACGCTTTTAGAAACTTTTATTGAAAGTAGTGAACGATTATTTTCTGGGGGTTATTTATACGAGAATTTACAAACGCCAGCGTTTACAGATTTTAGGTTGATTTTAGAAACTTTTTTTTCTAACTGCAATGAAGGTCAGTTGTTTACATACGAAATTGCCACTTTTAGTACACTAGCAACAGAATCTCTTGAAGGCGTAGGTTATGATCCTTTCTCAATGAGTGTAATAGGAGCTCGTACATACTCATCTTTAGCACCTTCATTACCAACTAATTTCTACATACCACCTTTATCTTATGAAATAATCTCCGTAACTCCAGAAATTGGTACAAATTATATCAGCATTAATCCAACAACAGGAATATTAACAGCCAACAGTCTGGTTCTTGCTAATGGATTAGATTATTATAATGTTAGCATCAGGGTTCGGGATGGGAATAGTAATTATGGCGATTTTATTGATGTCTTTTCTTTTAGTGCTTTTTTTGATGGAAATCAGGTTTATTATTCACCAAATAGTCTAGAGATAACCACAACAGGTATTTTTCTTTCACCTCCATTGATGACAACAAATAATAACGACCCAATTGCTAATCCTCCTTTAGCTTTTGAGATTTTTAGGATAAGCCCAGAAGCAGCTAGCTATATAACTATTAATGCAACAACAGGAGTTTTAACCTCTACAGATCTTTTTAATCTTGGTAGTGGAGAATATATTGTTGAAGTATTGGTTACTGATAATCTTGGTAACATTGGTATTAATGAGTTCACTTTTGTGGTAACTAACTCTAATAATAGTATTGCTCCCTTAAACCTAGTTTACAACCCCAATAGCATAACCCAAATTTCACAAACGCCTGTGTCTTCGGTTACACCAACAGTTTCTGGTAATTCACCGTTTACATTTAGTCTTATAAATTCACCTGTGCCAAGTTCTGCCATAAGTATCAATGCTAATACTGGAGTTATTACAGCAACAAATATTTTGGCTCTAGAATTTGGTGAAGATACTTACAATTTAGATGTCGAGGTAACAAATGCTGCTGGTAGTGTAATTTTCACAAACGCATTCACCATTGTAGTCGATTTACCTTAAAAACCATTATATTTTAAAAGTAATAACAGGTCGCTTAGCATGATTTACTAAATCCTCACTTATGCTGCCGTTAAAAAAGTGTGAAATACCTTGTCTGCCATGAGTACTCATGCCAATTAAGTCGGCCTTAATAGATTGAGAAAAATTCATAATGCCTTTTTCAATACTCATATCATTATAAAAATTGATTGTATAATTAGAAAAAGTAGAAGAGGTTGCAAAATCTTGCATTCTCTTATTTGCATCTTGTGAAGTTATAAATTTATTAGGTGTATTTACCATAAGTAAATGCATTTTTGCATCTAAAACATTAGCAAATTTGATGGCTTTTTTATAGGTTGACTTGCTTTCTTCTTTAAAATCTGATGCAAAAACAAAATCTTTAACTTTAAATGTTTTGTGTTCGTTCTTAACAACTAGTACTGGTGTTTCAGAAGTGCGAACTACTTTTTCGGTATTGCTTCCAATAAGCATTTCCCTTAAGCCACTAATTCCATTAGAACCCATGATAATCAAATCGATATCGTGTTTTTTACAAACATGAAATATGCCTTTAAATATCTCATGAAAATCTACTGTTTCATGCACAACAAGTCCATCTAGGTAGTCTTTGCTTTTTATTGCTTCAAATTTCCGATGGGCTAATTTCATAAAAAACACGGCCTCTGGTAAGTCACTGTAACTATTTAAGGCGTCTACTTTATGCAAGGGCATTTCAAGTATGTGTAATAAATAAATTTCACAATCGTGTTTCTTAGCTAATTGGGCGGCTACTTTTAATGCGTTTTCAGCTTGTTCAGAAAAATCGGTTGGCACTAGTAATTTTTTCATAATCTTATAAGTTCGTTGTTCTTAAATTTATGAAATATTCCTTTAAAAATCAATAAAGATGTTATATATTTGCACCGTTGAAAGGCGAATTAAGAAAATGAGGGGACGTAAAGTCCCCTCTTTTTATACTAAAAAATGTTCAAAACTAAAGTTACAGATTTACTTCAAGCTGCGCTAGAAGAAAGACCAGATTTATTTCTTATTGATTTTTCTATTGGGAGTGATAATCATATAAAAATTATTATAGATGGCGATAATGGTCTTTTGGTCGAAGACTGTATGTTTGTTAGTAGAGCAATAGAGCATAATATAGATAGAGAAGAACATGATTTTTCTTTAGAGGTTATGTCTGCTGGTGCCACTGCGCCTTTAGTAAACAAGCGTCAGTATAAAAAGAATTTAGAAAGAACGCTAAAAGTAAAAATGGCTTCAGATGAAATTGAAGGTATACTTACAGAGGCGACAGATAAGAATATTACATTAGAGTGGAAGGTTAGAGAGCCAAAACCAGTAGGTAAAGGCAAAATAACTGTAAAAAAGGAAGCGAAAATCGCTTACGAAGATATTGTGGAAGCAAAAGTTATGATAAAATTTTAATTCAGAGTTATGGAAAATATCGCATTAATTGAATCTTTTTCAGAATTTAAAGACGATAAGCTAATTGACAGAGTAACGTTAATGGCAATTTTAGAAGATGTATTTAGAAGCGCCTTAAAAAAGAAATATGGTGATGATGATAATTTTGATATTATTGTAAATCCTGACAAAGGGGATTTAGAAATTTGGAGAAATAGAATTGTGGTTGCAGATGGAGAGGTTGAAGAGCCAAACCAAGAAATTTCATTAACAGAAGCTCGTAAAATTGAGCCAGATTTTGAGGTAGGTGAAGATGTATCTGAAGAAGTAAAGCTTATACATTTAGGAAGACGTGCTATTTTAGCATTGCGCCAAAACCTAATATCTAAAATTCATGAGCACGATAATACCATAATTTACAAGCAATTTAAAGATTTAGTTGGCGAAATTTATACAGCAGAAGTACATCATATTCGTCATAGAGCAGTTATTTTGTTAGATGATGAAGGAAATGAAATTGTATTACCAAAAGATAAACAAATTCCTTCAGATTTCTTTAGAAAGGGTGATAATGTGAGAGGGGTAATTGATAGTGTAGAGCTTAAGGGCGCTAAACCTACAATTATTATGTCTAGAAGTTCGCCAATATTTTTAGAGAAATTATTTGAACAAGAGATACCAGAAGTTTTTGATGGTTTAATTACTATTAAAAATGTAGTAAGAATACCAGGTGAAAAAGCAAAAGTAGCTGTAGATTCTTATGATGATAGAATTGATCCTGTTGGAGCTTGTGTTGGAATGAAAGGTTCAAGAATTCACGGCATTGTTCGGGAATTAGGAAATGAAAATATTGATGTAATTAATTATACAAACAATTTACAATTATACATCACAAGAGCATTAAGCCCTGCAAGAGTAACTTCAATAAAATTAAATGAAGAAACTAAACGCGCAGAAGTTATACTAAAACCTGAAGAGGTAAGTAAAGCTATTGGTAGAGGTGGTCACAATATTCGTTTAGCGGGTCAGTTAACTGGATATGAGATAGATGTATTTAGAGAAGGAGCTGAAGAAGATGTAGAATTAAGAGAATTCTCTGATGAAATAGAAAGCTGGATTATTGACGAATTTAGTAAAGCTGGACTAGATACCGCTAAGAGTATTTTAGAGCAAGAAGTTGCAGATTTAGTTAAAAGAACAGACTTAGAAGAAGAAACAATTAACGACGTTATTAGAATTTTAAGAGAAGAATTCGAAGAATAACATATATTTGAGTATTTTAAAGGCGATTTATGGCTGAAACAATTAGATTAAATAAAGTATTACGCGAACTTAACATTTCTTTAGATCGTGCCGTAGAATTTTTGGATTCTAAAGGTGTCGATATAGAGAAGCGCCCAACTACGAAAATTTCTGAAGAAACTTACAAGTTACTTTCAGGAGAATTCGAAACGGATGCTAGCAAAAAAGTTAAGTCGCAAGAAGTAAGTGAAGCTAAGCTAAAAGAAAAAGAAGGTTTACGTTTAAAACGTGAGCAGGAATTAGAAGCAAAGCAAAAAGCCCAACAAGCCAGAGAAAAAGCTCAACAAGAAGAGATTGTAAAAGCTTCAAAAACACTTGCTGGTCCTAAACAAGTAGGGAAAATTGATTTAGATCCTAAAAAAGTTGAAGACAAACCAATTGTTTCAAAAGAAGAGCCTGTTGTTCCGAAAAAAGAAGAACCAGTTGTTGCTTCAAAGGAAGAGCCTGTTGTTTCAAAAGAAGAGCCTGTAAAACCTAAAGCTGAGGCTCCTGAGCCTCCAAAGGTTGATAAAGTTGAGCCTAAAAAAGCAGAAGAAAAACCTAAAGAAATAGAGAAACCAGCTGCTCCAAAACCAAAACAGATTGTCGTTGATGGAGAATTGGTTACCCCAGACGAGAAGGTTGAAACTCAATACAAAAAACTTACTGGTCCTAAAATTGCTGGCGATAAAATTGATTTAAGTCAGTTTAATAAGCCAAAGAAAAAGAAAGAAGAAAAGAAACCAGACGCAAAAGCTGGAGATGCAGGAGCTGCTAATAAAAGAAAACGCCGTCGTATAAGTAAAGTTGGAGGACCTCAAGCTGGAAATGGTAGTGGACCAAACAGACCAGGAACTGGTGGGCCAAATAGACCAGGCGGACCAAATAGACCAGGAGGAAATGATAGATTTAAAGGAAAACCAGGACAAGGTCGTCGTAATGTTGTAAAAGAAGAGCCTAGCGAAGAGGATGTGAAAAAACAAGTGCGAGAAACACTTGAGAAACTTCAAGGAAAATCAAGCAAAGGAAAAGGCGCAAAATACAGAAGAGATAAAAGAGATCAACACAGAGAACAATCTGAAATTGATCAACAAATAGAAGCAGCAGAAAGCAAAATACTTAAAGTTACAGAGTTTGTAACGGCTAGTGAAGTTGCAACCATGATGGATGTTAGTGTAACTCAAATTATTTCGGCATGTATGTCGCTAGGTATGATGGTTACAATGAACCAACGTTTAGATGCGGAAACACTATCTATAGTTGCAGACGAATTTGGGTATCAAGTAGAATTTGTAACTGCAGATATAGAGGAATCTATTGAAGAAGTAAAAGATAAACCAGAAGATTTAAAACCACGTGCACCAATTGTTACAGTAATGGGTCACGTAGATCACGGTAAAACGTCACTTCTAGATTACATTCGTCAAGAAAATGTAATCGCAGGAGAGTCTGGAGGTATTACACAGCATATTGGTGCTTACGGAGTAGAATTAGAAAATGGTCAAAAAATAGCATTTTTAGATACACCAGGTCACGAGGCGTTTACAGCAATGCGTGCACGTGGAGCTCAAGTAACAGATATCGCTATTATTGTAGCAGCAGCAGACGATGATATTATGCCACAAACAAAAGAGGCTATTTCTCACGCACAGGCGGCAGGAGTGCCAATTGTTTTTGCTATAAATAAAATAGACAAACCAGATGCTAATCCTGAAAAAATTAAAGATGGTTTAGCTCAAATGAACTTACTTGTTGAAGATTGGGGTGGTAAAATTCAATCGCACGATATTTCAGCAAAAGTAGGTACCGGTGTTAAAGAATTACTTGAAAAAGTATTGCTTGAAGCCGAATTATTAGAATTAAAAGCAAATCCAGACAAAGCAGCAGTTGGAACTGTAGTTGAAGCCTTTTTAGATAAAGGTAGAGGTTATGTGTCTACAATACTTGTGCAAGCAGGAACACTTCGCGTAGGTGATTATGTGTTGGCAGGAAGAAATAGTGGTAAAGTAAAAGCGATGCATGATGAGCGTGGTAATGATGTTGCTGAGGCTGGTCCTTCAACACCAGTATCTATTCTTGGATTAGATGGTGCACCACAAGCAGGTGATAAATTTAATGTATTTGAAGACGAACGTGAAGCAAAACAAATCGCTTCTAAACGTGCACAATTACAACGAGAACAATCTGTTAGAACACAACGTCATATTACATTAGATGAGATTGGTCGTCGTATCGCACTTGGAGATTTCCAAGAGTTGAACATTATTCTTAAAGGTGATGTAGATGGTTCTGTAGAAGCATTAACAGATTCATTCCAAAAATTATCAACAGAAGAAATTCAAGTGAATATCTTACACAAAGGCGTGGGTGCTATTACAGAGAGTGATGTGTTATTAGCTTCGGCTTCTGATGCCATTATTGTTGGGTTTAATGTGCGACCTGTTGGAAATGCAAGAATGATTGCAGATAAAGAAGAAATTGATATTAGAACATATTCAATTATATATGACGCCATAAATGATCTTAAAGATGCTATGGAAGGTATGTTATCTCCAGAGCTTAAAGAAGAGATTTTAGGTACAGCCGAAATTAGAGAAATATTTAAAGTTACTAAAATTGGAAGTATTGCAGGTTGTATGGTAACTAACGGTAAAATACTAAGAAACGCAGGTATTCGATTAATTCGTGACGGTGTAGTAGTTTACACAGGGGAATTAGCCTCGTTAAAACGATTTAAAGATGATGCTAGAGAAGTAACCAAAGGTTATGATTGTGGTATGCAAATTAAAAATTACAACGACATTAAAGAAGGTGATATTATAGAAGCTTTCCATGAAGTTGAAGTTAAAAAGAAATTAAAATAACACATCATATTTTAGGTTTCTAAAGTATCAGAATTTAAAATAAATAAAAAAAAGAGCAACCAATTAGGTTGCTCTTTTTTTTGCTAAAAGTTTATTAGAATAGTTTTTAACTTTTTTTAGGCTTAAAAATAAAGGCACTATTAAATTTTCTTTTAATACGTTTTAAAGCTCTGTCTGCCTCTAAGCGTGTTCTAAAATTACCAGCCCAAATTTTAAAGTTAGGCTCTTGGTAATAAATAGTTGGATTCCATTCGGAAAACGATTCATTAAATTCTTTTTGAGCTGCATAAGCACCAGGTCTATCTCCATTGTAGATTTGTATTTTATATCTCTCAGAATCAGTTTCATTTTTATTCATTTCCTTTTTCAGCTCTAGCAAAGCATCAATTTTTTTATCTTGATTTACAGTTACGCTGCCTTGTTGTGCATGTGAGAGTGTTAAAGTTAATGCAAAACAAATAACACTAAAAAAACTAATTTTCATATTCAATGGTTTCATTTTCAAATATATTTATACAAATGTATACGTTATAAACTTAATTGTAGCTCTTTTTATTATTTAGAATCTCTCTAAATTATCAATTAACACTTCACTAACATTTCTCAAATCGACTTTAAGTATTACTTTTGCGTGAGATTTTTAACTGTTTTTTTTATTACTAAATGAAAAAATCATACCAAAGTTTAGAAGTTAATTTAACCAACAATATGAAACAGGTGATTCACCGTATATTAAGCAAAAACCTTCTTCGTTTAAGCTTAATTATTTTAGTAGCGTTTACAACTTCTCTTTCTGCTCAAGAAGGAGATCCAGCAAAAGGAAAATCTTTATTCAATGCCAATTGTGCTGCTTGTCATAAATTAGATAAGAAGATGACTGGTCCAGCTTTACGCAATGTAGAAACTCGTTTATCTGAAAGTGAAGGTTTAGATAGAGAGTGGATTTATGCATGGGTGCACAATAGTTCTGGTATTATTAAGTCTGGTGATGCTTACGCAAATAAAGTTTATAATGAGTATGGTGGTGCTGCAATGACAGCATTCCCTCAATTATCAAATGAAGATATTGATAATATTTTAGCTTATACTGCAGAGGCGGCTTCAACTCCACCTCCAGTACCTAGTTCTGTTCCAGGAGTAGAGCAAGCGTCAGGTTCTTCTGGGGGTATTTCAAACGAAATTATTTTAGGGGCATTAGCTATTCTATTTATATTATTAGCTACTGGGTTGTTTTTGGTAAACAAGACATTACGCCGTTTTGCTTCAGCTCAAAATATAGAGTTACCAGAAGTGTCAAAAAGAAAGCCACTTTGGAAAGCTTTCGTGCAAAATCAATTTTTAATGATTGTTGTTGCGATATTCTTTTTGCTGTCTAGTGCTTATTTTGTTTACGGATATTTATCTCAAGTAGGAGTAGATCAAGGATATCAACCAGTACAACCAATACACTTTTCACATAAAATACATGCTGGTGATAATGGAATTGATTGTAAATACTGTCACTCTTCAGCAAGAGTTAGTAAAACATCTGGTATTCCATCATTAAATGTGTGTATGAACTGTCATAAATCAATTTACGAATATAATGGAGAAACAAGTCCAGAGTATTCTAAAGATTTCTATGATGGAGAAATTCAAAAATTATACGCAGCTGCAGGATGGAGTGATGCAGATCAAAAATATACAGGAGATTCGCAGCCAGTAAAATGGGTTCGTATTCATAACTTACCAGATTTCGCATATTTCAATCACTCGCAACATGTAACTGTTGCAGGAGTTGAGTGTCAAACATGTCATGGTCCTGTAGAAGAAATGGAAGAGGTGTATCAATTTGCTCCTTTAACTATGGGTTGGTGTATTAATTGCCACAGAGTAACTAATGTTAATGTAAAAGACAATGCTTATTATGAGAAAATTCATGATGAATTATCTAAGAAGTATGGTGTAGATAACTTGACTGCTGCTCAAATGGGTGGTTTAGAATGTGGTAAGTGCCACTATTAATAAATTTAATAAGAAGTAATTCAATTATATAATATGTCATCAAACAAGAAATACTGGAAAAGTGTTGAAGAGCTTAACGAGAATAGCTCTATTGTTGAGACGCTTAAACAAAACGAGTTTGTAGCAGAAATTCCTACTGATGAATTTTTAGGTGATAAAGAGACATTAGAAGCAACATCTACAACGCGACGCGATTTCTTAAAATATGTTGGGTTTAGTACAGCTGCTGCATCATTAGCAGCTTGTGAAGGTCCGGTAAAAAAATCAATTCCTTACGTAGTACAACCAAAGGAAATTATTCCTGGAGTTGCTAACTATTATGCAACAACTATTGCTGATGGATTTGATTTTGCTAGTGTTTTGGTTAAAACGCGTGAAGGTCGTCCAATTAAAATTGAAAACAATACTATGGCAGCTACTAATGGTAGCGCTAATGCTAGAGTGAATGCTTCTGTTTTAGGATTGTATGATAGTTTAAGAGTTCAAGGGCCTAAAAAAGCTGGAGAATCTATTTCTTGGAGTACATTTGATATTGATACAAATCAAAAATTAACTGATATAGCTGCTGCGAGTAAAGATATTGTGCTATTAACACAAACTTTTGGAAGTCCTTCAACTAGTAAGTTAATTTCAGAGTTTAAAGAAAAATATGGTAATGTTCGTCATGTAGTTTATGATGCTATTTCAGAATCTGCTGCACTTGACGCGTACCAAGCTAAATATGGTGAGCGTGCATTAGCAAATTATGATTTTGCTAAAGCGATGACTATTGTTTCTGTTGGAGCAGATTTCTTAGGAGATTGGCAAGGTGGAGGATTTGATTCTGGATACTCAAAAAACAAAGTTCCAGATCATGGTAAAATGTCTCGTCACATTCAGTTTGAGTCTAATATGTCTTTAACTGGAGCAAATGCAGATAAACGTGTGCCATTAACTCCAACGCAACAAAAATTAGTGTTGGCTAAATTATACAGTTATGTAGTTGGTGGTTCTGTTTCAGGAGATTTACCAGAACATATTGAAGATGCTGTTAAAAACGCAGCTTCTCAACTTAAAAAAGCAGGTAGTAATGGATTGGTAGTTACAGGGATTCAAGATGTAAACGCTCAAACTGTTGCTTTAGAAATTAATGAAGCTTTAAACAGTAAAGCTTTTGATGCTTCAACACCAATCAAAACTAGACAAGGTAGCGATAACGCTATGGTTTCTTTAGTTGCAGATATGAAAGCAGGTAAAGTTGCAGCGATTATTATGAGTGGTGTTAATCCTGTTTATACATTTCCAAATGCATCAGACTTTATTGAGGGATTAAAAAAGACTGAATTATCTATAGCGTTTTCAATGAAAGTTGATGAAACGTCTTCAGAAGCACAATATATTGCAGCAGCACCACACTATTTGGAATCTTGGGGTGATGTTGAAATTAAAAAAGGACATTATGCTTTAACGCAACCAACTATTCGTCCTTTGTTTGATACAAGACAATTTCAACAAGCTTTATTGAAATGGACTGGCAATGATAGTTCTTATCACGATTATATTAAAGACGCTTGGGGAACTACTATTTTAGGTGGAAGTTCATTCAACAAAGCTTTACATGATGGTGTTTATGTTGGAACGATTGCTACAGAAGTAGAAGCAATAGAATTAGGAGAAACTGAAACACCTTCAGGAAATGCAGCTAGAGCTTTAGCTACTTCTGCGAAATCTAAAGGTGGTTTAGAATTAGTATTATATACAAAAGTAGGTATGGGTGATGGTCAACAAGCCAATAACCCATGGTTACAAGAGTTTCCAGATCCAATTACAAGAACATCTTGGGATAACTATTTAACGGTTTCAAAAGCAGATGCTGAAAGCATTGGCTTAATTAATAGACATGTTGCAAATGGCGCTTTAAACGGAAGTTATGCTAATGTGACTGTTAACGGAACAACGTTGAAAGTTCCAGTAATTATTCAACCTGGTCAAGCTAAAGGTTCAGTAGGTCTGTCATTTGGTTATGGTAGAACAAAGGGTTTAAAAGAGGAAATGCAAACAGGTGTTAATGCTTATGCATTATACCAAAACTTCAACACAACTCAAACTGTTACTGTTGAGCCAGCTGCTGGAGAGCATGAATTTGCTTCAGTGCAGTTGCATAATACTTTAATGGGTCGTGGAGATATTATTAAAGAAACAACTTTAGAGGTATTCAATACAAAAGACAAAAAGTACTGGAATGCAATTCCTATGGTGTCTTTAAATCATGAAGAAACTCCAGTAACATCACCAGAAGTTGATTTATGGGAAGAGTTTGATCGTTCTATTGGTCATCACTTCAATTTATCAATCGATTTAAATTCATGTACCGGTTGTGGAGCTTGTGTTATAGCTTGTCATGCAGAAAACAATGTGCCTGTTGTAGGTAAATCTGAAGTACGTCGTAGCCGTGATATGCACTGGTTACGTATTGATAGATATTATTCTTCAGAAGAATCATTTGCAGGAGATATCGAAAAGAAAGAGAATTCAGAAGGTTGGTTTACAGGAACTAAGCAAGCATTAAGAGAAATGGAATCTGGTTCTGAGAATCCACAAGTTGTATTCCAGCCAGTTATGTGTCAGCATTGTAACCATGCACCTTGTGAAACTGTTTGTCCTGTGGCAGCAACTTCACACGGTCGTCAAGGGCAAAACCACATGGCTTATAACCGTTGTGTAGGTACAAGATATTGTGCAAATAACTGTCCTTATAAAGTACGTCGTTTCAACTGGTTCTTATACAATGGTAATGATGAGTTCGATTATCATATGAATGATGATTTAGGGCGTATGGTATTAAATCCAGATGTAGTTGTACGTTCTCGTGGTGTTATGGAAAAATGTTCTATGTGTATTCAAATGACACAGAAAACAATTCTTGATGCTAAACGTGATGGACGTCAAATAAAAGATGGTGAATTCCAAACAGCGTGTTCATCTGCATGTAGCAGTGGAGCTATGGTATTTGGAGATATTAATGATAAAGAAAGTAAAGTTGCAAAACTTAAAGAAGATAATCGTATGTATCACTTATTAGAAAGTGTTGGTACTAAGCCAAATGTGCAGTATCAAACTAAAGTGAGAAATACAACTGAAGCATAAATCTAATTAAAGAATCAATTATATAATTATGGCGTCTCATTACGAAGCACCTATTAGAAGACCTTTAGTTACAGGCGAAAAATCATATCACGATGTTACTGTAGATGTGGCTAAACCTGTAGAAGGAAAAGCAAATAAACAATGGTGGATAGTTTTTGGTATTTCACTTGCCGCTTTTCTTTGGGGTATTGGATGTATCATTTATACAATATCTACAGGTATTGGAACTTGGGGTTTAAATAAAACCGTAGGTTGGGCTTGGGATATTACTAACTTCGTTTGGTGGGTTGGTATTGGTCACGCAGGAACACTTATTTCTGCAGTACTTTTACTTTTCCGTCAAAAATGGAGAATGGCAATTAACCGTTCTGCAGAAGCAATGACAATATTCTCTGTTGTTCAAGCAGGTTTGTTTCCAATCATCCACATGGGTCGTCCTTGGTTAGGATACTGGGTTTTACCAATACCAAATCAATTTGGTTCACTTTGGGTGAATTTTAACTCACCATTACTTTGGGATGTATTTGCAATTTCAACTTATTTATCAGTATCATTAGTATTCTGGTGGACAGGTTTATTACCAGATTTTGCGATGCTTAGAGATAGAGCTATTAGACCTTTTCAAAAGAAAATATATTCATTATTAAGTTTTGGTTGGTCTGGTCGTGCTAAAGATTGGCAACGTTTTGAGGAAGTATCTTTGGTACTTGCAGGTTTAGCAACACCATTAGTACTTTCCGTACATACTATTGTATCTTTTGATTTCGCAACCTCAGTTATTCCTGGTTGGCATACTACTATATTTCCACCATATTTTGTTGCTGGAGCGGTATTCTCAGGATTTGCTATGGTAAATACACTTCTTATTATTATGAGAAAAGTATGTAACCTTGAAGACTATATTACAGTACAACACATCGAATTAATGAACATTGTAATCATGATTACAGGTTCAATTGTTGGTGTAGCATATATTACAGAGTTATTTATTGCTTGGTATTCTGGTGTAGAATATGAACAATATGCATTCTTAAATAGAGCAACAGGACCTTACTGGTGGGCATATTTATTAATGATGAGTTGTAATGTATTCTCTCCTCAGTTTATGTGGTTTAAGAAATTAAGAACAAGTATTATGTTCTCTTTCTTTATATCAATTGTAGTAAACGTAGGGATGTGGTTTGAGCGTTTTGTTATTATTGTAACATCGTTACATAGAGATTACTTACCATCATCATGGACAATGTTCTCTCCAACATTTGTTGATATTGGAATTTTTATTGGAACTATTGGTTTCTTCTTTGTATTATTCTTATTGTATTCTAGAACATTCCCAGTAATTGCTCAGGCAGAGGTTAAAACAATTTTAAAATCTTCTGGAGAACGTTATAAGAAAATAAGAGAAAGAGGAGAGAGTTTAGTTGGAACAGGAGCAGATGAAAGAACATCAAATCTTAAGATTGCAGAAGAAACAACAGCAAGCAAGCCTTCTCAAGATAATACAGAAAAGCTAGATAATTTATTGCAAGGTGTTGGTAAATTTGATCCAACCATACAAACTGCTGATGATTTAAAAGTAATTAGTGGCATTGGACCTAAAATGGAAGGAGTACTTAATACTATTGGTATTTTTACTTATGCCCAAGTTAGTAAAATGACAAAGAGAGAATATGACTTACTAGATGAAATTACAGGTTCTTTCCCAGGAAGAGCAGAACGTGATGATTGGTCTGGACAAGCTAAAAAATTAATAAACTAAATATAGTCAATGGAAGCTTCAAAAGTTATTCACGCTATTTATACCGATGATGATGTATTAATGTCAGCTGTTAAAAAAGTTAAGGCAGAAAGATATCACATCGAAGAGATATATACACCGTTTCCGGTTCACGGATTAGACAAAGCTATGGGATTAGCACCAACTCGTATTGCTATTACTGCATTTATGTACGGTTTAGTTGGTTTAACAGTAGCCATACTTATGATGAATTTTATAATGATTGAAGATTGGCCTCAAGATATTGGAGGTAAACCAAGCTTTAGTTATATAGAAAACATGCCAGCATTTGTACCAATCATGTTTGAGCTTACAGTGTTTTTCGCAGCGCATTTAATGGTTATTACATTTTATTTACGTAGTAGAATGTGGCCTTTTAAAAATGCTGAAAATCCAGACCCTAGAACTACAGATGACCATTTTTTAATGGAAATTGCGGTAAATGATAATGAAAAAGAATTAGAAAGCTTGCTTAAAGATACTGGAGCAGTTGAAATTAATTTAGTTGATAAAGCCCATTAATATAAATATGAAAAGCTTAATTAAAATATTAGTAATAGCAGTCGTTTTAGTAACTGTATCATGTAAAAAAGATACAGCACCAAACTACCAATTCATGCCAAATATGTATGAGTCTGCTGGATATGAAACATATGGTGAAGCTGCATTTAAAGATGGAGTTGAAGCACAGTTACCAGCACAAGGTTCTATACCAAGAGGATTTGTACCATTTGATATTGAAAATTCAACTGAGGGATATGAATTAGCAAAAGCAACTTTAGTTAGTCCTTTAGATTCTACTCAAGTAGATTATGAAAAAGGAGGCCCTTTATATAATATATACTGTGCTATTTGCCATGGTGTAAAAGGAAATGGACAAGGTAATTTAGTTAAAAGAGAAAAAATTCTTGGTATACCAACTTATGATGATGCTGGAAGAGCTATTAACGCAGGAAGTATTTATCATACCATATATTATGGTAAAAATGCTATGGGTTCTTATGCTAACCAATTAAATGAAGAAGAGCGTTGGCAAGTAGTATCATACGTATTAAAGTTGAAAGCAGATTTAGAAAAGTAAGATTAGATAAGATATGTACACATTTTCAAATAAATTAAAGACATTTTCTTTCATTCTAATAATTTTAGGATTATTAGGAGTTGGTTATGGTTTTATGACATCTCATAAATCTTTTGAAGAGGTTGAAACCTTACTTGCAGAAGAAGTACATCATGGTGGCGGACACGGTGAAGTTGCAGAACATGCAGCTCCATCTAAAGATGCTCATGTAACAGATTCACATGGTGAAGAAGCACATGCTGAAGTTGATGAGCATAAGAAACATGTTGAGCATGTTCAGCATCAAATAGCAAACAGACCTTGGTCTGCACTTTATGTTGCTGCTTTTTTCTTCATGATGATAGCTTTAGGTGTTTTGGCATTTTATGCTATTCAAATTGCATCACAAGCAGGATGGTCTCCAGTACTATTTAGAGTTATGGAAGGAATTACATCTTACTTATTACCAGGTGCTTTAATAGTTTTAGGTATTGCAGCTGCATCTCATTATATAGGACATGACAGTATTTTTATGTGGATGAATCCTGAGGTGATAAATCCTGAAAGTGAGCATTATGATAAATTAATTGATGGTAAATCATCGTTCTTAAATGTGCCTTGGTTCATTATAAGAGGTTTAATATTTATTACTGGTTGGAGTTTATACCGTCACTTTTCACGTAAATTTTCAATTGCACAAGATACTGCCGAAGATAAAAGTAACTTTAAAAAATCTTTCCGTATATCTGCAGGATTCTTAGTATTCTTTATTTATACAGAATCTATGATGTCTTGGGATTGGATTATGAGTGTAGATCCTCACTGGTTCTCTACATTGTTTGGATGGTATGTGTTTGCTAGTATGTTTGTAAGTGGTATTACTGTAATTGCTTTAATTACTATTTATTTAAAATCTAGAAACTATTTAGAGTTTGTAAATGAAAACCATTTACATGATGTTGCTAAATTTATGTTTGCGTTTAGTATTTTCTGGACTTACTTATGGTTTTCACAATTCATGCTTATTTGGTATTCAAACATACCAGAAGAGGTGACTTATTTTGTAACACGTTTCCAAGATTATAAATTACCGTTCTTAGGTATGGTTGTTATGAACTTTGTTTTCCCTATATTAATGTTAATGAATGCCGATTATAAACGTATTCCTTGGTTTGTGGTTATGGCTGGATTAGTAATTTTATTTGGACATTATATAGATATATTCAATATGATTATGCCTGCAACCGTAGGAGACAGATGGTTTATAGGAATCCCTGAAATAAGTTCAGTTTTATTATTTGCAGGACTATTCATATTTGTAGTATTTACAGCTTTAACAAAAGCACCATTGCTTGTAAAAGGATATCCTTTTAGACAAGAAAGTGAAGAGTTTCATTATTAATTAAGATATAAATAAAGACGAACGATAACAATGACTGCTTTATTAACAATTATAATTTTAGTATTTATTTCAGTTGCCATCTGGCAAATGGTTAAGATTTTTGATTTAGCTCAAGCTAAAACCGAAAATACCGGAGTTGCTACAGACAAAGACAATACCGTAAATGGTTATTTAATGATGGGCTTTTTAGCTTTCATTTATATCATTACCATTGTATGTTTTGTAAAATGGGGAGATTTGCCTTTAATGTCTAATTCAGCATCAGAACATGGTCCAACTATTGATAATTTAATGATTATCTCTATGGTGATTATCTTCATAGTGCAAACCATTACTCAGTTTTTATTACACTACTTTGCTTTTAAATATAAAGGAGAAAAAGGGAAGAAAGCTTTATTCTTTGCTGATAATAACAAATTAGAAGCTATCTGGACAATTATACCAGTTATTGTATTAGCGGGTTTAATTATCTATGGACTTAACACTTGGATTAATATTATGGGTGTTGATGAAAGTGATGACCCAATGGTTATAGAATTATATGCACAACAGTTTAACTGGAAAGCTAGATACAGTGGTGCGGATAACACATTAGGAAAAGCGAATGTACGTTTAATTGATATTGATCGTGCTAACATATTAGGTTTAGATGAAGCTGATCCTAACGCACAAGACGATGTTATTACTACAGAGTTGCATTTACCAGTGGGGAGACCTATTCTTTTTAAAATGCGTTCACAAGATGTATTGCACTCAGCATACATGCCTCACTTTAGAGCACAAATGAACTGTGTTCCTGGTATGATAACACAATTTGGTTTTACGCCAACAGTTACTACTGTTGAAATGCGTGATACTCCTCAAATGCAAGAGAAAGTAACAAGAATTAATAATATTAGAGTTGAAAAAAGTAAAGCCTTAATCGCTAAAGGTGAAGATGCTTTAGAACGCTATGAGTTTGATTATCTGTTATTGTGTAACAAGATATGTGGTAAATCTCACTACAATATGCAAATGAAGATTATAGTTGAAACACAAGAAGAATACGATGCTTGGATAAAAGAGCAAAAAGAATTCAAAAACTCTCTAATTAACTAATTTAAAAAGATAAAACGATATAAGATTATGTCAGCACACGCAGATACTCACGCTCACGACGACGACCACGGACATCATCATAAAGAAACGTTTGTAACTAAATATATATTTAGTCAAGACCATAAAATGATTGCCAAACAGTATCTAATTACAGGTACTATAATGGGAGTTATTGGTGTATTAATGTCTATGATGTTTCGTATGCAAATTGCATGGCCAGAACAGCCAAATGTTTTGTTTGAAGCTTTATTAGGGAAATGGGCTCCAGATGGTGTTATGGATGCCGATATATATTTAGCATTAGTGACTATACATGGTACTATTATGGTATTCTTTGTATTAACAGCAGGTTTGAGTGGAACGTTTAGTAACTTGTTAATTCCGTTGCAAATTGGAGCACGAGATATGGCATCAGGGTTCTTGAATATGGTATCATATTGGTTATTTTTCTTATCAAGTGTTATCATGATATTGTCGTTATTTCTTGAAGCAGGACCAGCAGCAGCAGGATGGACTATTTACCCGCCATTAAGTGCTTTACCTATGGCTCAAGGAGGTTCAGGTATGGGTATGACCATGTGGTTAGTATCTATGGCAATATTTATTGCTTCATCTCTTTTAGGGTCACTTAACTATATTGTTACTGTAATTAACTTGCGTACAAAAGGAATGTCTATGACAAGATTGCCTTTAACTATATGGGCTTTCTTTGTAACTGCTGTAATTGGAGTGATTTCATTTCCTGTATTATTATCAGCAGCATTGTTATTAATAATGGATAGAAGTTTTGGTACTTCATTCTTCTTATCTGATATATTTATTCAAGGTGAAGTATTACATTACCAAGGTGGTTCTCCAGTTTTATTCGAACACCTATTTTGGTTTTTAGGTCACCCAGAAGTATATATTGTATTATTACCAGCATTAGGGATAACATCTGAGGTTATAGCAACTAATTCACGTAAGCCTATTTTTGGATATCGTGCCATGATTGCATCAATTTTAGCTATTGCATTTTTATCTACAATTGTTTGGGGTCACCATATGTTTATTTCAGGTATGAATCCATTTTTAGGATCTGTATTTACATTTACAACATTATTAATTGCAATTCCATCAGCTGTAAAAGCATTTAACTATATAACAACTTTATGGAAAGGTAATTTGCAGATGAATCCTGCAATGTTATTTTCAATTGGTTTAGTTTCTACATTTATTACAGGAGGTTTAACAGGAATTATTCTTGGAGATAGTGCCTTAGATATTAATGTACATGATACTTATTTTGTTGTAGCACATTTCCATTTAGTTATGGGTATATCTGCATTGTATGGTATGTTTGCGGGTATTTATCATTGGTTCCCTAAAATGTTTGGACGTATGTTAAACAAGAATTTAGGTTATGTTCACTTTTGGGTTACTGCAGTTTGTGCTTATGGTGTGTTCTTTCCAATGCATTTTATAGGTATGGCTGGTTTACCAAGACGTTATTATACAAATAGTAATTTTCCATTATTTGATGATTTAGCTAATGTAAATGTTGTGATTACTATTTTTGCTTTAATTGGAGGCGTTTTTCAAATAGTATTCTTATACAATTTCTTTAGTAGTATATTTTATGGTAAGAAAGCTGAACAAAACCCTTGGAAATCTAACACATTAGAATGGACAACTCCAGTAAAGCATATTCACGGAAACTGGCCAGGGGAAATTCCTCATGTTCATCGTTGGGCATACGATTATAGTAAGCCAGGTCATGATAATGATTTTGTTCCACAAAACATTCCTTTAATGGATGGAGAAGAAGAACTTCAGCATTAAAAATTAATAATACATATCTTACATATTAAAACCCGCCTATTTTAGGCGGGTTTTTTGTTTAATTAACGTTTTGTGTCGTGGAAATGTAAAAAAAATTAAAAAAACTCGATGAAATACAAAAAAATCAGTTAAATTGCACAAGAAAATAATTTAGAATATAAGATTTTTGATAATCGATATTAATTTTTTTACAAATAAATGCTATTAACAATTACTAAATTAACCAAATCTATGAAGACAAAATCCCTTTTGAGGTATGCACATTCTTTTGCAACCTTTATTATGGTGTTTCTATGGACAGCATTTTCATTAAATGCACAATGTCCTACAGTAACTGACCCGACTCCACCTCCTATTTGTGATGCATCAGGATATACATTTGCTAATTTAAGCTCAGATTTTGCAATAGATAATAATGGTAATGGTATAGTTTGGTATGATAATGCAGCTGCAGGAAATACTTATGATGCTAATGAGCTAGTACAAGAAGGTATTACTTATTATGCAGATGATGATTTTGGTACATGTACAGGTGGTAGAAATTCTATTACTGTTACCTTTCAAGTTAGTATTTCAATATCTAATACTAACAGGATATACTGCAGCAATGAAAATCCAACTGTTCAAACATACATTGATGATGTATTTCAAACAAGCATTCCCGTTGGAGGATCAGTTGAGGTTTATAATGATATTAATTTAACAGATCAAGCCAGTCTAACAGATGCAATTCCTGCTGGAGCAAAAAATTATTTCATTGTTTTTTATGATGGGCTAAGTGGCACTGGATGTTCAAGTCAAATAATTATTGGGCCTACAGCTCTTTTTGTAGCTCCTAGTGATCCTACACCAAATCCATCACAAGAATTTTGTTCAGACACAAATCCTACTATAGCTAACCTAGATCCAGGTACTACAGATTCTTTTAGTTGGTATCAAAACATTAATGGTTCGGGAGATCCTATTCCTCCAGCTTTGCTACCTAGTAAAGCTTTAGTAAGCGGAGCTACATATTATGTGCAGGTTGATGGCGCTTTTTGTGATAGTAATGCAGTACCAGTCAATATTACTATTGATGACCCAGTTGATGCTGGTAATTCTGAGGATTTAGTATATTGTTCAGATGATGTAACAACAGAACTGCCTTTTAATTTATTTGATGAATTAGGAGGAACTCCAAATACAACAGGAAGTTGGACAGGTCCATTAACGACATCAAATGGTCATTTAGGTACAGTTGATATATCTTCATTAACTACTGAAGGGACTTATGTTTTTACATACACAGTACTTAGTAATAATGCTTGTCCAGATAATACATCAACTGTATCAATAATGGTATATGAAACATTATCATCAGGAACAGCATTGAGCCCAGCTTCTTTTTGTGAAGCAACGTTACCAGCTTCTTTTGATTTATATACATTAATAGAAAGCTATGATGCAGGTGGACAATGGACAGAAGGAACTACAAGTGGAGGAACTGTTGTAGCAGACCCTATGAATTTAATTCTTACGGGTTACACACCAGCAACATATAATTTTACATATACCCAAAACTTATTACCAAATCCTTGCCCTGAGCAATCTACTACGGTTCAAGTAATAGTATTACCAGACCCAAATGCAGGAATTGCAGATAATCCAGAATTTTGTGAAAATGATTTAGCATCAAACTCACCTTTTAATTTATTCGATGCTTTAACGGCTCCTTATGATAGTGGAGGAACTTGGACAGATGCAAGTAATACACCTGTTTCCAATTCTATTGATATAACTGGATTTACAGTAGTTGGTAGTTCATATAATTTCACTTATACCGTTGACAATGGTACTTGTACAGATGATGAAACGATTTCTATTACAATATTAGAAGCTCCAGAATCTGGCACACCAGTAGGAGCTTTCCCAGAATTTTGTGAAGGTGAAGCACCAGTAAGTTTTGATTTATATAGTTTAATAGAAGGCGAAAATGGAACTGGAACATGGACAAATAATACTACATCAACAATAGTTCCAGATCCTAATAGTTTAGACTTATCTGGTTATACAGATGGTACTTATGATTTTACATTTGATATTGACCCTATAGCTTCATGTGATGATGTAGATGTTGTAGTGAGTGTAATAATAAATCCGCTACCAAATACAGGAACAGCAGATAATCCAGCGCCATTTTGTGAAAATGATCCTGCTTTAAGTAATACATCATTCGATTTATTTACGCTGCTAACAGGTACTTTTGATGCAGGAGGCACTTGGAGCGATGATAGTACAACGCCAATAACAGGAGCTTTAAGTGGAAACACATTAGATTTAAGTCAGTTAGTTGTAGATACATATAATTTCACATATACAATTACAGATGCTAATACATGTACAAATAGTACAACAGTAACCATTAGCATAGTTGAAGCACCGGAATCTGGGACAGTAAATACACCTATTGAGTTTTGTGTAGGAACTGCTCCAACAAGTTATGATTTATTCGAATTGTTAACAGGAGAAGACCAAACAGGAACTTGGAGTGATGATGATGCTTCAGGAGCATTATCAGGAAATTTAGTTGATTTGTCAGGATTAATACCAGCAACTTATAATTTCACTTTTGACGTAGATGCTGTAGGAAGTTGTGATGATGAATTGGTAACAGTAAGTGTAATAATAAATCCTTTACCAAATACAGGAACAGCAGATAACCCAGCACCATTTTGTATAAATGATCCAGCTTTAAGTAATACATCATTCGATTTATTTACGCTGTTAACAGGCACTGTTGATGCAGGAGGAACTTGGAGTGATGATAGTACAACACCAATAGCAGGAGCTTTAAGTGGAAACACATTAGATTTAAGTCAGTTAGTTATTGATACATACAATTTCACATACACCATTACAGATGCTAACATGTGTACAAATAGTACAACAGTAACTATTAGCATTGTTGACGCACCAGAATCTGGAACGGCTATGACGCCTGTTCAGTTTTGTCTATCTGAAATTACAGCAGGTCAAACCTATAATTTATTTGATTTACTTTCGGCTGATGCAGATCAAACAGGAACTTGGTCTGATGATGATGCTTCATTAGCATTAACAGGAAATACAGTTGCGCTAGATGCTTTAGCACAAGGAAATTTCAATTTTACTTTTGATGTAGATGCTATAGGAAGTTGTGATGATGTAAACGTTACAGTAAGCATTATTATTAATGATACAGCAGCACCATTAGCAAACACACCACAAGAGTTTTGTGATAGTGCAACAGTTGCAGATTTAGTTGCAACAGGAAACTCAATACAATGGTATGATGTTTTAACTGGAGGAACAGCATTAGCTGGAACAACAGCTTTAGGAAACCAAACATACTATGCAATTCAAACAGATGCTACTACAGGTTGTGAATCTTCAGTAAGGACAGCAGTAACAGTTACTATTTATACATCACCAAATGCAGGGAATCCAAATACAACACCAATTGTAATTTGTAATAATACCACCACAGATTTAAACGCAGGTTTAGATGGTACACAAGATACAGGTGGGACATGGAATAATGATGATGGTGTAGGTGCATTAGTAGGAAATATTTTTGATGCTACAGGTGTTTCAGCAGGAACATATAATTTCACTTATACTGTTACAGCTTCAGCTCCATGTATTGATGATAGTACTCCAATAACAATAACAGTTCAAGAACCATTAACTGCTGGGACATCAAATGGAGATGTAGATTTATGTAGTGTTGATGCCGATTTCGATTTGTTTTCAAACTTAACTGGTGAAGACGCTGGAGGAGAATGGTCTTATAATGGTTCTGTAATTACAAACCCTATACAACCTTCAACAGCAGGATCAGGAACCTATACTTATACCTTAACAAATAGTTGTGGTGTTGCAAGTGTTAGTTTTGAAGTAAATATTGTGCAAGCTGCAAATGCAGGAACAAATGGAGATTTTGCAATATGTACAACAGATATTGATACAACTAATAATATATTAGATTTATTAACCGTATTAAATGGTACGCCAGATAATACAGGCGAATTCACAACTACAGATTTATCTGGTTTTTCAGGAACAACTGTCGATTTATCGACACTAACTTCAGGAACAACTTATAATTTTACATATACTGTTACAGCTACATCACCTTGTACAACAGATTCAACAGCAGATATTACAGTAATTATAAATGATAGTCCAACGATAATTGTTGACAATGCTAATCCAGAGTTTTGTTTAGTTAATAACCCAACAATAGCTGATTTAGCAGACAGTATAAGCGCAACAGGAACGGTTAATTGGTATGAAGATGCTGCTTTAACATTATCATTAACAGATGCAGACGCTTTAGTTGATGGTGAAGATTATTACGCAACCCAAACTAATAATACAGGTTGTGAATCTTCAACAGCAGTTCAAATAAATGCTACTATAAATGATACGGCTACTCCAGTTTTAGATGATCCTTCAATGGAATATTGTATTAATGACGGGCCAACAATTAGCGATTTAGCATCAAATATAAATTACGACTCAACTCTATACAGCATTGTTTGGTATGATGCTGCAACAGGTGGCTCAGTTATTTCAAGTAGTACAAACCTAACAAATACAACTTATTATGCTGTGTTAGTAGACCCAGTAACAGGATGTGAAAGTAGTGAACGTTTAGTACTTACACCAGATGTAACAGCATGTGGTAAATTAGAAATCCCTGATGGATTCTCACCAAATGGAGATGGTGTAAACGATACATTTGATGTTGATAACCTAGCCATTTTATATCCAAATTTTGAAATGGAGATTTACAACCGATATGGAAGTATCGTTTATAAAGGAAATGCAAATTCGCTAAGATTTGATGGAACTTCAAACCAATCGAAAGTCATATCCAAAGGAGATTTGCCAGTGGGTGTCTATTTCTACATTTTTAAATTTAATGATGGCGAAAATAAACCAGAACAAGGACGCTTATACTTAAGCAGATAATTTATAGATAAAGCAAAATTTAGAAAAGATGAAACATTTAAATATATATCATAAAATAGCTGCTTTGTTAAGTTTGACGCTCTTGTCATTACAAAGTACAGCACAGCAAGACCCTCAATTTACACAATACATGTACAATATGAGTGTCATTAATCCGGCATATGCAACTGCGGAGCAAGGGATATTAAACTTAGGAGGACTTTATAGAACTCAATGGGTAGGTATGGAAGGCGCGCCAAAAACAGGAAGCTTTTTTGCTCATACTCCAATAAACGATAAAATTGAGATGGGAATCTCATTCACTAACGATAACATTGGAGATGTTGTAGACGAAAATAATATCTATGCAGATTTTGCTTATGTATTACCAGTAGGCATAGAAAGTAAAATATCATTCGGGGTAAAAGCAGGAGTGACGCTTTTTGATACCAATTTTGATGGTTTTATGTTGCAATCTGGAGGAACAGCTACAGATCAGGCGTTCGATGAAAACATCAGTAAAGCGTTTCCAAATTTAGGTATTGGAGCATTCTTTTTCTCTAATAACTATTACTTAGGTTTGTCGGCACCCAATATGTTGTCGACAAAACACTTAGAAGATGAAAATGGAATAAAAGCAACAGGTGTCCAAAACGTTCATTATTTCTTTACCGGAGGTTATGTTTTTGATATCGATAAAAATCTAAAATTAAAGCCAGCTTTTATGGGTAAAGCAGTAAAAGGAGCACCTTTAGCTTTAGATATTACTGCAAGTGTATTAATTAATGAAAAATTAGAAGCAGGTTTAGGCTACCGGTTAGATGATGCCATAAGTGCTTTGGTAAACTTTAGAATTACACCTGAGCTTCGAGTTGGATATGCCTATGATTATACAACAAATAACTTAGGAGACTTTAATTCGGGTTCACACGAAATATTCATATTGTTTGATGTCGATTTATTCGGATTCAGAGGCGGATATGATCGTTCACCAAGATTCTTCTAAAAAAAATAATAATTGGAAAACATGAAAAAAAATATATACATACTTGCAAGCCTTTTATTAGTTAGTGGAATGGCATTTGCGCAAAAAGGAAATATTAAAAAAGCTAATAAGCTTTTTGAAAAAAGAGCTTATACAGAAGCGGCAGAAACATACGAAACTAAAGAACGTTCTCAAGAAGTGCTTCAAAATTTAGCAGATAGTTATTATTATAACACAAGTCTTCAAAAGGCTATTAAAACTTATAGAGAATTATTTGTAGAATATGGTGATTCTATAGATATTGAATACCATTTTAGATATGCTCAAGCTTTAAAGGGAGTAAAAGATTATAAAGAAGCTGATAAGCACTTAAGTAAATATTATAACAAACCAATAAATACGTTTGCTTTTTTAGAAGAAACAGATAAAACTACACCGCATGTTTTCAATGCAGAACAAATAGTGAACGAAGGCTCAAGTAGCGATTTCGGATTATCGTTTTATGGTGATAATAAAGTTGCGTTTGCTTCGGCAAGAAATACAGAAAATCCTTCGTATTCTTGGAATGAGTTACCTTATCTGGATTTGTATAGTGCTACTTTAAAAAATGACACTACACTAGTAGATGTTAAACCATTTTCTGATGCTATTAATACAGATTCGCACGAAAGTAATGCCGTTTTTACTAGAGACGGTAGCACAATGTATTTTAATAGAACCAATATAATAAGAAAAAAAACAGACGATAATCGTATTGCGCATATTAAAATTTACAAAGCAGAACGAGTAGATGGTGTTTGGATAAATGTAACGGCATTACCATTTACATCAGATAATTACAGTACTGAGCATCCAACGTTAAGTAAAGATGAAAAAACACTTTACTTTGCCAGCGATATGCCAGGAACTTTAGGAAGTTTTGATATTTACAAAGTGGCTATAAATGATGATGGTACTTTTGGTGAACCAGAAAATTTAGGAGAAACCATCAATACAAAGCATAGAGAACAGTTTCCTTTTATTAGTGATTTTAATGTGCTTTATTTCTCATCTATTGGGCATCAAGGTTATGGAGGTTTAGATGTATTTAGAAGTAATATGGTAAACGGGAGTTTTGACAAACCTGTAAATCTTGGAAGCTCAATCAATAGTAATTTAGATGATTTTGCATACGTAGTAAAAGAGAAGGATAATCTTGGATATTTATCTTCAAACAGAACTGGTTTTGATAGATTATTTAGCTTTGTAAGAGAAGTAAACCCGTTAACAATTTATCAAGTCGAAGGAATTGTACAAGATTTAAATAGTAAAGAATTATTAGCGGGGTCTTTAGTAACCTTATTTGATGAGTCTGATACAGTAATTCAAGATACTATAGTAGCTGATGATGCCTATTATATTTTCAAAATAAAACCTAATCAAAAATATAAAGTTAGAGGTACAAGAAAAACATACATTCCTCAAGATGTTGAATTTTCAACAGATAGTAAAGGGAAAGTTCAACACAATATTTACCTGAATTTAGAGTCTTTTGCAGATGCAGAAGAACGTGTTAAAAAAGATGAAGTAAAAGATGTGGTAAAAGTAGAACTAGATAAAATTTATTTCGATTTCGATAAATCAAACATTCGTGAAGATGCAGCAGTAACTTTACAAGTATTAGTAGATTTAATGAAGAAATACCCATCTATGGAAGTCGAGGTATCTGCACATACAGATGCACGTGGACCAGACCAATATAATTTAGATTTATCTAAACGTCGTGCAGCATCTACTTTAGAATATTTAGTAAGTCAAGGCATTGAAAGAAACCGATTAAAAAGTATTGGTTACGGAGAAATGCAACCACTTAACGACTGTGTTAAAGAAGGTATTTGTGAAGATGATGAATATGATATAAACAGACGTTGTGAATTCACAATTTTAAATTAACCAAAAACCTTTTTAATAACCCTAGTTTTAACCAAAATTATTTAAAAAGCCTTTCCAATTCGGAAAGGCTTTTTGTTTATATTTGGACATGTGTAAATAAGTTTATGTATTTTTAAGATGAATAAAGAAAACCATATAAGATATGATTAAGTATTGGATTTTAATAATATGTATATTTCTAATAATAACTTACTTTATGCATAAAGTGTTTTATAAGAAAGTTAGAGGAGATGAAAAAACGAATAAAAAACTTTGGAATATATTTTATTGGGAAGGTTTGGTTGGCTTGAGTTCAGGATTAACATTTGTATTCTTGCTCATCTTGAAATACACTCATCTTTTATCTTTCTAAACGTTAAATGAATTATTATTTCTGCAAATGCAGGAATACACTTTACTGAAATTTTTTAAGTAATAAAAAAATTCCTGTTTTCGCAGGAAGTTACTATGAATGAAAACCTAGATCCAACAGACGATAATTTTTCACCAGAAGAATTAGATGTAGAAAAAAAGTTAAGACCTTTATCATTTGATGATTTTACGGGTCAGGATCAAGTGTTGGAAAATCTTCAAATTTTTGTTCAAGCAGCAAATTTAAGAGCAGAAGCACTAGACCATACATTATTTCACGGTCCTCCAGGATTAGGAAAAACAACCTTAGCGCATATTTTAGCTAACGAATTAAGCGTTGGAATTAAAGTAACCTCAGGACCTGTGTTAGATAAACCAGGAGATTTAGCTGGGTTACTTACAAATTTAGAAGAACGTGATGTGTTATTTATTGATGAAATCCATCGATTAAGTCCAATAGTAGAAGAGTATTTATACTCTGCTATGGAAGATTACAAAATAGATATTATGATTGAATCTGGACCAAATGCCCGTTCGGTTCAAATCAATTTAAATCCATTTACATTAGTTGGTGCAACAACACGCTCAGGTTTGTTAACAGCGCCTATGCGCGCACGTTTTGGTATTCAAAGCAGATTGCAATATTATAAAACCGATTTACTAACAACCATTGTACAGCGAAGTGCAGAAATTTTAGATGTTCCCATTTCTATGGAAGCAGCAATAGAAATTGCAGGACGAAGCCGAGGTACACCTCGTATTGCTAATGCCTTATTGCGTCGTGTTCGAGATTTTGCTCAAATAAAAGGTAATGGTTCAATTGATATTAAAATTGCAAAGTATGCTCTAGAAGCTTTAAATGTTGATGCACACGGATTGGATGAAATGGATAACAAAATTCTATCAACAATTATAGATAAATTTAAAGGAGGTCCAGTAGGTGTTTCAACTATAGCAACTGCGGTTAGTGAAAGCTCAGAAACTATTGAAGAGGTTTATGAACCTTTTTTAATTCAGCAGGGTTTTATAATGCGTACACCTCGAGGAAGAGAGGTTACAGAAAAAGCTTATAAGCATTTAGGAAAAATTAAAGGACCAACTCAAGGTGGTTTGTTTTGAACTAATTTTACCATTTTAAGAATTAATTGTTATATATAATAATTAAGAAATTAATTTTATTTGTATGCAATAATTTAAATTAGAATTAGTTATTTAATTAAGCTTCATATTATTTCTTATTCTTAGAATATGCCAATTTATATGGATTTACATATAGTCCCAGGGGTTTCTGCTAAAATGGCTGCTGAAGCTCATCGAGAAGATCATAAAGTCCAAAATGAATTTGGATGTCGGTGTATGACCTACTGGGTTGATGAAGAAAGAGGACGCGCATTTTGTTTAATAGAAGCACCAAATAAAGAAGCTATTAATAAAATGCATACTAAGGCATATGGAGCAAAGCCTCTGGAAATAATTGAAGTAAATAGCTCTGCTGTAGAAGCCTTTTTAGGTAGAATTCATGATCCTGAAACCATTGTCGATTTATCAAATCCTGATTTAAAAATTTTTAATGATCCCGCATTCAGAATTATTTTGGTAATCCAAATGATAGATGAAAAATTACTTGAATTTCAAGTAGGAAAGGAAAAATCTAAAGAATTACTCTTTCTTTTTAAAAATGTTGTTAGATCACAAATAAAAAAATATGGAGGTAATGAGGCTATTTCTAAAGGTGTAAGTATTATTTCTTCATTTGGATCGTCATTTCAAGCGGTAAAATGCGCCTCTGCTATTAAAGATGAACTTCAAAAAGAATCAAAAATCATCAATTTACACTTAGGTTTACATGCAGGTAATCCAGTTACAAAAGATGGAAGTTTATTTAGCGATGTTGTAAAATTTGGAAAATTTCTTTGTTCAATTGGTAACGAGAATGAAATTATTTTATCTCCAATCACTTTTGATTTATATAAAAAAGAATATCAAAGAATAGTTGAACCTGAGAGTTTTAGGTATATTGACGCTGAAGATGAAAAATTCCTTGAATCTTTAATGAATACTCTTTCAGAAAATTGGAATGACACAGCATTTAATGTTGTCCAATTAAGTAATAAAATGATATTGAGTAAATCAAGATTATATAGAACATGTATATCAAGGCTTGGAAAGTCTCCAAATTCAATAATTCTTGAGTATAGGCTAAAAAAATCACTTCAATTATTAATAAGAAAAAATACAAATGTTGCACAAACAGCTTTTGATGCTGGATTTAGTAGTGCTTCTTATTTTACTAAATGTTTCCGAAAGCACTTTGGACTACAGCCTTCAACCTATCGTTTAGGTTAATTTTCTTTGGTCAATTTTTACTACTATTAGAATTATTTTTAATAGATTCTTCAAATTTAACTATATAATTTAGTGCTGTTGATAAGGCAGATAGAATTTGTTTTAAATAGCAGTCTATTAATTTTTCAACATAATTACTAACGTTTAGAAAATAGAAATCATGTCCATTCACGATGGTAGTTTAAGTACAATTATGAGTGTGACTATATCCGAAAATTTAGGAGTCAAACCTATAGGTTTTACAAGTTGGAGGCAAGATTTTAATGTTAAGTCAGTATTTTTTATGATGTCTATAAAATGAAAGAATTTGAGAATAGCATTAAATGATAAACCGAATTTCGGAAAATATTATCGGAAGCATAAAAATCAAATATTAATTTAAAAACCTTCTTTATGAAAAATTTAAAAACTTATAAAATGTTACAGCATTATAACATTTTAGCTACTATTATATTAGCTTTTTTTTTGGTAGGCTGTAATAACGATGATGATTCTACTCAGGTTCTTGAAGCCTGGGAAATTGAAGTAAATCAACTTAAAAGTACAATAATTCCAATAAGTGATATTGATGATGCAATGGCAGCTGGCTGGAATATTGATGCCACTGGATATAGACCACATATGGGACATCATTTTATTAAGTTAGAATTAATAGATAATGTTTTTGAGTTAGAAAAACCAGAAGCGTTATTGTTTGTTCCCGATGAAAATGATGTTATGCAGTTTGTGGGAGTAGAATATTTAGTGCCAATAGAAAACCTAGATAATCCACCACCAACTCCTGAAGGCTACACTGGCAATAAAGATGTTTGGGAAATAAGTACAATAGATAGCATGTGGACACTTCACGTATGGATTGGTTTAGAAAATCCTGATGGAATTTTCGCAAAACTAAATATGACGCTGGATTAATCTTGTAATATTTTTTAAAAGCGTTAAAATAAATTAATTAGTTTTTTTGATTATTAGATAGTCGTACATTGGTCTTAAAGTTATTGAGATTATTTGATGAATCAAAAAGTAAGTTACACAAACCTTATCAAAACCGAAGCCAAACGCCTCGGTTTTTTGTCTTGCGGCATTAGTAAGGCTCAATTTTTAGAAGAAGAAGCACCTCGTTTAGAAAAATGGTTAAACAAAAATATGCATGGAGAAATGCGTTACATGGAAAATCATTTCGATAAACGTTTAGACCCAACTAAGCTTGTTGAAGATTCTAAAAGTGTTATTTCATTATTGCTAAATTATTATCCAGAAGAAAAACAAAATGAAAACAGTTTTAAGTTGTCAAAATATGCTTTTGGAAACGATTATCATTTTGTAATAAAAGATAAACTTAAATCACTTTTAAATTTTATTCAAGAAGAAATAGGTGAGGTTCATGGACGTGCTTTTGTAGATTCTGCGCCAGTTTTAGACAAAGCTTGGGCGGCGAAATCTGGTTTAGGCTGGATTGGTAAACATAGTAATTTGCTAACACAACAGGTAGGATCTTTTTATTTTATTGCTGAATTAATAATCGATTTAGATTTAGAATATGACACACCAGTTACAGACCACTGCGGAACATGTACAGCGTGTATTGATGCATGTCCAACACAAGCAATTACAGAGCCATATGTAGTTGATGGAAGCAAATGTATTTCTTATTTCACAATAGAATTAAAAGAAAATATCCCATCAGAATTTAAAGGAAAAATGGACGATTGGATGTTTGGTTGCGATGTTTGTCAAGACGTTTGCCCATGGAATCGGTTTTCAAAATCACATAGTGAACCGCTATTCAATCCGCATCCAGAATTACTTTCAATGACAAAAAAAGATTGGGAAGAAATTACCGAAGATACCTTCAAAAAAGTATTCAAAAATTCCGCAGTAAAACGCACAAAGTTTTCAGGCTTAAAAAGAAACATCAATTTCCTAAAAGAATAGTAATTTCCTTAATAGGATTATTATATTTGTTGGTTTAGTTAATTAACCATTCTTATGAGCGAAGAAAGCAAACGTAGAGAAGCCCTTATATATCACGCAAAACCAACTCCAGGGAAAATTAAAGTTGTACCAACCAAAAAATATGCGACTCAAAGAGATTTGTCTTTAGCATATTCTCCAGGTGTTGCAGCACCTTGTTTAGAGATTGATAAAAATAAGGATGATGTTTATAAATATACAGCTAAAGGTAATTTAGTTGCTGTAATTTCTAATGGAACAGCCGTTTTAGGTTTAGGAAATATTGGTCCTGAAGCTTCAAAACCTGTTATGGAAGGTAAAGGATTGCTTTTCAAAATTTTCGCAGATATAGACGTTTTTGATATTGAAGTAGATACTGAAAATATTGAAGAGTTTATTCAAACCGTAAAAATGATTGCTCCTACATTTGGTGGTATTAATCTTGAAGATATAAAAGCGCCAGAAGCTTTTGAAATTGAAAGACGCTTAAAAGAGGAATTAGATATTCCTGTTATGCATGACGATCAACACGGTACTGCTATTATTTCGGCAGCAGCTTTATTAAACGCGGTTGAACTTGCAGGAAAAAAACTAGAAGAAGTTAAAATAGTTATAAGTGGCGCTGGTGCTGCGGCTATTTCATGTTCACGATTATACCAAGCTTGTGGTGCAAAACGTGAGAATATGGTAATGCTAGATAGTAAAGGCGTTATTAGAGATGATAGAGAAGTATTATCTACAGAAAAAGCAGAATTTGCTACACATAGAAAAATAGATACACTTGATGAAGCCATGAAAGATGCCGATGTTTTTATTGGTCTTTCAATGGCAAATATTGTGTCGCCAGAAATGTTACTAGCTATGGCAAAAGATCCAATTGTATTTGCGATGGCTAATCCAGATCCTGAAATTAAATACGATATCGCTATTGCGACACGTAAAGATATTATCATGGCAACGGGTAGAAGTGATCATCCTAATCAAGTAAATAATGTACTAGGATTTCCTTTTATTTTTAGAGGTGCATTAGATGTTAGAGCTACAAAAATTAACGAAGCTATGAAAATGGCTGCCGTAAGAGCTTTAGCAAAATTAGCCAAAGAACCAGTTCCAGAGCAAGTTAATATTGCTTATGGAGAAACTAGATTAACTTTTGGTAAAGATTACATCATTCCAAAGCCTTTCGATCCACGTTTAATTGCGGAGGTTCCACCAGCAGTTGCAAAAGCAGCTATTGAAAGCGGTGTTGCTAAAAAACCAATTACAGACTGGGAACGTTATACAGATTCATTATTAGAGCGTTTAGGTTCCGATAATAAATTAGTTAGACTATTATTAAATAGAGCTAAACTAGATCCAAAACGTATTGTTTTTGCTGAGGCAGACCAATTAGATGTTTTAAAAGCAGCGCAAATAGTTTATGAAGAAGGTATCGCGACTCCTATTCTTTTAGGTAGAAAAGAAACCATAGAATCTTTAATGACAGAGATTGAGTTTGATGCAGATATTCTAATTATTGATCCTAAAACAGAAGAAGAAAACGAGCGTAAAAATAAATACGCTAAGGTTTATTGGGAGCAACGCAAACGTAGAGGAGTGACTTATTATTCGGCACAACGTTTAATGCGAGAACGAAACTATTTTGGTGCAATGATGGTTAATGAAGGTGATGCAGATGGTTTAATTTCAGGATATTCTCGAAATTATCCAACGGTAGTTAAGCCTATGTTGGAGCTTATTGGTATGATGCCAGGCGTAAGTCGTATAGCAACAACAAATTTAATGATGACAAAAAGAGGTCCTATGTTCTTAAGTGATACCTCAATAAATATAGATCCAGACGCTAAAACGTTAGCTAAAATTACACAAATGACTTCTAGAGTCATTAAAATGTTTGGCTTAAAGCCTGTATTAGCCATGGTTTCTTATTCTAATTTTGGATCATCAAGTAATGATAAAGCATCCAAGGTAAGAGAAGCAGTATCTATGTTGCATCGCAGTCATCCAGAAATGGATGTTGATGGTGAGTTGCAAACAGATTTTGCTTTAAATGATACTATGCTTCGCGAAAAATTTCCGTTTTCAAAGCTTGTTGGTAAAAAAGTAAATGCGCTTATTTTTCCAAATTTAGATTCTGCAAACATTACTTATAAGTTATTAAAAGAATTAAACGAAGCAGATTCTATAGGACCCATAATGATGGGAATGAGAAAGCCAGTTCACATTCTGCAACTAGGAGCTAGTGTGGATGAAATAGTAAACATGACAGCTATTGCTGTTATTGATGCTCAGCATAAAGAAAAATGGGAGGAAGAACATCCCGAAATCAACTAAATCTAATGCAAATAATTTTATTACTTTTGGTAGGTTAACCAATAACAATTCATGATAACACACATTCAAGGAAAACTTACTGAAAAAAATCCAACTCACGTTGTTATTGATTGTAATGGTGTTGGCTATATGCTTCATATTTCATTACATACATATTCTCAAATTCCAGAAGGAGAAAACTTAAAATTGTATACACATCTTCAAGTTAAAGAAGATTCGCATACATTATATGGGTTTTCATCACTTGCAGAACGTGAAATTTTTAGACT
Source organism: Flaviramulus basaltis (assembly GCF_900114265.1). GTDB lineage: Bacteria > Bacteroidota > Bacteroidia > Flavobacteriales > Flavobacteriaceae > Flaviramulus > Flaviramulus basaltis. Next base: position 1,217,881 of record NZ_FPKV01000001.1, read on the forward strand.
ATTATTATCCGTAAGTGGTATTGGCGCTAGTATTGCACGTACTATGTTATCATCTTTAACTCCAAAACAAGTAAGAGAAGGGATTGCGAGTAGTGATGTGGCTTTAATTCAATCTATAAAGGGTATTGGAGCGAAAACAGCACAGCGTGTTATTATAGATTTAAAGGATAAAATATTAAGGATTTATGATATTGATGAAGTTTCAGTTTCTAAAGACAATACCAATAAAAATGAAGCGTTATCTGCTTTAGAAGTGCTTGGATTTGTCAAAAAACAAGCTGAACGTGTTGTGGATAAAATTATGATAGCTCAACCAGATGCTAGTGTTGAAACTATTATAAAGCAAGCCCTTAAAAATTTATAATATATTTTGAATAGAACTAAACTAACTTTTTATAAGCCACTTAAACAGTATACTTTTTTTGTTTTTGTGCTATTTTGTTCAGTTGTTGGCTGGTCTCAGGAACCCGTTCAAGATTCTGTTCAAACAGGTTTTAGTTTAGGTAAAATAAAATTACCAAATCCCAATAGTGTAGAGTCTAAATATACTTATGATCCAGAAACAAATAGATATATTTACACTGAAAAAATAGGAAGTTTCAATATAAATTATCCAGTTATATTAACGCCTAGAGAGTATTATGATTTAGTTGCTAAAGAGAATCTTAGAAGTTATTACAAAGAAAAAATTGATGCTTTTGATGGCAAAAAAGAGGGTGCAGATGATGCGCAAAAAAATCTATTACCAGAGTTTTATGTGAAATCAGATTTTTTTGAAACTATTTTTGGTAGTAATACAATTGAAGTAACGCCTACTGGTTCTGTTGAAATGGATTTAGGAGTGTTATTTTCAAAACAAGATAACCCATCATTTTCACCAAGAAATAGAAGTAATTTTACCTTTGATTTTGATCAACGTATCAGTTTAAGTTTGTTGGGTAAAGTTGGAACTAGATTACAAGTAACGGCAAATTACGACACACAATCTACATTCGATTTTCAACAACTTATAAAATTAGAATACACACCAACCGAGGATGATATTATTCAGAAAATAGAAGTAGGTAATGTTAGCATGCCATTAAACAGTTCTCTAATAACAGGAGCACAAAGTTTATTTGGTGTAAAAACACAATTACAGTTTGGTAAAACTAGTGTAACCGCTGTGTTTTCGGAACAAAAATCCCAATCTAATACGGTTGTTGCTCAAGGTGGAGGAACCTTAGAAGAATTTGAATTGTTTATTAGAGATTATGATGAAAACAGGCACTTCTTTTTAGCACAATATTTTAGAGATACTTATGATACCTCATTACAGAATTACCCTTTAACAAATAATCGTGGATTGCAAATAACCCGATTAGAAGTTTGGATGACTAACAGAAGTAACCGAACAGAAAATGTTAGAAATATTATAGCGCTTCAAGATTTAGGTGAAAGTGGTAAAGTGGGTTCTGCGGTTAATGTTTTTGCTGCTCCAGGAGCTTTTCCAAATAATGCAAATAATGCATTCGATCCAACCAATATTAATGCATCAGCACCTAATTCTCAATTAAATCAAAATATTAGAGATATTTCTACTGCTCAGTCTGGTATAGAAGTCGCAAATACCAGAGAAGGTTTTGATTATGCAAAACTTGAAAACGCAAGAAAATTAACCAATGGGCAAGAGTATACTTTAAATACCGATTTAGGTTACATTTCTTTAAACCAACGTTTAAATAATGATGAGGTTTTAGCAGTTGCATTTCAATATACTTTAGGAGGAAAAGTGTATCAAGTAGGTGAATTTGCAAATGATGGAATTGATGCAACTAATGTAACCACCAATGCTGATGGTGATGTAACAAATGTGGTAAATTCCAATTTAGTTTTAAAAATGTTAAAAAGTAGCATCACCAATGTAAACCAACCAGTTTGGGATTTGATGATGAAAAACATCTATGATACAGGGGCTTATAATTTAAGTCAAGATGATTTTAAATTAAATATTTTTTATAACGAAGCATCACCTTTAAACTACATAACACCCGTTGGCACAACTCCATTTCCAGCACCAGCAACAAATGAAGATCCTTTAGAAGAGACGCCGTTATTACGAGTTTTTAACTTAGATAAACTAAACTTTAATAATGATCCACAATCAAAAGGAGATGGGTTTTTCGATTTTGTTCCAGGAATTACGGTAATACCTCAAAACGGAAAAATAGTTTTTACAAGTGCAGAACCTTTTGGAGAATATCTCTTTAATAAGTTATCCCTAAATGTAAGCGAAGATTATAACGACACTAGTTCGTATAATGAAAACCAAGCCAAGTATGTTTACGATGTGCTTTACAGTAGTACAAAAACAGCAGCTTTAGAAGAGATTGAAAAAAATAAATTCAAACTAAAGGGACGTTATAAATCTACAGGTGGTGATGGTATTCCTATTGGGTCTTTTAACGTGCCAAGAGGTTCGGTTAGAGTTACTGCTGGTGGTCGTGTTTTAGTAGAAGGAATTGATTATACGGTTAATTATAATTTAGGTCGTGTTCAAATTTTAGACGAAGCGTTAAAAGCATCAAACACTCCAATAGAAGTTTCTACCGAAAATAATGCTGTTTTTGGGCAACAAACAAGACGTTTTACAGGCTTAAATGTAGAGCATAAATTTAATGAAAACTTTGTTTTAGGTGGAACGCTTTTAAATTTAAATGAACGTCCAATTACTCAAAAAGCTAACTATGGTACAGAGCCAATTAACAATACTATTTTTGGGCTAAACGGAAATTACTCAACCAAAGTCCCATTTTTAACACGATTAGCCAATAAGTTACCAAATATAGATACCGATGTAGAATCAAATTTATCACTCAGAGGAGAATTTGCATATTTAGCACCAGGAGCTCCAAAAGGCACAAATCTTAACGGAGAAGCCACATCGTATGTTGATGATTTTGAAGGATCACAAAATGGTATCGATTTAAAATCGCAACAATCTTGGTATTTATCTAGTAGACCTGCAGATTTAGATGGAGATGGAGAAACAGATCCAGAATATGTTAATGGTATTGAAAGTGGTTATGATAGAGCGTTGCTGAATTGGTATAGTATTGATCCTATTTTTTATAGTAGCCAGCGTCCTAGTGGTATTTCAGATGATGATGTTTCTGGCTTGTATACAAGTCGTGTATTTATAAATGAACTTTTCCCAGATAGAGATTTAGTTCAAGGACAAAATTCGGTATTATTCACACTAGATTTAGCATATTATCCAACAGAAAGAGGGCCTTATAATTTTGAGCCTAATGCTGCCGGTGGTACAATTAGTAATCCTCAAAATGCTTGGGCAGGAATTACACGTCAATTAACATCTACAGATTTTGAACAACAAAATGTTGAGTATATTGAGTTTTGGTTACAAGATCCATTTCAAGAAAATCCATCAAACCCTGGAGGAAAGTTAGTATTCAATTTAGGTAATATATCAGAAGATATCATTAAAGATGGTAAAAAATTATATGAAAATGGATTGCCAAAAGATGGAGATGTAAGTTTACTTCAGCCTACAACTTGGGGAACTGTGGTGCCACAAAATCAGTCCTTAATTTATGCTTTTGATACAACAGGGCAAGAACGAACCAATCAAGATGTTGGTTATGATGGTTATAACGATGTTGAGGAACGTACTATATCTGATGCTTTTAGCGCTTTAGAAGATCCATCAAACGATAATTACGCATACTTTTTAAATGCAGAAGGAAATGTTTTTGATCGTTATAAAAAATATAATGGAGCAGATGGAAACACACCAGACACGTTTTCAGACACCAATAGAGGTGCTAATACACAACCCGATGTAGAAGATATTAATCGTGATAATACCATGAACACGATTGATAGTTATTATGAGTATGAATTAGATATTACAAGACAAAACTTGCCAATATCTCAAGCGGATTTTGAGAATCTACCCAATAGTAACCCTTTAAAAGAGTATTTAAGAGATTTTAAAGATAGACCACGTATACTACCAAACGGAGAAAGTGTTAATGTAAGATGGTATCAATTTAGAATTCCTGTTCAAGGAAGCTTAGCAACACCAGTTGGAGGAATTACAGATTTAAGATCTATTCGTTTTACAAGATTATATCTTAAAGAATTTACACAACCTACAGTATTTCGTTTTGGTACTTTAGACTTAGTTAGAAGTGATTGGAGACGTTACTCACAAACTTTAGAGTTTGATAAAGATGATCCGGCTGATGATGATACCGATTTTTCAGTTGGTGTTATTGGTACATTAGAAAATGAAGGAAGTTATGATAGACCTCCAGGAATTGAGCCAGAGGAATTATTTAATAATAATACTGTAGTTCGTCAAAATGAACAATCGTTAGTTGTAAAGGTTTGTAATTTAGAGTCTGAAGATTCTAGAGCAGTTTACAAAAACATAAATGTAGATATGCGACAGTATAAACGTATAAGAATGTTTATGCATGCTGAAGATGGCGAATCTGGAATAGGAAATTTAAATGATGATGACTTAGTAGGTTTTATTCGAATGGGTAACGATCTTACTGAAAATTATTATCAAATAGAAATACCATTACTAATTTCACAATCAACAACAAGAGATGGATTGTGGCCAACAGAAAATGAAATTAACTTACCTATTGATATTTTAGGAAAAGTTAAAGCACAAGGTATTTCAGATATGACCTTGAGTAATGTAAATCCAACGTTTTATGATGTTATTAATGGCGATATTGTACTGGCTACAGACCCATTTAGTGGTTATGCTATTGGCCAGCATCGTGTAGGAATTAAGGGAAATCCTAATTTTGGAGATATTAGAACCCTTATGGTTGGTGTTAAAAATAGATCTAACGGTGAAGTTTGTGCAGAACTTTGGTTTAACGAATTACGTTTATCAGATTTAGATAACGAAGGTGGTTGGGCAGCCGTTGTAAGTATGGATACTAATATTGCAGACTTTGCAAATATTAGCGCAACAGGAAGACAAAGTACTTCTGGTTTTGGTTCGTTAGAGCAAGGTCCTAGTCAGCGTAGTTTGGAAGATGTACAACAATATGATGTTGTTACTAATATAAATATTGGGCAGTTATTACCAAAAAAATGGGGTATTCAAGTGCCATTTAATTATGGACAGAGTGAGGAGTTGATTACACCAAAATATGATCAGTTTTATAAAGATTTAACTTTAGACTCTAGACTTGAGGCTGCTAATGATAATGCTGAAAGAGAGAGAATAAAAGAGCAATCGGAAGATTACACAAAACGACAAAGTATCAATTTTATAGGGGTTAGAAAAACCAGAACAACCGATGCTAAACCACGTTTTTATGATGTTGAAAATGTCACTTTTAACTATTCGTATAACAAAGTTGAGCATAGAGATTTTGAAATTGAAAACTCAGTTAATAAAACCCTTCGAGTTGGTGCTAATTATGCACATAATTTTAATCCAGTAACTGTTGAGCCATTCAAGAAAAACGATTCCTTATTCACGGGTAAGTATTGGAAGTTTTTAAAAGATTTTAATTTTAACTTACTACCTACAAGTTTTACAGTTAATACAGATATTAACAGGCAATTCAACAGGCAAAAATTTAGAGAAGTAGATTTAACAGGTTCAAATATTGGTATTGAGGAATTATTCAGAAGAAATTACACTTTCGATTTTCAATATGGTGTAAACTATAATCTAACAAAATCATTACAATTCAATTTTACAGCAGCAAACAATAATATTGTTAGAAATTATTATAAGGATAATGATTTAATAAGAGGAGAACAAGATGATGAGCTTGATGTTTGGGATGGTTTACTTGATATTGGAGATCCAAATAGACAAAGTCAAAATTTGGGTGTCACCTATCAATTGCCAATAAACAAAATACCAACATTTAGTTTTATAGATGCCACTTATCAATATACTGGAAGCTTTTTATGGCAAAAAGGTTCAGATTTATATGGCGATTTAGATCTTACTTATACAGATCCTAACGACCCTAATAATCAACTTACAGGAAACTTCGATTTAGGAAATACTATTCAAAATTCAAACGTTCATAATATTAGTACCACTTTAGATATGAACCGTTTGTACAAATATATTGGATTAGTGAAAAAACCTATTAGAACGGTTAGAAGAAGAACAACTCCGGGAGGAGGACCTCCAGGACCAGATCAAAATAAATCACCAACACCAAAAGCAAAAAATCAATCGGTTACAAAAATATTAAATGCAGGAGTTGATATTTTAACAAGTATTAAGAGAATTCAGTTTAATTATTCAGAAAATAATGGAACATTTTTGCCAGGTTATACACAAACTCCAGGTTTTATAGGCACTTTAAAACCAACTACAGGTTTTACTTTTGGTAGCCAAAGTGATGTTAGATATTTAGCAGCAAGAAGAGGTTGGTTAACATTATTTCCAGAATTTAATCAGCAGTTTACAACTACTAATACAAAACAATTGGATGTTTCTGCTAGCTTAGAGCCTATTCAAGATTTGAAAATTGATTTAGTTGGAAATAGAGCTTATTATGAAAATTATACTGAGAATTTTAGAGTAAATGATATAGGTGGGAACTATGAGTACGAATCCTTAACACCTAATACATTTGGAAACTTTAATATCTCAACCATTTTAATTAAAACAGCATTTAGTAAAAGTGATGAAAATATAAGTGATGCTTTCAATGATTTTAGAGCTAACCGATTAAAAATAGCTGATAGATTAGCTGAGGATTTTTATGGTACACCTTCTTTTGATAGAGATGCAGAAGGTTACCCACTAGGTTTTGGTAAAAATAACCAAAAGGTTTTATTGCCAGCATTTTTAGCTGCTTATTCAGGACAAGATGCTAGCAAAATTAAAACCAGTGCTTTTAGAGATGTGCCTATTCCAAACTGGGATTTAAAGTATACAGGTTTTATGAAATTCAATTGGTTTAAAAAGCGTTTCAAACGTTTTTCATTAACCCATGGCTACCGTTCTACATATACAATCAATCAGTTTAGCACTAACTTAAATTTGGAGGATGGTAATAGGCCAGTACAAGGAATGCCTTATACAAGTCAGCCACAGGGAGCACTAGACCAATCAGGAAATTATAAAAACGAGCGTTTATTTAGTAATATCAACTTAACAGAAATGTTTAGTCCTTTAGTTCGATTAGATTTTGAAATGAAAAATTCAGTTAAAATTCTAGCTGAAATTAAAAAGGATAGATTGCTATCATTGAGTTTTGACAATAATTTAATGACCGAAGTTCAAGGAAACGAATATATTATTGGTTTAGGTTACAGAATTAAAGATTTACGCATTCGTTCTAATTTGGCAGGCCCACAAAAACGTATTGTTAGTGATTTAAATATGAAGGCAGATATATCTGTAAGAGATAATAAAACTATTATTAGATATTTAGATTTAGAAAATAATCAAATTACATCAGGTCAAACCATTTGGGGTTTAAAATATTCGGCAGATTATGCGTTTAGCAAAAACTTAACTGGGATTTTCTATTTTGATTATACGTTTTCAGAATATGCTATTTCAACAGCATTTCCACAAACAACAATTCGTTCAGGATTTACCATCAGATATAATTTTGGGAATTAACAAATAAGGGTTTGAATTTAAACTTTGAATAAATACATTTGTTGAATAAACGAACTTAAATTAAAAACATGAATATTCCATCAGATTTAAAATATACTAAAGACCACGAATGGGTTAAAATAGAAGGCGATGTAGCAACTATTGGTATTACAGATTTTGCACAAGGTGAGTTAGGTGATATTGTTTACGTAGAGGTTGAAACTCTAGATGAAACTTTAGACGCAGAAGAAATTTTTGGAACTGTTGAAGCTGTGAAAACTGTATCAGATTTATTTTTACCATTATCTGGTGAGATTATTGAGTTTAATGAAGCTTTAGAAGATGAACCAGAAAAGGTAAATTCTGATCCTTATGGAGATGGTTGGATGATAAAAGTTAAGTGTTCTGATATGTCTCAAACAGAAGCACTAATGTCTGCCGATGATTACAAAGCATTAATTGGTGCTTAAAAAATTAGCGCTAATACTAACAATAATATATTCAATAGCATTAGCTACAGTTAGCTTAATTAGAATGGATGATCTTCCTGATATAGGGGTTTCTTTTGGAGACAAAATATTTCATTTTTCAGCTTATTGTTTACTAACCTATTTGTGGTTTAGTGCGTTTTTATATTCTTTTAAATTTAAAAAAAAACAGGCTATTTTTTTAGCATTTATAGTATCAGTAATATTTGGTATAATTATTGAAGTATTACAAGATACCATGACAGTTTCAAGAACCTTAGATGTTTGTGATATTACAGCTAATACCCTTGGAGCATTATTGGCATCGACAGCACTGTGGTTTAAAAAGGGTTTACACGTTAAAAACTATTAAACACTTGCTTTTTTGATAAATAAATAGTTATTTTAGCAATCTTGATAAATGATTTAAATTATGGAACCTAAAAAAAATCCTAAAGCAAATGTTGGACGTAACAGTTCACTTTATTTCGCAATTGGTCTAGCTTTAATGTTATTTTTAACAAATTATGCTATCAATTACAAAACGTATGATAAGTCTAACATAGATATAGGGCAGTTAAACCTTGATGAGTTAGATGATGAAGAAATTCCAATCACAGAACAATTACAAACACCACCACCACCACCACCACCACCTGCAGCGCCAGAAGTGATAGAGATTGTTGAGGATGAGGTTGAAATTGAAGAAACAGTTATTGAATCTACAGAGGTAGATCAAGAAACTGAAATTGTAGAGGTTGAAGAAGTAGAAGTAGAAGAAGTAGAAGAGGATATTGACGTGCCTTTCTCAGTAATTGAAAACGTACCAGTATTTCCAGGATGTGAGAGTGGTAATAATACTCAAAAAAGAGATTGTATGTCTCAAAAAATATCACAATTTGTAAATAGAAAATTTAATACAGACTTAGCTAGTGATTTAGGATTATCAGGAAGACAACGTATTAATGTAATTTTCAAAATAGACAAAACAGGTAATATTGTAGGTATACGTGCAAGAGCACCACACCCAGGTTTAGAAAAAGAAGCAGCTCGTGTTATTGGGTTGTTACCAAAAATGAAACCAGGAAAACAACGTGGTAAACCAGTAAACGTTCCATATTCGTTACCTATTATTTTCCAAGTTCAAGATTAACATAAAGAGAAATTTCTTTATATATAAAATCCCGTTACAATTTTGTAACGGGATTTCTTTTTTGGTATACTTATTGTGACTTTACCATAATATTAACATTTAAACTATAAATATTATGAGTAATCTTAAGAAAACTCACGAAACCATTCGGCAAAATGGAGAAACCGTGAAAAAATCACAAAAGCATGAAGCAAATTTACAAAAAAACTCCACCCTTTATTTTCAAATAGGGTTAATTGTTTGTTTACTGGCAGCCTATGGTTTGCTTGAAATGAAATTTGAAACGACTATTCCTAAGCTTGTTGAAGTTATTCCGTCAGATGGTCCTATTGAAATTTCAATTGAAAACTTCAAGGTTTATGAAGAACCTTTGCCAAAGTCTGAACCTGAAATTCAAAAAAAGACTGTTTTGATTGATAAGATAAAAGAAGTAGACAATGATTATGAAATTAAAAAAGCATTAGAAATTATTACAAGTGACCAAAACACATCACCAGATGCTCCAATAGATCCAAGTCAAGTTAGTGTAATTGATATGCCAGATGATGAAACAAATGTCCCTTATAATTTTATACAAAATGTTCCAATTTACCCAGGTTGTGAAAAAGCAAAAGGTAATGATGAAAGAAAAAAATGTATGTCTGAAAAAATAACAAAGCTAATTCAACGCAAATTTAATAGTGATATCGCTTCAGATTATGGTTTGTCAGGAAGACAAAAAATTGATGTACAGTTCACAATTGATAAAACAGGTCATGTAAACAATATTAAAACTAGAGCACCACATCCTAAATTACAAGACGAAGCTGTTCGTGTTATTAATATGCTGCCAGAAATGACACCTGGCAAACAAAACGATAAAAATGTAGGTGTTATTTACACGCTACCAATAGTATTTCAAGTGCAGTAAAAAGTAAAAATTATAATTTCAGGCTTTCAAAACCGTTATCAATTTAGTGATAGCGGTTTTTTAATGTTGCATTATTAAAAATATAGTATCTTTCACTTTTAAATTAATTCTCAATCATAAAAAATGAAGCAATTCATTGTACTACTCCTACTTTTAGTTCAATATAATAGTTACTCTCAAAATGCTTTTTTACCAGAAAAACCACCTGTGTTTCCAAATTGCGAGAACATAGAAATAGATTCTTTACAGAATTGTTTTGATAAGAATGTTTACAGACTCATTTATGAGAGCTTTAAAGTGCCAGAGCAAGTTGTTAAAGAAAATTATAAAGGTGAAGTTGTGGTGCTCTTTGAAGTTGATACTATTGGAGAATTTAAAGTTATTTATACAGATGCTGTTTACAAGGAATTAAAAGAAGAGGCTAAAAGAGTTTTTTCGGCCTTTCCAAAAATAAAACCAGCAACCTATAATGGTAGAAAAACTTTTAAACAATATTCTTTACCAATTAAAATTCCTTTGGTAAATCAAAATGTGGTTACACAAGATGTAGAAAAATTAAAAGAAATATCTAAACTAGAAGATGCTGCAAAAAAAGAGTTTGATAATGTGAATTCTAGTCTAAAAGCTTTTGAAGATAAAGCATATAGTAGTCAATTAAATATTCAATTTACACATAGTGATTATTCTAGGTTTGATAGAAGTATGAATCTTGTTGGAACAAATAGTCATACAGCATCAAAACCTTTTGTTTATGAGGAAGTTTCAAAATATTACGATTTTAAAGCCGAAAAAGAAAAACTAAAAAAAGAAACCGATGCTTGGGCTGGTAGAAAACTCTGGAATGAACATTTAGTTCAATTACAAACTGAAGATTATTGGTTTACTATAGATCCTATTTTCGATTTAGAAGTTGGTAAAGATTCTGAAGCCAATTTTAGTTCTACTTATAACAATACCAGAGGGTTTTTGGTTCAAGGTGGACTCGGGAAAAAGTTTAATTTTTATGCTTCTGTTTTTGAAAGTCAAGGGCGTTTTGCACAATATGTAAATGAGTATGCTGAAAGTTTAAGGGGTTTTGGTCCAGATCCCGCTATAATTCCAGGGCGTGGTATTGCGAAACGTTTTAAAACAGATTCTTACGACTATCCAGTGGCAGAGGCTTATTTATCGTATGCACCAGCAAAGTTTATTAATATTCAATTTGGGCATGGTAAAAATTTTATTGGTGATGGATATCGTTCTTTATTACTTAGTGATGTAGCAAGTCCACACCCATTTTTAAAGTTAAATACAAAATTCTGGAAAATAAAATACACCAATACTTGGATGTGGTTAAAAGATGTAAGACCAGAAGTTACAGAAGATGGTGCTTTTTTAACCAAATATATGGCAAACCATTATTTAAGTTGGAATGTTTCTAAACGATTTAATTTAGGGTTATTTGAATCTGTAATTTGGACAAACACAAATGATCGTGGTTTTGATGTGAACTATTTAAACCCTATTATTTTTTATCGCGCTATTGAGTTTGAAACAGGTCAAGCTTCTGGTAATGCTATAATGGGAGCTTCAGCAAAATATAAATGGAATGATAATGTCAATTTATATAGCCAGTTTGTTTTAGATGAATTTTCGCTAAATGATGTAAAAGGTGGAGAAAAAAGTTGGAAGAATAAGTTTGGCTATCAATTAGGAGTTAAATATTATAATGCTTTTAAAGTTGATAACTTATTACTTCAATTTGAATATAACCGAATTCGACCTTATACCTATTCCCACAATACTATAGCAACAAATTATGGGCATAATAACCAATCTATGGCACATTTATGGGGCGCTAATTTTAGTGAAGCTATTTTAATTGGACGCTATCATTATAAACGTTGGTTTGCCGATGCTAAATTAATTTTTGGTACTCGCGGATTGGATATTAATGATGGAACCGATAATTTTAGTTACGGAGGCGATATTTATAGAAATTATAATGACAGACCTTTTGATACGGGTGTGGAAGTTGGTCAAGGTATTAAAACAAAAATATTTAATGGTAATTTACAGGCAGGTTATCTTATAAATCCAGCATCCAATTTGAAGATTTTTACAGATATTACGGTTAGAAATTTTAATCCTGATGCAACAACATCTTCAACGTTTAAGAGTGATACGGTTTGGTTTAATTTTGGAATTAGAACCGATTTGTTTAATTGGTATTTTGATTATTAGAAAATTACTTTTTCAAACTCTTATAAAAAGTTCGTCGTATTTTTTCGCCATTAATAAATCCAGTGCCATAACCTAAATCGTCAAACGTTTTGGTAATGCTTTCATTGTTTGCCACATCATCTTCAGTTTTGCCTTTTTTAATTTCTTCTAAAACATTTGTTTTTAGTGTTTGAAGCATTTTTAAAAAAGAATCATATTCTGCTTTGTTTGATAAGTCTCCATGTCCGGGGATAATTTTAGTATTATCGTCTATAACCATTAAACTAGATTTCACTGCATTAATATAACCATCAACACTTCCTCCAGAATTTAAATCGATATAAGGAAAGCGTCCATTAAAATAAGTATCACCTGTATGTAACACGTTACTATCAGTAAAATATAGCATAATATCACCATCAGTGTGTGCATTTTCAACATGAAAAACAGCAACTTGTTCTCCATTAATTTCTAAGTTCAATTTATCATTAAACGTAATAACGGGTAGTGCTATTTTTGGTCTTTCGCTTTCAAGACGTTTTCTAACATTATCATGTGCAATAATAGTTGAGCCTAATTCCCCGAAATTCTCATTACCACCAGTGTGATCTCCATGATGGTGTGTGTTCATTACAATTTTCACAGGTTTATCACTAAGTTTTTTTATGGTCTCTAAAATTTTAGGTGTTAATGGTGCAAATTGGTTGTCAATAACTAGTACGGTATCATCGCCAGCCGAAACGCCAATATTACCACCGCTTCCAACTAGCATATAAATATGGTCTGAAAGCTTTGTGGTTACAATGGTTACATCATCAAAATTGCGTTGCGCACAACTTGAAAAAGATATTGAAATAAAGAATAGAAAAGTTAAGCATTTGAATACTTTCATGAAATGGAATTTTTTATCATTATTATAAAGATATTAAAAATACACTTACCATTGCTCAAATTGCTTTTATGAAGTATATTTGCACTCGCAATACAAAAGCGATTAAGGTAACAACATATTGAGTAATTCAAAATCTTCATTAACAAGCCCTTCTGTAATTACAGATTTTAAAGAAATCACAAAAATGCGATTAGCATTAAGTGTTGTTTTTTCATCTATTGCAGGTTACTTGCTTGGGGTTGATACGGTTGATTATAAAACCTTAATATTACTAGCGTTTGGTGGTTATTTTATGGTTGGAGCTTCTAACGCTTTTAATCAAATTATTGAAAAGGATTTGGACGCCTTAATGGATCGTACTAAAAACAGGCCTATTCCAGCAGGACGCATGTCGGTAACTACTGCTTTTATTATTGCTTCAATTTTTACACTCGCAGGTATTATTATTTTATACACTATAAACAAGCAAACGGCTATGTTTGGTGCTATTTCTATTTTTTTATACACCTGTGTTTATACACCATTAAAAACTAAAACACCTTTATCTGTTTTTGTAGGAGCTATTCCGGGAGCTATTCCATTCATGTTAGGTTGGGTTGCTGCTACAGATGATTTTGGAATTGAGCCAGGAACCTTATTTGCATTACAGTTTTTTTGGCAGTTTCCTCATTTTTGGGCAATTGGGTGGTTTTTATTTGAAGATTATAAGAAAGGTGGGTTTTTTATGCTACCAACAGGAAAGCAAGATAAAGGAACCGCTGTACAAACTATTATGTACACCATTTGGACAATAATAGTTTCAATTATTCCAGTATTTGGATTTACTGGACGATTAGAATTATCGATAGTAGCTGCAGTTATAGTATTTGTAATAGGTTTGTGGATGCTGTATTTTGCTATAAGATTATTTAAAAAAATGACCGAAAAGGCTGCAAAACAATTAATGCTGGTAAGTGTATCGTACATTACTTTAGTTCAAATTGTTTATGTAATAGATAAATTTATAAGATAACCATGGATTTAACTCAAGGTACTCAAGAAGAAAAAAATAATAGAGCGAAAAAAATGATGCTATGGTTTGGTATTATTTCTCTTGTCATGTCGTTTGCAGGATGGACAAGTGCTTTTGTGGTAAGTAGTTCTAGACCAGATTGGTTAAAAGATTTTGTGTTGCCAAATGCTTTTATAATTAGTACCGTGGTAATTGTATTAAGCAGCATATCTTTTCTTTTGGCTAAAAATACTTTAAAAAAAGGGAATAACTCAATGACTACAGTATGGTTATTTGTTACCCTTATTTTAGGTGTTGTTTTCATTTATAATCAATTTTCAGGCTTTCAACAAATCATAGATTTAGGCTACAATTTTACAGGACCAACCAGTAATGTAACCATGTCTTACATTTATTTAATAGCAGTTGTGCATATTTTGCACGTTATTGTTGGATTAATTTGTTTGTTAGTAGTAATTTATAATCATTTTAAACAAAAGTATAATGCAACTAAAATGCTTGGTTTTGAACTAGCAGCAACTTTTTGGCACTTTATAGATATACTTTGGGTGTATCTCTTTTTGTTTTTATATTTCATTAGATAAATAAATTGATTATTTTTGTGCAACTTTTAAATAACAACCATTATATATGAGTACTACAGTTGTAAATACTGGAACAGAAGGTAAAGCATGGGGAGGCGGTAACCAACCACTTAATGCAAGTTATGGCAAAATGATGATGTGGTTTTTCATCGTATCAGATGCTTTAACATTTTCAGGTTTTTTAGCAGCCTACGGGTTTTCAAGATTCAAATTTATTGATGCATGGCCAATTGCCGATGAGGTATTTACCCACGTGCCATTTTTACATGGGCAAGAGTTGCCTATGATTTACGTAGCTTTTATGACATTTGTTCTTATTATGTCATCAGTTACAATGGTACTAGCAGTTGATGCAGGTCATCATTTAAACAAAAGTAAAGTAACCATTTACATGTTTTTAACCATTATTGGTGGTTTAATATTTGTTGGTTCTCAAGCTTGGGAATGGGCAACATTTATAAAAGGCGATTATGGTGCTATTCAAACAAAGGGAGGTAATATTTTACAATTTGTTGATACAGATGGACGCCGTGTAGCATTAAGAGATTTTGTGGTTGCAGGAGAGCATGAGCGTGTACAGCAAGAACAAAAAAACGGAATATGGTTTGTTAGTGAAGGAACTTTACCAACATATACAGTAGAAGAAGTTATACATGGTCTAGAAGCTCATGATAATATATTAATTAGAACTCAAACGCTTACTGAACATGGGCACAAAACAGTTCTATCTAGAGAAGAATCATTAAAACAAATAAAACTAAACGGTAAGGCAGTAGTAGAGGGAGCAAATTTACATGTTAATGAATATGGTTCGCCATTGTTTGCAGACTTCTTTTTCTTCATAACAGGATTTCACGGATTTCACGTATTTTCAGGAGTCGTAATAAATATCATTATTTTCTTTAATGTTATTTTAGGAACTTATGAAAGAAGAAAAAACTACGAAATGGTTGAAAAAGTTGGTTTATACTGGCACTTTGTAGATTTAGTTTGGGTATTTGTATTTACATTCTTTTATCTGGTTTAATTTTTATAATTGTATTAAAAAATGGCACACGCACATAAATTAGAAATATTTAGAGGTTTAGTTAAGTTCAAATCCAATACTCAAAAAATTTGGGGTGTTTTAATTTTCTTAACAATTGTTACAACTATAGAGGTCGTATTAGGTATTTATAAGCCAGAACCTTTAATGGCTCATTTTTTAGGAATGAAAATATTAAACTGGATTTTCATTATACTAACTTTAGTAAAAGCCTATTATATTACATGGGATTTTATGCACATGAGAGATGAGGTAAAAGCATTGAGACGTATGGTGGTATGGACAGCAGTTTTTTTAATTATATATTTAATCTTTATATTATTACAAGAAGGTGGTTATATTTTTGAAGTATATGATAAAGGTTTTATTAAAAGAGATTTTTAACAAATTCCATAGTTAAAATATAGATATTAAGGCGGTTTTTAAACCGCCTTTTTTTATTTTTGTAAAGTAAAAATCACAGAAGAAACACATTAATTAAATGGATAAAAAGAAAGTTAGCAGATATGTTGTTTTAGGAGTTTTATTCTTTCTTCCTGTAATATTTTTATTGTTTTTATATCCTGCAACACATAATTATACTCCGCTAGATATTGTAAATGAAAATGTTTTAGATTTAGATAAATTTTCATCAAACACTCAAGAAAAAATACTTTTAAAAGATCATATTACAGTTTTAGGTTTTTTAGGAACTAATCCTATTGACAAAGTAATTACGGCGTCTAATTTAAAAGAACTAGTGTACGATAAGTTTAAAGGCTTTAAAAAATTTCAAATCGTGATTTTAATGCCAAGAGGAACAGAAGATGCCGTTGATAATCTTAAAGCCGAAATTAACAAGTATGAAGATTTGAGGTTTTGGTATTTTGTTTTTGCTGGATCAAATGATATTCAACAAGTATTTTATAGTTTAAAAAGTAAAACAAAACTTAATTCAGATTTATCATCAAATAATGTATTTTTAGTTGATAAAGATTTAAACCAAAGAGGACGATTAGACGATAGAACAGATAATGAATTAGAAAAAAACAAACCTAATTATGGTTTGTATTCTTATGATTGTATTGAAGTAGCAGAAATTAAAAATAAAATGAGTGATGATTTACGTATTTTATTCACAGAATATCGCCAAAAAAGAAAAGGTGAGTTTAACTCTGATACAAGAAGAGCAAACGATTTAAACAAACAAGATGAAGAAAACTAATTATTCATACATAGGAATTGCTTTTATTATTCTAGTTTTTGGAATCATTTTTATTCCTAAAATTGTTGATAGAATCTCTAATGGAGATATAATAAGAAATGAAAGCAGAAGTGATTATGCCGATGATAATAAACCTACCATTTCAGATTTAGTTTTTATTGAAAATAATGGAGAAAAAAGAAAAGTTCCAAATTTTAGCTTTACAAATCAAGATGGAAAAACTATTACCAATCAAGATTATTTAGGAAAAGTTTATGTTATAGAATTCTTTTTTACAACCTGTCCTACTATATGCCCAAGAATGAATTTAAACTTAGTTCAAATTCAAAATACTTTTAAAGATTTCGAAAATTTTGGTGTAGCGTCTTTCACTATAAATCCAGATCATGATACGCCTGAAGTTCTTAAAGCATATGCTGAAAAATATGGTATTACAAACCCGAACTGGAATTTGTTAACAGGTAATAAAGAGGAAATTTATAGTCTTGCAAACGGTGGTTTTTATATTTATGCAGCCGAAAATAAAGATGTTTTGGGCGGTTTTGAGCATTCAGGTAATTTTGCTTTAATTGATAAAAAAGGGTTTATACGATCCAGAAAAGACGAATTTGGAAACCCAGTTATTTATTATAAAGGTATAATTTCTGAAGCTGAAAAAACAGATGATGATGGCGTTGAAGAAGAAATAAGTACATTAAAAGAAGATATAAAAAAATTGCTTAATGAATAAAAATCAGAAAATTTTAGACGATAAAAAATATAATAAATTAATTGTAATATTATCTATTGCTATACCAATAGCTGTTGCAATTTTATTTGGTGTTAGAATTCCTAATGTAGAACCCTTGTCATTTTTGCCACCAATTTATGCTACCATAAATGGTTTGACCGCTGTTATTCTTGTTATTGCTTTTTTTGCGATTAAAAATAAAAACGTGGTGCTTCATGAGAATTTAATGACAACAGCCATCTGGTGTTCAGTTGTTTTTTTAGTAATGTATGTTGCTTACCATATGACGAGTGACTCTACAAAGTATGGAGGCGAAGGTATTTTAAAGTATATATATTATTTTATTCTTATAAGCCACATATTACTATCTATTATCATTATTCCTTTTGTGCTTATTACTTATGTTAGGGCTATAACTAATAATATTGAAAAACATAAAAAAATAGCAAAAATCACGTTTCCATTATGGCTTTATGTGGCAGTAACAGGAGTCATTGTTTATATTATGATTTCACCTTATTATATTTAAAATGAAGCAAAGAATTGTCTTTTTTCTTTTATCTCTTTTCCTTTTTATAGAAGGTAATGCGCAATGCGCAATGTGTCGTGCCGTTTTAGAAAGCGAAGAAGGGCAATCTGCAGCAAAAGGTATAAATGATGGAATTGTTTACTTAATGACAATACCATACATACTTGTTGCGGGTATTTGTTACTTCATTTATAGAAAATATAGTACGTTAAAAAAGTAATAAAAATTTTTCTACTAATTTTTTGTAACATTTCTTTGCTTCGCTAGTCTAACTAAAAAGACTATTTAGCTCCAAAAATTAATCAAAGTAATGCTTAAAATTAATCAACTTCACAAATCCTATCCCATAGGTGACTCTAGTTTACATGTTTTAAAAGGAATAGATCTTACAGTAGATGAGGGTGAGATGGTTGCTATTATGGGGTCTTCGGGCTCAGGTAAATCAACACTTTTAAATATTATTGGAATGTTAGATGAAGCCGATGAAGGTGAGTATATCTTAGATGGCTTACCAATAAAAAATTTAACCGAAAAAAAAGCTGCAGTTTACAGAAATAAGTTTTTAGGATTTATTTTTCAGTCCTTCAATCTTATCAATTATAAAACAGCACTTGAAAACGTTGCATTGCCTTTATATTATCAAGGAATGAAACGTAAAGAACGTTTAGAGAAGGCATTATTTCATTTAGAAAAAGTTGGTTTAGCAAATTGGTCACATCATCTCCCAAAAGAGCTTTCTGGAGGACAAAAACAACGTGTAGCCATTGCTAGAGCTTTAGCCGCAAATCCCAAATTATTATTGGCAGATGAACCAACAGGAGCTTTAGACACTAAAACTTCTTATGATATTATGGCGTTTATTCAACAATTAAATGATGAAGGAAAAACTATTTTAATGGTAACACACGAAGAAGATATTGCAAATATGTGCAAGCGTATTGTAAGACTTCGAGATGGTGTTATTATGGAAGACAAAAAAGTAGAACAAGTAAGGGCAGAACAATATGTTTGATTTAGATCTTTGGCGAGAAATATTCCAAAGTATTAATAAAAACAGAACTAGAAGTTTACTTTCTGGATTTACTGTGGCATTTGCTATACTTTTATTTGCCATACTTTTTGGGATTGCTAATGGATTAAAAAACACATTTAAAGAAGCATTTGGAACAGATGCAAATAATTCTATTATAGTATATCCTGGCAGAACTACCAAGGCTAACAACGGTTTACAAGCAGGTAGGCAAATTCAGTTTAAAAATGAAGATGAGCAATTTGTGTTAGATGAGTTTGGAGAAAAAGTACAGTACATAACCTCAAAAGTAAATAGAAGCGTAACAGCTTCTTTTAAAGGCGAAAAAAACAATTACGAGCTTAGAGCAGTTCAGCCAGACTACATGTTTATTGAAAACAATAAGGTAAGCGATGGGCGTTATATAAATCAAAATGATTTAGATAATAGAACCAAGGTTGCTATTATTGGTCGCATTGTTAATGATGATTTGTTTTTAAAGGAAAGCGCAATAGGCAAGTATATAAATCTAAGTGGTATCCCTTATAAAGTTGTAGGTGTTTTTACCGATGATGAAGGCGATAACGAGGAAAGAGTTATATACATACCTATTACTACAGCTCAATTTGTATATGGTAATAATGATTATATCGATTTATTGCATTTAACATATAATCCTGACATGAATGTTGATGAAGCTTTATCTTTTGGTTCATTACTTACAAAAAAATTAAAGGATAGATTTTCGGTAGCCAATAGCGATCAGCGAGCGATTAGAGTGCAAAACATGGCACAAGGAATGAAACAAGTAGATATTATGACTTTCAGTTTAACAGTAATAATATTAGTTATTGGTTTAGGCACTCTTATAGCAGGTATAGTTGGAATTAGTAATATTATGATTTTTATAGTAAAGGAGCGTACTAAAGAAATTGGTATACGAAAAGCCTTAGGAGCATCACCAAAATCAATTGTTTCAATCATTTTAATTGAATCTGTACTAATCACAACAATAGCAGGTTATGTTGGTTTATTAGTAGGTGTAGGTGTTTTAGAGATTGCAGGCCCTAGTTTAGAAACTTATTTTATAAAAGATCCAGGAGTAAGTAATAGTCTTGTTTTTGGAGCAACTTTTACTCTAATAATTGCAGGAGCAATAGCAGGTTATTTACCTGCCAAAAAAGCATCACAAATTAAACCCATTGTAGCACTTAGAAACGATTAATTATGTTTAAATTTTTATTCGATAGAGATACTTGGCAAGAAGTTTTTGATAGCTTAAGTAAAAACAAACTAAGGTCAGCACTTACTATGGTTGGGGTTTGGTGGGGGATTTTGTTATTGATTGGGCTTTTAGGATCTGCAAGAGGATTAGAAAACTCATTCAATCGATTATTCGGAGACTTTGCAACAAACAGTGTGTTCTTTATGGGAAGCACTACAAGCATGCCTTTTAAGGGTTTTCAAGAAGGAAGAAGAGTACAGCTAAAAATTCCAGACATAAAAAAGGTAGAAGAAAATGTAGAAGGAATTGAATTTGTAGTGCCAAGAAATATGAACTTAGGCACTGTTAATAGAAACTTACTTTCAGGTACTTTTAATGTTTTTGGAGACTTTCCAACTTTAGATGAAGTTCAAAAAAAGAAATTAATTCATGGCCGTTTTATCAATCAGAATGATATTGATAATAGAAAAAAAGTAGCAGTTATTTCAAAAAATATTTATGAACAACTTTTTGAAAAAGACGAACAAGCCGTAGGGACTCGTATAGAAATAAATAATATTAGTTACATGGTAATTGGTTTATTTGATGTTGGTAATGTGAATTTCGGACCAAGTGAAGATGTACATATACCCTTTACTACATTTCAGCAAGTATATAATCAAGGTGATAAAATTGGTTTTATGATGATTACTGGTAAGCCAGAATATGATATTACACAAATTCAAAAAGACACAGAATTAATACTTAAAAACCTTAATAATGTTCACCCAGAAGATACAAGAGGTTTTAGAAGTTTTAACCTAGGTAAAGAGTTCGGAAAAATTACAGGGTTTTTAACAGGTATGCAATTTTTAACTTGGTTTGTAGGTATTGCTACATTAATTGCAGGAGTATTTGCTATTGGTAATATTTTACTAATTACAGTAAAAGAGCGTACTAAAGAAATTGGTGTACGCCGAGCCTTAGGAGCAACACCTTTTGAAATTAAAAGACAAATAGTTGTTGAAGCTGTGTTTTTAACATTAGTAGCTGGAATATTAGGAATTATAACAGGTGGATGGATATTAATTTTATTAGACCATTTCTTTGGTCAGGGTGATGATGCCGCCATAGTTAATGCATCAGTATCCATTGGTGTTGTATTTATAGCATTAATTATATTAGTTATTTTAGGAAGTTTAATAGGTTTAATTCCAGCGTTTAAAGCAACAAGTATAAAACCAATAGAAGCATTAAGAGAAGAATAAACAATCAAAAAAATGAACAAAACAGTAAAAATTATTTTAGTTTTAGTTGCTATTATAGCATTAGCTTTCGTGTTAAAGTATTTTAAAGATGCTAACTCAAAAGCCATTGAAGATTTTAAAGTAGAAGAGCCTTTCTATACCTCAATAAATACAAAAGCAGTTGCTACAGGGAAATTAAACCCTGAAGAAGAGATTGAATTAAAACCACAAATTTCTGGAATTGTTGACGAAATACTAGTTGAAGAGGGAGATATTGTTAAAAAAGGCGATTTAATTGCAAAAATTAGAGTGGTACCAAACGAGCAAAGTTTAGTAAGTGCAAAAAGTAGAATTTCATCATCTAAATTGTCATACGACAACTCGAAAATTCTTTATGATAGAAACAAATCCCTTTTTGAAAAAGGTGTAATCTCTCAACAAGATTTTGAAAACAGCTCCTTGTCTTTTAATCAAGCGAAAGAATCACTTAACCAAGCCCAAAATGATTACCAAATAATCAAGCAAGGGTCATTATCTGGCGGTAATTCTGCAAACACAAATATTATAGCACAAATATCTGGTACCGTATTAGAAATTCCTGTTCGAGAAGGCGATCAAGTTATAGAAAGCAACAACTTTAATGCAGGTACTACTATAGCAACTGTTGCCGATATGAGTAAAATGATTTTTGAAGGAAAAGTTGATGAAGCAGAAGTTGGTAAATTACAAGAAGGCAAAGAAATTAAAGTATTACTTGGAGCCATTATGGGTAAAGAATTTCCAGCAAAATTAACTTTTATTGCACCAAAAGGAAACGAAGAAAATGGCGCAGTTCAATTTACTGTAAAAGCAGATGTTACTATCGAAGAAAACACAAAAATAAGAGCAGGCTATAGTGCAAATGCTGAAATTGATATAGAAAGTAAAGACAGTGTTTTTGCCATTAAAGAAGCATTGCTTCAATACAATAGAATAACAGAAAAACCTTTTGTTGAAATATTAGAAGACAATAATAAGTACAGAAAAGAGAATGTTGAATTAGGCTTATCTGATGGTATTAATGTTGAAATTCTTGAGGGCGTTAAAAAAGGTGATAAAATTAAGGTTTGGAATAAAGCTTCAAAAGATGATGAAGGTGATGAAAAAAAGAATGACTAATTTGAATGTAAAGTTTATGAAAAATAGTTTAATAATATGTTTGTTGTTGGTTGCTGTATCGTCTTTTGCACAACAAAAGAAATGGACATTACAAGAATGTGTAGACTATGCACTAGAAAATAATATTTCTATTAAACAATCATCTTTAGACATAGAAATTTCAGAAGAAAATATAACAAGTGCAAAGGGTAATTTTTTACCAAATGTAAGTGGTTCAACGTCTGGTAATTTTAATTTTGGATCCTATCTTGGTCAAGATGGAAGTAGAATTTCTAGTAACACATTTGGCTCCAACCTAAGTTTAAATGTTGGTGTTACATTATTTAACGGTTATAGAAATACAAATTTATATAAGCAAGCAAAATTAGGTTTAAAATCTAGCGAATTACAATTCCAAAAACTTAAAGATGATATTTCATTATATGTTGTAAATAGTTATTTAAACGCATTGTTAAGTAAAGAAAATTACAAAATAGCCGAAGATCAAGTAAAGGTTACACAACAGCAAATAAATAACATACAAACCTTAGTTGATGAAGGTGTAAATCCAAAATCAGATTTATATAATGTTCAAGCTCAATTAGCAAGTAATAACGAACAGTTAATTACAGCTCAAAATGGTATTGATTTGGCTTTATTAAATTTAGCACAATTATTACAAATACCTCATTCTGGATTTGATATTGAAGATGTTACATTTAATTTGTCATCAGCTGAATTAGCCTATGAAAATACCGACAAGATATTTAATAAAGCAGTACAAGATAGACCGGAAATAAAAGCAGCTGAAATTAATATAGAAAATTCTGAATTAGATATAGAATTAGCAAAAGCTGCATTTTTCCCAACTGTAAGTTTAGGTGGTGGTTTAGGCACATCATATCAACATACTTTAGGTGAAAAAGATAGACGTACAATTATAGACCCAAATACGGGTATGGTTAGTTCTATTCCAAATGGTTTTGGTAAACAATTTGACGATAATCTGGGTTACAATATTGGTGTTAGTGTGAGCATTCCTATTTTTAATGGAAATAGAACAAGATCTAGTGTAGACAGAGCTATTATAAGTAATAAACGTGTGGCTTTTGGATTGGAGCAAGCTAAACAAGATTTGCTTTCTACCATTGAAAATGCATATCTTGATGCAAGAGCAGCATTAAATCAATATCGTGCTTCAGAAGCATCATTAACAGCGCAAGAAGAAGCTTTTAGAGCTGCTCAAGAAAGTTATAACTATGGAGCAATGACTTCTTTTGAATTTGAACAAGTTCGTAATAGATTGATAAGTGCTCAATCTACATTAGCAAATTCAAAATTTAATTTTGTATTTAAAACAAAGTTATTAGAGTTCTATTATGGGATTCCAATAACCTTAGAATAAAAAATATTTCTTTAATTTGTAATTCCCGCTTTTGTCGGGAATTACTTTTTTAAATAATATACAATTGGCATTAATACTCAATATAGAAACCGCAACTACAAATTGTTCAGTATCACTTTCAAAGGATGGTAAAACATTAATTTTAAAAGAAGATAACGATAAAAGCTATTCGCATGCAGAAAGACTTCATGTTTATATTGGAGCTATTTTAAATGAAGCCAATGTAAGCTCAAAAGATTTAGATGCGATTTCTGTAAGTAAAGGACCTGGGTCTTATACGGGTTTGCGTATAGGCGTTTCTGCAGCAAAAGGACTTTGTTTTGCTCTAGACAAGCCTTTAATTTCAATTGCTACTTTAGAGGCTTTAGCTCGTCAAGTTGAAGCTAATGAAGGTGTTATTGTTACTATGTTAGATGCTAGACGCATGGAAGTGTATTCTGCTATTTATGATTCAGATTATAATCAATTAAGAGAAACCCAAGCACAAATTTTAGATGAAAGTGCTTTCGCTGAATATTTAGAAAAAGGGAAAGTCTATTTTATTGGCAATGGTGTTGAAAAAACTAAAAGTCTAATAAGTCATCCAAATGCTATTTTTATTGAAGACAAACTACCATCAGCCAATGAAATGAGTTTGTTAGCATATAATAAATACAAAAAAAGCGACACTGAAGATGTCGCTTATTTTGAACCTTATTATTTAAAAGATTTTGTGGCTTTAAAACCGAAGTCTAAATCTTAACCTTTCTTTTGTATTTCAACTTGATGTGGATAAGGAATATCAATTCCAGCAACATCAAGAGCTTCTTTTGTTTGTTCTGTAACATCAAAATACACCGACCAGTAATCAGCAGTTAAAGACCATGGTCTAACAGCAAAATTAATAGAGCTATCCGCTAATTCTAATACCGTAACAGACGGTGCTGGATCTTTTAATATTTTTGGATGCGAGGTTAAAACGTTCATTAAAACCTCTTTAGTTTTCTTAATATCAGAATCATAACCAACACCAAAAACTAAATCTACACGTCGAGTTCCTTCAGTAGAATAATTAACAATATTCCCGTTAGATAATGCGCCATTAGGTATTATAATTTCTTTATTTGAAAGACCTGTTAACTTGGTTGTAAAAATTTCAATTTGTTTAACAACACCAATTTCACCTTGAGCTTCAATTAAATCACCAATTTTTATGGGTTTAAAAATCATAATTAAAACACCACCAGCAAAATTACCTAAAGAGCCTTGTAAAGCTAAACCAATAGCTAAACCTGCTGCTGCAATAATAGCTGCAAATGATGTAGTTTCAACTCCAACTGTGCCAAGAACGACTATAATTAAAACTATTTTTAAAACCCAATTTAATAGATTTAATAAAAATTTTTGAAGACTTTCATCATAACTTCCTTTGGTCATAACTTTTCTTGTGCCTTTCAATAATTTTTTAATAACCCAAGAGCCAATAATCCAAATAGCAACAGCAGCTATTACTTTTGGGCCAAAGTTTATAATTATTTCGTAACCTTTATCAATCCATTTTTCTAAATCCATAATTTTTATTTTAACTTTTAATATACAAAACTAAGGCTATTGTAAGTTTTTAGCTATTTGATAAAGTGAAAAAATAGTTAAACTTCTAATAAAAGAGACTTATCAAAGCCAGAATAGCAGGAATTGCTTGAATATAAAACAACTTTATTTGCTTTGTAGAATAAGACCCATAAATACCAGCAATAGTCACACAAATTAAAAAGAAAGTTGCAATTTTAATATCATTTTGTATAATAGCAAATATGAGTCCAGATGCTAAAAAACCATTATATAAACCTTGGTTTGCAGCTAAAACTTTGGTGTCTTCGGCAAATTGATTAGACTTTAATCCAAATGCCTTAATACCTTTGGGTTTTGTCCAAAAAAACATTTCTAAAATTAAAAAATAGATGTGTTCAATAGCAACAATTGCTATTAAAATGATTGTTAATAGTGTCATTTTTCTATGAATTTTAAAGCGTCATTTACTTCTGAAACAGGAAGCTTACAGGCTTTGTTTACACATACATAAATTAAAGTTTTTTCAGGATTATATCTGTTTTCTAATAAAGCCATATTGTTTTCTGATGTACTTGCTGCAATTAGCTTATTTGGTATATAGGTGTTATTTAAGTCAGTTATTTTTTGCTTAGCATCTTTACCAACTATAGCAACTTCGTAAAAAGGATTGGAATAATTTAACATTAAATCAAACCAATTTGAATACCCAGAAGGGTATTCCTGCATTTCAGGTTTTACATTATTTAGCATAGTGATAGCTGTATTTTCGAAATGTTCGTTATCAAAATAATGCGATAGTTTAAATAAGCTTTTAGCTATTATGGAGTTACTTGATGAAATTACATTATCTCGATATTCAATACTCCTTGAAACTAATGAAGCATCTTCATTAGAAGTGAAAAAGAACATTTTGCTTTTCTCATCATAAAAATGATCAAAAGAATAATTAGCTAAATCTCTTGCATTTGTTAGCCATTTTCCATCTAAAGTACTTTCGTAAAGCGCTAAAAAGGCATCAATTGTGGTTGAATAGTCTTCTAAATAACCATTTATTGTACTTGTACCATTTTTATAATTATGATACAAACCTCCATCTTCTTTTAATTGATTATTTAAAATGAAATTTGCATTTTTTTCTGCTGAAGCAAGATAATCAGAATCATCTAATACGCGATAAGCATCTACATAGCCTTTTAGCATAATTGCATTCCAAGAGGTTAAAGTTTTATCATCAAGTCTTGGTTTTGCTCTCTTGTTTCTAACTTCAAGAAGTATAGTTTTCCATTTAGTTTTCTTTTCACTTAAAACAGCCTCGGTTATATTGTGTTTTTTTATAATAGAAGCGTCATCATCTTTTCTAATTAACACATAATTATCATGTTCCCAATGGCCATAACTATTTACATTGTAGTAATCTGAAAACAATTCGAAATCTTCTTTTAAAAGAGTTTTAAGTTCCTCTTTTGTCCATACATAAAAAGCGCCTTCTTCTAGCTCACCTTCGGGTGTGTTGCTATCTGCATCAAGAGAAGAGTAAAATGCACCATTTTGGGTAGTCATATCACGTTTTATATATTCTAATGTTTCTGTAACAACTTCTTTATATAATTCGTTTTTTGTGATGAGATATGCATCGGAATATAAACTGACTAATTGCCCGTTATCGTAAAGCATTTTTTCAAAATGAGGAACATGCCATTTTGTATCAACCGAGTATCTTGAAAAACCACCACCAATTTGATCAAAAACACCTCCATGAGCCATTTTTGTGAGTGTTAAGTTTACATAATCTTGTAGCTCTTTGTCATTGTTTTGGAAAGCATATCTCAATAAAAAATGATAATTATTAGGCATCATAAATTTTGGAGCACGGTTCATTCCGCCAAAACTGTTATCAAATTGTTTTGACCAATTTTCAACAGCTTCTTCTATGTAATTTGTTTCAAAAACGGGTTCATTAGTATTAACCTCCACAACATCTAAAGCCTTTATGCCATGTTCTAATTTATCAGCATATTCTTGAAGTTTTTCAGGGTTTTCAGTATATAATTTAGAAATTTGTTCTAAAGCACTAATCCATTGCTCTTTTTTAAAATATGTGCCACCCCAAACTGGTCTGCCATCTGGTAAAGCCACAACATTCATAGGCCAACCACCTTGACCCGTCATAAGTTGTACAGCGCTCATATAAACTTGATCGATATCTGGACGTTCTTCTCTGTCAATTTTTATATTTATAAAGTTTTTATTCATGACTTGTGCCACTAAGCTATCTTCAAAACTTTCGTGTTCCATAACATGACACCAATGACATGCTGCATAACCAACACTGATTAGCATTAATTTATTTTCAGATTTAGCCTTTGCCAACGTTTTTTCATTCCAAGCATTCCAATTCACTGGATTGTGAGCGTGCTGTAATAAATACGGGCTAGTTTCATTTATGAGGGCATTTGTATATTGATGTTCCATGGATTTTGAATTCTGTCCTTTACAACTTATAATTAAAATAATAAGCGTTAATAATTGTAGATACTTCATGTATCAAAGTTAGCGAAATTTGGGCATAAAAAAAGCGTTCAGTTAATGAACGCCTTTATAAATTTTTAAGAATGTTATTCTACTTCAAAAGTGATTTTTAAGTTTACTCTAAAGTCTACTACTTCGCCATCTTTAACGCTGGCACTATGCTCTTTTACATAAACAGATCTTATGTTCTTTAAGCTTTTTGATGCGTGTTTTACTGCTTTTTTTGTTGCATCTTCCCAACTTTTATCTGAGTTTGATAAAATCTCTATTACTTTTAATACTGCCATAATTATTATATTTATTTAACTTAATTGTGTTCTTTAAATATAATGGTTTTTTCTCACAAAAACAATATAAAAGCAGATTGATTTTTAGCCATTAATAGCTTCAACCATCTCTACTTTACCAGGAAGCATTTCTTTAAGCATATTTTCAATACCGCTTTTTAATGTGTAGGTTGAAGAAGGACAACCACTGCAAGCACCTTGAAGCATAACGCTTACATTTTTAGTGTTTTCATCATAAGAAATAAATTGAATGTTACCACCATCACTAGCGACAGCAGGTTTTACATATTCTTCAAGAATATTTATTATTTCTTTTGAAATATCATCTAAATTTTCAAAATGGCTATCTAACTGGGTAGTTGATTTTTGAAGTGTTTCAGCTGCATTTGGTAAAACGACTTCTTTGCCATTTTCAATATAACTTCTTATAAATTCACGAAGTTCAATAGTGATGTCTTGCCATTCGGCTATATCGTATTTTGTTATTGATACGTAGTTTTCGTCAATAAAAATACTTTTAACAAAAGGGAAATGAAACAATTCTGTTGCTAAAGGTGATAGTTTTGCATCATCAATTGATGTGAATTCAAAAAGGGTAGTTACTATTTTTTTATTAGCAACAAACTTCATCACAGATGGGTTTGGAGTGCTTTCTGCATAAACGGTTACAGGAACTTTTTTAGCTGCAGCAGATTCTTCAACTACAATGCCACCATCGTTTAAATAGGCTTCAATTTGTTCTGCTACTTCATCTTGTACATCATTCCATTCAACAATATTATAACGCTCTACAGCAATAAAATTACCAGAAATGTAAACTTTTTTCACAAACGGTAAATAAAATAATTGTTGTGCTAAAGGTGATTTTTTAGCTTCATCAATATTGTTAAATTCGAAACTTTGATGTTGTGTTATAAATTGATTTAATTCGAATTTTACTATAGTATTATTTGATGTCTCCTGCACGGAAACCTTGAAAGTGTTCATTTTAACTAATTTTTTACAAAAATACTAAAAGAAAACCTTACTTGTTTATATATTTGGGTTTTGTTCCCTGTTAATAAAACCTAAAAAGATAAATATAAACTTTGTCTTTTTTTATGTGTAATTTTTTAAGAAACAGCACGTTTATATTAAACTATAATCAACTTGGTAATAAATTTATGAAATTGAAAAATAACATTATAGCACTACTTTTTATATTAGTATCTTATTTAGGAACTTCGCAAGAAGGATTGCCAATATACACTGATTACCTTACAGATAATTATTATTTAATTCATCCATCAATGGCTGGTATTGCTAATTGTTCTAAACTTAGAATAACTGGTCGCCAACAGTGGTTTGGGCAAGATGATGCGCCTAAACTATTAACCATGAGTGTTAATGGTAGAATTGGAGACTCTCCATCTGCTATTGGAGCTATTTTGTTTGCAGATGAGAATGGATATCATTCTCAAAAAGGAGCTTATTTTACTTATGCCCATCACCTTTTGTTTTCAAGAAGTGAAGTAGATTTGAATATGCTTTCTTTTGGTTTAAGTGCAGGTTTTATACAATATCAGCTAGACGAAACGACCTTTTTATTTGATGGCCCAGATCCTATAGTTGAAGGAATTGTGCAGAACGAAACGAACTTTAATATTGATTTTGGATTCTCATATCATTATCTTGATTTTTATGCGCATGGTACTATTAAGAATGTGCTTAAGAATGCTGGAGTGAATAATGATATAGAAATAACTAGTAATTTAACACGTTATTTATTGTCTTTAGGAAATGTGTTTAGCAAATTTGGAAGCACCTGGAGTTATGAGCCTTCTGTAATGTTTCAATATAAAGATGGAACTAAAGAATCTACAATAGATTTGAATGCTAAGGTTTATAAACAAATGGATTTTGGTAAAGTATGGGGTGGTTTATCTTATAGACAAAGTTTAGACGGAGCTGAATATTTAACTAGTTCAAATAGCGTTAATAGTCAAAAACTTCAACAGCTTTCACCAATTTTAGGGGTTAATTACAACAACTTTATGTTTGCTTATAATTATACCTATCAAACAAATTCTGTAGTGTTTACAAGCGGAGGTTTTCATCAATTAACATTAGGATATAACTTTAATTGTAGACGAGAACGATATGAATGTAATTGCCCTGCAGTTAATTAAGTATCGTCAAACTGAACTTGTTTCAGTTTCTCATAATTTTTTAGATAAGCTATTTTGTTTTAACACTAAAATAAATTCAGAATGACGTCTTAATAGGAAATTATTCCCAAGTGTATTTTTTCTTTTTAGCCTGTTCTTTAATAGCTTTTGTCATGGCGTTTTCTAAGCTATTAGAGTTTTCTTTTTGATGTTTTAAAACATAATCTTTACGTTTCGTATTTAATTCTTGAATTTGTTTTTGAATCGATTCTCTTTCTTTACTTTTTTTAGAAACATAAGTTTTAATTTCTTCTTTTGTTTTTCCTTTTAATTCTGTTGGTAGAGCATCATCTTTTAAATCTTCAACTACAACTTCCTCTAATTCCATAGCATCTACTAAATCCCAACTTTCATTTTTATATAAATGCGAACTTTTGCTTACTGTTCTTTTTACGGCATTAGCTTTACTGTATGAACCAGCATTAGTGTCTTGTTCTGCTTGTAGCGCTTGTTTTTGACTTCCTTTAGAACCATAAATAACATAGGTTTTGTTTAGTTTTTGATTTAAAATTAAAATGTCATCATCATAAGGTGAAACAATATGTACTGTTTTACTGTTTTGATTAATTGCCATATAATCACCATTGGTTAATTGAGCACCATCTTTCCAATAGGTTGAAATTCCTTGGTTATAATCACCACAGAATATAGTATTTACAGTCACGTCTTTCTCATTAGCATTTACAGAGGCATCTTTATAATTTATCTCTCCTTGGGTAAAGGGTTCATTTCCTGCAATAAAAATTAGTTTTAAATCATCAGCGTTTTTGCCCCAGTTTAGTTGATTTAATGAAGTTTGTATAACCTGTCCACAATACTCATTTCCGCCATTTGTGGTTAATGAGAATAACTCTTTTGATATTTCATCTAAATCATCGCTAAAAGCTAATACTTGTCTAATAAAACCTTCATCACCATTTAATCTGTCATTTCCATATTCATATAAAGCAATTTGTAAATTGGGTTTATTAGCACCACATTTAGCATAAGATAATTCGTTTACAATATCCCAAAGTTGTGCTTTAGCTTGATCTATAAGCCCATCCATACTATTACTAGTGTCTAATAATAAGGCTACTTTAATAAACTGTTTATTAGGTTCTATTTTGAGTGTTTTTACTTCGTTATAAGCCGTGTTTTGTTTTTTAGTATTAGCGTTACACGAAGTAATTGCGATTAATGCGCTACAAAATAGAATTGTTTTAATTGATGTTTTCATAATGTCTTTGTTTTTTTGATTAACACTATAAAACTATGCGTAACATAGTTCTTAAAAAAAGTAGAATGAGTTAAGTAATCATTTCATTGAGTAAACCAAACCTTTAAATGCGTGGGTGCGCATTCTTAGCATAAAAAACTGTGTAATTTGTAAAATCACCATTTTAATATACCAAGTAAAGTGCGTAAGTTTAGCTATTATAAATGAGTGTATGCAGTCAGTTTTTAAATACATATGGGTTTTAGGTGCTTTGTTAAGTACTGTTTTTTTGTTTTCACAAGAAAATAGTGGGTTTTCAAATCAAGGACCAAAATTTACAATAAGAGGATCGGTTATTGAAAGCGATACAAAACAGCCTATTCCAAATGTAAACATTGAAGTCAATGGTGGTGCATATACTATAACAGATAGATTTGGTGATTTTAGAATTGAAGCCAAAAAAGGTGATGAACTTACTATAAGACATAAAGATTTTGAAACCGTTTATTACATCATACAAAGTAATGAGCGTATTAAAGTTGAGGTACAGCCAAATAAAGAAGAAACTAAATATTCTAAGCTTAAAAAGGAATCAAGGTCCAAAACAGAATCGTTTAAAACATTGATAGACTCTGCGGAAGCATATTTAAAAAAAGACGCTAAGACAAGTATTCAATTTGCAGGAGAAGCCCTTGCCGTAAGTAAGTCTGTAAAAGAAAATGGCGAAGCTTATGAGGTTTTAGGTGATATTTATATGTTTTGGAAACAGTATGATTTAGCAGTTTCAAACTATAGAATTAGCCTTCAAAACATAAGCACTAATACCGTTAAATTAAAACTTGCAAAAGCTTATAAACAAAATAAAAACTATCAAGAAAGTTTAGAAATATATAACAACACTAATAAAAATGAATTATCCAATTGGCAATTAATTGAACTCTACGAAGGAATTGGTGATGTGCATTTTTCAACCAAAGGGTATCAATTGTCAATTAATGCTTATGAAGAAGGCTTAAAAGTGGCAAAAATATATATAATTACCCCTAAAATAACCGACTTAAATTCTAAAATTGCTCAAACTTATAATGCAAAGGGGGAAACTGAAAAAGCTAAAGGATTTTTTAATAAATCGATGAAATTGGCTAATACAGAAAATCAAAAAAGGGCGGTTGAAGAAAAAATAAAGGTAGCAGATTTCGAGAGTGAAAATCGGAATTATTCTGATGAAATTGAATTAAGAAAAGAAGTTTTAAATTCAATAAGTGAGATAGAATCAGATTCAGTTTTCGATAATGAAAGCGCATTAACATCACAAAAACAAAATTATAAAATAGGTAATGCCTACGCTTCTCAAAAAGATTTTGGTAATGCTATTCCATACCTCCAAAAAAGTATTGCTGAAGCAGACAGTAAAGACGATTTAATTGTTCAAAAAGATGCTACTAGAAGATTGTCTGAAGTATATCGAGATGCTGGACAATTTGATAAAGCCTTATCTGCTTACCAAGAATATGTAGAATTGGTAGATAAGCTTTATTCTAAAAAAGAACAAGAAATATCGCAGGCAGCAAGGTTTAGTAAAGATATAGTTAGTAAGCAAAATAGAATTTTAAGTTTAGAAAGCGATAGAGAGCTTTCTGAAAGTAAATATGAACTTACCATAGAGCAATCAAAGCGCCAAAAACTCATTATTTATTCATTAATTGGTGGTGTTTTGTTATTATTAGTTACTGCATTTTTAATGTTTAAATATATTAAGCAACAACGTTTGGCAAACAATTTATTGGCCTTAAAAAGTTTGCGAAGTCAAATGAATCCACATTTTATTTTTAATGCATTAAACTCTGTAAATAGTTTTATAGCATCAAATGATGAGCGGACAGCAAATAAATATCTTACCGATTTTTCATTACTCATGCGGGCCGTTTTAGAAAATAGTGAAGAAGATTTTATTCCGTTGGAAAAAGAAATTGAATTAATACAACTATACACAAAACTTGAGCATTTTAGATTTCAGGATAAATTTGATTATGAAATAAATATTAATGAGAATATTAACGTTCAAGATTTTGTAATTCCGCCAATGTTATTACAACCTTATATTGAAAATGCAGTTTGGCATGGCTTAAGATATAAGAAAACGAAAGGACATTTAGAAATTAGCATTGCCCAAAATACTGCTGATGAAATTAAAATTACTATTAGCGATAATGGTATTGGAAGAGAAAAATCAAAAGCTTTAAAAACTGAGAATCAACAAAAGCAAAACTCAAAAGGTATGGGGAATATTAAAAAGCGCGTGTCTATTTTAAATAATATGTATAAAGATAAAGTAGATGTGTTTATTGACGATTTTCAAGATGAAGAAGATACTGGAACCAAAGTTGTTGTAACTCTTAAAAAGGATTAAATGAAACTAACATCAATAATAGTTGAAGACGAAGAAACAAGTAGAGATATTCTAAAAAATTATCTCAAAAAATACTGTCCAAACGTAACTGTTTTAGGAGAAGCGGCAAACGTGGAAGAGGCTTTAGTTTTGATAAGAAATAACGACTTAGATTTAGTGTTTCTAGATGTAGAAATGCCATATGGCAATGCTTTTGATTTATTAGACAAGGTAGGCGACATTAATTTTGAAACCATTTTTGTAACTGCCTATAATCATTATGCAATTGATGCTTTAAACGCTCACGCATCATACTATTTAATGAAACCTATTTCAATTGATGAGCTTATTAAAGCAGTAGATTATGTTACTGAAATTAAAACCAAAGAAGATGCGCTTCAAGATCAAGTATTAATTCCAAAAACAAATAGTGTTAATGGTAAAATAACCATTCCGCAGTTAGATGGGTTTGAAGTATTAAATACTTCCGATATTTTATACTGTAAAGCAGACGATAATTATACAGAAATCTATCTTAATAATCATAAAAAGAAATTGGTAAGTAAAACACTAAAACACTTCGAAGATATTTTATCAGGTTCTAGTTTTGCCCGTGTACATAAATCTTATTTAGTTAATGTAAATGAAGTTGTAAAATACATAAAAGGAAAAGGAGGAAGCGTTGTACTTAGTAACGGAAAAGAAATTATGGTTTCAGCTTCAAAAAAATCAGAATTATTATCATATTTTAAATAAAAACCAATGCCAATTATAAAACCAGTAAACGGAAAATCACCTCAATTACCAGACGATTGTTATATAGCCGAAAACGCTACCATAGTTGGCGATGTCGTTGCCGGGAGCCAATGTAGTATTTGGTTTAACGCAGTTATTCGTGGCGATGTAAACTATATAAAAATGGGCAACAAAGTAAATGTGCAAGATGGCGCAGTTATACATGCCACTTATTTAACGGCGCCTACAAATATTGGAAATAATGTCTCCATTGGGCACAATGCCATAGTACATGGTTGCACGATTCACGACAATGTTTTGGTAGGTATGGGAAGCATTATTATGGACGATTGTGTGATAGAAAGTAACAGTATTATTGCAGCTGGAGCAGTAGTTACACAAAATACTAGAGTAGAATCTGGGAGTATTTATGCAGGTGTTCCGGCAAAAAAAATTAAAGATATTAGTCAGGAATTAATTTCTGGTCAAATAGATAGAATTGCCAATAACTATATAAAATATTCCAGTTGGTTTAAAGAATAGGGCGTTACCACAAGGGTCGCGCTTTCCATTTCAATCTTTTGCGAAAAGCAAAAGGATTTTCATTGCAATCGCTAACGCAAATAAGAGATTAAATTAAAAATCTAAATATTCAACATCAAACTTATTATCTAAAAGTGATGCCATAACTTCTGTATTGCCGTTTGTGAAGAATTCATTTTTTTGCTTATTGAAACCTAAGTTTAATATATCATGTTTTTCTAAAATAGCTTTTGTTTGTCTCGCCACAGCTTCACCAGAGTCTATAATTTTTACATGTTTGGGAAGTAATTCTAATAGCAAAGGCATTAAATAAGGGTAATGCGTGCAACCTAAAACCAAATAATCAATACGTGCATTAATCATAGGTTTTAAATATTCTTTTAAAAGTGAAGTCATTTCATTAGAGAATAGTTTTCCACTTTCAATAAGTTCTACAATACCATCACCATGTTGCTCAATAACATTAACATTACTAGCAAATAGGTTTGAGGTTTTAGAGAATAGTTGGCTACTTAAAGTGCCTTTTGTTGCTAAAATACCAATAGCATTACTTTTGGTTTGTAAAGCAGCTGGTTTTATAGCAGGCTCTATACCAATAAAAGGGATTTTGTAGTTTTCTCGAAGATAATCTATCGCATTTGTGGTAGCGGTATTGCAAGCTATTACAATGAGTTTGCATTTTTTTTTTAGTAGGTATTCGGTGTTTTTAATACTTAAATCTATAATAGCATCTTTACCTTTTGGTCCATAAGGCGCATTAGCACTATCGGCTAAGTATAAAGTGTTTTCATTGGGTAAAAGCGCATGTATTTCTTTCCAAATAGATGTGCCTCCTACACCAGAATCAAAAATGCCAATAGGTTGTGTGTTCATAGTTTAACAAAAATAAAAAAGCTGCCTTGTAAAAGACAGCTTTAAGTATATTTTATTTGTAATCTAAAATTAGATACCTAATTGTTTTTTAACATCAGCTAAAATATCTTTTCCATCAGCTACAATTAAAGTAGCTCTGTCTAAAACATATTGATAACCTTGAGCTTTAGCAACTTCGCTAATAGCTTTCATTGCAGCTTCTTGAATTGGTTGAAATAACTCAGCTTCTTTTTCAGCTAAATGTTTTTGAGCATCTGCTCTAAATTGTTGAATACGCTGTTGCTTTTCTTGTAACTCTAAACCTCTTTTTTGGTTTTCTTCATCAGTTTTAGTTGCAGCTTCTGCTTCGTATTGTTTTACAGTGTTTTGGTATTCTGTAATTGAAGCTTGAATATCTGTTTGATATGTTTTTCCTAAAGTTTCAATTTCAGCTTGTGCTACTTTAGCTGCGGGCATTGCTGAGATTAATTCTTGTGTATTTATATGAGCAACTTTGCTTTGTGCTTGAGTAAAGCTAATAGTTCCAATGCATAATGCAGTTGCTAATAAAATAGTTTTTAATTGTTTCATTTTAAATAGTATTAATAGTGTTATAAATTGTTAATTGTTATTTGTACTGTCCTTTGCTTTTTGACGGTCTTCTATAATCTTTTTCTTTTTATCTTCAAGAGCTTTTTTTCTAGCTTCTCTTTCTGCTAATTTTTTTTGTCTATTTTCTTCGATTAATTGTTCTTTTGTTTTTGTTTCACCTTCAGCTTTTGTTTCCTCAGATTTTGTGCTTTCACCCTCATTTTTTACCTCTTCATTTGTACTGTTTTCAGCACCTAATTTATCTTGTTTCGCTTTTTTACGATCGTCTAATATTTTTTGACGCTTTTCTTCTGCAGCTTTTACTTTAGCGGCTCTTGCATCAAGTTTTTCTTGTCTAGCTTTTTCAATAGCACTTTCTCGTTCAGCTTTCTTTTCCTCAAGGGCTTTTTGTCTTGATTCTAATTCTTCATTAATTTCAGGAATTAATTCCTCCTCTTCTGCCGTTTTACGTTCTGCTTTTGATTGTGCTTGTGTACGTTTTGAAGCTCTTGTTATACTACGCAATATTTGTTCACTTACATCGTAGGCTTTGTTAGAATATAACAGATTAGTTTCAGACTTATCTAAAACAAGGTCATATTTTCTACCTTCTGCCAAATCTTGAACTGCTGAAAATATTTGATCTTGTAAAGGTTGCATTAATTGCTTTTGTTGAATAAATAAATCACCATTTGGACCAAAGCGTTTTTGTTGGTAATCTAAAATTTCTTGCTCTTCAAAATCAATATCTTCTTCACGCTCATCAATAAGCTCTTTTGTTAAAAGGGCTTTTTCATTGCTCAAATCTTTTCGCTTTTGTTCAATTACAGCTAATTTTTGATCAATTTCAATTTTCCATTTTTGAGCTTTATCATTTAATTGCGTTGTAGCTTCTTGATATTCTGGAACATTCTCTAAAATATATTCAGTATCTATATAAGCTATTCTCACGCCACGTTGTGCGTAAGTTGAAAGGCTTAGCATAAAAACTAATGTCAGTAAAAAAAGAACTTTGTTTCGCATCTGTTTATATTTTATAATTTATCAACTTGTAAATTCTAAAAAATGACAGATGATTTTTTCTGCCTTTTTGAATTGTGTCTTCAAAATTAACGAATTTTAATCTTAAAAATTTTAATCCTCATGCAAATCATTAAAGTGTTATTAGAAAATATCGTGCCAAAGTGTTTTTTTTGATTAAAACTGTTGTCCAATAATGAAGTGAGTTTCCCAACCATGTTTAACAGTTTCTCCAGGTAAAGGGTCGAAACCATGACCAAAATCAATACCTAATAAACCAAATGCTGGCATGAAAATACGAATACCTAATCCCGCAGAACGTTTAATGTTAAAAGGATTATAATCTCTAAAATTATCATATGAAGCACCACCTTCTAAAAAGCCTAGGGCATAAATTTTAGCTGATGCTTTTAGAGTAACAGGATAACGAAGCTCTAAAGAAAACTTATTATATATAGTACCACCATCTTGATTTGAAAGAGATTGATTTGGATAGCCACGTAATTGGATAGATTCTCTACCATCTAAACTATAGTTACCTAATCCATCACCTCCTACAAAGAAACGTTCGAATGGAATAACACCTCTAGCATTGTTATAAGCTCCTAAAAACCCAAATTCTACACTTGGTCTTAATACAAGGTCTTTAGCAAGCTGAGTGTACCAATCACCTTTAAAATTTATTTTATAAAATTCTAACCACTTGTAACGTTCTTGGTCTATTTCTGTTATTTGTTTATTAGCTTCAATATATTCTCTATCTGCAGTACTAGTTGCATTTGCTCGTCTTACTAAAGCATCATCATAATCCTCAGATAATTGATCATAATCAACACCATTAAATAAAGAGTAAGGAATAGATAATTTAGCTGTAACCCCAAAGCTAGAACCAGCTGTTGGATAAATAGGATCTACGCTCGTGTTATTTCTGCTTAGACCTATAGTATATGATAAGTTATTAGAATATCCATCTCCAAAAGTAAATAGGCCAGTGTTATAATTATTTAAATCATAACGTTGGAAACTTACAGCTTGTGAAAGTGTAAAATAATCATCTGGAACAGATAAACGTTTTGCTAAACCAAATGTAATTCCTGTAATGTTGAAACTTCTACTTTTATCTGCATTTCTTGTACTAGGATTGTATAAAAACTGTTTTGTATGAGATAAAGAAGTTGAAAATTGAACAGGGCGTTTCCCTCCTAACCAAGGCTCAGAAAATGAAAAGCTATAGGTTTGGTAAAATCTACTAGCTTGTAAACGTAACGCTAGTTTTTGTCCGTCTCCCATTGGGATTGGTTTGTAAGCATCTTTCTTAAAAATATCTTTTATAGAAAAGTTATTAAAAGATAACCCAAGCGTACCTATAAAGCCACCACCACCGTAACCACCTTGTAATTCAATTTGGCTAGATCCTGTTTCTTTAACAGCGTATTCCATATCTATAGTACCTTCATTTGGATTTGGATTAATGAAGTTTGGAGATATTTCTTGAGCATCAAAAAATCCTAATTGACCAAGTTCTCTTACTGTACGAACTACATTTGCTTTGCTATATAATTGTCCTGGACGAGTACGTATTTCTCTGTATACAACATGATCATTAGTTTTGTCGTTTCCAACAACTGAAACACTATTAAAATAAGCTGGTTTTCCTTCAGATATTCTAATTTCTATATCAATAACGTTATTATCTGCACTAACTTCAACAGGGTTTATACTAGAAAATAAATAACCATTATTTTGATATTGATTTGTTATATCGAAAGCATCAGGTTTTGAATTATCTGCAATACGTTTTTGTAATTCAATACCATTGTATGTATCGCCTTTTCTAATACGTAATAGTCTACTTAATTGCTCATTAGTATATACGGTATTACCAATAAATGTAATATCTCCAAAAGTATAAAGTTCACCTTCGTTTACATCAATTTTTAGAGATATGGTTTTGTCGTTATTTATTATGACACTATCAGAAATAATACGCGCATCTCGATAACCATTTTCTTTATATTTATCTATAAGATGACCTAAATCTGCCTGATAAGCAGAATCAATAAATTTAGAGCGTTTTAAAATTCGAAGACGGTTAATTTTTTTAGTGTTTTTCATGGCTTTTCTAAGTTTTTTATCATTTAAAACTTCATTGCCATTAAATACAATATTTTTAATTTTAACTTTCTCTCCCTTGTCTATATTAAGTACCATATTAACTCTTGCTGTTTCAATAGAGTCTTTAACTTCTATGGTGTTAATATGTACTTTAGTATTTATAAAACCATCTTTTTTATACTTTCTTGTAAGGAAATTTTTTGTAGTTGTTATAAGATTTTCGGTTACTTTAACACCTTTATTAAGCTTTGCTTCTTTAATGATGCTTTCTTTTTTACCTTTTTTTACACCGTTAATTTTTAGCTCGTTAAGTTGAGGTAAATCAGACAATCTTATTTGTAAATAAGCGACATCACCTTCTATTTTGGTAATGTAGACTTCTATGTCATTAAATAATTTAGAGTTCCAAAGTTTTTTAATAGCATTACTAATATCTTCACCAGGAATAGTCATTTCCTTTCCTTTTCTTAAACCAGAGTAGGTGATAATAGTTTGCTCGCTAAATGATGTATTTCCAGAAACAGAGATGTCTCCTAAAATGTATTTTTTACCGTTGCTATATTCTAACTCTTGTGCTTGAGTGCCGAAGCTTAGTACAAAAAATAATATTGCTGTGCAGTACTTTAAATATGTTTTTACTGGTAAAGTATTAACTAAGTTGTTCACTTGTTTTCCCAAATCGTCGTTCTCTTTTTTGATATTCAATAATAGCTTCATACAAATGTTGCTTGGTAAAATCTGGCCATAATACACTTGTAAAATATAATTCGGCATAAGCGATTTGCCACAACAAAAAATTACTTATACGTTGCTCCCCACTTGTTCTAATAAGCAAATCTACATCTGGTAAATTTCGCGTGTAAAGATGCTCATTTATAATTGATTCTTCAATATTTTCGGGCGAAATTATATTATTTTTAACTTTAATACTAATCTCTTTAACAGTATTTATGATTTCTTCTCTAGAACCGTAGCTTAAAGCAAGTGTTAGAGTCATTCTAGTGTTATTCTTTGTGTTTTCTATAACCTCAAGTAGTTCTTTGTGTACCTTTTTTGGTAGTGAGCTTAGATTGCCTATAGCTAAAAGCTTGATGTTGTTATCTTGAAGTGTTGCAATTTCTTTTTTTAATGAAGACACTAAAAGCCTCATTAAGGTTTGAACTTCTAGTTTTGGTCTGTTCCAATTTTCAGTTGAAAAAGCATAAAGGGTTAGGTTTTCTATGCCTAATTCTGCACAAGTTTCAACTGTTTGACGTACAGATTTTGTGCCATTTTCATGTCCAAAAGCACGCATCATACCTTTTTGTTTTGCCCAACGCCCATTACCATCCATAATAATGGCTATGTGTTTGGGTAATAATTTTTTATGTATGCTGTCTTTTAAATCCATTTTATTCTACACAATAACAAGGGTTTTCTCCAAAGGTGTAAGTTAAGGTAATGCCAGTAAACATATACCAGTCGTTATTGTTTATATTTCCAAATCTGTATTGTTGTCTAAATTCAGCATCAGGAATGCTTCCGTCAAGCTCATCAGAAAATGTATAACGTGCACCAACTTCAAGTCCTAAAATTAAATTTCCTAAAAAATTTGTTTTAAAACCTATTGCCATAGGAATTCCATAGGCCCAACTAGATGTGTTTTCAGGAGTTTGTGTGCCATTTAAAAAATAATGGTTATCATGGTTTGTTACACTTAATCCTGTATATAGATATGGTGTGCCAATTTTTTCGCCAGAATGCAGGTCGAAATCCATAAAGGTAAACTCCATACCTATTGAAGCTTCTATGATTTTGCTAGAAAACTCATAACCTCTTTGAATTCGCCTTGGGTCATCTGAATTTACATCAATACCTTCTAATTCACTAAAAATTAAAGAAGCTCTATAAGAGTGTCTTTTACTTCTATTCCATTTGTAAATACCACCAATAGCTAATTGGTTTGGTGAAATGTAATCTGTGGCTCCAACATCTCCAATAAAATTACTACCGCCAACAAAAACACCTATTTCATTAATTTGAGAATAGCTTAAATGTGCGCTTAAAATGCTTAATGTCAATATGATTAAATGCCTCATAAATATTGAAAAGTTTGCAAATATAATAAATAAGATTAGTTCATAACAATCTGAACCTATTAGTATGAGTTTAAAACAGTTTTTCTTTTGAATTATTGTTTAATTGCGCTTGTCTTCCCCCCAAAGTAGTTTTTTTCTAAGCGTGTCTAAAAAGCTTTCACCAAAAAGATCAATCATTTTAATTTTAAAATTTGCCTTTTTAATTTTAATGAGAGTACCATTATCTAAAGTTGCTATTCTTGAATCTAAAGAGACTAAATGCTGATCTTCTCTTCCGTCAACTTTTAAATGAATTTCGGTTGAATCTGGAATTACTAATGGTCGTGCACTTAAATTATGTGGCGCAATTGGCGTTAAAACAAAACTATTGGTGCCAGGTGTTATTACTGGTCCGCCACAACTTAAAGAATAACCTGTAGATCCGGTTGGAGTAGAAACAATTAAGCCATCACTCCAGTACGATGTTAAATATTCGCCATCTAAATAGGTTTCAACAGTAATCATAGACGTTGTATTTTTTCTACTTACTGTAATTTCATTTAATGCGAAATTAAGTGATGTGATATCGTTATTTTCTGGAACAGTTTCAATTGAAAGTAAACTGCGTTCTGATATTTTGTATTTGCCATCAATTATATTTTGGATAGCATGTTCTATGGCATCCACTTGAATGGTTGCCAAAAAACCAAGGCGTCCAGTATTAATACCTACAATAGGTATATCTATATCTTTAACAAAGGTTATGGCTCTTAAAATAGTACCATCGCCACCAATGCTAACAAGTAAATCGAAAGAAATATCTAAAGTGTCAAACTTTTTAAAAGATTCAAAATCTTTAATGTTATGAGA
Source organism: Flaviramulus basaltis (assembly GCF_900114265.1). Classification (GTDB taxonomy): domain Bacteria; phylum Bacteroidota; class Bacteroidia; order Flavobacteriales; family Flavobacteriaceae; genus Flaviramulus; species Flaviramulus basaltis. Next base: position 1,261,170 of record NZ_FPKV01000001.1, read on the forward strand.
CTCATCTTTTATAAGATTATAGAATTCGGTTTCTATATAAGCATCTGCATCTTTTTTTGTTAGATAATTAAAAAGAGTTTCTACCGAAGTACTTGTGGTTTTATTATAAAATCGTCCGAAAACAGCAACCTTCATATTTTAAATGTTTAAATATCGTTTTAAGTAATCAGAACGCTCTTTCAAACTTTCAACATAACTATCTTCTTCATGTCCAGAGACTATGTTGTAGCTATATCTGCGAAAGGTTTGTATAATTTCATTAAGTCCTGTGTTGCCAATTTTTAAAGTTATTTGAATCAAGTCAGTATTCATTTTAGATATGAAAGCGCCTAGTAATTTCCCGTCGTTAGACTCAACTATTTGGCTTATTTCACTAAAAGAATAGTCGTTTACGCCTTTTTCAACAACTAGAATACCTCCAGCTTCAGAGAAAAAGGGTGATTCATTAAATAAACTAATAACATCGTTAAGCTCATAGTAACCCAAATACTTATTCTGTTCATTTAAAACAGGCATAATATTAGCAGAATTTACTGCAAATGCCTCTAAAACATCAAGCCATAATGTGTTGTCTCGTACAAAAAAATCTTCAAGAGCATATTTGTATTCGTCAAGAGGTTTTTTACTTTCAAAGCAATGCGCATCGGTTTCAGAAAAACATCCTAAGTATGTTTTATTCTCATCTTCAATAGGGATATGAGAAAAAGTTAACTGATTAAATAGTAATTGTAAATCGCTGACTTTGTTTTTACTATTTAATGGTTTTATGTCGTTTATAATGAGTTCTGAAAGTTTCATGCTTATGCTTTAATAGAAGTGCAAATTAATCAAAAAAATAGTATGTAAGCGTGTTCTACTTTGTATTTTTGTAATTTAAAATTTGTTAAATGACAAAGTTAAGTGTTAATATTAATAAGATTGCTACATTAAGAAACTCAAGAGGTGGCGATGTGCCAAATGTTGTTGAATTTGCAAAAGATGCGCAACGTTTTGGAGCCGAAGGAATAACTATACATCCAAGACCAGACGAACGCCATATTCGTTACCAAGATGCACGCGATTTAAAACCTCAAGTCTACACCGAATATAATATTGAAGGAAACCCAATAGAATCTTTCATGAAATTGGTTTTAGAAGTAAAACCAACGCAAGTTACTTTAGTACCCGATGCTCTTGATGCTATAACTAGTAATGCAGGTTGGGACACTATTAAGCATAAAGATTTTTTAATTGATGTGATTAAAGAATTTCAACAAAATAATATTCGTACTTCTATATTTGTCGATCCTGTTTTGAAACAAATTGAAGGCGCAAAGGAAACAGGAGCAGATAGAATTGAATTATATACAGAAAGTTTTGCGCATCAATACGATTTAGGACATAAAGATGCTATAAAGCCTTATGTTGAAAGTGCAGAATTAGCCAATAAGCTAGGTTTGGGAATTAATGCCGGACACGATTTGGCGTTAGATAATATTAAATTTTTTAAAGATAATATTCCAGGTTTGTTAGAAGTATCTATTGGGCATGCTCTTATTGCAGAAAGTTTGTATTTAGGTGTTGAGAATGTTATTCAAATGTATTTACATAAACTTAAATAATGCAATTATATTCCAATATATTAGGAGAAGGGAAGCCATTTATTATTCTGCATGGATTTTTAGGTATGAGTGATAATTGGAAAACATTAGGAACTCAATTTAGCGAACAAGGTTTTCAAGTACACTTAATAGATCAGCGAAATCATGGGCGTAGTTTTTGGAGCAATGAATTTAATTATGAAATTCTTGCAGAAGATTTAAAGCAGTATTGTGAGGAGCATGATTTAAAAGATATCATTTTACTTGGGCATTCCATGGGCGGAAAAACAGCGATGTTATTTGCAACAGAATATCCAGAACTTCTTTCAAAATTAATGATTGCAGATATTTCACCACGTTTTTACCCAGTACATCATGATGCTATTTTAAATGGTTTAAGTGCTTTAGATTTTAGTGAAATTAAAAGCAGAGGACAAGCCGATAAAATTTTAAGCAATTACGTAAGTGATTTGGGTACACGTCAATTCTTATTAAAAAATTTGTATTGGGTTGAAAAAGGTCAGTTAGGATTACGAATTAATTTAGATGTTCTTAAAAATGAAATAAGCGAGGTTGGAGAGGCGTTACCAAGTTATGCGACTTTTAGTGGCGATACCTTGTTTTTAAGAGGAGACCGATCGGAATATATTGGTGTAGGAGATGATGGTATTATTAAAAATCATTTTCCAAAAGCTGAAATTGCCACAATTTCTAATGCAGGACATTGGCTGCATGCCGAAAACCCAAAAGACTTTTTTGAAGCCGTCATGAAGTTTGTGGTATAGTTTTTTGTATATTTAATAAAACACATAATTTATGAAATTAATCATCAGACTATTATTAAATGCTATAGCAGTATTTGTTTTAGCACAGGTTTTAAGCGGAGTAAGTGTAGATACTTATATTACTGCAATTATTGTAGCCGTTGTTCTATCTGTTCTAAACTTATTAGTAAAACCTATTTTAGTAATTTTAACATTACCAATAACTATAGTCACATTAGGCCTATTTCTACTAATAATTAATGCTATAATAATATTATTAGCCGATAAGTTAATCGACGGTTTTTCGGTAAGCAGTATTTGGACTGCAATATTATTTAGTATTCTGCTTTCTATCTTACAATCTATACTACATTCACTTTTTAAAGAAGATAAAAAATAGCTCTAAATCAAGCAATTAAAAACTTTGTTGGGATGTAAAAATATACTATTTTTGCATCCCAATTTTGGTTACAAAATATAGGCTTAAAAACCAATTGTTAAATTCCCGTAAAGGGTTTCATATTATTTAAAATGAATATTACAAGAGAAAACGTTGATGCATTAAATGCTGTAGTAAAAGTAGATATTGCTAAAGAAGATTATAGCGATAAAGTTGAAAAAATCTTAACAGATTACCGTAAAACAGCAAATATTCCAGGTTTTAGAAAAGGACATGTTCCAATGGGTATGGTAAAAAAGCAATATGGAAAAGCAGTTTTAGTTGATGAAGTAAATAAGCTTTTACAAGATGCTTTAAATAAATACTTAACTGAAGAAAAGTTAGATGTTCTTGGGCAACCATTACCAAAAACACAAGATGAAATAAACTGGGATGCTGATAAATTTTCTTTCGAATTTGAATTAGGTTTAGCACCAGAATTTGATGTTGAGTTAAAAAGTAAAAAATCGATCACACAATATAATATCGTTGCTGATGATAAAATGATTGATGAACAAATTGAGCGTATCCAAAAGCAATACGGTAAACTAGTGTCTCAAGATACTGTTGAAAAAGACTCTGAAATCACAGGAACTTATACAAACGAAGAAAAAGAGATTGATAATAAAGTAACTTTAACTTTAGATAAATTTAAAGGAAAAGCAACAGAAAAGCAGTTTATTGGAGCAAAAGCAGGTGATGTTATTACTTTAAAAACAAAAGGACTTTATGACGATGAGCATGAATTAATGCATGCTTTAAAATTAAGTCATGATGATGTTCATGGTCTTGATATTGAGGTTAATTTTACAATTAATGAAATCAATACACGTGAGTTAGCAGATCTAGATCAAGATTTGTTTAACAAGCTTTTTGGAGACGGAACAGTAACAAGTGTTACCGAATTAAAAGCAAAAATAAAAGAAGATGCTGAAAAGCAATTTGTGCAACAAGCAGATCAAAAATTGTTAAACGATGTTACTGAGTATTTAGTAGAAAATACAAAGTTTGATTTACCAGCTGAGTTTTTAACAAAATGGATGCAAACTGCAGGTGAACAAGAAATGGATGCAGACCAAGCTAAGGAAGAATATGAAAAGTCTGAAAAAAGCTTGCGTTACCAATTAATTGAAGGTAAGTTAATTGAAAGCAATAACGTTCAAGTCACTATGGACGATATTAAAAATCATGCAAGAGAAATGATTAAAGGGCAAATGGCTCAATTTGGTCAAATGAATCCTTCAGATAAAGAGTTAGATGATATCGCAGAACGTGTATTATCAAATCAAGATGAAGCACGTCGTATTTCAGAGCAATTAATTAGTCAAAAACTATTAAATGTTTATAAAGAAAAAGCAAATCTTAAAGTTAAAGAATTAAGTTACGAAAACTTTGTTAAAGAAGTTTATGGTGACAAATAAGTAAAGAATAATTGCTTATATTTAGGCGCTTAAATCTATTGATTTAAGCGCCTTTTCATTCAAAAGTAAATCTTGATTAAATAAGATTTTAGTGCATCTTAATGTAAGTCAAGACTTTAATCAAAATAAATTACAAAATAAACTATGGATTACGCAAAAGAATTTGAAAAATTCGCGATAAAAGACCAAGGTATAAGTAGCACATACTACAATAAAATTATAAGTAGCATGTACCCAGAAAATATGACGCCTTATATTATTGAAGAGCGCCAATTGAATATTTCTCAATTAGATGTGTTTTCTCGTTTAATGATGGATCGTATTCTTTTTCTAGGAACAGGAATAAATGATAATATTGCTAACATTGTGCAAGCACAGCTTTTGTTTTTAGAAAGTGTAGATGCTAATAAAGACATACAAATGTACATTAATTCTCCAGGAGGAAGTGTTTATGCTGGGTTAGGAATTTATGATACTATGCAATTTATTAAACCAGATGTTGCAACTATTTGTACAGGTATGGCAGCATCAATGGGAGCTGTATTATTATGTGCTGGTACAAAAGGAAAACGTAGTGGTTTAACACATTCTCGTGTTATGATTCACCAACCATTAGGTGGTGCTCAAGGTCAAGCAAGCGATATAGAAATTACAGCTAGAGAGATACTTATTTTAAAAGAAGAACTTTATAAAATTATAAGTAAGCATTCAGGTCAGGATTACGACAAAGTATATGAAGACAGTGATAGAGATTACTGGATGAAAGCGGATAAAGCTAAAGAATATGGCATGATTGACGAGATTTTAGCCCGTAATTAAATAAAAATTAGTAATTTTAAAGAATTGTTATAGAGGGATTTATAATTAATTACTCCCAAAATAGATAAGATTAATGGCAAAAGAAGAATTAGAATGTTCATTTTGTGGTCGTAAAAAGCCTGAAACAAACTTGTTAATTGCTGGACTAGATGCTCATATATGCGATAGATGTATAGAGCAAGCACACGGTATTGTAATTGAAGAATCTAAACAAAGTGATAGTAGTGATTTATCTGCAGAATTAAAACTTCGTAAACCACAACAAATTAAGGGTTTTCTTGATGAATATATTATTGGGCAAAACATGACTAAAAAGGTTATGTCTGTTGCTGTATATAATCATTACAAACGTTTATTACAACCTGCTACAAAAGATGATATTGAAATACAAAAAAGTAATATCATTATGGTTGGTCAAACAGGTACAGGAAAGACATTAATGGCAAAAACAATTGCCAGAATGTTAAATGTTCCTTTAGCTATAGTTGATGCTACTGTTTTAACAGAAGCAGGTTATGTTGGAGAAGATGTAGAAAGTATTTTAACACGTTTACTTCAAGCAGCAGATTACAATTTAGAAAAAGCTGAAAAAGGCATTGTTTTTATAGATGAAATAGATAAAATAGCTCGTAAGAGTGATAATCCATCTATTACAAGAGATGTGTCTGGTGAAGGTGTGCAACAAGCGCTTTTAAAACTTCTAGAAGGTACGGTTGTTAATGTGCCACCAAAAGGAGGACGTAAACACCCAGACCAAAAATTCATTGAAGTTAATACAGAAAATATTTTATTTATAGCAGGAGGTGCTTTTGATGGTATTGAACGTGTTATTTCTAAACGTTTAAATATGCAAGCTGTTGGTTACAGTGCGTCAATATCTGATGATGTTGTAGATCAAAATCACTTATTACAATATATTATTCCTAAAGATTTAAAAGACTTTGGTCTAATTCCTGAAATTATTGGGCGTTTACCAGTTTTAACATATATGGATCCTTTAGATGCAGATACACTAAGAGCGATTCTTACTGAGCCTAAAAATGCTATTATTAAACAATATAAGAAGCTGTTTTTGATGGATGAAATAGATTTTAGTATAACAGATGGTGCTTTAGATTTTATTGTAAATAAAGCTATTGAATATAAACTAGGAGCAAGAGGATTACGTTCACTTTGTGAAGAAATTTTAACAGATGCTATGTTCGAATTACCAAGTAGCGACGAGAAAAGTTTAAATGTAACTAAAGTTTACGCTGAAGATAAATTAACTAAAACTACTTTAAAGAAACTTAAAGCAGTTTCATAAGAAAGTTTATAATTTTAGACATAAAAAAACCACGCTATTAGCGTGGTTTTTTATTTGTTATGGATTTTAATTAATAATGGACATTATGGATAAATTTTCATTCTGCTATTATAACTTTTGGTAAAGGTATATGTTACTTAGAAGCTGTGCAAAGGGCTTTGTTAGCTTTTAGATTATAAGACGAAATACTCGTTTAAAAACTTTTCAAGAAACACTTCATCGTTTTTATAACAAATCAACGGATTTTTATTCTTTTAAAATAACAAATTCAACACGTCTGTTAGCTTGTAAATCTTCATCAGAACAATCATTTTTACAATCTACTAATGGTTTAGTTTCTCCAAAACCATTAGACTGTAGTCTCTTTTTACTAATACCATTTTTAATTAAATACTTAACCGCTGATACAGCACGTTTTTGAGATAAGCCTAAGTTATAAGAATCTCTACCTTTATTATCTGTATGGGCATTAATTGCTAATGTCATTTCTGGATGATCTTTAAGGACTTTAATTATTTTATTTAATGAAATAAATGATTCCTCTTTTACATTCCATTTATTGAAATCAAAATAGATGTTTTCTAAAACAATTCTTAATTCGTTATCAACTTTGGCAATTACAGGTTCGGTGGTAAGTAGTTCTATATTTTTATTATAGTTGTTTCAATTCCTCTGTAAGCCAAAAAACCTACCAAAGTATCTTTAAACCCATCTTTATAGGTTGAGATGGTATAGTTTTCAAAAGGGTCTACTTTAAAGCTATAAATGGCATCTTCTCGAGTTATTGTTCTATCTATTTCTATACCATCAATATCTTTTAAAATAACAACTGTATTTGGAAGTTTTATTTTTGTTTCTAAATCTAGAATTTCACCTTCTATTTTTTGAGTCACTTCTTCATTAATAGCCGTATAAATATCATAACTACCCTTTCCGTTTTGTCTGTTTGATGATACATAGCCTTTATTTCTGGCGGCTAAAAAATAAGCAACTTCATCATATTCAGTGTTTATGGTGTTACCTAAATTTCTAGGTATACTATATCCATTATTAGAAATTCTGCTTGCAAAAAGATCAAAGCCTCCAATATTATCATGTCCTTTTGATGAAAAATATAAGTATTTATCATCAATTGAAAGTGAAGGGTATTTGTCGTCCAAATTAGTATTAACAGTACTTCCTAAATTTTTAGGCGTTCCTAAAGAGCCATCTGCATTAATTTCTGAAACATAAATATCGTATCCACCAATAGCATCTGGCATATTTGCAGAAAAATACAGTTTATCACCTTTATGGGTTACATAAGGGTTTTCAATAGAAATATTTATATTGTTTATATCTAGTAATTCTTGATTTATCCAATTACCATGTGAGTCTTCTTCTAAAACAGCCTTATATAATTTGTATTCTAAAGAGTTTTCTCTGCTACTTCTTGTATAATAAACTGTTTTTTGATCAGGTGAAAAGGTTAATTGGTCTTCACTATCGTTAGTGTTTAATATTCTTGAAAATAGTTGTGGCGTACTTAAATGTCCATTTTGTCAATGTTTAAGCAAAATAATTCTTTGTAAGCTTCATTAGTATTAGGGTCAATTTTTGCTAAACCACCTAATTTTTTTGAAGAAATCATAATTAATTTATTTCTAAAAAAACCTGAACCAATTTCAGAATATGGAGAATTAACTCCTGCATCTAGAAGTTCAAACCCAAATCCATTGGTGTCAATTACTGTTTCAGACAGGGTTGAAAACGTGGTACTATTATTTGTATAATAGGAATGGTTTGTTGCAATTAAATCTGAGGGTTCTTGACTAATTACAATATTGGATAAAAGGAAAATGAAAAAACATAATTTAGTTTTCTTCTTGAGAGAGGGTTTGGATTAGTTAAACATAAATATAGAACTACTACTAAGATTTTTATAAAAATCTTAGACCAATAGCCATTTAATTCGGTAAGTTATTGTTTTACAGGCGTTTATTGTTAAAAATCTTACAAATTCATTTTTAAGAGCTCTTCCATGTAATCTCTTGTATTCGATAGTCTTGGTATTTTGTGTTGTCCTCCTAATTTGTTGTTTTGTTTTAACCAATCATAAAACAAATTTTCTCTGGCTATATTAATTTTAGGCTTGTTGAGTGTAATGTTGTTAAAGCGTTTAGCTTCATAATCAGAGTTTAAAGATTTTAAAGTGTCATCAAAAATTTTATTAAAATTTTCTATGTCTATAGGTGGTGTTTTAAATTCAATTAACCATTCATGTGCTCCTTTTTCTTTGCCTTCCATAAAAATAGGAGCCGCAGTAAAATCCTTAATTTCGGCTTGGGTGTGTTTGCATACTTTCTTTAATGCATCCTCTGCATTTTCAATAATAAGCTCTTCGCCAAAAACATTAATATGATGTTTTGTTCTTCCCGAAATCTTTATTCTGTATGGATTTAATGATGTAAACCTAACTGTGTCGCCTATTTTATAACGCCATAAACCAGCATTTGTAGTAATAATAACAGCGTAATTTATGTTGAGTTCTACCTCACTAAGCGGAATTGCTCTTTCTTCAATAGTGGCGTAAACATTCATGGGAATAAATTCATAGAAAATCCCGTAATCCAACATGAGTAATAATTCATTTGAATTGTTTTGATCTTGAATCGCGAAAAAACCTTCGGAAGCATTGTAAATTTCATAATATTTAAAATCCTTTTTAGGAAGTATTTTTTTGTATTGATCTTTATAAGGTGTAAAGCTAACGCCTCCATGAAAATATACTTCCAAATTAGGCCAAATGTCAAGCAAACTTTCCTTTGCCGTGGTTTCTAAAACATTGTTAAGTAAAACCAACATCCAGGAAGGGACACCTGCAAGGCTTGTAACATTTTCATTAATGGTTTCATTAACTATAGCCTGCATTTTATGCTCCCAATCGCTCATTAGCGATACTTTACTACTTGGAGTGCTACTAAATTCTGCCCAAAAAGGCATATTGTCAATTAAAATAGCCGACAAATCGCCAAATGCGGTTCCGTTTTCTTTGTATAATTCTTTACTTCCGCCAAGTCGTAAACTTTTACCTGTAAATAATTGAGAATCTTCATTGTTGTTTAAGTACATACAAAGCAAATCTTTACTAGCAGCATAATGGCAATCTTCTAGAGATTCTTGACTTACAGGAATAAATTTGCTTTTTGAACGCGTTGTTCCGCTAGATTTTGCAAACCATTTTATTGGTGTAGGCCAAAACAAATTATTCTCACCACCACGAGAACGCTCTATAATATCTTGCCAACCATCGTAATTTTTTATGGGAACACGTTCTGCAAACGTGTTATAATTTTTTATAGATGCAAAATCATGTTGTTTACCAATTTCGGTATTTTTTGCCATATCTATTAGGCTTAATAGCAGCTCGTTTTGAACTTCATTTGGGTATTTTAAAAACAATTCTATTTGATGGAATCGCTTTTTTAAAAACCAAGAAGCAATCGAATTCACTATAGGTATTGGCATATTTAGTTTATCTTTAAGATTTTTAAAAATAATACTTTTTTTTCATGTTCTACCAAGGTGTTTTAACAAAAATGGTAACCGAATTTTCGCAGCCTATACAATACTATTTAGTTTTTGAAAACGATTTTATAAATATGAATCAGTTACTAGATAAAAACATTACAATTCAATTTGTTAAATACCAATGTTTGAACTGTAAATTAGATAAACCTATTTACCGACAAGGGTTTTGTAAGAGTTGTTTTTTTGATATTCCACAAGCAGCCGATTGGATTATGAGACCAGAATTAAGCACTGCGCATTTAGATCAAGAAGATCGTGATTTAGAGTACGAAAAGAAAGTGCAACTACAACCACACATTGTTTATTTAGCAAACTCTAGCAATGTTAAAGTTGGTGTAACTAGAAAAAGTCAAGTGCCTACACGTTGGATAGACCAAGGTGCTCATGAGGCAATTGAAATTGTTGAGGTGCCAAATAGATATTTAGCAGGTATTACAGAGGTGGCCTTAAAAGATTATGTAAGTGATAAAACCAATTGGAGAACCATGCTTAAAAATGAAATTGTAGATGAAAATTTAGTAGAGTGGCGAGAACGGTTGAAGCAATATATTCCTAATGAAGCAAAAGACTATTTTATTGAAAATAATACTGAAACTAATTTAGATTTTCCAGTTAATAAATATCCAGAGAAACCAAAGAGTTTAAATATAATTAAAGAACAGCAATACAAAGGAAAACTAGTAGGGATTAAAGGGCAATATCTTATTTTTGATGATCAAACCGTTTTTAATATTCGAGCTAATGAAGGTTTGGTTGTAAATCTTTCTATAAAATAAAAAATCCCACTTACAACTTATAGGTAAACGGGATTTATATTTTGTTTCAAACAAATAGGAGATTAAATATCTTCTTGATCTCTTAAGTTTTGAATGTATTCTGCTTTTTGAACTTCGCGACGTCTTCTAACAGATGGTTTTGTGAAAAATTGACCGTCTCTTAAATTTTGCATCACTTTAATGTTACGGTGTTTTCTTTTATAACGTTTTAATGCACGTTCTATGTTTTCTCCGTCTTTTACAATAATTTTTAACATGTATTTTTTTTAATTATTTAATTTACTTTTTAGGATTATCCTAAATACGTTTTTAGTACTTTACTTTTTGAGGCATGCCTTAATCTACGAATACCTTTTTCTTTTATTTGTCTTACTCGTTCTCGAGTTAAACCAAAAGAATCTCCAATTTCTTGAAGGCTCATAGGTTGTTTTTTACTAATACCATAATAATGGCGAATTACTTCAGACTCTTTTTCTGAAAGTGTATCTAATGCTCGATTTACTTCAACATTTAAAGAATCTTTCATTAAATCACTATCTGGTCTAGGCGATTCACTCGAATTTAAAACATCATATAAATTTGACGTTTCACCTTCTTTAAAAGGCGCATCCATTGATAGATGTCTGCCAGAAATTTTCATAGATTGCTTTACATCGTTAATGGTAAGGTCTAATCTCTTTGCTATTTCATCTGCACTAGGTGGTCTTTCATGTTCCTGTTCTAAAAATGAATAAGCTTTGTTTATTTTATTAATAGAACCAATTTTGTTCAAAGGTAATCTAACTATTCGAGATTGTTCTGCTAAAGCTTGAAGAATTGCTTGTCTAATCCACCAAACTGCATAAGATATAAATTTAAAACCTCTAGTTTCATCAAAACGTTTAGCCGCTTTTACTAAACCAGCATTACCTTCGTTTATTAAATCTGGTAGGGTTAAACCTTGATTTTGATATTGTTTTGAAACAGAAACTACAAAACGTAAGTTAGCAGTTGCGAGTGTGTCTAAAGCTTTTTGATCTCCTTTTTTAATGCGTTGTGCTAATTCTACTTCTTCCTCGGCAGTAATTAAAGGTATTTTACTAATGTCTTGTAAATATTTGTCTAGAGATTTAGATTCTCGGTTGGTAACTTGCTTTGTGATTTTTAATTGCCTCATATATTATATTAAAGTTTAAAATTTATCCCAATGTATAATGTAACCTTTTTATTGAGAAAACCTAATAAATACGCGACTTTATTTTAGAAAACACTAAAATTAATACAGAATATTATTTAACGGTATCTTGTACTTTTTTCTTTTTACCTAATAGGCCACCAAGTACATTTTTAACGGCGTCTTTTGTTGTATTTGTTTTGGTAGTAGAATCGGTTTCTGTTTTATTGTTGCCAATAATGCCTTTTAAAACATCTTTAACAGTGTTGTCTTGCTCTTTTTTAATAGAGTCTGTTTTTGTTTTATTACTACCAATAATATTACCTAACATGCCCTTTACTTTGTCTTTACCTTGATTAAGTAGTTTTTGCTTTTCAATTTCAATAAGTTGTTTTGTTAAATTTGAAATACCACTAGTTAAATCGGTTTTAACATTTGGGCTAGTTAATGTACCACCAATATTTGCGGTTATTGGTATGGTTATGTTTTTTGCTTCATCAGTATCTATTTTACCAATTAAGCGGTTTACTTCACTACCTAAATATTTTGCAGGGACATTAAAAACAGCGTTGTAATCCATAGTTTTATCAAAACCATGAGCACCAGAAACTGTAATAGCAATGTCTTCATACTTTAAATCGAAAGGTTTTACACTTACTTTGCCATTTGCAAAAGTTAGATTGGTTTTTAAATCTTTTAAATTGAGTTTGTCAAAATTTATAAAACTTAATGCGCCTTCCAGTTTATTAAATAACTCACCTTTATTGGCGTTAATTTGAGTTGTTAAAAGTTCTGCTAAAGCATTTCCAGACATGGTGCTTAAATTGGGCGAGAACTCTTTGTCTAATTCTCCTGAAAGATTAAGAGTCGTGTTTAATTTTCCGTGAAACAATTTAGCAATAGGTGCTAAGTTTTGTAGTAACTCTAAGTCTTTAAATGATTTTGCAATGTCAAATCCATTGGCTCCAAGATTTAAATTAAAAGTAGGTGTTTCGTTTTTTGTTGAAACATCTCCCGAAATAGATAATGCGCCATCAAAAATACTTGATGTCATATTTTGTAGTGATGCTTGCTGATCTTTTATATATAATGTGCCTGTAACGTCTTTTAAATTTAAATTATCGTAAACAACTGTTTTTGCATTGGCATTTATGGCACATTCCAAGAAAGCAGGAATTTTTAATGAAGCTTTATCAGAAGTTGTTTTGTTTTCAGTTGCTTTTTCATCATCGGCACTCATAAAATCACTTACTTTAAAGAGGTTTGAATTCACATTAAATTCACCTTTTAGAGTATTATCGCTTAATAAAAAGCCAAGTAAATTTTTTATTGTTCCTGTGGCATTCAAGTCACTTTCTCCTGTTTTAGCTTTAAAGTTGTTAAGTGAAACGGTTTCAGGATTGAATGTCATACTTGCCTCTGAAATATGGATAGGATTTACAATATCTTCAGAAGAAAAAACAAAATCTGTAATACTTGCAGAACCATTATTTTTAATGCGTTCGTAGGCATTAGTTTCAATCGCATTCATATCAAAAGATGTATTTATTTTTCCTTTTAAAATACCACTTAACGTATTATCAAATTCAATAGGGTACACTTTTGTAATGTTTGCTAAATTTAATATACCATCAATATTAGCATTTACAAGCATGTTTTTGGTAATGTTTTTTATGGTAGCAGACGATTTAAAAATATCATCATCAATTTTAAAATCTAACCTTTTAATATCAACATAGGTGTCATCAACATTTCCTGTTGTATTTTTTATAGAAGTATTTATAGTAATATTACTTACACGTTTTGGTAAATCTGGATATTTAAAAGATGAATTGTTTGATGTAATACTTATGTCTAAATTAGGAATAGTTTCATCTGAAATTAAGCCTTTAACAATACCTTTTATTTTAAAATCTCCCGTGGTTTGAACGTTTTCAATGGTTTTAGAATATTCTTTTGGAATAACAGCTAAGAAATCTTTAAAATCAGAGCCTGGATTTTCAAAAGAAATATCAATATCCTGTCCGTTTTCAAGCTGTTGTACATAACCTTTAAATTCTATTGGCAACTGATTTATAAATGCTTTATTTTCTTTAAAAGTGTACTTGCTGTTGTTTAAGTCTAGACCAATTATAGCGTCTAATTTTACCGGATTGCTGCTTAAGTAGTTTGTGCTATCTAAGCTAAAACTTACATTCGCTTCACTTTTTGTGTCTAGTTCTGAAACATCGGTAGAAAATATACCTTTTCCTTCGTGGTTTAATTCGGTAATATAAATTTGAGTTTTAGAAACTTCATCTATATACGTTAACGCACTATTGTTTATTTTGTAATCTTCAATATCAAAAGCGAAACTTTGGCTGTTATCTGCGGCAACTTGATTTTCTTTTTCTTTAGTAATATCATAATTGTTATTACCAAATTTATCTGTTTTTAAAGTTAAAAGCGCTTCATCAATATTTATTGAATTTACAATAATAGGATCTTCTTCCGCTTTTTTAAACAACTCTTTAATAGACATGGTAAACGAAATGTTTTTAGCTGTTACAAAAGTTTCATCTTCAAAAGGTTTAAAGTTTGTAATAACCAGGTCTGAAACACTTACATGAGCTTGTGGAAAACTTCTAATAAAACTTAAACTAACATCGCTAAATTCAACTTTTGCGTTTAAGTTATCATTTATAAAACGTTTCACTATATCTTTTATTTGACCTTGAAAAGCAAAAGGAATAGCTACTAAAAGAGCGATAACAATAAGTAATGTAATGCCAATAATTTTTAAAGCCTTTTTCATTTGGTTAATTTGTTTATCTGTTAAATGTATTTTGCCAAGTAACTAAAGATTATTTTTTGAAGTTAATTTTATGCTCAGTTATTAACACACATTTTATATAAATATACGTTGGTGTTTATTTTTTAGGCTAAGTAAGAGAAAAGTTTAATATAAATTTAACCTAAGTCGTATTAATATTAACGCATACCATTATAGTAAGTTAATCTCTTCGTTTACCTTTAAATTAAAGCGTTTTTTGAATAAATAAACACCTAAATACATAAAAGGAGTATCGCAAATAGCGATGAGTACTTTAAATAAAAAACCACTAATTAGTAATCCTGTGAATTTATCCCACTCAATAATATTAAATGAACAGAGTAAAATTAAAATGGTAAAAGTGTCTATAAATTGTGATAAAAAAGTAGAAAAGTTGTTACGTAACCATAAATGTTTGCCTTTAGTTAACCGTTTCCAAAAGTGATAAATTTGGATGTCTATAAATTGCGCAAATAAATAGGCTAGCATACTTGCGGTTACAGCTATAACAGTACTACCAAAAACATCATTAAATATTTTATCTGATACAGGTGACCAATTTGTAGCCGGAGCAATATCCGCAATAAGAACAATTGAAAGCGAAAAAATAGAAGCAAAAATACCGGTTGCAACAACATCATTAGCTCGTTTTTTACCATAAATTTCACTTATTAAATCGGTGATTAAAAAGGTAATTGGGTAAGGTAAAATGCCTACTGAGATTTCAAATAGTTTGGTTCCAAAAATTTCAATATGAAATGGGTGCCAATAAAAAAATTTCTGAAAAATGAGGTTTGAAACAACTAAAGATGTGATGAATAGAGCTCCTAAAAGCATGTAAATACGTTGTGCCGCGAGTTTGTCTTTTACAGTCATTTATAATTGTGAATAAA
This sequence comes from Flaviramulus basaltis, assembly GCF_900114265.1. GTDB lineage: Bacteria > Bacteroidota > Bacteroidia > Flavobacteriales > Flavobacteriaceae > Flaviramulus > Flaviramulus basaltis. The sequence goes on from NZ_FPKV01000001.1 coordinate 1,276,703, forward strand.
TAGGTCTTGTAAATATAAAGTATTAAAAATTGTTTTAGTTATTTTGCTCTCCATGATTAAACCAACAACATATTATATTGCTTTAGGTAGTAATAAGGGTGATAAATTTAAAAATTTGCAAGATGCCATTGATGCTATACACCTAGCCTTAGGTAATGTTAAGCTAATTTCTAAGGTTTATAAATCGCCTGCATTTGGTTTTGAAAGCGACGATTTTTTTAACTGTTGTTTGGTTTTAGAAAGTTATTTAGAACCCCAAGAAGCACTTGATATTTTATTAGAAATTGAAACAGCTTTGGGGCGTGTTAGAACTAAAAAGAACACTTACGAAGCTAGAATAATAGATTTAGATATTGTTTTTGTTGAAGATAAAATTATAGACACAGAAACATTGCAATTACCACATCCTGAAATGCAAAAACGTAAGTTTGTTTTGCAACCGCTAAACGATGTGGCTTCAAAAGTAAAACACCCAACGTTTAATAAAGAAGTGGCTGTTTTATTAAATGAATGTGAAGATGATTCTGTTTTAGAACCTATAAGTATTTGGTTGAAAAACCCAAGTAAAAACTTCAACTTTACACAATATAATTACATTGCTATTGAAGGAAATATTGGTGCAGGAAAAACCAGTTTAGCTAAAAAAATAGCACACGATTTTAATGCGAAACTCATTTTAGAGCGTTTTGCAGACAATCCGTTTTTGCCAAAGTTTTATGAAGATGCTCACAGGTATGCCTTTACTTTAGAAATGTCTTTTCTAGCAGACCGTTACCAACAAATTAGTGACGATTTATCGCAACTCGATTTGTTTAAAGATTTTATTGTGAGTGATTACGATGTGTTTAAATCGCTAATATTCTCTAAAATTACTTTGCAGGAAGATGAGTTTAAACTCTATCGAAAGCTTTTTTACCTGATGTATAAAGATTTACGAAAGCCAGATTTGTATGTGTATTTATACCAAAACACAGAACGCTTACAAGAAAACATAAAAAAACGCGGACGTGACTACGAACAAAATATTGATAACAACTATCTAGAAAAAATTAATACAGGGTATTTAGATTTTCTAAAATCGCAACCCGATTTTAACGTAAAAATTATTGATATTTCTGACAGAGATTTTATAGATAATAGATCTGATTATTTATGGGTTTTGGGTGAGATTTGTGGGGAGTAAGTAGCAATTAAAAAGAAATAGATTTAATCAAAATATTCAATTTCACGATATATTGATTTAACTAATGATTTCTTTTCATAGCATTTGAGGATTGTCCAGTTATTCTTAGAGTCAAAAATATATTTATAAATATTTGTTTTTATTAGATTGCCATTTTTATCATATTCCTTTTCTTTAGTGATTCTTCCTTTTCGATTTCTAAAATGCACTATTCTATTATACTTATAGCTGCTATCAGATTTAGTCCAATCAGATTCAATTAACTGTTCTTTTTTATTATATGTAAAGAGAGCATTTAAATCTCTTTGACCAATATAAGAATCTAAATATTTTTCTAAATATAAATAATTGCTTTTTGTTAATTTCCCATCTTTATCATAAGAATATTTTTCATTATAATTTATTTCCTTTTCATTAATAATGTAGTAAGCACTTTTCTTAACAAGTTTGTTGCTTGTGTAAAAGTAGTTCACCTTGTATCGAATAGAGTCTTTTAAATTAAAGTTATCTGTGTAGTCAATTTGATCTTCTTTGTTATAAAAATAATTAGTTTGAGTAGTTCTGTATGGTTTTTTATTATAATATGTCTTTGCAAGATTAGAAATCTCTTGCCCCTTAATGTTGTAATTGTATTCATTAATTTCAGACGTATAAACATACCTTTTATTATCAGATGAAGTGACTTCATAAGTTTGAGTTTCAATAATTTTTTTAATTTTTGAGTTAGAAGAATTATTTTGGCTAAAGCAAGCAAAAAACATGGAATAGAAATAAAAGCAAAAGAATTTTTTTTTCATTTAGAGTGTTTTATTCGCTTTACTTTTAGTGTGATATGTTTGTTTTTAAGGCTGCATTTTCTTTATATATTTAGCAACATCTACCATAGGTGCAATCCATATATCGTTTTCATGTTCAGCTAAATATTTAATTAATTCGTTATGTGCTTCAAGCGATACATTAATATTATGTTCGCCACCAACACCATGAAATAAAAAAACAATTAAGGTTTTAGATTCTACTGCTTTTTTAACAAGATCAATCATATAATCTCCTGAATTCCCATCAATATAATAGCAATTAACATCATCTAAATCAACATTATTTAATGGTTGCATACCTGCATTAACGCCTCTTGCTGCAACGAAATCATTTTTTAAAGCATCATAATAATTTACACTATCAATTTTTTTGTCTCCACAAGGGTAAGCAAAAGTTCTTTCTGTTTTGCCATCAATGGCTCGTAAAAGTGTATTGGTAATTCTTATTTCGTTTACAGCGCGTTCAACAGAATAGGTGCTTAAATCTTTTTCGGGTTGTACCCACGATCTGCCTTCAACTTGTCCGTTACAAGGATGTGTTAAACTATGGTTTCCCAGTTCGTGTCCATTTTTAGCAGCAGCTCTCCAATCTAATAACCTATTACTAGTTACTTGAGCTTCTCCAATTAAATAAAAGGTTCCTTTAATGTTGAATTTATTAAGATATGGTATCACATTATCTAAATGTACATTAAGAGCGTCATCATAGGTTAAAACAACGGCGCTACGTTTACCATTCCATATATTCTGTTCTTGCGCTTTTATTGTTTTACAACTGGTGATTAATAAAATTAGAAGTAGAATAGAAGTAACTCTCATAATTATAAATTTAAATCGGTTTTATATTCAGTGATAAGCTAAGTTATATTTTTTAGTTTTAAAACCAAGCTTAATTCTAATTAAAACACTCTATATAATGTTGTAACAATACGTCCTTTATTATTTTCTAAAATATATTCTTCAAGGACTGTTTCTTCTTTAGTTTTAAAATTAAAAGGTGCTTCTAGAATATTAACACCACTGTTTTGTTTTATTCTAATACCTTGTCCCGAAATAATGTCTTGGTTTGGAATGAAGTTTCCTAAAGGGATATGTTCGGTTAAAATGATATATTTATAAGCAGCCATTTTTTTAATGATGATTTGTATTTCTTTATTAGATAAATGCTGTAAAACTTGACGTAATATAATACAATCACCATGCGGAACCTCTTCTTTAGCAATATCTAAACAGCTAAACTCTAGGTTGTCTTCTTTATATTGTTTTTTATTTCTAGTAATAAGTTTTTCAACAATATCTATTGCAATATATTTTTTGGCGTATTTAGTTAAGTGTTTTCCAATATTGAAATCACCACAGCCTAAATCGCAAACAATTAAATCGTTGTTGTGTGATTCTAAAAATGAAATTAAAGTACTTAAATAAGGGTTTATAATTTTTGGATCGTGAGAACCTGCTCCAGAATAAAAATCTAATGTTGTACCACCCCAAAGTTTCATTTCATAAACCTGATCCATCACATCTTTAGTAGGCCAAGGTTTCTTTGTTTTTTTAACCACTTTTAGCTGTTCACTTTTAATTTTGAGAAAATATCCCAAACTACAACACCACAACTCACAGATATATTAAGTGAATGTTTGGTTCCAAATTGTGGGATTTCAATCACCACATCACTCTCGTTAACCACATTTTGAGCCACTCCTTTTACTTCATTTCCAAAAACTAAAGCGTATTTAGTATTGGGTTCAACCTTAAAATCATTTAGCATTGTGGCGTTTTCAGCTTGTTCAATAGCGCAGATTTTAACGTTTTCAGCTTTTAGTTTTTCAACTAAATCCATCGTGTTTTCAATATATTCCCAGTCAACTGTATCGGTGCTTCCTAAAGCAGTTTTATGAATATCTTTGTTTGGAGGAGTTGCTGTAATACCGCAGAGGTAAATTTTTTCAATTAAAAAAGCATCACTTGTTCTAAATACCGAACCAATGTTGTTTAAACTTCTAATATTATCCAATACAATAATAATGGGTGTTTTTTTCGTGTCTTTAAATTCATCAACACTCAATCGGTCTAATTCGCTATTTTTTAGTTTACGCATTTAATAATTGGTTAATAATTGTAGATAACTTCTAAAGGATGTTCTTCAAAAAAAAACAAAATAATGCTACATTAGCATTCTTACAATTTTCACAAAAATAAGACTAAAAAACCACTTTTCCATTGGCTAAAAAAGCAAAAAAAGAAACTCCGTTAATGAAACAATACAATGCAATAAAAGCAAAGTATCCTGATGCTTTGTTGTTGTTTCGTGTTGGCGATTTTTATGAAACCTTTGGTGCAGATGCCGTTAAAGCTGCTGGCATTTTAGGTATTATTTTAACCAAGCGAGGTGCAGGAAGTGATAGTGAAACGGAGTTGGCAGGATTTCCGCATCATTCAATAAACACTTATTTGCCAAAGTTGGTTAAAGCAGGACAACGTGTTGCTATTTGCGACCAATTGGAAGACCCAAAATTAACTAAGAATATTGTAAAAAGAGGTGTTACCGAGTTGGTAACTCCTGGTGTTGCTTTAAATGATGAGGTTTTAGTATCTAAATCTAACAACTTTTTATGTTCGGTTTATTTCGATAAAAAATATATAGGAATATCGTTTTTAGATATTTCAACAGGGGAGTTTTTGACTTCACAAGGTAATGCGGAGTATATAGATAAGTTGCTTCAAAATTTTAGCCCAAGTGAAGTGTTGGTTTCTAAACAAAAACGAACACTTTTTAAAGATACTTTTGGTGATGATTTCCATACGTTTTATATGGAAGATTGGGTATATCAAACCGATTATGCTTATGAAACTTTAATTAAGCATTTCAATACAAAAACACTTAAAGGTTTTGGCGTTGAAGATTTATATGAAGGTATTATAGCTTCAGGTTCTATTCTCCATTATTTAGGTGAAACACAGCATAAAAAATTACAACATATTACCTCAATTTCTAGAATTGCTGAAGATGATTATGTGTGGATGGATAAGTTTACCATTAGAAATTTAGAGCTTTATAATTCTACAAATAATAATGCTGTAACGCTTTTAAATGTTATTGATAAAACCATTTCGCCAATGGGCGGAAGACTTTTAAAGCGATGGTTGGCATTGCCTTTAAAGAATGTAGAAAAGATTAAACAGCGCCATGAAGTGGTTAGTTTTTTAACTAAAGAAAACACCGTTCTACAAAAAATTCAAAATCACATAAAGCATATTGGAGATTTAGAGCGATTAATATCTAAAGTTGCGACGGGAAAGGTGAGTCCGCGAGAGGTTATTCAACTTAAAAATTCTTTAGAGGCTATTGTTCCTATAAAATCACTAGCATCCAATTGTGATAACGAATCGCTTAAAATTATTGGAGATACGCTTCAAAGTTGCGATGTGCTTCGTGAAAAAATTAAGGAAACTTTAAACGAAGATGCACCAGTAAATGTATTGAAAGGACATAGTATTGCTGCTGGTTTTTCTGTGGAATTAGATGAATTAAGAGGGTTGTCAAAATCAGGGAAAGATTACCTAGACAAAATGTTGGAGCGTGAAAGTGAGCGTACCGGTATTACATCTTTAAAAATAGCATCAAACAACGTATTTGGTTATTATATAGAAGTTAGAAATACACATAAAGACAAAGTGCCAGAGGAATGGATTAGAAAACAAACCTTGGTAAGTGCAGAACGCTATATCACAGAAGAACTAAAAGAATACGAGGCTAAAATTTTAGGTGCGGAAGATAGAATTCAAACCATAGAACAACAATTGTTTGGAGAGTTGATCGGTTGGATGAATCAATACATAAAACCGGTGCAGCAAAACGCTTATTTAATTGGTCAGTTGGACTGTTTATGTGGATTTGCACAACTTGCCAAGGATAATAATTACATCTATCCTAATATTGATGATTCTTTTGATTTAGATATTAAAGATGGACGCCATCCAGTTATTGAAAAGCAATTGCCAATAGGCGAGGCATATATAGCTAATGATGTATTTTTAGATAGAACTTCTCAACAAATTATTATGATTACCGGTCCCAATATGTCTGGTAAATCTGCGATTTTGCGTCAAACCGCTTTAATCGTTCTATTGGCTCAAATAGGGAGTTTTGTTCCTGCAAAAGAGGCTAGAATAGGTTTGGTTGATAAAATATTTACCAGAGTAGGAGCAAGTGATAATATATCAATGGGCGAATCTACTTTTATGGTAGAAATGAATGAAACAGCGTCTATTTTAAATAATATTTCTGATAGAAGTTTAGTATTGCTTGATGAAATTGGACGTGGTACAAGTACTTATGATGGTATTTCTATAGCTTGGGCAATTAGTGAATACATTCATGAGCATCCTGCAAAACCAAAAACGCTTTTTGCAACGCATTATCATGAGTTAAATGAAATGAGTGAAACTTTTGAGCGAATTAAAAACTTTAATGTTTCTGTAAAAGAGTTAAAAGACAATGTCCTCTTTTTAAGAAAGCTTGTTGAAGGAGGAAGTGCACATAGTTTTGGTATTCATGTTGCAAAAATGGCAGGAATGCCACAGCAAGTTTTGCATCGTGCTAATGCTATTTTGAAGAAATTAGAGAAGTCTCATTCAAGTGAAGAGCTCACAGATAAGGTGAAATCGTTAAAAGATGAAATGCAACTCAGTTTTTTTAATTTGGATGATCCATTATTAGAAAATATTAAAGAAGAGATTTTACACATTGATATTGATACACTTACACCCGTTGAGGCACTCATGAAATTGAATGAAATTAAGCGTATGTTAGTCAAGAAAAAACGCGCTTAAAATATTTTATATTTATTTTTCTAAAAAGGCTTTGGTTTTAGGAGAAAAATTTTAAATTTGCATCCGCAATAGCGATATTGCTCGTTCATTAAAAACTGCGAAAGTAGCTCAGGGGTAGAGCATCACCTTGCCAAGGTGGGGGTCGCGGGTTCAAATCCCGTCTTTCGCTCTGAAACTTTCTTAAAAATATACCAATGCTGAAGTGGTGGAATTGGTAGACACGTTGGACTTAAAATCCAATGTCCATTAGGACGTACGGGTTCAAGTCCCGTCTTCAGTACTAAAGCCTTATCTTTTATTAGATGAGGCTTTTTTTATTCAATACATTTTAGTTTATCAATAAAAAATTCTTTGTAATCAATATCAGAAATAGTTACAGATTTTTTTGTCCCTCTTAGTTCTAAGGATTTTATTGGAGAATTTTTTAATTGGTCTATTTTAGATGCTGATATTATAGCCTTTAAGCTAAAATCATTACAATCTAAACTACCGGAATGGTATAAAATAATTACCTCATTGTTTTCAAGTGTAATTCTTGCACTAGACCTACTGCTTGGAACGTAATTAGTACAACCTAAATTTTCCAATAAATTTATGTGAATTCTAGAAGTACTTCCTTCTCTTAATAATTCAATATTCAAATTTTGGTTAATAAAATATTTATCTGTTATTATAACCTCTCGTTTATAATATTGATCATATTCGTTTATTAAATAATGGCAAGTACTTCGAGAGTTTAATTTTTCTTGTTCCTCTTCAGTATTTTTAACAATAGAATTTGGTTTTTTTTGTTGCTCTAGTTGAACTTCATTTAAGTAGTCTTGTTTTCTTTGCTTTTCTCTAGCAATTTTTTGGATTTCAATTTGTTTCTTTAGATCATCTTCAGCTTTAGCAATGGAATCAATCTTTCTTTGTTTATTTAATTGAATATGCTTTTCATTGGCAATTCTGAGTGTTTCAATTTGTTTTTGTTGTTCATCTTCAGCTTTAGCAATGGAATCAATTTTTCTTTGAGTATTTAACTGAATTAATTTTTCATTGGTAATTCTGAGTGTTTCAATTTGTTTTTGTTGTTCCTCTTCAGCTTTAGCAATGGAATCAATCTTTCTTTGTTTATTTAATTGAATATACTTTTCATTAGCAATCCTAATTGCTTCAATCTTTTTTTGTTGCTCTTCTTCAGCTTTAGCAATAGAATCGAGTTTTCTTTGCTTGTTTAATTGAATATACTTTTCATTGGCAATCCTAATGGTTTCAATTTGTTTTTGTTGCTTTTTTTCGGCTTCAGTAATAGAATCGAGTTTTCTTTGCTTGTTTAACTGAATATACTTTTCATTGGCAAACCTAATAGCTTCAATTTGTTTTTGTTGCTCTTTTTCGGCTTTAGCAATAGAATCGAGCTTTCTTTGCTTATTTATTTGACTTTCACCTGCTTTTGCAATATTTTTTCTTTCTTTTAGCCTGTTTTCTTTTTCATTAATAGCCTTAAGTCTTTGTTTTTCCTCAAAATCAAAATACAAATCCATCATACTTTCATTAACAAGTATGTATTGATCTTTAACATAGCCTTCCCATTCTTTATATTTTATTTTATAAATATTTTGACCTAAATAATCGGTTACTATACAGTTTTCTCCCTCTTTAAATTGTGTTAGTGGCTTAGAGAAGTCGTTAAAATTTGCATAAAGTTGACCGTTCTCAATAAATTTAGTAGAAATAGAAGTCTCTTGTGTGAAAGAGTCATAAGTAGTTAAGGAAAAAAGAAATAAAGAAAATACTACTTTTGAAATTAGTTGCATGTTATTAATTAGAATCAATTTGGGTTAAGAAGATAAAATTAATAAAAAAAACCGCCAATTGGCGGTTTTTAAAATTGAAACAGTCTAATTAAATTAGTGTTCTGCTTTTACTTCATTTATTTTATTTTCTGCAGTTTCACCAGCTTTTTTAACAGCATCAGCAGCTTTGTCCATAGTTTCTCCAGCTGCATCAACAGCACTATCTACAGCTTCTCCTGTTGCATCAACAGCATCGTCAATAGCATCACCTGCATCATCCATAGCATCTTCTGTAGCATCAACGGCATCGTCAACAGCATCTTGTACATCATCAGCAGCGTTTTCAAGAGTTTCTTCAATAGAGTCTCCTTTTTTAGTGTCTCTACAAGATGTGAAACTTAAACTTAAAGCTAATAATAAAACGGTACTTAATAATAATTTTTTCATCGGTTTTTGTTTTAGTGTTAATTATTTATAGTAAAAGTCAATTTTATGACTTTTTATTAAAAATTAATAGTTTGCTAAATAATTCTTAATATAAATACACTATATACGAAGGTGATTAAGTATTTGGATGACAGCGCCTTTGTTTTTTTTAATAAAATCACTGTTTTTATTTCCAGAGTTAGATCTTTTTTCTTTATTCTCAATTAATTCTTTTAAAATAATATCAAATTCTATTTGATTTGAAACTGAAAACATGCCGCCATTATCTATCATGGCTTTAGCTTCGGGAAATTTTTGATGGTTGTTGCCTATAATTATTGGAACTCCAAAAACGGCAGCCTCTAAAGTGTTATGTAAACCAGTGTTTCCAATAGCTCCACCAATGTATGCGATATCTGAGTAATTATAAATTTTTGAAAGAATTCCTATAGTATCAATTATAAATACTTTTGCGTTTAATACTTTTTTTTGATCTTTTTCTGAAAACAATATAACTTCATCATTAATATTATCCTTAATGTTTTTTATTTGAGAAGGTTTAATATTATGTGGTGCAATAATAAATTTAACTTCAGTTGATGCTTCAGAGTTTATGAAATTAATTAATAACGTTTCGCCTTCAGGCCAAGTGCTTCCTGCAACAACACAAAGTTTTCCATCTTTAAATTTTTCAATATAATCTAAAGTATTATCTAATTTTAATTGACTAGAAACACGGTCGAACCTGGTGTCCCCAGAAACGGTTACATGATTGTAATTTATAGATTGAAGTAGTTTTTTTGAACTTTCGTTTTGTGTAAAAATATGTTCAAACGCAAATAATGCTTGTCTAAGTTCTTTTCCATAAAATTTAAAATAAGATTGATTTTTTCTAAATACTGCAGAAATTAAAATAGCTTTTAAGTTTCTACGTTTTAATTCATTTAAAAAATTGGGCCAAATATCATATTTAACAAATACAGTAAGTTCTGGGTTTAAAATATTTAAAAATTGCTTTGCATTGCTTTTGGTATCTAAAGGCAAATAAACAACCACATCTGCAATAGGTGAGTTTTTTCGAATTTCATAACCCGATGGCGAAAAAAAACTTAATATAATTTTATGGTTGCTATAATGTTTTCTAAGCTCTTTAAAAGCGGGTAAACCTTGTTCGTATTCACCTAAAGAAGCACAATGAAACCATAGTGTCTTATCGCCTTCAGTTATGCTTTTTTGAAGAGTTTTAAAAGTTCTTTTTCTGCCGGCAACACCATTTTTAATTTTTTCGTTAAAAATGGAACCACATTTTAGAGCAAAATGGGTTAAATGTATTCCGATGTTATAAATTAGGCTCAATTTTTTTTATGCTAAAATACATTTCTTTAAAATAATTTCATTGGTTAACGTAAACGAATTTCGTAATTTTGATGCTTATGAAAAAAATACAAATGGTTGACCTTAAAGGTCAGTATAACGATATAAAAGATGAGGTAAATGCTTCAATTCAGGAAGTTATCGAAACTACATCATTTATAAATGGACCAAAGGTTCATGAATTTCAAAAAAACTTAGAATCATATTTAGGTGTTAAACATGTTATTCCTTGTGCAAATGGCACTGATGCTTTGCAAATTGCTATGATGGGTTTAGGTCTAAAACCAGGTGATGAAGTTATTACTGCAGATTTTACTTTTGCAGCAACAGTTGAAGTGATTGCGTTGCTCCAATTAACACCCGTTTTGGTTGATGTAAATGAAGACGATTCTAATATAAACATTGAGGCTGTAAAAAAGGCCATTACTCCAAAAACAAAAGCAATTGTTCCAGTTCATTTATTTGGGCAATGTGCTAATATGGAAGCTATAATGGAGATTGCTAAAGCACATAATTTATATGTAATTGAAGATAATGCTCAAGCTATTGGCGCAACTTATACATATCAAAATGGCGAAAAAGTTAAAGCAGGAACTATAGGTAATGTTGGAGCAACATCATTTTTTCCTTCTAAAAACTTAGGATGTTATGGTGATGGAGGAGCAATTTTTACAAATGACGATGATTTAGCACATACCATTAGAGGTATTGTAAACCATGGCATGTACGAGCGTTATCATCATGATGTTGTAGGAGTGAATTCACGATTAGATAGTATTCAAGCAGCGGTATTAGATGCAAAATTACCGCTTTTAGATACTTATAATAAAGCAAGAAAAAATGCTGCAAGAAAGTATAATGATGCTTTTAAAACTATTGAAAGTATAATTACACCTAAAACTGTAAATGGTTGTGAAGGAATATGCGATACTTGTGATTGTCATGTTTTTCATCAATATACTTTAAAACTTAAAGGTGTAGATAGAGATGCTTTGGTAAAACATTTAAGTGAAAAAGGTATACCTTGTGGTGTGTATTATCCAATTCCGCTTCACAGGCAAAAAGCGTATTTAGATGAAAGATATAATGAAGCTGATTTTACAGTGACAAATCTCTTGGTTAAAGAAGTTATTTCATTGCCAATGCACACAGAATTAAATGATGAACAAATAGAGTTTATTACTTCAACAATTATAAAATTTATAAATGGATAAAATATTAGTTACGGGAGGATTAGGATTTATCGGTTCACATACCGTTGTAGAATTACAAAATGAAGGCTACCAAGTTGTTCTTATTGACGATTTATCAAATTCTTCAATTAATGTTTTAGAAGGTATTACTGCTATTACAGGTAAAACACCAATTTTTGAAAAGCTAGATTTAAAAGAAAAATCTGGAGTTGAAGCCTTTTTTGCAAAACATAAAGATGTAAAAGGTGTTATTCATTTTGCAGCTAGTAAAGCAGTTGGCGAAAGTGTAAAAGAGCCTTTATTGTACTATGAGAATAATATTAATACTTTGGTTTATGTTTTAAAAGAATTGAAAAAATTACCTGAAGCTAGTTTTATATTTAGTTCATCATGTACGGTATATGGTCAAGCAGATGAATTACCAATAACTGAAAATGCACCAGTAAAGCAAGCTGAATCGCCTTACGGAAATACGAAACAAATTGGTGAAGAAATAATAAAAGACACTTGTAAAGTTATGCCTAATATTAAAGCTATTGCCTTACGCTATTTTAATCCAATTGGTGCGCATGAATCTGTTAATATTGGTGAATTACCAATGGGAGTTCCACAAAATTTAGTGCCATTTATTACGCAAACAGCAATTGGTTTGCGTGAACAATTATCTGTTTTTGGAGATGATTATCCAACTTCTGACGGTACTTGTGTTAGAGATTATATTCATGTAGTAGATGTCGCAAAAGCGCATGTTATAGCTTTAGAGCGCTTGCTTGAAAATAAGAATAAAGAAAATTACGAAACCTTTAATTTAGGCACAGGAAAAGGAAGTTCTGTTTTAGAAGTTGTTAAATCTTTTGAGAAGGTTTCTGGTAAAAAATTGAACTATAAAATTGTAGCAAAAAGAGAAGGAGATGTTATTTCTGCATATGCAGATACTAATAAAGCTAACAATGAACTAGGTTGGAAAACCGAATTAACATTAGATGATGCTATGAGTTCTGCATGGAAGTGGGAGCAAAAAGTTAGAGCTAAAAAATAAGTTAGATTCAACAAACATGAATAAAAAAAAGGTTGCTAATAAATTAGCAACCTTTTTTTTATTCAATAATTTTCTTCTTCCTAAAACTCACAAAAACTAATATAATCATACCAGTAGTAACCGATAAATCGGCCATGTTGAAAATACCTGTTTTAAAAACACCTCCTAAGTCTACGAAAAAAAAGTCGGTTACAGAACCACGAACTATTCTATCAAAAACATTAGCAATACCGCCACCAATAATACTAGCAAAAGCAAAAAGGGACCAATTGTCTAAGTTTTTATCTTTTAAAATATAACGAAGTACAAAGCCGAGAACAAATATTGGTAAAATAAGTAATAATATAATCCTTAAAGTGGGATTCAAATCACTACCCATTCCTAAAAAAGCGCCTTCATTTTCGACATTCAACATGATAAAGGCATCACCAATTAAAGAAATACGTTCACTTGCTCTAGTTTCAGTTTGTCCAATAATGTTTGCTCTAACAATTATTTTTGAAATTTGGTCAACCGCAATAGTTAAAATAGTAACTAGTGTAATAAATATTGAGCGTTTAGATAATTTCATTTAGCTATTAGTCTCTAAAGTTGCTGAAGTTGTTTCAGATTCTCTGTTAATTTTCTTTACTAAACCTTGTAATACTTTACCAGGGCCAACTTCAGTAAATAGAGTTGCACCATCTGCAATCATTTGTTGTACAGATTGTGTCCAACGCACAGGTGCGGTTAATTGAGAAATTAAATTTGCTTTTATTTGAGCTTCATCAATTACAGCATTGGCGGTTACATTTTGGTAAATAGGACAGTTTGGTTTACTAAAAGTAGTGTTTTTAATAGCTGCAGCTAATTCTTCTCTTGCAGGTTCCATTAATGGCGAATGAAAAGCGCCACCAACCGGCAATATTAAGGCGCGACGAGCTCCTTCTTGTTTTAAAGTTTCACACGCTTTGTTTACGGCTTCTACCTCACCAGAAATAACTAATTGCCCAGGACAGTTATAATTAGCAGCGACAACAATACCATCGGTTGTTGCACATATTTTTTCAACAATATCATCATCTAAACCTAAAACTGCCGCCATTGTACTTGGTTGCAATTCACAAGCTTTTTGCATAGCTAAAGCACGTTGAGATACTAATTTTAATCCATCTTCAAAGTTAAGAGTGCCATTTGCCACTAATGCTGAAAATTCGCCAAGCGAATGCCCTGCAACCATATCTGGTTTAAAACTATCACCTAAAGTTTTAGCTAATATTACCGAGTGTAAAAAAATAGCAGGTTGTGTTACTTTAGTTTCCTTAAGAGCTTCAGCAGATCCCTCAAACATAATATCAGTAATTTGAAATCCTAAAATTTCATTTGCTTGTTCAAAAAGTTCTTGTGCTAAAGATGAGTTTTCATAAAGATCTAAACCCATTCCAGAGAATTGGGCACCTTGACCTGGAAATATATATGCATTCATTTTGATTCGTTTTTTGTGGTGCAAAAATAGGAATAATATTAGGAATTAAAATATTAAGCGCTTAATCGTTATTTATAGTTTTAATAATTTTTGCCGGATTACCAGCAATCATTACGTTGTCTGGAAAGCTTTTAGTAACCACAGCTCCAGAACCAACAACAACATTGTTTCCTAAAGTTACTCCAGGGCATATAGTGGCATTACCACCAATCCATACATTATTTCCAATAGTGACAGGTTTTGCATATTCTTTGCCACTATTTCTTAATTTAAATTCTAAAGGGTGTGTAGCTGTATAAATTTGTACATGTGGAGCAAACATACAATTATCGCCAATAGTCACTTGAGCGACATCTAAAATACAGCAGTTGAAATTCATAAACAGGTTTTTACCCGCTTTGATATTGGTGCCATAATCACAATGAAAGGGAGGTTCTACGATTAAATTTTCGTCTGCATTTTTGAATATTTTATATAATATGTTTTGACGTTCTTCTAAATGTTCTTCACTTAAATTATTGAATTTATGAAATAATAATCTAACAGTATGCCTTTCTTTTGCTAATTCAGGATCTGATGGATTGTACATTTCTCCTGCTAACATTTTATCTTTTTCTGTCATAATTTTCAATAATTATTAGTGTTATTAAAAAATTGCACTAGCAGCTTCTGCACAGCGTTCACCATCCATGGCAGCAGATACAATACCACCAGCATAACCGCCACCTTCCCCACAAGGATATAAATTTGAGATTTGGGGATGTTCTAAAGTTTCAGTTCTTGGAATTGAAACAGGAGATGAGGTTCTAGATTCTACGCCCACAATATTAGCTTCTTCGGTATAATAACCTTTCATTTTTTGTCCGAATGCTTGAAATCCTTTTCGCAATCTACTTCCTATTAGTTTTGGTAAAAGTGAATGCAATGGCGCTGAATTTAATCCGGGTTGATAAGAGGTTGGATTCAAATCTATTGATAACTTACCATCAACAAAATCTGTTAAACGTTGTGCTGGCGCAACTTGACTTCTGCCGCCAGATGTAAACGCTAATTTTTCTAAGTTTTTTTGGTATTCTAAGCCTTTTAAAGCACCAAATTGTTCGTATTTTGGTAAATCTTTATTAACATCAATTTCAACAACAATTCCCGAATTTGCATATAGATTATTTCGTTTAGATGGAGACATACCATTTACAACGATCTCTCCATTTGCAGTAGCAGCAGGAACAATAAAACCTCCTGGGCACATACAAAATGAATATACACCACGTTCATTAACTTGTTGCACTAAACCGTAAGATGCCGCAGGTAAAAGGGCATCGCGTTCTCCTGAACAATGATATTGAATAGAATCAATAATATGTTGTGGGTGTTCAACTCGAACCCCCATAGCAAACGACTTAGCTTCTAAAGCAATTTGTTTTTTGTGAAGTAGATAAAAAATATCTCTGGCTGAATGTCCTGTTGCCAAAATTACTTTTTCAACAGTTATTTCTTCACCATTATTAAGTTGAATGGCTTGAATTTTATTGTTTTTTATAATGAAATCTGTAACTCGTGTTTCAAAATGAATTTCACCACCATAATTCAAAATGGTTTCACGAATATTTTGTACCACTTTAGGAAGTTTATTTGTCCCAATATGTGGATGTGCATCAATTAAAATTTGATCTGTAGCACCATGAAACACAAGGTTTTCAAAAATACGACGAACATCACCACGTTTTAAACTTCGTGTATAAAGTTTACCATCACTATAAGTTCCTGCACCACCTTCTCCAAAGCAATAGTTGGAATCTTCGTTTACAAAATGATCTTGATTAATGGCTTTTAAATCTCGTCTGCGGTCTTGCACATTTTTACCACGTTCTAAAACAATGGGTTTAAAACCAAGTTCTATACAGCGTAATGCAGCATACATGCCTGCTGGACCAAATCCAATAATATGAATAGATTTCGCTTTGGAAACATCTTTATAATTAAACTGATATTCAGAATTTTTTGGAAGAGCCTCTCTAATATAAACGGCTACTTTGTAGTTAAGTATTATTTTAGGCTTTCTTGCATCAATAGATTTTCGTAGAATTTTTACACCTGTAATATCTTCTCTATCAATATCTAATTTTAAGGCTGATTTTAAAACTAAAATATCACTACGCTTTTCATCTTTAAGTGTTATACGTAACTGAACTTCTTTTATCATGAGACAAAATTAATCATTAAAAACTCTTATCAAATCGTTTGTAAAGCATTTATGCCAAACATCCCAATCATGACCACCATTAATTACTAAAACTTCATTTTTTATATTCTGTTCAATAAAAAAAGCTCTTAAATCTGCAATGACTGTAAAAATATTATATGAATCATCATCACCAGTAGATATATAAAATGTAGGATAATTAGTGATTTCTTTATTGGAATCTATTAGTTTTTTATATGAGTAGGATTGCCAAACGGAATCGTTAAATATACCATCTGTTTTGAAAACATCTATTTTTAGAGAAGAAGAAGTTTCTGGAGGTGATGGATAATAGGCTGCGGGACTTAATAAAATCGCTGCTTTAAATAAATATGGATATTTTAAACTATAACCTAAAGCACCGTAGCCACCTGCTGAATTGCCTGCAATTAGTCTAGTTTCCTGATTAGTTTTAATATTGTAATTTGTTTCTATAAAAGGGATGAATTCTTTTATATAAGCAGATTCCATATTTGTTTTGCTGTCTACATACCACGAGTTTTCTGCATTAAGAGTTACAGCTATTAAAGGTTTTATGGCTTTAATCTGGATAAGGCTATCTAGTAGAATTTTTGTGTTACCTTCTTTTTTGCTAAACCAATCGTCTTCGCTTCCTCCATGACCATGAAGCAAATATATTATATGATTTTTTTTTTGGTTATTGTAATTAGCAGGAAAATATATTTCATAATTAACCGATTTATTTAATTCTTTAGAGAAGAAGCTTTTTTTTAAAACTTTTGATTCTAAATTTTCATTTATTTTAGAAGCATGACATCCTAGAAGAAAAATAAAACAAATAAAAATTACTTTCTTCATTTTTTTTGATACGTTATAAACGAAAATTCAAAGGCATGATTATCGTCTTTTGCATGAAATGTATTTGCAGTTTCTTTCCAAATTGATGTATCGATAGATGGGAAAAATGTATCAGCTTCAAAACTTTCATGAACACGTGTTAATTCAATTTTATCTACAATAGTTAATGCTTGTTTGTAAATTTCGCCACCACCAATTATAAAAGGCTGTGAATCATTTTTTGAAGCATCAATAGCATCTTCTAAACTATTAACTACAATAACACCGTCTGGTACTTTGTAATTTGCTTGTCTTGTAATTACAACATGCGTTCTATTAGGTAATGGTTTTGGGAAGCTTTCAAAAGTTTTGCGTCCCATAATAATATGATGTTCGTTTGTTAGGTTTTTAAAGCGTTTTAAGTCATCACTTAAGTGCCAAATAAGCTGGTTGCCTTTTCCAATAGCATTATTCTCAGCAGCAGCAACAATAATAGTAAGTTTAGACTTTTTAGTCTCATTTTTAGATTCGTTATAGACCTCACTTTTAGCGATTATTTTTTCTTCTTTTACAAAACTAGATTTAAGTTCTTCTATGCGTTGTTTTTGTTTAGAAACTAATTTTTCTAATTGTTGTTTTTCCCAAGCTTTACCCATAAATTTATGAGTGATAAACACATTAAATAAATGATAAAGAAAAAAGAATAACCATAAAAGTATGGCATATAAAAACCATTCTTTCCCAAAAAATGTTACATTTTCGCCAATACCAAGAACGGTATTAGCAACAATTAAAAAGATGGCTCCAATTAAAAAAACTACAAAATGTACATATAAACGTTTTTTTTGTTTGATGCGTTTTTGAGCATTTTCAATTAGCTCTAATTGATCTTTATCTATTTGCGGAGTTGGTTTCTTTTTTCCAAACATAAAATTAAAATAATAGGCGTAAAGTTAAGGCTTTTTTATAGATGTTTTAATGATTTAATAAATAGCAAAAAACAAGAGATTGGTGAAAATGTATTCATTTAAAAACTCCTGAAAATCAGTTAAAAACATTTTTTTTCATTGATAATAACATAATTTTTGCATTGATTTTTTTTGTTACATTAAATTTATGTGAATTCATATTATTAAATTGATAATTCTTTGTAAGTAAGGTTTATAAATCACTTTGCGTAATAATTGTTTTATAAATTTGCGCTGTAAAACAACACTTTAAAATTAAAATTATGTCTATTAAAAAGCAATATTTAAAAAGTAAACCAGTATGTAAAGTAACTTTTTCTTTACCAACTGAAGATGCAAAAAAAGTATCAGTTGTAGGAAGCTTTAATGAATGGAATGAAAAAAAATTGCCTCTTAAAAAATTAAAAAATGGAACTTTTAAAGGAACTATTGATTTAGAAACTGGAAGTTCTTATGAGTTTAAATATATTGTTGATGGTGTTTATGTTAATGATGATGCCGCTGATGCTTATGCTTGGAATGATTTTGCTGGTGCGGAAAATAGTATTATAAATCTTTAGTTACTAAATAATTAAAAATAATATAAAAAAAGCACTTTAAGGAAAGTGCTTTTTCTGTTTTATACTGCCACAACACCTTTTATATGTGGGTGTGGATTATAATCTACTAAAGTAAAATCATCAAAAGTAAAGTCAAAAATATCTTTTACTTCAGGGTTTAGTATCATTTTTGGAAGAGGTCTTAAATCTCTTGAAAGTTGAAGCTCTAATTGCTCGTAATGATTGCTATAAATATGAGCATCACCAAAAGTGTGTATAAACTCTCCTGCTTCGTAGCCACAAACTTGTGCCATCATCATAGTAAATAGAGCATACGAACCAATATTAAATGGTACACCTAAAAATATATCGGCACTTCTTTGATATAATTGGCAGGATAATTTTCCGTCAGCCACATAAAATTGAAAAAAGGCATGACAAGGAGGTAATGCTGCTTTGCCATTGGCTACATTTTCACTAAACGATTTTGAAGTGTCTGGTAATACAGAAGGATTCCAAGCAGAAACTAACATTCTACGGCTGTTTGGATTATTTTTTAGAGAATGTATAACTTCTTTAATTTGATCAATTTCATCATCATTCCAGTTTCTCCATTGATGACCATAAACAGGACCCAAATCACCATTTTCATCTGCCCATTCATTCCAAATCCGTACACCATTTTCAGTTAAATAGTTAGTATTTGTGTCGCCTTTTAAAAACCAAAGCAACTCATAAACAATAGATTTTAAATGTAGTTTTTTTGTAGTTACCATAGGGAAACCTTCACTTAAATCAAATCTCATTTGGTATCCAAAAACACTTTTAGTGCCTGTTCCTGTTCTATCTCCTTTTTCGTTACCGTTTTCTAAAACGTGTTTTACTAAATCGTGGTATTGCTTCATAATTTTTCCCACGAAAATGGGAATCTCATTAAATTAAACTTGATTTTACAATCGAAATGGAATCTTTAATAATAGATGCTTCAATTGTGGTTAGCATGACATAAATTTATCAGCGGTTAAAAATAAAAAAAAGCATCAAAAACGAGTCTTGATGCTTAAATATATTATAATAAAGTTATTAACTTAAATTTTATAAGAGAGATTTCTACCCTTCGAAGGAATTTGTTAGCCAATAATCATTCCTGCAATAGTTGCAGAAATTAATGAGGCAATAGTGCCTCCAATTAAAGCTTTCATTCCGAATTTAGATAACGTTTTACGTTGCCCAGGAGCCAAAGAACCAATACCTCCAATTTGAATACCAATAGAAGCAAAATTAGCAAAACCACAAAGCATATAAGTCGCCATAATTATTGACTTTTCATAGTTAAGGTGAACAGCGTTAGTTACATTTTTTAAATCTCTTAATTGAATGTATCCAATAAATTCACTAGCAGCTAATTTAATTCCTAAAAGTTGCCCCATTAATGCGATATCTTCACTAGCAACACCAATTAACCACATAAGTGGAGCAAAAACATATCCTAGTATAAGTTCTATTGAAAATTTATCGTATGATGTGTTGTTTGCAATCCAATTATTTATAGTAGTAATATCTCCAACCCAACCTAAAATTCCATTAAACATAGCTATAAAGGCAACAAAAACCAATAGCATTGCACCAACATTAACCGCTAGTTTTAAGCCTTCGGTTGTACCATTAGCAATAGCGTCTAAAAAGTTTGAACCAATTTTTTCTTGAGAAACAGTTACATCTGTATTTACATCTTCGGTTTGAGGATATAATATTTTAGAAATAACAATAGCGCCGGGAGCTGCCATTACTGAGGCTGCTAATAAGTGTTTTGCATAAAAAAGTCTTAAAACAGGATCATCACCACCAAGAAAACCTATGTATGCTGCTAATACGGCACCTGCAACAGTTGCCATACCGCCAATCATAACTAAAAGCATTTCAGACTTATTCATCTTTTCTAAATAAGCTTTTATTAAAAGAGGTGCTTCAGTTTGTCCCAAAAAAATATTTCCTGCAACACTTAAACTCTCTGCTCCAGAAATTTTTAAGGCTTTGGATAACAACCAAGCCATTGCTTTAACTACTTTTTGAATAATGCCTAAATAAAATAATACAGATGTTAATGCCGAAAAGAATATAATAGTTGGCAATACTTGAAATGCAAATATGAAACCGAAAGTATCCATATCTACAACTAAACCTTCGAATAAAAATTTACTACCAGCTCTCGTAAATTCTAGTACTTCAACAAATAGACCTCCAACAAATTCAAAAATATTTTTAATGAATTCAACTTTTAATACACCTATGGCAATAAGTAATTGAAAGGCTAAACCAATACCTACAATTTTCCAATTAATGGCTTTTCTATTACTACTAAAAAGGAAGGCAACGAAAACTAAAGTAACCATTCCTAAAACACCTCTCCATAAACTGTTTATTGAAAATCCTTGACTAGGTATAATAGCATTTGCTGGTGTGTTAGTAATATTGGATTTAGATGTTTCTTCAATTTTAACTTCAGAAATATTATCGCTAATTGAATCTATTGCTTCAGTTTCAACAATAGAAGTACTTTGAATAGTATCTGAGTTTTGCGATGTAATTATTGAAGTAAAAAGTAAAAATAGGGTAACAAAAAACAAATACTTCTTTCTCATAATTTAAAATGGGTGTTATTCTCTTTTGGAGATTTCGTCACGAATATGTGCTGCCTTTTCATAATCTTCGTTAGCAACTGCTTCGTCTAATAAACTATGAAGCTCTTCAAGTGTTTTTGATTTAAAATTTTCGCGAGGTTCGTTTGGTTCAAGCTCGTTAGCAACTAGCTCGTCCATTAAAATGCTATCTTGATTTTCTTCATCTTCATCCTCTTTTTTAGGATTCACTTTTAGGTAAATTCCTGCTTTATCAAGAATGTTTTTATATGTGAAAATTGGCGCTTGAAAACGAAGTGCTAATGCAATAGCATCACTAGTTCTGGCATCAATAATCTCTTCAATTTTATCGCGTTCGCATATTAAACTTGAATAGAAAACACCATCAACTAGTTTGTGAATGATCACTTGTTTTACAACAATTTCAAATCTATCAGCAAAATTTTTAAATAAATCGTGGGTTAAGGGTCTTGGCGGGCTAATCTCTTTTTCTAAGGCTATTGCGATAGATTGAGCTTCAAAAGCACCAATGACTATGGGAAGTTTACGGTCTCCATCTACCTCATTCAAAATTAAGGCGTATGCCCCATTTTGGGTTTGGCTGTAGGATATTCCTTTTATATTTAATCTTACTAAACTCATAATTTATAAAAACGCAAAGAACTGTTTAAATTGGGACTTTACCAAACTGCTTTTAACAGATAGGGAACAAAAATACCAATTTTAACAGCCTTTTTGTTAATACAATTTATAAAAAATAATTTATTGTTGCGCTTTAAACGCTTTTAATTTTTCAATAAGCTCTGGTACAACTTGAAAAGCGTCACCAACTACTCCATAATCTGCAGCTTTAAAGAAAGGTGCTTCAGGATCAGTATTAATTACCACTTTTACTTTTGATGCGTTGATACCTGCTAAATGTTGAATAGCACCAGAAATACCAATAGCAATATAAAGGTTTGAAGCTACAGGTTTACCTGTTTGCCCAACATGTTCACTGTGTGGTCTC
Source organism: Flaviramulus basaltis (assembly GCF_900114265.1). Lineage (GTDB taxonomy): Bacteria > Bacteroidota > Bacteroidia > Flavobacteriales > Flavobacteriaceae > Flaviramulus > Flaviramulus basaltis. Next base: position 1,299,007 of record NZ_FPKV01000001.1, read on the forward strand.
CATCCTAAATCTGATACAGGTTTAGAGCATGCTGTTGCAGCACCTAAAACATCTGCTAATTCTTCAATCATTCCCCAATTTTCTGGGCCTTTTAAACCACGACCTGCTGAAACTACAATTTCTGCATCTGCAATAGTTACTTTATCTGTTGCTTTATCTACTGACTCAACAGTAACGCCTAATTCAGGAATTGAAGGTGAAAAGTCTTCGGCAGAAGCGCTACCACTATTTTCAACCAATCCAAATGAATTATTAGAAACACCAACAATTTTTACATCGGTATTTATTTGAGCTATTTCAAAAGCTTTGTTTGTAAATGCTGAGCGTTTTACTGTAAATGGACTAGTGTTAGAAGGAGCTTCAACAACATTTGAAGCATAACCAGCATTTAAACCTACAGCTAAAAGCGGTGCTAAATATTTGCTATCAGCACTTGAGCTAACAACAACTACTTTTGAACTTTCACTTTCTGCGGCTTGCTTAATTGCAGCAGCATAAGCGTTAGCATTAAATTTATCTAACTGTGCATTTTTTACACTTAAAACTTTATCAACACCATAGTTTCCTAAAGTAGAAACATCATCTGCATTTATAGCAATAGCTGTAACGGTTGTTCCTAATTGGTTGGCAATGGCTTTAGCGTAAGATGCTACTTCTAAAGCTGTTTTTTTAAAGCTTCCTTTTTCTGATTCTGTATATACTAAAACTGACATATATCTTTATTTTTTAAATCACTTTAGCTTCGTTATGAAGCAAGCTTACTAGTTCATCTAAATTATCTGGAGACACTAAAGTAACCGCGCCTTTTGGAATCGGTTTTTCAAACGAAACAGAAGTTGTTTCAGCACTCACATCAATTGGTTCAACAACAGTTAATGGTTTTTGACGTGCCATCATAATACCTCTCATGTTTGGAATACGTAAATCACTTTCTTCAACCAATCCTTTTTGTCCGCCAATAACTAGTGGTAACGATGTAGAGACAGTTTCTTTTCCGCCATCAATTTCTCTTATCGCTTTCGCGGAAGTCCCATCAACTTCAAGATTTATACAGTTATTTACAAAATTAGCTTCGGTTAAACCCGCAATCATACCAGGAACCATTCCACCATTATAATCAATAGATTCACGACCGGCAATAACCAAATCATAACCACCATCTTTTACAACTTTTGCTAATTGTTTTGCTACTGAAAAAGCATCAGTTGCTGGAGTATTTACTCGTATTGCTGCGTCTGCACCAATTGCTAAAGCTTTTCTTAATGTAGGTTCTGTTTCTGCACCACCAACATTCACAACACTTACAGTTGCACCTTGTTTTTCTTTAAACCACATAGCTCTTGTTAATCCAAATTCATCATTTGGGTTGATAACAAACTGTACACCATTGGTATCAAACTTTGTGTCACCATCAGTAAAATTGATTTTTGATGTGGTGTCTGGTACGTGACTAATACACACTAATATTTTCATAATTAATATATTAAAATGTCTTATTTTTTATATGGCTACGAAGTTAATTATTTTATTTTGAAAAATACTATGCACGCATAATAAATTTTAAAAAAATCTTTTGAAACGGTAACTCATTTATTGTTATTTTTGCTATTCGAATTAAAAAGAACTTTAATGAAGACAATTCAATTTAGAGAAGCTATTTGCGAAGCGATGAGCGAAGAAATGCGCAGAGATGAAAGCATTTATTTAATGGGTGAGGAAGTAGCAGAATACAATGGTGCTTATAAAGCCTCAAAAGGTATGTTAGATGAGTTTGGTGCTAAACGTGTTATTGATACGCCAATTGCAGAGCTTGGTTTTGCAGGTATTGCGATAGGTTCTACAATGACAGGAAACAGGCCAATTGTTGAGTATATGACCTTTAACTTCTCGTTAGTTGGAATTGATCAAATAATAAACAATGCTGCAAAGATTAGACAAATGTCTGGCGGGCAGTTTAAATGTCCAATTGTTTTTCGTGGACCAACAGCTTCTGCAGGACAATTAGGAGCAACACACTCACAAGCTTTTGAAAACTGGTTTGCTAATACACCTGGTTTAAAAGTGGTAGTACCTTCAAATCCATATGATGCAAAAGGTTTATTAAAAGCAGCTATTCGCGATGACGATCCAGTTATTTTTATGGAAAGTGAGCAAATGTATGGTGATAAAGGCGAAGTGCCAGAAGGAGAATATATTTTACCTTTAGGTGTTGCCGATATTAAACGTGAAGGAACTGATGTTACTATCGTTTCTTTCGGAAAAATAATTAAAGAAGCATACAAAGCGGCTGATGAACTTGAAAAAGAAGGCATCTCATGCGAAATAATCGATTTACGTACTGTTCGTCCAATGGATAGAAAAGCTATTATAGAATCGGTTAAGAAAACAAATAGATTAGTAGTTTTAGAAGAAGCATGGCCTTTTGGAAATGTAGCTAGCGAAATTACATATTTGGTTCAAAATGAAGCTTTTGATTACTTAGATGCCCCAGTTCAAAGAATAAATACAGCTGATACACCAGCACCATATTCACCAGTGTTATTGGCAGAATGGTTGCCAAACTATGAAGATGTTATTAAAGCTGTTAAAAAAGTAATGTATAAATAAATCGTAATTTTTTACGTTATATAAACTTCATTAGCACATTTGTTGATGAAGTTTTTTTGTAATATGAATATAAGACTACTTATTGCCCTTTTTTTTCTCGGAATAATTTCCGCTTTCTCACAAACCAAAGTTAGTGGTTATGTGTTTGACGAATATAATGAACCCGTATCTTTTGCAAATGTTATATTTAAAGGTTCTACACAAGGAACTATTACTAACGAAGAAGGAAGATTTTATTTAGAATCTGATGAAACTTGGGAAACTTTAACTGTATCGTTTATAGGCTATGAAACTTTAACTATCCCTTTGGATAAAAAAGTAAACTACAATTTAAAGTTCACGCTTAAAGAGGAAGCTGCTCAATTAGATGCAGTTGTTATTGTATCAGGAAAACAATCAAAAAAGAATAATCCAGCTATAGATTTACTCAGAAAAATTTGGGCAAATAAACGTAGTAATGGTTTAAAACAATTTAAACAATACGAATTCGATAAATACGAAAAGGTAGAATTCGATATCAATACCATAGATAGTGCACTTATTAAAAGTAAGCTTTTTAGAGGTATGGAGTTTGTTTTTAATGAAGTAGACACCTCGCGAGTTACGGGTAAAACCTATTTACCTATGTTTATTAATGAAGCAGTTTCAAAGGTTTATGGTGATAATTTAATTAATAAAACTAAAGAGGTTTTAGAAGGAAACAAAAACTCTGGTTTTAGTGATAATCAAATTATTATTGATTTTGTAGATGATTTGTATTCAGATTTTAATGTTTACGATAATTACTTAAAATTCTTTGATAAAAGCTTTGTAAGTCCACTATCAAGAACAGGCATAAACACCTATAATTATGTATTGTCAGATAGTGCTTTTATAGATAATAAGTGGTGCTATAATGTTATTTATTATCCAAGACGAAAAAACGAATTGACTTTTAAAGGTGATTTTTGGGTTGCAGATACTACATATGCGATTAAAGAAATTAATCTTCAAGCTTCAAAAAGTGCCAATATAAACTGGGTAAAAGAGATTTATATTGAGCAAGAGTTTGAGGTGTTAAATGACTCATTATTTCTTGTAAAAAGAGATTATATGATGTCCGATTTTGCCTTCAACAAAAAAGAAAAGTCAAGAGGTGTTTATGGGAAGCGAACTACATTATATGATAATTATAAATTCGATTTAGAAAAAGATAAAAAATTCTATGAAACCGAAGTTTATAATTACGATAAAGATGTGTACGATAGAGATGATGCTTTTTGGAAAGAAAACCGATTAGAGTCTTTAAATAAAGATGAACAAGGTGTTTACAAAATGCTAGATACCTTAAAAACGGTTAAAAAGTTTAAAAGGCTTTATAACCTAGGAAGCATTTTAGCATCAGGATATATTGAGTTTAATGAGTTGCCTTTAGATTACGGTCCCATTTTTTCAACTTTTGGTTATAATGAAGTCGAAGGACTTCGTTTGCGTGCAGGAGGACGTACTTATTTTGGACGAAACGATCTTTGGAGACTTGAAGGCTTTTTAGCTTATGGTTTTAAAGATGATAAATTTAAATACGGTATTTCAGGAAAATGGTTGCTAGACAAAAAAAATCGTTTAATTATATCTGGAGGAAATAGGCGTGATGTCGAGCAAATAGGTGCCAGTTTAACCACAAGTACCGATGTTTTAGGACGTAGTTTAGCATCATCATCAGTAGTTGGTACAGGCGCGAATGATAAATTAACATCTATTAACTTAACTAGTTTAGCAGTTGAAGCAGAACCTTGGCGGAATGTTATTTTTAGATTAGGCGGAAATTACAGAACTCTTGAATCGGCTTCTTCAACATTTAGCTTAGATTATAACACAGTAAATGGAGTTGAATCTGAAATAAAACAATTTGAAAGTTCTCTTTCAGTATCATATTTTCCAAAACGAAAAATGACAGGTTTTGGTGTAGAACGACAAACAGCTAATGACGATTTTGCGCATTTGTTTGTACAACTAAGTCGTGGAGATAAAAGTATATTTAATAGTGATTTTAATTATACAAAAGCTCAATTCTCATACACACAACCATGGCAAATGGGAGGTTTTGGAAGGCTGTATACTACTGTTGAAACAGGGAAAACCTTTGGTGAAGTGCCACTTGGTTTACTAAGTGTTATTCCAGGGAACCAATCATATTTTTCAATTTATCAAACTTTTTCTCAGTTAGATTATTATGAATTTGTATCTGATACATATGCTTCTTTTCATTTAGAGCATAATTTTAACGGACGTTTATTTTCTAGAATACCTTTTTTAAGAAAGTTTAATCTTCGTGAGATTGTAAGCTTAAGAGGTGTTTGGGGAGATATTTCAGAGGAGAATATTGCATTGAATACTACAAATAACCCAAATAATATATCGCTTATTGCACCAAATAATAAACCTTATTACGAGTATAGTTTTGGGGTAGGAAACATTTTTAAAGTGTTTAGAATAGACTTTAACTTTAGAGGTAATTATTTAGATGAAGTTAAAAACCCTGATGCTCGTAAGTTTGGTGTTACTGGTTCTTTTGGGTTTTATTTTTAAAAGTATTCTACTATAATTTTAGCAAAAAAAGAGGCTTTTTTAAAAGCCTCTTAGTAAGTTTAATTTTGTTAAAATAATAATTTAATTATTATTCACGTAATTTCTTAATTCCAAAAGCAGCAGCTCCTACTAATAAAATAGAAAGACCACCATCTAACGGAATTGAATCACCAGACCCATGATCACAATTTTTGTTGTGAACGTGCCCATAACCATTTCCATTTCCATGGCTCGTATGACCGTAACCATTTCCGTTTCCATGACTTGAATGCCCTTTGCCGTTTCCGTTGTTTCCTTTTTTATTGTTTGACAAAGCATTCATGTTAATTGAAAATGCTAGAATCGCTAGCAGTACAATTAGTTTTTTAAATATATTTTTGTTTTTTGTCTTCATTTTAATTACTTATTAATTTAAGCAAAAATATTACAACTTAAAGTACTAATTTACTTTTTTCGATATAATGCATTTTTAAACTTCAAATTGATTTGAGTTTTAATTTAATCCCTTATTATCTTGTTTTCAACGTCTGTGCTATGAATAAAAGTATATAAATACGAGCGGGTTACAATAAATTAATGTTCCTTTTTATTATCTTTAAAAGTGTCAAATTCCGATTTGGTTTCTTCTTTTGGAAAAGTATTGTTATCCATATTAGTATCGGCAAATTCGAAATTTGGATCTAAATTTACTTTGCTAACCTCTTTCTCTTTTATAAAAGTATGTTGAATTTCATACTCATTTCTACGCCAAATTTCAACAGGTAAAGTGTCAATTTCTGTAGAGCCATCAGTAAAAACCCATTCAATAGTAACAGGCATTACAAGCCCACCTTTATTTTTTATTGTGATTTCATAAATGTTTTTATTAGAAAGTTGTTTTCTAACTTCGGGTTCATCTAAACGGGATAAAAACTGACCATAAGCGGCATCAGGTGTAGAAGTCATAGTTATTACTTCAGGACCATTTGAAAAATCTTTTGATTCAGCCTCAGTGCTATTGCTATTTGCTTTAATTTTTACTTGTGATGATTTATTTTGATCTTCAATATTTGTGTTTTCTTCAAAAACCTTAAACCATTTTACATTGCTAAGTTCCATGTCTACATTATCGGTAGTAAAAAACCAACCTCGGTAAAACCAATCTAAATCTGTAGCAGTGGCGTCTTCTAAAGTTCTGAATAAATCTGATGGATTTGGGTGCTTGTATTTCCATCGGTTAGCATATTCTTTAAAAGCTTCATCAAACAATTCTTTTCCAATAATTGAGTTTCGCAGCATTTGCAAGCCTACAGTTGGTTTTTGGTAAAAATTTGCTCCAAACTGTTGAAGTAATTCATTATCTGAAGTCGTCATAACTGGGCGTAAAATGTTTTTATCACCACTCATAAACGGAACAATACTTTTTGGAGTTGTGTGGTTGAAATCTGGATAACGTTCTGCTACAGTGCGTTGGTGTAAAAAAGTATTTAGACCTTCGTCCATCCACATCCATTTGCGTTCGTCTGAACTCACAATCATAGGAAACCAATTGTGTCCAACTTCATGAATAATGGTTCCTATCATACCTTGTTTTGCACGATCACTAATTTCTCCATCTTTATCAGGGCGTCCACCATTAAAGCTAATCATTGGGAATTCCATACCAATATTTGACGTATTGACTGAAATAGCTACTGGATATGGATAATCAAAAGTAGCTTCAGAATACACTTCCAAGGCTTGAGTTATTGCTTTTGTAGACTCTCCTTGCCATACAGGTAGGCCTTCTTTAGGGTAAAAAGACATAGCCATTACTGTATTGGTTGGTAGTTTTACCGCTTGAGCATCCCACATAAATTTTCTTGATGAAGCAAAAGAGAAGTCTCGAACATTGGTTGCATTAAACTTCCATGTTTTTTGTTTTGTAGATTTTTGTTTTTCGTTAGCTAAAGCTTCTTCTTTTGTAATAATCATTACGGGTTTGTCAAAAGATTTTTTAGCGTCATCAAAACGCTTACGCTGTGTTTTAGTTAAAACTGACTCACTATTTTGAAGCTCTCCAGTTGACGCTATAATATGATCTTCTGGCACAGTAATTTCAACTTCATAATTGCCAAACTCTAATGCGAATTCCCCCAATTTTTGAAATTGTTGGTTTTGCCAACCTTCGGTATCATTATAAACAGCCATTCTAGGAAACCAATGTGCAATTAAGTAAACTGTATTGTCATCTTCTGGAAAATATTCATAACCTTCTCGAGATAGTAAATACATGCTTCTATCTGTAATTGGATAAGACCACGAAATAGCTAAAGTTGTTGACTCACCAGATTTAAGAATGGTATTTAATTTAACCTTCATCATGGTATTATTTACCATAGTTCTTAAATTATTACCAGTGGCATCTTTTACATATTTAATAGAATAACCAGCAGGAAAATTAATAGCTCTAGTTAAAAATTGCATTTGCCTAGTGGTTATAGAGTCTTTTATGCTATTATTTATAGCACCAAAATCTTCATTGCCTTTTTTGTTAACATTTTGTTCCAGTTGCATCCAAACATAACTTAAGTCATCAGGTGAATTATTAAAATAAGTAATGGTTTCTTCGCCCGTTAGAGTGTTGTTGTTCTCGTTAAGTATAGCTTTAATTTTATAATCGGCACGTTGTTGCCAATAGGCTTTTCCTGGTGCGCCACTTGCAGTTCTGTAAGTGCTTGGTGGTGCAATCATGTTGTCAATAGGTTCAAATTTTCCTTGCCAAGGCTGAGTTTGAGCTTGAAAATTAGAATAGGAAAAAGTAGTAATAAGAAGTAATAATAGTAGTCGCATTTTTATTGAATTAGTCATTTTCAAATTAGAGCAACAAGATAATAATATTATGAGTAAAATTTAGTATTTGTCTATGATAATCAGTTGACTTATTAATAAATCCGACATGCTTAGTTTGAAATTTAAAGTATTCAAAAAAATCAAATTTTTAAAATGCGAGAATAGTTTTAACGTTAAGAAGGGATGAATTTAGATTAAACACCTAAAAAATCCTTTAAAACAACAGGTTTTGACTTGTTTGCTGCTTTGGTGTTCAGTACATTTGTAGCCCTAAATAGAAATAAAAATCATGAGTAAAAAAGAAATATTAACGTTTGATGTTTTAATAGAGATCCCTAAAGGAAGTAGAAATAAGTACGAGTACGATTTTAAATTACATAAAATTCGTTTTGATCGTATGTTGTTTTCATCAATGATGTATCCTGGTGATTATGGATTTATTCCAGAAACATTAGCTTTAGATAAAGATCCATTAGATGTTTTAGTGTTAGGTCATCAACCAACATTTCCAATGGTTGTTATGGAGGTAAGGCCTATTGGTGTTTTTCATATGACGGATGAAAAAGGTCCAGATGAAAAAATTATTTGTGTTCCTGTTTCAGATCCTATATGGAGCAATAATCACGACATAAGTGATTTAAATCCACACAGATTAAAAGAAATTGAGCACTTTTTTCAAGTATATAAAGATTTAGAAGAGAAAAAAGTAGATACAGGAGGTTGGGGAAATGCAGAAGAAGCTGTTAAAATTTACCATGAATGTGTAAAAAGATACGACGATAGCGAACATAAAGAAAAACGCACTTTCACTATCTAATAAACACATATATTAGCATATTCTTAATATATCTCAATATAATTGAACCATCTTAAATTTAAGGTGGTTTTTTTTATCACTTATATTTTCCTATTTTTAGCTTTGTTAAAAAATCAATTAACTTAAACTAACTAACTAATATGGAATTAATAGTAAAAATTTTACCGCTTTTTGGTGTTGTAGCTTTAATTTTCGTTTTTCTAAAAAGCGGATGGGTTTCAAAACAAGACGTAGGTAATGAGAAAATGTCACGTATAGCTAAGAATATAGCCGATGGCGCCATGGCATTTTTGAAAGCCGAATACAAGGTTTTAGCAATTTTTGTGGTAGCAGTAGCTATCTTACTTTTTTTTAAAGGCACAAATGAAGTAGGCTCAAACGGTATGGTAGCAGTATCATTTGTTGTTGGAGCTATCTGTTCTGCCTTAGCAGGGTTTATAGGTATGAAAGTAGCTACCAAAGCCAATGTTAGAACTACGGAAGCTGCAAGAACATCATTAGGACGTGCATTAGAAGTAGCGTTTGCTGGTGGCGCTGTAATGGGATTAGGTGTTGTAGGTTTAGGTATTTTAGGATTAAGTGGTCTATTTATAGCATATCAAATGATGTGGCCTGGGGCTGAAAATTTATCAATGGTACTAAATGTACTTTCAGGATTTTCATTAGGAGCTTCATCTATAGCTTTATTTGCACGCGTTGGTGGTGGTATTTATACCAAAGCAGCAGATGTTGGTGCTGATTTAGTTGGTAAAGTTGAAGCTGGTATTCCAGAAGATCATCCGTTAAACCCTGCAACTATAGCAGATAACGTTGGAGATAATGTTGGAGATGTTGCTGGTATGGGAGCCGATTTATTCGAATCGTATGTGGGTTCTATTATAGGAACTATGGTATTAGGAGCTTTTATTTTAACACCAGATTTTGATGGCTTAGGAGCTGTGTACTTACCTTTAGTACTTGGTGCTGTAGGTATAATAATGTCTATACTAGGAACCTTTTTTGTAAAAGTAAAAGATGGTGGAAATCCACAAACAGCATTAAATATTGGAGAATTTGGTTCAGCTGGATTAATGGTTGTGGCGTCTTATTTTATTATTAATGCTTTAATCCCTGAGACTGTTGAAGGTTTACCTTTCGGAGCAATGGGTGTATTTTGGGCAACAATAGCTGGTTTAGTTGCTGGTTTAGGTGTTGGTAAAATAACAGAATATTATACAGCTACTGGAAAAAAACCTGTAATGTCTATTGTTAAACAATCTGAAACAGGAGCTGCTACAAATATTATTGCAGGTTTAGGTGTTGGTATGATGTCAACAATGATTCCTATTCTTTTAATTGCTGCAGCTATTATGGTTTCACATCATTTTGCAGGTTTATATGGTATTGCAATTGCAGCGGTAGGCATGTTAGCAAACACAGGTATTCAATTAGCTGTTGATGCTTACGGACCGATTTGTGATAATGCAGGTGGTATTGCTGAAATGGCTGAATTACCAAAAGAAGTGCGTGAACGTACAGATAAATTAGATGCTGTTGGTAATACAACTGCTGCAGTTGGTAAAGGTTTTGCTATCGCTTCTGCTGCCTTAACAGCTTTAGCATTATTTGCTGCTTTTATGAAGACTGCTGGTGTAATAGCAATTGATGTGTCTCAGCCTAAAATTATGGCGGGATTACTCGTAGGTGGTATGTTGCCATTTGTGTTTTCTGCTTTATCTATGAATGCTGTTGGTCGTGCTGCTATGGCAATGATTGAAGAGGTAAGACGTCAATTTAGAGATATTCCACAATTAAAAGCTGCACTAGAAGTTATGCGTAAGTATGATTCTGATATGACCAAAGCATCCGAAGCAGATAGGAAAATATTTGATGAAGCTGACGGTGTTGCAGATTATGGAAAATGTATTGATATTTCTACGAAAGCATCTATTAAAGAAATGGTGTTACCAGGTTTATTAGCTATTGTTGTTCCCGTAGCTGTTGGGTTTTTAGGTGGAGCAGAAATGTTAGGAGGTTTGCTTGCTGGTGTAACAACTTGTGGTGTACTTATGGCAATCTTCCAATCGAATGCTGGTGGTGCATGGGATAATGCTAAAAAAACTATTGAAGAGCAAGGTAAAAAAGGAACAGACGTTCATAAAGCAGCTGTTGTAGGAGATACTGTTGGAGATCCTTTTAAAGATACTTCTGGACCATCTTTAAATATTTTATTAAAATTAATGTCGGTTGTGGCACTCGTTATAGCACCAAGTATTGCAATGTCTTCAGATGTTGTTACTGCTTACGCTGATGATGTTAATAAAAATGAGATGACTAAAGAAGTTAAAGTTGAAATGACTATAAACACTGATAATACCGTTAAAGCAGTGGTAACTACTATTACTAATAAAAATGGGAGTGAAACAACAAGTTATGAGACTTTTGAAGGAACTGAAGAAGAAGTTAAAGCTAGTATTGAAGCATTAAAAGGTAATGCTAACAACATTAATTTGAAGGTTGAAAAAGTTGTTGAAGAAAAAAATGTAAACTAAATAAAATAGTTGCTTTTTAAATATAAAACCACGCGAATAGCGTGGTTTTTTGTATTTTTATTTCAAAATAAGAACATTGAATGTTTAAAAAAGATGCGCTTCAAATAATTGTTTTTCAAACTTACGGGACTTCAAATCATTTGTATTTAAGAGGAAGAGCTATTGAAGATGAAAGCATTAATCTAGAACAAAAAGGGGCGTTTAAATTACTTTTCAACGCTTGGAAACGCTTTGAAACTGACGAAATAAAAAATACTCAAATTAGAGTAAAAGTTGGAGATGATAAATTCTTCTATACAAATACTGATGATAGAGGTTATTTTTTATTAGATGAAAAAGTTGAAAATTTAAGTGATTATGTAACTGAAGAAGGTTGGATTCATTTAGTGTTTTCTTATAGTGCTGAAAATCTTAAAAGAACTATTCAATCGGATAACAGATTTCCAGGAGAAATACTTATTCCATCTAAAAAAGCAGCTTTTGGTGTTATAACAGATATTGATGATACTATTTTACACACTGGATTAGTTTCAATATTAAAATGGCGAGTTCTTTTTAATACCCTATTAACGTCAGCAGGAAAACGTATGCCTTTAGATGGTGCTCCAGAGTTTTACCATTTGTTACACCAAGGAAAAACAGGTGAAGAATCTAACCCTATTTTTTATGTAAGCCATAGCCCATGGAATTTATACCGATATTTAGAATATTTTTTAAAGAAGAATAATTTTCCAAAGGGCCCAATTATTCTAAGAAATTTCCCAAAACCTTTTTCGAAAAAAGCTAAAGGCGAAATACCTCAAAAGCAAAAGGAGATTTCAAATATATTAAAAACATACCCTGAATTAAAGTTTATACTTATTGGTGATAGTGGAGAACATGACCCCGACATTTATATGCAAATAGTGAATTTATTCCCAAATAGAATATTAGCAATTTATTTAAGAAGCGTTAATCACAAAAAGAAAATGCTTCGTGTAAAAGGTCTTTATGAAAATTATAAAACTATTCCTGTCTTGTTGGTGGACAAAAGTGAAGAAGCTATAGAACATGCGAAATTGCATGGCTTCATTTCACTAAAATAATTTTATTGAATATACTTTTAGAACTGGTTAAAATAGTCCGTTTATTTCAGCGTCAATAGTATTTATAATGCTTCCTAAATCTTCGGGATTATCTACAAAATCTAAGTTATCTACATCTATAATAAGAAGTTTTCCTTTATCATAACCATGTATCCAAGCTTCATAACGCTCGTTTAATCTACTTAAATAATCAATACTAATAGAGTTTTCATAATCACGCCCGCGTTTGTGTATTTGCGATACTAAATTAGGTATTGAACTTCGTAAATAAATCAAAACATCAGGCCCTTGAACTAACGACTCCATTAAATCGAAAAGAGATTTATAATTCTCAAAATCACGATTTGTCATAAGACCCATAGCATGTAAGTTGGGTGCGAAAATATGAGCATCTTCATAAATGGTTCTATCTTGAATAATTTCTTTTCCGCTTTCACGAATTTGTAAGACTTGACGAAACCTACTATTTAAGAAGTAAACCTGTAAATTAAAACTCCAACGTTCCATTTGATTGTAAAAATCATCTAAATAAGGGTTGTCTACAACATCTTCAAGTTGTGCTTCCCATTTATAATGTTTTGCTAGTAATTTAGTGAGCGTTGTTTTTCCAGCGCCAATGTTTCCGGCAATAGCAATATGCATAGTTTATTTGATTTTTAATTGGAGTTGTTGCAAGGTTTCATGGCTGTAAATATACAAGGTTTGATTGGTTACAAAAAACTGATTTATCAACAAATTTGATGTTTTGATTGGCTGAGGTTTATCGGCATCTTTTTTTAGATAAAATAATGCATTTTCACTTTTTAAGATGATATTCTCGTTGCTTTCAACAATTGATGTGTAACCTTCATTTTTTATTTTCTTAACCAAACTTCCAAAGTAATTATACATGTAAAGAAATTTCTGTGTAAGTAACCAGCAATAATTATAATTGCTTTTTAAATCTAAAACTTGGCTTTGTACAGGTAAAGTTTGCGCCCGGATAGTTTTAGATTTGTAATCGAAAAGTTCTAGTTTTTGTAAATCTTGATTAAATAGCCACACTGTATTGTCTGAACCTGTTGAAACATACGACACATTTTTATAAGGCGTAAGCGTATTAAAATCTATTTTAAATATTTCGGCTAATCTATTATCAAGAATAATAACAGTATTAAAATCTTTGTAAAAAAGATTTATTTTTAATGGATTAAAAGCGTTAGCAAAAGTAAGATTACCAAGTTGTATATTGTTGTAGGTTATAGTTTTATTAGCTGTTTTTTTACTAAAAACGTTATTGTTTACATAATATATAGTTTCAAAATTATCTATTGAAATTAGATCATTTGCCTTAAAAACGGTTTCTTTTATAAAAGAAGTTTGAATACTATCTTGAGCATTTATTATAGCAGAAAGAAAAAAAAGAATGTAAATTGTGTATTTCATTGTAGTTTGAAAAATACAAAAATCAAACCACTTTCAACAAATTAGTTTGTAACCAAAACCACGAACATTAATAATTTCAATATTACTATCTTGTTTGAGTCTTTTTCTAAGTTTTGTAATAAATACATCCATACTTCGTGCATTAAAAAAATCGTCGCTTCCCCAAAGTTTATTTAATATTAAAGACCTATCTAAAACCTTGTTTTTGTTTTTTATAAGATGAAACAATAAATGTGCTTCGCGATGTGTTAATTGAGTTTTTTCCTCAATTTTAAATTGAAGTGTTTGTTTGGGGAAATTAAAAGTATAATGACCAATTTCTATTGTTTCAGAATGTTTTTGCTCTTTAGTCCGGCTAAGTAAATTGTTTATTCTAACAATTAATTCTTCCATGCTAAAAGGTTTTTTTAAATAATCGTTACCGCCAATAGTAAAGCCTTCAACCACATCTTGAGTTTGAGATTTAGCCGTTAAAAATATAATGGGAATAGTATCATCAATCTCTCTAATTTCTTTTGCTAATGTAAAACCATCTTTTTTTGGCATCATCACATCTAAAACCAATAATTCAGGCATTTCAGTTTGATACGTTTTAAGAGCAATGTCTCCATTTTCACAAAGTAAAACCTTAAAATTTCTCGTTTCCAGACTTTCTTTAATAATTTGTCCTAAAGCAGGTTCGTCTTCTGCTAATAATATTTTGCGAGGATTAGCCATTAGGAAGTGATATTTTAAAAGTGGTTAGGTTATTTTTTAAATCGAGTTGTATGGCTCCTTTATGTTTTTCAATGATAGATTTTGTGTAATACAAACCAATACCAAAGCCTTTTACATCATGTGTATTTCCTTTTGGTATGCGATAAAATTTTTCAAAAACGCGAGTTTTATTGTCTTTGTTTAATGTGTTTCCGTTATCTGAAATAAGTATTTCTATGGAGTTTTCTTTAGTGAATAAATCTACTGAAATTTTATTGCCTCCATATTTTACTGCATTATCAAGAATGTTATTTAAAGCATTTTCAAAATGAAAGGAGTCTATATGTATTAAAAGACTTTCAGTTTCAATATTACTGGTAAAGGTTTTATTTTGATGTTGAATTTTATAATTATTAAATAAAGTTTCTAACAAGGCAACCAAATCTATTTCTTCTTTATTTAACTCTAAGGTTTCACTATCAAGCGTTGCAGTTTCTAATAATTTTTCAACCATTACATTTAATTTAGAAAGTTGATTAGAAGATATGTCTACATACTTTTTTGTTTTCTCTTTATCATTAATAACATTAAAGTTACTTATGCTTTCTAAAGCAACGCCAATAGTAGCAATAGGCGTTTTAAATTCATGAGTTATATTACTTATTAAATCGTTTTTTACTTCTGCAAGTTGTTTTTGTTTTTGAATAATTTTTAAAAGATAGAATAAACAACTTATTACAGCTAATACCAATAAGGTAGAAATTAAAATACTATTTAAGCCTTGTTTTAAAATGATAGTTGTAGCGTTGGAATAATTTATTTCCAACTGTTCATTTTTTTTCAAGAAGGTTGATTTTGAGTTAGTTTTTAAAAAATCTGGTTGAATATTTTCAGAATTGTATGAGTTAAAAATACTATCGTTTTTAAAATGTTTTAATGCATAATTTATATCTAAATGCTTTCGTTTTAATTCGGTATTTAAAACAGGTGTTAGTTTTGTAAAATCTAATGTGTCGTTTTTAATAGAAATAAAAATAGAAGTTATACCCTTCATTAATTTAAGGCTATCAGAAGCTCTTTTACCTCTTAGAACTTTTATTTTCGAAATTTGATTGCTGCCTTTTTTTACGGTATAACCAATAGAATCTGTTATTTGAGAAAAGCCAGAAATGTCTTTATTCTTTAATGAAATATGTTCTTTTTTAACATTTAGAATTAAAGAATCAGAATTTTTATGTTGTAAAACATCTTTGTAATTTAAGGTGTCAATATCTATTAAGGTCATTTCGTTAGACTCTGCTAAATCGGCATAATAAGTATCTAAAGCATTATCTAAACTTACCTGAACTTGATTTATAAAATTTTGTTTGTTTAATAGGTAGTTTTTGTAATTCCAATAACATTGCACAACTATAGTTAAAAGTATAGTTGTTACAATGATATATAAAAGCCACGTATATTTTTTATCATTCATTTACCTCAAAAGTAAAAGTTAAAATGGTATAAAACCAATCGGTTAACACACGTTAACACTTGTTAACTATTAAAAGCCTTTTTAGTTTTCATATTTGTATATCATTAATCAAAAAAAAACAGTTATGTTAAAAATTATTAAAGTAGTGGTTGTTTTAATGTTGGCATGCTTTCAAACCAATGTGATGGCTCAAAACTTTCAAGGTATTGCGACATATAAATCTCACAGAAAAGTAGATTTAAAAGTGAACGATGAAAAAGGCAACTCTGAAATGCAAAAGCAAATTCAGGAACAATTACGCAAACAGTTTCAGCAAGAATATACGCTTACCTTTAATAAAAACGAATCTATTTACAAACGAGAAGAAAAATTAGAAGCTCCAAACCCAGTGCAATCTGGTATTAGAATTCAAGTGTCTCAAGGTTCAGATGTTATGTATAAAAACATTAAAGAGAATCGGTACACCAATAAAACTGAAATTTTCGGCAAGTTGTTTTTAATTAAAGATACTTTGGTAAACAAACAATGGCAGCTTGTAAACGAAACTAAAAACATTGGTGATTACACATGTTTTAAAGCTGTTTTTAGTCATGAAGTAACCTCTCAAACACTAACCGAAGAAGGAGAAATTGAAAACGTAACAAAACCAAGAACTGTTACGGTTTGGTATACACCACAAATTCCTATTAATAACGGTCCAGCAGAGTTTTATGGTTTACCCGGACTCATTTTAGAGGTAAATGATGGAGATTTAACACTAATTTGTACTAAGATAATTATTAATCCAACAGAAGAAGTCTCAATTGACGAACCATCAAAAGGTAAAGAGGTTACACAAGCAGAATTTGATGAAATTAACGACAAAAAATCTAAAGAAATGATGGAGCAGTTTCAATCAAGAAGAGGTAGCGGCGATGGCGAAAGAGTTATGATTAGAATTGGAGGATAATTTTTTATTTCTCAGTTAAACTTTAATCCTAAAAAAGAGTCTAAATTTAAGTTCTAAAACTGTATTAAGACTTTTAAGATGAAAAAACAATCAATATCTCTTTACATTACTATCACAATTATTTTTTTAATTAGCAATTTATTAACTGCTCAAGAATTTAAAGGCATTGCTACCTATCAAACGAAAACAACTCTTAAACTAGATAATTTTGGAGGTCGTCAATTAAGCGAGCAACAAAAAAAGCAAATGATGGAACGTATGAAAAGTTCTTTAGAAAAAACTTATACCCTAACATTTACCCAATCTGAATCTATGTATAAAGAAGATGAAAAACTTGAAGTTGCTACTGGTGGACGAGGAAGAGGTTTTATGTTTGGAGGCGGTGGTAGCTCAGGTCCAGTATATAAAAATATAAAAGAAAAGCAATTAACCCAAGAAGAAGAATTTTTAGGAAAACAATTTTTAATACAAGATTCATTAAAACCTATACAATGGAAAATGGGAAGTGAATCAAAACAAATTGGTCAATATCTATGTTTTAAAGCAACCGCAAGTAAACCTGTTGAAGGTTTCGATTGGCAACGAAATAGGCTTGGTAGCGATGATGAGAATAAAGATGCCGAAAAAGCGACAGACTCTACTTCAGCAAATAAAGAAGTAGAAGAAAAAGAAGAAACACCACGAGAAATTGAAATTGTAGCATGGTATACACCTCAATTAGCGGTTAGCCAAGGACCAGCAGAATATTGGGGATTACCAGGTTTAATTTTAGAGTTAAGCGCAGATAATACTACAATGCTCTGTACCAAAATTATAATAAATCCAAGAGAAGTAGAAGAAATAAAACCTTTAAGTAAAGGAAAGGTAGTTACTAAAGAAGAATATAACGAGATTATGACCACCAAAATGAAAGAGATGAGAGAAATGTATAGACAACGAAGAAACAACTAAGATAAACTTGTCTATTAATCAATTACTAACAATCAAAAAATGAAACAAATTTTCGTACTAGTTTTAGTACTTGTAACAAGCATCTCTTTTTCGCAAATAAAAATAGAAGGGATTGTAAAAGATAGTATCGGTTCTCCTCTAGAATTAGTAAATGTTATTGCTATAAACCAAGAAACAAAAGGGTTAGAGTCTTATGGTATTACCAATGATGACGGACGTTACAAATTATCTTTATCAAAAAACACCACTTACAGTTTACAAGTAAGTTATGTAGGAATGAAAACAGCTACCGAAACGATTACTACAAAAGAAGATGATATTGATAAAGATTTTACTTTACAAATGGATAACGCATTAGATGCTGTTGAACTTACATACGAAATGCCGGTAACGGTAAGTGGAGATACATTAATTTATAATGCAGATTCGTTTAAAAACGGAACAGAAAGAAAACTTGAAGATATTTTAAAGAAACTACCTGGTGTTGAAATTAACGATAATGGACAAATTGAAGTTGAAGGTAAGGTTGTCTCAAAAGTGATGGTAAATGGTAAAGATTTTTTTGATGGTGATACAAAACTAGCAACAAAAAACATTCCTTCAAATGCTGTAGATAAAGTGCAGGTTCTAAAAAACTTTGCCGAAGTGGGGCAATTAAGTGGCGTTACTAATAATCAGGATAATATTGCTATTAATATTAAATTAAAAGAGGGAAAAGAGAATTTTTGGTTTGGAAATGTTACTGCCGGAGGAGGTTCATCAGATAATAATGGATTATACATTGTGCAACCAAAATTGTTTTATTACAGTCCAAAATACAGTGTTAATTTAATTGGAGATTTAAATAATACTGGTGAAATCGCTTTTACAAGGCGAGATTATTTTAATTTCTCAGGCGGATTTAGAAGTCCTAGCAGAAGCAGTGGTACAAACATAAATTTAGGGAATAATGACTTAGGTTTTCTATCACTTCAAAATAATAGAGCTAAGGATATAAACACCAAATTTGGAGCCGCTAACTTTAGTTATTCACCTAAAAAGACTTTAGATATTAGTGGATTTGCTATTTTTTCAAACAGTAAAACAGAGTTACAAGAAAACAACTCGGTACAATATACAGATGAAAGTTTGGGTATTCCAGATGAAGACACAGAAAGCAATACCACGCAACGTAGCGATTTAGGTATGTTGAAATTTAGTGCTAAATATAAGCCAAATGCGAGCAATCAATTAGATTATGATATTTTAGGTAGAATCTCTAAAGAATCGCAAGATCAAGGTTTTTTATCATCTGTATTAGGAAATATCGATCAAGTTGAAAATACGAGTCCGTATAGTATTAATCAGAATATAAACTATTATTACACACTTAATGAAAGAAATATTTTTGCTTTTGAAGCGCAGCATTTATTACAAGATGAAGATCCGTTTTACAATGCTATTTTAGAAGATAAAAGTAATTATCTAAATACTGCTGATGCTTTAGGGTTAGACGGAAATCAGTCTGGATTTAACATCGTTCAAGATAAACGAGTAAAGTCGAACCAACTGGATGCTAAATTAGATTACTGGAATGTGTTAAATCAAAAAAGCAATATAAATGTAACTTTTGGTACTATTTTAAGTAAACAGCAGTTTGATTCTGAAATCTTTCAAATTTTAGATGACGATTCAGAATTCAATCCAACACCCACAATTAATGATGGATTAGATACTAATGATACCGATTATAATTTTAGCGACCTTTATTTAGGTTTACACTATCAATTTAAAACAGGAATTTTTACCTTTAATCCAGGAGTTTCTGCACATGCTTACAGTACAAAAAATACACAGTTTGGTAATACTTATAAAGATAATTTCTTTAGGTTGTTGCCAGATTTTGATATGCGTATGCAATTAAAAAAGAGTGAGAATATTTCATTGCGTTACAGCATGCAAACACAATTTACAGATGTTACCAATTTGGCAAGAGGTTTGGTTTTAAATAATTATAACTCATTATATTTTGGAGATGAAGCTTTAGATAATGCTATTTCTCACAACGTAAACCTATCTTACTTTAGTTTTAATATGTTTAATTACACCAATGTATTTGCTAATTTAAGTTACTCTAAAAGTATAGATCAAATAAGAAACTTAAGTAATTTTGAAACGGTTATACGTACCAGTTCACCTTTTAATTCTTCATTTGCCGACGAAAGTGTTTCGGCAAGAGGACGTTTTCAAAGACGTTTTGGTAAACTTCAAGCGTCGATTAATGGTAATTTTAACTATTCAAAATTCAATCAATTTATACAAAATCAGCGTTCTTTAAATGAAAATTACTCGCAAACTTATAATGCGGAGTTGCGTACAAATTTTAGAGATGCGCCAAACGTAGAGATTGGTTACCGTTACAGTATTTCAGATAATGACCAAGGAACAAGCAGAACAAAGTTTTACACAAAAGCACCTTCAATAGAATTTGATGCATACATCTGGAAAAAACTAACTTTTAAAACAGATTATTCGTATAATAATTTTAGTAATGAAGATAGAACGCTAAATAGTTTTGAGTTTTGGAATGCATCACTATCATATAGAAAAGATAAAGATGCCAAGTTTGAATACGAACTTAAAGCGACTAACTTGCTAAATACCAAATCTACATCACAAAGTAATAATAGTGCTTTTTCTGTAAGTGCAACCGAGTATTTTATTCAACCTAGATTTTTAACACTAAGATTACGATACGAATTATAAAATACTTGCGTTTTTTGTTTGTAGAATTAACAAACAATAATATATTTGCCAACGGTTTTGGGGAGATACTCAAGCGGCCAACGAGGGCAGACTGTAAATCTGCTGACTACGTCTTCGCAGGTTCGAATCCTGCTCTCCCCACTTTAAACAAAAAAAGTCTGCATTTGCAGACTTTTTTTGTTTAATCTATAATTGGAAATTAAATTCTACTAATTTTATTTTCTCGAAATATTTTTATTTCAAAAAAAGTAGTGTCTAATTTATGACATTACTGCAGAAATGTGCTTGTGTTTATTTGTTTAAGAGGTTCTCCTGAAATAAGGACAATCCACAGGGGTAATATAATAATGCTTTAAAATTCTAACTAAAGAATTTTTTCAGCATGCTTGTCTACACATTTTTTCTATAGTTTCTAAATAGCTGTTAGCCATTACTAAATTAGTTATTTGGTGGATTTTATCATTAGCATATAGCCTTCCTCTTAATGTTGCTTTTTCGGGTGAATTATATTAGACATACATCTTCTATTTAAATCCTATATTATAATACTGCTTTAATACGTTTTGGTTAATCTATTCTATGGTTTGAGATAGTTTTAAATGAACTTTTCTTCCTTCTCTTATTATTATTTCAATAATCTCTTCAATGTCTTTTTTGGAGGTTCTGAAATTCACAATACAAGCTCTTAAACAATATTTTTCAAAAACAATAGCATTAGATAAAAACACTTCTCCTCCAGTCTGTAATTTATTTAATACATTTTCATTCAGTTTATTGAGATAATCATTGTTGTTTATATCTAATGGAATGTATCTTAATGTAGTTATACTTAAATTTTGAGAAACAGCTTCCAGTTCTGGGTGTTTTTCAGCTAAGTGATATAAAATTTTAGAGAGTTGAATATCTTCACTAATAAGTTTTTCATAACCACTTCTACCTATTTGTTGTAAGGTTAACCAGACTTTTAAAGCTCTAAAGCCTCTTGAGTTTTGAAATCCATATTCGTAAAAATTTTGAGCTATTTCTTCTTCATTATGACTAAAATTATAATATTCGGGATGAGAACTATATGTGTCGATTAAATGCTGAGGATTTTTCACCAAAGTACATCCAGCTTCAAGCGGACTATATAGCCATTTATGAGGGTCTAGAGCAATAGAGTCGGCTTCTTTAATACCTTCAAATAAATAGTTGAGTTTTGGAATAACTGCTGCAGGTACACCATAGGCGCCATCTATGTGAAACCACAAATCATATGTTTTGCAAATGGTTGATATATGACTCAAATCATCAACAACTCCAGTACTAACGTCTCCAGCTGTACCAATTACCATTATTGGTTTATAGCCGTTTTTTAAATCTTGTTTTATTGTGGTTTCTAATATAGTAGTATCAATTCTATTGGTGGTATCAGTTTGTATCCATCGAATAGATTTAGTTCCTAATCCAAATAAAATAGCAGCTTTTTCAATCCAGGTATGTGTCGTTTTAGAACAGTAAATAGTAAGCTTGTCTGAATTGTTTGAAATACCATTTTCTTTGATGCTTTTAGGTGCTTTTGCTGTTCTAGCAGCTAAGAATGCGGTAAAATTGGCCATATTACCACCACTGACTAATATGCCGCCATAGTTTGGTGAAACACCAATAAATTCAGCTAACCATTTAATAGTTTGTTTTTCAATTTCAGAAGCTATAGGACTTAGAATATGTGCGCCAACATTTGGATTTACGGAAGCTGCTAGTAAGTCTGCCAATGCTCCAATTGGCGCAGCAGAAGAAGTAATATATCCCAAAAATTTTGGATGTCCGTTTAGTAAAGAATGGTTGAATAATAAATTAGTGGTTTTAGAAATTAACTCATTTGATGCTATACCGTTTTCGGGTAATGATGAGTTTCCTAATATATTTTGTAATTGACTTGGGCCTTCATTTGGTGTAACTGGTCTTTTATCTATTGAATCAATAAAATCAGAAATATCATCAATTAATTTATAACCAATTTTTCTAAATTCTTCTTTGCCTATTTCTATAGATGATTCTCTTGTTTCAGACATAATTCTATCTTTTTAGAATGCATCAGAGCTTTTGTATCAGATGCTTAACGAAGTTAACTGAAATTTTTTACAAAGTCAATTTTACACAAAAAAAGACCGCCTTTTTTAAGGCGGTCTTTTCATAATAGTTATAAAAATTTTAGGTTTACAAACCAAAAACTTCTTTTACTTTATCAACATAATCTAGTTTTTCCCAAGTAAAAAGTTCTACATCAAGTGTAATAGTTTCGCCCATAGGTTGAGAAAATGTTTTGGTAACGATTTCATTAACGCGTCCCATATGTCCGTATGCAGCAGTTTCACTGTATATTGGTGCGCGTAATTTTAAACGATCTTCAATAGCAAAAGGGCGCATATCAAATATCTGAGATACTTTTACAGCAATTTCACCATCAGTCATATTAAAAGGACAAGTGCCATAGGTGTCAATAAAAATACCCATAGGTTCAACAACACCAATAGCATAACTTACTTGCACTAAAATTTCATCGGCAACACCAGCGGCAACTAAGTTTTTAGCAATATGTCTTGTGGCGTACGCAGCACTTCTATCTACTTTACTTGGGTCTTTACCTGAGAAAGCACCTCCACCATGAGCGCCTTTTCCGCCGTAAGTATCTACAATAATTTTACGTCCTGTTAATCCTGTATCACCATGTGGCCCACCAATAACAAATTTTCCTGTTGGGTTAATATGATATTTAATACTATCATTAAACAACTTTTGGATGGCTTCTGGTAATTTGGTAACTACACGAGGTATTAAAATTTCAACAATATCTTTTCTGATTTTAGCAAGCATGGTATCATCATCACCAAAATCATCATGTTGTGTTGAAACCACTATGGCATCAATACGTTGCGGAATATTATCATCACTATACTCAATAGTTACCTGACTTTTAGAATCGGGTCTTAAATAAGTGATATCCTCGTTTTCTCTACGTAAATCAGCAAGTTCTTTTAAAATTCTATGCGATAAATCTAAAGCTAAAGGCATAAAGTTTTCGGTTTCATTGGTTGCGTAACCAAACATCATACCTTGGTCTCCAGCACCTTGCTCTTCTTTGCTAGCTCTATCTACACCTCTATTTATATCATCTGATTGCTCGTGAATAGCTGAAAGAACACCACAAGAGTTGCCATCAAACATATATTCGCCTTTGGTATAACCAATTTTGTTTATAGTATCTCGTGCAATTTTCTGTACATCTAAATACGTATGCGATTTAACTTCGCCAGCAAGCACCACTTGACCAGTAGTTACTAAAGTTTCACAAGCGACTTTCGAGTCTTTATCAAATGCTAAAAAATTATCAATTAAAGCATCACTAATTTGATCTGCTACTTTATCTGGGTGTCCTTCAGAAACACTTTCTGAAGTAAATAAATAAGCCATAATTATATATTTTATTCAAGATTTGACGGATAACGTCGAAGGAAGTTGTTCACTGCCTTTAGCATTTTTATTTATACTTAAAAATCAAGTACAAAGAGGTTGCAATCAGTCAAATCTTTCCTCTGTTATTTGTTTAGGCAAAAGTAAAAAAATAAAAGAATATGCAAGTTGATTTTTATTTTTTTATGAAAACAATAGGTATTCAAAAAATATTTATGAATATTTGTTAAACATTTATGAAAAATCAATTAGTAAATATCATTTCTGTCATTGTTATTGTGATTATTTCACAACGATAGGGAATGGTATATTAAAACTTATATAAATTTTAAAGCCTTCCCAAAACGGAAGGCTTTTTTTATGCTTTTTTTTCATTTTTGAACATCATAGAAAAATTGATTTAAATAACTGATAAACAGAATGTTGAATTGATTATTATGTTTGTGAATTTAACCTTAAATAACAATGAATAAACATTATAAAAACCTAATAAATTAATTTCGATTCTTGTTTTGGTTTATTTTTCAAGATTTTTATTTAAAATCCTAAAAATCAGTAAAAAAAACATTAACAATGAAGAGAAGCAATTTTTTGCAATATATATGAAAGAACTAAATAAACATAGTAGAAGATTAACACAAGATGAATCTCAGCCAGCATCTCAAGCCATGCTATATGCGGTAGGATTGACAGATGAAGATATGAAAAAAGCCCAAGTGGGTATTGCTAGTACAGGATACGATGGAAACCCGTGTAATATGCATTTAAATGGTTTAGCTGCTGAAGTTAAAATTGAATGTAAAATAGCAGGTTTGGTAGGCTTAGGGTTTAATACCATTGGTGTTAGTGATGGTATTTCTATGGGAACTTCTGGAATGAATTATTCTTTAGCTTCTCGAGATATTATTGCAGATTCTATTGAAACCGTAATGAATGCTCAAAGTTATGACGCACTTATATCTGTGGTTGGTTGTGATAAAAATATGCCAGGAGCAGTTATTGCAATGTTGCGTTTAAATCGTCCGTCAATAATGATGTATGGTGGTACCATAGCATCTGGAAAATATAAAGGAAGAAAACTAAATATTGTTTCAGCTTTTGAAGCTTTAGGTCAAAAAGTTGCAGGTGAAATTGATGAAGAAGAATATAGAGAGATTATAAAAAATGCCATTCCTGGAGCTGGTGCTTGTGGTGGTATGTATACTGCAAATACAATGGCTTCCGCTATAGAATGTATGGGGTTTGCATTGCCTTATAATTCGTCTATTCCTGCCGAAAATCCTAATAAATTATCAGAAAGTGAAAGAACAGCCATAGCTGTTAAAAACCTTTTAGAATTAGATTTAAAACCTTTAGATATTATTTCTAAAAAATCTATTGAAAATGCTATAGCACTTGTAAATGCATTGGGAGGATCTACAAATGCAGTTTTACACTTTTTAGCAATTGCACATGCGGCAGATATAGAATTCACATTAGAAGATTTTCAACGTGTTAGTGACAAAACACCTTTAATAGCCGATCTAAAACCGAGCGGAAAATATTTAATGGAAGATGTTCACGGCGTTGGAGGAACACCAGCTGTGATGAAATATTTATTAGACAATGGTTATTTACATGGTGATTGTATGACAGTAACAGGAAAAACATTAGCTGAAAATTTAGCAGATGTTGAGCCTCTTAAGTTTGAAAATGATCAAGATGTTATTTATCCAAAAGATAAAGCATTAAAATCTTCAGGGAACTTACAAATCCTTTATGGAAACTTAGCGACTGAAGGTGCTGTTGCTAAAATATCAGGAAATGAAGGCTTATTGTTTGAAGGAAAAGCGGTTGTTTATGATGGTGAGCAAGCAGCAAATACAGGAATTTCGAATGGCGAAGTAGAAAGAGGCGATGTAGTCGTCATTAGATATGTTGGTCCAAAAGGAGGTCCAGGAATGCCAGAAATGTTAAAACCAACGTCTTTAATAATGGGTGCTGGTTTAGGGAAATCTGTAGCTTTAATTACAGATGGGCGTTTTTCTGGAGGTACTCACGGTTTTGTTGTTGGACATATTACACCAGAAGCACAATCTGGAGGAACTATAGGATTATTAAAAACAGGAGATAAAATTAAAATTAGTGCGGAAGATAATTCCATTAACGTATTACTTTCTGATGAAGAGTTAGCAGAAAGAAAAGCACAATGGGTTGAGCCAGAGTTAAAACACAAAAAAGGAATATTATATAAATATGCAAAAATGGTAGCATCAGCTTCAAAAGGCTGCGTTACAGATGCATTTTAAATTTGTGAGTTATGAATACACAAACAGCTAAAAAAACTAAAGAAGTGATAAATAAAACAGAACGTATCACAGGTAGCGAAGCTATTATCAAATGCCTAATTGCTGAGGGCGTAGATATTCTTTATGGATATCCAGGAGGTGCTATTATGCCTGTATACGATGAGTTATATAAATATCAAGATAAAATTCATCATGTATTAACGCGCCACGAACAAGGCGCTACACATGCAGCTCAAGGTTATGCGCGTATTTCTGGAAAAGTTGGTGTTGCTATGGCTACTTCAGGTCCAGGTGCTACAAATTTAGTAACAGGAATTGCAGATGCGCAAATAGATTCAACACCTATGGTTTGTATCACAGGTCAAGTCTTTTCACATTTATTAGGTAGTGATGCGTTTCAAGAAACCGATATTGTTGGTATTTCCACACCAGTTACAAAATGGAATCATCAAGTTACTAAAGCTTCAGAAATCCCAGAAGTTTTAGCGAAAGCATTTTATATAGCAAAAAGCGGACGTCCAGGTCCAGTTTTAATAGATATTACAAAAGATGCCCAGGTTTCTGAGTTAGATTTTGAATACAAAAAGTGTACAGGAATTAGAAGTTATATTCCAGTACCTAAAACAAATCCAGACAAAGTTAAAGCGGCTGCCGAATTAATAAATTCAGCAAAAAAACCAATGATTGTTTGGGGGCAAGGTGTTATTCTTGGTCAAGCAGAAAATGAGTTAAAAGCTGTTATTGAAAAAGCAGGTATTCCATCTGCGTGGACAATTCTAGGGGCTTCAGCAATACCAACTTCACACCCATTAAATATTGGTATGGTTGGAATGCATGGTAATTATGCACCTAATAAATTAACTAACGAATGCGACGTTCTAATTGCTATAGGCATGCGTTTTGATGATCGTGTTACTGGCAGTTTAAATACTTATGCTAAACAAGCAAAAATTATTCATTTTGATATTGATCCTGCAGAGATTGATAAAAATGTAAAAACAGATGTTGCTGTAATAGGCGATTCTAAAGATAGTTTAGCTAAATTATTACCATTATTAAAAGAAACATCTCATGATTCATGGTTAAAAGAATTTAAAGATTTATATGCTATTGAGTTTGAAAAAGTTATTAAAGATGACATAACACCTACTAAAGAAGGTTTAACCATGGGTGAGGTTATAAGACAAATAAATATTGAAACTAAAGGTAATGCCGCCATTGTATCGGATGTTGGGCAACACCAAATGATTGCATGTCGTTATGCCGATTTTAATATTACAAAAAGTAATATTACATCAGGTGGTTTAGGTACTATGGGGTTTGCACTTCCTGCAGCAATTGGAGCTAAAATGGCAGCGCCAGAACGAGAGGTTGTTGCTATTATTGGTGATGGTGGTTACCAAATGACGATTCAAGAACTGGGAACTATTTTTCAGCAAAAAGTACCTGTAAAAATAGTAGTTTTAAATAACGAGTTTTTAGGAATGGTACGTCAATGGCAACAGTTGTTTTTCGATAAACGTTATGCGTCAACAGAAATGACAAATCCTAATTTCGTTGCTATAGCAGAAGGTTACTATATTAAAGCCAGAAAAGTAGTAAAACGTGAAGAATTAGCAGAAGCAGTAAAAGAAATGATTGCATCAAAAGACTCATATTTCTTAGAAGTTTGTGTAGAAAAAGAAGGTAATGTGTTTCCAATGATTCCTTCTGGAGCATCGGTTTCAGATGTACGTTTAAGCTAAAAAATAAAGAAATGAACGAAGATATAAAAACATTCACCATATCAATTTATACCGAAAATAACATCGGTTTATTAAATCGTATATCAGCAATTTTTCAACGCAGACACATTAATATTGAAAGTTTAACAACTTCACAATCTGAAATTGAAGGCGTAAATCGTTTTGTAATTGTTGTGAATATTACGGAAGAACAAGCTAAAAAAATTGTTGGACAATTTGAAAAACAAATAGAAGTTATTCGTGCTTTTTATCATACTGATGAAGAAACTATTTATCAAGAATCATGTATGTTTAAAATCAAATCAAATTTATTGTTTGAGGAGCCACAAATTCAGAATATAATTAAAGAAAGCAATACAAGAATAGTTACTGTAAATAAAGAGTTTTTTGTGCTAGAAAAGTCTGGTAGAAGAAACGAAATTGAATCTTTAAGAAGAGATTTAAATGTTTTTGGCATTATGCAATTTGTACGTTCTGGTCGTATAGCAGTAACAAAAGATGAAATGAAAGTAACAGAAATGCTATTAGCATTTAATAACCAATAATAACTAATAATTAAAAATGGGAAATTATTTTAACACACTATCGTTAAGAGACAAATTAAATCAATTATCGAAGTGTAGATTTATGGATTCTTCAGAGTTTGAAGATGGAGTAAATGCATTAAAAGGAAAGAAAATTGTGATTGTAGGATGTGGAGCGCAAGGTCTTAACCAAGGTTTAAATATGAGAGATTCTGGATTAGATATTTCTTATACTTTAAGACCACAAGCTATTGCAGAAAAACGTGCGTCTTATGTAAACGCAACCGAAAATGGTTTTAATGTAGGAACATACGAAGAGTTAATTCCAACAGCAGATTTAGTATTAAACTTAACACCAGACAAACAACATACAAGTGTAATAAAAGCGATTATGCCTTTAATGAAAAAAGGTGCAACGTTATCATATTCTCATGGTTTTAATATTGTTGAAGAAGGGACTCAAGTTCGTGAAGACTTAACAGTTATTATGGTGGCGCCTAAATGCCCAGGAACAGAAGTAAGAGAAGAATATAAAAGAGGTTTTGGTGTGCCAACTTTAATTGCGGTACACGAAGAAAATGACCCAGAAGGAAAAGGATGGGCTCAAGCAAAAGCTTACGCTGCTGCAACTGGTGGTGATAAAGCTGGTGTATTGGCATCATCTTTTGTTGCTGAGGTTAAATCTGATTTAATGGGAGAACAAACTATTCTTTGTGGTTTGTTGCAAACAGGATCTATTCTTTGTTTTGATAAAATGATTGAAAAAGGAATTGACGCTGGTTATGCTTCAAAATTAATTCAATATGGTTGGGAAACTGTAACAGAAGGTCTTAAATATGGTGGTATTACTAACATGATGGATCGTTTGTCTAACCCAGCAAAAATTAAAGCTTTCGAACTTTCAGAAGAATTAAAAGATATTATGCGTCCGTTATTTCAAAAACATATGGATGACATTATGGAAGGTAACTTTTCTAGTGGAATGATGGCAGACTGGGCTAATGATGATAAAGATTTATTAGGTTGGAGAGCTGCAACAGCTGAAACTGCTTTTGAAAAAACACCTGCTGGTGATATTGAAATTTCAGAGCAAGAGTACTATGATAATGGAGTTTTAATGGTTGCTATGGTAAGAGCAGGAGTGGAATTAGCTTTTGAAGCAATGACGGATTCTGGAATTATTGATGCGTCTGCATACTACGAGTCATTACACGAAACGCCACTTATCGCAAATACTATTGCAAGACGTAAATTATATGAAATGAATAGTGTGATTTCTGATACTGCGGAGTACGGTTGTTATTTATTTGATCATGCTTGTAAGCCATTATTAGCAGATTTTATGACAAAAATTGACACTGATGTTATTGGTAAGGCATATGCAAAAGATAACGGTAAAGGTGTTGATAATGCTAAATTAATAGAAGTAAATAAAGCATTAAGAAATCATCCAGTTGAAAAAGTAGGATCTTTTTTAAGAGCTTCTATGACTGCTATGAAACCAATAGTATAAATTTATATTGAATAACTGCTAGGTTTTAAATCTGGCAGTTATTATTGAATATTTCCAAGATGCAAAATAATAAGTACATAGAACGAGATGGACAAGAAGCATCAAGGATTTTTGATAATAGAAGTTTAAAAGTTGACTACCGAAATCTTGAATCTATTTTGAAGAAAGGGATGTCTGTTTTAGATGTTGGTTGTGGAACTGGTGCAATA
This sequence comes from Flaviramulus basaltis, assembly GCF_900114265.1. Lineage (GTDB taxonomy): Bacteria > Bacteroidota > Bacteroidia > Flavobacteriales > Flavobacteriaceae > Flaviramulus > Flaviramulus basaltis. The sequence goes on from NZ_FPKV01000001.1 coordinate 1,329,398, forward strand.
ACAAAAGATATAGCAGATATTGTAGGTCCTTTAGGGAAAGTTATTGGCATAGATAACACAGCGAAATTTATAGAAAGTGGTAAGGTAACTTATAAAAATACTCAAAACCTACAACTCAGTCATTGTGATATTTTTGATTTTGAATTAGATCAAAAATTCGATTTAATAGTTTCAGCGAGGGTTTTGCAGTGGTTAGCTAACCCCAAGGATGCGTTGTTAAAAATGAAGTCCTTGTTAAAACCAAACGGACAAATTTCTATTCTAGATTACAATCATGATAAATTAGAGTGGAAACCTAAGCCGCCTGAAAGTATGCTATCTTTTTATAAAATTTTTTTAAAATGGAGGAAAGATGCAGGGATGAATAATGCAATTGCTGATGATTTGTCTCATTTATTAAAAGAAATAGGAATGAATGATATTGAAAAAATAAATTCAGACGAACATTATGAAAAGCATCGTTCTGATTTTAGTTCAAAAGTTGGTATTTGGTCTAAAGTCGCAAGTTCTATGCAAATGGTTGAAGAAGGATATTTAGATAATGATTTGCGATTAAAAGCTATAGAAGAATATGATGAATGGGTTAAAAACAATGCAATTTCTATGACAATGAGATTAAACGAAGTTAGAGGGAAGATGTCAGTTACAAGTTCTAAATAGTATAAACTAGAAAACAAATATGAATAAGGAAAACAAAACATATTTTCCTAGTATAGATAATATTAAAGTAGCTGCCGATACCATTAAAAAAGTATCGGCAGTTACGCCTTTAAGCCCTAGCTTAAGATATTCAAAACAATTTAATGCTAATATACTTTTAAAGCGTGAAGACTTGCAGCAAGTACGTTCTTATAAAATTAGAGGCGCTTACAATAAAATAAGTTCTCTAACAGAGGTACAGTCTTCAAATGGTGTAGTTTGTGCTAGCGCAGGAAATCATGCGCAAGGTGTTGCTTTATCGTGCAAATTGTTAAAGATAAAAGGGGTAATATATATGCCAGCACCAACACCTAATCAAAAAGTTGAGCAGGTTAAAATGTTTGGTGAAGACTTCATAGAAATAAAATTGGTAGGCGATACTTTCGATGATGCTTACCATGCAGCTATGTTAGAATGTAATGAGTTAAAGAAAACATTCATACATCCTTTTAACGATGAAAAAGTTATTGAAGGACAGGCAACAATAGGTTTAGAGATTTTAGAACAAACCGATGTGCCTTTAGATTATGTTTTTATTGCTGTTGGTGGTGGCGGATTAGCAGCGGGATTGTCAACTGTTTTTAAAGCATTATCTCCAAATACAAAAATTATTGGTGTTGAGCCAGAAGGAGCTCCATCTATGACTGTTTCTATAAAAAACAATAAAAACACGGAGTTAGAACATATTGAAAAATTTATTGATGGTGCTGCAGTAAAACGCGTAGGCGATTTAAATTTTGAAATTTGTAAAGTAAATTTGCATGCCATGTTAACTGTTCCTGAAGGTAAGGTTTGCGAAACTATTTTAGAACTTTATAATAAAGATGCTATTGTGGTAGAACCTGCCGGAGCATTAAGTATTTCTGCATTAGATTTCTATGCTGAAGAAATAAAAGGTAAAAACGTGGTTTGTGTTGTTAGCGGTAGTAATAATGATATTACACGTACTCCAGAAATAAAAGAACGCGCTTTACTATATGCTAATTTAAAGCACTATTTTATTATAAATTTCCCTCAACGTGCAGGAGCATTAAAAGAGTTTGTGGTTGATATTTTAGGTGAAAATGATGATGTGACTTACTTTCAATATGCTAAAAAAACAAATAGAGAAAATGGTTCTGCTGTCGTAGGTATTCAGTTAAAATCTGCGGATGATTTAGAGCCTTTAATTACCAAAATGAAAACACGTAATTTTTATGGTGATTATCTAAATGATAAGCCAGATTTATTTCAGTTTTTAGTTTAAAAGCTGGTTTTAATTAAACATTTTATCCCTTTTGTTTTATCGCAAACGTTTGAGTTTTAAAGATTTTATTTACTTATTATTAGAATGTTAAGAATATGATATTTTTAAAAGCTCAATGTCCTGTTAGCATGAATTTTAATCAAATATTAAGTATCTTAGCTATAGTTACAATACAATATTATAACCTATGAATTCTACAATAACAGAAATCCCTCAGCAATATAAAATCACATCGCTTTTACATCAAAAAAGCTATTTAGTTTCAGGAGAATTAAAAACTTGGAATGGAGCTACTAGCGAGGTGTATTCAACAATATCATCAACAGAAGATTACAAACCAACATTATTAGGAACTGTTCCTGATTTAGGAGAAAACGAAGCTATGGAGGCTTTGAGTTCCGCTTTAAGTGCATATGATAAAGGTCAAGGTTTATGGCCAACAATGAAAGTTGAAGCACGTATAAAATGCATGGAAAAGTTTGTAGAGCAAATGAAAACCAAGCGTGAAGAAGTGGTAAAACTTTTAATGTGGGAAATTGGTAAAAACCTACCAGATTCTGAAAAAGAATTTGACAGAACAGTTGATTACATATACGATACAATTGAGGATTACAAGCAGTTAGATAGAGACTCTGCAAAGTTTGAAAAAAATGATGGTGTATATGCACATATACGTAGAGGTCCACTTGGAGTTGTATTATGTTTAGGGCCTTATAACTATCCGCTTAACGAAACATTTACATTGCTTATTCCCGCGTTAATAATGGGAAATACAGTGGTTTTTAAACCTGCAAAGCATGGAGTTTTACTTATTTCACCATTATTAGAAGCCTTTCAAAGTAGTTTCCCTAAAGGCGTAGTAAACGTTATTTATGGTCGTGGTCGTGTTTTGGCAACGCCAATTATGCAATCAGGTAAAATAGATGTTTTAGCATTAATAGGTAATAGTAAGTCTGCAAACGCATTACAGTCACAACACCCAAAAGGTAATAGGTTACGTATGGTTTTAGGTTTGGAGGCAAAAAACCCAGCTATTGTTTTGCCAGATGCCGATTTAGATTTAGCTGTAAGTGAATGTTTAGCAGGAACATTGTCATTTAATGGCCAGCGTTGTACAGCTTTAAAAGTATTATATGTACATGAATCTATAGCAGACGAATTTAATAAACGTTTTTCAGCTAAAGTTGATGCGCTTAAATTTGGAAATCCTTGGGAAGAAGGTGTGAAATTAACACCGCTTCCTGAAGTTGATAAACCAAAATATATTCAAGAACTTATTGATGATGCCTTAAGTAAAGGTGCAAGTATTTTAAATAAAAAAGGAGGTGAAACTACCAATAATTTTATTTTTCCAGCAGTTTTGTATCCAATAAGTAAGGATATGAAAGTTTACAAAGAGGAGCAATTTGGACCTGTAGTTCCAGTTATGTCTTTTAAAAATATTGAAGAGCCTTTAGATGATATGGCAGAATCTAATTATGGTCAACAAGTAAGTTTATTTGGTAAAAATGTAAATACATTAGCGCCATTAATTGATACTTTAGTGAATTTGGTATGTAGAGTAAATTTAAATAGTTCTTGTCAGCGTGGTCCAGATGTTTATCCTTTTACAGGAAGAAAAGATTCTGCCTTTGGTACTTTAAGTGTGCATGATGCACTACGTTCGTTTTCAATAAGAACTTTTGTGGCTTCAAAAGATAATGAGTATAATAAAGCGATATTAAATGAACTTTTAGATAAGAAAATATCTAACTTTATAAGTACAGATTATATATTATAAAAACTAAATCAAAATTTGAATATGAAAATTATAAAAATTCAGTTACTATCTATTTTATTAGCCTCATTAATGTTTAATTGTGGAGGTAAAGAAGAGAAAAAGAAAGAAGGTTTTACTTATGAAAAAACTAGCACAACTGAAAAAACAGAATCAAATAAAGCTGATGATAATGTTGCTAATATAGTAATAACATCAAACGACCTAATGCAATATAATATCAAGGAAATTAAAGCCAAAGCTGGTCAAAAAGTAAAACTAACTTTAAGACATATTGGTAAACTTGACATTAATGTAATGGGGCACAATGTAGTTATTCTGAAACAGGGAGTTGACCTTTCTGGGTTTGCAGCAAAAGCAGCTACAGAAAGAGACAATAAATATATACCAAAAGATTCTCAAGACGATATTATTGCACATACAGATTTGATAGGTGGAGGTCAAGTTTCTTCAATTGAGTTTGATGCTCCTGAAGCTGGAACTTATGATTTTTTATGTAGTTTTCCTGGACATTCAGGTTTAATGAAAGGAAAATTTATTGTAGAGTAATTTTTAGTTGAAAGATTAATTTTTTACTCAATTTTAGACTGTTTTAGTCATTTCTAAAAACATAATCAAGAATTGTTTGACAAACATCAATTGCTTCAGCAGGACTATTTATCTTAGTTTCTGCTTTATCGTGAATGAATAATGGGTAATAGTCTTCATCTATATTTATAGCACCATGTGATCCTTTAGGAAGCGTTGCGTCTAGAGGAATAACGTTTAGCATAGTCCTGAAACCAAGTTTCTTTTTTAGCAATTTAAAGGCAATTCTACCGAGCATAAATTTCTTTTTTGGGTCTGTAAATAATTCTACTGGGTCATATCCTGGTTTTTTATGTATATCTACATTTCTAGCAAAATCAGGCGCTTTTTTATCATCAAGCCAGTAATAATATGTGAACCAAAAATCTTTTTTTGCGACTACAACTAAATCACCAGATCGATGATGATTTATATGATGTTTCGTTTGTTCTTCTTCATCTAAAACTAAATCTATTTCTTCGCAGTTCTCAAGTAAGGCTTTTATGTTTTCAAGCTTACTTTTGTCGTTTATATAAACATGAGCTATTTGATGGTCTGACATTGCAAAAGCATCACTAATACCAGAATCGAGTAATTCTAAACCATTTTCCTCTCTAATTTTTATATAGCCATGCTCTCTTAAAAGACGATTGATATGAAAAGGTGCCTTAACAGGATTAATACCGTATTCTGATAAAAGAATAATTTGCACACCTTTCGATTCATAGAAATTAATAAGGTCTTTACAAACCAAGTCTAATTCTTTTAGGTCTTTTAAAATGATATCGTCATTATTGTTTTTTTGTAGCACATAATCTAAATGAGGAAGATAGATTAATTGTAAAGTTGGTTCATGCCAATCGTGGACTAATTTTGAAGCATCGGCAATCCATTTTGTAGATTTTATGGTAGTGTTTGGTCCCCAAAAATTGAATAATGGAAACGTGCCTAGTTTAAATTGAAGCCTATCTCGAAGCTCTTCAGGTTTCGAGTAGCAATCTGGTTTTTTTTGTCCGTCTGCTCTATATTGAGGACGAGGAGTTACATTAAAATCAGAGCCTGAATACATGTTGTACCACCAAAACATATTTGAGCAAGTAAAGTCTGGATTAATAGCTTTTGCCATATCCCAAATTTTAGGTGCTTCTACTAAATGATTTGATTGTTTCCATAATTTCACTTCACATTCATCTTTAAAATACCAACCATTTGCTACAATACCATGATCTTTAGGCCATTTTCCTGTTAAATAAGTTGATTGAACAGCGCATGTAACTGCAGGAAGTACTGGTTTTATTTTAGTTAGTTGTTTTTTTTCAATCCATTGTGTTAAAAAGAGGTCTTTATGCTTAAGCAATGCGTTAGATAAGCCTACAATATTAATAACAACAGTTTGATTCATTTAATGCAGTTTTATAGTTGTTTAGTTACCCATTCTAATTCTCTAATAATTGAATTGGTAATATCGGTTTGTAAATGCTCAGGTAATATCGACCATGTATAGGTCTCAACTTCAAGATGATTACTATATTTTGTTTTTTTCCAAAGTTTAAGAGCATCAATAATATCGTTTTGAGTTGATTCAAGAACTTGAAAATCGGAAATAAAAATTGGAACATGGAAATGTGTTCTAATTTCTTCGAAATTAGGAGCATCCATGAGATTTATGCCTTCTTTTAAATCTGAAAAATGAACTAAACTATCATCAAGTTTAACAACAGATTGATGCAAATAAGTGGGTTCATCAAATTGGCGTAAGCATGATTGTTGTGTGCTAATTGAAACCACTTTAGACTTCTTACATTTTATTGCAGCACTAATTTGAATTTTTCCAATCTTGATACCTTCGTTTTGTAAACTGGAAATGACAAATTTTGGTTTCTCATAAGCCAATGCAAAATGACAAACATCATAACAAATTTGTATATGATTTAGAATATGTGTTTTCGCTGCTTCAGAAGTACAATTTAATTCATTTTGAAGAGTTAAAAGTCCTTCTGTTAGAAGATAATCGTTATAGAAATCAATAACTTCTTGGGTGTTTTCTAAAAAGCCATCAGGTTCGGGTTCCAAGTCCAGATGTAATAATTTGCCTGTATTTTTTTTAATATCAACTAATTGTAAAACAATTTTAATTAAAGATAGGCAAGCTTTTTTTGTGGTTTTGTCTACGTCTAACTGCTTATCAAACCAATATTTATAAGATAAAGGTGATGTTGAAACGCTACCATCCATATTATCTGGAAGTAGGTATGCTAATATTTTCATTAGGTCGTGCGTGTAATTTACACGATCCTCGGTGGTCCAATCGGGTGTGTGAACCTGATCTTTAATAACGGTATTATGAAATTCACCAAAAGGAAATCCATTCATGGTAAAAACGTATAATCCGTTTTTATCGAGCCATGTTTTAAAGTCTAATAAATTATTATCTTGTAATAATGTTGTTGCACTTTTTTGAGATAATCGCAGTCCAATTCCAAATGGTTTTTCTGGAGTTAGATTTTTTTTTACTTTAAGCGTATAATTTTTTAAATTATCAAAGACTTCTTCCCAAGTTTCGCCAGGGTGAATATTTGTGCAATATGTAAGATGCGCATCGTTTTCAATAATCATTATATGGCAATTTTTTTGCTATGGTATGAACTTATATAATTTATAGATTCTAGTACAATATTTTTATCCATTTCATGAACTTCAAAACCAGTTCCTAAAGATTTAAGTAGCATAATGGTTAGTTTTCCACCTAAATGTTCTCTAAATTCTTCCAGACCTTTAATAATTTGCTCATTCATTTGATGGTATGAAATATTAAAACCTAAACCTATAATACAATCTAAAACACGAACAAGTTCAGGTTTGCTTAAATAGCCTTTTAAATATGAATAAGTACTATCAAGAGCAATACCAATAGCGACTGCCTCACCATGCCTTACTTCGAAGTTTGATAGTTGTTCCAATTTATGAGCTGCCCAATGACCAAAATCTAAAGGTCTTGATGAACCTTGCTCAAAAGCATCGCCAGAATTTTGAATGTGCTTCATATGCAAATCGGCACAACGATAAATCAACTCGTTCATAGCGTCCTTATCTCTATTGTTTAAGTCGCTAACTTTTGATTCTATCCATTCAAAAAATGAATAATCTTTTATTAAGGCTACTTTAATGGCTTCTGAAATTCCTGAACGCCAATCACGTTCATGAAGTGTAGATAAAAATGAATCATCATTAATAACAGCAAATGGTACAGCAAAACTACCTGCGAAATTTTTCTTTCCAAAATAGTTGATACCATTCTTAACACCAATTCCTGAATCGTTTTGTGATAAAACCGTTGTTGGAATTCGTATTAATCGAACGCCTCTATGTGCAATTGCAGCGGCAAAACCAACAGCATCAAGTACTGCGCCTCCACCAATTGCAATAACGTAAGAATGACGATCGATTCCGAAGGTGTTAATGTTTTCTAAGATAGATTGAATAAAGGTTTCATCGTTTTTAGATTGTTCTCCTCCCGGTATTTCTAAAACAGATCCTTCTAAAGTTATTGAATCATTATACTGTTTAAAATAATTATCAATATCTTCTTTTAATTGAGGATGTGAATCTATAACTCCAGTATCTACTACGACAATAGCTTTTGTTTTAGATGTTGAATTGCTACTAAGCAAATCTACAAGAATATTATTATCGGTTTCAAATAGCTTACTTGTGAAAATAAGATTAAAATCGAAATTAACCTGAAAGGATTGTTTAATAATTTTCTTTTGATTCATCATTATTAAGTGACTGGGAATTTTTTTGATAAAAATAATGAAATTGGAAGTAAACATAGCACTAATATGGCTATATATACTGAGCTAAATCCTGCCACGTAACTCGCGTTTAGTGGAATAAGTGACAGCACTCCAATTTTTACAGCTTTCATAATTAATTTTGGGCTATTATTTACAATAGCATTTAATTTTGAAATTGCATTAACGGCATACCAAAGCAGTAGAAAAATAAAAGTGTTTTTAATTGAAAAGTTAAAATGCTGCGATATTATCCAAAAGCCAACTACAATACAGGCGTCTAATACCATTGCTAGGCCAATAGCTAATTTGTTTTTACCTTTTGTTTCTTTTTGAGCAGTTAAGGTTATTGCTGAAACAAATATTACTGGTAATATAGCAATTAAGAAATATTTTGGATCTAATTCAGGGTTGATGCTCATGCCTAAAATGAGATTTAAACCTCTGCATAGTCCCATATTTATAGGTCCTAAAAAAGTGTGGTGTTTTCCATATTTATCATACATTAAGGCGCAAATCATTGTAGTAATAGCAATAAATCCGCTAAATATTGAAATACAAAAAGCTGCAATTATACCTAATAAAAAAAGAACAATACCTAGAGTTTTTGCTTTATTCAAACTAAGGCGTCCGCTAGGGATTACACGTTCTGGTCGGTTTATTTTATCTAGATATAAATCAAAAACATCGTTAAAAACAATACCGCCTCCGTATAAACCAGCTGTAGCAATACTTAATAAAATGATTTGAAAAACAATTTGCTGATTTAAAATTTCAGGAGCAAAAAAACCTGCAATAGCTATTCCTGCTAGAATATCGGCAATTGCGGTTATAATATTTGCTGGTCGCATAATTAGTAACATAGCAGACCATGTCTTCATATATTCTATTTTTTATTGCCTTTAAAACTAATTTCTTTAGCTTCTTGACCTCTTAAAACCGAGTTTCCACCCAAAAGATCAGCTTGATTTATTGTTGTTTCCTGCGTCCAGTCAGATTCATTAAACTGTCCGCTTTGACTATAAAAAGATAAAGCATTTTGATAACAAATTTGCTTTACATCTTTTTTTGAGACACCTTTTTTTAGCATTAAAGCTGCTGTTTTAGGAACGGATAAAGGATCACTAACTCCCCAATCTGCAGAACTATCAACAATTACTTTTGTTGAGCCATATTGTTTAGCAACTTCCACCATTCTTTTCTTACTCATTTTTGTTTTTGGATAAATGGTAAATCCTGCCCAAAAGCCACGATCTAAAACAGCCTTTGCTGTTTCTTCATTATTATGATCAATAAGAACTAAATGTGGTGGTATTTGATGCTCTTCAACAACATCCATACTTCTTAATGTTCCTTGTTTTTTATCTCTATGAGGAGTATGAACTAAAACAGGTAAATTGTACTCTTTTGCTAATTCTAACTGTATTCTAAAGTATTTGTCTTCTAAATCAGTTTGGTCATCATATCCAATTTCTCCTATAGCAACAACACCTTCTTTAGCAATAAATTGAGGTAGAATTTCAATAACTTGGTCTGCTACAGCTTCATTATTGGCCTCTTTAGAGTTTAAACCCATAGTGCAGTAGTGTTTGATGCCAAATTGAGATGCTCGAAATCGTTCCCAACCTACTAATGTGCTATAATAATCTTTGAAAGATCCTACATTAGTTCTTGCTTGACCAAGCCAAAAAGCAGGCTCTATAACGGCAACAATCCCAGCGGCTCTCATGTTCTCATAATCGTCAGTGGTTCTGGAAATCATGTGAATGTGCGGATCTATATAATTCATACTATTTTACTTTAATTCGTTTTTCCAATTGTATTCCAATATTCTTGAGATATTGGTTTGTTATGTTCTAAAAGTTCTGTGATAACCTCTTTTTCTGTGCCTTCAAAATGTTTTTCTGAAAATATTTTTTTTATATCCTCACGAAGATAGCCATCAATCATTCGCCATATTTCTAAAGAGACTTGCCTTCCTGCTGCCCAACGTTCTTTAACGTAATCTTGTAGCATGTTAGCTAAATGCTTGTTTTTTCCTTGATCTATATTTTGAATATTATAAATTTTTCTACCCATAAAAAAGGACTTCAAAATTAATTGATTCCATTCTTCTTCTTCTAAATAATTTTGAGCAAATGGATTACCCGAAGCTATAGCGTCAAATACGTTTGCCATATTGGTGCGAATTCCTTCTGCAAATTGATCTTGAAATTCTGTTGCGTTTTCTAAAAAATATAAGCCTTTATATAGAGCTACTTGCTCTTTCATTTCAGCTATTTGAAAAAAGGAATTTAATATTGATTTATTTACTGAAACATCTAAAGCAGTCATTAATAAGCTGCGTGTTAAATCTTGCTTTGTCCATTCTGTTTTGCTAAATCCAGGATAAATATTTTCTAAAATTTCTTTTTCGTTGACTTTCCAAGGAACAATTTCATTGGAAATAAATCTGGATACTAGACTAAAAAACACATTGAATTTAGAAGCTGTCTCTAAGTCTGAAACAATAGCCATTTTCTCATTAACCCATTCTAACTCTGTTGAAGTTAGTTTTGATTTAACAAGCTCTGTAAATTGTTCTTGTTTTACTTTTGAAACCATAATCTATTTAACTTCTTTAGGTCTTTTTAATTGATAAAAAACTCCCAAAGCAGCTAATAATAGACCAAGAAATTCTCTAGATCCTTCAAGGTAAGGTTTTTGATAAACCATTTCACCGAAAAGCTCTTCTTTGTGTTCAGTTTTTAAATAGTCTATAAAAAGAGAGAGGTGAAATAAAGCATACCCAATTAAAAGTATAATAACAGCAACGAGAATTTTTTTAGGAACGATTTTGAAATTTGAATAGATGCAAATGAAACTTACAATTGCATAAATCAAAAACCAAATAATAGCATCTGGATCATTTAACTGTACTAATGCAAAAATGAAAAAGATAATAGCTAATATGACGTTAATCGATTTTTTTGATATTTTCACTTTTTTATTTTTAGGGTTAGTTAAGTAATAAAAAATATTAAATAAAATCTATTTTTAAAAACACATCTATGTTTAAAGAAAGTGTTATGGTAAAATTAACTAATTTTTCAGAGTTTATGTGTAAAATGCGCTGTAAAAATGAGAATTATTTTCCCTTAAAGTTTACTTTTTAATGGAGAAAATATATTCCAGAATAATTTTTATAAACCCACAAAAAGCAAAACCCTTTTTTAGTTTTTATTCTAAAAAGGGTTTTTTGTTAGTATAGTTGATAAAATATTTTTTAGTCTAGTTTCCAGCCTTCTCGATACTCACGTTTTACAAATTGATTAGCTGGTTCAAAGTTTGTTATTTTCATATTTGTACCATCCCAAAGTAGTTTTTTGCGACCAGGATATTCAAATCCATTTTTAGTTTCGTTTCTTAGGTTATAACTTCTTATGGCTAAGTTGCCCATTAAAATAGATTCTGTAAGTGGACCAGCAAAATCAAAAGAAGAGGTAAGAGCTTTATGTTCTTCGCTTCCAAATCCAGCTTTACAAGCTTCAACCCATTTTGTGTGGTGTCCATTTTCTGGTAAAGAGCTTGATTCTTCTGTGTTATTTTTAGGTAAAATGATTTCTCCTGAATTAAGATATATTTTAGGATTTCTACCATAAGTTCCACAAGTCATTATTCCTTTTTCACCCATTATTATAACACCATTAGCACTATTTTCATCGCCTATAGAATGATCTGCAGGAATGAGTTCTGGGTGGAATGGTCTTAATCCACCATCAGTCCAATTTAGTTTAACTTGTGATGGGTTTTTATCTGTAGCTTCAAATTTTAATTGTGTTCTGGATGAAGGCGGACAAGATTCTGGATAGTAATCGGGTGTCCAATCTTGGGTAAATATCGAGCCAACATTACTTTCAACTTCAGTAGGGTAGCCTAAGCCTAAAACTCTGTAAGGCGGATCCATTAAATGACAACCCATATCGCCAAGTGCACCTGTTCCAAAATTCCACCAACCTCTCCATTTAAATGGATGGTATAATGGGTGATAATCTACCCATTCTGCTGGTCCAATCCAAGTATCCCAATCTAAATTATCTAGCATAGCAGGTTTGTCGGTTGGTGTTTTTATACCTTGAGGCCAAACAGGTCTGTTGGTCCAAACATCTACATGATTTACGGTTCCGATTATTCCAGAATCAAACCAATCTATCATGGTTTGAACACCTTTTCCAGAGCCACCTTGGTTTCCCATTTGGGTAACTATTTTATAATTGTTGGCAGCTTCAGTAAGCACCCTAGCTTCATGAATACTATGAGTTAATGGTTTTTGCACATAAACATCTTTATTTAGTTGCATTGCTGCAAGCGTAATTACAGCATGAGTGTGGTCTGGGGTTGATACTGTAATAGCATCAATGTCACTCATTTCATCTAAAAGTTTTCTGTAGTCTTTAAACTGTTTTGCTTCAGGAAATTGTTTAAATGCTTGTGCGGCTCTATTCCAATCTACATCACAAATAGCAGCAATATTCGATGCGCCATTATTCCAAACATTCATCATGTCTGAATATCCTTTTCCTCCAGCTCCAACAACTGCAATATTTAACTTATCACTTGGTGCAATAAAACCTTTTCCCATCACATGCCTCGGAATAATAGAAATTCCTAAGGTTGTTAAAGCTGTTTTTTTTATGAATGAACGTCTATTAATAGAAGATTTTTTGCTCATTTTGAAACGGTTTTAAAGTTAAGAAAAGTTATAATTCTAGTATTTCAATGTTTCGAAATTCTATGGGATGACTTTCACTTTGTAGTGATATATAGCCACTTGTTAATGGTTGCCCATCTTTAGCTTGAATTTCTTTAGAAGTTGTGTCTAAATACTCACCACCAATTGTTGGATTTGAGTAAGAGATAACTGGAATGCCATCAATAAAATGTGTTATAGAATCATTATTATTTACAATAACTTCTGCAGTTATCCATTCTTCACCATAATAGGTTTTACAATCTGCAGTAATGCAATGTTCTGTAATTAAATTACCATCCATAACCACATGTGTTGCAGGTGTACATAAATTTCCAGACGGGCGAGATTCATTTTCATTAACACCACCAAGTAGTTGAAATTCTAAAGAAAGTGGAAATCCTTGATTGACTAACATGCTTTCTGGAGATTGGCAATGTATCATAATACCACTATTTTTAGTAGCCCAACTTTCACCACCTTTAACTTGTTCGCCTATAAATCTATATTGAAGTCTTAATTTATAATTAGAAAAAGGAGTTTTGTAAAATAGGTGCCCAAATTCATTAGTGAAGTTATCATACTTATCATAGGAAACTTTGATAACACCATTTTCGGCTCTAAATGTGTTGTTGTAATTATCATTTAACTCATAACCATTAATTTTTACTAACCAATCATCTAAATTTTCTCCATTAAATAACGATTTCCAATTTTCAGTAGTTTCGGTAATAACTGTATCTGTTTCAGTTTTCTTTTCAGTTTTATCTTTGCAGCTTAAAAATAATGCAAAAACAAACGCGATGATTATGGTTGAATAAAGTTTCATTTACAAAGAATAAGATTTTCCACCAGTTAATTCTTGTAAGTCACCACAGTAATATTGTGATGGAACAGGATCGTAAACCAATACGTTTTCTCCAATTTGCTCTGTTGTAACATAAGAGTTAATGGTCATCCATTTTAAGTTATTTAAAAACTCTGCTTTAGTTGTTTCTAAATCTGGATTAGCCTCTCTTTCTTCGTCGACTTCACCTTTAACTAGCATATATTTATCTAGTAGTGCTTTGTAATCTTCTTGTGTAACCTTATTGATGTTATCGTCAGTATTTGGTTTTAAAACGGCAATAATATTATTAAAGCCTGTTTTTATTTTTTCTTGATCTTCATCATCCATAATTTTATTAATGTAATTGTCAATAAATTGAGGCACATTAAGTTCTGTTGCAGATGGCAAGCCTTCTGTTTTTGGTAAAATGATATCTACTAAATTAGTTAAAACAACGCCTTGCTCTGAGGTTAAAAAGTCTGGTGTCCAAGTTTTAATATCGCTTGTGCAACTTTGCAAAAGGCTAACGATTGTAGGTGTTGCAACAAAAAAACCAGTTGCTAATCCTAAATTTTTTAAAGCTTCTCTTCTTTTCATTTTTAAAGTTTTAAGCGTTATTTTTTTTGAATTCTTCGGCGGCATGATTCGCAGCCCTTGCTGTAAAAGCCATATAACCTAAAGAAGGGTTGTGACACGCAGCAGACGTCATAAAAGATCCATCTGTCACATATACGTTAGTACAAGCATGAATTTGGTTGTATTTGTTTAAAACAGAAGTTTTTGGATCTCTACCCATTCTCGCTGTTCCCATTTCATGTATGCCTAATCCCATTGCTCTTCCTTCAATGCTGTCATAACCTTGAACATCTTTAAATCCAGCCTCTTCAAGTATTTTTACGGCCTGCTCTTTCATGTCTTTTCGCATAGCAAGTTCATTTTCACCAAAATCTGCATCAAAAGTAACCGTAGGCAAACCCCATTCGTCAAGCTTTTCATAATCTAAATACATCCTATTGCTATGGTCTGGAAGTGTTTCACCAAAAGCAGAAAGTCCAACATTCCATTCACCCGGTTTTAAAATTGCTTCCTTTAATTCAGGGCCATATTTTAATTCTGCTACTAATTCAGAAATACTTGATCTTGATGCTCCACCTTGGTAGCCATAGCCTCTTTTAAAATCTTTAACATCTGTTTTTCCTCCTAAATTTCTAAATCGCGGAATATAAATACCATTAGCTCTTCTTCCTTTTGTGTAGTTGTCTTCAAATCCATCAGCCTTTCCGCTTGCGCCTACTTTAAAATGATGATCCATAATATTATGTCCTAATTCACCACTATCATTTCCTAATCCGTTTGGGAAACGTTCAGATTTAGATTGCAATAAAATAGCAGCCGATGCTACAGTTGAAGCACATAAGAAGATTACTTTTGCTTTGTAAATAGTAGTTTCTTTAGTTTCTGCATCAATTACTTTAACGCCTGTTGCTTTTTTTGTGATATCGTCATATATAACTTCATGAACAATAGAGTTTGGTCTTAAAGTCATATTACCTGTTGCTTCAGCCGTTGGTAATGTAGATGAGTTGCTACTAAAATAAGCGCCAAATGGACAGCCTCTCATACATCTATTTCTATATTGACAAGTGCTTCTTCCTAAACCAGGTTTTGAGCCTTCTGTAATATGAGCTGTTCTTCCAATAGTTAAAACTCTACCATCATCAAAATTCTCAGCAATTTTTCCTTTCAAATGTTCTTCAACACAATTAAGATTCATAGGTTTTAATAGCTTTTGGTCTGGAAGCTGTTTTAAACCCAAATTCTCACCACTTACACCAATAAATTCTTCAACTTTATCATACCATGGTTCAATATCTTTATAGCGTACTGGCCAATCTACAGCAATACCTTCTTTTTTATTAGCTTCAAAATCTATATCACTAAGTCTGTAACTTTGTCTTCCCCACATTAATGAGCGTCCGCCAACGTGATAGCCTCTAATCCAATCAAAACGTCTAACTTCATTATAAGGATGTTTTATATCATCTACAAAAAAATGCTTACGCGATTCTCTAGTTACGTAACCAGTTCGGTGTTGTTTGTACATGCGCTCTTTCGTCTCTCGTGTAGGTTCTTCCCCATTTGGGAAATCCCAAGGATCCATATTGGCTGTTGGGTAATCTTCAATATGTTTAACCATTCTTCCACGTTCAAGAACTAATGTTTTCAAGCCGTTTTCACATAGTTCTTTGGCAGCCCAGCCACCAGATATACCAGTGCCAACGACAATGGCATCAAATTCTTCTTCAGAAACTTTAAAATTAATATTGCTCATTTAGACTTAAAATTTTATTAATTTAATAATTTAAGGCGTATATAATTATACATTTCATGCCAAATTAAGTAATTTGCATGTTAATAATGTTTAATTTTTTTCAGTGAAGATAAATGTACAAAAAATAACACCGTTTGAGGCAGACGGTATTGTTTACCAAGCGGACACCTGTTTACCTTTAATTGACGCTGTAAAGAGAAGAAAACTTAAATTTAAAGCTCTTGCCAGGTATACTTATCCTGGTGATCGATTAACAGATGACACATTAGGGTTAAACAGTGTAGGTTATTGGGATGCTAATGAACCGCAAGATTGGGGCTTAGACTGGCATAGAAATGAAGGTATAGAAATTCATTTTCTTGAATCTGGTACAATGCCTTATGCTCAGCAGAATGAAGAAATGGATCTTTTACCTAACTACTTAACCATTACAAGGCCATGGGAAGCGCACAAAGTAGGGAGTCCGTCAATTGGTATGGGCAAGTTTTACTGGGTTATTTTGGACTTAGATGTTAGGCGACCACATCAAAATTGGGTTTGGCCAGAATGGATTATGTTGGCTCCATCAGATCTTGAAAAGCTTACCATGATATTGAGGCATAATGAAAGAATTTTATGGAAAGCAGATAAACGAATACGTGACTGTTTTCAAAGAATAGGTAAAGCTGTTGATACAGATGTTGAAGGGAATAATGCCTCTAGAATACGATTGTTAATTAATTACTTACTAATCCTACTTTTAGACTTGTTGATAGAAGATGAGGTTGAGTTAAATGAGCAACTTACAGATAGTTCTAGAAGTGTGAAATTGTTTTTAAGTGAGCTTGACAACAACTTATCAGAGGCTTGGACTATTGAAGATATGGCTAAGTCTGCAGGCGTTGGAATAACAAGGTTTACATATCATTGTAAACAGTTAACTAACTTAACGCCAATGCGATATTTAATGATTAAACGACTTAAAATGTCAAAGGATATTTTAATAGAGAATGAAAAGATGAGTGTTGCTGAGGTTGCATTTACTTGCGGATTTTCTACAAGTCAATATTTTTCTACCGTTTTTAAAAAGCATGAAAAATGCACTCCAATTGAATATAGGCTAAAACATTCTGTATTGGTTTAAAAAAAATGAGCTTAACATTGTTTAAATTCTTTCAGTGAATAATTATAAACAATAAGAATTATTCAATTTTATAAATTTCAAATTAAATTAACTAACTAAAATAATTAATTAAATGAAACTAAATATTTATTTCAAGAAAATAGTTTTTGCCATTTTATCATTATCACTTGTATTTTTTGTTGCTTGTAAAGATGGTAAAAAAGAAAAAGCTAACGAGGAAGAGTCTAAAGTAGTGGTAGAAAAATCACCGTTTTTTAAATTATCATTAGCACAATGGTCTTTTCATAAGGCAATTAGAGATGATAAAACTATGGATGTTTACGATTTTGCTAAAAAAGCAAAAGAACTAGGTTTTGAAGGGGTAGAGTATGTAAGTCAGTTGTACAAATTAGAAGAAGGTAACGAACAAGCTAGTTTAGATAGTATTGTTGCTCAATTAAAATCACATAGTGAAGCTAATAATATACAGAATGTATTAATTATGATTGACCATGAAGGAGATTTGGCCGTTAATGATAAAGCAGAGCGAGATGAGGCTGTTAGAAAACATAAAATGTGGATTGATGCAGCTGCCAAATTAGGTTGCTCTTCTGTTCGAGTAAATTTATTTGGCGGTGAGGCAGAAAAAGATGCCGCACAATGGCATGCTAATTCTGTAGATGGTTTAGGTCGTTTGGCAGCATATGCTGCTACCAAAGGATTAAATGTTATTGTTGAAAATCATGGTGGACGTTCATCTGAAGCCGATAAAGTTGTTGCTGTTTTAAAAGAAATAAATTATAACAATTGTGGAGCCTTACCAGATTTTGGAAACTTTTGTTATGCAAGAGATACTGGCGATCGTTGGGGCGGTGAATGTACTGGGCAATATGACATATATAAAGGTGTAGCAGAATTAATGCCTTATGCAAAAGGAGTGAGTGCTAAAGCATTTGATTTTGATGAAAATGGAAATGAAACGACTATTGATTATGAAAGAATGTTGAAAATAATTAAAGATTCTGGGTTTAAAGGATTTATTGGTGTAGAATATGAAGGTAATAATTTAGGTGAGGAAGAAGGTGTTATAGCAACTAGAGATTTACTACTAAAATCTGCTAAGACAATTGAGTAATTCATTTTTTTAAAACAACTAACTAAACTATAGATGAAAAAATCAATTCAATTCCAATTGTCTTTTATGATGTTTCTTGAGTTCTTCATTTGGGGAGGATGGTTTGTAACCTTAGGCTCTTTTATGGGGAATAACCTAAGTGCTTCAGGAGCAGAAACAGGAATGGCATATTCAACACAATCATGGGGAGCCATTATTGCTCCTTTTATTATAGGTTTAATTGCAGACCGTTTTTTTAATGCAGAAAAAATATTAGGAGTTTTGCATTTAGTAGGCGCATTTTTAATGTATCAAATGTCTCAATCTACAGAGTTTGCAACGTTTTATCCCTACATTTTAGGTTATATGATAGCTTATATGCCAACATTAGCTTTAGTGAATTCTGTGTCATTTAATCAAATGAATGATCCTGCAAAACAATTCCCAATGGTACGTGTTTTTGGAACTATTGGATGGATTTTAGCTGGATTAATTATCAGTTTTGCTTTTAAATGGGATTCTATTGAAAATATTGGTCAAGGCATGTTGTCTAATACCTTTACAATGGTAGCTATTGCTTCAGCAGTTTTAGGAGTTTTTAGTTTCACTTTACCAAAAACACCTCCAAGTGTTTCGAAAGATGAAAAAGTGACTATCAAGGATATATTAGGATTAGATGCTTTAAAATTATTAAAGGACAGAAACTTTTTAGTGTTCTTTGTGTCTTCAGTATTAATATGTATTCCTTTAGCATTTTACTATCAAAATATAAGTCCGTTTTTAACTGAATATAAAGTTGAAAACTCAACAGCTTGGGCTGCATTAGGGCAAATTTCCGAAGTAGGTTTTATGCTATTATTACCTTTCTTTTTCAAAAAATATGGTTTCAAGAAAACCATCATTTTCGGTATGTTAGCATGGGCAATCAGGTATGCATTATTTGCATTTGGTAACGCAGGAGACTTGTTTTTTATGTTAGTTATTGGTATTGCATTACATGGTATTTGTTATGATTTCTTCTTTGTGTCAGGTCAAATATATACAGATTCTAAGGCTGGCGAAAAAGTAAAAAGTGCAGCACAAGGTTTAATTACATTAGCAACTTATGGTATTGGTATGTTAGTTGGGTTTTGGGTTGCAGGACAAATAGTAGATAAAAATGTATTGGCAGATGGAACGCATGATTGGCTTGATGTTTGGGAATTTCCAGCACTTTTTGCCATAGGTGTATTATTGTTTTTTGCATTATTATTTAAAAATGAAAAAGTAGAATATAAAGACGCATAAAAATAAATGAGTAATAAAATTAGATTAGGAATTTTAGGCGGAGGAGGAGATTCTCTTATTGGGGTATTGCATCGCATAGCATCATCAATGCACGATAAATATCAAATTGTTGGAGGTGTTTTTAATCCTGTTTGGGAAGAAAATATTGGTTTTGCAGAAAAGATAAGCTTACCAACCAATAGAATATATAAAGATTTTGATACACTAGTTGAAGAAGAATTAAAACTTCCGGTCGAAGAAAGAATGCAAATAGTGTCTATTCTTACTCCAAACTTTCTTCATTTTCCTATGGCTAAAAAGCTATTAGAAAATGGGTTTAATGTTATTTGCGAAAAACCAATGACAACCACTTATGAGGAGGCTAAAATTTTAAATGCTACTTTAAAAAAATCTAAAACCATATTTGCTATAACTTATACTTATACAGGTTATCCTATGGTGCGTCAAATGCGCGAAATGATTTTAAACGGAGAGTTGGGTAATATCCAACGAGTAGATGCACAATACTATCAAGGTTGGATTAATCCTGTTATTCACGATAAAGAACAAAGAGCAAATACGTGGCGACTTGATCCCAAAAAAGGAGGTATTAGTTGTTGTATTGGAGATATTGGTACTCACGCTTTTGATATGTTAGAATATGTATCTGGATTAAAAATAGAATCTATTTTAGCTGATTTAAATTATTTATATCCAGACAATAAAATGGATATAGATGGCACTGTTTTACTACGTTGTTCAAATGATGTTAGAGGTGTGATTTGTACAAGTCAAATTGCCACAGGAGAAGAAAATAGTTTTATTGTAAAAATTTACGGTGATAAGGCAGGTTTAAAATGGGAACAAGAAAATCCTAATTTTTTGTATTTAATGGAAGATGGGCAACCACTTCGTGTTTTAAAACCAGGACATTCGTATAATTCCCAATTGTCTTTAGATGGATCTAAGCTACCTCCAGGACATCCAGAAGGCATATTTGATTCTATGGGAAATATTTATAAAGGTATTGCTAAAGCCATTAATAATGAGCCTTATAATCATGGTGAATTCCCAACAATTATTGATGGTGTAAGAGGTATGGGTTTTATTGAAAAAGCTGTAGAATCTCATCAAAAAGGAAATGTTTGGGTAGAAATTGAAAACGTAGATTAATGAAAACTATAAAAGGACCGGCTATATTTTTAGCACAATTTATGGATGATAAAGAGCCATTTAATTCACTTGATGGGTTATGTAAATGGGCTTCAGATTTAGGTTATAAGGGTATTCAAATTCCAACGTTAGATAAATCTATTATTGATTTAGATATTGCTGCAGATAGTCAGACATATTGTGATAGCTTTAAAGGGAAAATAAATAGTTACGGACTAGAAATTACAGAGCTTTCAACACATATTCAAGGTCAGTTAGTAGCAGTACATCCTGCTCATGATATTATGTTTGATGTTTTTGTGCCAAAGGCATTACAAGGAAAACCAAAAGAGCGTACAGCTTGGGCAACAGATCAAATGCATAAAGCAGCTAAAACTAGTAAACGTTTAGGATTAAATGCTCATGCCACATTTTCTGGGTCATTACTTTGGCCTTATGTACATCCTTGGCCACAACAACCAAAAGGTTTAATAGAGCTAGGTTTTAAAGAATTGGCAGATCGTTGGAAACCTATTTTAAACACTTTTGAAGATAATGGCGTAGATGTTTGTTATGAAGTCCATCCAGTTGAAGATATTCACGATGGTGATACGTTTGAGCGTTTTCTTGAAGCTACAGGAAATCATAAAGCGGTAAATATTCTTTATGATCCCTCACACTTTGTATTGCAACAGTTAGATTATATTAAATATATAGACCATTATCATGAGTTCATTAAGGCGTTTCATGTAAAGGATTCAGAATTTAATCCATCAGGAAAAAAAGGAACATTTGGAGGGTATAATGACTGGAAAAATAGAGCAGGGAGATATCGTTCGCTTGGAGATGGACAAGTCGATTTTAAAAAAGTATTTTCAAAATTAACCGAATATGGTTGCGATGTTTGGGCTGTTTTAGAATGGGAATGTGTTATTAAAAGTCCAGAGCAAGGTGCAAGAGAAGGCGTAGATTTTATTCAAAACCGCATTATAGAAGTAACAAATAAACGTTTTGATGATTTTGCAGGTGGTGAATCTGATGAAAAACAACTAAAAAAGATATTAGGATTATAAACAATTTAATTATTTAAAAATGAAGAATTTTATTTTACTAGCAATATTTGCAGTTGCATTTACATCATGTAAAGAAAAAGTAAAACAGTTATCAGAAACTAGTGCTGAGGTAGAAAAGGTAATTGAGATTGATACTACAGATGAATGGGTTTCTCTTTTCGATGGAACATCTTTAGATAAATGGAGAGGATATTTAACAGATTCAATGTACCCAGAATGGACTATTGATGATGGAGCAATGCTTTTTACACCAGGAGAAGACGGCGGAAAAAACATCATAACTAAAGAAACTTATACCAATTTTGAGTTATCATTAGAATGGAAAATTTCTGAAGGTGGAAATAGTGGAATATTTTGGAGCGTATTTGAAGATCCAAAATTTAGCGAAGCTTATCAAACAGGACCAGAAATTCAAGTATTAGATAATGAACGTCATCCAGATGCATTGGCAAATCCTAAATATCATCAGGCAGGAGCATTATACGATTTAGTTCAGCCAGAGCATGATGTTTGCAAGCCAGCAGGAGAATGGAATTTATGTGTTGTTAAAGTTAACCATAAAACTAATAAAGGTTCTATAACTTTAAACGGAACAGAAATTGTTAGCTTCCCAGTTCATGGAGAAGAGTGGGACGCTATGGTTGAGAATTCTAAGTTTAAAGGATGGGAAGGATTTGGTACACACCAGACAGGACATATTGGTTTACAGGATCATGGAAACAAGGTGTGGTTTAAAGATATTAAAATAAAAGAGTTATAAAAACATACATATATGTTGTTTTATAGTGTAAAATGGAGTTCAGTTTTTGAACTCCATTTTTTTATATAATAAAATAGATAAGTAAAAAAGCACATTATTTTTAACAAACACCATTTTTTTGTTAAATATTAATAATTTTTTCAAAAAAGTAATCGTGTTTTATTAGTTGTATTAAATAAAATTATAGTTTTACATTATGAAAATTTTAAAAAATAAAATACGTTGTTCTATACCCGGTTTGCCCGTGCGCAATCGCCGCCGCAGTTTCTAATACTTCAGATTAGTAAAACAATAACGTAATTTTAATTTTTCATAGTGTCCAAAAATTTTATCATAGTATTTCAAAATAGAGTTAATTTAATAATTAACAATCATTCTATGCGTCGTTATTTTCCTCGTCGCCCGTAAGGGTGTATGTCAGTTTATAGAACTAGGTGAGTCCAGTTCAGCTATCAAAAACAAAACAATAATTATTATTCAATACAAATTAGGAAATGAAGGTTGTAATAGCCAATAAATCACATATTAAATACGCAGAAATTATTTGCGAAACCATTGCAGAATCTGCAGCTGTTAGAGGCACAGGTATTGCTAGACGCACTCCAGAGTATATTGCTACAAAAATGGAAAATGAAAATGCTGTTATTGCTTTAGATGGCGATAAATTTGCAGGTTTTTGTTATATAGAAAAGTGGGGTCATGGAAAATTCGTTGCAAATTCCGGATTAATTGTGCATCCAGATTATCGAGGTGATGGACTTGCAAAACAAATTAAACATAAAGTTTTTGAACATTCAAGAAATAAGTTTCCAGATGCTAAAGTTTTTAGCATAACTACTGGTTTAGCTGTAATGAAAATGAATAGTGATTTGGGTTATAAACCTGTTCCTTTTTCAGAATTAACAGACGATCCTACCTTTTGGGATGGTTGTCAAACTTGTAAAAATTATGATGTATTAACACGTACTAATAGAAAAATGTGTTTGTGTACAGGGATGTTATATGATCCAGATAAACAAGTTAAAAAAGAACATGATCACGATTACGATAAGAAGGTTTGGACTAGATTAAAAAACATCAAGCAAACTATGTTTCTTAAAAAAGATAAAAAATAATTCAATGAAAAAATTAGTAATAGCATATAGTGGCGGATTAGATACATCGTATTGTGCCGTAAGTTTATCAAAAGAATATGATGTTCATGCAGTAAGCGTAAATACAGGTGGTTTTACAAAAACGGAAATTGATAAAATTGAAGCTAACGCCTATAAAATGGGAGTTTCAACTTATAAAAATATTGATGCTGTAACAACTTTTTACAACAAGGTGGTTAAGTATTTAATTTTTGGTAATGTTTTAAAGAATAATACTTATCCTTTATCTGTAAGTGCAGAGCGAATTATTCAAGCTATTGAAATTGTTGAATATGCTAAAAGTATAGACGCAGAATATATAGCACACGGAAGTACAGGAGCAGGAAATGACCAGGTACGTTTCGATATGATTTTTCAAACCTTAGCGCCAAACATTAAAATCATCACACCAATAAGAGATGAAAAATTAACTAGACAACAAGAGATTGACTATTTAAAAGCAAACGGAATTGATATGTCTTGGGAAAAAGCAAAGTATTCTGTTAATAAAGGACTTTGGGGAACAAGTGTTGGAGGTTCAGAAACGTTGACTTCGGAAAAACCATTACCAGATAGTGCTTATCCATCTCAGCTTAAACATGCCGAAGATGAAAAAGTAAAATTAACTTTTGAAAAAGGTGAACTATTAGCTATAAATGGTGTTGAAAATGATCCTGAAATTAACATAGAAACCTTAAATAATTTAGCTTCAGCTTATGCTATAGGTAGAGATATTCATGTGGGAGATACAATTGTAGGAATTAAAGGTAGAGTTGGTTTTGAGGCTCCAGCGGCATTAATTACAATTAAAGCACACCATTTATTAGAAAAACATACGCTTACTAAATGGCAATTACAACATAAAGAATATTTAGCAAGTTTTTTTGGGATGCATTTACATGAAGGTCAGTATTTAGATCCTGTAATGAGAGATATGGAAGCCTTTTTGCAAAGTAGTCAAGATAAAGTTTCTGGTGATGTAACGGTTACATTGAAACCTTACCATTTTTCTTTAGATGGGATTTCTTCTAAACATGATTTAATGAATGCGAAGTTTGGAAGTTATGGTGAAGAAAACAAAGGCTGGACAGCAGATGAAGCTAAAGGATTTATAAAAATTTTAGGAAACCAGAATAAAATATATCAACAAGTAAACTCAGAATCATGATTGAAGTAGGTATTATTGGAGGCGCTGGTTATACTGCGGGCGAATTAATTAGACTGTTAATTAATCATCCACAAACAAACATCAATTTTGTTTACAGTACATCTAACGCTGGCAATAAAATAAGTAAGGTTCATCAAGATTTAATAGGGTCATTAAATTTAGAATTCACGAATACAATCAATCCAAAAGTCGACGTGCTATTCTTATGCTTAGGTCATGGAAATTCTGTGAAGTTTTTATCAGCTAATACATTTTCAGAAAACACTAAAATCATTGATTTAGGAAACGATTTCAGACTTGAAAATGATAAAGTTTTTGAAGGAAAAACATTTGTTTACGGTTTGCCAGAATTACAAAAAAATGACATCAAAAAGGCTAATTATATTGCAAATCCTGGTTGTTTTGCTACAGCAATTCAATTAGCAATTTTACCATTAGCAAATAAAGGTTTATTGGGTAACGATGTGCATGTTAATGCGGTTACAGGAGCAACAGGTGCTGGAACTTCATTGTCTGAAACAACACATTATACTTGGCGAGATAATAATTTTTCGTATTACAAACCATTTACACATCAGCATTTAGGAGAGATTAATCAATCTGTAAAGCAATTACAAAATAATTTTTCTTCGGATATTCTTTTTATGCCAAATAGAGGGAATTTTTCAAGAGGTATTTTTGCAACTGTTTATACAGATTTTGAAGGTTCTATTGAAGAAGCAAAAACGATTTATCAATCATTTTATAGTGATGCTAAATTTACGTTCGTTTCAGATGAAGAATTGCATTTAAAACAAGTAGTAAATACTAATAAATGCTTAATTCATTTACATAAACATAATGGTAAATTATTAGTAACAAGTATTATAGATAATCTTTTAAAAGGTGCGTCAGGTCAAGCTATACAGAACATGAATTTAATGTTTGGTTTGGAAGAAACAACAGGATTACAATTAAAAGCAACCTATTTTTAAAATAATAGTCATGCTGAACTTGTTTTAGTATCACATAACAGTGGTGCGTTAGCGATTGAAGCGGCATCCTTTTTTGAAGTAGAAAAAAAGATATAGCGGAAAGCGCGACCCATAGGGAAACGCCAAAAAAATAAATTTAGAATATCATGAAAATAGCCATTATAGGAACAGGGAATTTAGGGAGTTCAATCGCAAAAGGACTTATTAAACACAAATCGTTTACGTCATTATATTTAAGTGATAAAAACACAACGGCAGTTAAAGCTTTTTATGATGAAGATTATGTGACTATAACTAACGATAATATTCTAGCTGTTAAAGAATCAGACATGGTCATTTTTGCGCTTCAGCCTAAACATATAGATAGTGTTTTAGAAAGTGTTGCTTCAAAAATAACTAAAAACCATGTGGTTATTTCGGTAGCTGCTGGTGTTGATATTGCTAGAATTGAAAATATTATAGGAAGTGATAAAAATATTATTCGTGTTATGCCTAATACAGCTATTTCTATTGGAAAGTCTATGACGTGTATTGCTGCTAATGAGAAAGCACAAGATAAAGTAGAATTAGCTCAAAAAATATTTAATCAGTTAGGAACAACTATGGTTATTTCTGAGGATTTAGTGCAAGCAGCAACCGTTATTTGTGCTAGTGGTATTGCCTTTTGGATGCGCTTAGTGCGTGCAACAACTCAAGGTGCTATACAATTAGGTTTTGAAGCAGAACAAGCCCATGAATTAGCAACACAAACCTGTTTTGGTGCAGCTAGTTTGTTACTCGAATCAGGTAGACATCCAGAGCAAGAAATAGATCGTGTAACAACGCCAAGTGGCTGTACTATTGAAGGTTTAAATGCCATGGAACATCAAGGATTAAGCTCTGCTTTAATTCAAGGAATTGTGGCTTCATTTGAAAAAATTAATCAAATTAAAAATAATTAAAATGCCATTATTTGACGTTTATCCATTATATAATGTAACACCAGTTTCGGGTAAAGATATTTATGTTTACGATGAAAATTCTACCGAGTATTTAGACCTTTACGGAGGTCATGCAGTGATTTCAATTGGGCATGCACATCCTAATTATGTTGAGGCTGTTACAAATCAAGTTAAAACTTTAGGGTTTTATTCTAATGCCATTCAAAATCCATTACAAGTTGAATTAGCTGATAAAATTGAAGCACTTTCAGGTTGTAAAGATTACGAATTATTTTTATGTAATTCTGGTGCTGAAGCGAATGAAAATGCTTTAAAATTAGCATCATTTAAAACAGGTAAGTCTCGTGTTATTGCTTTTAAAAATGGTTTTCACGGGCGTACATCAGCAGCTGTAGCAGCAACTGATAATCCTAATATTGTGGCGCCAATAAACGCTCAACAAAAGGTAACTATTTTAGAACTTAATGATATTTTAGGCGTAAAAGCTGAACTTGAAAAAGGTGATGTTTGTGCGGTAATAGTAGAATTTATTCAAGGAGTAGGTGGTTTGGATCAAGGTACTTCAGATTTTTTCGAACAAGTTTACGCATTGTGTAAAACAAATAACACCATGTTTATTGCAGATGAGGTGCAATCGGGTTATGGGCGTTCGGGGAAATTCTTTGCTTTTCAGTATTATAATGTAACACCAGATATTATTTCGATAGCAAAAGGTATGGGTAATGGTTTTCCTATTGGAGGTATTTTAATTCATCCCGATATTGAAGCCAAATATGGTATGCTAGGAACTACTTTTGGTGGTAATCATTTAGCTTGTGCAGCAGGTTTAGCTGTTTTAAATACTATTGAGGAAGAAAATTTAATAGATAATGTTAACGCCATGTCGGAGTATTTTATTTCGATAGCTAAAACAATTCCAGAAATAAAAAATATTAAAGGAAGAGGTTTAATGCTTGGTTTAGAATTCGATTTTGAAGTTGGCGACCTTAGAAAAAAACTTATTTATGATTATCATATTTTTACTGGAGGAGCATCAAATAAAAAGCTATTAAGAATTTTGCCACCTCTTACAATAAAAAAAGAACATATTAATCAGTTTTTTGAAGCCTTAAAAAAAGCCTTGTAGAAATTTTAACATAAAATTATAAAATTGTAGTCGGGTTTCGGCTTTAAAAATTGTAGAATACCCGGATATAAACAAAAAAAGAAACAAGAAATGAACACCTTACTATCTATTGAAAAACGAAATGCTGTATTATTAAAAATGGCATCACTTTTACAAGAAGAAAGGAACGCTATTATTAAAATTAATAAAACAGATTTAGAAGCTTACAAAGGAGATGATATTTCCATGTACGACCGTTTAAAAGTTGATGATTCTAAAGTTGATGACATGATTGCTTCGGCAACACATTTAGCATCACAAGAAGACCCTGTTGGAAAAGAACGGTTTAGCTTTAAACACGATAACGGCATGCAGGTTTATAATAAAACAGCATCATTTGGTACAGTTATGATTATTTACGAATCGCGACCAGATGTAACGGTTGAAGCTGCGGGAATTGCATTTAAATCAGGAAATAAAATATTATTAAAAGGCGGAAAAGAGTCTTTAAAATCAAATTTAAAAATAGTTGAATTGTGGCATAAAGCTTTAGAGGCTAACGATGCATCAACCGATTGGGTAGAATATTTACAATTTAACAGAACAGAAACCCAAGCTTTTTTAGAAAATCCTACGCAAAAAGTCGATTTAATTGTGCCTCGTGGTGGAGAGCGTTTAATTGCATTTGTAAAAGAGAATGCGACTTGCCCGGTTATTATTAGCGGTCGAGGAAATAATTTTGTGTATGTACATGAGGAAGCCGATTTAGAGATTGCTTTAGATGTTATATTGAACGGGAAAACAGCAAAAATATCAGCTTGTAATGCTGTAGATAAGGTTTTGATTGACGGAAATCTTCCTAATAAACAAGCATTTATTCAAAAGTTAATTTCAAAACTTAAAGAATTTGATGTTGAGATTTTAGGTGATGAAGCATTGTCTAAAAATGATGAAATAGAAAAGATTCAATCTAACGATATTTGGTACAAAGAGTTTTTAGATTATAAAATTGTAATAGGTGAAATTAACTCAAATGAAGATGCTATTGCCATGATAAATAAATATTCTGGCGGACATTCATCATCAATAATCACTAAAAACTCAGCCCAAGCTAAGACGTTTATGGAAAATGTAGATACAGCGGCAGTATATCATAATGCATCAACGCGATTTACAGATGGAAGTCAGTTAGGTCTTGGTGGCGAATTAGCGATTAGTACAGATAAATTACACCAACGCGGGCCAATTGGTTTACAACATTTAGTAACCAATAAATGGTACGTTTACGGTAACGGACAAATAAGATAGCATGCAAAAAAAGAAGCGCATTTTGCTTAAGGTAGGTTCAAATACACTTACTAAAGAGACCGATAATATTTCTAGAGGTAAGATTGAAGATATAGCCAATCAAATAGCGCACCTTAAAGATACCTGTGAGTTTGTTATTGTAAGTTCTGGCGCTATTGCGGTAGCAAAACAGTTTGTAAAGCTGGAAAGTAAGGGAAAGGATATTAATGTAAAACAAGCTTTAGCATCTATTGGGCAACCACATTTAATAAGAATTTATCAAGAAATTTTTAGAGAATATGGGTTGTTAACATCGCAGTGTTTATTATCGTATTCCGATTTTGAAAAACAAGAAAGTAAAACCAATATTGTAAACACTATAAATGTTTTAGTTAGTAATAGCTATATTCCAATTATTAATGAAAATGACACGGTTGCAACCGATGAAATTAAATTTGGTGACAACGATAAATTAGGAGCATTAACCGCATCACTTTTAGATGTTGATTTGTTTATTATAGCAACAAATACAAACGGAATTTACACCAAAGAATCTATTGAAAGTAATGCGCCAAAAACTATAGAAATTGTTGAAGATTTTGAAGCTTTGAAAAATGAAATTGTTAACTCAAAATCATCACATGGAAGTGGCGGAATGGAATCAAAAATTGAAGCTGCTTCAGTCGCTAAAAACTCAAATATTGAAACTTGGATTGTAAATGGTTTAGAAGATAATTTTATACTAAATGCTTTTGAAAATAAAGCGCCATTTACTAAAATAAAATAAGTATTAAAATGAAGAATTACACCTCCATACACGATATAGATAATATCAATTCTTGGATTGAGGAAGCTAAAGCGCTAAAGGAAAATCCGCTTAAGTTTAAAAAATTAGGTAAAAATAAAACCCTAGGTTTATTGTTTTTTAATTCAAGTTTACGAACGCGTTTAAGTACACAAAAAGCAGCATTAAATTTAGGAATGGATCCAATAGTTATGAATGTTTCAGGCGATGCTTGGGGTATTGAGTTTGGCGATGGAACTATTATGAATGGAAATACAGCAGAACATATTAAAGAAGCCGCCGCAGTAGTTTCACAATATTGCGATATTATTGCGGTAAGAGCATTTCCAACACTAACAGATAAAGAAAAAGACGAAAGCGAACACGTTTTAAATTCGTTTAAAAAATATGCGTCTGTTCCAATTGTTAATATGGAAAGCGCGACAGGACATCCATTACAAGGTTTAACAGATGCTATTACAATATCTGAACAAGCAAACGTTTCAAAGCCGAAAGTCGTTTTAAGTTGGGCACCACATGTAAAAGCGTTACCTCATGCTGTAGCCAATAGTTTTGTTCAAGCCATGCAGAAAATGGATGTTGATTTTGTTATTGCAAATCCAGAAGGTTACGATTTAAATCCAGAAATTACAGTAAATACGACAATAACCCATAATCAAGAAGAAGCTTTTAAAGATGCTGATTTTGTTTATGTGAAAAATTGGAGTAGCTATTCTGACTACGGAAAAATTTTAAATACAGATCCAAATTGGATGGTTACTAAAGATAAAATTGGCGATGCTAAATTTATGCATTGTTTGCCAGTACGAAGAAATGTTGTTGTAGAAGATGCGGTTTTAGATAGCGATAGCTCTTTGGTTATTCAACAAGCCAATAATAGAACTTATGCAGCGCAATTAGTCCTTAAAAAAATATTAGAAAATTTATAAAATGGAAACGATCAAAATCATAAAAGTTGGCGGAAACATTATTGATAATGATGCGGCTTTAGAAAAGTTTCTGTCACAATTTTCAACCGTTAAAGGACCAAAAATTTTAGTTCATGGTGGCGGAAAATTAGCAACAAAACTTGCTAAAGATATGGATGTGCCTGTAAATATGATTGATGGTAGACGTATCACCGATGCTGATACTTTAGATATTATCACCATGGTTTATGCAGGTAAAATAAATAAAAATATTGTAGCTAAACTGCAATCAAATAAATGTAATGCTATAGGTTTCACAGGAGCCGATGGGAATACTATTGTATCTGTAAAACGTCCAGTTAAAAAGATAGATTATGGTTTTGTTGGCGATGTTAAAAAAGTAAATACCGGAGCAATAACTGCGTTATTAGATAATAATATTACGCCCGTTTTTTGTGCTATTACACACGATGAAAATGGACAGCTTTTAAACACTAATGCAGATACCATCGCCTCAGAATTAGCCATTGGGTTGTCTAAGCATTATCAAACAGAACTAATTTACTGTTTCGAGAAAGATGGTGTGCTACTTTCAATAGATGATGATAACTCGGTAATTGATTATATGGATACAGGTACTTACGAAACTTTAAAAATTAATAACACATTTGCCGATGGCATGCTTCCTAAATTAGAAAATTGTTATCATGCGTTAAGCGAAGGTGTTTCAAAAGTTATTATAGGAAATCCAACAGTTATTAGTAATAGAGACCAAAAATTTACAACTTTGTTTTTATGATTCAACAACTAACAAACGAAGCACTAGAGTTACTTAAAAAACTCATCGAAACGCAATCTTTTTCTTCAGAAGAAGATCAAACTGCGATGCACATTGAAAATTGGTTTAAGAATTATAAAATAGATTATAAAAGAACCAAAAATAACGTTTGGGCCACCAATAAGTTTTTTGATAAAAGTAAACCGACATTGCTTTTAAACTCGCATCACGATACGGTTAAGCCTAATTCTGCCTACACTAAAGATCCATTTAAAGCTATTGTAGAAGATGGAAAATTATACGGTTTAGGTAGCAACGATGCAGGTGGGTGTTTGGTGTCTTTAATAGCAACATTTACTTATTTTTACAATCAAAAAAATTTAAAATATAATCTAGTTATTGTCGCTTCTGCGGAAGAAGAAAGTAGCGGTCCCAATGGGCTAAATAGTATGTTAGCTGTAATCCCAAAGGTTGATGTTGCAATTGTTGGAGAACCAACTTTAATGAATTTAGCTGTTGCCGAAAAAGGCTTAGTAGTTTTTGATGCAGTGGTTGAAGGTACACCAAGTCACGCGGCGCATCCAAACGATAATAATGCGATATATAATTCCATTGAAATCTTAAAATGGTTTAAAGATTTTAAATTTAAAAAAGGATCTGAAGCTTTAGGTGATGTAAAATTAACAGTAACACAAATTAATGCAGGTTCACAACATAATGTGGTGCCAGCAGATGTGAAATTAGTAATAGATGTTCGCGTAAATGATGCGTATACTAATTCTGAGATTGCCGAAATTTTACAAAAAGAAGCGCCTTGTACAAGTATGACACCGCGTAGTTTGCGATTAAATTCATCATCAATTCCAGTAAATCATGATTTGGTTAAAGCAGGAATTGCTATGGGAAGATCAACTTATGGGTCGCCTACATTATCAGATCAAGCGGCGTTATCTTGTCCGTCATTAAAATTAGGACCTGGAGATAGCACACGTTCACATTCGGCAGATGAATTTATTTATATAAATGAAATCGAAGAAGGTATTAAAATATATATTGAATTGTTAAATCGAGTAATCGTATAAACAAATAAACATTCAAACGAAATGAAACTCTGGGATAAAGGTATATCAATCGATAAAAAAATAGAACAATTTACTGTTGGAAACGATAGAGAAATAGATATTCATATAGCAAAATACGATGTTATTGCATCGAAAGCACACGCCAAAATGCTTCAAAAAGTAGGGATTATTTCTGTTGAAGAATTGGTAGGCTTACTAAGTGGTTTAAAGGTATTAGAAAACCAAATTAAAGAAGGCACTTTTGTGATTGATGAACAGTTTGAAGATGTACATTCTAAAATAGAATTTGAACTTACTAAATCGCATGGCGAAGTCGGAAAAAAAATCCATACAGCTCGTTCTAGAAACGACCAAGTTTTAGTTGCTCTTCATTTATATTACAAAGATAATTTAGGGTTAGTTAAAGAAAAAACAAAAGCTCTTTTTGAAACCCTTTTAACTTTAGCTGATACTCATAAAAACAAAGTCTTACCGGGTTATACGCATTTACAAGTGGCCATGCCATCATCTTTTGGGTTGTGGTTTTCTGCATACGCAGAGTTGATGATTGATGATGTGTACTTGCTAAATGCAGCGATTAAAACCGTTGATCAAAACCCTTTAGGTTCTGCAGCAGGTTATGGAAGTTCATTTCCAATAGATAGAGAATTTACTACTAAAGAAATGGGTTTTGAGACTTTGAAATATAATGTGGTGGCGGCTCAAATGGGACGCGGCAAAAACGAACGCACCATTTCTGCGGCATTAGGTGGTTTGTGTAATACTATGGCGCGATTTGCTATGGATGTGTGCTTGTATATGAGTCAGAATTTTGGATTTATTTCTTTTCCTGATGAATTAACTACAGGTAGTAGTATTATGCCTCATAAAAAGAATCCTGATGTTTTTGAATTGATTCGTGGTAAATGCAATAAAATTCAAGCTTTACAAACCGAAATGATTTTAATAACAAATAATTTACCTAGTGGTTATCATAGAGATTTTCAGTTATTAAAAGAAAATATTATTGCTGCTTTTGAAGATGTAAAAGACATTTTAGATATTTTTAATTATTCAATTCAGCAAATTATTGTTAAAGATGTTGATGTAAATAGTGACTTATATAAATATTTATTTACTGTAGATAATATTAACACACTGGTTGTTGAAGGACAAAGTTTTAGAGAAGCTTATCAAAAAATTGGTGGACAAGTACAAGATGGTACTTATGTTCCAGATACCTCTAAAAAACATACACATGTTGGTAGTATTCATAATTTGAGTTTAGATAAGATTAGAGATAAGTTTCCTAAATAATTGATTTTTATATCAATATAATTTAACTTGTTGCATAATTAATTATTACTCAAATCATGCAGAACATTTTTCGATTATTTATACTAAGCTTTTTAGTCTTTAATGTTAGTTTTTCCCAAACTGGTAAAGTTTTTGATCAACTATCACACGCTAGCAAAATTTTAAAAACTGATCGTAATTTCGCTGTTTATTTACCGCCAGATTACGACACTTCGCAACGTAGTTACCCAGTATTATATTTACTTCATGGAGCAGGAGATGACCAAACAGGTTGGGTGCAGTTTGGTGAAGTTTTAAGTATAACAGATAAAGCTATAATGGAAGGTACTGCAACTCCTATGATTATTGTTATGCCCGATGCTTTTACAAGTAGATTGGGTTATTTTAATGATATTCAAGGTGATTGGAATTACGAGGATTACTTTTTTAAAGAGTTAATGCCTTACGTAGAGAATAAGTATCGTATAAAAAAAGAAAAACGTTTTAGAGCTGTAGCTGGTTTGTCTATGGGTGGTGGTGGCTCGTTTATGTATGCTTTGCATCATCCAGAATTATTTGCTTCAGCTTGCCCTTTAAGTGCTTACATTGGTCCGTCATCGGTTGAAGCTTTTAAAGAAAGATTAAAGAGTAATAATGTTGAGGTTAATGATGTAGATGCGGAAACCTATTTCCCAAAGCATAACGCATTATCTTTAATTGATAACATGACCAAAGAACAAATAGAATCCGTACGCTGGTATATTGATTGTGGTGATGATGATTTTTTATATGAAGGAAATAGTTTGGTTCATGTCGCTTTGAGAAATAAAGATGTAAAACACGAATTTAGAATTAGAGATGGCGGACATACTTGGACTTATTGGCGAGAATCTTTGCCGGAGGTTTTAAAATTTGTGTCTGATGGGTTTCATCAGTATTAGATGTTTTTTTAAAACTCTAATTTTTCATTCTATTAGTTAAAAAAGCGCATTGGTTAAATGCGCTTTTAAGGAATCCATTAAGTTTAGTTTAATTTGTTTGCTGACTAACTCAAATAATTAAATGATTGTGGATTGTCCTAAATGAATGTTGGTAAAATTCAAGTTGGTTTCATCAGGATTATTTATAAAATCTTCAATGAAATCACCAACTTTTGTGGTGGTAATATTATCGTATTTGGTATTTAAGTCTGGAGTGGTTATATGAAGCTTCAATGATTTGTCTACTGCTTCTCTTATTAATGCCGCTTCATCGTCTAATCCAAAATGATCTAATAACATGGCAGCAGATAAAATAGAAGCAATAGGGTTTGCAATGCCTTTATTGGCAGCTTTAGTATAAGCACCGTGTATTGGTTCAAACATGGCATGGTCTTTACCAATTGATGCCGAAGCTAATAAACCAATAGAGCCTACAATAACACTAGCTTCTTCAGATAATATATCACCAAACATATTTTCGGTTAAAATAACGTCAAATTGTTTTGGGTTTATAATAAGCTCCATCGCAGCGTTATCAATATACATATATCTCAATTTCACATCAGGATATTGAGGCGCAAGTTCTTGTACAACACGTCTCCATAATCTTGAACTTTCTAAAACATTGGCTTTATCAACCAAAGTTAATTTACGTTTTCTAGATTGTGCTGCTTTAAAAGCTAAATGCGCAATACGTTCAACTTCATCTCGTGTGTATTCGCAAATATCTGATGCTATGTTACCATCTTCACTAAGTGTTTTTTCGCCAAAATAAATACCGCTTGTTAATTCTCTATAGATAAGAATATCGGTATCTTTTATTTGGGTTTTTTTTAAAGATGATTTAGTTAGTAAGTCTTCATACGCGATAACTGGCCTTATATTAGCATATAAATCAAGTGTTTTGCGAAGTTTTAAAAGACCTTGCTCTGGCCTTACTTTGGCGTAAGGATCTAAATCGTAAGATGTTTTGCCAATAGCTCCAAATAAAATAGCATCTGCTTTTTTGCAAATGCTAATGGTTTCTTCTGGAAGTGGATCTCCTGATTTGTCTATGGCACAAGCACCAACTAATGCGTTATGAAAAGTAAATACATGGTTAAATTCCATAGCTATAGCTTTCAAGACTTTTACTGCTTGAGCTATAACCTCTGGGCCAATACCATCACCTGGTAGAACGGCAATATTTAATTTCATAAATTAAAATAATTAAGCAGAAATAATTTCATTATATACTTTGCTATTTTCTATAATTTGATGGATATCACTATCACCAACTTCTTTTTTCTTATCGGCAAAATCTAAAAAGTTAGTATAGATTTCATCTAATTGAAGTTTAGTTAATTCGTATCCAATATTTTTTGCTCTGTACGCTAATGCAGCTCTTCCGCTTCTTGCAGTTAAAACAATGGCAGATTCTGTTACACCAACATCTTTAGGATCTATAATTTCGTAAGTTTCACGATTTTTAATCACACCATCTTGATGAATTCCAGAACTATGTGCAAACGCATTGGCACCTACAATAGCCTTATTTGGTTGTGTGTAAATACCCATACTATCAGATACCAATTGGCTAATACCATAAAGCATTTCCGTTTGAATTCTAGTATCTAAATTTAAGTAAGGGTGTTGTTTTAAAATCATAACAACTTCTTCTAAAGCTGTATTTCCTGCACGTTCACCAATACCGTTTATAGTGCATTCTATTTGTCGTGCACCATTAATAACACCTTCAATAGAATTAGCTGTTGCTAATCCTAAATCGTTGTGGCAATGACAAGATAAAATTGCTTTATCTATACCTTTTACGTTTTCTTTTAAATATTTTATTTTTGCACCATATTCACTTGGTAAGCAATATCCAGTCGTATCTGGAATATTTAAAACTGTTGCACCAGCCTTAATTACGGCTTCACAAACGCGAGCTAAATATTCATTATCTGTTCTACCAGCATCTTCAGCATAAAACTCAACATCTTCAACAAAAGACTTTGCATAACTTACAGCTCTTACAGCACGCTCAATAATAGCATCTTGATTTGATTTGAATTTATACTTTATATGAGATTCAGATGTTCCAATACCTGTATGGATTCTGGGTAATTTAGCATATTTTAAAGCTTCAGCAGCTACTTTTATATCGTTTTCAACCGAGCGTGTTAAACCACAAACTGTTGCGTTTTTTATAATTTTAGAAATTTCTTCCACCGATTTGAAATCACCAGGACTAGACACGGGAAAACCTGCTTCAATAATATCTACCCCTAAATTATCAAGCTGCTCAGCAATTATTAATTTCTGTTCAGTATTTAACTTGCAACCAGGGACTTGCTCACCATCTCTAAGAGTAGTATCAAAAATTTGGACCTTATTATCAGACATTTATTAAAATATATTTTCTTATTGTTCTACGAAGTTATATTTTGGTTTGCTAAAATGAGAATTAAAGGTGATGTTATTACGATGTTTAACGCAATAATAATTCAATTAAAAACTTGAAAATCAATATCTTAATATTGTTTTTATACTATGACAAAAGAGCAAAAAGATAATTTGTTTGTATTAATAAAGTCATTGTCTAAGTCAGAAAAAAGACAATTCAAGCTTTATGTGGGAAGATTGGGGGTAAATGAGGATTCAAAATTCTTAACACTTTTCAATATTCTTGATAAACTTTCTATGTATGACGAATCTGCAATTCTTAAAAAAGGTATTGTAAAAAAGCAGCAATTATCTAATTTAAAAGCACATTTATACAAACAAATTTTAATTAGTTTAAGATTAAATCCTTCACACCAAAATATTAGAATTCAAATTCGAGAACAACTTGATTTTGCTACAATTCTTTACCATAAAGGACTTTATAAGCAGAGTTTAAAAATTTTAGATAAAGCTAAAAGTTTAGCGATTGCAAATGAAGAAAAGAATATAGCTTACGAAATTGTTGAATTGGAAAAAGTTATTGAGTCTCAATACATTACACGTAGTTTGAGTAATAGAGCAGACGAGCTAACGATTCAAGCGAAAGAGTTGAGTTTACAAAATGTTTTAGCAAGTAAACTATCTAATTTATCGCTTCAGTTATATGGATTGTTTTTAAAAACGGGTTATGTTAAAAACGATGAAGAACATCAAATAATAACAAAGTATTTTAATGACAGACTTCCAAAATATGATATTAATAAATTAGGTTTTAGAGAAAAATTATGGCTTTACAAATCATATTTATGGTATAGTTTCCTAACAGTAGATTTTTTATCATGTTATAAATATGCATCAAAATGGGTTGATTTATTTTATGAAAATAAAGACATGATTGTATTAAATCCTGTGTTTTTTTTAAGAGGAAATCATTATTTATTAGAAACGCTTTTTTATTTAAGACAATACGAAAAATTTAAAAACACCTTATTGCAATTAGAGGAAATAACCAAAGAAAAATGGTTTCCATTGGATGACAATAACGAAAGTTTAGCATTCTTATTTATATACAACAATAAGTTTAATCTCCATTTTATGGAAGGCAGTTTTAAAGAAGGTTTGCCGCTTATTGATGAGGTTTTAGAGCGTTTAAAACGTTTTAAAGACCGTATTGATGAACATCACGTTATGGTATTTTATTACAAGATTGCTAGTATGTATTTTGGTGCAGGAGAAAACAAAAAGTGTATTCAATATTTAGAAAAAATAATAAGTAATAAATCATTACAAATGCGTGAAGATTTATTGTGCTTTTCACGTATTTTAAATTTGGTAGCACATTACGAAGCCGGATTAGATTATAACTTAGATGTTTTAATTAAGAGTACTTATAAGTTTTTAATTAAAATGGAAGATTTATATGAAGTACAAAAAGAATTTATTCGGTTTTTAAGAGGATTAGGAGATATATATCCAAGTGAAGTTAAAAATGAATTTATTAAACTTCATAAAAAATTAAAGGAATTTGAAGATGATCCATATCAAAGTCGTGCATTCCTTTATTTAGATATTATTTCATGGTTAGAGTCTAAAATTCAAGGGAAACCCGTTGGATTAGTTATAAAGAATAAGTTTAATGCTTTGCAACATGAACGATGATAATTAGCTTTTAAAATAAAATTTTCATCAAAAAATTTGGATATTAACTTTTTCTGAACGAATATTTGCATTCACAAAGTTCAAACACTTACTGAAATGTTATCAAGAAAGGCGGAGGGATTAGACCCTGCGAAGCCTTAGCAACCCTTTATTCGTAAAGAAGGTGCTAAATTCTACTTAAACATTTGTTTTAGATAGATAACCAAATGAAATTACTTTCTGTAGTTTCAATAATTCTTTTTAACATTTTTCTATTAAGTACGTTTTTTAAAAACGCATTTGGCTTTTGGTTTAATTTATTAATTCAAAAAAATTAGAAAAATGAGTACACAAAAATTAGCAACAAACGCATTGCACGCAGGGCACGATTTTAAAGCAAACGGGGGTACTAGAGCAGTTCCCATTTATCAAACAACATCGTATGTTTTTAATAACTCAGATCATGCAGCAAATCTATTTTCGCTTAAAGAACTAGGATTTATTTACACCCGATTAAATAATCCTACAAATCAAATTTTACAGGATCGTTTAGCTGCTTTAGAAGGCGGTGTTGGAGCTGTAGTTTTTGCATCAGGAACAGCAGCAATTTCTACTGGACTTTTAACTTTATTAAAAGCAGGCGACCATATTGTAGCATCAAGTAGTTTGTATGGCGGGACTTATAATTTGTTAAAAGTAACCTTGCCAAGATTAAGTATTACAACCACATTTGTAGATGCAGATAATCCAGATAATTTCGCAGGTGCAGTTCAAGATAATACCAGAGCATTTTTTGTTGAATCTTTAGGGAATCCAAAATTGGATGTATTGGATATTGAGGCAATTGCAGAACATTCTAAAGCTGCTAGAGTACCTTTTATCGTTGATAACACCGTAGCAACTCCAGCTTTATTAAATCCTATTAAACACGGTGCAAATATTGTCATTCATTCGTTAACAAAATATATTGGAGGACAAGGAAATTCTCTTGGAGGAGCAATAATTGATGGTGGTAATTTTGATTGGGCAAACGGGAAATTTCCAGAATTTACAGAGCCTTCAGCAGGCTACCACGGTTTGAAATATTACGAAACTTTGGGGGCAGCGTCTTATACGTTTAAATTAATTTTAGAAGGTTTAAGAGATTTCGGTGGCGCTTTAAGTCCAACAAATGCGTTTAATATTATTCAAGGTTTAGAAACTTTATCTGTTAGAATAAAACAACACAGTGAAAATGCACTTGAAATTGCAAAATGGTTAGAGCAACAAGATGAGGTGACTTGGGTAAATTATCCAGGATTAGAAAGCAGTAAATACAAAAAGTTAGCAGATAAATATTTAGTAGGTGGGCAAAGCGGATTAGTTACCTTTGGAGCAAAAGGTGGTTTTGAAGCCGCAAAATCTATTGCCGATAATACGAAGTTGTTTTCATTATTAGCTAATATTGGTGATACAAAATCGTTAATTATTCATCCATCAAGTACAACGCATCAACAGTTAGATGAAGCAGAGCAAGAATCTGCTGGAGTAACTGCCGATTTAATTCGTTTGTCTGTAGGTATTGAAGATGTTGAAGATTTAAAAGCCGATTTAAAAGAAGCATTTAGCACAATTAAATAATAAATTTTCTATTGAAAGATACATTTCAAAATATCATCATTAAAAATTATATAACGGAAAGTAAAGTCTCTATTCCTGAGATAGAACTTAGTTATCAGGTTTTTGGTAAAACTTTAGGTTCAGCGCCTATTGTTTTGGTAAATCACGCCTTAACTGGCAATAGTAATGTCGCAGGAAAAGATGGCTGGTGGAAAGATTTGGTGGGCGATGATAAAGTTATTGACACGAAACTTTATACGGTTTTAGCTTTCAATATTCCAGGAAACGGTTTTGATGGTTATGTTATTGAAAACTACAAAGATTTTGTTGCTAGAGACATTGCTAATTTGTTTTTAATTGGACTTAAAGAATTGAAAATCGAAAAGCTTTTTGCAACAATTGGAGGTTCATTAGGTGGTGGTATTGCATGGGAAATGGCAGTTAATAAGCCAGATTTTACCGAGCATTTAATAACCGTAGCAACCGATTGGAAATCTACCGATTGGTTAATTGCCAATTGCCAAATACAAGAGCAATTCCTATTGAATTCTAAAAATCCTGTTCACGATGCACGCATGCATGCTATGTTGTGTTACAGAACGCCTGAGTCTTTTAATGAGCGTTTTCAGCGTTCAAAAAATGAAGATTTAGAGATTTTTAATGTAGAAAGTTGGTTGTTACATCATGGTAAAAAGTTGCAAGAACGTTTTCAGCTTTCGGCTTATAAATTGATGAATCAGTTGCTTAAAACCATTGATGTTACTAAAAACCGAAAAGTAGATTTAAATGTTTTAGAAGCTATTGAAGCAAACATTCACATTGTTGGAGTAGATTCAGATTTATTTTTCACAGCAGAAGAAAACAGACAAACACATAAACAACTAGCGGTTACGCATGCAAATGTGACATATAACGAAATACATTCGGTACATGGACACGATGCATTTTTAATGGAGTACGAGCAGTTAGAAAAAATTATAGAAGGCATTTTTGTGCCAAATTCTAAAAAGAAAAAAATGAAGGTATTAAAGTTTGGGGGAAAATCTTTAGGAAATGGAGAAGGATTGAATAAAGTGATTTCAATCATTGAAAATAAAGTGAATGCAGGTGAAAAAATAACGGTAGTCGTTTCTGCACGCGGAAATGCAACCGACGAACTTGAAGATATTTTAGAAAGAGCACATAAAGGAAAGGATTATAAATCTGATTTTGAAACTTTTAAAAACTATCAAAAAGAACCTTTACCAACAGTTGATTTTTCTGATGAATTTTCAGTTTTAGAAAAGCTCTTTGAAGGCGTTAGTTTATTGCGTGATTATAGTAAGAAAACCAAAGATGAAATTTTAGCTCAAGGCGAATTATTATCTATTAAATTGGTTTCAGAATTATTGAATCAAAAAAATATAAAAGCCAAAGCTACCGATGCAAGACAATTGATTAAAACTGATGATGTTTTTGGGAATGCACAACCTATTTCTCAACTTTCAAAAGATAATGTTAAGAACTATTTTAAACAAAATAATAGCGATACGGTTAATGTAGTTACAGGTTTTATTGCTTCAAATTCTAAAAATGAAACCACAACATTAGGCAGAAACGGAAGTAATTACACAGCAGCTTTATTGGCCAATTATTTAGATGCTGAAGAGTTACAGAACTACACACATGTTAGTGGTATTTACACAGCAAATCCAGATTTGGTTGAAGATGCTCAAAAAATTAGAGAATTATCATTTAGTGAAGCTAACGAGTTAGCCAATTTTGGAACAACAGTTTTACACGCAAAAACCATTATTCCGTTAGTTGAAAAAAACATCAATCTTCGTATTTTAAATACTTTTAATACAGATGATGAGGGTACATTGATTACTGCAAAACCAAGTTCAAAAGAAGTCACGTCTTTATCAGTTTTAGATAATGTGGCGTTGTTAAATTTAGAAGGCCGCGGATTGTTAGGGAAAAGTGGTGTTGATGCTAGAATATTTGGTGCTTTAGCAAGTAAAGATATTAGTGTGAGCATCATTTCTCAAGGGTCTTCAGAGCGTGGTATTGGGTTAATTATTGATGCAGACCAGGCAACTCAAGCTGTGATTGCTTTAGAACGCGAGTTCGAAAAAGATTTTTATTCGCAAGACGTTAATAAAATTCATGTGGTTGATGATGTATCTGTGATTTCAATAATTGGTATCGAGTTAAGTTCGTTTCACAAGCCATTTAATGCGTTAATAAAAAACCAGATTACACCATTGTTATTCAATAAT
The DNA here is from genome assembly GCF_900114265.1 of Flaviramulus basaltis. GTDB lineage: Bacteria > Bacteroidota > Bacteroidia > Flavobacteriales > Flavobacteriaceae > Flaviramulus > Flaviramulus basaltis. The sequence continues at coordinate 1,372,196 of NZ_FPKV01000001.1, forward strand.
ACTGTAACAGGTAGAAATGTGAGTTTGGTGGTTAAAAAGAGTCAACTTCATAAAGCTATGAATGTGATTCATGGAGAGGTTTTCGGGATTTCTAAAAAGATAAATATTGCCATTTTTGGTCATGGAGGCGTTGGAAGTGCTTTAATAAATCAAATTTTAAAGTCGAAAAATGAGATTGAAAACCGAAAAGGAATTAATCTTAATGTCTTTGCAATAGCCAATTCAAAACAGTTGCTTTTAAACAAAAAAGGCGTTGATGTAAATTGGAATGAAGCTATTAAATCGACATCTATTGAAAGTTCTGTTGACGATATTATTGCTTTCGCAAAAGCACATCATTTAGAAAATTTAATTGCAGTTGATAATACATCGAGTGCTAATTTTTATCAAAATTACATCCCGTTAGTTGAAGCTGGTTTCGATTTGGTATCATCAAATAAAATAGCAAATACTATTTCTCACGATTTTTATAAGGAATTGAGAGTTCAATTAGAAGCTCACAACAAGCAATATTTATATGAAACTACGGTTGGCGCAGGTTTACCTTTAATTGATACGATTAAATTATTACACGAATCGGGTGAAAACATTACCAGAATTCGTGGCGTTTTCTCTGGAACATTAAGTTATTTATTTAATAATTTTTCGGTTCAAGACAAGCCATTTAGTGCTATTGTTCAAGAAACTATTGATAAAGGTTTTACAGAACCAGACCCAAGAGAAGATTTTTCAGGAAATGATGTGGCTAGAAAATTGTTAATTCTTGCAAGAGAGTTAGATTTGCAAAATGAATTTGAAGATGTTTCAGTTCAAAATTTAATACCAGAAGCGTATCAAAATATTGAAGTGCAATCTTTTTTAAGTCAGTTAGATGTGCTTGATGATCAATTTCAAAAGATAAAAGACCAACAAGAAAAAGGTTATGTATTGCGATATGTTGGAGATTTGTCAGGAGATTTATCACAAGACAAAGGGAATTTAGAAGTGAAATTAGTATCCATTCCAGAGGATAGTACATTAGGACACGTAAAAGGAAGTGATGCGATTTTTGAAATATTTACAGAAAGTTATGGCGAACAACCTATAGTCATTCAAGGGGCAGGTGCAGGAGCAGAAGTAACGGCACGTGGCGTTTTTGGAGATATTTTAAGGTTGTCTAAACATATTAATTAGAGTTATGAGCGAGAATAAAAAGAAGTTTGAAACCGAAGCAATCCGTACCCAATTAGAGCGTACCCAATTTTTAGAACATACAAGTCCGTTATATTTAACGTCTAGTTTTGTATTTGAAGATGCCGAAGATATGCGAGCTTCATTTACAGAAGAAAAAGATCGTAATATTTATAGTCGTTTTACAAACCCAAACACAACCGAGTTTGTAGAGAAAATTTGTAAAATGGAAGGTGCGGAAAGCGGTTATGCATTTGCAACTGGTATGGCAGCAGTGTTTTCAACGTTTGCAGCGTTATTAAGCAGTGGTGATCATGTAGTTTCTGCACGTTCGGTTTTTGGTTCTACACATACTTTGTTTACTAAATATTTACCTAAGTGGAATATTGAAACTAGTTACTTCAATATAAATGAACCTGAAACTATTGAAAGTTTTATAAAGCCAGAAACTAAAATTTTATACGCTGAATCGCCAACAAATCCAGGTATTGATATTATAGATTTAGAATTGCTAGGAAACATTGCAAAAAAGCACAATCTTATTTTAGTAATTGATAATTGTTTTGCAACACCATATTTACAACAACCTATTAAGTATGGAGCACATTTAGTTATTCATTCGGCAACCAAGTTAATTGATGGACAAGGGAGAGTTTTAGGTGGCGTAACGGTTGGAAATGCAGATTTAATTAGAGAGATTTATTTATTCGCTAGAAATACAGGTCCAGCATTATCACCGTTTAACGCGTGGACACTTTCTAAAAGTTTAGAAACACTTGCAGTAAGAGTAGACAAGCATTGCGAAAACGCTTTAAAAGTGGCTGAGTTTTTAGAAAATCACCCAAAAGTAAATTGGGTAAAATATCCTTTTTTAAAATCGCATCCTCAATACGAAGTTGCTAAAAAGCAAATGAAATTGGGTGGAAACATTGTCGCTTTTGAAGTAAAAGGCGGTATTGAAGAAGGGCGAGAATTTATTAACGCTATTAAAATGTGTTCACTGTCGGCTAATTTAGGAGACACAAGAACTATTGTAACGCATCCAGCTTCAACAACACATAGTAGTTTAGTAGAAGCAGACAGATTAGTGGTTAATATTACTGATGGTTTGGTTAGAGTTTCTGTTGGTTTAGAACATGTTGATGATATTATTGGAGATTTGGAGCAGGCTTTGGGATAATCATCAACTAGCTTTGGTTTTAAATACTAATGCTTATTCGTTTCAATACTTCTGGCATCAGATATTAAATGAGCAATGATTTCCCAACCAGAATTTTTTCTAAACAACCTATGATGAGTTGTTTGTCGAGAACCTAATTCAGAGTCATTACTCAATTTTTGACCTACCCTTGAAACGGTTGAAATTACTAATATTGAATTTTCTGAAATATGTTTAAGTTTTAATGAAGTTTGCTCTGAATCACCAGCCATCACAAAATTCATTTTAAAAACTCTAGATAAATATTTTTCGATTGCAGATTTACCAATCATGCTAAAACCAAAAGCATTTGTAAAGTCGGCATCGTTCGAGTACCATTTTGCTGCTAAACTAGAATCTTTAATCTTCCAAGCTTTATTCCAATCATCAATTTTTTGAACAATTTCAGTACTATCTTTTACAGATATGTTCTGAGAATTCCCAATAAATAAACCCATAAAAAAAATGAATAAATACAGTATTTTTTTCATAATTATTAATTTAAAAGTCTAAAAATGAATTATATAGATGCTAAAATAATCATTATTCATTAAAGTTTTCAGGATATTAATTACTTTTCCTAAAATAGCTATATTAGCATCATGTTATCCAAAAAAACTAAATACGGCTTAAAGGCTCTTACTTTTATTGCTAGAAGCGAAGGTGATATGCCTGTGCAAGTAGGTGCTATTGCTAAAGGCGAACAAATACCGCAAAAATTTTTAGAAAGCATATTACTTACTTTAAGAAAATCTGGAATTTTAGGTTCAAAAAAAGGAAAACACGGTGGTTATTATCTAAGAAAAGAACCTTCAGAAATTTTAATGACCGAAGTGATGCGTGTTTTAGAAGGTCCAATTGCAATGGTGCCTTGTGTGAGTTTAAACTTTTACGAAAAGTGCGACGACTGCCCAGATGAACATGCTTGTAGCGTAAATAAACTCATGATTCAAGTTAGAGATAGTACACTCAACGTATTTAGAAATACCACTTTAGCAGATTTGTCTAGCAAATAACACTGAGAATTTCATAAAATAATCTTTAAATCTTGCTTATTTTCTTCTGTTTACTATAAAACTTTCCATAATTCTAAAAAATTGTTAAGACTCTTTTTTGTTTCATAATAAGTTATATATTTGTAATTCCTATTAAATCGGTAGGATTAATATAATATCAAATAAAATGATTAGTCAAGTGTTAATAAAATCATCAGAAAAAGACAAAACGACTTATAAAAGTGATACAGCTTCAGAGAAGCCATTAAGAAGTGTGGTTAAATCTTTAAGTTGGAGAACTATAGGTACTTTAGATACTATTTTAATTTCATGGTTAGTTACTGGAAAATTAGAGTTGGCCTTTTCAATAGGTGGTATTGAGTTGGTTACAAAAATGGTGTTATACTTTTTTCACGAACGCATTTGGAATTCAATTAAATGGGGGAAATAATGATAGATCAGAACACAATAGACGATTTAAACAAACAATATAAAAACGCATCACCTGCAGAAATTATTAAAAAAGCTTTTGAGCTTAATAATAAAGCAGTGGTAACTACTAATTTTAGACCATACGAAGCAGCCATTTTACATGCTGTAAATTCTGTAGAATCTAAAACTCCAGTAGTTTGGTGTGATACAGGTTATAATACACCACAAACTTACAGGCATGCAGAACAGGTAATTAAAGATTTGGATTTAAACATCTTTTTATATGTTCCCAAACAAACATCGGCACATCGCGATGTGGTTATGGGAATTCCTAGTGTTGAAGCGCCAGAACATGCTTTGTTTACAGAACAAGTAAAACTGGAGCCTTTTAAACGTGCTATGGATGAGCATAAACCAAAAGTATGGTTTACAAACTTGCGCCAAGGGCAAACAGCGTTTAGAGATAGTATTGGTATTTTTAGTGTAAGTAAAGATGGTGTTTTAAAAGTAAGCCCATTTTACTATTGGTCTGATGAAAAATTAGATACATATTTAGAAGAAAATAACTTACCAAACGAGTTTAAATACTTCGACCCAACAAAAGCTTTAGAAAACAGAGAGTGTGGTTTACACGCTTAAGATAATTGATAAAATGAATATGATGAACAAAGATACATCACATATAAATTCGCTTGAAAACGAAGCTATTTATATTATGAGAGAAGTAGCAGCCCAATTTGAAAAACCGGTGTTGTTATTCTCTGGAGGAAAAGATTCTATTACTTTGGTAAGATTAGCTGTAAAGGCATTTTACCCAGCAAAAGTTCCTTTCCCTTTAATGCATATTGATACAGGACATAATTTTCCTGAAACTATTGAATTTAGAGATCGTTTGGTTGAAGAATTAGGTTTGGAATTAATTGTTAGAAACGTACAAGATTCTATTGACGAAGGAAAAGTTAAAGAAGAATCTGGACGTTATGCAAGTAGAAATATGTTGCAAACTACTACACTTTTAGATGCTATTGAAGAATTTAAATTTGATGCTTGTATTGGTGGTGCGCGTCGTGATGAAGAAAAAGCAAGAGCTAAAGAACGTATTTTTTCTGTACGTGACGATTTTGGACAATGGGATGAAAAAAACCAACGTCCAGAATTATTTGATATGTTGAATGGTGAAATTGAGCACGGACAAAATGTGCGTGTATTTCCAATTTCAAACTGGACAGAATTAGATGTTTGGTCTTATATAGAAGAAGAAAATATTGAAATTCCATCAATCTATTTTGCGCACAAACGTAAAGTGTTTTTAAGAGATGGCATGATTTGGTCTGCAGATGATGAGGTTGTTTACAGAGATGCACACGAAGAAGTTCTTGAAGAAATGGTGCGTTTTAGAACCGTAGGTGATATGAGTTGTACAGCTGCTGTACTTTCTGAGGCATCAACAATTTCTAAAGTAGTAGAAGAAATTAGAGATTCTACAATTTCAGAACGTGGCGCCCGTATAGACGATAAACGCTCTGAAGCAGCTATGGAAAAACGTAAACAACAAGGGTATTTTTAAAAATTTGTGAAACAAATTTTTGCCTTTAGCTTTTGGTAGTTAGCCATTAGCAAAAAATTAAAAGAAATATTTAATAAGCTAAAAGCCAAGAGCAAATAGCTAACAGCCAAATAAAAATGGAAGTATTAAAAATTGCAACAGCAGGAAGTGTAGATGATGGGAAAAGTACCTTAATTGGACGTATACTTTACGATACAAAATCATTAACTACAGATAAATTAGATGCTATTAAAAAAACAAGTAAGCAACGTGGTTACGATTACTTAGATTTTTCATTAGCAACCGATGGTTTAGTTGCCGAAAGAGAACAAGGAATCACAATTGATGTGGCTCATATTTATTTTTCAACTAATAAAAAAAGCTACATTATTGCCGATACTCCAGGTCATGTGGAATACACACGTAACATGGTAACAGGCGCTTCAACTTCACAAGCTTCAATAATTTTAATTGATGCGAGAAAAGGGGTTATTGAGCAAACTAATCGTCATTTTTTCATCAATAATTTATTGAGAATTAAAGATGTTGTTGTGGCGATTAACAAAATGGATTTGGTTGATTATTCCGAAGAAACTTATAATAAAATCAAAGCAGATTTTTCTGAGTTGATGAGTAAGCGTGATTATCAAGACCAAAAAATAACATTCATTCCTGTAAGTGCATTAAAAGGTGATAATGTTGTAAATAGATCTAATAATATGTCTTGGTATACAGGAGAATCTTTATTAGAACATTTAGAGCAACTTGATAAAAAAGATATTTACAATGTGGGAACACCACGTTTTCCAGTGCAATATGTTATTCGTCCAAAAACTGAAGATTTTCACGATTTTAGAGGCTATGCAGGAAAAGTTTATGGTGGTGAGTTAAGTGTAGGTGACGATATTGTGGTATTGCCATCAAAAACTAAATCAAAAATAAAAGATATTTATTTCTATGATGAGAAGTATAAAACGGCTTCAAGACGTTCTTCAGTAACCATCACTTTAGAAAATGATATTAATGTAAGTCGTGGAGACATGATTGTTAAAGAAGGCGATTTGCCAACTATAGACAAGCAATTTACAGCCAATGTGTGTTGGATGGATTCTGAAAACTTAACCGTTGGAGGAAAATATGTAGTACAACATGGCATCAATAAAGTATTAGCTAAGGTTGATAAAATCAATCATAAAATTCATCCAGATTATTCAGGTATAGATTCTGAAGCAACATCATTAGGTGTTAACGATATCGCATCGGTAACCTTTAAATTAAACAAGCCTATTTTTTACGATCAGTTTAAAAATCATAGAACAAATGGCTCTTTTATTTTAATAGATACACAAAATAATAATACCGTTGGTGCTGGCTTCATTCAATAAAAAAAGAATATGCAAAGTTTTAGAACAGAAATAGAAAATCCAGTTGTTGAGAACGACATTATAGAATTAGCTAATAAAATTGAGCTGTTTCATAATGGGAAAATTGACGAGGAAAAATTTAGAAGTCTTCGTTTAGCACGTGGTGTTTACGGTCAACGTCAAGAAGGCGTACAAATGATTCGTATAAAATTACCTTACGGAAAAGTTAAGAGTAATCAATTACGAAGAATTTCTGAAGTTTCTGATGAATATTCTCGTGGGCGTTTACACATTACAACACGTCAAGATATTCAAATTCACTATGTCGATTTAAATAGAACGCCAGAACTTTGGGCAGAATTAGAACGCGACGATGTTACGCTTCGTGAAGCTTGTGGAAACACCGTTCGTAACGTAACAGCTAGTGAAACTGCGGGTATTGATGTTAACGAACCGTTTGATGTGTCTCCTTATGCAGATGCATTATTCAAGTTCTTTTTACGTAACCCAATTTGTCAAGAAATGGGACGTAAGTTTAAAGTGTCTTTTTCATCTTCAGATGAAGATACGGGATTATCTTACATGCACGATTTAGGTTTTATTGCTAAAATCCAAAATGGTGTTCGTGGTTTTAAAGTGATGATTGGTGGTGGGTTAGGTTCACAACCACGTCATGCCGATGTGCTATATGATTTTTTAGAAACAGATAAAATAATTCCAACAATGGAAGGTGTTTTAAGAGTTTTTGACCGTCATGGTGAACGTAAAAGTCGTGCCAAAGCACGTATGAAATTCTTAATAAAAGATATAGAATTAGATGCTTTTAAAGCTTTAGTTGAAGAAGAGCAAAATGCTATAGAGTTTAAATCGGTTGCTATTGATGCTGATGCTTATGAAGTTTCAAAACCAGTTTCAGTTGAAGCACCAAAAGTAGAAATTAAAAATCAGGCAGCTTTCGATTTATGGAAATCAACAAATCTAATCCCACAAAAACAAGCAGGTTATTTTGGTATTGGTATTAAAGTGCTTTTAGGAGATTTTTATACAGATAAAGCAAGACTTTTAGCTGATTTAGTAGAGAAATATGCAGCAGGAGAAATTCGCTTATCACTTCGTCAAAACATTGTTATTCCTTTTGTAAAAGAAGATTTAATACCTTTCTTTTATAAAGAATTAGAAAAACTTGGTTTTGTTGAAGCAGGTTATAATAAGGCAGTTGATATTACAGCTTGTCCGGGAACAGATACTTGTAATTTAGGTATTGCAAGTAGTACAGGAATAGCAGATGAGTTAGAGCGTGTTTTAAAAGCAGAATACCCACAATATTTAAAAAATAATGATTTAGTTATTAAAATAAGTGGTTGTATGAATGCTTGTGGGCAACACAATATGGCAAATATTGGTTTTCAAGGAATGTCTGTTCGTACGCCAGATAAATTAGTTGCTCCAGCTTTACAGGTATTGCTAGGTGGTGGTAATTTAGGTGATGGAAATGGTTTGTTTGCAGATAAAGTTGTGAAAGTGCCAAGTAGAAGAGGTCCAGAAGCTTTACGTAGAATCTTAAACGATTTTGAAGCTAACGCAAGCGGAAAGCAATTTGTAGAGTATTATAAAGAAAAAGGTGATCGATATTTTTACGATTTGTTAAATGATTTACAAGATGTTACAAATTTAACTCAAGAAGATTTTATTGATTGGGGAGAAGAAGAAAAATATGTTAAAGAAATAGGTATTGGTGAATGTGCTGGTGTTGTTATCGATTTAATTGCAACTTTGTTTTTAGAAAGTGAAGAAAAGATTGAAAATGCTAGAGAATCATTCAATAATAAAGTATATTCAAGTGCTATTTATCATGCATATAGTTCTTTAGTTAATTCCGCGAAAGCGTTATTATTAGCTGAAAACAAGAAAACAAATACGCATGCGGGAATTATAAGTCAGTTTGATGAGTTATTTGTAGAAAGCGGACGCATTGATTTAGGTGTTTCTTTTTCAGAATTGATTTATCAAATTAATAAATTTGCTCCAACTGAGGATTTTGCATCAAAATATATAGAAAATTCAAACGAGTTTTTACAAAAAGTTAGAACTTACAGAGAAAACGAAACAAACACGCTTGGAAAAAAAGCAGTTTAAAAAATAGAGATGAGTTTAAAAACCCCAAAGTTAACTGTTGTAGGTGCAGGTCCTGGCGATGTCGATTTAATTACGCTTAAAGCAATAAAAGCAATTGAATCTGCAGACGTAATACTTTACGATGCACTTATTAACGAGGAGTTACTTAAATATGCTTCCAAAAAAACGGAGCTTATTTTTGTGGGTAAACGTAAAGGCTGTTATGCATTTCAGCAAGAACAAATTAACGAACTTATTGTTAGTAAAGCTAAAGAAAAAGGTCATGTGGTGCGTTTAAAAGGAGGTGATCCTTTTGTTTTTGGACGCGGAGCAGAAGAGATTGATTATGTAAGGGAATTTGGTTTAGAAACATTTGTGGTTCCAGGAATTTCATCAGCTTTAGCAGTTCCAGCATATCAAGGTATTCCGTTAACTAAACGAGGTTCATCCGAAAGTTTTTGGGTAATTACAGCAACTACAAAAGCACATCAATTATCGACCGATATTGCACTAGCAGCAAAATCAACAGCGACTGTTGTTATTTTAATGGGCATGCATAAATTGAGTGAGATTGTTAAAGTGTTTTATGCAGAAAATAAGAGAAATACACCAATTGCAATCATTCAAAACGGTACAAGAGAAGATGAAAATGTAGGTATAGGAACGATTCGCGATATTCAACAAATTGTTAAGGAAAAGGAATTATCATCGCCAGCAATTATCATTATTGGAGATGTTGTTAAAGAGCGTGTTGTTCTAGATTCAATTTATAAAGAAGTTATTTCAAAAGAATAAGTTGTGGAAAGAAATAATTTATATCCCATTTTTTTAAAAGCAAAAAACCTAAATGTCCTTATTGTAGGAGGTGGTTTTGTAGCTGAAGAAAAATTAACTTTTCTTCTAAAATCAAGTCCCGATGCAAATGTTACTATGGTATCACCAATGTTTAGAGAAGGTACAGTTGAGCTTGCAAAAAAAGGGAATGTTAAATTATTGAAAAGAAGATATAGTAAACGGTATCTAAAAGGAAAGCATATTGTTGTCGCTACGACTGATGTTCCTAGAGTTAATGTTGAGGTTTATAAACATTGCCGTAAAAGAAGCATTTTAGTAAATGTAGCAGACAATCCACCATATTGCGATTTTTATATGGGTGGTATAGTAACAAAGGGTAATGTGAAAGTGGCTATTTCAACAAATGGTAAATCGCCAACAACAGCCAAAAGATTACGTCAATTTTTTGAGGATGTTATTCCAGAAAATGTAGACGATTTAGTGAAGAATTTAAACGAATATAGAAAAACAATAAAAGGAGATTTCGAAGAAAAAGTGGAAACGCTAAACGAATTCACCAAAGGATTAATTGAAAAGAAAGAGTATTAAAATGATTAAAACGGATATACTTATCATAGGCGCAGGACCTACAGGATTATTTACAGTTTTTGAAGCAGGATTATTAAAATTAAAATGTCATTTAATTGATGCATTACCACAAGCAGGTGGGCAATGTTCAGAGATTTATCCAAAAAAACCAATTTATGATATTCCTGGTTTTCCAGAAATATTAGCAGGCGATTTAACTAAAAATTTACTAGAACAAGGCAAACAATTTGAGCCTGGTTTTACTTTAGGTGAACGTGCCGAAACTATAGAAAAACAAGAAGATGGTTCTTTTATTGTAACAACAAATAAAGGAACACAACACCAAGCACCAATAGTAGCAATTGCAGGAGGTTTAGGGTCTTTCGAACCTAGAAAACCAGCTATTGAAGGTATTGCAGATTATGAAGATAATGGTGTTGAGTACATAATTAAAGATCCAGAATTTTATCGCGATAAAAAAGTAGTGATTTCTGGTGGTGGAGATTCTGCTTTAGATTGGAGTATATTTTTGACAGATATAGCTTCTTCAGTTACCTTAATTCACAGAAGAAATGAGTTTAGAGGTGCTTTAGATTCTGTAGAAAAAGTTAGAGAATTAACACTTCTAAATAAAATAAAATTAATCACACCAGCTGAGGTTACAGGATTAAATGGTGATGGTAAAATAGAATCGGTTACAGTGACTAAAGATGGCGAAGAAACTATTTTAGAAACCGATCATTTTATTCCATTATTTGGCTTGTCTCCAAAATTAGGGCCTATTGGTAATTGGGGATTAGATATAGAAAAAAACGCTATAAAAGTTGATAATTCATTAAACTATCAAACTAACATTCCTGGTGTTTTTGCTATTGGTGATGTAAATACTTATCCTGAGAAATTAAAATTAATTCTGTGTGGTTTTCATGAGGCAACATTAATGTGTCAAGCGGCTTACCGAATTATAAATCCAGGTAAAAAGTATGTTTTAAAATACACAACAGTTAGTGGTATTGATGGATTTGATGGAACACGTAAAGAAGCACCTAAAGCAGTTGTGCAATCTATTTAGTAAGTTTTTATAAATTCGCAAATATTATTGTGATTGAAATATATGAAAAGTTATAATGTTTGCTTAAAAGATACCGTTAAAACGTTTACTAAAAAACTCTTTTATTCGCTGTTTGATTGTGACCAAGAAGTAGCTCATGAAGATTATTTAGAAAAAACATTTCTAAAAATACTGACTAAGTTAGAGATTGAAAATGGTGATAACATTTGGAAAGAATTTAAATCTGAACTTCCAGGAATAAGAAGAAAATTAGATTTAGACGCCATTGCTTTTGAAAGTAATGATCCTGCATCTCACAGTTTGGAAGAAATCTATATGGCATATCCTGGGTTTCACGCCATTTCAATTTATAGGCTAAGTCATGCGCTTTATAAATTAAATGTGCACATTTTACCAAGGATGATGAGTGAATATATTCATGGTATTACAGGTGTTGATATTCATCCAGGAGCAACTATTGGCGAGTCTTTTTATATTGACCACGGTACAGGAATTGTAATTGGAGAAACGTCAATAATAGGTGACAAGGTTAAAATTTACCAAGGGGTTACTTTAGGCGGAATTCAAGTTTCTAAAGATTTAGCAAAAGTAAAAAGGCATCCAACAATTCAAGATAATGTAACTATTTATGCAAATGCAACAGTTCTTGGTGGAGAAATTGTAATTGGTGCAAATAGTATTATTGGTGCAAATGTTTGGATTACACATTCGGTTCCAGAAAACTCACTAGTTACCTACCAAACTGAAATTAAAATCAGACCTAAAAAGAATGGAATTTGAGAACAGTATTATTGGCGAAATAGGAAATACACCTTTAGTTGAGGCTATTCATCTTATTTCAAAAAAAGGTGTGCGATTGTTTTTAAAATTAGAAGGTAACAATCCTGGTGGCAGTGTAAAAGATAGACCTGCTTTTAACATGATTAATGAAGCCTTAAAAAGAGGCGATATTAAAAAAGGCGGAACTCTAGTTGAGGCTACCAGCGGAAATACAGGCATTGCTTTGGCTTTTATCTCAAAATTATTAGGTTTAAACATGGTTTTAATCATGCCTGAAAATTCTACTGAAGAGCGTGTAAAAACCATGCGTGCTTATGGCGCTGAAGTTATTCTAACACCAGCGGATATTGGAATTGAAGGGTCACGTGATTTAGCGTTTAAACTTCGAGATGAAAAAGGATATACGCTTTTAAATCAGTTTGAAAATGATGATAATTGGAAAGCGCATTATAAAACAACAGGGCCAGAAATTTGGGAAGCTACTAAAGGTGAAATAACACATTTTGTAGCAACTATGGGTACAACTGGAACTATAATGGGAAGTTCTACTTATCTAAAAGAAAAGAATAAAAACATAACAATTGTAGGCGCACAACCAGCTGATGGTGCAAGAATTCCAGGTATTAGAAAATGGTCTCCAGATTATGTTCCTAAATTTTTTGATCGTTCTAAAGTAGATATCGTAATAGATGTTACTGAAGAAGATGCGAAAGTAACAACACAACGCTTAGCAAAAGAAGAGGGTGTTTTTGCAGGTATGAGTAGTGGCGGTTCAGTGTTTTGTGCATTAAAAATAGCAGAATCTATAGAACAAGGGGTTATTGTGGCTATTATTTGCGATAGAGGCGATCGTTATTTGTCTTCATCATTGTTTGAGTAAAACAGGAAATCATGATAAAAAAAGCATTAATATTTTTTTTAGCCATAACTGTTCTAGCTTGTAAGAAAAAAGACGAAATTAAAACTCAATCCAATTTCCAAATTGGTATCGTTTCCGATTGTCAATACTGTTATTGTGAGCCAAATAAAGATTTTAAGAGATACTATAAAAATTCCACCTCTAAATTCAAAAAAGCTATTCAAGAATTTAATAGTAATAATTTAGATTATACCATTCATTTGGGTGATTTTATAGATCAAGATTTTAATAGTTTTGATTCTGTTTTGCCTATTTGGAATACTTTAAAATCGCAGCATTATCAAGTTTTAGGAAATCATGATTTTAGTGTGGAAGATTCATTAAAAGAAAGCGTTCCTAAAAAAATGGGAATGGACAATAGGTATTATAGTATTAAAAAAAATAATTGGCGATTTATTGTGTTAGATGGTAACGACCTTAGTTTTTTTGGAACCACTTCAAATAAAAAGAAACAAGAAACAGATTCTATATATAAATTACTTAAAAGCGAAGGTTATAAAAATATACAAACTTGGAATGGTGGTTTAAGTTTAGAGCAATTAAAATGGGTTCAATCAGAACTAGATTCTTCTTTAATTAAAAAAGAAAAAGTTGGATTTTATTGTCATTTTCCAGTAGCAGCAAACGATACCATGCATAGTTTGTGGAATTATAATCAGTTTTTTAAATTAATAGACCAATATAATACAGTAAAATTCTATTTTAACGGACACAATCATGCCGGAGGTTACTTTACTAGAAATGGTGTTCATTTTTTAACTTTTAAAGGAATGGTCGATTATGCAGATAGTACAGCATATTCTGTTGCAACTATTTCAAAAGACTCTATTTTTATTAAAGGCTATGGAAGAGAAAAATCGAGAAATTTAGAATTATAGTATAAAAAATATACTTATTTGTGTTATTTTTGTTCACTAGTTCATAATAGTATTAATGTTATCAAGAAAGGTAGAGGGAATAGACCCGCTGAAGCCTTGGCAACCCTTTAACTTTAAAGAAGGTGCTAAATTCTACTAATAATTTAAAATTATTGGAAAGATAACGAAAAGTGTTTTCCTTACTTTTCTTGATGACATATAGATATAACATAAGTAATATGTCAAACATAAAACAAGCTTTACAAGAACGTATTTTAGTGCTCGACGGTGCGATGGGTACAATGCTTCAACGTTATAAATTCACTGAAGAAGATTTTAGAGGTGAACGCTTCAAAGATTACCCAACGCCATTGCAAGGGAATAACGATTTACTGTCTATTACTCAGCCAGAAGCTATTAAAACCATTCACGGAAAATATTTTGAAGCAGGAGCAGATATTGTTGAAACTAATACGTTTTCAGGAACAACAATTGCTATGGCAGATTATCAAATGGAAGATTTGGTATATGAGTTAAATTACCAATCGGCTAAAATAGCTAAAGAAGTTGCAGATGAGTTTACCGCTAAAGAACCTCATAAACCTCGTTTTGTAGCAGGTTCTATTGGCCCAACAAACCGTACAGCAAGTATGTCCCCAGATGTAAACGATCCTGGTTATAGAGCAGTCACTTTTGATGAGTTACGAGTTGCATACAAACAACAAGTTGAAGCTTTGTTAGATGGTGGTGCAGATTTATTGTTAGTAGAAACGGTATTCGATACTTTAAATGCCAAAGCAGCACTATTTGCTATTGAAGAAGTAAAAGAAGAAAGAAATATAGATGTGCCAATAATGTTAAGTGGAACCATTACAGATGCTTCTGGTAGAACTTTATCAGGTCAAACAGCTGAAGCTTTTTTAATTTCGGTATCGCATATTCCATTACTGTCTATTGGTTTTAATTGTGCTTTAGGTGCTAATTTATTACAACCACATTTAGAAGCTATAGCTAATAAAACGGACTTAGCTATTTCAGCACATCCTAATGCAGGTTTACCAAATGCTTTTGGAGAATATGATGAGTCTCCAGAGGAAATGGGCGAGCAAATTGAAGAATATTTAAAAAGAGATTTAATAAATATTATTGGAGGTTGTTGTGGTACAACACCAGATCATATTAAAGTTATTGCAAAAATAGCAGCAAAATACAAACCACGTCGTCATGCTGAATTTGTTTCAGCATCACATTAAAAAAGGATAACATGGTATTAGAAGTAGCTATTTTAAATATCAAGAAAGGACTTTCAGTAGGTTTTGAAAATAATTTCAAAAAAGCAGAGATTATTATTTCTTCAATGAAAGGCTATATGTCTCATGAGTTGAAAAAATGTATCGAACAAAACGATAAATATATATTATTAGTGAACTGGGAAACGATTGAAGATCATGAAATAGGGTTTAGACAATCGGAAGAGTACCAAAAATGGAAAGCGTTATTACATCATTTTTACGAGCCTTTCCCTACAGTAGAGCATTATAGATAATGAAAATAAAACAAACAAAATATATGAAATTGTCTGGTTTAGAGCCTTTGGTTTTAAACGAAAACAGCAATTTTATAAACGTTGGAGAACGAACAAACGTAGCCGGATCAAGAAAATTTTTAAGGCTTATTAAAGAGGAGAGATTTGATGAGGCTCTAGATATAGCACGTCATCAAGTAGATGGAGGTGCGCAAATTATTGACATTAATTTTGACGATGGTCTTATTGATGGTAAAGAGTCTATGGTGCGTTTTTTAAACCTCATAGCTGCCGAACCAGATATTTCTCGTGTTCCTATAATGATTGATAGCTCAAAATGGGAAATTATTGAAGCAGGTTTACAAGTTGTTCAAGGAAAATGTGTGGTAAATTCTATTTCTCTAAAAGAAGGTGAAGAGAAATTTATATGGAAAGCTAAACAAATAAAACGTTACGGAGCTGCAGTAATTGTTATGGCTTTTGATGAAGTTGGGCAAGCCGATAATTATGAGCGTAGAATTGAAATAGCAACAAAATCTTATAGAATATTAGTTGATAAAGTTGGTTTTCCTTCAGAAGATATCATTTTCGATTTAAATATATTTCCTGTAGCAACAGGAATGGATGAGCATAAAAAAAATGCTATCGATTTTATTGAAGCAACACGTTGGGTTCGTCAAAATTTACCAAATGTAAGTGTAAGCGGAGGAGTTAGTAACGTGTCGTTTTCATTTAGAGGAAACGATGGTGTTCGTGAAGCCATGCACTCGGTATTTTTATATCATGCCATTCAAGCAGGTATGAATATTGGTATTGTTAATCCTGCCCTTTTAGAGGTTTATGATGATATTCCTAAAGATTTATTAGAACATGTTGAAGATGTTATTTTAGATAGACGAGATGATGCAACCGAAAGATTACTTGATTTTGCTGAAACCGTTAAAGGTTCTAAAGTTGAAAAAGGAGTCGATTTATCTTGGCGAGAAAACCCTATTCAAGATCGTATTACCCATGCTTTAGTAAAAGGAATTGATGCTTTTATTATTGAAGATGTTGAAACGGCAAGACAAGAAGCAGAAAAACCAATAGATGTTATTGAAGGGAATTTAATGATAGGCATGAATGTGGTTGGAGATTTATTTGGAGCAGGGAAAATGTTTTTGCCTCAGGTTGTAAAATCGGCAAGGGTAATGAAAAAAGCTGTAGCCTATTTAAATCCGTTTATTGAAGCCGAAAAAGGTGATAAGCAAGAGCCTGTAGGGAAAGTGCTAATGGCAACAGTTAAAGGAGATGTGCATGATATTGGTAAAAATATTGTGAGTGTCGTTTTAGCTTGTAATAATTACGAAATAGTCGATTTAGGCGTTATGGTTCCGCCAGAAAAAATTATAGCAATGGCTATAAAGGAAAAAGTTGATATCATTGGTTTATCTGGTTTAATAACACCATCACTTGACGAAATGGTGTATTTAGCAAAAGAAATGCAACGTGAGAATTTTGAAATTCCTTTATTGATTGGAGGCGCAACAACATCAAAAGCACACACTGCAGTAAAAATAGATACACAATATACAAATGCCGTTGTGCATGTTAACGATGCATCTAGAGCAGTTACGGTTGTTGGAGATTTGTTAAATAAGAAAACATCCAACAATTATGTAGCAGCAATGAAAAAAGATTATGATGAATTCCGCGCCAAGTTTTTAAAACGAGGTAAGGAGAAATCATATATTTCATTAAACGAAGCAAGAAAACGTAAGTTTAAAATAGATTGGAAAACTTCTGAAACGATAAAACCTAAAGAAATAGGTGTTCAGATTTTAAAACAATTAAGCTTAAAGGAATTAGTGCCTTTTATAGATTGGAGTCCATTTTTTAGAAGCTGGGATTTACATGGTAAATATCCTAATATTTTAACCGATGAGGTTGTTGGAGAACAGGCCACGCAATTGTTTGCAGATGCTCAAGAAATGTTAAGTGAAATTATAGCTAAACAATCATTAAAACCAAAAGGCGTTTTTGGATTATTTGAAGCAAATGCTATTAATGAAGATGATATTTCAGTTCAGAAAAAAGGAAATGAAGTTGCTGTTTTTAGAACGTTGCGTCAGCAATTAAAGAAACGAGACGGTATTCCTAACATCGCATTAGCCGATTTTATTGCACCTAAAGATACTGGTAAAACAGATTATATTGGAGCCTTTTGTGTTGCTATATTTGGCGCACAGGAATTAGCAGAAAGTTATAGGTCTAAAGAAGATGATTATAACGCGATTATGGCGCAAGCGCTTGCAGATCGTTTTGCTGAAGCTTTTGCAGAATACTTACACAAACAAATAAGAATTAAACATTGGGGTTATGGTGCTAATGAAAATTTAACAAACGAAGATTTAATCAAAGAAAATTACAAAGGCATTCGTCCAGCACCTGGTTATCCAGCATGTCCAGACCATTTAGAAAAAGAAACCATTTGGGAGTTATTAGAGGTCGAAAAACTAATAGGTGTCACACTAACCGAAAGCTTAGCCATGTGGCCAGCAGCAGCAGTTTCTGGTTATTATTTTGCAAATCCTGAAGCAAAATATTTTGGTTTGGGGAAAATTACCGATGACCAAGTAACAGATTTTGCGTTGCGCAAAAATATAGCAAAGGATAAAGCAAGGAAATGGTTGCATCCAAATATTGCTGAAGAGTAAAAATTAGAATTATAAAATTAACAATTTGTTTTATTTTAAATAACAAATCTATCTAAATGAAATAAGAATTTTGCAGTAAAAAAAAGATGAAAAAACTTAGAACGGAGGTAATATTCTTTATCCAACTTTTAATGCTTACCATTACTGCACTAACAATCGCTTATTTCACGTAAAATAATATTATTTAAAAGAAATTATGCAAAATAGTATTTATGGAATTTATTGAATTAAGTTTAGGAAGTCATATGATTTCTCACGGGTACGATAGTGAGAATAAGGAAATCGTAGAGCATGTTTCAGTTGAAACATTTTCGAAGAAACTTGTCGCTATTTCCAGAATAAAATCTGTAAGTGAAAAATATATTTTGACTGATTATTTAGATGGTAGATGGATTTATTGGGAGTATAAGGGAGAATTTGAAGTATTAAAAAAAGCATTAATTAAGTAAATGAAAGTAACAGACCATATTAAAAAGGCAAACGGAAAAACTTTGTTTTCTTTTGAGATTATACCGCCACAAAAGGGAAGAAATATTCAGGAATTGTATAATAATATTGATCCTTTAATGGAGTTCAATCCGCCATTTATTGATGTTACGACATCACGTGAAGAGTATGTTTATATTGATAAAGGCGATGGGCTTTTAGATAGAAAAGTGACTCGTATGCGACCTGGGACGGTTGGTATTTGTGCTGCTATTAAACATAAATATAATGTGGATACAGTACCACATGTTTTGTGTGGAGGTTTTACAAAAGAAGAAACTGAATATTTGTTGGTAGATTGTCATTATCTTGGTATTCATAATGTTATGGCATTGCGTGGTGATGCTATGAGTCATCAAAAATATTTTGAGTGTACAGAAGGAGGTCACCAATATGCTGTGGATTTAGTGTCTCAAATTCAGAATTTGAATACAGGTAAATATTTGCATGATGTTATGGAGGCGGAACATAAATCGGAATTCTGTATTGGTGTAGCAGGTTACCCTGAAAAACACATGGAAGCCCCTTCGTTAAATACAGATTTGAAACGTTTAAAAGCAAAAGTTGATGCTGGAGCAGATTATGTCGTAACTCAAATGTTTTTTGATAATAATAAATTCTTCGAGTTTGTAGATAAAGCTAAAGCAGCAGGTATTAACGTTCCTATTATTCCAGGTATAAAACCTATTGCTGTAAAACGACATTTACAATTGTTGCCACAGGTTTTTAAAATTGATTTACCAGAAACTTTAATAAATGAAGTTGAAAAATGTAAAGACAATAAAGCAGTTAGAGAAGTAGGTATTGAATGGGCAATTAAACAATCAGAAGAACTTAAAAAAGCTGGCGTACCCGTATTGCATTATTACTCTATGGGTAAGAGCGATAATATAAAAGCTATTGCATCGCAGTTGTTCTAATTATTCTGTTATTTTTGCTTTTTTATAAGCAAATCTATTAATGCGTCATTTTCTATTAGGTGTTTTTTATGTAATGTGTAGTTATTCTTTCTCACAAGATAAAGCGCATACTTCTTATGTTGATGTTAATTATTTTAAAGGCAATATTGCACTGCACAATAATGATATTCTACATTTAATAAAAGGACATCCAGAAGGTTTTATTTTAAGTTGGAATAAAAAAACTTATGGTTTTAATAACTGGGAACAACGGTTTAACTATCCTGATTATGGCGTTTCTTTCGCCTATCAAAATTTAAAAAATGACGTTTTAGGAAATAATTATTCACTTTATGCGCATTACAATTTCTATTTTTTAAAGCGGAATTTAATGTTACGTATTGGTCAAGGATTAGCATTTACAACCAATCCTTATGATAAGGAAGAAAACTATAAAAACATTGCTTTTGGTTCTAAATTACTGAGCAGTACCTACTTGATGCTTAATTATAAAAAGGAGCGTATTTTTGATAATTTTGGATTACAAGCAGGCTTTTCACTACTTCATTATTCTAATGCTAATGTAAAAGCACCTAATGCAAGTGTGAATTCAATAACTTTTAATTTAGGGCTGACTTATAATTTAGATGAAGAAAAACTTGAATTTCAAGACACCTTAGATGAAACTGATAAAAAGTTTACACAACCTATAAAATATAATATTGCTTTTAGAGCAGGTATTAATGAAAGTGATGTAGTTGGAAGCGGTCAGTTTCCTTTTTATATAGTTTCGGCTTATGCAGATAAACGTATTAATAGAAAAAGTGCATTGCAGTTAGGTACAGATGTTTTCTTTTCTAAATTTTTAAAAGAACTAATTTATTATCAGAGTGTTTCATTACCTGAAGAAAACGTATCAGGAGATGAAGATTATAAACGCGTTGGAGTTTTTGTAGGACACGAATTATTTATAAATAAAACGTCTTTGGAAACCCAACTAGGATATTATGTTTATTATCCTTTTCATTTTGAAGGAAGAACTTATTCTAGAATAGGTTTAAAACGTTATTTGAATGATAAATGGTTTGGTGCTTTAACATTAAAAACACATGGGGCAAAAGCTGAATGTGTTGAATTTGGAGTAGGTGTAAGATTATGAAAAAACTAGTTTACATATTTGTTTTTAGTTTCCTCATTGCTTGTAATAGTGAAAATGCTGGTGATTGTTTTCAAAAAACAGGAAATATTATTCAGCAAGAAGTTGTGGTTTCTAGTTTTGATAAAATATTAGTTAATCGTGATATCGAATTAATTATTGAAGAAGGTCCAGTTCAAAGTGTAATAATTGAAACAGGTGAAAATTTAATTAATGATGTTAGTGCTATTGTTGTTGATGCTAAACTAACTTTAACAGATGATAATACTTGTAATTATGTTCGAGATTATGGCATTACAAAGGTTTATATAACATCATCAAATATTACTGAAATTAGAAGTTCTACACAATATACAGTAAGTTCAAATGGTGTTTTAACTTACCCTAATTTAAGTCTTTTATCAGAAGATTTTAGTACACCAGATTCGTTTACCAATGGAGATTTTAGATTACAAATTGATAACAATTCATTTCGAGTAGGTTTTAATAATATATCTAATTGTTTTATCTCTGGAAAAACACAAAATCTAAACGTCAGTTTTTATGCAGGAACATCGCGTTTTGAAGGACGAGATTTAATTGCTCAAAATGTTACTATTTGGAATAGAAGTTCTAATGATATGATTGTGAATCCACAACAATCTATTAAAGGGAAAATATCTGGAACAGGTAACGTAATTTCTGTTAGTCAACCTCCAATTATTGAAGTTGAAGAACAATATAAAGGACGACTTATTTTTGAAGATTAATCACTAGTTAACTCTCTAAATAAGCTTTCTAAATTTGCGTTTTTTTGATTGAGTTGAAGAATCTTTAGTTGGTTATCATGTGCAAAATCAAATACATAAGAGCGCATGTCTTCAGAAGTTTTAAAAGTGATTTCGTAAACAAAGTCGTATGTATTTGTGACACTTTTTACTTTAGGTAATTTTAATAGAAAAGCATCTTCAACACGATAATCAAATTCAACAATCACAACTTGTTCTTTTTCGTCTCTAAGATCTTTTAGTTTTTTATCAGCAACAATTTCTCCTTTATTAATAATAATAACTCGTTCACAAATAGCTTCAACTTCTTGCATGATGTGTGTTGAAAGAAATACAGTTTTAGTTTTGCCAATGGTTTTAATAAGATTTCTAATATCTACTAATTGGTTTGGATCTAAACCAGTAGTTGGTTCATCTAAAATTAAAACATCAGGATCGTGTAATAACGCATTAGCTAAACCGACACGTTGGCGATAGCCTTTGGAGAGTTGTCCTATTTTTTTATGAGATTCAGGTGTTAAACCGGTTAGTTCAATAACTTCATCAATGCGTTTTTTGCTTATGTTATAAATATGAGCATTAAAAGCTAAATATTCTTTAATATACATATCTAAATACAAAGGGTTGTGTTCGGGTAAATAACCAACACTTTGTTGTACTTGTTGCTTATTTGTGTCAACATCATATCCATTTACTTTTGCACTGCCTTCATTGGCATTTAAGTAAGTGGTTAGAATTTTCATCATGGTAGATTTTCCAGCACCGTTAGGGCCTAAAAAACCAACAATTTCTGGTTTTTCAACTTTAAAAGATATTTGGTTTAAAGCCTTTTGATTTCCGTAAAGTTTTGAAATCCCTTTTACTTCAATAGACATAATTAAAATTATTTGTTCAAAAATAATGATTATCTAATGTAATATAAGTTTTGCTGTAAAATCTTTAAAACTTTTAATAAAAACGCAAAAAATATTTCATACGGCTTTGTTTTCTTAAATAATTAATTACATTAGCGCCTTAATTATGACAATGACAGTACATTATACATATTTTAACAATTGGTTTTATTTCTTTTTTAGCAAAAGAAACGAGGCGTTGTATGTATAATTTATAACAATAAATTTAAATATGAGTCTCGATGAAAATCGGGACTTTTTTTTGTTCAACAATTGAATAAATACTTTAAAATAAGACTAAATAATTGATAAAAACAGTAGCCATACAAGGAGTTATAGGATCTTTTCATCATATTGTATCTGAACAATTTTTTGAAAAACCAGTGGAAGTTATTGAATGTTTGACATTCGATAGGGTTGTCGATTCTTTAATTACAGAAGAGTGTGACGCCGCTATAATGGCTTTAGAAAACTCTATTGCGGGTTCAATTATACCAAATTATGCGCTTATTGATAAATACGGTTTACATATAGTAGGTGAGCATTATTTAGATATTCAACATAATTTAATGGTACTGCCAAATCAAAGTATTTCAGACATAAAAGAAGTGTATTCACACCCAATGGCATTGCTGCAATGTAAAGAGTTTTTTAAGCAATATCCTAACATTAAATTGATTGAAGATAAAGACACTGCCGAGGTTGCGCAACGTATACAAAAAAAGCAACTAAAAGGTGTTGGAGCTATTGCAAGTGTTAAAGCAGCAGAAATTTTTGAATTGCATATTTTGGCACATAGCATTCAAACTATCAAGCATAACGAAACACGTTTTGCTATAGTTAAACGCACAAATTCAGAAGTGCCTGAAGTTGAAATTAATAAAGCTTCGGTGAAATTTGAAACCGATCATAAAAGAGGCAGTTTAGCAACTATTTTAAATGTGATGAGTGACTGTAAATTGAATTTAACTAAAATACAGTCTTTACCTATAGTTGAAACCCCTTGGAAATATGCTTTTTTTGTTGATATCACTTTTGATAAGTATGCAGATTTTAAAAAAGCAAAATCTATAATAGATATTATGGCAGAAGGTTTTAAAGTGTTAGGAGAATATAAAAATGCTAAATTATGATTGAAGCAGCTAACAGGCTACAAACCGTTGAAGAATACTACTTCTCTAAAAAATTAAGAGAAGTAAACTTGCTTATTGCAAGCGGTAAACCAGTCATTAATTTAGGAATTGGTAGTCCAGATATGCAACCACCTCAAAAAGTTGTGGATGCTATTTCGGAGAGTTTTAAAAACCCCAATGCGCATAAATATCAAAGTTATCAAGGGCTTCCAGAACTTAGAGATGCAATCTCTGGGTTTTATAAAGAACATTTTTCGGTGTATTTAAGTTCTTCAACAGAGGTTTTACCTTTGATGGGAAGTAAGGAAGGTATTATGCATATTTCAATGGCATACCTAAATGAAGGAGACGAAGTTTTAATTCCAAATCCTGGATATCCAACTTATCAATCGGTTACAAAATTAGTAGGAGCAAAAGGTGTTTTATACGAATTAGATGAAGCAAATAACTGGATGCCAGATTTTGATGCTTTAGAAAAATTAGATTTAAGTAAAGTGAAACTCATGTGGGTAAATTATCCGCATATGCCAACTGGAGCTCAACCAACAAAAAATGTATTTGAAGAGTTAGTAGCATTTGGTAAGCGTCACAATATTTTAATTGTAAACGATAATCCATATAGCTTCATATTAAACGATTCACCAAAAAGCATATTGAGTGTTGAAGGCGCAAAGGATGTTTGTTTAGAGCTAAATTCGTTAAGCAAAACTTTTAATATGGCTGGTTGGCGTGTAGGTATGGTTGTTGGAGATAGCATTCATATAAATAATATTTTAAGGGTAAAAAGTAACATGGATTCTGGTATGTTTTATGGCATTCAAAAAGGAGCCATTGAAGCGTTAAAGTGCTCTGAAATGTGGTTTGCTACACTAAATAATGTGTATAGAGAACGTCGAAATTTAGTATGGCAATTGGCTGATGCTTTAAATTGTACATATGATAAAAAAGCAACAGGGCTTTTTGTTTGGGCAAAATTACCGGCGTATGTTAAGTCGGAAGAATTTATAGATTTAATATTAAAAGAGAGTCATATATTCATTACTCCAGGAACCATTTTTGGAAGTAAAGGAGAAGGTTATATAAGGTTTTCTTTGTGTGCATCAACTGAGGATTTAGAAGAAGCAATAGCAAGAGTAATATGAAAAATATATACATCATAGGAGTTGGTTTAATTGGTGGTAGTCTTGCTATTGATATTAAAAAGAATAATCCAGAAGTGGTTATTCATGGTATCAGCAGAAAAGAAGCAACATTAGATGAAGCTTTATCGCTTAAGCTAATAGATAAAAAGGCAACTTTAGATGATATAGAAAATGCCGATTTAGTTATTATAGCCATTCCTGTAGATGCCACTGTAAAGTTATTGCCAACTATTTTAGATAAGGTGTCAGATTCTGGTTTGGTTGTAGATGCAGGTTCAACTAAAGTAGATATTTGTAAAATAGTTGAAAATCATCCTAAACGTAGAAATTTTTTAGCAATGCATCCTATTGCAGGAACAGAATATTCTGGACCGAGTGCAGCAATAAGTGGTTTGTTTGAAGGTAAAACTAATATAGTATGTGAAGTTGAAAAAACAACGTTTAAGCTTCAAGAAAAAGCATTAAAGCTATTTACAGATATAGGAATGCGAATTAGATATATGAATCCTGAAGCGCATGATAAACACATTGCTTACATGTCGCATTTATCGCATATCAGTTCATTTATGCTAGGAAAAACAGTTATTGAAAAGGAGAAAAATGAACGCGATATTTTTGATATGGCAGGAAGTGGATTTGCTTCAACTGTGCGATTAGCAAAAAGTTCACCAGCCATGTGGACACCTATTTTCAAACAAAATAAAGCGAATGTTATTGAAACATTAGAAGAGTATATTACAAACCTCACTCATTTTAAAGAGCTGATGAAACAAGATGATTTTGACGCTATTTTTAATGAAATGGAAAACACCAATCATATAAAGGATATTTTAAAAGGAATTAGTTAAGAGTAAAATTATGGAAAACAAAAAAGAAATGAGAACATGGTTAGATGATTTAAATTTAAATCATCCGTTAGTAATTGCAGGACCATGTAGTGCTGAAACAGAAGAGCAAGTTTTAAAAATAGCACACGAGTTAAAAAATACAGATGTTAGCTATTTTAGAGCAGGAATTTGGAAACCAAGAACACGTCCAGGAATGTTTGAAGGTGTTGGAGCTTTAGGTCTAAAATGGTTGCAAAAAGTAAAAGCAGAAACAGGGATGAAAACTTGTACAGAAGTAGCAAATGCAGCACATGTAAAATTAGCTTTAGAGCATGATGTAGATTTATTATGGATTGGTGCACGCTCTACAGTTAGCCCATTTATAATGCAAGAAATTGCAGATGCTTTACAAGGTACAGATAAGCCTGTATTAATAAAAAACCCAGTTAATCCAGATTTAGCATTATGGCTAGGTGGTATAGAAAGAATTTATAAAGCAGGAGTTAAAAATATTGGAGCGATTCATAGAGGTTTTTCAACTTATGAAAAAACAAAATACCGTAATACTCCAGAGTGGCAATTAGCAATCGAGTTTCAAAATAAATATCCAGATATTCCTTTAATTAACGATCCTTCTCATATTACAGGAAAAAGAGATATGATTTTTGATGTTTCTCAAACCGCTTTAGATTTGAATTTTGATGGGTTAATGATTGAAACTCATTATGATCCTGAAAATGCATGGAGTGATGCTGCACAACAAGTAACGCCTTCTACTTTAATTCAAATCATGAAGGATTTAAAAATTAGAAAAGAAAGTGATTCTGAAGCAGATTATAATAAATCACTTGATAATTTAAGAGCACAAATTGATGTAATAGATAATCAAATTATAGAGTTATTAGGAAAACGAATGAAGTCGGCAGATGGTATTGGAGCACTTAAAAAGCAAAAGAATGTTGCTGTTTTACAATCTAAACGTTGGAACGAAATTTTAGGTAAAATGGTTCTCGAAGGAGAAGCAAAAGGATTAAGTGAAGAGTTTATCTTAAAAATGTTTAAAGCGATTCATCAAGAATCTATTAATCATCAAGAGAAGGTTATAAACGGATAATCCAATAAGACCTTTTAAATATTAAAAAATGCCTCACAATTGTGAGGCATTTTTGTTTGTATTACAGACTTATTATTTTCATCTTTGTTGTAATGAGAGGACACGTTTACAAATCTACAGGTAGCTGGTACACAGTTAAAACCGATTTAGGGCATACTTATGAATGCCGTATAAAGGGTAAATTCCGTTTAAAAGGTATTAAAAGCACGAACCCAATTGCTGTTGGAGATTTTGTGGATTTTGAGGTTGAAACTGATAACGATCAAGAATCCGGTGTTATTCATAACATACATGATAGAAAAAATTATATCGTTAGAAAGTCGGTAAATCTATCAAAGCAAACACATATTATTGCAGCTAATTTAGATCAGGTTTTTTTAATAATTACTATTAATAATCCGCCAACATTAACCAGTTTTATAGACCGATTTTTAGTAACAGCAGAAGCTTATTCCATAAAAACAGTATTACTATTTAATAAAATAGATACTTATGATGAAGAAACCCTAAATGAAGTAAAGTTTTTAGCTCATATATATAGAAAAATCGGCTATGAGTGTATAGGCATATCAGCAAAAACAGGTAAAAATATAGATAAGGTAAAGGCATTAATGCTTGATAAAGTAAGTATGTTTTCAGGACATTCAGGCGTTGGTAAATCGACACTAGTAAATGCTATTGAGCCAAATTTAAATATTAAAACAAAAGAAATTTCTACGCAACATATGCAAGGGCAGCATACTACAACTTTTGCAGAAATGTTTGATTTAAGTTTTCCTGCGCAAATTATAGATACACCAGGAATTAAAGGCTTTGGTGTGGTAGATATGGAAAAAGAAGAAATTGGCGATTATTTTCCCGAAATTTTTAAATTAAAACAAGATTGTAAGTTTAATAATTGTTTACACATTCAAGAACCTAATTGTGCTGTAAAGGAAGCTTTGGATAATGATGAAATTGCATTTTCGCGTTACCGCAGTTATTTGCAAATTGTTGAAGGAGAAGATGAACATTACAGAACCGATATTTGGGATAAAGAATAAGAATGAAAGTAGTTATTCAAAGAGTTTCTAGTGCAAGTGTTACAATTGAAGGAGTTAAAGTGGCTTCAATTTCAAACGGAGTTTTAATTCTTTTAGGTATTGTAAATGATGATGCCCAAGAGGATATTAATTGGCTTTCAAACAAAATAGTAAACCTTCGAATTTTTGGTGATGAAAATGATGTGATGAATAAATCTCTTTTAGATATTAATGGAGATGCAATTGTAGTAAGTCAGTTTACATTGCACGCTTTAACAAAAAAAGGAAACAGACCAAGTTACATAAAAGCAGCAAAACCAGAAGCTGCCATTCCACTTTATGAAGCCTTTGTGAAACAACTAGAAATAGACTTAGGTAAACCAATTCAAACAGGGCAATTTGGAGCAGATATGAAGGTTGAGCTTCTTAATGATGGTCCCGTAACGATTATAATAGACTCAAAAAATAAAGAATAATGGCATCTATTTTTGGTCATAGCATTGTTGGGTTTACGTTAACAAAAGTTATTGATTCAAAAAACACAAAATGGTTATTACTTGCTGCTATTTTTTCAACTATTCTACCAGATTTTGATGTTATTGCTTTTCATTTTGGAATACCATATGAGGCTCCTTTTGGTCATAGAGGTTTTACGCATTCCATCTTTTTTGCGATTATATGGGCATTATTTTTAATGTTTTTATTAGATAGAAAACATAAGCTAATATGGTTTTCAGTTATTTTTTTATCTACTTTTTCTCACGGACTTTTAGACGCTATGACATCAGGTGGCAAGGGCGTTGGGTTTTTAATTCCTTTTTGCAATGAACGTTTCTTTTTTTCATTCAGAGGTATAAAAGTATCTCCAATAGGTATTAATAAGTTTTTTTCTAATTGGGGAGTTCAAGTTATTTTAAGTGAATTAAAGTATGTATTTCTGCCATGTTTTTTTATATTTGGTTTAAGAATCTTAATTAAACCTAATAATAGCTAAGGGTTTTACTCTCGAATTAATTGTTCTTAAATTTTACTAAAAATTAGTATATAATAATTTTTAACTATTATTTATGATTAATAAAAATTACGTTTATTTATTATTCCTACTTTCATTTTTATTCACTTTTTCTCAAGAAAACTTATATTCAAGTTTAACAATTCCAGATAATTTAAAAGAAAATGCTAATGCAGTTATTAGATTGAACGAAATTACCGTTTCGTTAAGATCTCCTAACGAATTGTATGTGAAAGAAAAAAGAATTATAACTATTTTAAATGAGCAAGGGGATAGGAATATTGACGCTTACTTACATTATGATAATAATGTAAGTATAAAAACATTGCAAGTTTTAGTTTTTGATGCTTTTGGTGAAGAAATTAAAAAAATTAGGACTAAAGATTTTAAAGATGTTAGTGCTGTAAATGGAGGTACATTATATTCAGATTCTAGAGTAAAATATTTGGAATACACATCAATTTCTTATCCATATACTATAGAATTCATAAGTGAAACAACTAACAGTAGCACAGCATTTTTACCGTCTTTTAGACCAATTGATGATTATTTTGTAGCTATAGAAAACAGTAGCTATTCAATAAGCTATTCAGAAAACATTTCAATTCGGAAAAAAGAAAAAAACTTTGAGGAGATTGAAATAGAAAAAGAAGATATAAATGGTCATGTAGCTTATAAAGTTAAAGATGTAAAAGCCTTTAAACCTGAAGATTATAGTCCATCTTTAATAGACATTACACCAAATGTATTATTTGCTTCAAAGCAATTTACTTTAGAGGGGGTTTATGCAGAAGTTGAGAATTGGAATGATTTTGGAAAATGGATGTATCATGATTTGATTAAAGGGACTTATGATTTACCTGAAAGTACCATAATTAAGATAAGAGATTTAGTTAAAGATGAAACAAATAATATTGATAAAGCAAAAAAAATATACCAATATGTTCAAGATAAAGTAAGATATATTAGTGTACAAGTAGGTATTGGAGGCTGGAAACCTTTTAATGCTTCTTATGTTGATGCGGTTAGTTATGGTGATTGTAAGGCACTAACAAATTATACAATGTCACTTTTAAAAGCGGTAGATATTGAGTCAAATTATAGTGTGATATATGCCGGTAAGTCACAAAGAAATTTTGAAAAGGATTTTGCTATAATGCAAGGAAATCATGCCATTTTATCCATACCTAATGGAGATGAAACGCTTTGGCTAGAATGTACCAGCCAAAAATTACCATTCGGGTTTATTGGTGATTTTACAGATGATAGAGATGCATTAGTAATAACTCCAGAAGGGGGTGAAATTCAACATACAAAAAAATATAAAACCGAAGATAATAGACAGTTAGTAAAAGGAGAATGTATAATTGATGATGGTGGAGCAATTCAAGTAAATGTAAATATAACATCAGAAGGTATTCAATATAACGATAAGTATTGGTTAGAAACCGAAATTGAACGTGATTTAGATTTGCATTATAAAAAAAGATGGAGATATGTTAATAATATTATCATAGATAGTTTTAATATTATAAATGATAAATCTAACATTAAATTTATTGAAGACATTAGTTTTAACGCAACTAATTACACAAAAAAAGCAGCAAATAGAATGTTACTAACCGTTAATGTCCTAAATAGAAATACAAATATTCCAGATCGTTATAGAAGTAGAAAATATCCTTTAAAAATTAAAAGAGGTTTTATTGATGAAGATGAAGTTGAAATTAAATTACCAGAAGGTTATAAAATTGAGTCATTACCAAAAAATATAGTTTTAGAAAATAAGTTTGGTAGTTTTAAAACAGAAATTATAGTAAAAAATGAAAATACAATAATTTATAAAAGGGAATTTATTATAAAGGATGGTGACTATCCGAAAGAAGATTACAGCAACTTTAGAGATTTTTATAAAGAAGTATTAAAACAAGATAATGCAAAAGTAGCATTAATTAAAAGCCAACCATAGATGAGATTTTCAATTTTTTTACTAGTATTCAGTATAGGTGTTACAGGGTTTTCTCAAGATTATGATTTTGGAAAAATTTCAGAAGAAGAATTACAAGAGAAATTTAACCCTTTAGATTCTTCAGCAAGTGCAACCTATTTATACAAATACAGAAGAACATATTATAATTATGTTCAAAATCAAGGCTTTCAATTAATAACAGATGTCCATGAAAGGATTAAAATTTATAATAAAGAAGGATTTGATTATGCAACTAAATCTATAATGCTTTACAGGGATAATTCAATTAGAGAAAAGGTAAATAGTTTAAAAGCTTACACATACAATTTAATTGATAATAAGATAGAAGACGTAAAGTTAAAAAAGGATGGTATTTTCGATACAGAAAAGTCTAGTTTTTATGATGAAACTAAATTTACAATGCCAAATGTAAAGGAAGGTTCAGTAATTGAATATCAATATAAAATGGTTTCTCCATTTTATACAAATGTTGAAGAATTTCAATTTCAGCATGATATACCAATTAAAAAATTGACAGCAAAATTTGAAGTTCCTGAGTATTTCAATTTTAAAGTAAATACAAAAGGATTTTTACAAGTAACACCTAAAACAATACCCAAAAGAGATAAAATAATTTTTAACGATAAAGAAAGAGTGTATGACGGGAGAACAGTAAGTACAAAATTTAGTTCATCTAACTTAGAATTTACAAAGGATATTACTACATATGATTTGGAAAATATACCATCATTAAAAGACGAACCCTATGTGAATAATATTGATAATTATAGATCGTCAGTAAAATATGAAATATCATATGTTAAATTTCCAAATTCTCCAATAGATTATTATTCAACGACATGGGAAGATGTGGTTAAGTCAATTTATAAAAGCCCAAATTTTGGAGAAGAATTAAATAAAACCGGTTATTTTGAAAACGATATAGATGCTCTGGTAAATGGAGTTTCAGATCCAGTAAAAAAAATATTTTTAATTTTTAATTTTGTTAAATCAAAAGTAAAATGGAATGAATATTATGGAAAATTCGCAGAAGATGGTGTAAGAAAAGCTTATAAAGATCAGGTTGGGAATGTTGCAGAAATTAATTTAATGCTAACTTCTATGCTTCGTTATGCAGGTTTAAACGCTAATCCAGTTTTAATTAGTACAAGAAATAATGGTATTCCATTATTTCCAACAAGAGAAGGGTATAACTACGTTATTTCTTGTGTTGAAATGCCAGAAGGAACTATTTTACTAGATGCAACAAGTAAATACGGCTCTCCCAATATTTTACCTTATAGAGCTTTAAATTGGGATGGTAGAATTATTACAAAAGACGGGAATTCAACTTTAATAAATTTATACCCGAAAACGAACTCAAAAAATACAGTAACCCTAATGGTCAAATTAGATGAAGAAGGAACTGTTGAAGGGAATTACCGAATTATAAAAACAAACCATAACGCATTATCTTACAGAGGACAGTATAATGATACCGATGAAGATGCCTTTTTAGAAAAGCTGGAAAATAAATATGGAGGTTTAGAAATTTCGGAATTTATGGTTACTAATGCAAAAGATTTATCTAAACCAGTTGCGGAAACCTATAAGTTTGTAAAAGAGAGTCAGGCAGATATTATTGGGGATAAAATTTATTTTTCACCATTATTCTTTATGGCTACAAAAGAAAATCCTTTTAAACTGGAAAAAAGAGAATTCCCAGTAGATTTTGGTTATCCTTCAGAAAGTGTTTATAGAGTTATAATAAATTTGCCTGAAGGATATGCTGTTGAATCATTGCCAGAAACTACTGCAATGGCATTACCAGATAATTTAGGGACATTTAAATATGAAATATCACAAAAAGGATCAATTATTAATTTATACATAAGTACTGAAATTAATCAATCAGTAATTTCTCCAATATATTATGATGCCTTGAAAGAGTATTTTAAATTGTTAATTGAAAAAGAAAATGAACAAATAGTTTTAACTAAATCATAAATGAATATTCAAGACGCACAAAAAGAAGTAGATAACTGGATAAAAGACCACGGTGTACGTTATTTTAACGAGCTTACTAATATGGCACAACTTACAGAAGAAGTTGGTGAAGTAGCTCGTATTATAGCTCGTAGGTATGGTGAACAAAGTGAAAAAGAAAGCGATAAAGATAAAGACCTTGGAGAAGAACTTGCCGATGTATTGTTTGTTGTATTATGTTTAGCAAACCAAACAGGTGTAGATTTACAAAAAGCATTTGATAAAAGAATGGATAAGAAAGCAAAACGCGACCACGATAGGCATCATAATAACGAAAAATTAAAGTAAATTTGCAGCTTGTTTAAATACACATATTTATAAGTTAGATGCATATTACACTTCAAAAATCTAAAATTGCAAAGCAATCTTCAATAAAAATAACGGGATCAAAAAGCGAATCTAATCGCTTGTTGTTACTCCAAGCATTATACCCGGATTTTAAATTAGAAAACGTTTCAAATTCAGATGATAGTAACTTAATGACTAACGCTTTAAGCTCTCAGTCAAATTTAGTTGATATTCATCACGCAGGAACAGCAATGCGATTTTTAACGGCTTATTTTTCAATTCAAGAAGGTCGGCAAGTTGTGCTTACAGGTTCTAAACGTATGAAAGAACGACCAATTAAAATTTTGGCGGAAGCACTTCAGGATTTAGGAGCAGAAATTAGTTATGTAGAAAATGAAGGTTTTCCTCCAATAAAAATTAAAGGAAAAAGTCTAACTAAAAACAAAGTATCCTTAAAAGCGAATGTAAGTAGCCAGTATATTTCGGCATTATTGTTAGTCGCATCCAAACTTGAAAACGGTTTAGAATTAACACTTGAGGGAGAAATAACATCTATTCCTTATATAAATATGACTCTAAGTTTATTGGATGAAATTGGAGTAGAATCATCATTTATTAAAAATGTTATTACTGTAAAACCGAACACTAAATCTTTAAAGCCAAAAACACTTACTGTTGAGTCAGATTGGTCGTCGGCATCATACTATTTTAGTATTGTAGCCTTAAGTGAGGTAGGGACAGAAGTAACCATATCATCTTATAAAGAAAGCTCATTACAAGGCGATTCAGTTTTGGTTAATATTTATAAACACTTTGGAGTTACTTCTAATTTTAAAGGTAATAGTTTAACATTAAAAAAGGAAGCTATAGATCTTGAGCCTCTAATATTAAATTTAAAAAACGCTCCAGATATTGCACAAACGATAGCCGTAACTTGTTTTGCTTTAGGAATGTCTTGCAATTTAACAGGGCTTCATACACTTAAAATTAAAGAAACAGATAGATTAGTTGCTTTAAAAAAAGAGATTGAAAAATTAGGTGGTAAAGTAGAAATTACTAATGAATCTTTAAAGTTGGAGCCATCAAAAAATATTAAAGAATTCGTTTCAATTGAAACATATAACGATCACAGAATGGCTATGGCATTTGCACCATTAGCACTTAAAACATCAATTCTCATTGAAGATGCTGAAGTGGTTTCAAAATCTTATCCTACCTTTTGGGACGACCTAAAATCTATTGGATTTAAAATAACTAAATAATAATCACGCTTTTACTTGACAACCCCTACTCTCAGATTGTATATTTGCAATCTTGTTAAAAAAAAGCAAAATTTAATATATGAAATTATCACACTTCGGTTTCAATTTGCCAGATGAATTATTAGCAGAATATCCAGCAGAAAATAGAGATGAATCTCGTTTAATGGTTTTAGATAGAAAAAAACAAACCATCGAACATAAAATGTTTAAAGACATTATCGATTACTTTGATGAAGATGATGTTTTAATTCTAAACAACACTAAAGTATTTCCTGCTAGATTATACGGTAATAAAGAAAAAACAGGTGCCAGAATTGAAGTATTTCTTTTAAGAGAATTAAATGAAGAGCAACGTCTTTGGGATGTTTTAGTAGATCCTGCACGTAAAATAAGAATTGGTAACAAGCTATATTTTGGAGATGATGATACATTAGTAGCAGAGGTTATTGATAACACAACATCTAGAGGACGTACACTACGTTTTTTATATGATGGATCTTACAGAGAGTTTCGTTTAAAATTAACCCAATTAGGAGAAACACCACTTCCTAAATACATAAAAAGAGGAGTTGAGGCAGAAGATGAAGAGCGTTATCAAACAATTTTCGCAAAAAATGAAGGAGCTGTAGCTGCACCAACTGCAGGACTTCACTTTTCAAAACATTTACTAAAACGCTTAGAAATTAAAGGAGTAAACTTTGCTGAAGTTACATTACATGTAGGTTTAGGTACGTTTAACCCTGTTGAGGTAGAAGATTTATCCAAACATAAAATGGATAGCGAAGAGCTTAAAATTGATGAAAAAGCAGTAAATATTGTAAACACAGGTATCAAAAATAAAAAACGTGTATGTGCAGTAGGAACTACTGCAATGAGAGCAATAGAAACAGCTGTGTCTTCAAGTGGCAAGTTAAACGAAATAGATGGCTGGACAAATAAATTCATTTTTCCTCCATACGATTTTAGTATAGCAAACTGTATGATAACTAATTTTCATACACCAAAATCGACTCTATTAATGATGGTTTCAGCATTTGCAGGGCATGATTTTATTAAAAGAGCTTACGAGGAAGCCGTAAAAGAAAAGTACAAGTTTTACAGTTATGGCGATGCCATGTTAATTATATAAATTTTAAAAAGCCTTGTTTATTCAAGGCTTTTTAGTTTTTACTGTATTCCCAAATTAAATTCAGTGGAGTATTATATTAAAATCTTTTTGCTCTAATTCCAAAAGTAAATCATAGCTGCAATTATAATTCGTTAATCAAAATCCCTTTCACTATTTTTGCATCACTTATGGCAACAGGTAAAAAAGACATACGCGCATTAACCAAAGAGCAATTAAGAGATTTCTTTGTAAAGGAAGGAGATAAAGCCTTTAGAGGAAATCAAGTTTATGAGTGGCTTTGGCAAAAATCGGCACACACTTTTGATGATATGACTAATGTTTCAAAAGAAACTCGCCAAATGCTCGAAGATAACTTTGTTATCAATCATATAAAGGTTGATACTATGCAGCGTAGTAGTGATGGAACGGTTAAAAATGCAGTGCGTTTACATGATGGCTTAATAGTAGAATCGGTTTTAATACCAACTAAAACTAGAACGACAGCTTGTGTTTCAAGTCAAGTAGGTTGTAGTTTGGATTGTAAATTTTGTGCAACGTCGCGTTTAAAACGTATGCGTAATTTAAATCCAGATGAAATTTACGATCAAGTAGTTGCAATTGACAACGAAAGCAGATTATATTATAATAGACCATTAAGTAATATTGTATTTATGGGTATGGGAGAACCACTCATGAATTATAATAATGTTATAAAAGCTATAGATAAAATTACTTCAGATGAAGGTTTAGGTATGTCACCAAAGCGTATTACGGTTTCAACTTCTGGAGTACCTAAAATGATTAAAAAAATGGCAGATGATGAAGTTAAATTTAATTTAGCAGTTTCATTACATTCAGCTATTGATGAAGTAAGAACATCTATAATGCCGTTCAATGAAACCTTTCCTTTAACGGATTTAAAAGAAGCTTTAGAATATTGGTATGCTAAAACCAAACGCAAAATAAGTTATGAATATGTGGTTTGGAATGGTATTAATGATTCACAAAAAGATATTGAT
Organism: Flaviramulus basaltis; assembly: GCF_900114265.1. Lineage (GTDB taxonomy): Bacteria > Bacteroidota > Bacteroidia > Flavobacteriales > Flavobacteriaceae > Flaviramulus > Flaviramulus basaltis. Next base: position 1,408,370 of record NZ_FPKV01000001.1, read on the forward strand.
GCCTTTGTTGAGTTCTGTAAATATGTGCCTTGTAAAGTCAATATTATAGAATACAATCCAATTGATGATGGCGAATTTCAACAAGCTACAAATGAAGCTTTAGAAAATTATATTAGTAATTTAGAGAAAAATAGAATAGTAGTTAATGTGCGCCGAAGCAGAGGTAAAGATATTGATGCAGCTTGTGGGCAATTGGCAAATAAAAGCTAAATTGAGCTAGTGAAAATAGTAGAACAAATAAAGCAACCTATAGCTTATGAAATGGATCTTTTCGAGCAGAAGTTCCAGCTTTCAATGTCTAGTAAAGTAGCTCTACTTAATAGAATTACCCATTACATAGTAAATAGAAAAGGAAAACAAATGCGACCAATGTTTGTTTTTTTGGTTGCAAAAATGGTTTCAAATGGTGAGGTTAGCGAGCGTACTTATCGAGGAGCATCAGTAATTGAACTCATTCACACAGCAACTTTAGTACATGATGACGTTGTAGATGATAGTAATCGTCGTCGTGGATTCTTCTCTGTAAATGCACTTTGGAAAAATAAAATAGCGGTTTTAATTGGTGATTATTTACTATCAAAAGGATTACTGTTATCAATTGATAATAATGATTTTGATTTACTGAAAATCATTTCAATTGCTGTGCGTGAAATGAGTGAAGGAGAACTTTTGCAAATTGAAAAAGCACGCAAATTAGATATTACCGAAGATGTTTATTATGAAATTATTCGTCAAAAAACAGCAACTTTAATTGCTGCTTGTTGTAGTTTGGGGGCAGCATCGGTTAAACCAGAATCACAACATGTTGAAGCCATGCGTAAGTTTGGCGAACTTATAGGGATGGCATTTCAAATAAAAGATGATTTGTTTGATTATGGTGATGACCAAATAGGTAAGCCTACAGGAATAGATATTAAGGAGCAAAAAATGACTTTACCTTTAATTTATGTGCTTAATCAAGCTTCAAAACAAGATAAGAAATGGCTTATTAACTCTATAAAAAACCATAATAAAGATCTCAAAAGAGTTAAAGAAGTTATTACTTTCGTTAAAGAAAATGGTGGTTTAGATTATGCTATTAATAAAATGAAAGCTTTTCAAGATGAAGCTCTAGAACTTCTAAAAACTTATCCAGAATCAAACTATAGAAATTCACTTGAGCTTATGGTTAATTATGTGATTGATAGAAAAAAATAAAGTTTTTAAGATAAAGAAAAACGAATTTCACATATCAATTAATCCTATTTTTGTACCAGATATTACTATAAATAAATGCAACAAACTACAAATACTATTTTAATGATTCGTCCAACAAATTTTAGGATGAACGAACAAACGGCAGTTAACAATTACTATCAAAAAATTTTAGATAATATGTTGCCAGAAACGGTTAACATAAAAGCCCAAAAAGAGTTTGATGATTATGTTGAAAAGCTAAGAAGTATTGGTGTAAATGTAATTGTTGTAAACGATACAAATGAGACCGATACTCCAGATTCTATTTTTCCAAACAATTGGGTTTCGTTTCATGAAAATGGTAATGTAGGTTTGTATCCTATGTTTGCAGAAAACAGACGCTTGGAGCGAAGGGAAGATGTTTTGGAAACCTTAGAAGAAAATGGTTTTACAATTAATAATATTTTTGATTATACAAGTGCTGAAGAGGAAGGCATTTTTCTTGAAGGTACAGGCAGTTTAATTTTAGATAGAGTTAATGGTAAGGCTTATTGTGCATTATCTCCTAGAGCAGATGAAGATTTGTTTATAGAGTTTTGTGAGGATTTTGAATACACACCTGTAATTTTTACATCAAATCAAACGGTTAATGGAGTACGAAAAGCCATTTATCATACAAATGTTATGATGTGTTTGGGTGAAACTTTTGCAGTTATTTGTTTAAGTAGTATAGATGATAAAAAAGAACGCAAAAACGTAATTTCTCATTTAAAAGAAGATGGAAAAGAGATTATAGATATTACAGAAGCACAGGTGAATAATTTTGCTGGTAATATGTTGCAAGTAAAAGGTGCTAATGATGTTCGTTATTTAATCATGAGTCAAGCTGCTTATAATTCTTTAACAGATAAACAAGTAAAGACTTTAGAAAAACATACTAAGATACTATCAAGTTCTTTAGATACTATTGAGGCTTGTGGTGGAGGTAGTGCACGTTGTATGATGGCAGAAGTGTTTTTGCCTAAAGCATAAAAACGATTAAGATGGTTTAGATTTTGGTAATTGTACATAAAATGTACTTCCCTTACCTAGAGTGCTTTCAACCCAAATTTTACCATTATTAAGTTCAACTAATTCTTTACAAATAGAAAGACCTAAACCAGTGCCTTTTTCGTTATTGGTTCCAACAGTTGTGTAGGAAGTGTTTTTAAATAATTTTTCGATATTCTCTTTTGATATTCCAATACCAGTATCTGAAACACTAATAATGCAGCTACCATTACTAATATGATTAGATACGGTTATGGTGTCTCCATTTTTACTAAATTTTAATGCATTAGCCAGTAGATTTTGAATAACTATTTCAAACATGCTTCTATCTGCATAAGCAAAGTCTCTTAATGAATGATCAACCAAGTTGATGCCTTTATTTTCCATGCGTTGTTCAACAAGTTTTACTTTGTCTTCAAAAACCTCTTGAACATCAAATAAACTAGGTTTAGGCTCTAACGATTGCATTTGAGATTTAGACCAATTAAGTAAATTAAACAATAACAATGATGCGTTATTAGCATTTTCACTTAACTCAGGAATTAAGTTATCAAATTCTTCTCTAGATAAAGAGCCGTCTTTTAATAAATCTATAAAGCCATTAATAGAGGAAAGAGAGTCTTTTAAATCGTGAGATACAATAGAGAATAGTTTGTCTTTAACATTATTTACATTTTCAAGGTGTTTGGTTTGTTCTAAAAATGCCTCGTTTTGTAATTCAATTTTAATGTTTTTTTCTTCTAATTCTTGTGTGTATTTAATATTGTTATTCCGTTTTAAATAAATTAAAATTAAAAACGTAGATACTATGGCAAGGGCAGCTAGTAATGCATAAAAAATTAATTTGAATTTATTATACTTTTCGTCTGTTTCAAGCGTGCTGTATATTTTGGTTTGTTCAGTGGTATTATTAGCTATGGGCTTATCAAAATTTGGGTTTAATTCAAGTTGTTTTGAATCAATAGTAGTTGAATTCACAGAAGACATCTGGCTTCTTTTGAGACTATTGTTTAACTCATAATACTCTCTTTGCCATACAAAAGCTTTGTCAAACCGTTCTCTTGTAGAGTCTAAAGTTTTTAACAGTTTATAATGCTTAAGTAGCTCTATTTTATTATCAATACTCTTAGCAATATCACCAGCTTCAAGTAGTTGCTTTTCGGCTAAAACCAATCGATTTTGTCTTAAGTTTAAATCGCCCAAGTTATTTAAGGCTATTAATAAATTGGCTTTGTTCTTATTACGGATGTTTATATTATAACCTTGTACTAAATATTTTGAGGCTTTTTCATAATCGTTAAATTTTAAATATTCGCCACCTAATTTTGATAATACGTATCCACGAATTGAATCGTTTTTAGATTCACTACTTCCTAAAACTTTTTCATAAAATTCAATAGCTTTTCTATATTCCTTTTTCTCTGAGTAAAGTTCAGCTAACTTACTATTAGATTCATTAATCCCTTTAGTATCATGCAACTGTTCTTGTGTTTCTAGTGCTTTTGTATAAAACTCTATAGCTTTATCATTTGCATTAACATTATAATAGGCTTTAGCTAAGTTGCTGTAAGCTAAATTAAGATCTTTAACTAGGTTTCTGTTTTCTAATTCTTCAATAGCAGCAAGTGAGAATTGTAAACCTTTTGCATAGTTACCTCGTTTTATCTCTATTAAACCAATACTATTATTAACTCTAGCAGTGCTTAAAGTGTCTTTTAATGTTTTAAATAATCTTTTAGATTTTTCATAGCCACTTATTGCGTTTATGTAATCTCCTTTTTGAGCGTAAATTAGTGATTTGTAATAAGTGATTTTAGCAATGCCTTTACTGTAGTTAATACTGTTAGATAACTTTTCACTTTCAATAATATATTTTAGAGCTCTATCATATTCATTGGTGTCGTAAAGCGATTTTATAAGTTTTAGGGAGGTTTCTATTTTAGAGGAATCCTTTTCTTGAAACGCAAGTTCTATGGCGAGACTGTCTATTTCATTAGTTTGCGAGAAACAAATAAATGTATATAAACATAATATAATTAAGATAATTATTCTCCTCATAAAACATTATAAATTACAACTGAATAATTAAAGGGTCTTAAATTTGAGGGAAAATAAGAATACTTTATTAAGTTGTAATTTAGTTGATTAGTTTTAAATATTGTCCAAATTAATGGGTCTTTAATAGCTTTACCTCACAAAAATTGGAAAAAGGAGTATTAAAATCTAATTTCTGCGTTTTAATACCAATAAATTAGATGAAAGGGGTACTGAAAAATAGCTTAAAAATCGACGAATAGATAAACGGCAAGAATCATAGAAAAAGAGCATTTTATCGGTGAAATACATGCTGATTTTTATTGCTTTAGGGAATTTTATTAAAAACGAGAATTTTAATATTTATTAGTTCATAATAAGCTTGCTTTAAGAATATCAAGCATTTTTGTTATTACTAGAAAAACTTAAAAAACTTACTATCTTTGCACGCTCATAATACCATAAAAATGAATCTTCAAGATACCTTATCAAATAATGTAAAACAGGCAGTAAAATCTAATTATAATGTAGAATTAGAAACTGTAGAATTTCAAGCTACAAGAAAAGAATTTGCAGGAGATATTACGGTTGTTATTTTTCCTATGTTACGTTTTGTTAAAGGTAATCCTGTACAAATTGGTGAAACTATTGGGAAGTATTTAGTTGAAAATGTTACTGAGGTTGATGCTTTTAATGTGGTAAAAGGCTTTTTAAATATTGAAATAAGCGATTCATATTACCTTGATTTTTTTAATGGTGTGAAAAATGATAAAACTTATGGTTTTGTTTCGCCAACAGTAAATGAAAAAGCCATTATGGTTGAATATTCATCACCAAACACAAACAAACCTTTGCATTTAGGGCATGTTAGAAATAATCTTTTAGGTTATAGTGTTGCTGAAATTATAAAAGCATCTGGTAAAAAAGTTTACAAAACTCAAATTATAAACGATAGAGGTATTCATATTTGTAAAAGTATGTTGGCATGGAAGCGTTTTGGAAATGAAGAAACACCCGAAAACACAGGTTTAAAAGGTGATAAATTGGTTGGGAATTATTATGTGAAGTTTGACCAAGAATATAAAAAAGAAATTCAAGATTTAATTTCAAAAGGACAAACGGAAGAAGAAGCAAAAAAGAATGCTCCTATTTTACTAGAGGCTCAAAACATGCTTTTAAAATGGGAAGCTGGTGATGACGAAACTGTTGCACTTTGGGAAAAAATGAACGGTTGGGTTTACGAAGGCTTTAATGTAACTTATAAAAATTTAGGTGTCGATTTTGACACACTTTATTATGAAAGTAATACCTACTTATTAGGAAAAGAATTTGTTGCCGAAGGATTAAAATCTGGTGTTTTTGTAAAAGAAGATGACGGTTCAGTTTGGTGCGATTTAACCGAAGACGGGTTAGATAAAAAAATAGTGCAACGTGCTGATGGTACCGCTGTTTATATGACTCAAGATATTGGGACAGCGATACAACGTATTAAAGATTTTCCAGATGTTGGCGGAATGGTTTATACCGTAGGTAATGAGCAAGATTATCACTTTCAAGTGTTGTTTTTAATTCTGAAAAAACTTGGTTTTGATTGGGCAAAAAATCTATATCATTTAAGTTATGGTATGGTAGATTTACCAAGCGGAAAAATGAAAAGTCGAGAAGGTACTGTTGTTGATGCAGACGATTTAATTGATGATATGGCAACTACTGCCGAAGAAATATCAGAAGAATTAGGTAAACTTGATGGCTATTCAAAAGAGGAGAAAAAAGTACTTTTTAAAACGATTGGCTTAGGTGCTTTAAAATATCATATCCTAAAAGTAGACCCTAAAAAACGAATTTTATTCGACCCAAAAGAATCTATCGATTTTCAAGGTAATACAGGACCTTTTATACAGTATACCTACGCTAGAATTCAGTCTATTTTAAGAAAAGCAGATTTAGATGCAAATAGCAAATTAAATGTAGTTGATATTGAACTTCACCCGAAAGAAAAAGAACTAATCAAGCAAATTCAGTTATTTCCAGAAGTAGTTCAAAATGCTGCTGAAAATCATAGTCCTGCTTTAATTGCTAATTATACTTACGATTTGGTTAAGGAATTCAATTCTTTTTATCAAAATGTATCTATTTTAGGAGCAGATAACGATACCGAAAAAGCGCTTAGAGTTCAACTTTCAAATATGGTTGCTAATATCATAAAAAACAGTTTTAGCTTATTAGGAATTCAGGTTCCTGAGCGTATGTAATTTTCAATTTGTAATTTATGTTTTTCTAATAATTTATTGAAGCCCTTCTTTTTGTATAAAATGATACCTTATATTTATAAAATATAAAGGTTATTGTATATTAAAATGAAGATTATCCTACGGATAAAACATTACGCTACTTTACTCATACTTTTGGTTTCTTTTTCTACATTCTCGCAGGAAAAAGAAGTTCCAGAAACCACGGTTATATTCAACTCTACAGACACATCTCTAAAAAAATTATATGATAGAGCCGAAAAGTTAGCACAACAAAACATTGTGTATTACGGAGATAGAAATGTATTAATTGAAGGTGCTGAATATACCAGTGTTTGGTTAGAAACGCAGCCAATGGGCGGTTATATGTATGCCAAACGTAATTTGGAAATTGCTAAAAATAACATCAATATTTTTATAGATAATCAAAGAGATGATGGACGATTACCTGGTGTAATATATAAAAAAAACGAAAAAACAAATCCTAATTATGCGCAATTTCAAGGGTTGTATTTTGCAATGCCAGCTTTTGAAATGTACTATTTATTAAATAAAGATTTGATTTACTTAAATAGGGTTTATAATGCTTTAGAAAAATTCGATAATTACTTATGGAAAACCCGAGATTCAGATAATAACGCATGTTTAGAAACTTGGTGTGTTTATGATAATGGAGAAGATGGTAGTGTAAGATTTAATGATTTTCCAAAAGCTTGGTCGTTTGATTTTCCTCCGAGTAAAGAAGCAGCCTCTAAGCTTTCAAAAGAAGCATTAAAATTACATTGTAAAGAAGATTTTTACGATAATACAATAGAAATGACAGTTCCCATAGAATCGATGGATGTGATGTCTTATTCTTATTCATGTAGAGATGTTTTAGCTTTAATCTCAAAAGAACTTAATAATGGTAAAGCACAATTTTGGAGAAAGAAAGCTAATAAGGTGCAGGCAAAAATTAAAAGCTATTTATGGGATAATGATAAGCTTGCTTGTTATGACAAGGATAAAAACAATGAAACCATGCCTGTTTTGCTTCATAATAATTTACGTTGCATGTATTTGGGGAGTTTTGATGAGCAAATGGCAAACGATTTTATTAGACATCATCTTATGAACCCTGATGAGTTTTGGACACCAATGCCATTACCTTCTATTGCTGCAAATGATCCTTCATTTAAAAACATTTCGGGGAATAATTGGAGCGGACAACCACAAGGGCTAACCTATCAAAGGTCTATAAGAGCGTTGGAAAACTATGATCATTATGCAGAATTGACTCTTATTGGTCAAAAATTTATAAATGTTTTAAAAGATTCTCAAAAATTTACGCAACAGTTTGATCCTTTTAAAGCAACGACTAACAATTCAAAAGATGGATACGGACCAACTATTTTAGCAACTCTTGAGTTTATTTCAAGATTTTATGGTGTTCATATTACACAAGACAAAATTTATTGGTCTTGTTTAGATGATAATTTCGAATATGATTACACTCAAAAATGGAATGGGTTTGACTATAAACTACAAACAAAAGGCGATACCGTTTTTTGTTCAATTAATGGAGAGTTAATTTTTTCTTTTTCAAAAGGAGCGAGAGTTGTAACAAATTTGGTTGGGGAATTAATAGAAGTTGTTGGTATTGATGTGGAAGAAAAATCATTTCAATATAAAAAAGATAATAAATATTTTTTCTTATTAAAACCTAATAGCATTTATAAAATGAAGAATGATAAAGCGTTTGAGGAATCTAGTTCGGTCGGATTTTATCATAATTAATCGTAAGCTTATGAAGACATGTTTTCTATTAATTTTAATACCTTTTTTTCTACAATGTGCTACTTCAGAAAAACAGGCAATCACATATAATGTCTATGATTATGGAGCAAAAGGAGACGGCATTACTAATGATCAAGAAGCTATTCAAAAAGCTATAGATGTCTGCAAAGATTCTGGAGGAACAGTATTGTTTTCAAAAGGCATTTTTTTAACAGGGCAATTATTGCTTGGTAATAATATGACTTTGAAAATTGATAGCACAGCTGTAATTAAGGGAATACAATCAGATTCTGAAACAGCATATCCGCACCACATGATTGAAACTAAGTTCCCAAACCGTATGCTACAAGATTGCCAACGACGATTAATTTACGGGAATCATGTGAGAAATGTAACCATTACAGGTAAAGGTAAAATTGATGGACAAGGAGATTATGAACCTTGGATGAATGTTAAAGAACTAGGAACCGAAAAAGATAGACCTTCTATTTTAGCATTTGTTGGGTCTAAAAATATAACAGTTTCAGATATTACAATGGTTGATCCTGCTTGTTGGACTCAGGTTTATATTGAGTCGGATAGTATTAACATTCGTAATATAAAAGTGCATACGGGTAACCTAACACCAAACCGAGACGGCATTGATATTGTAGATTGCCATAAGGTTTTAATTGAAGATTGTGATATCAAATCTGAAGATGATGGTATTTGTTTTAAAAGCGGAAGCGAATATGGTTGTAAAGATGTTGTAGTGCGTAATTGTATTATTGATAAATTGAATGTTAATGCTGGTAATTGTTTTAAGTTGGGAACAGATGGTTTAGGAAGTTTTATTAATTTTGAAGTTTCTGGGTTAACGTTAAAAAATGCCTATCAAAATTCGGCTTTAGTTATCGAGTCTATGGATGGAGCAGTGATTGATAATATACTTATTAGAGATTGTGAAATAACCAATTCTGGGCAAGCCATTTTTATGCTTTTGGCTGATAGAAAACGAACTGTTCCAGGAAGAAAATCTCGAATAGGAAGTATTTCGAATATCTATTTTAAAAATATTAGAGGTAAGGGATTTACCCAAGAATACCCATCTATAATAACAGGGATTTCTGGTCATCATATTCAAAATGTGACATTCGAAAATTTAAACTTTCAACTAAAAGGAGGCATTAACACCACAAACCAAACGGTAATGGAATATGATGGTAAATACCCTGAAGGAAGCAAATTTGGAAATACAAACGCTCATGCCTTTTTTATAAGACATACCGATAACGTGGATTTTATTAATTGTAAGTTTTCTACAGAATTGCCAGATTCTCGACCGTGGCTTATGCAAGAAAATGTTAGATTGGTTAATATTAATTGAATGATTGCCTAAACTCTGAAGGCGAAAGGTTGGTTTTTGTTTTAAATAATTTGCTAAAAGATTGCGGGTGTTCAAAACCAAGAGCATAAGCAATTTCACCTACAGATAACTCAGTTGTAGATAATTTTTCTTTGGCTTTTGTAATTAATTTTTCATGAATATGCTGTTGCGTACTTTGCCCAGTTATAGACTTAAGTGAACTACTTAAATAATTTGAAGATAGGTTTAGTGCATCAGCAATAAATTCTACAGATGGTAAACCTTGATTGGAGTTTTCATCATTAAAATACTGGTTTAAAGCCTCATCTAAACGCGATAGAATTTCATGATTACTTATATTCCTTGTAATGAATTGACGCTCGTAATATCTTTCAGCATAATTAAGTAATAATTCAACTTGAGAAAGAATAATACTTTGACTGAATTTATCAATATTCGATTGGTATTCCTGCTTTATATTCTTTAAAATATTTGCAATGGTAAGTTCTTCTTTTTCAGATAAAAATAAGGCCTCTGTTAATGAATAATTAAAAAAAGCATAGTGTTTTATAGTTTTAGCTAAAGGCGTATTCCAAAGAAAATCAGGATGGATGAGTAATATCCATCCTGACGGTTCTTTTGTGATATCTTTTTCTACATATTCTATATTTAAAATCTGATTTGGTGCGAAAAACGACATTAGGCCATCATCAAAATCATAGTCTTGCTGACCATATCTGTACTTACCCGGAACATCCTTTTTTAAGGCAATAGAGTAGTAGGTTTGCAACCAACTAATTCTATCATTTTCTGGTGTATGAATTATAGCTGTATAATCAATTAAACTAATTAGTGGATGTTCTGGTTTTGGCAGGTTTCTTAATTTATGAAACTCGCTAATTGAATTTATTTTATGGATGGTTTTGTTTTTCATCTTCAAAGCGATTTTTTATAAAAGTATCCCTCCTGAAGCTTCTATACGCTGTCCGTTAATCCATCTTGCATCATCAGAACATAAAAAAGCAACAACACCCCCAATATCTTCGGGTTCTCCAACACGACCTAATGCTGTTACGCTAGAAACTACTTTTCTTTTTTGCTCGTTTGTTTTGTTTTCACCACCACCAAAATCGGTCGCAACAGCACCTGGCGCAACCACATTAGCAGTAATTTTCCTATGAGCTAATTCTTTAGCTAAGTACCTTGTAAATACTTCTACAGCTCCTTTCATTGAAGCATAAGCAGATGAATTAGGAAATGTAAACCTTGCTAAACCAGAAGAAATATTTATAATTCTACTTCCATCATTTAAATACGCTAAAGCTTTTTGTGTTAAGAAATAAACACCTTTAAAATGAATATTAACCATTTCATCAAATTGCTCTTCTGTAGTTTCAACAAAAGGCGTGTAAATTCCAGTTCCGGCATTGTTTATTAAAAAATCGAAATGGTCTTGACCTGTTTCCAATTTTAAATAAGATGAAAGCTGAATAAAAAAAGCATCAAACGTATTAATTTTACTAGTATCTAGTTGTAATGCGTGAGCTGTTCTACCTGTTTTTTTTATCTCTGCAACAACATCATCTGCTGCAGTTTTGTTAGAGTGATATGTGATAATAACATCGATACCTTTTTTTGCGATATTAATGGCCATATCTCGTCCTAAACCTCGGCTTCCGCCTGTTACTAATGCAATTTTGTTTTTTGACATTTTAATAGATTTTTGTTTTTGTAAAATTCTATAATAATTGAGAGTACGATGTAGCCAAATTTAATTTTGTTGTAGTCAAAATTATTGTTTGTTGTAATTTATACATTACTGGAAATTAGTTGTGTAGATTAAAGATTACTTAACCCTTACGCTGTCTGGAACTAATTTTGTATAATCGCCATTATTTCTAATCACATCGCGCACAATGGACGAAGAAATATAAGAAGTGCTTGCTGCTGTTAATAGAAAAACGGTCTCAATGGTCGATAAATGTCTGTTGGTATGTGCGATGGCCTTTTCGAATTCAAAATCGGCCGGATTTCTTAACCCTCGTAAAATAAACTCAGCGCCAATTTCTTTACAGAAATCGACCGTTAAGCCTTTGTAAATAACTACTTTTATTTTAGGTTCATCAGCAAAAGCTTTTTCAATAAAAGCTTTACGTTCATCTAGTGAAAACATATATTTTTTATCGGCATTTACGCCAATTGCTACTATAACTTCATCAAAAAGTGTAACGCCACGTTTTATAATATCGTAGTGTCCTAATGTTAATGGATCAAAAGATCCAGGGAATAAAGCTCGTTTCATGATTTAAAATTACAACTTTTATTTTAAGGCTTCTTCAATAGCATTGTCAAATAAATCGCTCATACTAATACCGGCTGCGGCGGCTTGCTGTGGTAAAATGCTTTCTCTTGTTAATCCGGGTACAGTATTTACTTCTAGTAAATGAGGTTCATTATCTTTAAAAATAAATTCACTTCTGCTAAATCCTTTCATTTTTAAAACCTCATAAACTTTTTTAGCCATGATATTTACTTTGTTTTCTTGCTCTTGAGTTAATCTTGCAGGCGTTATTTCTTGAGATTTCCCTAAATATTTTGCTTCATAATCAAAAAAATCATTTTCACTAACAATCTCTGTAATAGGTAATACTTTGGTTTCTCCTTTATATGTAATAACACCAACAGAAACTTCGGTGCCATCTAAAAATGATTCTATAATAATTTCATCATCTTCTTTAAAAGCAACATTCACTGCGTTTTGTAAATCTTCTTTTTTATGTACTTTAGTGACTCCAAAACTACTACCGGCTTTATTGGCTTTAACAAAGCAAGGCAAGCCAACTTTTGTAATTATATCACTTTCATTAACAGTATCACCTAAATTTAAATAGTAAGATTCCGCAGTTTTAATTCCGTAAGGTTTTAAAACACTTAAACAATCACGTTTATTAAATGTTAGACTTGCTTGGTACATATCGCAGCTAGTTTGAGGGATATTTAATAGTTTAAAATAGCCTTGCATAAAGCCATCTTCTCCTGGAGAGCCATGTATGGCATTAAAAACACAATCAAATGTTATAATTTGATTATCTATTTTAACAGAAAAATCATTTTTATTTACAAGGAATTCAATGTCATTGTCGTTAACGTAAACCCATTTATCTTTAAAAATATGAATACGATAAGCATTGTATTTTGAAGAGTCAAGAGTTTCATAAACAACGTTTCCGCTTTTTAAAGAGATTTGATATTCGCTTGAATATCCTCCCATAATAATGGCAATATTTTTTTTCATTGATGCAGAAATAAATTAGTATCGGTCTAAAACAAGCAATAAAACGTATCTAATATTAGTTAAGCTAAAATATCATATAAATTGCAAAAGAAAAAACAGTTCTGTTTTTATATATTTGCCTAATTGAAAATACTATAAATGAGCATCATTAAATTTCTTACCAGTAAAACATTTTTAAAACAAATTTTATTGGCAGTTGTAGCACTAGTTGTATTGTGTTTTATTTTGTTGAAGTGGTTAAATGTAACAACTAACCATGGAGATTTTGAAACCGTGCCAGATTTAAAAGGAAAATCCATAAGCGTTGCACAAGTAGAATTGGAAGATAATAATTTGGTTATGCAAGTTCAAGATTCTGCAAATTATAATCCAGATTACCCTAAATTTTCGGTTATAGAACAAGAGCCGCTTGCTGGAGCAAAAGTAAAAGAAGATAGAAAAATATATATCACTTTAAATCCATCAGGTTATAGAAAAATAAAAATCCCAGATGGATTAATCGATAAAACATTTAGACAAGTAAAACCAACCCTAGAAGCAATAGGTTTTAAAGTGGGAAAAATAACTTATGTTGATAACATTGGGAAAGACATGGTTTTAAAATTAACAAACAAAGGAACTACTATTAAGTCTGGTGATAAACTGCCAAAAACATCTGTTATTGATTTAGTACTTGGTAATGGGAATAGACCTTAAATAAATGGAAGATTATACACCAGAATTACCAGAAGAAGAGGATAATGATCTTTACGAGCATCATGCGTTTACTGTAGATAAAGGGCAAACACCACTTCGTATTGATAAATATTTAATGAATTTTGTTGAGAATGCTACACGAAATAAAATTCAAGCAGCAGCAAAAAATGGAAGTATTCATGTAAATGATGCTCCAGTAAAATCAAATTATAAAGTAAAGCCTTTTGATGAGATAAGAGTGTTATTCGCACACCCGCCTTTTGAAAATTTATTGGTTGGAGAAGATATTCCTATTGATGTAGTTTATGAAGATGATACCCTTTTAGTGGTAAATAAACCACCAGGTATGGTTGTGCATCCTGGCCATGGAAACTATTCTGGTACGCTTATAAATGCATTAATATACCGATTTGATAATTTACCAAACAACTCTAGCGAACGTCCTGGATTAGTACATAGAATTGATAAAGATACAAGCGGACTTTTAGTGGTTGCAAAAACCGAACAAGCCATGGCGCATTTATCATTACAATTTGCAGAGAAAACTAGCGAACGCGAGTATGTGGCTATTGTATGGGGAAATATGGATGAAGAAGAAGGAACTATTGAAGGTAATATAGGTCGACACCCAAAAAATAGATTACAAAACACTGTTTTTTTAAATGATGAAGCTGAAAAAGGAAAACCTGCAGTTACGCATTACAAGGTTTTGGAGCGTTTAGGGTATGTTACTTTAGTGTCTTGCAAGTTAGAAACCGGTCGTACACATCAAATACGTGTGCATATGAAACATATTGGTCACACACTATTTAATGACGAACGTTACGGTGGTGAAAAAGTATTAAAAGGTACAACGTTTACTAAATACAAACAATTTGTAGATAATTGTTTTAAAGTTTTACCACGTCAAGCTTTGCATGCTAAAACACTTGGTTTTAAGCACCCTAAAACAGGTGAATTTATGCGATTTGATACTCCAATACCAGATGATATGCAGCAGTGTATTGAAAAATGGAAAACCTATTCAAAACATCAAGAAATAGAATAGTTTTTTAAAATCTAAAAAATTATTTTTAGCTATTTAAGTTCAATATTATCAATTTGTAATTTGAAGGATTCTGCTTTTTTGTTTCCAATTAAAAAGGCAATCATTTCCATTTGTTTGCCTGGGTAGTTTTCAGCATTTAATTTTCTACCGCGAAATGCAGGATACATGGTGTTAAAAGGAATTTTAATAGTTTGCCATTCTGTATTAGTTTCAAAAGGTATTACATAAGAGTAATCATCACTATTACTTGTTTTAACTCGAAATTGATATTTTTTACCATCGCCTTTTAGCCTAATGCAAATTTCACTAAAAGCATTAACTTTTTTGGTTTCAAACTTATATTGCACCATTGAAAAACCACCATTATTTTCTAATGATACGAGGCCTTCAAATACACCAAAACCACCATTGTCAATACTAAAGGAGCCATTAGAGCGCCCACCCATTACAACATCATCTACAGTGTTCCAATTTGTAACATTGCTTTTGGTATTAAAGTCGAAGAGTATCATTGGTGTTTGGATTGAGATTAATATTATTAACAAAAATATAGCTTTCATTTATATTTAAAATTTGTTTAAGGCATATTGAAGGATAAAGTTAACTAATATATTAAATGAAAATTAGAAGAAAATTTTTAAAAAAATTAAATTCTACCAGAAAGGGTAATCATTTATTCGCTTTTTTTGTGCATAAACATCCAATCGTAAATAGTCATATTAAAAGCATCATAATCTGAGCTTTCATCACCCATTCCGCTAGAGTCATAAGTTCTAGACCAAGAATTATGAGAAACACCTGGATATATTGTTAATTTGGCTCTAGTTTCAGGATTTGCTTCATTTATTGCATTTATCATATTAATGGATTGGTTGTGTGAAACTGTAGTGTCGTTATCGCCATGAAATGCCCAAACGGGTGTTGTAGTAAACTTGTTTCCAGAATTTGTGCTTCCACCACCAGCAATAGGAACAATAGCAGCAGCATAAGAATCAAATCCATAGGTAGAAATATAACTGAAGCTTCCAAAGCCACCAAGGCTTAGACCTGTTACATAAATTCGCTCAATGTTTATATTATAATTTGCGATTAAATAGGTTATAAAACTGTGAATATCATCTGGATTCCAATTTCCAGAAGGTAATTGTGGAGAAGCAACTATCATAGGGTATTTTGGGTGCCATTCTTCTTTTTCAATCAATTTAGGAGGACCATTTGCTAATACTTTATTTAAAATATCTGGGTTTGTTTCACTATTGCCTCTTTCTCCAGATCCGTGTAAAAAAACAAGTAATGGATATTTTGGTGAATTATTATTGTAATTACTAGGCGTGTAAATGTAATGCCCAAAAACGGCGTTGGTAGCGCCTAGAATATTTGCTTTTTGCATACCTCCTGTATCTTCCGGTAAAAATTCTAAATCGTTTTGATTTTGTTTTGAGTCCAAATCATCACTGCTACAGCTTAAAAACAAGCAAGGTAACAGTATTATTAAGTAAGTAAAAGTTTTCATAAGTAGGTTTTTATGTAAACTAATATACGATAAGAGTAAGTGTTTTGGATTATAAATTCAATATATTTTCAATTCAAATGCCTGATTATGAGTTGTGTATTTTGGTTTTGTAGATGTTTAATTACCAGCTATTGGAGTTCCAAAAATACCAACGGAGAGTTCTAACCAAATAAAAAGTAAAGTAATTATGATAGCGACAGTTAAAATAATTCGATATTCTTTTTTTAGAACTTTTTTTAATATGAGTTCATAAAATAAACTAGTCCCATAAAGTAAAGCACCTGCTGTTATAAAATCTGATAAAGACCATTTTACTTGTTTTGAAAATTGCATAGCAATTAAAGGAATAAGTAATATAATTGTTGCAAAAACTAAAATAGATATAAATCTTTTGTTTTGCATTAGCTATTTTTTTTGAGCATCAACAACTTCCTTTTTTAGGTGATCTAAGTATAAAATACCATTTAAGTGGTCTATTTCATGTTGAAAAATAACCGATGTAAAATCTTCTATAGTTTCTTTAATATGTTTACCAGTCATGGTGTCGTATTCAATATCAATTGTAAAAGATCTACTATTCAAAGTATCTCTTCTATTTGGGATAGATAAACAACCTTCTCTTACAGTTTGTTTTTTATTAGAATACTGTGTGATTTTTGGATTTAAATACACTTCAAAAGGAAAAGTTTCTTTATCAAAACGTTGTACCCAAATAATGCTTTTTAAAACACCAACTTGAGGTGCTGCGATACCTACACCTAAAGACATACTATCTCTAACAGTGGCAAAAAGACGTTTTACAAAATTTTGTAAAATAGGATTATTGGGATTTGGTTTTATATAAGCGCTTTTTTCCTAAGCAATAATGAGTCTTTATTGTTTGTTATTTTATAAACTCGCATAGGTTTTAAACTATCTGCAGTCATAATTATTTGAACCTCTTCTTTAGAAAAACTATGTTTTACAGTGTTTTTGGTGCCTGAACATGCTGATGCTAAAATTATAAAGAGAATTAAAAAGAAGTAATTTTTCATTTAAGTGAAATAATTAATTGTTGATTAAAGACCTACCATTCGTTGATTCTGTTAGAATCTAGTTTTATAAAGATAAAAATTAAAATAGTAAACGCCCAAAGTCCAGAACCGCCATAACTAAAAAGAGGTAAGGGAATACCAATGGTTGGAATTAATCCCATTACCATACCAATATTTACAAGAAAATGTATGAAGATTATGGATGCTACACCATAACCATAAACTCTACTAAATTGCGATTTTTGTAACTCTGCTAAATGTAAAATACGTAGCAATAATAAAACAAAAACTATTACAACAAAGGCGCTTCCTAAGAAACCCCATTCTTCACCAACAGTACTAAAAATATAATCTGTATGTTGTTCTGGTACAAACTTCCCAGTAGTTCTTGTGCCTTCCATAAAGCCTTTTCCAGAAAATCCACCAGAACTAATAGCTTTTTCAGACTCGTTTAAGTTGTAGGCAAAAGTTTGCTTCATTTTCTCAAGCTTTTGAGGATCCTTTTCTAAGCGTAACCAAAGGCTTATTCTGTCTTGTTGATGAGGTTGTAATATGCTTTGATAAAAGAATTTTACGCCAAATGAAATAGCAATAGCAGCAATTGAAATCAATATGGATTGATATATTCTTATTTTTTTCTTGTTTAAAAAATGATAAACAACAATAAGTATTATTGCAATTAAAGAGGTAATTATATATCCGAATTTTAATGATAAAACAGATAATATGATAATTGAAAGCCCTATGGTTAAATAGTATTTAGGTAAGCCTTCTCTATATAATACAAAAAAGAAAGCACCATAAACAATCGTACTACCAGTATCATTTTGTAATAATACTAAAAGTGCAGGTATAATTATAATTAAAAAGGTTTGTAATTGGTCCTTAAATGAATTTATGTTTGTATTTAAATCACTTATATATTTTGCTACAGCAAGTGCAGTTGCTGCTTTGGCAAACTCACTAGGTTGTAGAGTCATTCCGCCAATTGCATACCAAGATGTAGCTCCATTTACATTTTTACCAAAAATAAAAAGACCTACAAGAGATAGCATGGAAATAATATAAATTAGACTGGAAAACCGCTCGTAAAACTTGGCATCTATAGCTAATAAAAGAATTATTAATCCGAAGGTTAAAAAAATAAAAACAAGCTGTTTTCCAAAAGGTTGTGAGAAATCCAAATAATTTATAGTTGCTCCATTATGTGAAGCAGACAAAATGTTTAACCAACCAAAACCAACTAATAGGAAGAAAAGAAAAATGGTAATCCAATCAAATTTAAAATGTCTGTTAGTTTCCCTAACCATTAATTATCGGCTTTATTAATTTTATTTAATTTCTCTTTTAACTGATTGTATTCTTGTTCTTCAACAATTTGTAGGCTAGTTTCTCCATTAATTCTAAATGGTTCGCCAGAATATGGTTTATTATATTCATTTTCTAAACTATGTTTTAAGAGCCATTCTTCTAAATCGGTTCTGGTTACTTCTCCTTTAATGTGTTTTTCTATCATTAAACTAGCTACTCTACCAGCAAACCTACTTCCCCAATATCCGTTTTCAACAAAAACGGCAATAGCAATTTTAGGGTTGTCTTTAGGTGCGAAAGCAACAAAGATAGAATGGTCTGAAAGCTGTGTTTTTACACTATCTATTATAGCATAATTTTCCACAGTTCCTGTTTTTCCACAAATATCAATATCTTTTATTTGTAAAGAAGAAGCTGTTCCATTTTTATAAACTTGTAACATGCCTTCAATTACAGGTTCAAAATTTTGCTTGTCTATTGTGGTGTACTTTGGTTTTGTAAATTGCTCTGGAAGTGTTTCTCCTTCAATACTTTTTATAATATGTGGTGTATAATAATAACCTCTATTAGCAATAGCTGCTATCATATTTGCCAATTGAATAGGGGTAGTTGCAACTTCTCCTTGTCCAATTGCGTTTGAAATAGTATAGGTTGAATAAAATGTTTTTGGATAAAGACGTTTGTAATAATCTCTATCAGGTATTCTTCCTTTTTGTCCTACTTTTAAATCGTATCCCAAGAAATCACCTAAGCCAAAACTTTTGGCATGTTTACTCCAAGCATCAATACCATCTGAAGCATTACCGTTTTTGTCTAAAATTTTTCTATAAGTAGTTGCAAAATAAGCATTACAAGATCTTTGAATACCTGTAATCATATCATTTCTGGTTCCATAATTACAGTGGCATTTCATAAATCTGTTTCCATATTTATAACCTCTGTAACAAGTGACAGATTCGTTTGGAGACATCACGCCTTCTTGAAGGGCAATTAAGGCATTCATTAATTTAAAAGGTGAGCCGGGTTCATAAACACCCTGTAAGCTTCTATTAAATAAAGGTTTAGCAATAGAATCGTTATAAAGTTTTGTAAAGTTTTTTGATCTACCTCTTCCAACCAAAATATTAGGATCGTAAGTTGGTGCAGCAACCATGGCTAATATTTCTCCAGATGATGGCTCAATAGCAATCACGCCACCACGCTTATTTTTCATTAATAACTCACCATATGCTTGCAGTTGAGCATCAATGGTTATGGTTATATCCTTACCTTGTTCTGGAATAGTATCAAATTTCCCGTTCTTGTATGGACCTATATTTCTGTTAAATCTATCTTTTTGAATGAATTTAATACCTTTTACACCACGTAAAGTATTTTCATAAGAAGCCTCAACACCTTGTTTACCAATTAAATCACCCATTTTGTAATAAGGTTCTCTATTCATTATGGCATTATTAACTTCACCAATATCTCCTAAAACATTAGCTCCAATAGTAGTTTGGTAGTGCCTAAGCGAACGTTTCTGTATGTAAAAACCATGAAATTTTCTCATTTTTTCCTGTAAAACAGCATAGTCTTCCTTCGATAAATGTGAAACAAAAACAGAAGGTAATCTTGGAGAATAATGGTAAGCTTTTTTATATGTCTTTATAAATTGTTCTTTGTCAATTTTTAATAAAGAACAAAATTCTAATGTGTCTAACGGCTCTACTTCTCTTGGAATTACCATAACATCATACGATGGTTGGTTGGCAACTAAGAGTTCGCCATTTCTATCGTAAACAAATCCACGTTTTGGGTAGTCATAAACTTTTCTTATGGCATTATCTTCAAATAAATTATTTGCACTTGCATTGTAGACCTGCAAATAAAATAGTCTTGAAATAAATAAAAGGCCAACACCAATTATAGTAATGAAAAGTAAAAATTGTCTCATTTGTTTTTTCTACTGAAAATAATAGTTATAGATATACTTATTAAAATAGTAAATATACTTGAGAATAACGCTTTTTGTAGTATTAAAATTATTTTAGAAATGCTAAATATTTCTAAAGAAAAGAAAACAATATGATGTAAAACAGTAATTAGAGTGAAGTAGGTGAGTTTAGAACCAAAATCTACAGTATTAAATTTTATAGTTTGGTATTCGTAAATAGTACCAAAAGAAGATTTTAAAATTACCGGTCTTATGTATGCTATAAAAACAGATGCCGCAGCATGAATGCCACCAGTATCTAAAAATAAATCAATAGTCAGACCTAATAAAAAGCTGAGTGAAATTAAAATGAGACGGTTATTTTTGACCGGAAATAGGGCAATAAACAATATATAAGCATATGGGTTTATATAGCCTAGAAAATTTATATGGTTAAAAATTAAAACCTGCACAAAAACCAATGCAAAAAAACGAATGGTATGTATAGATAGTATACTATTCATTTATGCCGTTTTGTAAATTAATAATCTCATTTTTATCAACGTTTTCTATAATGTAGACATGCTCAATATTTGTCATATCGTTAAATAGTTTGACGTTAATTTCATAGTAATTTTCAGCAGCATCTAGTTGAAAGTTTTCAATAACTCCAACATTAATACCCTTAGGAAAAATAGAAGAACGACCAGAAGTGATTATGGTGTCTCCAATTTTAATTGGTGCTATTTTTTCAATATCAATTAGTTGAATAATATTAGGATTGATAGAGTTCCATTTTAAAGAACCATAGTGATTTGTCTTTTTTAACTGAGCACTAATTCTACTTGTTGTATTTAAAATAGATAAAACAGTAGCATAGTTTTTGCTTGTTTTGTCAATGATACCAATAATACCTTTTGATGAAATAACTCCAAAATCTTGTTTAATACTATCTTTTTTTCCTTTGTTGATAGTTAAAAAATTATCTGTTAAAGAGTAGCTGTTTTTTATAATATTCGCATTGTGAAATCTATAAGCCTTATTAAAAGATAAACTATCAATATAAGTAGAATCTACTTTTATTCCTGAATTACTTAAAAGAGAACGCAATCTTGTGTTTTCTTCAGCTAATAATTGATTTTGAGATTTTAAGTTGAAATATCCGCTTATGTTGTTAGCAGAATTATAAACACCACCTGTTAAAAAGTTTGCCGAATTAATGAACTTACTTTTATGGTAGGAATGTGTTTGAATAGTGAATAAAATTGAAACACCAAATAGCAACAAGAACAACAAAAAGTTTTTGTTTCTTATTATGAAATTAATAATTTGTTGCATGGATTATTGACCTATTTTGTGCTTTTATTTAATCAATACACTTTTGTATTTAGATAAATTTTTAAGTGTGATACCAGTGCCTCTTACAACAGCCCTTAAAGGATCTTCAGCGATATATACAGGTAAATCTGTTTTTTGAGACAGACGTTTGTCTAAACCACGTAGCATTGATCCACCACCAGCTAAATAAATACCAGTATTATAAATATCGGCAGCTAATTCAGGAGGTGTTTGTCCTAAAGTTTCCATCACCGCATCTTCAATTCGTAAAATAGATTTATCTAAAGCTTTAGCAATTTCTCTGTGAGAAATTTGAACTTGTTTTGGTTTTCCAGTAAGTAAATCACGCCCTTGAACACTCATGTCTTCTGGAGGTAATTCTAAATCTTCAGTAGCAGCACCAATTTGTATTTTTATTTTTTCAGCAGTACGTTCACCTACGTATAAGTTATGTTGGGTACGCATGTAGTAAACAATATCGTTTGTAAATACATCACCTGCAATTTTAACCGATTTATCGCAAACAATACCACCAAGAGCAATAACAGCAATTTCGGTAGTACCACCACCTATATCTACTACCATGTTTCCTTTTGGTTGCATAATATCCACGCCAATACCAATTGCAGCAGCCATAGGTTCATGAATTAAATAAACTTCTTTACCGTTAACACGTTCACAAGATTCTTTTACTGCACGCATTTCAACTTCAGTTATACCTGAAGGAATACAAACAACCATTCTTAACGCTGGGGTAAAAAATTTCTTTTTTAATGCAGGTATGTTTTTAATAAACAGACTTATCATTTGCTCAGAGGCATCAAAATCGGCAATTACACCATCTTTTAACGGTCTAATGGTTTTAATGTTCTCATGGGTTTTACCTTGCATTAAACTTGCTTCTTGCCCAACGGCAATTATTTTTCCAGAAATTCTGTCGCGAGCTACTATAGAAGGGGCGTCAACAACAACTTTGTCGTTATGAATTATAAGAGTATTTGCAGTACCTAAATCAATTGCAATTTCTTCGGTTAGGAAGTCAAAAAATCCCATGCGCTATTAATAATTTTAAGTGGTTTAAAAACGAATTCAGTAAATGTAATAAAAGTTAATAAATATATGCGTTTAATAAGGATTCAAAATTTTATTAAAATATAGTATCCTGTTTTTATACGCTTTTTATCGGTTTTTAGACTATTTAAAATGTTTTAATGTTTAAAGTGACGGGTTCCTGTCATAACCATAGCGACATTGTTTTCATTACAATAATCAATACTTAATTGGTCTTTTATAGAACCACCTGGTTGAATTACAGCTGTAATGCCTGCATTTTTAGCAATTTCAACACAATCTGGGAAAGGAAAAAAGGCATCACTTGCCATAGCAGCACCATTTAAATCGAATTTAAAAGTTTGTGCTTTATGAATAGCTTGCTCTAAGGCATCAACACGACTGGTTTGTCCGGTTCCACTTGCTAATAATCGCTTGTCTTTTGCAAGAACAATAGTATTAGATTTAGTATGCTTACAAATTTTTGAGGCAAATATTAAATCTTCTAATTCGTTTTGAGTTGGATTACTATTAGTCACATTCTTTAAACCATCAATAGTATCTGTAATGTTATTTCTGTCTTGAAGTAAAATACCATTTAAACAGCTTCTAACATTCATTTTTGGCATTTCAATGTCGTGAAGTGTTAAAATAATTCTGTTCTTTTTGCCTTTAAGAGTTTCTAAAGCATCAGCAGTAAAAGAAGGCGCGATAACTACTTCGCAAAATAGTTTGTGAATTTCTTCGGCAGTTGCTAAATCAATTTCTTTATTGCTAATTAAAACGCCACCAAAAGCTGAAACTGGGTCGCCTGCTAGTGCATCAACATAGGCTTGGTGTAATGTGTCTCTTTGTGCTAAACCACAAGCATTGTTGTGTTTTAAAATAGCAAATGTTGGTGCATCGTTTTTAAATTCTAAAATTAAATTTACAGCAGCATCAACATCTAAAAGGTTGTTGTAGCTTAATTCTTTACCATGAAGTTTTGTGAAAATTTCATCAAAATTCCCAAAGAAAAATCCTCTTTGATGTGGGTTTTCACCATAACGCAATACTTTTCCATTAGTTTCACTAATTTTTAAAGCCGCTTCATCATGGTTTTTGTTGAAATAATTAAAAATAGCAGTATCGTAATGTGATGATATGTTAAATGCTTTTCCTGCAAAACGTTTTCTGTTTTCTTCAGAAATGGTTCCGTTATTTTCAGAAATCAATTCTAAAAATTCAGCATAATCATTAACTGAAGATACACAAATAACATCGGCATAATTTTTTGCAGCAGCACGAATTAACGAAATACCTCCTATATCAATTTTTTCAATAATATCTTGGTTACTTGCGCCTGAGGCAACAGTTTTTTCAAAAGGATATAAATCAACAATTACCACATCTATTTGCGGAATTTCATATTCTGCTAATTCAGCTATATCACCTTCATGGTTTTGTCTGTTTAAAATACCGCCAAATACTTTTGGGTGTAATGTTTTAACTCGACCACCTAGTATAGAAGGATAAGAAGTAACATCTTCAACAGGAACAACTTTTATACCTAAATCATTAATAAATTTTTCTGTACCTCCAGTAGAGTAAATAGTAACGCCTTGTTTGTTTAATTCTTTTACAATTGGTTCTAAACCGTCTTTACTAAATACGGATATTAATGCAGATTTGATGGTTTTCTCGTTGCTCATTAGTTGTTGTGTTGTTTTAAATTTAAGTGCTTTCGCTAAGATTTATAAGTCATAGCAAAAGTACTTATTTCCTTTAAAAAAACGAGCTAAGAATTATGAAAAACGAGGTGTTTTTTCAACTAAAAAAAGAAGTTGTTAACAACTATAAAATTTCTGCAACTTTAGCGCAAACAAACTCTAAAAAACGTTCATCAGCATCAGTAAATGGGTTTGGAGTATTAGAGTCTATATCAATTTGTCCAATATTTTCACCATTAACAAAAATTGGCACAACAATTTCTGCTTTAACAGTAATGCTACATGCTATATAATTATCTTGAGCAGAAACATCTGGTACAACAAAGTTTTGGTTGCTAACAGCTACTTGCCCGCAAATACCTTTTCCAAAAGGAATAATCGTGTGGTCTGTTGGAGCACCAACGTATGCATTTAGTTTTAATTCTTCTTTATCACCATTTTTAAAATAAAAGCCTACCCAATTATAATATGAGATATTAGCTTCAAGTAGTTCGCATATTTGTAATAAACAATCATGTAATATAAGTACATTACTATTTTTAACAATAGTTTCAACTTGCGGTTTTAGTGCTTCAAAATTCATAAATAAAAAAGTTTTGGTAAAAGTATTTAAAAAGGCTTAATTTCGATATTTAGTTTCATATTTTTTTGAAAACACTTTTTATAAAATACAAGTCGGTTATAAAATTTATACTTACATTTTTGTTGGTGTATATCTCTTTTTCTGTGCTTTATAAATTCTATTTACAATTTTCTGATGGCTCAAAATTCTATCCAGATTATATAACGCATTTGGTTTCTAAACAAACAGAAGCATTGTTGAATACTTTTGGTTATAACGCAGAAGTATTGGCACATCCAAATGAGCCATCAATGAAATTAATACTTAACGGAAAATATCTAGCCAGAATTATTGAAGGCTGCAATTCTATAAGTGTAATTATTCTATTTGTATCGTTTGTAATTGCTTTTTCAGGAAAACTAAAAACGACTTTTTTTTATATTCTTTCTGGTAGTGTTTTAATTTATACGGTTAACTTATTGCGCATTGTTATTTTAAGTATAGGATTATATCATTACCCAGATTACTCAGAGTTTTTGCATACTGTTGTTTTTCCTGGCATTATTTACGGCATGGTTTTTTTACTGTGGATTTTTTGGGTGAATCGTTTTTCTAAGTTAAAATCGAGAAATGAATAAAGCTATTAAATACATATTGTTGCTTTTGTTATTTGGATTACTAATTTTAATTAGATGGTTTGAAAACGATTTATTTTACGACCCATATTTAACTTTTTTTGAAAACGACTATTTATATATTGATAGCCCTAGGCGAGAGGTAGCAAAACTGGTAGGTTTTACAACATTGCGCTACTTTTTAAATGTTATAATTTCTGTAGTTATTTTATATGTATTTTTTAAAGATAAAAGCATAGTGAAATTTTCCAGCTTAATTTACGGAATCGCTTTTGTTGTGCTAATAATTCTTTATTTGTATTTTGTTATTAACCCAAGGCAAGAAGATTATTATTTGTTTTTTAATATACGTCGTTTTTTAATTCAACCTATAATTTTAATCCTTTTGATTCCAGCGTTTTATTACCATAAAATAAAAAGTAATTAAATTTTCTGTTTTTTGTATTTTTGCGAGGTGATAAAACTCATATTATATAAAAGTTTTTCAATGCTATTGGCATTACTAGTTTTGTTTTCAACGGTTTCTTTTACTGTTGAAAAGCATTATTGTGGTGATATTTTAGTTGATGTTTCTGTATTTACAGATGCTGAAAAATGCCCTATGGAACACCTAGAAATACTTCAAAAGAAAACTTGTTGCAAACACGAGATAGATGTTGTTTTAGGCCAGAACGAATTAAAATTTTCATCGTTTGAAGATTTAGTTTTTTCACAACAATTCTTTTTCACAACATTCACTTATACATTTGGTGACTTTTTTAAAAGTTTACCAAAAAAAATAATCCCTCATAAAGATTATTCTCCACCAAATTTGATTGCCGACATTCAGGTTTTAGACCAAGTTTTCATCATTTGATTTTTCATTCTTTCAATCAAAGCGTTAAAAAAAATGAAAATAACATTATAATTATTATGGCAATTATAATGGGTATAGAAACCTACAATTAAAATGAAATACATATTATATATAGTAATATTACTTCCAGCGTGTCTTTTTTCTCAAGATAATATTAAAGGCATGATTATGGAAGCCAATGAAAAAAAGGAACATATAGGGTTGGCTGGTGCAAATGTTTATTGGTTAAACACAGAAGTTGGTTCAGTTACAGATCTAGATGGGTCTTTTACAATTCCGTATAAACCAGATTACAAAAAATTAGTGATTAGTTACATAGGTTTTAAAACAGATACCATAAGTATTACTGAACCTAAAATGATACATCATTGGTTGCAACCAACCGATAATTTGGATGAGATAACAGTAACTTCACGAAAGCAAACGACATCAAAATCATATTTCCAAGCAGAAAATGTGATAAGAGTGAGTAGCGATGAATTATTAAAAGCAGCATGTTGTAATCTCTCAGAAAGCTTTGAAACCAATCCATCTATAGATGTGAATTTCGCTGATGCAGTAACTGGCACCAAACAAATAAAAATGTTAGGGCTTACAAGTCCGTATATTTTAATAGCAACCGAAAATATTCCATCTATTCGTGGTGCTTCTCAAGCTTTTGGTTTAAGTTTTATTCCAGGTACTTGGGTAGAAAGTATACAGATAACCAAAGGCGCAGGTAGTGTGGTTAATGGTTATGAAAGTATTGCAGGACAAATTAATGCAGAACTTGTAAAACCTTCAACCGATGATAAATTGTTTGTTAATTTTTATGGAGCATCTAGCGAAAGGTTAGAATTAAATACACACATAAATACAAAAGTGAGCAATAAATGGCATACAGGTTTTTATTTACATGGCAATACACACAATAAAAAACATGATGTTAATGATGATGGCTTTTTAGATATGCCATTGTATAATCAAATTAATATTATGAATCGTTGGCAGTATACAAATACAGAAAAAGGTTTTGTAAGTTTCATTAATTTTAAATTTTTAAATGATGAAAAACAAACGGGTCAAGTTAATTTTAATCCTGATAAAGATAAGTTAACTGCCAATTCATGGGGAAGTGAAATTGATACTAAACGTTATGAGGTTTCAGCTAAATTAGGATATGTAAATCCAGAAATTCCTTGGCAAAGTATTGGTGTTCAAACGGCATTTAGTAGTCATAAACAACAGTCATATTTTGGTATAAATCAATATCATATTACACAGAATAGTTTGTATGCTAATGCCATTTATAATTCTATTATAAGTGATTCCAGACATAAAATAAAAACAGGAATAAGTTATACTTATGATCATTATGATGAGTTTTTAGAAGCTCAAAATCTGGATTCAAACTATAAAAGAACTGAGCGTTCTGCGGGTGCTTTTTTTGAATACAATTTTGATAATTTAGAAAAATTGAATCTAACAGCTGGTTTACGTATCGACAATCATAATTTATTAGGCACTTTTGTAACGCCTAGGCTTCACGCGCGTTATACACCTTGGGAAAAATCAGCTTTAAGAGTGTCTTTCGGACGCGGAAAAAGAAGTGCTAATATTTTTGCCGAAAACCAAAGTATGTTTTCTACATCAAGAACCATAAATATTTTAAATACAGGTGGAAAAATTTATGGTTTAGATCCTGAAATCGCATGGAATTATGGTGTTTCTTTTTTGCAAGGCTTTAATCTTTTTGGAAGAAAAGCGGATGTGACTTTAGATTATTATAAAACCGATTTTAAAAATCAAATTGTAGTAGATTATGAAAATCCACAAGAGGTTAATTTTTATAATTTAGATGGGAAAAGTTATGCTAATAGTTTTCAATTAGAATTTAATTATAACGCTTTTGAGCACTTTGATTTGCGAACAGCATATAAATATTACGATGTAAAAACAGATTATAATGTTGGTAAACTGGAAAAACCGTTAATGCCAACACATCGTTTGTTTGCGAATGTTTCATACGAAACAGGAAAAGAAGATAATGGTAGTCATTGGAAGTTTGATGCAACATTTAATTGGCTAGGAAGTCAAAGGTTTTCTTCAACTGCAACAAATCCTATTCAATATCAATTACCAGAACGTACTCCAACAGTTGGGACTTTGAATGCCCAAATAACCAAAGTATTTTCTCCAAAATTTGAATTATATTTAGGAGGAGAAAATATAACAAATGTAAGACAGTCTAATCCTATTTTAGGAGCAGATGATCCTTTTGGTTCGAATTTTGATACTAATTTTGTATACGGGCCAATTTTTGGAAGTATGTATTACGCAGGACTAAGATTTAAAATAAAATAAAAGAAATGAAAAAAGTAATAACAATAACTTTACTATTTATAGGAGTAGCAACATATGCACAAAACAAAAATGCTAAAGCATCCATTGAGGTAGATGGTGTTTGTATGATGTGTAAATCTAGAATTGAAAAGGCATGTTTAAGTACTAAAGGTGTAAAAAGTGCTATTTGGAATGTGAAAACACATGAGTTAAAACTGTTTTTTGATGAACGTAAAATAGATTTAAAAACGATACAATCTAACATTGTAGCTGTTGGTCATGATACTAAAGAATTAAAAGCAACAGACGAAATATATAATAGTATTGATCCGTGTTGTAAGTATAGAGATGAAGAGGTGGTGAAAGATCATGAAGACTAATAAAAACTAAAAAAAGCCTGAACTTAAATTCAGGCTTTTTTTAGTTAATTATTTGCTAATAAAATAATAACGAATCATAATAATTTGTAAATTTAAGTAGTTCTTAAAATGATATATATTATGGAACAACAAAAGCCAAAAGGAAAGTCGGTTTTACCAAAACAAACGGTAAAAAAGACAATACTGTCTGCTGCTAAGAAGAAGTAGTCAGTTATTAGGGATTATTAGTAATAAGCCCTGATTTTAAGGAAAGTAATTTTTAAGTACCACCTTCCAAAGAGGTGGTTTTATATTTTATTAAACTGTTGTTTTAGCATCATAAAAAAAACGCCCCAAAATAAATTGAGGCGTTTTTAATATAATTGTGTATCAAAAAATTGATTACATCATTCCTGGCATACCGCCACCCATACCACCTGGCATTGAAGGAGCGTCTTCTTTAATATCAATTAAAGCACATTCCGTAGTTAGAATCATACCAGCAACAGATGCAGCATTTTCTAAAGCAATACGTGTTACTTTTTTAGGATCGATAATACCAGCTTTAAGCATATCAACATAAGTTTCAGATTTAGCATCAAAACCAAAGTCTTTTTTACCTTCAAGAACTTTGTTTATAACAACAGATCCTTCACCACCAGCATTTTCAACTATAGTACGTAATGGTGCTTCAACAGCACGTGCTACGATTTGAATTCCTGTAACTTCATCTAAATTATCAGCAGTTAATTTTTCTAAAACCGATTTAGCTCTAACTAAAGCAACACCACCACCAGCAACAATACCTTCTTCTACAGCAGCTCTTGTTGCGTGTAATGCATCATCAACACGGTCTTTTTTCTCTTTCATCTCAACCTCACTAGCAGCACCAACATAAAGAACAGC
Source organism: Flaviramulus basaltis (assembly GCF_900114265.1). GTDB lineage: Bacteria > Bacteroidota > Bacteroidia > Flavobacteriales > Flavobacteriaceae > Flaviramulus > Flaviramulus basaltis. The sequence goes on from NZ_FPKV01000001.1 coordinate 1,438,549, forward strand.
AACTCCACCTGCTAATTTAGCTAAGCGTTCTTGCAGTTTTTCTTTATCATAATCACTAGTTGTTGTTTCAATTTGTGCTTTAATTTGGTTTACACGTGCTTTAATATCTTTAGCATCACCAGAACCATTTACTATAGTTGTATTGTCTTTATCTACAGTTACAGTTTCAGCAGTACCTAACATGCTTAAATCTGCGTTTTCTAAAGTAAATCCTCTTTCTTCAGAAATAACAGTTCCACCAGTTAAGATAGCGATATCTTCTAACATAGCTTTACGTCTGTCTCCAAAACCAGGTGCTTTTACAGCAGCAATTTTAAGTCCGCCACGTAATTTGTTTACTACTAAAGTAGCTAATGCTTGTCCATCAACATCTTCAGCAATAATTAATAAAGGTCTTCCAGATTGAGCAACTGGCTCTAATATTGGAAGTATTTCTTGTAAGTTTGAAATCTTTTTATCAAATAATAAAATGTATGGATTTTCTAAATCAGCAATCATTTTATCAGCATCTGTTACGAAGTAAGGTGATAAATAACCTCTGTCAAATTGCATTCCTTCTACAACATCAACATAAGTTTCCATGCCTTTTGCTTCTTCAACAGTAATAACACCTTCTTTACCAACTTTTCCAAAAGCTTTAGCGATTAACTCTCCAATAGTGTCATCATTATTGGCAGAAATAGCAGCAACTTGTTTAATCATTTCTGATGAGTTACCTACTTTTTTTGCTTGCTTTTCTAAGTCTTTAACAATGGCTTCAACCGCTTTATCTATACCACGTTTTAAATCCATTGGGTTTGCACCAGCAGCCACATTTTTCAAACCTTCTTTTACAATTGCTTGAGCTAATACTGTTGCAGTAGTTGTACCATCACCAGCTAAATCATTGGTTTTAGAAGCAACTTCTTTAACCATTTGTGCTCCCATATTTTCAAGAGCATCGTCAAGTTCAATTTCTTTTGCTACAGATACACCATCTTTTGTTACTTGAGGTGCTCCAAAACTTTTTCCAATTATTACATTACGTCCTTTAGGGCCTAATGTTACTTTTACTGCATTAGCTAATGCATCTACACCACGTTTTAAACCGTCGCGTGCTTCAATATCAAATTTTATGTCTTTTGCCATTTTATTTTAGTTTTTTAACTGTTTATTAAACAATTGCTAATATGTCGCTTTCGCGCATGATTAAATAATCTTTACCATCTAGTTTAAGTTCTGTTCCGGCATATTTGCCATATAAAACAGTATCGCCAACTTTTACAGTAATAGGTTCGTCTTTTGTGCCTTTTCCAGCAGCAACAACAGTTCCTTTTTGTGGTTTTTCTTTAGCGTTATCTGGAATAATAATTCCTGAAGCTGTTTTAGTTTCAGCTGCAGCTGGTTCAATAAGAACTCTATCTGCTAATGGTTTAATGTTTAATGCCATTTGTTATATATTTTTAATTTAAAAATTAATGTTAACGCTTAAGCGTTGTGCTAAAAATGTGCCAATACTTATTAACTGACAAACTTTCAGAAACAAAAAATGCCAACTGTAGCAGTTGGCATTTTTTTTATTTTTTACATGAAGTTATTTTTCTGTTGAATCAGCAGGTGTTGCTGTGTCATTAGTTGCTGGAACTTCTGGTAAAGGTTGTGTAGTTGTTGCATCAGGATCTAATGCTTTTGAATCTACACTTTCTCCACCTCTGTTAATAGCTACGTTTGATAGTAAAATTAATACTAATAATAATGTTGCTAAAGTCCATGTGCTTTTGTCTAAAAAATCGGTTGTCTTTTTTACACCACCTAGTTGTTGAGTGCCACCGCCACCAAATGATGATGATAATCCGCCTCCTTTAGGGTTTTGTACCATGATTACTACGATTAGTAGAAATGCTACCACAACTATTAGTGCTAAAAATATTGTAAACGTACTCATTATTCTTTATTGTTTTGTTCTTGTAATTGTTCTACTGCCTTAATTTGGTTTGCAAAGAAACTACTTTTTTCTGGATATTTCAAACTTAAAATCTTATAAGATTGAATTGCTTTTTTATAGTTTTTTTGCTCTACATAAATACGTGCTAAAGTCTCTGTCATTAATGACTCTGGCTGTATCATTTGTGCTTTAGCTAAATTGCCTTTTTGTGTTAAGGGTTTAGCAGGGCTTATCTTTGGTTTTTTTAAAATGAATTTATCAATCAATTCAAATTTTTTCTCTTTATCTAATGCGTCTGTGGAGCTAATATTAACTTCAGCTTCTTTCTCGTTTTCTTTGTTTTCTGCTTCTCTTTGGATAGGTTTGAAACAGGTTAGCTTTAGCCATTCATTAAAAGAGTGATTTTCTTTTTTATCAAAAGGAAGCGGTTTGCCTAAGTTTAGTATTTCATCGGCAGAAGCATCTTGAGTTTTTGTTTCTTTAGTAGCTTTTTCAATAGTTTCAGATTCATCTAAAATAAAACTTTTTACTGGTCGAGCTTCTTTAGGTTGAAATAGAGCAGGGTCTAAAACGCCATCGGTATCGTTAATTTGCTGTTTTAGGGCATCATCAATAGAAACACTTTTTTCAACAGAAATATCTTCAATATCAACATCAATATCTTTTAAATTAGCGATGTTTTGTTTTATAAATTGTGAGATTTCATTTTGTATAAAGGCTTCTGATGTTATAAAATCGAATAGAATACTTCTATCGGTTGTATAGGCTGCAGTAGTTTTAAGTTCTTGATTGTAATTAATGCTACTTTGGTCTTTTAAACCTTTAAGGTAAATGGCGCGTGCCGATTGAAAATAAGGAAATTCATCAGTAATAGATTTTACAGCTTCTGTTTGATTGTGCGTGATAGCTTGCGGGTGTTGAAGTATATATGTGAAATCTGTTTGAGTCATTACCATTTCGCTAAGGTTGCATTAAAAATATCTTGCGTGATGCGTTCAAAAATCTCTTCATGTGCAGCAGTTTTTTGAGAGCCAACTAGCTGTGAACTTCCTGGGTAATCGTAATAAAAAGAAAAGGATTGATCTAAATCATCATCTTCATTTTTTTTATTATAAAATCGAAGCTTAACACTTATTGTTAATCTGTTTTGTGCTGCTGTATTCTGTGATGTTGCTGTGGTTGGAGAAATTCTATAATCTGTTATTTCGCCTTCGTAAACCAAGTCGCCATTTGAGGGCACTAAATTTAAGTTGGTTTGATTTTGAATTAAATCTTCAAGAGCCAATTTAAAATCACGCTCTAAACCAGGCTCTACTAGCAATGCTGTGTTTTCAAAACGATTAACTTGATATGTTTCTGTACCTGCAGGTATTGATGCTCCTGTAAAAGAATAGAAGCCACAACTAGAAAGTAAAAAGCTAGAGGTTAAAATTGAAAAGTATAATAAGTGTTTTTTCATGTTTTTAATATGCTTTGACAAACTCAGCATGACATTTTATAAACGATTATGTTTTTGTTTTGTTGTTTTAAAATTCTAAAGGTCGTATTGTTTAATCTTTCTGTATAGAGTCCGTTCGCTAATACCCAACTCGGCAGCTGCTAATTTACGTTTTCCGCTGTGACGTTCAAGCGATTTTTTTATTAATTCTAACTCTTTATCGTGTAATGATAAGGTTTCTTCCTCTTCAATTTCTTCTGCAAAATGATATTTGTCTTGAATAGTATTTATTTCTTCATTGTTAGAAGAATGCTCAGGAATTGAAATAACTTCAGTATTAGTATTGTCTAAAGAATCTTCGTAATCGGCATCTTCTTCGTCATCATTTCCATAGATTTTTTGAATAAGGCTTTCGTTATTCTTCTCAACATCTTTTACATTGCCATTTTTCATGAGTTCCATGGTCAATTTTTTCAAATCGTTGAGGTCACTTTTCATATCAAAAAGGACTTTGTACAAGATTTCACGTTCGCTACTAAAATCACTTTCAGCTTTTGATGTTTTGATAACTGCAGGCAAATTATTACCAGATGTTGGTAAATAACTTCTTAATGTATCTATTGAAATAGTTCTGTCTTGTTCTAATACTGAAACTTGTTCAGCTATATTTCGTAGTTGACGAATATTACCGCTCCATCTGTGTTTTAAAAGAGCTTGTACAGCATTGTCGGTTAATTTAACCGTTGGCATTTTATATTTTAATGCAAAGTCGCTAGCAAATTTTCTAAACAGTAAATGTATGTCTTCTTGGCGGTCGCGTAAAGGCGGTAAATGAATATCTACAGTGCTTAATCTATAATATAAATCTTCACGAAATTTCTCTTTTTGTATCGCTTCAAACATATTTACATTTGTAGCTGCTACAATACGCACATTGGTTTTTTGTACTTTACTTGAGCCTACTTTTAAAAACTCACCATTTTCAAGTACACGTAATAAGCGAACTTGAGTTGTTAATGGTAACTCGCCAACTTCATCAAGAAAAATGGTTCCGCCATCGGCAACTTCAAAATAACCTTCGCGAGTTTGTGTTGCTCCTGTAAAAGCACCTTTTTCGTGTCCAAATAATTCACTATCAATAGTTCCTTCTGGTATGGCTCCACAGTTTACTGCAATATATTTGTTGTGTTTTCTGTGTGATAATTGATGTATTATTTTTGGAATACTCTCTTTACCAACACCACTTTCGCCAGTAACCAAAACCGAAATATCGGTAGGTGCTACTTGAATCGCTTTTTCAATGGCACGATTTAAAGATTGACTATTGCCAATAATACCAAATCGTTGTTTTATAGCTTGAACTGATTCCATTTTTTAATTATTTTCACTTAAACCAATAGCTTCACCAATAAGTGTAGCGCTGGTGCAATCTGTAACTTTTACATTTACAAACTCACCAATTTTATAGTCATCTTTTGGAAAAACACATACAATATTTTGCGGTGTGCTTCCAGACCATTGAGTGTTTGATTTTTTTGATTCTTTCTCAATTAAAACCTCTACAACTGTATTTAAATGTTCTTTGGTTCTAATTTCGCTGTGTATTCTTTGTAAATCTACAATATCTTGTAGTCTGCGTTTTTTTGTTTCTTCAGGAACATCATCTTCCATATTTCTACCCGCCATAGTTCCTGGGCGTTCAGAATACGTAAACATATATCCAAAATTGTATTTCACATACTCCATTAAAGATACCGTATCTTGAAAATCGGCTTCAGTTTCTGTTGGAAAACCAACAATCATATCTTGACTTATAGAGCAGTTTGGAATTATTTTCCTGATATTATCAATCAGTTCAAAATATTCTTCACGAGTATGTAAGCGATTCATTTCTTTTAAAATACGATTGCTCCCGCTTTGTACAGGTAAATGAATATGGTTACAAATATTTTGAAATTTCGCCATGGTTTGAACCACATCTAAAGTTAAATCTTGTGGGTTTGAAGTTGAAAAACGAATACGCATTTTAGGTTGTGCTTTGGCGCAAAGTTCTAATAGTTTTGAGAAGTTTACCGCTGTTGCTTTTTGCATGTCGCTGGCTTTTTCAAAATCTTTTTTAAGTCCGCCGCCATACCAAAGAAAGCTATCTACATTTTGCCCAAGTAGGGTAATTTCTTTATAGCCTTTATTCCATAAATCGTTAACTTCTTCAAGAATGCTTTGTGGGTCTCTGCTGCGTTCACGACCACGAGTAAATGGTACAACACAAAATGTACACATATTATCGCAACCACGAGTAATAGATACTAAAGCAGTCACACCGTTAGTGTTTAAACGTACGGGAGAAATGTCGCCATAAGTTTCTTCTTTTGAAAGAATAACGTTTATTGCATCTCGGCCTTCATCAACTTCGGCTAGTAAGTTTGGTAAATCTTTATAGGCATCTGGTCCAACAACTAAATCAACAATTTTCTCTTCTTCAAGAAATTTTGTTTTTAAGCGTTCGGCCATACAGCCTAAAACACCAACCTTCATTTTTGGATTAATGTCGCGTTTTACAGCGTTATATTTTTCTAAACGTTTGCGAACAGTTTGTTCTGCTTTATCGCGAATAGAACAAGTGTTTACTAAAACTAAATCGGCTTCTTCAAGGTTTTTTGTTGTGTTAAAACCTTGCTCAGACATTATAGAGGCTACAATTTCACTATCACTAAAATTCATAGCACAACCGTAACTTTCAATAAAAAGTTTTCGTTTGTTACTTTCTTTTTGTTCTAAAACTAAAGATTCTCCTTGTTTATTTTCGTCTATAATTTTCTCCATAGTATACTGAAACGGGTATCATTCAATAAGCATGCAAAGATACAATTAATTTATGTTTTATGACAAAGTGGCAGTTTAAATTTATTATAAAAATTCCTGTGTGTTTAACGCAACCTTTTTCTGTTTTTGCATCTTTTTAGAAAACAGCCAAAACAATGAAATTAAAATATCTTTTTTTGCCCTTACTTTTTTTGATGACTTTTTCATGCGATAAAAATGATTTAGAATATGAATTTGTACAAGTCGCAACACCTAATTTAATGAGTAAATCTGCTTTTAGAAATTCTGTAAAAGTAACCGCTCCTCAACCTATTGAGGAGGCTGGTAAAATATATGCATACAAAGATTATATTTTTGTAAATGATGTTAATAAAGGTGTTCATATTATTGATAATTCGAACCCAGAATCACCTCAAGCTATTAGTTATATTGATGTTCCTGGTAATGAAGATGTTTCTGTGAAAGATGATTATTTATATGCAGATAGTGCTACAGATTTAGTGGTATTTGATATTTCAGATATTAATAATATTTCTTTAGTTGAACGATTAGAAGACGTGTTTGAAATTTATAATTATAACATACCTGTTAATGCCGAAATAGTTGATTTCGATAAATTTAATTACGAAAGTGACATTATTGTTGGGTGGACCGTAACTACCGAAAGACGTAAAAAAGTAAATAACATAGGTGTTGTAGATGTTGTTTTTGATGGTGCTTTAACAAATTCTGCAGAGTCTGTTACAGGAACAGGTGGTTCATTAGCTCGTTTTCAAATAGTAGATAATTATTTATATGCCGTAGGAAATAATCAAATGGCTATTTTTAATATTCAAAATTTAGCAGAACCAACACTAGCTAATACTCAATATGCGGGTTGGAATATAGAAACCATGTTTCAAGCAGATGATTATTTGTATTTAGGAAGTACAAATGGTATGTATATTTATAGTTTAACTAACCCATCATTTCCAGAATTTGTTTCAGAATTCACACATTGGGAAGGTTGTGATCCTGTGGTTGTTGATGGAGATTATGCTTATTTAACTTTACGAGGAGGAAACGCTTGTGGGCAATTAGAAAGTGTTTTAGAGGTTATTGATATTAGCGATAAAAGTGCACCAACATTAATAAAGCAGTATAGTTTAGATAATCCTTATGGATTAGGGATTAAAGGAAATACTTTATTTGTATGCGATGGTACTTCTGGTTTGAAGTTGTTTGACAAAACAGATCCACTAAATATTAATATGCTGGGTAACTTAAAAAATATTCAATCTAAAGATGTTATCCCGTTAGAAAACACTTTGCTAATGATAGGTGATAAGACAATATATCAATATGAATATTTAGACGATACTGTTAAACTAATAAGTAGTTACTTTTTAAATTAGCTTTTAACTTTAATTTGATAAAATGAAAATCCTGCATCCAAGTAGGATTTTTTGTTTGAGTTATATTTTTAGGTGTTTAAAAAAAATCGTTTACATTTATGCTTTAATAACCGCTTAACCAAACCAAAAATGAATATAATTAATACATTATTAGAAAAAATAGAACGCTCTAAAGAGTTAGATTTCGGAACTATTTTTAATGAATCTATTGAGTTGTTTAAAAAAACGTGGCTTCAAGGTTTTTTATTACAATTATTTACAATTATTATCATGCTCCCTTTAATTATCGTTTTATATATTCCATTAATAGGAATGGTGATAGCACAACAAGAAAACGGGTATAATAATCCAGAGTCATTTGATGCCTTTTTTGCCGGTATGTCTGTTTTATATATATTATTTGTAATAGTAGGAATATTTGTTTTGGGAGCTATTTCAGTAGCATTAAACGCCGGATTTTATAGAATAATGAAAAAGCTGGATTATAATGAGCAAGTAGTAACATCAGATTTCTTTTATTTTATAAAGGTGAAATATTTAAGTAAAACATTTATATTAATGTTAGTTACAATATTAATTGCTGTTCCTGCAGCTTTATTATGTTACATACCTTTAATTTATGCAATTGTGCCATTATCATATTTTGCTTTAATCTTTGCTTTTAATCCAGAATTAAGTGTTGGAGATATTGTAAAATTAAGTTTTAAATTAGGCAATAAAAAATGGTTAATCTCTTTTGGTTTAATAATAGTTTCGTCTTTATTAGCCCAAATAGTTGGTTTTATTATGTGTTTTATTGGGGTCTTGTTCACAGCTGCTTTTGTGTACCATCCAACTTATTTAATTTATAAGAAAGTTATTGGTTTTAATGATCAAACTGCTATTGATGAAATAGGAACTACAGTAGAGTAAAATTCTAATTTTTTATATAAAAAGCCTGTGTTTTAAATGTTAAATGCAGGCTTTTTACATTTAAAAATAATAGAGTTAGCTTATAAAATTAGGAAGTTAAACTTTTTTTCATATACATTTGTAACCTCAAAAAAATGAAGTATGGCTAAGAATTTAGTGATAGTAGAGTCACCTGCTAAGGCAAAAACCATTGAAAAATTTCTAGGAAAAGATTTTAAAGTTGAATCCAGTTTCGGGCATATTTCCGATTTGCCTTCAAAGGAATTAGGGGTAGATGTAGAAGGTGATTTTAAACCAAAATATGAAGTTTCTAAAGATAAAAAAGCAGTTGTAAAAAAACTGAAAGACTTAGCTAAAAAAGCAGATATGGTTTGGTTAGCAAGTGATGAGGATCGAGAGGGTGAAGCTATTGCTTGGCATTTAGCAGAAACTTTAAAACTAGATAAAGACAAAACAAAACGTATTGTTTTTCACGAAATTACTAAAGCAGCAATTCTTAAAGCAATTGAAAATCCAAGAGGTATAGATTACGATTTGGTTGATGCACAACAAGCGCGTCGTGTTTTAGATAGAATTGTAGGTTATGAGTTGTCTCCAGTATTATGGAGAAAAGTAAAAGGAGGTTTATCGGCAGGACGAGTTCAATCGGTTTCTGTGCGATTAATTGTTGAAAAAGAAAGAGAAATTCAAGAGTTTAATCCGGTAGCATCTTATAGAATTGATGCTGAATTTTCAAATGAAGATGGGCAGACTTTTAAGGCAAAACTTCCAAAGAATTTTTCAACTAAAGAAGAAGCTCAAAAATTCTTAGAAAAAAATGCTTCAGCAGATTTTAAGGTTTCAGATTTACAAAAGAAACCAGCAAAAAAATCGCCAGCAGCACCATTTACAACTTCAACATTACAACAAGAAGCATCACGTAAATTATATTTTTCAGTAAGTAAAACCATGACTATGGCTCAACGCCTGTACGAAGCAGGTTTAATTACTTACATGAGAACAGATAGTGTGAATTTATCTGATGAAGCACGTAAAGGAGCAGAAGCAGAAATTAAAAGCGCCTACGGAAAAGAATATAGTAACCCACGAAATTATAAAGGAAAAGCTAAAGGTGCTCAAGAAGCGCATGAGGCGATTCGTCCAACAGATTTTTCTTTACATTCTGTTGATATAGATTATGATCAATCAAGATTGTACGATTTAATATGGAAACGTTCTATTGCCTCTCAAATGAGTGAAGCAGAATTAGAGCGTACAAATGTTAAGATTAGTGCTTCAACACACAAGGAAACCTTTACTGCAAATGGAGAAGTTATTACTTTTGATGGATTTTTAAAAGTCTATTTAGAAGGAACAGATGATGAAGATGTTGAGCAAGAAGGTATGTTGCCAGCAATGAAAAATAATGAAAACCTACTTAATAATTATATCACAGCAACCGAGCGTTACACACGTCCGCCAGCAAGATATACAGAGGCTTCATTAGTTAAAAAATTAGAAGAATTAGGTATTGGTCGTCCGTCTACATATGCGCCAACTATTTCAACCATTCAAAATAGAAATTATGTTGAAAAAGGAACTGTAGAAGGAGAAGAACGTAATTATTCGCAACTTACTTTACAGAGTGGTAGTGTAAAAGATGTTACTTTAACTGAAAAAGTAGGTTCTGATAAAGGAAAATTAGTGCCAACTGATATTGGAATGATTGTGACAGACTTTTTAGTGACTCATTTTGATGCTATTTTAGATTATAACTTCACTGCGAAAGTTGAAGCCGATTTTGATGAAATTGCTGAAGGAAAAGAAGATTGGACTAAAATGATGAAATCGTTTTATAAAAGTTTTCATCCAGTTGTAGAAGATGTAAAAGAAAACGCCGATAGGGAATCTGGGGAGCGTATTTTAGGTGAAGATCCAAAATCTGGAAAACAAGTAAGTGTGCGTTTAGGTAAGTTTGGGCCTATGGTTCAAATAGGAACGGTAGATGATGAAGAAAAACCACAGTTTGCAAGTTTAAGTCCAGACCAACAATTAAACACCATTACTTATGAGGAAGCAATGGATTTGTTTCAACTTCCTAAAAATTTAGGAACTTATGAAGGTGAAGAAATTGAAGTTAATAACGGGCGTTTTGGACCGTATGTAAAATTTGGAGACTCATTTGTGTCGCTTCCAAAAGGAGTAGATGCTTTAAGTGTAGAATTGGATGATGCTATTGTTTTAATAAAAGAAAAACAAAAAGCAGATGCGCCAATATATATGTATAATGAGCTACCTGTACAAAAGGGTAAAGGACGTTTTGGACCATTTATAAAATGGAACAATATGTTTATTAATGTAAATAAAAAATACGATTGGGATAATTTATCTGATGAAGATATTGTTGAATTGATTGAAACAAAAATTCAAAAAGAAATAGATAAAGTTATTCATAATTGGGAAGATGAAGGCATTAGAGTTGAAAAAGCACGTTGGGGTAGACATAATGTACTTAAAGGAAAAATAAAAGTTGAGTTACCTAAAACGGTTGATGTTTCAAAAATGACTTTGGATGAAGCTAAAGCGATTATAGAAGCAAAAACACCAAAAAAGAGAGCGACTAAGAAAAAAGCAGCTCCTAAAAAGAAGTAATTAATTACTAAAATTCATTTTCATTTTTAAAATTCATGACTTTTAAGTGTTATTTTATTAAATATTTGTATTTCATCGGTTATTTTTAACATAAAGCTACTTAAATACTCATTTATTCTATTGATATTTGTGTTTTATCAGAATTTTTAACAAATATAAATAATTGCTATATTTTAGATGAACTTTAATTTTCTGTCTCCAGTACCAGATTCAGTTTTAGCATATAATGAATTACTCTCTTTGCAAGCTTTAGGCAGGAGGATCAGAATTCACTCAGAACAAAATGGAATTCCAGATTTAGACAATGTTAATGTTGCTATAATTGGAGTATTAGAAAATAGAAACGATGTTAATTATATAGGAGAGGATTTTAAATTAGATGAAATCCGTAAATCATTCTACAGCCTTTTTCCAGGAAGTTGGAATGTAAACATTGCAGATTTAGGCGATATTAATAAAGGTGAAAGTGTAGAAGATACTTATTTTGCTTTAAAAGAAGCTATAAGTATTCTTGTTAAAAAAAATGTTATACCTATTATATTAGGAGGTTCGCAAGATTTAACTTACGCTAACTATAGAGCTTACGATAATTTAATACCAATGGTTAACATTGTAAATGTTGATGCTAAGTTTAATTTAGGAGATTCTACCAAACCAATAAAGAATAATAGTTTTGTTGGTAAAATAATATTAAATCAGCCTTATAATCTTTTTAATTACGCTACAATAGGATATCAAACCTATTTTAATTCACAAGAGGAATTAGATTTAATGGATAGTTTGTATTTTGAATCGTACAGGCTTGGGCAAATATCTAAAGATATAACTATTGTAGAGCCTGTATTGAGAGATGCTAACATTGTAAGTATAGATTTAACAGCAGTAAAAGGGGCAGAAGTTAGCTTAAGGCAAAAGTATTCACCCAATGGTCTAGACGGGAAAGAAATATGTGCAATAGCACGTTATGCAGGTATTAGTAATAAGGTAACCTCCTTTGGGATTTATGAATATAAGCCTTCAAAAGATGATGAAATTACATCAATGCTAGTCTCACAAATGATTTGGTATTTTATTGAAGGTGTCAATTATAGAATTAAAGATGATGATTTTTCAGATGATAGTAGTTATCAAAAGTTTATTACGTTAGTAGAATCTGAAGAATTAGTGTTTTATAAGAGTAATAAAACAGGAAGATGGTGGATTGAGATACCTTTTTTGTCAGAAGTTAATAATAAATTGAAAAGACATACGTTATTACCATGCATGCATCAAGATTACCTTGATGCATGCAATAATAAGGTACCGGACCGTTGGTATAAAGCGTTTCAAAAGAACTGTGTTTAGTAGATAAAGTCTAGTCAAATAGTTGATTTTATCGGTAAAATGTAAAATTTTCACGATGAAATGTAAATTTTTTAGATAAAAAGTTGTTTTTTAAAAAATATATAAATATGTTTACGCTCTCAAAATAAAGCATAAATAATTAACCTCGAGTTTTCTATGTATATGAAGAAGTTTATATTATTAACCGCAGTATTAGCAATACTAACCAGTTGTGGCTCTAAAGATAAGGGCGAGTTAGTAGGTGTTAAAGGGAAGAAATGGCATCCAGAAAAGCCATATGGTATGGAACTTATTCCAGGAGGAGCGTTTATCATGGGTAAAGCCGATGATGATCTTGCAGGAATTCATGATGCACCATCAAAAACGGTAACTGTTAGAGCCTTTTATATGGATGCTACAGAAATTACCAATAGTGAATATCGCCAATTTGTAAATTGGGTAAGAGATTCAATCGTTAGAATGAAATTAGCCATTTTAGCCGATGAAGTAGGAAAAGTACCTGAAGATGGAGGTATTGGCGAATATGCATTTAAAGATGCAGATACAGCTAATATGTCTGTTTATGAGAAATACATGTTTGAAAACTACACTGGTTTAGGTCCTACAGGATACGAAGGCAGAAAGTTAAACAAAGACGTTGATTTAGTGTTTGATACATCTGAATATCCAGATGAGTACTATACTGAAGTAATGGATACAATGTATTTGCCTTTAGAAGAGTCGTATAATGGACAACGTACTTGGGATGTGAAAAAGTTCAAGTTTCAATACAGTCACATGGATATACAAGAAGCGGCAAAAAACCGAGGTATTAGTCGTAAAGATGTTATTGTAAAAGAAGAAATTGAAATTTATCCTGATACAACAGTGTGGATTAGAGATTTCGCTTATTCTTATAATGAGCCAATGCATAACGATTATTTTTGGCATGATGCTTACGGAGAATATCCAGTAGTTGGTATTACATGGGAACAAGCAAAAGCATTTTGTGAGTGGAGAACTATAAACAAAAACTCGTATCAAAAATCTAGAAAAGGAGCAGCTTTGATAAATACATTTAGATTACCATCTGAAGCTGAGTGGGAGTATGCCGCAAGAGGAGGTCTTCAAGCAGCAACATATCCATGGGGTGGGCCTTATACAAAAAGTGATAGAGGATGTTTTATGGCAAACTTTAAACCTGTAAGAGGGGATTATGCAGCAGATCAAGCATTATATACTGTAGAAGCTAAATCTTACGAGCCAAATGATTATAATTTATATAATATGGCAGGTAATGTATCAGAATGGGTGAATGCATCTTACGATCCTTCAGCTTATCAGTATACATCAACAATAAATCCTAGTGTTAACGATAACAGCAATCAACGTAAAATTGTAAGAGGTGGATCCTGGAAAGATGTAGCTTATTTTTTACAAGTTAGTTCTAGGGATTATGAATATGCAGATTCAGCAAGAAGTTATATAGGTTTCAGAACCGTTCAAGATTACATGGGGACACAAGTAACGAAAAACGGACAATAATAATTTAGAATCAAATCAAATCAATTAATAATAACTATTAACCTACTTAAGTACAACCTACTTAAAATTAAAAATCGAAATTATGGCAAAGTCAAAAACAAGTAAAAAATTCATGAATATGGCTTATGGATTAGGAGCAGCAATTGTAATTGTTGGTGCACTATTCAAAATTATTCACTTTGAAATTGGACCTTTAACAGGTAACGTCATGTTAACCCTTGGTCTTGTAACCGAAGCAATTATATTTGCATTATCTGCATTTGAACCTGTTGATGATGAGTTAGATTGGTCTTTAGTATATCCAGAATTAGCTGGCGGACAATCAATCAAAAAAGAAGGAAAAGAAGATGCACAAGGTTTACTATCTAAAAAATTAGACAATTTATTAAAAGAAGCTAAAATTGATGGTGAATTAATTTCAAGCTTAGGAGATAGTATTAAAAACTTTGAAGGTGCTGCACGAAATATGGGATCTACTGTTGATTCAATTGAAGCAAGTAAGAAATATGGTGAAGAATTATCATTAGCTGCTGCTCAAATGGAATCATTAAATAGTCTTTATAAAGTACAGTTAGATAATGCAAGCAAACAACAAACTATCAATGAAGAGTCTGTTGAAAATGCAGCAAAATTAAAAGAACAAATGCAATCTTTAGCATCAAACTTATCATCATTAAATGGTGTTTATGGTGGAATGTTATCTGCAATGAACAAAAACTAATTAGGAGCGTTGTTAATCCCAAATTATTATTAATTAACCAAAAAACCTAATTAAACATGGCAGGAGGAAATTTATCACCCAGACAGAAAATGATTAATCTGATGTATTTAATATTTATAGCGA
>NZ_FPKV01000017.1 GCF_900114265.1 Flaviramulus basaltis
AGTTGTCAATGTCAATTCCTTGATTACAGTTTTTACATGCTCTTCTAAAAATTAATCTCGTCATTATCGATTTTTGTTAAATTACAGGTAACGGTTTTGTGTATGAAATGTTGCGGGTTTGCGTGCGAGGATTTTCCGCAGGAAAATCAGATGTAGCAAATACGCAACAACTTTTGTTTAAGCACTAATTTAGCAATTTTTTATACACGGTGTTGGCAGTAGTGTTTTATTATTTTCCATATAAGGTTGTTAGCGTACCATTTAGACTAAACGGAATTACTGACGTATGAGATTCATTTCTATATATTCTCCAATTCATATCAACATTTTCGTAGTTACTTTTTTTAAGATATAAACTAAACTTAATCATATTAGACACCATCATTGGACTTTCATTTTCTCCTGTTGAAATATATACTTTGGTTGGTTCGATATTCCAAGTTTCATTACTCGTTAACTTAACGATAGCTGGCTCTAAAAATATCTTTTCGTTCATTTGAAATGAAGGGCTATTTATTCCAAATCGGGTAAAGTAATTGTCAGAATTCAAGAAACAGTATGCTGTAAATAAACCACCAAGAGAATGTCCTGAAATTCCTCTGTCAAAATTCGTTTTATAATGTTCATCAATAAATGGTACTATTTCTTTCTTAATGCACTCTAAAAATTTAACTGCTCCACCGGTTGTTATTGTTCCCTTTTCAACTCCGAACTTCTTCTCAAATTTTCTGTCAGTTAATGTGTCTCGATATGGTGTGTAGTCATTAAATCTATTAATTCTTGATTCTATTCCATTTACTTTATGACTGATACCTACGAGAATCACATCTTCGATTTTTTCAAAATCAATGTTTGATGAGTTGAAATATCTATAAGTGCTTTTTCCATCCAAAACATAGAGAACTGGATAAGTTATTGTGTCTTTCGTCGAATAGTTTTTTGGAAAAGACATATGTATTAAATACTCTTTTTCCATTATTTTAGAATTAATAATGTGGTCAGGATTATTTCCTATTCGTTCTTTGGGTTCTAATTTTTGGCTAAATAAAGGGTTGCAAAAAATCAACAAAGAAAAAGTTATAAATAATAATTTTGGTAGTTTTAAAAAGTTCATTTGTTTAATTCAGGGTTTGTTGCTCACATTACTGCCAACGTTTATGTATATGGAAAGTTGCGTGTTTGCGTGCGAGGATTTTCCGAAGGAAAATCAGAAGCTAGTAAACGAGCAACTGACATTGGTTTAGGATAAAACTAGCTATTTTTTATATACGTTGTTGGCAAATCGTTTTTATTTAAGTTTTCTCTTTTCGCAAAGGTCAAATTCAGTTTTGGTTTTTAAAAATTCAACAATGCAATTTTCTTTTCCAAGTTTAAAGAAAGTCAAATCGTTATCAATCTCATCTAAATCTTTGTAAAATAATCCTAATGCATATTTTTTTCTTAATTTTAAATATGCCTTACTTCCTGGTCCAGCAAAATATTCTTGATTTGCAATAATAATCTCATAATTATCTATTTCCCAAGATTTATGAATTCTTTCGGTTTGTGAAAAATCTCGGACAAATTCAAAGAAAACAATCAGTAATCCAATTCCAATTGTAATTAAAGTCAATAAAATCCGATGTCCTAATTTTTTGGAATGCCAGAAAATAAATCCGATTATTAAAACTAAATTCAGGAAAGTAATTTTATAAATATTAGAGTAAACAAAATTCAGTTCAGATTTGTAAATCATCAATTCAGCAATTACTATTAGTATCAAAATGAATGCTAAAATATCTTTAGTTCTCTGTTTCATCAAATGTTTGCCAACGTTTATGTATATGGAAAGTTGCGTGTTTGCGTGCGAGGATTTTCCGAAGGAAAATCAGAAGCTAGTAAACGAGCAACTGACATTGGTTTAGGATAAAACTAGCTATTTTTTATATACGGTGTTGTGTTTTCGTTGTTTTTTTTCTTACAGTTTTTGGTCAGTTGACGATTTCTTTTTTTTTCGTTTCGCTAATCAGTCCGCCGCAACAGTTGCGCACTGCTTTGGTCAGTCAGATGTTTTTTGATTTTTTATTCCGCAAACAAGCTAAAAGTCCGACGAGATTTTTATTTCATATTTGAGTGAGAATCCAACGTAATATTTGAAATTCCGCAATATTATTTTTCTGTTTTTTCTTTCTTAAAATTCAAAAAAAAATTCGAAAATCAAACTAAGTTTTTTTGATTTCGAGTACATTTCGCAATGAAACACAACGTTTATGTATAAGGAAAGTTGCGTGTTTGTGTGCGAGGATTTTCCGAAGGAAAATCAGAAGCTAGCAAACGAGCACCTAACTTTGGTTTAGCTAAAATTAGCAATTTTTTTTATACGGTGTTAGCCACTGCCTTTTTATTCCTCATAATATAATGCATCCAAAAATGCTGACCTTCCTTGACTAATTTTCTTTTCGATATTATCTTTTGGGTTTGGATTCAGCCACCATTCAGAGTCATAAATTCTCATTATTATATCTTCCCAATAACTCTCATAATCTAGTCTCGACTTAATTATTCCAAAATTTTGACTTATTGAAGTTTTATTTTTACTTGAGAGACACACAAAAACATCAGGTCTTTTCATAGCAAGTAATCTCGAAGCTGTTATTAAGTTCTTTCCTGGAAATACATTTTTAAAATGAACTATAAATTTATTGAAATGGTTTTTAGTTATTTGACCAAAAAGAGGTATTTCATCGAGTGCATTTGAAATCTCAATATTATTTTCTCCAATTTGCTTATTAAACTTTCCATTTCCTTTCATACTTCCAAAATAAGCCCATTCTATTCCTTCTTTGACATTAAGTTTATTTGGGACACCTGCAATAAATTTCCTTTCATCTTTTGTTAAATCAGAGAATGAATTTGATTTATTAAATAATTCTCTACAAACATCTAGAACACCAATTCTCGCATTTAAAGAATGGTATTCGGCATTCTTAACATTTTCAACAAAATCGTTCCATTTCATATTAACTATTGATGCTTGATGAATAGGTTTGTTATTTGTTATTTTCGTATTTCCATAATTACCAGATAGACTATCTCTTTTTGGTTTTTGATTTTTCCAGACTGTTTTATAATCTTCTAATTCTTTTTTGTCAAAGTATTTAGCATCATTCCAAGTTTTTTCTATAAAACTGAAAGTAGTTTCCAAGACTTCATTAGAGTTTAAGTCTTTAGGTGTTATTACAGTTGAAATTTCAGTATTTTCAGTAAATGCTGATTTTGTAAAATTTGCGCTACCTAAAATTATTTTCCAATCTTGTGAGTTATTAAAAAAAACAAATAATTTTGGATGGAAAGTTCCACTAGGTTGTTTTATAAATCTCACATTCTTATTATCTAGAAATGTTTCAATAAATTCGGGATGTGTTTGGTAAAAATGTATTCCAACTACTATTTTACTTATTTTATGATTGTTTTCAATAAGTTTTTTGAATGGTTCTGATTTTGAACTTGCCCAAGCTGTTGTCCAGTAATAATTAGAATAATTGTCTAATGATTTTAAAAACTCCTTTTCTAATTTATTTGGTGTTGTAATGATTTTCAAAGTTCAGTTTTTGGTTGTGGCTAACGGTTAGTATAAGAATAGTTGCAGGTTTACGTGCGAGGATTTTCCGCAGGAAAATCAGACGTAGCAAACTTGCAACGACCTTTGGTTAAGCCCAAAATTGAGCAATTATTTTTATACATTGTTACCTGTAGTTTTTATATTTCGGTTAGTTGATTAGTTATATTTATTAAATCTTCTTTCGTGAAACCAATGTGCCTAAATATTTCTAATTTAATTTCCGTTTCATTACCTGAAAAACAGAAATATAATTCTCCGTCTGAATGATTAAGACATTGTGATGAAGGAATTGATTCTATTATTTTTTTTATTTCCGTTTTACAACGTGATTCAAAACCTATATTTTCTATGAAAGAATTTGGATTTGGGTCAGTTCGGTAAATTGTGTGATGTCCTAGATTCTCTCTTTTAGGAAAATGAAAAAGTAATAAATGTGAACCTTTTTTAGCGTATTTATTATTAAGTTTTATCAAGTCATACATTTGGTAGTCATCTACTTTTAAATCCCAAATGTCCCAATTATTCGCATCGCAAAATTCACAATCAGCGCCATTGTTTTTCATGGTTTTTTCCAAGGATTTGGAAATTTCGTAGTCGGTCAGTTTTTTATAATATTCTAAATCGTTTTCCCAATCCGTTATTGAGTTGTCAATGTCAATTCCTTGATTACAGTTTTTACATGCTCTTCTAAAAATTAATCTCGTCATTATCGATTTTTGTTAAATTACAGGTAACGGT
>NZ_FPKV01000018.1 GCF_900114265.1 Flaviramulus basaltis
ACTCTTTCTTTTAAGGTAAGTCGTTTGTGTTTTTTTACTTCCATTGTAACAAATCTATAATTTTAGATTTGTTGCGTTAAGTTATTGAATGGAGGTAAGTTTTTCAGTATGACACACAACGGTTACGTATAAGAATAGTGCGGTTTTGTATGCGAGGATTTTCCGAAGGAAAATCAGAAGCTAGCAAAAGCGCACTAACCTTTTGATTTAGGATTAAACTTAAGCATTATTTTTATACAATGTTGTGCTTAGTTTTTTATTTTTTCAAATTTATATTCGTAAACTCCTTGGTTTCCATTTCCTAAAAATAAAATTGCACCCTCGCTCTTAAATCCGTTAACCAAAATTAAATTCCCGTCTTTATCATTTCCTAAAATTGTTTTCTGTTCGTTCCGAATGTAATATATGGGGTAAAACGGTATAAGTTTCAAATCTCGGTCAATTGAGAAATATGAATTTTTTATCTTTCCATAAAGATTATATTCTTCTAAAATAGAATCTTGGCGAATAAGTTTAATGTTCAGTATTTGTTCTTTTAATAGTGTTATTTTGACATTAGAGCTGTCCGATTCTTTATGTTTTGTTAGAATGAACCATAGGTTATATCCGTCAGATGTTTTGTTTCCGTTACTGTAAATTCCGTTCAGTTTGTTTTCGCTAAATTCAGAAACAACTGTTGAACTATTACGAATCAATTTCTTAGTCGAAATACAACTCGAAAAGAGTATTATGGTTAGTAAAAGTAGTTTATAAATGTGTTCGGATTTCATTTTTTAAATTAAGCACAACGGTTCGGCTATGATTTCGTTGCGGAAAAGTCCGCAGGACATTTCCGCCGTAAATCAAAGATAGCAAAAGTGCGAGATTTTTCCGCAGGAAAAATCCGCAGCAATGAATTATAGGCAATGTTGTGTACAGTGCTTAATTTATTTCAATCTAGTTTATCCGTGCAGAAGGTCAGTCGTTCGCAACAGTTGCGCTCTGCTTTGGTCGGAATTTTTAGAGTCAGAAATTTTGTCCGTAAATAGAGGTCAGAAATCCGTAATATATACGTTTTGTTAAGGTCAAATGTTTTAAGAATTAAAGCGAAAAAATTAAAGATTTATATTGCTTTTTAACCGAGTGAGCGCATTGTACACAACGTTGCAGCTATGAGTAGTGCGGAGGCAAGGAATCATTTTCGATTCCGTCTACGCACGTAGCAAAAGCTTTTTGTTTTGGTTTATTTTTTTGTTATCAGAGCAAAATCCTAAAGATTTTGCGGACACATTAAATATAGGCAAATCATTGAATTAAACACTAAGCCCGCATTACTTATAGGTTTTGTTGTGTGCAGTTTTTTATTTCAGTCGTTTTTTGATATCCATTCTCTGATGAAGTATTCTAACGATTTCCACAATTTCATTTTCAACTTTTCTATAAAAAATAAGATGTGATTTTATTTTACTTACTCGATAATTTTTTCGTGTTTGTTCAACCGATTTTCCAATCAAATAATTATCTGCAATAAATTCAATTTCTCCAATTATTAAGTCGTAATATCTGTCAGCTTGTTCTTTGGACCATTTATGAAAAGTGTAAACCCAAATGTCATTTAAATCATTAATCGCTTGTTTGCTAATCCGATATTTATTCTCACTCATAAGTGTTTGCGATGTAATTCAATCAAATGCTGTTTAGGATCAAAATTTTCCGCAAATCCACTTTGTTCTCCGAGTTCAAGAGCTTTGATCAGCTCTTTTTCTTTTTTTTCTTCACGCTCCAACATTCTAAGTGCGGAACGAATTACCTCGCTTACAGAATTATATCTACCAGATTTTACCTCTTCATTTATAAATTCCTCAAAATGATTTCCGAGTGATATGGATGTGTTTTTTCCCATTTTGTCTATGATTTATTCAAAGATACCAAATCTTGGTAACGTAGACAAATTGCACACAACGGTTACGTATAAGAATATTGCGGTTTTGTGTCCGAGGATTTTCCGCAGGAAAATCAGAGTGTCCAAATACGCACTAACCTTTTGATTTAGGATTAAACTTAAGCATTATTTTTATACAATGTTGTAAAACGTTTTTATTCAATTTTCAATTTTATTGATTCAAAAGAGTTAGAATTAATTCCAATTAAACCATATTTTGTTTCATTCTTTTTAATGATTGTACCATTTAATTTATATTCGAGTATTTCATTTTTGAATTTATTATTTGCAGATTCAGAGATTATCATATTTCCTCCTGCTAACCCTGGTCCAATAACATAGCCAATCGGAAATGATTTTGGTTCAGAACCAGTTGCTGAAACATTAAACTTTAATGGAGTTAAAAGAAGATATAATAGATTCGTAGCAGAATTTTGTTTTAATGACTTAAATACTTTATCAGTATTCATAATAGAAATTTCGTTTCCGTTTTCATGGATTAATTTTATGTTATTTCCAAACAATAAGTCTTTTTCAGAATTATTAGTAATTTTGATTGCGACAATACTTATTTTTTGATTCAACTCCTTCTTACTATATTTTTTATTTAATACATTATATTTATATTCAAGTTTTACATTTTCAGTTTCACTTTTTGAAATATAATTAATGGATTTAGGATTAATTGACTTGTAACTTGAAGCACAATTACTTAAAGTGAAGATAGTTAGTAAAAATAATGCAATTTTAATAATTTTCATTTGTTTAGTTTGAAGTTAGTATTTTTTTATACAATGTTGGCAACAGTTATTTTTAATCAGCCGTTTTTAAATTCAATTTTTTGCTTTTTTCCGGTCTCAATTCTTGAATAGCCAATTTCAGATTTTTTATTTGTCCGTAAACATTATTCCACGGTTCAGCATTTATTTGAAAAGTTTCTGTGTTTTTTCCAAGAGAGTTTTTATACTTAACTACAAAACCTCTAAAAAAGTCTAATTCAATGATTTCATTAATGTTCAGATTCAGTTCTTTTTTTCCGCCAAATATCGAATAACTTTTGATACTTATTTCGTTTCCATTTATTTCAATTCCAAGTAAGATTTTCTTTTCCTTAATCATTAAATAGGTTGGGTAAATTAAATATATTAACCAAGCATACCATTCAATTGGTTTAAGTGAATTGATAAAATAAATTATTAAGCCACCAATTATAAAATTCCCAAGTAGGCTCCAGAATAATGATATTTTAAGGTTCTTTATTAAATGGTCATTCATTTCGTTATGAGTGGGTTTTAATTGTTGCCAACGGTTCGGCTATGATTTCGTTGCGGAAAAGTCCGCAGGACATTTCCGCCGTAAACCAAAGATAGCAAAAGTGCGAGATTTTTCCGCAGGAAAAATCCGCAGCAATGAATTATAGGCAATGTTGTGTACAGTGCTTAATTTATTTCAATCTAGTTTATCCGTGCAGAAGGTCAGTCGTTCGCAACAGTTGCGCTCTGCTTTGGTCGGAATTTTTAGAGTCAGAAATTTTGTCCGTAAATAGAGATCAGAAATCCGTAATATATACGTTTTGTTAAGGTCAAATGTTTTAAGAATTAAAGCGAAAAAATTAAAGATTTATATTGCTTTTTAACCGAGTGAGCGCATTGTACACAACGTTTATGTATATGGAAAGTTGCGTGTTTGCGTGCGAGGATTTTCCGAAGGAAAATCAGAAGCTAGTAAACGAGCAACTGACATTGGTTTAGGATAAAACTAGCTATTTTTTATATACGGTGTTGCCATTTCGTTGGTTTTTTTTCTTACAACTTTTGGTCAGTCGTCAAATCCTTTTTTATGAGTTTGAGTAAGGTCAGACGTTTTATAATTCCGTTTGAGTAAGAAATTTCGAAATTTGCTAAATTCCACATTCAATTCGGTTTTTACTTTTTAATATTATTGATCAGTCTTTTTTTGTTTTTTGAAAACTTTAAAAAGTAGTGAAATATTAACTATAAAAGCTGACATAATAAAAATATCAATAATAGTTTGCGTTCCAAATACATTATATTGTAGAGTTATCAATGATAAAAAAATTAAAATTGTCGAAATTATTAATCCGGTTTTAATATTGTAATTCATATTTAATTTAGTTTTATTTTTCGTTCAGAGTGAGTTCCGCAATGAATGGCAACGTTTATGTATATGGAAAGTTGCGTGTTTGCGTGCGAGGATTTTCCGAAGGAAAATCAGAAGCTAGTAAACGAGCAACTGACATTGGTTTAGGATAAAACTAGCTATTTTTTATATACGGTGTTGCCATTTCGTTGTTTTTTCATGATTCAAATTATCCGACTAAATTCTGCTTTTCACTTTTTAGCAA
>NZ_FPKV01000020.1 GCF_900114265.1 Flaviramulus basaltis
TTGCTAAAAAGTGAAAAGCAGAATTTAGTCGGATAATTTGAATCATGAAAAAACAACGAAATGGCAACACCGTATATAAAAAATAGCTAGTTTTAGCTTAACTAATGTTAGTTGCTTTATTTGCTTGCTTCTGATTTTCCTGCGGAAAATCCTCGCACACAAACACGCAACTTTCCATATACATAAACGTTGTGGTTTATATAACCACAGAATTAAAATTATTTACTAACTTTAAACCAAACGTTATGAAACAAAAACTAAAAAATTATTTTAAAATTGGAACTCTATTCTTTGGAATAGTTTTACTCTTTACAAATTGTGAACAGCAAGTTATTAATGAAGAACTTAAAAATCAGACAAATAGTTATGAAACTGAACTTACTGCCCTAGCTAAAGATTGGTTTAATCAATCTAAAAATAATTTATTAATCCTTAACTATACAAAAACAATAGACTGGGAACATGCCATTGTTTCAAATGGAAATAATGGAGATATTATTGAAATACCTTTAATTCTCAATAATGATTATTCAGTTAAATATAACAAAGATACTTCTATAACATCATTTTATAGACTTATTTTTGTAAAAGACCAAACAAATCAATATGAGTTATACACATTAATAATAAGTACAGATGACAATTCATTTGATAACAACAGTAATAAGTTTAACTATTATAACTTACAAGATAATTTTAACGGTTTTACTGTAATTTTAAATTCAAAAAATGAGTTGGATGCTTTCAACAAATATCAAAACGGTGAAAAATTGACACATCCTAAAAACAATAGTTTATTTGCCAAAGAACCTGTTTTTTGTACTTATTTCGGATATTATATTTGTGATACTAATAATGCTTGTGTTTTTGAACCATTATGGCTTGTTGGTTGTTCTCAAGGCGGCGGTGAAACGGCACCTAATAGTGGTTATCATAGTACTGGCGGAGGTACTGGTGGAGGTAGTGTTAAGATTACAAACGGTCTTACAAATCCTTGTGCTAACAATATTTTTGATGAACTTAATATTGAAATGATTAAAAAAGATTTATTAAACAAGTTCATGACTACACCAAATGGCGTACAACTAACTTTTGCAGAATCTATATTAAAATTGTTTAATGATTCAGATAAATATAATTATACCATAAAAAATGAAACCCTTAACTCTAATACAGCTGCTTCAACAGTTACAACTACTACTACATTAAATAATATGTACCTCAAGAATGCAACCCAATTATCTATTTCTCGAACAATAATACATGAAATGGTACATGCATTTTTGAATATAAAGTACAAAGATCCTTTTTACTCTGGTTTTGATTTTAGGCAAAAAATGGAGTTGTATGCAGAGGAAAGCGGTTGTGACATAAATGATGTAGAGAGGTTTCATCATGAATTCATGGGGCAATATGTTGACGCAATAGCTATCTCTTTATATAATTGGGATACTAAATATGGAACTGGTGGGAATCTAGGATGGGATTACTATAAAGCTATGGCTTTTGGAGGTTTATTTTTTGAAGAAAATGGGACTATACAAGAAACCTATTCATTTCAAGTATTAATACCTAATCAAACAGATAGAGATAAAATTAAAAATATTTTAAAAAATGAACAAGATGGTAATTCAAATTCAAAAGGGAAAAAATGCGATTAATAAGTCTTTGTTAATTTTAGCTACCTTATACTTTTCTAATTTATATTCTCAAAATATCCTTAAAGGTACTTTTTGCACAGATTATGAGATGAAAGATTTTTCTGATTGCTTAATATTTAGGGAAGATAAAACATTCGAATTCAACCACTCAGGTGATACAGGCACACTTGAATATGGGGAAGGAGAATATAAATTTATTGGTAATAAACTAATTTTAAATTACAATAAAACATCAGCAAAAAAACTTGGATATTACAAATTAAGTATTTGGGATAACAACTGCGACAGCATTAATTTAATTGTTAATGTTTTTAATAGAAGAACAAAAGAGCCAATAAAATATGCAAATGTTTTTTTCAAAGACAATACTAATAAAATGGGCTATAATGGTGCTAGTGCAAATGAAAATGGCATGGTAAAACTTGTTATTAATAAAGAAAAAAATATTATCGAATTAAATGTTGTTTATCTTGGTTTTTTAGAACAAAAAATCAATCTAATGAGGAATAAAAATTATATGATTGAAGTCTACTTAAAAGAAGTTTCAGATGAGGCTGGAATTCCAATACTTAATCAAATAGATAGCTTTGAGATTGTAAAAAAGAAACCTAAATATTTTACAGTTCAAAATAAAGAAGGGAAAATTGTTACTTGGAAAAAACGAGATGATTAAATACAAACCACAACACGGTATATAAAAAATAGCAGTTAAGTGCCAAACCAAAAATTTGGTTCTTTTCTGCTATCTTAATAACTAACCGAAAAACGGCACACATAAATCTGCTACTTTTCATATACCAACACGTTGGCAGTAAGCTGAAAATCGATGAATTATAAAAATCTGATATTAATTTTAACCTTCTTAACTTTTGGACTTGTTAGCGGACAAAACCAAAACGCAGAAAATATTAATGTGAGATACTTATATGGCAACGATTCAGAAGTCTGGGAAGTCAATAAAATTGAACCAAATGATAGAATCATATTGACTAAAAGATTGGAATACAACAGCGAATACAAAGAATTAGTAACAATATTTTACTGGAACGGCGGACTTAAAGTTGGATATCCGAAAAACTCTGAAAAGAACGATGGAGAAACAACACCGAAAATAGGAATGTGGAAAATTGACCAAAGTAATCGGACTTTGTCAACTACTATTTCCTTGGGCGATTTCGGAAATAAATTTCTTATTTTAGAATTAAACCCTAACCGATTAATATTAATTAAATTGAACAAAGAATAAAAGCCTACTGCCAACACCGTATAAAAAAAATTGCTAGTTTTAGCTAAACCAAAGTCAGTTGCTCGTTTGCTTGCTTCTGATTTTCCTTCGGAAAATCCTCGCACACAAACACGCAACTTTCCTTATACATAAACGTTGTGCTTCATTACCACAAACCGCTAACCAATGATAAAATTCTTTAGAAAAATTAGACAAAACTTGCTTAAGGAAGGAAAA
>NZ_FPKV01000022.1 GCF_900114265.1 Flaviramulus basaltis
ATATACTTTTTCCTGTCCGAAATTCAGATTGTAAATTAGAATGAAAATGATTATTATTAATTTCTGCATTTCGTTTTCTCAAATGTGCTACAACGGTTTTGTATAAGAATAGTTGCGGTTTTGTGTGCGAGGATTTTCCGCAGGAAAATCAGAAGTAGCAAAACAGCAACGACCTTTGGTTAAGCACTAATTTAGCAATTATTTTTATACGGTGTTGTGTGTAGTGTTTTTATTTCAGTTGATGTTTTTAATTCTAATTAATTCTTTAAATTTAGTCAAAATTTTATATTATGTCAGAAACCCCTGAAAATATCTATGAAACGCATTTAAAAGAAGTTCAAGAACTTTTTGATTCCGCTATTGAAGAACTTGAAACTATATTCAACGAACAAAAAGATAATTATAAAAATTCTTTAGGGACTTTAAAGGATATTTTAATTGATGCTCCATTAAAAAATGAGTTTATGCAAAAATATCCACCTACAAATTATATCCTTACAGATTCTGATGGTAATTTAAAATATGTCAATCCTAATTTAGATACTTACGTTTTTAAACTATATCTTGACTTATACAAAAAAACCGATGAGTTGATTAAGAGCCTACCTGTCCAATAGTTTTTACATATCGGTTTTTGTAATATTTAGAGTTTGGGTTTTCCCAATCAAATGTTTGGTTCGGATGTCCGAAGTACTTTTCTAAATTGAAAGGTGCATCTATACCTATTAATAATCCTAAAATATCATGATTTAAATCTTGTAAATATTTAGCAAGAGTTGAGTGAATCAGTTCCTTTTCTACTTCAAGTTGTTTTACTTTCTTTTCTAATTCCTCATAAGTTGGTTTCTCCATTAGTTGCGTTTTTTACATTACACACAACGTTACGTATAAGAATAGTGCGGTTTTGTGTGCGAGGATTTTCCGAAGGAAAATCAGAAGCTAACAAAAAAAGCACTAACTTTTGATTAAGTACTAAACTACGCATTATTTTTATACAATGTTGTAAATCAGTTGTGACACATTTGAGTAATCACGATTTATTTCGCTTTAATTTTTCTCAGACTGAGTAAAGTCCGACGCAACAGTTGCGAACTGCTTTGGTCAGTCAGATATTATTTTAGGTTTTTAAATCCGCAAAATTCGATTTTTTTATTTCGTTTTAAAATCCGAAAATTTGTAGAAATCCGCTAGTTTTATTTTCCGTTTCTGGCTAACAGTCGGCGTAAAGATTGGTTTTAAATTAAGGGTTTTGGTCAGTTTATTTTTAGCATAAAATTTTTCGGAGCAATTGTTTACAACGTGTTTGTGTATGGTTAGTTGCGTGTTTTAAGCACTAAAGTAGCAAATAAAACACAGATAGAAAGTCCGCGAGGACTTTCGTAAATTGTCTAAAACCAAGCAATTAATTATACACGGTGTTGTAAGGCGTTATTAATTCGATTCTTAAATTCCACTTTATTATCCACATATAATGCTAAATTCTTGTACCCTCTTTTTATTCCATAAAGCCCAATCAATTCGTTCTCTTCTTTTAAATGAATAATAATATTGTGACTTTCCAAATCTCCTAAAAATGAAAGTTTTCGTGTTTCTTTATTCAGTTCTATATCTTTTGATGAAATTTCTATATTGTCAATTTTTTTTAATTCAATAGTTGTTTCATTCATAATCCCATATCGAAGAAATAGTTTGTTGTTCTCAATTGATATTGGTCTTTTAAACATTGACTTTACAAATCCAAAAATTTGAATTCCAGAATAAATACTCAAAAAAGTCAAAATCCAAGCAGCAAGACTGCTCCATTTTGTTAGTAGAATATGTAATACGACTGTTTCAATTGCAATGATAAATATAATTGCTATTAGCAAAGTTATTGTTCCGCTATCTTTATGGTATGAGAATTCATTTTCTTTTAATTCTCTTTTTTTCCAGTAGATAAAACCATAATAAAAAACAGCAGTTTCTGTTACTACAGGAATTACAACATTTTTAGGAAGTATTTCATAGCAGGTATTTTTTAAAGTTGTAAAAAAATCAAAGGAAAGGTCTTTTTTTTGTTTATAAGATTTTATTCCTTTTCTTACATTGTAAATTACATATGATAAAACAGATAACTCAATAATTGGAAGTATCCAAGTCTTAAAAAGATTTAAGTATTGTTGGTTTTCTGAAGGAAGTATTATTGAGCAAAGAACTACTCCAAGAATTATAAATGGAACAACAGTCGTTTTCGGAATGTTGGTTTTTCTAATCAGCAGGAAATAAATAAAAGGTACAGTCAATAAAAGGTCAAATGTAATTCCAATTGCTAAATAATCGGGATTCATTTGAAACAATGACGATTTAGTAATCAGAAACATTAGTATTAAAATCAGTAATGGAATTCCAAATATTATTAAGTTTTTCTGAATGTTTATTGTTTTGTTCATTGGTTTGTTTTAATGACTTACAACGGTCTTGTATAAGAATAGTGCGGTTTTGTGTGCGAGGATTTTCCGATAGGAAAATCAGACGTAACAAAATTGCACTAACTCTTGATTAAGCA
>NZ_FPKV01000021.1 GCF_900114265.1 Flaviramulus basaltis
TTGCTAAAAAGTGAAAAGCAGAATTTAGTCGGATAATTTGAATCATGAAAAAACAACGAAATGGCAACACCGTATATAAAAAATAGCTAGTTTTAGCTTAACTAATGTTAGTTGCTTTATTTGCTTGCTTCTGATTTTCCTGCGGAAAATCCTCGCACACAAACACGCAACTTTCCATATACATAAACGTTGTACAACATTTGATAAAAAATTGAGAATTAATGAAACACCCTTTTAAACTATCAAAATCTAACATAATTTATGCTTCAATTGTAGCGCTAATAACGTTATTATTTAACATCAGAATTTATGGTTTTGATGCTTATGTAATTGGTTTAAGTATTGGTTCTCTTTTTGGAATTATCATAATTCCAACATTAATAGCATTATTATTTTGGTTTGTTCTTGGTAAAAAAGAAAAAGGAGGAACTACAGCTTTTAACATAGTGCTTACTTTAATGCTATTTGGTTCAATTAGTGAATTTGGACAAATAGCAAAAGAACGAGAAAAACCAATAGATGATTTAAAAGAAGCTGTGTCTGAATATAAGGAAAAGACATTGGCAAATCCAGATTCAACCGACACAAACTATTCGGAATTATCTACTGACATAAAAAAATCTATTGATGACTTAATTAAAACAAGTGTTGGAGAAGAAAGGAAAGTTTTTATAACGCTAAAAAAATATTTCAAAAAAGCAGATAGCGTAAATATTGCTTGGAACAATGCATATAATGCATTTGCAGAACCTCGGATTTTAGACTTTACAATATTAAATGAAAAAGGAGAATATAAATTTCAAAAAAAAATAATTCAAGAATATATTAATGAGTCTAAAAATTTCAAATCGTTTGTGCAAAATAGAGTTGAGTATCTAAAAACCCAAACAAAAAACATCGACAGAAATAATAAATCATATAAAGGCTTTATTAAAGGGTTAACGAATAAAGATTCAATCCAAAAGCCTATTTTCATACCTTACATCAATGGTCATATTGAATATGGACAAGGAATTAATAAAATAATTGAACTTTTAGAAAATGAACAAGGTAAATGGAGTTACGAGAATGAAACAGAAACCTTGACATTTGAAAACTCGGAGACTCAAATCACTTATGAAAAGATTTTGAATGACGCTATTTCAAATGAAGAAATTGTGAATAAACTATCCGATAAATTAGTAGAAATAATGTAAAAAACGTTGCACAACACCGTATATAATTTATTGCTAGTTCTAGCCTACTTACGAAAATCCTCGCGGATTTTCTATTCGGTTTTTATTTGCTAAATTACGTGCTAAACCACGCAACAAACCATATACAAACACGTTGTACCCAATTTGAAAAATGAATCGGATAAAAACCATAATTCTAATTTTTTTACTAACTTTTATCTTTTTGTCTTGCAAAAACAATAAAGAAAAAAGGAAAGAAATTGTATCTGAAAAAATCGAACAATTTTATAAAAAACAAGCTGAATGGAATAGTTTGACACAACGGATTTTAAAAGACCCATTCGCCATTTCAAATCAAGGAAAATTCACTTATCCGAAAGATTTGGATAATGCGTTATCTAAAGAATTAAATGAAAAGAAAATTAAGTGGATATCTGTTGGAGTTAGCTCTGAATGTAAAACTGTGGAATATGGAACTGAATATGAATATCCTATAGGCACTCTGCATTTGACTTGGACAACCTGTGACCCAAAACAAACCGAAAGAGGATTTTATCAATCTGATTCAAGTTTTATTGAGATTTATGGAATTGGGAATAATTGGTTAATTTGGACTGATGGAGACCCAATCTAAAAATAAAAAACTGGGTACAACACCGTGTAAAAAACATTGCTTATTTTAGTTCAACCGTTTGGTCGTTGCTTTGTTTGCTAGCATCTGATTTTCCTTCGGAAAATCCTCGCACACAAACACGCAACGTTCCTTACACATAAACGTTGGCAAACATTTGAAAAATAAAAATATGAAAAAGATTATATTTCTTATTATACTAATAAACTCTTTTGTCAGTTGTACTGAAAACATAAAAAATGACTCTGATCCTATTCTAGAGCAAGATTACACTGATTGTATAGAAGGCGAACTCGATATTATCACAAATTCCGACCAAATTCTTGGGGAGTGGAAATTAACTAGATCAATAGTGCTTTGGGTTGATTATAGGAATTGGGATTTTTCAAATGAAAATATCATTTACAATTTTAAACCAGATGGAATTTTAGTTGTAACTGAAAATGGAGGCATAGGAGGTTTTGAAAAAGGAGAATATAGTTATGAATTTAAAAAAGACTACTTAAGTAATTCTACCAATTCAAATGAACCAATGGTATGGCTTGTCAAAATTTTGGATAGTAAATGGACGTATAAATCTCAAAATGATTTAATGGTAATAGGACAATCTTATGTAGATGGAACCGACTTATGTTTTGAAAGAAAAAAATAACGATTTGTCAACACCGTGTAAAAATAATTGCTTAGTTCTTGCCTACTCGGAAAATCCTACGGATTTTCCTCTGGTTCGGTCCATTTTTAGTAAGTTAGTTCCTTGCACGCGCAACTATCCTTACACAAACACGTTGTGTGCAATATATGAAATGACACCTCCATTCAATAACTTAACGCAACAAATCTAAAATTATAGATTTGTTACAATGGAAGTAAAAAAACACAAACGACTTACCTTAAAAGAAAGAGT